>NZ_JRUD01000017.1 GCF_000802425.1 Pseudomonas flexibilis | reverse complement strand
CAACAAGGACGAAGAAGCGCCGATCTTCCAGGTGGCCGACTACGGCCTGGTGGGCGACCTGTTCGAGGTCGTGCCGGAACTGGAAAAGCTGGTCTGATCCAGTCGCTTCGGTAACAGGAAAAACCCGCTCCTCGGAGCGGGTTTTTTTATGGGTGCGGCGTCGTCTGGTGGATTGGCAAGAAATTGTGGGGGCGGGATCAGGCTTCGGTGCATGGCATGCCGCACGGATGCCCTGATTGGCAGCCGCTTCCGGTGTACCATTTGCTCCCCGGACCTAATGCGGTACTTCCATGCCCCGTCGATTGCTGCCCGTCTCGATGACCCTCTGCTTCGCCCTGCTACCGGCCTGGAGTCAGGCTGCCGAGCCCTGCGAGCATCTGGTGGCGATTGGGGTGGGCGAGCGTGTGCCCTACCAATGGCTGGATGGGGCAGAGCCGCAAGGTGCAAGCGTCACGCTGCTGAACCGTGTGGCCGCCGGCCTGGGGGTCACGCTGGATGTGTTGACCGCTGAAAATCCCGAGCAGGCCGAGCGTGAAGTCAGCAGCGGCCGGGTGGATCTGCTGATCGATGCCGAGCTGCGCCCGCAGCTGCAGGCAGGCCTCGACTTCCTGGAACCGCCGCTGCACGAGGCGCCGGTGGTGGTCTGGGTAGCCAAGGACCGCGTCTTCCCCTTCCAGGATTGGGACGATCTTGGGGGGCGACGCGGTGTGCGTATCGACAATACCGAGTGGGAAACCGAGAGCGATCAGCGTGCTGATGCGCAGCTGCAGCTCAGGCCTCACGGCGATTTCGTCCAGGCACTGCAGAGCTTGCTGGCAGGCCAGATCGATTACGTGCTCCATGATCACGTGGCGGGCCAGGCGGTGGTGCTGCGTCACGGTTGGGCGGATGAAGTGGTGGTGCTGATGCCGGCCTTGTACAGCCAGCCGCGCTATCTGGCGTTGTCCCATAACTCGGCCTGCAATACGGCAGGCTTGCGCGATGGCCTGACCAGGGCACTGGGCGGCCTGCAGGGCGAACAGTCAGGTGCGTCGATCGTGCGGCAACATCTGCAACAGTGGGCCGAGCGCCGGCGATCCGACTAAACTGACGCGGCGCCGAAAACTTGGCATGGAAGCTGCTGACCTTCGTTCGGTTGGCAAGAAAGCGTCATGGGAAGAATATGTGTCGGTTACTGCAATGGGTCTTTTGCATCTGCCTCGGCTGCGCCGGTGCGCCCGCCGCGTCGGCGAACAGCCAGGGGCATGAGCTTTGCCGGAGCGCCGCGTTCCGGACGTTGAACAGCCTGTGCGAGGCTGTCATGCGCATCTTCCCGGTTCGCGACAGCCAGCAGACGGTCGCGACGGTACCCGAGCCCGTCGAACCCGACGTCGCGAAGCCGTTGGACCTGACATTGCCGCCCCTTTTGGGTCAGGACGATAACGGCCCGCTGGAGAGCTACAAGCCGCTGCTGCCGCCTCTGTTCGGGCTCAAGTCCCAGCCCGGCGGGATGACCCTGGGTGGGCGGTTGATTACCAGCGAGCCGGAGGCGGAATTCGAGTTCGACCTGAGCAACATGCTCGAGCGCATCGAGGGCGCGGAAATCAGCATCCAGATCCGCCGTTGAGGCGTTCGCCTTACAGACGGTGTTCGCCGCGGGACAGCTCGGCGTAGCGAACCGCATCGAGCACCTGGAACCCCGGTGCGTCGGGCAGCAGGACGAACAGCGGATCGGCTGTCTGCGCGGGATCGAAGGCCTGGCGCTTCAGATCGGTCTTCTTGTACTTGAAGGTGCCGGTGGTTTCGACCTCGTCGAGCAGACGGACGAACAGCGGAACGGCATAGGGCGGCAGATGCTGGCGCAAATGCGTGGCCAGCCCGAGCGGATCGAAGGCGACGTCGGCGGTCATCCGCAGCGCCGCCATGCCACAGCGACCATCCATGCCTGGCACCTCCACGCCGTACACCACCGCATCCTCCACACCCGGCCAGGCGCCCAGCACGTTCTCCACCTCCGTGGTGGACACGTTCTCGCCGTGCCAGCGGAAGGTATCGCCCAGGCGGTCGACGAACTGGGCGTGCTTGCAGCCGATGTCGCGCATCAGGTCGCCGGTGTTGAACCAGGCATCGCCCTGCTTGAACACGTTGCGGAAGATGGCGGCCTCGCTCTTGGCGGAGTCCGTGTAGCCGTCGAAGGGCCATTTCGGACTGATCTCGCTGATCAGCAGGCCGGCCTCGCCCTTGTTCACCTTGACCAGGAAACCCTTGCGGTCGCGCACCGGCTGCTCGTTGTCCAGGTCGTAGCGCACGATGGCGTAGGTGGCCGGGGTGAAGCCCACGGTGTTGTCGAAGTTGAACACGTTGGTGAAGCCGATGTTGCCTTCGCTGGAGGCATAGAACTCGGTGATGCGCTCGATGCCGAAGCGTTGCTTGAACTCGCCCCAGATCGAGGGTCGCAGCCCGTTGCCGATCATGCAGGTCAGGGTGTTGCCCTGTTCCTCGGGGCAGGGCGGCTGGTTGAGCAGGTAGCGGCACAGTTCGCCGATATAGCCGAAGCAGGTGGCGCGGAAATGCCGCACGTCCTTCCAGAAGGCGCTGGCGGAGAACTTGCGGCGCAGGGCGATGGCCGCGCCGCCGGCCAGGGCGGCGCTCCAGCACACGGTCACGGCGTTGTTGTGGTAGCAGGGCAGGGTGAGGTACAGCACGTCCTGCTCGGTCAGGCTCAGCCCGGAGTGGCCGAAGCCGCCGTAAGCCTTGATCCACTTGCCGTGGCTCATCACCGAGGCCTTGGGCAACCCGGTGGTGCCCGAGGTGTAGATATAGAAACAGGCGTCTTTCATGCGCACGCGAGCGGTGTGCGGCAGGTTCTCGCTCGACTCCTCGGTGGCCATACTCGCCAGGTTCTGCCAGCCATCCGGTGCCGTGCCGGCATCCTGCAGGGTGTCCTGGTCGGCCAGCCAGAAACGCCGCTCGGGGCGTAGGTCGTTGAGCTCGGACTGAATGTCTTCGAAGGGCTGCAGCAGCTCCGCGCCGATCACGTAATGACCGGGTTTCACCAGATTGAGGCTGTAGGCCAGCACCTGTCCCCGTTGCGCCGTGTTGACCAGCGCGCCGATGGCGCCGAGCTTGGCCAGCGCGGCCAGCACCGCGAGGATTTCCAGACGGTTTTCCATCATCACCGCCACCACGCTGCCGTGACTCACGCCGTTTCGTTCCAGACTGCGCGCCAAGCGGTTGGCCCAGGCGTTGAAGTCGGCGTAGCTGACGCTGTGCTGCAGGTCCATCACGGCGGGGCGATCGGGGAAGCGCTTGGCGCTCTGCTCCAGCGCCCAACCCAGGGACAGCGTCTTGTCGCGGTTGCGGATGGCCGTGTAGTAGAGCCCGCGCAACATACGCGGCACCCGCGGCAGGTGACCGGGCAGGCGGGCGAGGAAATGGAGGGGCGAGATGGTGTCGACACTGGCCATGGCAAAGGCTCTCGGGGCTTGGTTTCTTGTTATGGGCCGCTGCAGCCTAGATAGCCCGGTCAGGTCCTGCCATGACTGCATCGACGTTCTTGCCGTGTCAGATGGGCGAATCAGTCCAGGTACAGGTCCGGCATCAGCCTACCGCCGACAGGGTCGTACCGATAGGCCTCGAAATCCGTCGTGCCGCGTTCGCGCAGCAGGTCTTCGTCGACCAGCAGGCGGCCGGTCAGGCTGCGCGCGGGGCTGGTCAGGATGGCATGCGCGGCGTCGGCCATGATCGCGGGGGTGCGCGCCTGTTTGAAGATCTGCGGGCCGCCCAGTTCATGTTCGATGGCGGCCGTGGCGATCACCGTGCGCGGCCATAGCGCGTTAACACTGATGCCGTACTTCTTGAATTCCTCGCTCATGCCCAGGGTAAGCATGCTCATGCCGTACTTGGTGGTGGTGTAGGGGCCGTACTGGGCGAACCACTTGGGGTCGAGGTTCAGCGGGGGCGACAGGCTGAGGATGTGTGGGTTGGCGCTCTTCTTCAGATAGGGCAGGGCGGCCTGGCTGCAGACCATCACCGCGCGGGTGTTGATCTGGAACATCAGGTCGAAGCGCTTGGGTTCCAGGTTCTCCACGCCCTGCAGACGGATGGCGCCGGCATTGTTGATCAGCGCGTCGAGGCCGCCGAAATGCTCGGCGGCGCGTTGCATGGCGGCGCGTACCGCCAGTTCGTCGCGCACGTCCAGCCGTAGTGCCAGGGCCCGGCCTCCCGCGGCCTCGACTTCCGCCGCCACGCTGTGAATGGTGCCGGCCAGCTTCGGATGCGGCTGCTCGCTCTTGGCGGCAATCACCACGTTGGCGCCGTCGCGCGCGGCGCGCAGCGCGATCTCGCGACCGATGCCACGGCTGGCGCCGGTGATGAACAGGGTCTTGTCACGCAGGCTCATGGGATATTCCTTTTTATCGGGCCATTAAAAAGGGAAGACCGCACTGCGACCTTCCCCGTTACAGCAGCCTGGATCAGGCTCCAGATTGGATTGCGGCAGCCCTTGCCGGCTCGGCAATCCGCGCTTCACCGATCCACCGTGCGTGCGACGGTGGACAAGGAAAGCGCTGTCCACCCTGCGGTTCGCCGGCTCAGGCCTCTTCAGCTTCGATCTCCACCAGCACCTGGCGGTTCTTCACCTGATCGCCCTTGCTCGCGCCAACCCGGCGGATCACGCCATTGATGCCGGCCTTGAGCGGGTGCTCCATCTTCATGGCTTCCAGCACCACCAGCAGCTGGCCCTTGGTGACGCGAGCGCCTTCATCGACCAGCACATCAACGATGGCGCCGTCCATCGGCGCCTTTATGGTGCCGGAGCTGGCTGCGCTCTGGCCGCCGGCCGGCGCGTGGCTGACGTCGGTCAGCGCCAGGTTGCCGAAGTGGCCATACAGCCACAGGTTCTCGCCGTCCAGGCGATAGGCCTGGCGCTGACGGATGCCGTCCAGTTCGAATGTCAGCCAGCGGCCGTCGCTGTGCAGCAGACGCACGCTCAGCTGGCTGTCGCCGACGCTGGCCAGCAGGGCCGGTTGCGTGCCGTCGCGCTGCACTTGCAGCGCGACTTTGTGGGACTGCTCGCCCTGCTTGAGGGTGAACTGCCACGGCGCACTGCCGGCGCTGCGCCAGCCAGCCAGTTGCTGCTGATGGGCGCGGCCATTGGCCGAGGCCTGATAGAGCAGGGCGGCGGCCACGGCCAGGTCGCGAGCGGCCGGGGCCTGCGGGGTCAGGCTTTCGTCGTTGCTGAAGTGCTCGGCAATGAACGCGGTGGTGGCCTTGCCGGCGGCGAACTCGGGGTGGTTCAGCAGGTTGGCCAGGAAGCGCTGGTTGGCGTTGACGCCCAGCAGCACCGAGTTCTCCACGGCGCGGATCAGCTTGCGCAGCGCGTCCGCGCGAGTGGCGCCGTAGGCAATCACCTTGGCCAGCATCGGGTCGTAGAAGGGCGTGACGTCCTGACCTTCCACCAGGCCGTGGTCGATGCGCACGCCGTCCAGCAGCTCCGGTTCCCAGCGCAGCACCTTGCCGGTCTGCGGCAGGAAGTTGTGGGCCGCGTCCTCGGCATACAGGCGCACTTCGATGGCGTGGCCGGTGAGCTGGATCTCCTCCTGCTTCAGCGGCAGCGGCTGGCCTTCGGCGGCGCGGATCTGCCAGGCCACCAGGTCCTGACCGGTGATCAGTTCGGTGACCGGGTGCTCCACCTGCAGACGGGTGTTCATTTCCAGGAAGAAGAACTCGCCGCTGGCATCCAGCAGGAATTCCACGGTTCCGGCACCTACATAGTTCACCGAGGCGGCGGCCTTCACGGCGGCCTCGCCCATGGCCTTGCGCAGCTCGGGCGTCATGACCGGGCAGGGGGCTTCTTCCACGACCTTCTGGTGACGGCGCTGTACGGAGCAGTCGCGCTCGCCCAGGTAGACGATGTTGCCGTGCTGGTCGCCGAACACCTGGATCTCCACGTGGCGCGGGCGAATGACTGCGCGCTCGAGGATCAGCTCGCCGGAGCCGAAGGCGTTCTGTGCTTCGGAACGGGCGGTACGGATCTGCTCCTGCAGCTGGCCGGCTTCGTGCACCAGACGCATGCCGCGACCCCCGCCGCCGGCGCTGGCCTTGATCATCAGCGGGTAGCCGATGCGCTCGGCCTCGCGGATCAGCGTCTCGTCGTCCTGGGCGGCGCCTTCGTAGCCCGGAATGCAGGGCACGCCGGCTTCCAGCATGGCGATCTTCGACAGGCGCTTGGAGCCCATCAGGTGGATGGCTTCCACGGTCGGGCCGATGAACACGATGCCGTTAGCCTCGCAGGCGCGGGCGAAATCGGCGTTTTCGGAGAGAAAGCCGTAACCGGGGTGGATGGCGTCGGCGCCGGTCTTCTTGGCGGCGGCGATGATGTTGTCGATCACCAGGTAGGACTGGTTGACCTGGGCCGGGCCGATGCACACGGCCTCGTCGGCCAGCTGCACGTGACGGGCATTGGCGTCGGCTTCGGAGTACACCGCAACGGTGCGATACCCCAGTTCATGGGCGGTGCGCATCACCCGGCAAGCGATCTCGCCGCGGTTGGCAATCAGAATCTTGGTGAAAGCGGGCATCTGGGTGCTCCTGCGAATGCGGTCAGGCAGACCGAGCGGGGGCTCGGTCGGGCCCATTACTGCGCCCACTTGGGCGCACGTTTCTGTACGAAAGCCATCGTGCCCTCGACGCCTTCGGCTCCGGTCACAGCGGCGGCGAACTGTTCGGCGGCGCGGTCGAGCAGCGAATTCATCGCTTCGGTTTCGCTGGCCAGCAGCAGCGCCTTGGTCTGCGCGTTGGCCTGCGGCGCGCACTGGCGGACCTGCTGGATCACCTCGGCCAGACGGCTGTCCAGACGGTCGGCGGCCTCGCAGTAGTGCACCAGCCCCAGGCGCAGGGCTTCGGCGCCGTCGAAGCGGGCGGCGGTCAGCGCCAGGCGGCGGGCCTGGGTCAGGCCGACGCGCTTGACCACGAACGGGGCGATCTGCGCGGGCAGGATGCCCAGGGTGGTTTCCGGCAGGCCGAACTTGCAGCCCTCGGCGGCAATGGCGATATCGGACACGCAGGCCAGGCCGAAGCCGCCGCCCAGCACCGCGCCTTCCAGCACCGCGACGACCACCTGCGGGGCGGCCTGGGCTTCTTCCAGCAGGGCGCCGAAGGCGCGGTTCAGGTCGCGGTAGGCGTCGTGCCCCTTGGCGCGCGCGCCGGCCATGTCCTTGATATCGCCGCCGGCACAGAAATGGCCGCCGGCGCCGCGCAGCACCAGGGCGCGCACGGCAGGGTCGTTGCGCACGCTTTCCAGCACGGCGCGCAGCTCATGCACCATGGCCAGGCTCATGGCGTTACGGCTGTCCGGACGGTTCAGGGTGATGTGCAGCACGCCGGCGTCGAGGTTGAGCAGCAGAGTGTCGCAGTGGGGTAGATCGGCCATGGCAGGCTCCTTGGTGTCTTCGGGTAGGGCGGATCGCGCTTTACCGATCCGCCGGGCAGGGCCACGGTGGATGTAAACAACGACATCCACCCTACGGGTCCGGCTCTCAGCCCTTCTTCTTGCCCGGCAGGATGCCCATCATCTTGCAGATGATGCCGAGCATGATTTCGTCGGCGCCGCCGCCGATGGACACCAGGCGCACGTCGCGGTAGGCGCGCGACACCGGGTTGTCCCACATGAAGCCCATGCCGCCCCAGTACTGCAGGCAGCTGTCGGTGACCTCGCGGCCCAGGCGGCCGGCCTTGAGCTTGGCCATGGAGGCCAGCTTGGTCACGTCGCGGCCCTTGATGTACTGCTCGGTGGCCTGGTAGACGAGGGCGCGCAGGGCTTCGATCTCGGTCGAAAGTTCCGCCAGGCGGAAGTGGATCACCTGGTTGTCGATCAGCGCGTTGCCGAAGGTCTTGCGCTCGCGGCAGTACTCGATGGTCTGGTCGACGCACAGCTCCAGGCCCTTGATGATGTTGGCCGCGCCGAACAGGCGCTCCTCCTGGAACTGCAGCATCTGCATCATGAAGCCGGCGCCTTCGTGGCCGACGCGGTAGCGCTGCGGCACACGCACGTTGTCGAAGAACACCTGGGCGGTTTCCGAGGAGCGCATGCCCAGCTTGTCCAGGTGCGGGCTGAGGGTGATGCCCGGGGTGTTCATCGGCACGATGATCATCGACTTGTTGACGTGCGGCTTGTCGTCGCTGGTGTTGGCCAGCAGGCAGATGAAGTCGGCCTGCGGCGAGTTGGTGATCCACATCTTGTGGCCGTTGATGACGTAATCGTCGCCGTCCTTGCGGGCGGTGGTCTTCAGCCCGGCCACGTCCGAGCCGGCGGTGGTCTCGGACACGCCGATGCAGCCGATCATGTCGCCGGCGATGGCCGGAGCCAGGAACTGCTCGCGCAGCTCATCGCTGCCGAAACGGGCCAGCGCCGGGGTGCACATGTCGGTCTGCACGCCGATGGCCAGCGGCACGCCGCCGCAGTGGGCGGTGCCGAATTCTTCGGCGGCGACGATGGAGTAGCTGTAGTCCAGGCCCATGCCGCCGAATTTTTCCGGCTTGGAGATGCCCAGCAGGCCCAGGTCGCCGGCCTTCTTGAAGAGCTCGCGCATCGGGAAGCGACCGTCCTTCTCCCACTCGTCAACGTAGGGGTTGATCTCCCTGTCGACGAAGTTCTTCACGGTGCGGCGCAGTTCGTCGTGTTCCTGAGTGAAGTGCATTGTTCTTGTCCTTCTTCGAATGTTCAGGAGGCGGAGGGCGCTTACAGGCGCGCGACCCCGAAGGTGTTGGATTTCAGTGGCCGCACCTCGGCCTCGGCGCAGATATCGAGCAAAAAGCCCAGCAGCTTGCGGGTATCGCGCGGGTCGATGAGGCCGTCGTCCCACAGGCTGGCGGTGCCGTACAGGGCGGTGGACTGGCTGTCCAGCTTCTGCGCGGTCACGGTTTCCAGCATGTCGAGCATCTTCGGATCGGGCGTCATGCCCTGCCTGGCCTGCTTCTCCTCGGTGACGATACGCAGCACCTTGCCGGCCTGGGCGCCGCCCATCACAGCGGTGCGGCTGTTTGGCCAGGCGAAGATGAAGCGCGGGTCCAGACCACGGCCGCACATGGCGTAGTTGCCGGCGCCGTAGGAGCCGCCGACCACGATGGTCAGCTTGGGCACGCGGGCGTTGGCCACCGCTTGCAGCATCTTCGAGCCATGCTTGATCACGCCGTTCTGTTCCGACTCGGTGCCGACCATGAAGCCGGTGGTGTTGTGGAAGAACAGGATCGGCGTGTTGCTCTGGTCGCACAGCTGGATGAACTGGGCAGCCTTGGCGGCGCCGCGCGGGGTGATCGGGCCGTTGTTACCGATGAAGCCGCAGGGCTGGCCTTCGATGCTCAGGTGGCCGCAGACGGTCTGGCTGTCGAACTCGTTCTTGAAGTCGAGGAATTCGGAGCCGTCGGCGATGCGGGCGATGATCTCGCGCACGTCGTAGGGCTTCTTGGCGTCGTTGGGCACGATGCCCAGCAGTTCCTCGGCCGGGTACAGCGGCTCGCGCCAGGCCTTCTTCGGGCGCACCGGCAGCTGCAGGTTCCACGGCAGCATGGCCATGATGTTGCGTGCCAGGCGCACGCCATCGGCATCGTTCTCGGCCAGGTACTCGGCGGTGCCGGCGATCTGCGCATGCATCTCGGCGCCGCCCAGTTGCTCGTCGGTGGCGATCTCGCCGGTGGCGGCCTTGAGCAGCGGCGGGCCGGCGAGGAACATCTTGGCCTTGCCGCGCACCACCACCACGTAGTCGGACAGGCCCGGCTGGTAGGCGCCGCCAGCGGTGGAGGAGCCGTGCACCACGGTCACCTGGGGAATGCCCATGGCCGAGATACGCGCCTGGTTGGCGAAGCCGCGTGCGCCTTCCACGAAGATGTCGGCGGCGTAATTGAGGTTGGCGCCGCCGGATTCCGCCAGCGTCACGATTGGCAGCTTGTTCTCCACGGCCACCTGCTGCATGCGCAGGGACTTCTTCAGGCCGGTGGGGGAGATGGTGCCGCCCTTGATGGCGCTGTTATTGGCCAGCACCAGGCAGCGCACGCCTTCCACATAGCCGATACCGGCAATGATGCCGCCGCCGGCCTGGGTACCGTCCTTGTCGTCGTGCAGCTTGTAGCCGGCCAGCGAGGACAGCTCCAGGAACGGCGCGCCCGGGTCGAGCAGCAGGTTGATGCGCTCGCGCGGCAGCAGCTGGCCGCGCTTCTCGAACTTCGGCTTGGCCTCCTGGGCCTTGTCGAGCACTTTCTGCTCAACGTCACGGAAGCTGGCCACGGCCGCAAGCATGGCCTCGCGGTTGGCGGCGAAGGTTTCGCCGTGGACGTCTATCTCTGACTGGATCACGGGCATTGTTCTTATTCTCCGTCCTTCAGTACGTCAGGTTGGCAGGCGCGGTGAAAACCGTTGTAGGACTCGCTGTTGCGGGCCTTGCCGAGGGTCCAGGCGCGGGTGCCGAGGCTGGCCGCGCCGTCGATGCGGATGGTGTTGCCGCTGATGAAGCTGGCGCCGGGGGAGAGCAGGAACACGATGGCCGAGGCGATCTCCGCCTCGGTGGCGATGCGCTGCAGTGGCACATGGTCCTTGAGCGAACGGATCATGTTCTTCATGGCGTCCGGGTAGGTGTCCATGCCGCTGGAGGCCACCCAGCCCGGCGCCACGGCGTTCACGCGCACACCGGCATGGCCCCATTCGTAGGCGGCGGTCTTGGTGAAGTTCTCCATGCCGGCGCGGGCGGCGCCGGAATGGCCCATGCCCGGCATGCCGCCCCACATGTCGGCCAGCATGTTGACGATGCTGCCGCCGTGCTTGGAAAGGCTCTGCAGGAAGACTTCCTTGGCCACCAGGAAGCCGCCCACCAGGTTGGTGCGCACCACGGTTTCGAAGCCTTTCTGGTTGATGCCGATCAGCGGCGCCGGGAACTGGCCGCCGGCGTTGTTGACCAGGTGGTGGATGCGGCCGCGCTCGGCGATCACTGCCTTGACCATGGCCTTCACGGCTTCCTCGTCGCGGATATCGCAGACCTGGAAACTGACGCTGCCGCCGTCCTCGACGATCTCGCCGGCAGTCTTCTCCAGCTTTTCCAGCTTGCGACCGACCAGCACCACATGCGCACCCAGGGCCGCCAGCTCGTGGGCGGTGCAGCGACCGATGCCGCTGCCGCCACCGGTCACCAGGATGGTCTGGCCGGCGAAGAGATCGGGTTTGAATACCGAGTCGTAGTGCATTGTTGTTATTCCAGTGTTCAAAACGGGGATCCGGCGCAGGGCGGTCGGTGCTTTTCCGGCCGACACGGCGGACAGGAAAAGCGTTGTCCGCCCTACGTGTCACAGCTGATCGGCAATCGCCTGGGGCACCGCCACCGGGAATTCCAGCAGTTGCTGGGCGAAGGCCTTGCCCTGCGGGTCGATGCGCAGGCTGGCGACGCCGCCGCCGCCCAGGGCGTTTTCCAGCAGGAAGTTCAGGCTGTGGGTGCCCGGCAGGTACCAGCGGCTGACGCGGCCGGTCTGCGGGTCAAGCACATACTGCATCCAGTCGGTCACGGCCTCGGGGCTCAGCGCCTCGGCGATCCACGGCAGGAATTCGGGCTTGCGGGCCATCACGCCGATGTTGCTGTGGTTGCCCTTGTCGCCGGAGCGGGCCACGGCCAGCTTGACCAGCGGCACGTTGGCCTCGGCCTGGCCGCTGGCGGTCGGCGCGCCCAGGTCTTCGGCCAGTTGCGCCGGGTCGAAGGCATCCACCCGCGGCAGGCTTACCGCGGTGCGCTCGTTGTTGATCTCGATGGCCAGCTCGCAGGCACTCTTTTCAACCAGGAAGGAGAACAGGCGGATGATCGGGTAGACGGTCGGGCGGCCGCCGACGATGCCGGTCAGGCCCGGGGCCATGCCGGTGGAGGCCTGGGCGATTTCCTTGGAGAACAGCACCAGGGCTTCCTTCTTGGCGTGACTGACGGCCAGCTTGAGCACCACTTCGCGGGTATCGCCGCGCTGGCCGTGGGCGCCGTAGGTGGCCTCGGTGCCCAGCAGTTCGATGTTCACCTCGCGGTACGGGCCCCAGCCGCGTTCGGCGAACATCTCGTTGGTCTTGTTGATGATGGCCTGGCTGACGCGCTCGGCCTTGGCGCGGGCGTCGATGCCGGCCAGCACGCAGCTGGCGGTGCAGCGGAAACCGTCCGGGTAGGTGGCGCTGACCTTGTAACGGTCGGTGGGCGGCAGGCCGCGGGCGCCGGTGACGCGCACGCGGTTGTCGCCGGCCTGCTCGAGCGCCACCCGGGTGAAGTCGCAGACCACGTCCGGCAGCAGGTAGGCGCGTGGGTCGCCTATCTCGTAGAGCATCTGCTCGCCGACGGTGAACGGCGTGACCAGGCCGCCCGTGTTGTCCGGCTTGGTGATGACGAAGCTGCCGTCGGCCTCGACTTCCAGGATCGGGAAGCCGATGTGCTCGTAGTCCGGCACCAGTTGCCAGTCGGTGAAGTTGCCGCCGGTGCTCTGCGCGCCGCATTCCACCAGGTGGCCGGCCAGGGCGGACTGGGCCAGCTTGTCGTAGTCGTTCCACTGCCAGCCGAATTCATGTACCAGCGCGCCGCTGACCACGGCGCTGTCCACCACGCGACCGGTGATGACGATATCGGCGCCCAGGTCCAGCGCCTGGACGATGCCCGGCGCGCCCAGATAGGCGTTGACCGACACGCACATGGGCGGCATCGGCGTGCCGTTGAACATTTCCGTGGTGCCGGCCTTGGCCAGTTCACCGGCTTTGCTTTGCAGGCTGTCGCCGTGCAACACGGCGATCTTCAGATTGACGCCAGCCTTCTCGCAGGCGGCGGCCAGGGCGGCGGCGCAGGCAGCGGGGTTCACGCCACCGGCGTTGCTGACGATGCGGATCTTCTTGGCGGCGATCTCACCCAGCAGCGGCGCCAGGACGTCGACGAAGTCCTTGGCAAAACCCTCCTGCGGGTTCTTCATGCGTGCGCCGGCCATGATCGACATGGTGATCTCGGCCAGGTAGTCGAACACCAGATAATCAATGCTCGCTCCGCGTACCAGCTGGGCGGCGGCGGTGGAGGTGTCGCCCCAGAAAGCGGAGGCGCAGCCGATGCGTACGGTCTTGGTCATTGTTGTTGTCCGCTGACGCTAGAGAAGTGTCACAAACACTACCAAGCAAGCGCTTGGTTGAAAAGCCCTGGCGGTCATTTTTCCCGAGCGCTTGCTTGGTCAGGGTAATGCGGACAGAATTCGCCTCGGTCGTGGAGCCGGTCAGGCTGCCGCGCAACGTTTGCTGAACGAGGTATCAGACGTGGATGAGCAGAAAGCCGGCAAGGTGATGCGGGAACTGGTGGCCGCTGGGCGCATGACCGATCCGGACAGCGCGCGGGGCAAGCTGCTGCAGGCCGCCGCCCACCTGTTCCGGCGCAAGGGCTACGAGCGCACCACGGTGCGCGACCTGGCCACGGCGGTGGGCATCCAGTCCGGCAGCATCTTTCACCACTTCAAGAGCAAGGAAGAGATCCTGCGCGCGGTGATGGAGGAAACCATCGTCTACAACACCGCGCTGATGGAAGCCGCGCTGGCCGAGGCGGGCAGCCTGCGTGAACGGGTGCTGGCGCTGATCCGCTGCGAGCTGCAGTCGATCATGGGCGGCACCGGCGAAGCCATGGCCGTACTGGTCTATGAGTGGCGTTCGCTGTCGGAAGACAGCCAGACGCACATCCTGGGCCTGCGCGATCGCTACGAGCAGCTGTGGCTTACGGTTCTGGAGGAAGCGCGCGCGGCGGGTTACGTGCAGAGCGATCCGTTCATCCTGCGCCGCTTTCTGACTGGCGCGCTGAGCTGGAGCACCACCTGGTTCCGGCCCAACGGCCCGATGAGCCTCGATGCGCTGGCCGAGGAAGCCCTGGCGCTGGTGATCCGCAACCCCGCCTGAAGAGGGCCCGCACAGGCGGGCCCGCCGGTTACTTGCGGTACTCGCGCTCCTGGGCGTCGAGCCGCGCGTTGCGCTCCTTGATTTCCTTGAGCTGTTCCTCGGTCAGGGGAATCTTCTTGGCGCCGCTGCGCAGCATCAGCAAGCCGCCGATCACCGTGCCGAATACCAGAACCAACAGCAGCCACATATACCAGGGCATGGTCGTACACCTCTCGATTCAGTCTTCTAACCATACGACGGCCTGTGGGCTTTGTCAGTGCGGCGCTGTGGGGGTGCTGCCGCACGGGGTACAATGCCCGCCGTTTTTGTCTGCCCGATGAGTCTCGCCATGGCCTGCCAGTCCCCGATTATCGTTGCCCTCGACTTCCCTTCCCGCGACGCCGCCCTTGAGCTGGCGGCGCGCCTGGACCCGACCCGCTGCCGGGTGAAGGTGGGCAAGGAACTGTTCACCCGCTGCGGACCGGCGGTGGTGGAGGACCTTCAGGCCAAGGGTTTCGAAGTCTTCCTGGACCTGAAATTCCACGACATCCCCAACACCACGGCCATGGCGGTGAAGGCCGCCGCCGAGCTGGGCGTGTGGATGGTCAACGTGCACTGCTCCGGCGGCCTGCGCATGATGGCGGCCTGCCGGGAAACCCTGGACGCCCTGAACGGACCGAAGCCGCTGCTGATCGGCGTGACCGTGCTGACCAGCATGGAGCAGTCCGACCTGGCCGGTATCGGCCTGGACATCGAGCCGCAACAGCAGGTGCTGCGCCTGGCCGGTCTGGCGGCCCAGGCCGGGCTGGACGGCCTGGTGTGCTCGGCCCAGGAAGCGCCAGCGCTCAAGGCGGCACACCCGCAGCTGCAACTGGTTACTCCGGGCATTCGTCCGGCCGGCAGCGCCACGGATGACCAGAAGCGCATCCTCACCCCGCGCCAGGCCATGCAGGCCGGCTCCGACTACCTGGTGATCGGCCGGCCGATCAGCCAGGCCGCCGATCCGCAGCAGGCATTGGCGGCGGTGCTGGCCGAGCTGGGCTGACGGCCTCGACGCCTTCCGGCGCGATCAGGTTGCCATGCGGTTGCAAGGGTGCCATGGTAATGACCGATGTCATTACAAGGGCCGCCGCCATGGCAACCATCAATATTCGTATCGACGACGAGCTGAAAGCCCGGGCCTACCGGGAGCTGGAAAAGCTCGGTGTCACCCCCTCCGAGCTGATGCGCCAAGCCTTGCAGTATGTGGCCGAGCGTGGGCAGCTGCCGTTTCGCCCGGTGCTGCTGACCGAGGAAGACGAGGCGTTGATCGCCACTGTTCGCGAGCGTCTGGCAGATCCGCAGCGCGTGAAGGTTGCGCTGGATGACCTATAGCCTGGAGTTCGATGCGCGGGCGCTCAAGGAATGGCACAAGCTGGGCGATACGGTTCGCCAGCAGTTCAAGAAGAAGTTTGCAGAGATCTTGCTGAATCCGCGGATCGAGGCGAACCGTCTCCACTCGCTGCCGGACTGCTACAAGATCAAGCTGCGTAGCAGCGGTTATCGACTTGTGTATCAGGTGATCGACCACGAAGTGGTGGTGTTTGTGGTCGCGGCAGATCGCCGCGAGCGCGAGCAGGTCTACCGCAAGGCGGCCGAACGCCTCAAGTAACCGCCCCGGCCGAACGCCGGGGCCCAGTCCTCAAAACCCCACCAGCTGCCCCCACTCGCCAAAGTCGGCGCGGGTGGCGCGCAGGCTGTTGATGGGCGCTTCCTTGTCCTCGTAGCCCAGGGCGATGCCGTAGGTCACCCGATAGCCCTCGGGCACCTCGATGTGCTGCCTGACTACCGCGTCGTAGCGACGCCAGAAGCCCTGGGCGCAGGTGGCCAGTCCTTCCTCGGTGGCGCGCAGCATGAAGGACTGCAGGTACAAGCCCAGGTCCATCCACTGCACCGGGCCCATGCGTTCGTCGATGAACACCAGGATGCCTACCGGCGCGCCGAAGAACTGCGCATTCCTGGCCAGCTGGCGAAAGCGCCCGGCCTTGTCTTCGCGCGGAATGCCGATGCTGCGGTAGAGGTCCTCGCCGTTGGCGAAGCGGCGGGTGCGGTACGGCTCCCACAGGTTCGGCGGATAGGAGAGCTGCGAGGGATTCTCCTCGCCGGAGGTTTTCGCCACATCGGCCAGCAGGCCGCTGAGGCGCTCGCCGGTGATGGCAGCCACCCGCCAGGGCTGCATGTTGCCGCCCGAGGCGGCCAGCGCCGCATCCTGCATCAGTTGCTGTACCAGCCGGGCCGACGGCACCTGCGGGGTGAAGGCGCGCACGGAACGGCGTTCGCGCAAGGCTTGAGAGACGTGCATGGGGATTCTGATCCTTCTTGTTGTCACACGGTTTCGAGAGCGGTCACTTCCAGCTGCATGCGCTCGCGGAAGCTGGCTTCCTCCAGGCGATACAGCTCATCGATGAAGCCAATGGCGAACGATCCCGGCGCCGTGTGGCGCTGCGCCGCCAGGGCGCCGGCGATGGCGAAGCTGGCGTGGGCCGCCACCGCCGCCACCAGCGGCTCGGCCACCGACTGGTAGGCCGCCAGCAGGGCGCCCAGGGCACAGCCGGTGGCCGTCACGCGCGGCTGCAGCGGACTGCCGCCGAAGATGCGCACCAGCACCTGCTGGCGCTGGTAACGACCGACCAGATGATCCACCGCGCCGGAGGCGCAGACCACCGGGCTGTGTTGCAGCAGCTGCAAGGCGGCCGGTACGGCGCTGGCGGGCTCGTCGGAGCTGTCGACGCCGCGGCCGCCTTCGCCCAGGCCGGACAGGCCCTTGATTTCCGAGGGATTGCCGCGAATGGCGCTGGGCTGGAAACGCAGCAGGTCCAGTGCCACCCCGCCGCGCCAGGGCAGGCCACCGGCGCCGATGGGGTCCAGTACCCAGGGTTTGCCGGCCTGCCGTGCGGCTTCTGCGGCCAGGCGCATGGATGCCACCTGGGCGTCGGTGGGCGTACCCAGGTTGATCAGGAGCGCATCGGCGATGCCTGCGAACAGCGCCGCTTCCTGTGTGTTATCGACCATCGCCGGCGACGCGCCGGCGGCCAGCAGCACGTTGGCCATGTAGTTGGCCGACACCACGTTGGTGATGCATTGCACCAGCGGCGTGCGCCCCTGCAGGGCCCGATGGGCCTCGATCACCTGTTCGCGCAGCACGCCGGTCGTCTGCCGGGCATCGAATGTTTGCATCGCGTCATGCCTCTCGTTGAACCGGCGCAGAGCATACCCGCTGCCCCGGCACCTGCGCACAGGTTCGATGCCGTACGTGCGCGCCGCACAGGGTCAGAACGAGGGCGGTCGGCGCTTATCCGGCCGCCGTTGGGCGCCACGCCGGGCTCTGCGGTGGCCAACGCGTTGCGTTGAGCACCCTAGGGAATGCACGTCAGCTCACCTTGAGCACCAGCTTGCCGAAGTTCTCGCCGCTGAACAGCTTGAGCAGGGTCTCCGGGAAGGTGTCCAGGCCCTCCACGATGTCTTCCTTGCTCTTCAGCTGGCCGCTGGCCAGCCAGCCGCCCATCTCGCGCAAGGCGAGGGGGAACTGCGCCGCATGGTCCATGACCACGAAACCTTCCATGCGCGCCCGGTTGACCAGCAGCGACAGGTAGTTGCGCGGGCCGACCGGCGCTTCCAGGTTGTTGTACTGGCTGATGGCCCCGCAGATCACCACCCGAGCCTTGTAGGCCAGGCGGGCCAGCACGGCGTCGAGGATCTCCCCGCCGACGTTGTCGAAGTACACATCGACGCCCTTCGGGCAGGTGCGCTTGAGGCCGGTGGTCACGTCCTCGTGCTTGTAGTCGATGGCGGCGTCGAAGCCCAGTTCCTCGGTCAGGTAGCGGCATTTTTCCGCGCCACCGGCGATGCCGACCACCCGACAGCCCTTCAGCCTGGCGATCTGCCCGGCAATGCTGCCCACCGCGCCGGCGGCGCCGGAGATCACTACGGTTTCGCCGGCCTTGGGCGCGCCGACCTCCAGCAGGGCGAAATAGGCGGTCAGGCCGGTCATGCCCAGTGCCGAGAGATACAGCGGCAGCGGCGCCAGCTTCGGGTCGACCGGGTAGAATCCCTTCGGCTCGCCGAGGAAGTAATCCTGCACGCCGAGCGCACCACCGACGAAGCTGCCGACCGGGAACTGCGGGTGCCGCGAGGCGACCACCTCGCCCACGCCCAAGGCGCGCATCACGCCGCCCAGCGGCACCGGCTCGATGTACGACTTGCCTTCGTTCATCCAGCCGCGCATGGCCGGGTCGATGGACAGGTAGCGGTTGCGCACCAGCACCTGGCCATCGGCGGGCTCGCCAAGCGGCGTTTCCACCCGGCGGAAGGTGTCGCGGGTCGGCAGGCCAACCGGGCGCTGGGCAAGCAGGAACTGGCGGTTGCTGGGCATGGAGGATCCTCGTGCGGTTCTTGTTGTGGCCTCAGGGATAGCCGGCCGCAGCCGGTCGGGCAAGCTCCAGTGCCGGTGGGAATGCCGGGCCATGCACCGACGTGATGGCGGGCGAGACGTTCGGCGGGCTTTGGTGTAGGTTGGCCGTCCTCTCGCAAGGAGCTTCCATGTCTCGTTCCACCGAACTGCTCAACGGCGCCCGCGATACGCTGCCGCTGATCCTCGGCGCCATCCCCTTCGGCATCATCTACGGCACCCTGGCCAGCGCCGCCGGGCTGACGCCCTGGCAGGCGCTGGGCATGTCCCTGTTCGTCTATGCCGGCTCGGCGCAGTTCATCGCCGTCAGCCTGCTGGGCGGTGGTGCCAGCCTGGCGGTGCTGCTGCTGACCACCTTCGTGGTCAACCTGCGCCATGCGCTGTACAGCGCCACCCTGCAGCCGTTCGTGCGCCACCTGCCGGGCCGCTGGCGCCTGCCGCTGGCCTTCTGGCTCACCGACGAGACCTTCGCGGTGGTGCAGCACCGCTATGCCGAGGCCGAGCAGTCGCCCTACAAGCACTGGTACTTCCTCGGCTCCTGTCTGGCGATGTACGGCAACTGGCAGCTGTGCACGCTGATCGGCGTGGGCTTCGGGCAGGCGGTACCGAACCTGGCTGCCTGGGGACTGGACTTCGCCATGCTGGCCACCTTCATCGGCATCGTGGTGCCGATGCTGCGCAACCTGCCGCAGGTCGCGGCGGCGCTGGTGGCCGGCGCGGTGGCGGTGGCCTGCCATGCGCTGCCTTACCAGCTGGGTCTGCTTGCGGCGGCACTGGCCGGCATTCTGGTCGGCGTGACGCTGGAACGGCGCAAGGCGCCGCTGCCCGCGGAGGGGCTGTGATGGATATCTGGCTGCTGATTCTCGGCATGGCGGCGATCACCTTCGCCATCCGCTACAGCCTGTTCGCCTGGCCGAACCTGCGCTTTGCGCCCGTGGTGCGCCAAGCGCTGCATTACGTGCCGAGCGCTGTGCTCAGCGCCATCGTGGTGCCGGTGATGCTGATGCCGGACGGCGAAGGACTGCAACTGAGCCTGGGCAACGCCTACCTGCTGGCCGGTCTGGCGGCCATCGCCATCGCCGCCTTCACCCGCAACCTGCTGGCGACCATCGCCGGCGGGCTGTTGGTGTTCTTCCTGCTGCGCTGGGCGCTGGGGCAGTTGCCGATCTGAGTGATGCCCCGAACTGTGGGAGTGAATTCATTCGCGAGCTTTTGCGCGGGACCGCAGGAAAAGGATCGCGGACAAGTCCGCTTGTA
>NZ_JRUD01000016.1 GCF_000802425.1 Pseudomonas flexibilis | reverse complement strand
GCCATAGGGCGGCCCTCTCGACTAGGTTGACGATGTCTGTCGGGGCCTCACCCGGGTGCTGGCTTGCGCATATCGTCGGTCTTGAGTTGGGGCTCAAGCCTGATGGATTCCTTATCGGCCCTTGGTGAGTGGGGGCGGGACGATCTCTCCCACGGTCTGTACTTGCGTCAGATGCGAACTTGGTCCCTCATCCCCGACAGGCACAAACATACAAGCGAATTCATTCGCGAGCTCGACCCAGAAGCTCGCGAATGAATTCGCTCCCACGGTTCGGGGTCCGAGACCGCTTCACGGAATCGGCAGATCCCGCGCCATCGGCGCCAGGTCGCGCAGGCATTCGCCCTGTTCGAAGATGCGGTCCTGCTCGGAGATCGCGTTGATGCATTCTCGGGCCGCCTGCACATCCTCCAGCCGCTGCTGGCCCAGGCTCAGTTCGCAATCGGTGGCGTAGGCGCTGGGCCAGCTGCCACCGGCGCCGGTCAGCGCACCGATCAACTGACACTCCCCCGCGCGATAACGCAGCCACGCCTTCTGCTGGTCGCGCAGGGCACGGGTCAGCATGCCGTCGGGCTGCGGCGTCTCGTCCGTTACCGGCGCTGCGCCCACCTGCTCGATCAACGCCTTGTGAGCCACGGCCAGTTCCTCGTCCAGTGTCCGCAATTCCTCGGCCAGCAGCACACCCGTATGCATGGCGCTGCCTTCCGGCCAGCATTCGGCGCGGTCGGTGCAGTCCTGGGCGAACCCCAGGGTGGGCAGGGCGGTGAGAAGGAGCAGAGCAGTGGCGCGGTACGGCATACGAGGCAGCATCCGGAAGGGTGGCAAAAAGCGCAGCAGAGTGTGTCGATTTGCCGAAGCCAGGGCAACAGGCGTCGAGGCGGGGCATTGCTCTGCGGCAAGGTTTGCCGACCGGTCGGTCACTAAAATGGCGCAACAACAAGCCGGGACACCCCCGGCGCCATGCCGGAACCGGTTACCGCCGGTATCCGCAGGTCGACCTGCATGCTCTCCTACAAGGACCCTCCATGACCCTCACCGAACTTCGCGCCCGGCTGCCCTGGGGCCTGCTGCTGGCCATCGCGGCCGGCGGCCTGATCGCGTTGCTGCCGCCGCTCCCCGGCCTGCCCCAGGCCGGTCAGTACATGCTGGCCATCCTCGCCTTCGCCGTCATCGTCTGGATCACCGAAACCGTGTCCTACGAAGTCAGCGCCATCATGATCATCGGCCTGATGGCCTTCCTGCTCGGCAGTGCGCCGACGGTGGCCAACCCCGAGGTGCTGATCGGCACCAAGGGCGGCCTGGCCATGGCCCTGGCCGGCTTCGCCAACTCGGCGCTTGCGCTGGTGGCCGCGGCGCTGTTCATCGCCGCGGCCATGACCCACACCGGGCTGGACAAGCGCATCGCGCTCTACACCCTGTCCAAGGTCGGCGCCAGCCCGCGCCGGGTGCTGATCGGCGCCATCCTGGTCACCATCATCCTCAGCTTCATCGTGCCCAGCGCCACCGCCCGCGTGGCCTGCGTGGTGCCGATCATGATGGGGGTGATCGCCGCCTTCGGTGTGGACAAGCGCTCCACCTTCGCCGGCGCGCTGATGATCCTGGTGGCGCAGGGCACCAGCATCTGGAACGTCGGCATCCAGACCTCGGCTGCGCAGAACCTGCTCACCACCGGCTTCATGCACAAGTTGCTCGGCGAGTCCGTCACCTGGATGGACTGGCTGATCGCCGGCATGCCGTGGAGCATCCTGATGTCGGTGGTGCTTTATGTGGTCATCGTCAAGCTGATGCCGCCGGGCGTGGGCAAGATCGAAGGCGGCAGGGACGCGGTGCGCAACTCCCTGCGCGAACTGGGCGCCATGAGCGGCGGCGAACGCAAGCTGCTGGCCATCACCCTCGGCCTGCTGGCCTTCTGGGCCACCGAAGGCAAGCTGCACAGCTTCGATACCGCTTCCGTCACCATGGTCGGCCTGGCGCTGCTGCTGATGCCCGGCCTCGGCGTGATGAGCTGGAAGGAGGCGCAGAACCGGGTGCCGTGGGGCACGGTGATCGTCTTCGGTGTCGGCATCAGCCTCGGCACCGCGCTGCTCGGCACACAGGCCGGTTCCTGGCTGGCGCGCGGGCTGGTGGACAACCTGGGCATGGAAGGCATGTCGCCGTTCTGGGTGTTCGCCGTGCTCGGCCTGTTCCTCATCCTCATCCATATCGGCTTCGCCAGCGCCACCGCGCTGACCTCGGCGATGCTGCCGATCATGATCGCCCTGCTGCAGCAGCTGGGCGGCGACATCAACGCGCTGGGCATGAGCATGTTGCTCGGCTTCGTGATGAGCTTCGGCTTCCTGCTGCCGATCAATGCCCCGCAGAACATGGTCTGCATCGGCACCGAGACCTTCACCTCGCGGCAGTTCCTGCGTACCGGCGTGTGGCTGACCCTGGTCGGCTACCTGCTGATGCTGGTGATGGCGCTGACCTGGTGGAAGTGGCTGGGCTGGATGTAGAGCCACGCGGCACCCTGAACCATGAACGGAGCCTTTATGCTCCGTTCATTTTCCGCAGTCGAGGCTCCATGAAGCGTCTAGGTTCCCTCCTGGCCCTGGCTGCCAGCCTGTTGTTCAGCCTGCTGGGCATCCTCCTGGCGTACCTGAGTCACGCGCGCGCTGTACTGCCTTATAACGAGCAAGGCATCTATTTCGACGGTGCGGCAACGTTCAAGGAGCAGGCCGTCGAGGTGTACGCCCTGCTGGCTGTGCTGGCGTTTGCGCTGGCCGCCCTGTGCCTTGCCCTGTACCGACGTTTCAGGTGACGTTCAGGCGCTACGCTTCTCTCGCCCACCGGGCACTATCAGGCAAGGAGGCCCCATGTACGTTGTCATCTTCCGCGCGAAGGTCATGTCGCTCGACGACGAGTATTTCCGTGTCGCTTCCCGCATGCGCGAGCTGGCGCTTGCGGAGTTCGGTTGCCTTGAATTCCATGCCGTGAGCGAAGGGGATAACGAGGTGGCGTTGTCCTACTGGCCAGACGAAGCCGCCATCAAGGCCTGGAAGGCGCATCCCGAGCATCTTCTGGCGCAGAAAGCCGGGCGCGAGCGCTGGTACGCGTCCTATTCGGTCCAGGTGGCCTGCATCATGCGGGATTACCAGGTGCCGGCGAGCTGATGCCTCAGCGTGGTGGGGGGAGCCGCAGCCCGTTGTCATGCAGCGGCCGGTAGATACCCGGCGGATGCGGATTGTGGCGCGCCGGGAAGTCGTTCCTGTCCGGAACAACCTGCCGGGGCGGCGGGTATCCACGCGGGGTATTGAAGGACGGTGAGTGCGGATAGAAGCGCACCCCCCAATCCAGGCCCTCCCGTGGATAGGACCAGTCTCCCTGGGGGGAGTGATCGTAGCGGTATTGTCCGGACCCATACACGCGATCCTCGTAGCGGTAATAGCGGTAACGCTGCGGATAGCGAGAGTCCCGTTGCATGCGCGGGTCATGCCAGCCTCGCGGGTGCGGCCCATACCGGCCGCGCTCGTCGTGTTGCATCAGTTTGGAGCGGGTGTCCCGGGCGCGGTCCGAATCGGCCAGCGAGAACAATGACCCACCCATCAGCAGCAGGCCGCCGAGCACGACGGCAGTCAAGCGCAAGACATGCATGACGGCACCCTCCAAGTGGTTCTGGCCAGTATGGACCGCACGATGCGTGGGATCTCGCTTGAGCACCGGCCTCTCGCCGTCCGGCAGACAATCGGGTGTTGCCGGTTGGCGCAGGAACGTCCAGCCGTTGCGCCCCAACTTTGCGCCCTGTCCGGCATCCAATGCTTGCAGGTCGTCGTGACAGGGAAGGCCAGTCGGCGGCCTTTTTCAGCCTATCGTGGAGGCCGCCATGCACAGGTCAATCGCACGGGCAGGGACGCTGGCGCTCTCGCTCGCCCTCAGCGGCGCGGCAGGGGCGCAAACTCCGCACGAAGGGGAACCGCCCGAACAACTGGGCGAGGTGAATTTCCAGGTGTCCTGCACCCCGGACGCGCAGCGCACCTTCAACCGGGCCATGGCCCTGTTCCATTCCTTCTGGTTCGACCCCGCCAAACAGGCCTTCGCGACGGTGCTGGAGCAGGACCCCACCTGCGCCATGGCCCACTGGGGCATCGCCATCATGTCCATGGGCAATCCGCTGGCCTGGCCGCCCAGCCCGCAGGCGTTGCAGGCCGGCGCCAACGCCTGGTCCCAGGCCCAACAGCTCGGCGCCGGCAGCGAGCGGGAAAACGCCTACATCGACGCCCTCGGCGTCTTCTTCAAGGACTGGCAGAGCACCGAACACCGGCTCCGCGCGCTGGCGCTGGAGCAGGCCATGGGCGAAGTGGCGGCGCGCTATCCGCAGGATGTCGAAGCGCAGGTGCTTTACGCACTGCTGCTCAACGCCACCGCCCAGCCCACCGACAAGACCTACGCCAACCAGCTCAAGGCCGCCGGCATCCTCGAGCCGCTGTACCGGCAGTACCCCAACCACCCCGGCATCGCCCACTACCTGATCCACACCTTCGACTACACCAGCCTGGCGGAGCGCGGCATGCCCTATGCCCGTGCCTATGCGGACATCGCGCCCTCGGTGCCGCACGTTCAGCACATGCCCTCGCACATCTTCAGCCGGGTCGGCGACTGGCCGGCCATGGTGGAAAGCAACCTGGCCTCCTACCAGGCTGCCCGCCATGAGCTGCAGGCGACCACGCTGGACATCGGCACCTACGACGCCCTGCACGCGCTGGACTACCTGGTGTTCGGCCACCTGCAACAGGCCCAGCACCAGGCGGCCAAACAGCGGGTGGACGAGGTGGCGGCGATCCGCAAGGTCAACGTGGAGAACTTCGTCGCCGCCTACGCCTTCGCGGCCATTCCGGCGCGCTACGCGCTGGAGCGGGGGCAGTGGTAGGAAGCGGCCGCCCTGCAGCTGTCACCCGCCGACCTGGCCTGGGACAAGTTCCCGCAGGCCGAAGCCATCCTGGTGTTCGCCCGCGGCCTGGGCGCCGCGCGCAGCGGCAACCCCGGCGCGGCCCGCGCGGATGTTGAACGCCTGCAGGCGCTGCAGACTGCGATGCGCCAGAACAACCTCGGCTACTGGGCCGACCAGGCGGAAATCCAGATCCGTGCGGTAAACGCCTGGATCGCCCAGGCCGAGAACCGCCCCGACGACGCCCTGCGCCTGATGCGCGAAGCGGCCGATCTCGAGGAAGCCAGCGACAAGCACCCGGTCACCCCCGGCAACGTGGTGCCTTCCCGGGAACTGCTGGCCGAACTGCTGGTGGTGCAGAAGCAGCCTGCTGAGGCTTTCGCGGAGTTTGAGCGCTCCCTGCAACGGGACCCGAATCGGTTGCGCGCTACAAAGGGCGCGATGGAGGCTGCCAAGGCGGCGGGGAATGCGGAGGCTGCGCGGCGCTATGAGCAGAAGGTTGCGGTGCTGACTGCGGCGGGTGATGCGCAGCGGGCCGAGTGAGGAAGTGCTGGCGCTAGGCACAACGCTCGAATTCGAGCGGTCGGGCCGTGACCGGAGGTGAGTCACGACTTCTCGCACTGAAGTGTTCGAGTGCAACCTGCTCGGGCAGGGTCAACCGTTGCAGTGAAGAGGGACGCCGTTCGACACGCTGCGTTGCTGCGCGTGGCTTGGTTCATGGTTGTTCCCTACAGAGGCGCTACAGTCTTCCGCGCACCCCGTTGCTCATCAATATAAGGAAGACAGGAATGAACATTACGGTTGAAACCGCCATTGCGGCACCGATTGAACGGGTGTGGAGTGCATGGACCACTCCAGAAGACATCACCCAATGGAATGCCGCATCCGATGATTGGCATACCACCCGGGCGAGCGTTGATCTTCGCGTCGGCGGAACCTTCTCATCACGCATGGAAGCCAAGGACGGCAGTGCCGGGTTCGATTTTGCAGGGACCTATACGAAGATCGAACACCATCAATTAATTGAGTGTGAGTTTGGCGGGCGCACCTTGCGGGTGGAGTTTCTCACCGGGCCGAATGGGGTCACCGTGCGGGAAACCTTCGAAGCGGAGCAGACGCACTCTGAAGAGCAACAGCGGGCGGGTTGGCAATCCATTCTGGACAACTTCGCCCGCCACGCGGAAGGCAAGACCACCGCTTGATTCAGGTTCCCGCGTACGCTGGCCTGATGGGCCGGCGCTGTTCAACTTTCCCGTCCTCCACGACTCAAACCGTGTCTCGTTAGTGGCAGTAGGTGAAGGTGAATTGCTGGTTTATTAAGGTGAAAAGTAGATATAACAAACGTCTCAAGAGGGACTGCGGTGGTTACGGATGTTCTTGTTGAGTTTAGTTGTATGCGTTGCCGGCCACTTAGGCGGGCGTTATGCGTCTTCACTCATCCGGATGTGTAGCAAATGACTGACCTCATTGAGTTCGAAACTGAGCGCCTTTTCTTGAGGCAGTGGACGCCCGCTGACCGCGAGCCGTTTGCCGCGCTCAACGCAGATCCAAGGGTAATGGAGTTCTTCCCCGCGCGGCTTACACGTGCCGAAAGTGATGCAATGGCTGATCGTTGCGAGGCTTTGATTCGAGAGCGTGGCTGGGGGTTTTGGGCTGCTGAGCTCAAGGATTCTCGCGAGTTCATCGGGTTCGTCGGCTTGCACACTCCCTCAGCTGAACTTCCTTTCTCGCCCTGCGTGGAAGTCGGTTGGCGTCTTTCCTTTTCGCATTGGGGAAAAGGATTTGCTTCTGAGGCGGCACGCGGAGCGTTCCGCGTTGGATTTACAGTCTTGGGTCTAAACGAAATCGTGTCCTTCACAGCAGTTAAAAATTTCAGGTCTCGAGCAGTTATGGAAAGACTCAAGATGTGTGGGTCAGGTACCTTTGAGCATCCTCAAGTACCTGAAGATAGTCCGCTGCGCTTGCACTGCCTGTACCGACTGCCACGTGCCCGCTATGATGCATAACAATTCATTCAAGCCGACGCCGCTATGTGGCCCGGCTTAATTCAACGTTATGTGTTTTCACCCACAGGCCATGGAAGGAGTTCTGATGACTGATCATTTCGGTTCTTGTCTGTGCGGCACCGTGAGCTTTGAAGTGAAAGGTGAGTTCGACAGCTTTTACCTGTGCCATTGTCAGCGTTGCCAAAAAGATACAGGTTCGGCTCATGCGGCAAATCTATTCTCGCACTCAGCTAAATTGGTTTGGCAGTCGGGCGCAGATGCCGTGACTTCCTATACGCTTCCAGGCACTCGTCATAACAAAAGCTTTTGTAAGTTGTGTGGTTCAGCATTGCCAAACACTCAGATTGCAGGTGTGCTTGTCGTTCCCGTAGGGTGTTTGGACACTGAAATCACTATGTTGTCAACTGCGCATATCTTTTCATCCAGCAAAGCAGCTTGGGATGAGGGGGGAGAGGAGGTGCCAGAGTTCGAGGGACTGCCAGCTTGAGCTGCCATCATATAACCAGTGGCTGCTGCATGAGTGGTGCTTATACGTTGGGTTTTACGATATGGATCAGTCAATCTTGTTGAGATTATATTATTGGACAATAATCCTGGTGTGTTGAGAAGAAGATTCTGGCGTGCGTTGTTTTTCGGTCTGAAGGTTGTGTGGCCGAGACTTTCGATTCTTTTCGGTTTAATGGTGACGCTCGGAATCGTTATTGGCTGGCGTGAGGGCTGGTCCATACATGAGTCGCTGTATTTTTCATTTGTGACAGGATTGACGATCGGCTATGGAGATTTTGCGCCGAAAACAATTTTTACGCGCACTTTGGCTGTACTGATTGGTCTGTGCGGTATGCTTTTTACTGCGCTGGTTGCGGCAATTGCCGTAAAGGCGCTTACGATAACGATGGAGAAAAATAAAACTAATAAATGAGAGTGGTTGCAAGACGATATGCGCGGCAGTCAGCGTTATCTGAATCCTTCGGTAAGGATGTCTGCTTGCATCTTGATGTCTAATAAATGGGCATTGCCATGAAGAGAACAATTTTAGCTTTATGGAAGGTCTGAAGTAGCTGGGTATTTCGCGTCAACTTCAGCCCTTGCCGATTTTGAAAGCGGGCAATCGATCAAAAACCGGACAGATAGCCCACTCATTTCTCCTTTTTTGGCCGTCGCGAGCATCTCGCAACGGCCATTTCCCACATTACAGGCGCACCTCTCCTGCGGTGGCGATCAAATGTCGACGCGCCATCCACAGGTTCGACAGTGCGAACAGTGTCATCAGCTGCGCGGTGTTCTTGGCCAGGCCGCGGAAGCGTACCTTCACGTAACCGAACTGGCGCTTGATCACCCGGAATGGGTGCTCGACCTTGGCCCGCACCTGCGCCTTGGCCTTTTCGATCTTGCGCTTAGCTTTGTAGAGCGGGCTGTTCTTGCCGAGTTTTCTGTAAGTGCTGCGACGCGCCGCGACCTGCCAGATCACTTCGCGGCCCGCATGTTCTGAGCGCTTTTCGACCCCGGTGTAACCGGCATCGGCGCAGACGACGTTCTCCACGCCATGCAGCAGTTTGTCGACCTGGGTGACGTCCGCCACGTTGGCCGCCGTGCCAACCACGCTATGCACCAGCCCCGACTCGTCATCCACACCGATGTGGGCCTTCATGCCGAAGTAGTACTGGTTACCCTTCTTGGTCTGGTGCATCTCCGGGTCGCGCTTGCCGTCCTTGTTCTTGGTCGAACTGGGTGCATGGATCAACGTAGCATCGACGATAGTGCCCTGACGCAGCGACAGACCGCGGTCACCGAGATAGCCATTGATGACGGCCAGGATACCGGCAGCCAGTTCGTGTTTCTCCAGCAGCCGGCGGAAGTTGAGGATGGTGGTTTCGTCGGGAATGCGCTCCAGGCTCAACCCGGCGAACTGGCGCAGGATGGTCGTCTCGTACAGCGCTTCCTCCATCGCCGGATCGCTGTAGCCAAACCAGTTCTGCATCAGGTGAATACGCAGCATGGCCAGCAGAGGATAGGCGGGCCGACCACCTTCGCCCTTGGGGTAATGCGACTCGATCAAGGCAATCAGTCCCTTCCACGGCACCACCTGATCCATCTCGATCAGGAACAGCTCTTTACGGGTCTGTTTGCGCTTGCCGGCGTACTCGGCGTCGGCGAAGGTCATCTGCTTCATGGAAGAACTCGGCTGGCGGGATTAACGGCGTATTTCACCAGATTCTGGAAGTGTTTTTCAGAGTGTCCTTATCGCTCGTTGTATTTGCCTCTGCGGCTGTCGCTCATGGCGGCGGCTGCCGGAAAGACAGCCCCCGGGACAATGCTGTCATGCGGGTTCCAAGCCATACCACTGTCATTAATCATCGGTAAACATGCACGCGCCCGGCGGCCAGGCCGTGGCTTGACCGCCTACGCAGCCGCACCTTCCTCGAATATCCCCCGCACCACCTGCTGAAAATCCTCACTCGGATCCGCCTGCAGGTGCATGGCTTCGCCCGTGACCGGGTGGGTGAAGTGCAGCTCCGTGGCGGCGAGCATCAGGCGGCTGTAGCCGAAGCGTTGGGCGAAGTAGTGGTTGTGCCGGGTGCGGCCGTAGTTGGTGTCGCCAATGATCGGGTGGCTGAGGTGCTGCATATGGCGGCGCAGCTGGTGTTTGCGGCCGGTCAGTGGGTGCAGCTGCAGCAGGCTGTAGCGGCTGGTGGGAAAGCCTTCGATCTCGACCTCCAACTGCGTGGTGGCCAGGCGGCTGTAGCGGGTCTGCGCGTCGCGCACGGGCTGGGGTTCGTCCTTGAGCCGCTTGTCCACGGCGTGTTCCTTGAGGGCGTGGTCGATCAGGCCGGACTCCGGCGGCCAGCCGCGTACCAGTGCCCGGTAGGTCTTGCGCACGGTGTTGGCCATCATGGCCTGGCCGAGCAGGCTGGCGGTGTGCGGGTCGCGGGCAAACAGCAGCAGGCCCGAAGTGGGGCGGTCCAGCCGGTGCACCGCGTAGACGTGCTCGCCGCCGTTCAGTTCGCGGGCGTATTGCAGGGCGAATTCGGTTTCGTGCTTGTCGATGGGGCTGCGGTGTACCAGCAGCCCGGCGGGCTTGTGCACCGCCAGCAGCCAGTCGTCCCGGTAAAGCTCGGTGAGCGGGTTGTCGGTCATGCGCGGGAAGTCGGCGGCGAAAGGGGCGGCGATGATACCGCCCCCTGTGCGTCAGTCCAGCGCCGCTTCTGCCGCCCGGCGCGCATGCAGGGCGGTGGTGTCGAACAGCGGCACGCGGGCATCCTCGCTGCCCACCAGCAGGGAGATTTCCGTGCAGCCGAGGATGATCGCTTCGGCGCCCTGTTCCACCAGCGCTGCCATGATGCGCCGGTACTCTTCCCGGGAGCTGCCGCGAATGTGTCCCAGGCAGAGCTCCTCGTAGATGACGCGGTGGATCACGGCGCGATCCGCCTCGTCGGGCGTCAGCACCTCGAGTCCGTGCTGCTGCAGGCGCTGGCGGTAGAAGTCCTGCTCCATGGTGAAGCGGGTGCCCAGCAGGCCGACCCTGGACAGCCCGGCGCGTTTGATGGCATCGGCGGTCGGGTCGGCGATGTGCAGCAGCGGAATGGAGACAGCCGCTTCGATATCCCCGGCGACCTTGTGCATGGTGTTGGTGCACAGCACCAGGAAATCCGCGCCGGCCCGTTCCAGCGCCCGGCCCGCATCGGCCAGCAGGGCGCCGGCCGTCGTCCAGTCGCCGGCCTGCTGCAGGCGCTCGATGTCGTGGAAATCCACGCTGTACAGCGCCAGCTTCGCCGAATGCAGCCCGCCCAGGCGCGCCTTGATGGTTTCGTTGATCTGCCGGTAGTAGGGAATCGTCGATTCCCAGCTCATGCCGCCGATAAGGCCGATGGTTTTCATGGGGGCATCCTGAACGTTGACTCAGGCTCGACTCTACCCGCTGGAGTCGGTGGCGGAGGATCAGTCGACCTGCGGCGCAATGTCGCGGGGCAGGCGCAGATGGACAAGCGCCACCGGCGCGCCGGCCTTGTCGCGGCGTTCCTCGATGGCGCTGGGCGTGAAGCCCAGCCGCGGGTAGAGCAACAGGCCGGCGGTATTGGCGTTGAAGCAGGACACCTTTACCTCGGTGGCGCGGTGCTTGTCGAAGGCCAAGGCGCACATGACCTTCATCAGGTACGAGGCCACACCACGCCGGCGCGCATCGGCGGCCACCATCACGTTGCCGATGGCGCAGATGCCGCCTTCGGCCCACTGGTAGAAGTTGGCGAAGGCCACCACCCGGCCGTCCAGTTCGACCACGGTCGAATCGCTGCGCTGCTCGATGGCGGCGCGCAGTTGCTCCGGCGTGAGGGGGAATTCGGCCCTGGGGAAGCAGTAGAACAGCTCCTCCGGCGTGCGGGGCAGGGCGCAGAGGGCGGACAGGTCGGCGTCGGTGACGGGGCGATGGGTCGGCATGCGGGTCAGACCTGAGACAGAGGAAGGGCAGACTAGCGGCCGGCCTGGACCGAGCTCAAGTGCGGTAGGGTGGTCAACGCATGCGTTGACCACCACGGCGGCCATGCCGTTGGCATGACCGCCCTACGGACTGCTGCTTTGCGGACCCGGGCTCGGCCTTTACAGCTTGAACTGCTGCACCAGGCCGTGCAGGTGCTTGGCCAGGGCGCTCAGTTCGCGGCTGGTTTCCACGTTCTGGCGCGAGGCGTCGCTGGTGTCCTCGGCGATCTCGCTGACGTTGGTGATGTTGCGGTTGATCTCCTCGGCCACCGAGCTCTGTTCCTCGGCCGCCGAGGCGATCATGGCGTTCATGTCGTTGATGGTCGCCACGGCGGCGGTGATCTGCTCCAGCACGCGACCGGCGTCGGCTACCTGCTCGCGCCCGGCCTCGGCCTTCTCGCAGCTCTTCTCCATGACCTCGACCGCACGGCGCGCGCCGCTCTGCACCTTCTCGATCATCGACTGGATCTCTTCGGTGGAGTGCTGGGTGCGCGAGGCCAGCGAGCGGACCTCGTCGGCCACCACGGCGAAGCCGCGACCCTGTTCGCCGGCGCGCGCCGCCTCGATGGCCGCGTTGAGGGCCAGCAGGTTGGTCTGGTCGGCGATACCGCGAATCACGTCCACCACCGAACTGATGGTGGCGCTGGCGTCTTCCAGCTCGCCGATCACCTTGGCGGCGTGCTCCACCTCGCGGGCCAGGCTGTCGATCACCTGGATGCTCTGGGTGACCACCTGCTGGCCATGCTCGGCTTCGCTGTCCGCCTTCTCGGCGGCGTGGGCGGCGCTGGCGGCGTTGCTGGCGACGTCCTGCACGGTGGCGGACATCTCGTGCATGGCGGTGGCCACCTGGTCGGTTTCCAGGTGCTGGCGATGGATGCCATCGCTGGTCTGGCGGCTGACCGCGGCGGTCTGCTCGGCGGCGGCGGCCAGTTGTTCCACGGCCTTGGACAGTTCCTTGAGGGTTTCCTGCACGTGGTCGGCCATCGTGTTGAAGGACGAGGCGATCTTGCCCAGCTCGTCACGGCCCCGGTAGGCGACGCGGTGCACCAGGTCGCCGTCGGCCAGACGCTTGCCGCCGCTCAGCAGGGCATCCACCGCCTGGCTGATGCCGCGCAGGGTGGCCCAGGCCAGGGCGATGACCAGCACCAGGGTGACCACCAGCACCAGGCTCAGCCAGAACAGCAGCGCCTCGAAATGGCGCTCGGCCGCGGTGTAGGCAGTCACCGCATGGATATGCAGGTTGTCGGAGAAGGCCTGCACCTTGTCGGAGGCCACCGCGAAGGTCGGTTGCAGCCTGTCCAGCAGCACGCCGTTGGCCTTCAGGTAATCACCGGCGCGCATCAGCTCCAGCACCGGCCGCACGCCTTGCTCCAGATAGAGGTTCAGGGTGCGCTGCATTTCCTGCGCCAGGGCGCGCTCCTGAGCGTCCAGGTTGTTGGCCAGCAGCGTTTGCAGCAGGGCCTGGATGTTGCGCTGGCTCTGCTCCACGGCGTTGAAGTGCATGCTCACGTCGTGGTTGTGCGCCTTCTCGTAGTCGCTTCCCGGCGCATGCTGCAGCGCCAGCAACAGTTGGGTGCGCGCATGGTGCATTTCATTGGTCATGCGGTTGAGCTGGTCGCTGGGCAGCAGGCCCTCGTAATACAGATGGGTCAGCTCGCGGTTACTGTCGCGCATGCCGGTCAGGGAGAAACCGACCATCAGCACCATCAGCAGGCAGAGCAGGGAAATCAAGGCCACCAGCCGGACCTTGAGGGAAAATTGAGTAAGCCAGGTTCGCACGTCGGGACGCCTCGATTCTTGATTAACGTTAAGTTAAGGCATTTTGCTATCCGTGACATGCTTCACGTCAAAAGGTCTAAGGCTTTGATTGCAAAAGGCGGCTAGGCGCTAGGGGGAATTTCGAAAGCGCACTAACGAATAGGGCGCCGGGTCACTAGAATGCACTCCCTCCCTTTCGTTCTCTGTTGTACGCCGAGGTCCTTCATGCACGTTTCTTCCGGTCGCTGGCTGTATGGCCTGTCCCTGGCGATGGTCACGGCCGTGCTCTGGGGTATTCTGCCGATCAAGCTCAAGCTGGTGCTGCAGACCATGGATCCGGTCACCGTCACCTGGTACCGCCTGTTCAGCTCCGGGCTGGTGCTACTGGTCTGGCTGGGCGCGCGCCGCCAGTTGCCGGCGTTTCGGCCACTGGGGCGCCGGGGCGGCATGCTGGTGGGACTCGCCATCGCCGGGCTGGTCAGCAACTACGTGCTGTACCTGATGGGGCTCAACCTGCTGAGCCCGGGTACCACGCAGCTGGTGATCCAGATCGCGCCCTTCCTGCTGCTGATCAGCAGCCTGTTCGTGTTCCGCGAGTCGTTCAGCGCCGGTCAGTTGCTCGGCCTGCTGGTGCTGCTGCTGGGCTTCGGGCTGTTCTTCAACCAGCGGCTCGGCGAGCTGCTGACTTCGCTGACCGACTACACCCTCGGCGTGCTCACCGTGCTGGCGGCGGCGGTGGTGTGGGTGGTGTATGGGCTGGCGCAGAAGCAGCTATTGAGTCAGTGGTCATCCTTCCAGGTGATGATGGTGATCTATCTGGGCTGCGCGCTGCTTCTGACGCCCTGGGCGTCGCCGGCCCAGGTGCTGGAACTGGATGCGCTGCAGTTCTGGCTGCTGGTCGCCTGCTGCCTGAACACGCTGATCGCTTACGGTGCCTTCGCCGAGGCGCTGGCCCACTGGGAAGCCTCCCGGGTCAGCGCGGCGCTGGCGCTGACGCCGCTGATCACCTTCGCTGGCGTGGCATTGGCGGCCATCTGGTGGCCCGCCCATGTCATTCCCGAACAGCTCAATCTGCTCGCCTATGGCGGCGCGCTGCTGGTGGTGGCGGGCTCGGCGGTGGCGGCGCTGGGGCACCGGCGGAGGAAGGCGCTCACAACCCCGTAGGGTGGCCAACGTTTTCCTTGTCCATCATCGCGCCGGCCCCGCGCGCCTGTGGCGCGTTGGCGGATCGGTGAAGCGCGATCCACCCTACGTCTGGGCCGCCCTGGAGGGTGGACAACGTTTTCCTTGTCCACCATCGCGCCGGGCCGGCGCGCGACTGTGGCGCGTTGTGAATCGGTGACGCGCGATCCACCCTACGTTTTCGTGTTTTCCTACTGTCCCGGCTCCAGCATCTGCTCCGGGCGCACCCAGGCGTCGAACTGTTCGTCGGTCAGGTGGCCAAGGGCGAGGGCGGCTTCGCGCAGGGTGATGCCCTCGGCGTAGGCCTTCTTGGCAATTTCCGCCGCCTTGTCGTAGCCGATGTGCGGGTTGAGGGCGGTCACCAGCATCAGTCCGCGTTCCAGGTGGGCGGCCATCTGCCGGGCATCCGGCTCCATGTCGGCCACGCATTGGCGGTTGAAGTTGCGGCAGCCATCGGCCAGCAGGCGGATGGATTGCAGCAGGCTGTGGATGATCACCGGCTTGAACACGTTCAGTTGCAGGTGCCCCTGGCTGGCGGCGAAGCCGATGGTCACGTCGTTGCCGAGTACCTGGCAGGCCAGCATCGACAGCGCCTCGCACTGGGTGGGGTTGACCTTGCCGGGCATGATCGAGCTGCCCGGCTCGTTGGCCGGCAGGCGTACCTCGGCGAAGCCGGCGCGCGGGCCGGAGCCGAGCAGGCGCAGATCGTTGGCCAGCTTCATCAGCGCCACGGCCAGGGTCTTCAGCGTGCCGGCCAGGGTCACCAGCGGCTCGTGGCCGGCCAGGGCGGCGAACTTGTTGGGGGCGCTGACGAAGGGCAGGCCGGACAGGGCCGCCAGCTCGGCGGCGATGGCGTCGGCGAAGCCCTTGGGGGCATTCAGGCCGGTGCCCACCGCGGTGCCGCCCTGGGCCAGTTCGCAGACGGCCGGCAGCGCAGCGCGAATGACCTGCTCGGCATGATCCAGCTGGGCGACGAAGGCCGACAGCTCCTGGCCGAAGGTGATCGGCGTGGCGTCCATCAGGTGCGTGCGCCCGGTCTTGACCAGTTGGGCGTGGCGCAGCGACTGCTCGGCGAGGCCGCCGCGCAGCTCGGCGATGGCCGGCAGCAGGTCCTGCTGCACGGCGCGCACGGCGGCCAGATGCATGGCGGTGGGAAAGCTGTCGTTGGAGCTCTGCGAGCGATTGACGTGGTCGTTGGGGTGCACCGGGCTCTTGCCGCCGCGCTGGCCGGTGGCGATCTCGTTGGCGCGACCGGCGATCACCTCGTTGACGTTCATATTGCTCTGCGTGCCGCTGCCGGTCTGCCAGACCACCAGCGGAAACTGGTCGTCGTGCTGGCCGTCCAGCACTTCGTCGGCGGCCTGTTCGATGAGTCGGGCGATGTCCGTGGGCAGGTCGCCAATGCGGCAGTTGACCCGTGCCGCCGCCTTCTTGATCAGCGCCAGGGCATGCACCACCGGCAGCGGCATGCGTTCCTGGCCAATGGCGAAGTTGATCAACGAGCGCTGGGTCTGCGCGCCCCAGTAGGCATCCGCCGGGACTTCCACGGCTCCCAGGCTGTCGGTTTCGGTACGGCTCATCGGGTGTCTCCCTTGTGATCATCAGGGGTTAGGCCGGCCCGGTGGGTGCGGGTTCCCCTGCGTGGCAGGTAGCCATTATGGCGTATTGGCGCAATGACCACACGGCGTGACGGGTTGAGCCGGACGGCGGCGAGGCGCAAAATCGTGCCCCGAACCCCCCGTCCCCTGTCGGCAGGTAACCCGAATGAACATGCGTGAGCGTATCCAGGCTGCGCTGGCGGCGCTGCAGCCCCAGCATCTGGAAGTCCTCGACGAGAGCCACATGCACCATCGTGGCGAGGAAAGCCACTTCAAGGTGGTGATGGTCAGTGAACAGTTCGCCGGCCTGAACGCGGTCAAGCGTCACCAGAAGGTGTACGGCGGCCTGGGCGAGCTGATGGGCCAGTTCCACGCGCTCGCATTGCACACCTACAGCCCCGACGAGTGGGCGGCTCAGGGCAGTGCGCCGGCCTCGCCGACCTGCCGGGGCGGCGGTCTGCACTAGTCACTACGCTGTCGGGGGTTGGCCCCCTTCGTTCTTTACTTTCCTCGAGCTGCCCCGGCAGCCCATCCGCGTCAGGAGACTCCAATGGCCCGGCTGGTCTATGTCATGGATCCCATGTGTTCATGGTGCTGGGGTTTCGCCCCGGTGGTGGAGGCGCTGGCCGGACAGGCTCGCCAGGCCGGCGTGGCGCTGCACCTGGTAGCGGGCGGCCTGCGCCGCGAATCCCGGGTGATGGATGAGCGGGGACGTGCCCGCATCCAGTCGCACTGGCAGGCGGTGCATGAAGCGACCGGCCAGCCCTTCGACCTGAGCGGCGGCCTGCCGGACAACCTTGTCTACGACACCGAACCGGCCTGCCGCGCACTGGTCACCGCGCGCAGCCTGGCCGACGGCTGCGCCAGCCGTTTGCTCGGGCTGATCCAGCGGGCCTTTTATGTCGAGCGCCAGGATGTGACCCGTCCCCGCGTGCTGGTCGAACTGGCCGAGCAGGCTGGCCTCGACCGCCAGGCCTTCGCCGAGGGCTTCGACAGCCAGGCGCAGCGCCAGGCCACCGAGGCGGACTTCGCCTGGGCGGAAAACCTGGGCATCGCCGGCTTTCCGACCCTGCTGGCCGAGCGCGATGGCACCTATGCGCTGCTGACCAACGGCTACCAGCCGCTGGATAGCCTGGCGCCGTTGCTCGATCGCTGGCTGGAGCGGGGCGTGCGTGGCTGACCGGCTGACCTGGGCCGATATCCGGCGCCTGGCGCTGGGGCACCGCAAGTCGCTGTTGCTGGCCAACCTGTTCGCCGTGCTCGGCACCCTGTGCAGCGTGCCGATTCCGCTGCTGCTGCCCTTGCTGGTCGACGAGGTGCTGCTCGGCCAGGGCGGCGCTGCCCTGCAGTTCATGGACCGCTGGCTGCCAAGCGGCTGGCAGGTGGCGGCCGGCTACATCGGCCTGATGCTGTTGTTCAGCCTGTCGCTGCGCCTGTTCGCCCTGGTGTTCAACGTGCTGCAGGCGCGGCTGTTCGCGCGGCTGTCCAAGGACATCGTCTACCGCCTGCGTGCCCGGCTGATCGAACGCCTCAAGCGCATCGCCCTCGGCGAATACGAAAGCCTCGGCGGCGGTACCGTCACCGCGCACCTGCTTACCGATCTGGACACCCTGGACAAGTTCGTCGGCGAAACCCTCAGCCGTTTCCTGGTGGCGCTGCTGACCCTGGCCGGCACCTCGGCGATCCTGTTGTGGATGCACTGGCAGCTGGCGCTGCTGATCCTGCTGTTCAACCCGCTGGTGATCTACGCCACCGTGCAGCTGGGCAAGCGCGTCAAGCAGCTGAAGAAACTGGAAAACGACAGCACTGCGCGCTTTGCCCAGGCGCTCAGCGAAACCCTGGATGCCATCCAGGAAATCCGCGCCAGCAACCGCCAGGGCTTCTTCCTCGGCCGGCTCGGCCTGGCAGCCCGCGAGGTGCGCGACCGGGCGGTGGCCACCCAGTGGAAGACCGACGCCTCCAACCGGGCCAGCGGCCTGCTGTTCCAGTTCGGCATCGATATCTTCCGCGCCGCCGCCATGCTCACCGTGCTGTTCTCGGACCTGTCCATCGGCCAGATGCTGGCGGTGTTCAGCTACCTGTGGTTCATGATCGGCCCGGTGGAGCAACTGCTCAGCCTGCAGTACGCCTTCTATGCCGCCGGCGGCGCGCTGGCGCGCATCAACCAACTGCTGGCGCGGGCCGACGAGCCCCACTATGCCGGAGGCCAGGACCCGTTCGCCGGACGGCGCACGGTGGGCATCGAGGTGCGCGGGCTGAGCTTTACCTACCGTGACGAGCCGGTGCTGGACCGTCTCGACCTGAGCATCGCCCCCGGTGAAAAGGTCGCCATCGTCGGTGCTTCCGGCGGCGGCAAGAGCACCCTGGTGCAGCTGCTGCTCGGCCTCTACACGCCGCAGGCGGGCAGCATCCGCTTCGGTGGCGTGGCGCTGGAGGACGTCGGCCTGGAGCGGGTGCGCGAGCACGTGGCCGTGGTGCTGCAGCATCCCTCGCTGTTCAACGACACAGTGCGCGCCAACCTGTGCATGGGCCGCGAGCGCAGCGACGCCGAGTGCTGGCGGGCGCTGGAGGTGGCGCAGCTGGCCGACACCGTGCGCCAGCTACCCGACGGGCTGGACAGCGTGGTCGGGCGTTCCGGCGTGCGCCTGTCCGGCGGTCAGCGCCAGCGCCTGGCCATTGCCCGCATGGTGCTGGCCGACCCGAAGGTGGTGATTCTCGACGAGGCCACTTCGGCCCTCGACGCGGCCACCGAGTACGCCCTGCACCAGGCGCTCGGGCGCTTCCTGGACGGGCGCACCACGCTGATCGTCGCCCACCGCCTGTCGGCGGTGAAACAGGCGGACCGGGTGCTGGTCTTCGACGGCGGGCGGATCGCCGAAGAGGGCGATCACCAGCGGCTGATCGCCGAGGGTGGGCTATACGCCAAGCTCTACGGCCATCTGCAGCACTGAGCCGTCGTGCGGCAACTGGCCGCAGGCGGCGCCGGTGAGCCGTTAAGCTGGATCAAGGCAGTCGCGCCGACTTTCCCCTAAAACAGCCTCAACGGGCCGCAAGCCGCGTTTCTGACGGGCTCGTGGCCGGTTGACCTGCGCGCGCAGCATTCACGTTCGTGGCTAACTGCTTGAAATTCCAAGCGGGCTGTGTGCGATTCAGCTTCGACTAAAGGGGAACTGCCTCACGGGGAGGTGCGTGACAAGATTCCGGCACACCCCTGATTCAGTCCAGGCTTCCACAAGAACGCCGGACGCCCCAAACCCATAAATCCAATTAGGCGTGGCCCTCGGGTCAGGTCGAATGAGTTCAGGAAGTCGTATGCCCGCCCGCAATATTCTGGTGATCAACTGCGGTAGTTCGTCGCTCAAGTTTGCCTTGGTCAATGAAAGCCAGGACACCTTCCCGCTGCAGGGTCTGGCCGAACGGCTCGGCAGCCCGGAAGCGGTCGTCCAGTGGCAGATCGGAGACACCAAGGAAACCCGTCAGATTCCGAACGGTGCCCACCGTGAGGCGCTGGAAGCGATCCTGCCGCTGGCCCAGGAAGTCGCCGGCGGGCAGCTGGACGGCATCGGCCACCGCGTGGTGCACGGCGGCGAAGACTTCACCGCCTCCTGCCTGATCGACGACGCCGTACTGGAAGGCATCCGCGCCAACGCCCAGCTGGCGCCGCTGCACAACCCGGCCAACCTGATCGGCATCGAAGCGGCCAGGGCGCTGTTCCCCGGCCTGCCGCAGGTGGTGGTGTTCGACACCGCGTTCCACCAGGCCATGCCCGATTACGCCTACCGGTACGCGGTGCCGGAGTTCCTCTACAAGGAACACGCGGTGCGTCGCTACGGCTTCCACGGCACCAGCCACCGTTTCGTCAGCAAGCGCGCCGCCGAGATGCTGCAACTGCCGGTGGATGACAGCTGCTGGCTGGTCGCCCACCTGGGCAACGGCTGCTCCACCTGCGCGGTGGTCAACGGTGAGAGCCGTGACACCAGCATGGGCCTGACGCCGCTGGAGGGCCTGGTGATGGGCACCCGCAGCGGTGACGTCGACCCGGCGCTGCACATCCATCTGACTCGCACCCTGGGCTGGACCATCGAGCAGGTGGACAACATGCTGACCCGCGAGAGCGGCCTGAAGGGCCTTTCCGGGCTGTCCAACGACATGCGCACCTTGCACGAGGCGCTGGAAAGCGGCCACGCCGGCGCCACCCTGGCCTTCGAAGTGTTCTGCTACCGCCTGGCCAAGTCGCTCGCCGGCATGGCCTGCGCCCTGCCGCAGGTCAACGGCCTGGTGTTCACCGGCGGTATCGGCGAAAACTCCGCCGCCGTGCGGGCCCGCACCATCGAGCACCTGAAGGTCTTCAACTTCGCGGTGGATGCCGAGGCCAACGCCCGGTGCACCCGGGGTGTCGCCGGCCAGATCCAGGCCGAAGGCAGCCCGCGCATCCTGGTGGTGCCGACCAACGAGGAGCGCCAGATCGCCCTCGATACCCTGGAACTGCTCGACTGATCGTCTGACGTGCCGACCGAAAACCCGATAGCCAGTGGCATCGGGTTTTCGTCATCTGGTCCACGCTTTTTTGCAGCAGAGGCATTTTCCTGCCTCCGAAGGAGACTCCATGCATACGCTGTTTCTCGCCCCCACCGGTTTTGGCGGCGGTCTCAACTCGATCAGCCTGGGGCTGGTCCGCACCCTGGAGAAGGCCGGCCTGAAGGTCGGTTACTTCAAGCCGATTTCCCAGCCATTCCCGGTCGACCAGGGCCGTGAACGCTCCTGCCTGCTGGTGGAGCGCACCCTGCAGCTGGAAGTGGCCGAGCCGATCAGCCTCGAGCAGGCCGAGCGCCAGCTGGCCAGCGGCGACGTGGATCTGCTGCTCGAGGACGTGGTCAGCCGCTTCCAGCAAGCCTCGGCCGGCAAGGACGTGGTGGTGGTCGAAGGCATGGTGCCGACCCGCGAGTCCAACTACACCCTGCGCCTGAACAGCCAGCTGGCCAAGAGCCTGGACGCCGAGGTGATCCTGGTCGCCGCCCAGGGCCGCGACAACCTGCAGCGCATGGCCGAGCGCATCGAGATCCAGGCCCAGCTGTTCGGTGGCATCAAGGAGCCCAAGCTGCTCGGTGTGATCCTCAACAAGGCCGAGGGCGAGCAGGGCCTGGCCGAGCGCCTCAAGGAATTTCTGCCGGCGCTGGGTGGCAAGGACTTCCGCCTGCTGGGCGCCATTCCCTTCAATGCCGAGCTGAACGCGCTGCGCACCCGCGACATCGCCGAGCTGATGGGCGCCAAGGTGCTCAACGCCGGCGAGGCGGAGCAGCGTCGCGTCACCGACATCGTGCTGTGTGCGCGCACTGTGCCGAACATCGTGCCGCTGCTGCAGAACGGCGTGCTGGTGGTCACTCCCGGCGACCGCGACGACGTGATCCTGGCCGCCAGCCTGGCCTCGCTCAAGGGCGTGAAGCTGGCCGGCCTGCTGCTGACCAGCGACTTCGCCCCGGATGCCCGCATCCTCGACCTGTGCCAGTCGGCACTGGACGGCGGCCTGCCGCTGCTCTGCGTGGCCAGCAATTCCTACGACACCGCCACCACGCTGCACGGCCTGAACCGCGAAACCCCGGCCGACGACATCGAGCGCGCCACCCGCGTCACCGAGTACATCGCCGCGCACCTGGACGCCGACTACCTGCGCGGCCATGTCAGCGCCCCGCGTGGCGAGATGCGCCTGTCGCCGCCGGCGTTCCGCTACCAGCTGGTCAAGCGCGCCCAGGACGCCAACAAGCGCATCGTGCTGCCCGAAGGCAGCGAGCCGCGCACCATCCGCGCCGCCGCTATCTGCCAGGAGCGCGGCATCGCCCGCTGCGTGCTGCTGGCCAAGCCTGACGAAGTCGCCCGCGTGGCGGCCGAGCAGGGCGTCAGGCTGCCGGCCGGTCTGGAGATCCTCGATCCGGACAGCATCCGCAGCCGTTACGTCGCGCCCATGGTCGAGATGCGCAAGAGCAAGGGCCTGACCCCGGAAATGGCCGACGAGCAGCTCAAGGACACCGTGGTGCTGGGCACCATGATGCTCGCCCTGGACGAAGTGGACGGCCTGGTTTCCGGCGCTATCCACACCACCGCCAACACCATTCGCCCGGCCCTGCAGCTGATCAAGACCGCACCCGGCTACAACCTGGTGTCCTCGGTGTTCTTCATGCTGCTGCCCGACCAGGTGCTGGTCTATGGCGACTGCGCGGTGAACCCGAACCCGACCGCCACCGAGCTGGCGGAAATCGCCCTGCAGAGCTCCGAGTCGGCCGTGGCCCTGGGCGTGCATCCGCGCGTGGCGATGATCAGCTACTCCACCGGCGATTCCGGCAGCGGCGCGGAAGTGGACAAGGTGCGCGAAGCCACCCGCATCGCCCGCGAGCGTGCCCCGGGCCTGCCGATCGACGGCCCGCTGCAGTACGACGCCGCCTCGGTGCTCAGCGTCGGCAAGTCCAAGGCGCCGAACAGCCCGGTCGCCGGCCAGGCCACCGTGTTCATCTTCCCGGACCTGAACACCGGCAACACCACCTACAAGGCGGTGCAGCGCAGCGCCTCGGTGATCAGCGTCGGTCCGATGCTGCAGGGACTGGCCAAGCCGGTGAACGACCTGTCGCGCGGCGCGCTGGTGGACGACATCGTCTTCACCATCGCCCTGACCGCCCTGCAGGCCGCCGCCCTGGATGCCCAGAAAGCCAAGGCCAAGGGCGAACTGATCGACGCCTGACGGTTTGCGACCTGACCAGCCCCGCTTCGGCGGGGCTTTTTTTTGCGTTAACGGGCGTGGCTTCGCGTGCTGCAAGGCAGCCGCACCGCCCTCGATAGACAAGGTGCCAGCCAGTGAGTAGCTTAAGGCCATCATTCAGGGATGGTTGTGCCGCGCATGGAAAGACTGCGGTGACCGTGTTCGAGGAGCAGTGCATGAACACCACGAAACTCAGTTCCCTCCTGTTCAAGGCTGGCGTAGTGGTAACCATGGTGGCGGTGGTCTGGTGGGGCCTGACCTACGGGCAGATGGCCGTGGACCTGGGCACCGGTTTCAACAAGGCGCTGACCTGCCTGTTTGCCAGCGGCGGCATGTGCGGCTTCACGGGCAGCCTCTCTGCGCTGGGCGGCGGAACGCCCTATGAGCCGCTGGTGTTCTGGCTGGGTGTCGCATTGCTGGCCGCCGGGCTCGTGCTGGGTTTCCTGCGCAAGCGCTGACTACCCACCCGGTCCGGGCTGTCACGGGAAGTACCGGTTGCTGATCTCTTCGGGCGAGGCGGTGGACAATACGTGCCGGGCCAGGCGCTCGGCGCCATACACCGAGAGGTGGTTGGAGTCCCGGTACCAGGGCGTGCCGTTGTCATCCAGGTGATTCAGCTGTAGCCCGGAGCGGGTGACCTCCCGGAACGGATCGATGAACTTGGTGCCCAGCCGGCGGCTGTAGCGCTCCAGGGTTTCGTTTTCCTCCCGGAAATCCGCCAGTGCGCGCACCTCGATGGGCCGGCTGCCCAGGCCGAACAGGCGCGCATGGTTGGCGACCTTGTCGATGTCCACGTTGAAGCGCGGCATGCTGCCCACCAGCAGGATGGGGCGTCCCAGGGATTGCAGGCGCTGCAGGTATTCGCCGATGGCCATGGCGTAGCGCGAGGCGGACACCTGGTTCAGGCTGCTCCAGGCCTGCACCAGGATGAAGCCGTCGTACTCCCGTTCATGCTCGAACACGTAGTTGTAGACGCTCAGGCACTTGCGCTCGCGGTCGTGCGGGCCGCAGCCGCCGCTGGCGGCCAGGTCGACGCGGATGCCCGCCGCGCGTCCCAGGGTGTCGTAGAACTTGAAGTAATGCTCGGCGTAGGAGTTGCCGATGATCAGGTAGCGGCGCAGGCTCTCCCGGTCGCCACCCGGGCAGCCAAGGCTGACGAAATCCGGACACTGCTGCTTGTCGATGGAGTTGAACGCCAGCCGGGCCGGCGCCGCGTCGGTATCCAGGCGAAAGGGCGCGCCGTGGCTCAGGAAGATTGCGCCGAACAGCAGCGCGCCCAGTGCGTTGGGTACTGCACAGAACCGCACGAAAGCCGGGCGGAACCCCAGCCGGGCATTCTTGATCGGCGTTTCGATGAAGCGGTAGGAGACCCAGGCCAGAGCAAAGGCTGCCGCCACGATGAGCAGCGCCTGGGCCGGCGCAATGCGAAAGCCGCCGTCGCCGAAGTCGAACAGGTAGCGGGTGAAGGACACCAGCGGCCAGTGCCACAGGTACAGCGAATAGGACAGCAGCCCGATGCCCACCAGAGGCTTGCAGGCCAGCAGCCGGTACACGGGCCCCTCGCGTCCGCCGGCGAGCAGGATGGCGGTGGCCAGGCAGGGAATCAGCGCCGTGAACGAGGGGAAGGGCAGGCTGGCGTCGTGCAGGACCAGGCTGGCCAGCAGCACCAGCAGGGCGGGCGCGGTAAGGCGAGCGTCCAGCGGCGGCAGGCGTCCTTCCGCCTTGAGCACCGCCAGGCCGGCGCCGATCAGCAGCTCGAAGGCGCGGGTGAACACGCTGTAGTAACTCCACTTGGCCAGGGTGCTGTCGCCCGACAGCCAGCTGGCGCCGGTTACCGACAGCAGCGCCAGTCCCAGCAGCACCGGCAGCAGCAGGCGCCGTCGCCTGGCCGGCTCGGGGAGCAGTGCGAACAGTCCGAACAGGATGACCGGCCAGATCAGATAGAACTGCTCTTCCACCGCCAGCGACCAGGTGTGCAGCAGCGGCCACTGCTCGGCGTCGGTGGAGAAATAGTCGCCCTGGCGCAGCGCGTAGTTGAGGTTGGACACGAAGAACAGTGACGAGAAGGCCGACACCGCGTACTTCTTGAAGTCGTAGGGCAGCATCACCAGGAAGGCCACCAGTGTCACGCCCGTGAGCATGAACAGGTAGGCCGGCAGGATGCGCTTGATGCGCCGGCGGTAGAACTCCGCCCAAGAGAACTGCCCGGTGGACATCTCATTGAGCAAGATCGAGGTGATCAGGAACCCGGAAATGACGAAGAAGATGTCCACGCCCAGGAAGCCACCCGGCAGCCAGCGGTGGTCGAGATGGAAGACGAACACGGCGAGCACGGCCAGCGCCCGCAGGCCGTCGATACTGGGGTTGTAAGCGTTGGCTGCCATGCGCTGAAGGCTCCTGGTCAGTTCTCCGATGCCTGGATCAGGCTCTGCACCCAGAGCGTCGCGGCGGCATCCAGTCCCTCCGCGGAGAAGTGACAGCGGTCCGGCAGCCGGTAGCGGGGCTCGATGAGGGTGTCGGTGTTGGGCCCGCGCAGCACGCCGGGCAGTTCGCGGATCAGTCGGTCCTGCACGGCCAGCAGCTGTGGGTCCACCGAATTGCCGCAGTAGGACGCCTGCGCCAGGTAGAGCGGGGCGGTGATGCCGTCACGCCGCAGCTGTTGTTCGAAGGTCAGGAACGCCCGGCGGTAGTCGCCGGCCTGGCGGTGCCGATGGTTGGCTTCGCCCTGGTGGACGAGAATCGCGTCCACACGCCCCAGTTGCTGTTGCAGGGCGGCGTATTCGTGCACCAGGTAGTCGTAGTAGGGCGGTCGGCTCAACTGCTCGAGGGTCTTGCCGTTGGCGCCGGCCAGGGCGAAGACCGCGCCGGCGTAGGCGGTCTGCTCCACCAGCCGATCGCCCACCCGTCCCCACACGCTGCCCTGCTGACCCTGCCCGCCCAGGGCGGGGTCCTCATAGCGATACAGCACGCCGTTGTGGAAATTCAGCACGTTGTGGCGCGGCACGTAGCCGATCTGCCCCGAATTGACCGAGTTGGACTGCCCGTAGGTCAGGAAGATGGCGTAGCCGGCGGTGTCCAGGCCGAGCACCGTGGCGCGGCCGCTGGCGTTGGAAAAGCGCGAGGCATCCTGCACCAGCAGACCCTTGAAGCGGTACAGCTGCGGGCTGTTGAACACGAAGAACAGGGCAACGGCGTTGGTTGCCAGCAGCAGGCCGATGATGGCCAGGTAGCGGGGATGGGCGCTGCGCATATCGGCGTTCCGTGCGGTCGGGCGCCACGACACGGCTGCGCTTTCGGGATCAGGTTGTCTGATCGTCGGGGAGGGGAAAAGTTTGGCCGGAAGCGGGCAACAGGGGAGTGGCCAAACAAAAGCGCCGCCCCGGAGGGCGGCGCTTGTCTAGATATCCGGCCCGCGAGGGCGGGATAGCAGGCTTACAGGCTCTTGGAGATGGAGAAGATGAAGTGGTCGTCGTTGCCATCGATATCGTTGCTGGCGTAGGTCAGGCCCAGGTCCAGGCCAGCCAGGGTCTTGCTGACGCCCAGGCTCCAGTCGACGTAGTCGTCGCCGGCTTCTTCGTTGTCGTCGAACTTGGTCTGGCCGACCGAGGCGGACAGGCCGAAACCGGCCGGCAGTTCCAGATCGTAACCGACGTAGTAATACAGCTGTTCGGTAGCGTCGGTACGGTACTTCACACCGACGGTGGCACCGTAGGCACTGAGGCTACCCAGGTACTCCACGTCATCTTCCCAACCCGTGCGCGGGTAGGTGTAGGTGGCCACGGAGACATCGAAGGACACATCTTCGGTGAGGTTGCCGCCGTAACCGAGGTAGTAATCGATCTCGACGCCAGCGCCCTTCTCCTGCATGTCATCCATGCTGGAGCCCCACATGCCGATGTACAGGCCGCTTTCGTGGGCGATATCCAGGCTGCCCTGGATAGTGCCGGCGCCGCCATTCAACGAGGTGCCACGGGACACGTAGTCAGTAACGAATGTGGCGGTCATGCCCACATCGAACTTGCCCACCGGGCTGTCGACGGACTCCGCGAAGGCCGCACCGCTCATGACTGCCGAAGCTACTGCAACTGCGAGGGAAAGTTTCTTAAGCATGCTCTTGCTCCATGTCGCTTAGTTATTTGAGGGTGGGCCCCTCGATTTATAAAACCAGTGGCTATTGGTCTTATTTCAACCGGGACTAAGCATATCCCTTGCCAAGTTCGAAAAAAACCGTGCAAACCCGGGATTCAGAGCCTCCTTTGACGAATTCGATGTTTTCGACTAGCCCAGTGCTGCTCTTTTTTGGTGCGCGATCTTGCGCTCAAAGCGCGACGATCATGGCGTTAAGCCACGGCTGGCGTGGGCTGGCTGGATTGGGCAGTTGCGGTGCATGCGGTCGAGAGGCGGCAGGTTGCCGAGGCGCGGGGTTCATGCAACCCGGACCGGCGAGACGGTCCGGTGGACGCCAGCGGTGTACAATGCGCGCCGTTTTTCGTCGAACCCGTCCGCATCCGTGCGCGGACGGCGCTCCGGACCTGCCCACAAGGACACTTATGAGCCACGACACACTGCACGCCGGGCCGCTTACGCGTGGTCTGAAGAACCGCCACATCCAGTTGATCGCCCTGGGTGGCGCCATCGGCACTGGCCTGTTCCTGGGCTCGGCGGGCGTCATGAAAAGCGCCGGTCCCTCGATGATCCTCGGCTATGCCATCGGCGGTTTCATCGCCTTCCTGATCATGCGCCAGCTGGGCGAGATGATCGTCCAGGAGCCCGTGGCCGGCTCTTTCAGCCACTTCGCCCACAAGTACTGGGGCGGCTATGCGGGCTTCCTGTCCGGCTGGAACTACTGGGTGCTGTACGTGCTGGTGGGCATGGCCGAGCTGACGGCGGTGGGCAAGTACGTGCAGTTCTGGTGGCCGGAAATTCCCACCTGGGCCACGGCCGCGGCCTTCTTCGTGCTGATCAACCTGATCAACCTCAGCAATGTGAAGGCGTTCGGCGAGGCCGAGTTCTGGTTCGCCATCATCAAGGTGGTGGCCATCCTGGCCATGATTGGCCTGGGCATCTATCTGCTGGTCACCGGTCTGGGCGGTGAGCAGGCGTCCATCACCAACCTGTGGGCCCACGGCGGCTTCTTCCCCAACGGGGTGACGGGTCTGGTGATGATGATGGCCATCATCATGTTCTCCTTCGGCGGTCTGGAACTGGTGGGCATCACCGCCGCCGAAGCCGCGGAGCCGCGCAAGGTGATTCCCAAGGCCATCAACCAGGTGGTCTACCGCATCCTGATCTTCTACATCGGCGCGCTCACCGTGCTGCTGGCCCTCTATCCGTGGGACAGCCTGGTGGCCGAACTCAATGCGGCTGGCGATCCCTACAGCGCCAGCCCCTTCGTGCGCATCTTCTCGCTGATCGGCAGCGACACTGCCGCCCACGTGCTCAATTTCGTGGTGCTTACCGCAGCGCTGTCGGTCTACAACAGCGGCGTGTACTGCAACAGCCGCATGCTCTACGGTCTGGCCGAACAGGGTGATGCGCCGCGTGCCCTGATGAAGGTGAACCGTCGGGGTGTGCCGGTGCTGGCCATTGGTGTTTCCGCGCTGGTGACGCTGCTGTGCGTGCTGGTCAACTACCTGGTGCCGCAGAACGCCCTGGAAATGCTCATGTCCCTGGTGGTCGCCACCCTGGTGATCAACTGGGCGATGATCAGCCTCGCACACCTGAAGTTCCGCAAGGCCATGCTGGCCCAAGGCGTGGTCACGCACTTCAAGGCGCTCTGGTCGCCCCTGGGCAACTACCTCTGCCTGGCCTTCGTGGTGTTCATCCTCGGCATCCTGCTGCTGATTCCGGGCATCCGGGTCTCGGTATACGTGATTCCCTTCTGGTTGCTGCTGATGTGGGTCGCCTACCGCGTGCGCCTGAAGGCGGGTGACCCGCCGTCACAGCGCTGATCTGCTGCTTTAGCGGGCGCCTCCGGGCGCCCGCTTTGTTTGAAGTCCTGCCTTTTTGCAGGGTTTTTCCCTTCCATTTCCCGTTTTTTTGCTCGCCAGCCCTAAAGTCTGCGGTTTTGAAGTCGATTAGTTGGCGTCAACTTTTGCTGGTGGCTTGGGCCGCCCGCGAAATCGCTACGGGAGCGAGAAAACATGAATGGCATAGGAAGTGTTCTGGCGAACATGGGGGTCGGCCGCAAGCTGCGGATCGGCTTCGGCCTGATCATGCTGCTGACGCTGGCAGTGGCCGGTACCGGCTACTACGCCCTGAACGCCGTCCAGGAACGGGCCAGCCAGATGCAGGCGATCGCCGCTATCGAGCGCGCGGTGGTAGAGGCGTATGCCGCTGAGATCGATTACGAGTCGAATCGCAAGGACCAGGCGCTGCGCAAGGTGCGTGACAGCCTGGCGTCTGCGGCCACGCAGAGCGAGGCGTTGGCGGGAAAACTGGAGGGCGAGGCCCGCCAGCGCATCCTGGCGATTGGTGACGACGCGCGTGCGTTCGTTGTGCAGTTCGACGCGGTCGTAGAGAACTTCAAGGCCGCCGTCCTCCAGCGCCAGCGCATGGAGGAAGCCGCTAACGAGGCCCGTGACGAATTCAGCCAGATCGAACTGGAAATGTACGATGCGGTTCGCGAACTGCGCCTGCTGGGTGACCGACTCAGGGGCAGCGATCCGCTGACCCTGGCGGAGACGGCCTCGGGCCTGAACCAGCGCATGATGGACCTGCGCCTGGCGGAGTTGCGCTACATCCACTTCTTCCGCGAGGAGTTTCTGCAGAACTGGCAGGACCTGTACGCCGAGCAGCAGCGGATCTCAAACAACCTGATCCACTGGCTGGACGATGAGCGCAAGGAAGGTCTGCGTACGGGGCTGCGGTCGCTGGAGCTCTATCGCCAGGCCTTCGAGGAGTTCCGGCAGGCCCGTGACACGCGCCTTGCCAGCAGCGAAGAGATGGGCCGCATCGCCGCCCAGGCGGTCGCCCGGGCTCAGCAAGCGGCAGCCAGCGCCGCGCAGGCGATGGACGCACAGATCACCCGCGTGGCCTTGTTGCTGGCGGGCTTCACGCTGGCCGCGCTGGTGCTGGCCGCGGTGGCCGGTGTGCTGATCACCCGCTCCATCCTGCAGCCGTTGCGGCAGACCGTGGAGATCGCCCGGCGTGTGGCCGAGGGCGACCTGCGTTACGAGAGCAGCGGGAGCCGTCGCGATGAGCTGGGGCAACTGCAAAGCAGCATGGCCAGCATGACGGCCAGCCTGCGTACCCTCGTGGGGCACATCGAGGACGGCGTGCAGCAGATCGCCAGTTCGTCCGAGGAGCTGGCAGCCGTGACCACCCAGACGAGCACCGGCATGCAGTCCCAGCGCCAGGAAACCGAGCAGGCGGCCACCGCCATGCACCAGATGGCCCTGACCGTGCAGGAGGTGGCGCGCAACGCGGAGCAGGCTTCGCAGGCCGCCCATGAGGCGGATAGCGAGGCCCGCCAGGGCAATCAGGTGGTGCAGCGGGCGGTCGGCCAGATCGGCGACATGGCCCGCGAGGTGGAGGAGACCGCGACCGTCATCCAGAGCCTGCAGGCCGAAAGCGGGCGAATCGGCAGTGTGCTGGAGGTGATCCGCGCGGTCGCCGAGCAGACCAATCTGCTGGCGCTCAACGCCGCCATCGAGGCGGCCCGTGCGGGTGAGCAGGGTCGCGGCTTCGCCGTGGTGGCCGATGAGGTGCGCGCGCTGGCGCTGCGCACCCACGACTCCACCGAAGAGATCGAAACCTTGATCGCCAGCCTCCAGGAGATGTCCGACAAGGCGGTGACGCGCATGGAAAGCAGCCGGCGCCTGACCCAGGACACTGTCGAGCTGGCGGGAGCGGCGGGTGGCGCCCTGCAGCGGATTGCCCAGGCGGTGGCCAACATCGAACAGATGAACCAGCAGATCGCCGCCTCCGCCGAAGAGCAGAGCGCCGCCGCCGAAACCATCAGCCAGAACATGGTGCGCGTGCGCGACATCGGCGTGCAGACCGCTGCCGCCGGCGAGCAGACCGCCGCCTCCAGCAACGAACTGGCCCGCCTGGGCGTCGAACTGCGCGAGCTGGTGGCGCAGTTCAAGCGCTGAGAGAACGCGCGCGGACGTGGCCAACGGCGTTCTGGCCACCTTCGCCCGGCGCGGCGCGCCTTGCTGCGCGTTGGTGGATCGGTGAAGCGCGATCCACCCTACGGGTCTTGCGCCCCCAGACCAGGAAGCACGCCACCGGCGGGTCTTGCGCTGAGCATCAGCGCTCCAGCTCGGCCGCCCATTCGCCCAGCGGCACCGGGGTGTGGGGTTGCCAGATGCGGGTCAGCAGTTGGCCGAGTCGTTCGGCATCGCCCCGCAAGCTGGATTGCCGTTCGACCCAGCGGATGGGCTGCCAGTCGCCGTCACGCCATTCGGCGAGGGCGAAGCGGAACGGGTGGTAGCCGGTCATGCCCAGACGCAGGTCAGTCACCACCAGCTGGTCATCGATGCGGTCGTAGCGCAGCACCCCCTGGGTGAACCACTCCAGGCGCGCGTGCTGGGGCGAGTCCTGCAGGTGGGTACGCCAGGCGGTGCCGCGCGGCAGGGGCTGCAGGTGGGGCGGCTGCCGGTCGAACCAGCCGACCAGCGCTTCGTGATATTGCTCGCCATCGAGCACCAGCACCCGCCAGAGCAGCGCATTGAATGGCGTCGGCGTGCTGAACAGGCGTTCGGGGGTGATGCCCTGCCGGTCGAGCGCGTGTAGCACTCGGCTTTCGGCCATCTGCTTGCCGGCCAGGGTGAAGGCGAGATACAGGCTCGACAACCCCAGCGCCCAGTAATGCCAGCGCTGGCGGCCTTCGGCGAAGCCGGAAATGCCGGTGACCAGCACCGCGGCCAGCAGCGGCAGGGTGTACAGCGGGTCGATGATGAAGATGCTCGACCAGGCCACGGGTGGAGTGTCCAGCGGCCAGAACAATTGCGTGCCGTAGCTGGTGAAGCTGTCCAGCAGCGTATGGGTGGTGAGCACCAGCCAGACAGTGAAGAACAGCCGGGTGCCGGAGTACCCCGGGTGGGGTTGCCAGCGTCGCGCCAGCCAGGCGATCAGCAGCGCCGCGCCGGTGAGCACGAACAGCGAGTGGCTGAAGCCACGGTGATAGGTCATCCGGGCCACGGCGTCGCCGTAGTCAATGACCACATCCAGATCCGGCAGGGTGCCGAGCATCGCGCCGTACAGCAGCGCCTTGCGGCCTTGCCAGCGACCGAGCAAGGCAGCCTGCACGCCGGCGCCGAGTACGGCCTGGGTAATCGAATCCATGGAAGCGCCCATAACGAAGGGTGCATTACTTTACCACCGCCTTGTCGTCGGGAATTTCATCTCCCTTTGACTTTCGACAGGTCCTGGCCCCGGCCTGGGGGGTAGCCTCGGCAGGTGGTGTGTTCAACCCGGAATTCCAAGATGAAAGTTATCCAGCGCACCTACTGGGTGCTGTTCGCGGTCATCAGCCTGCTCTGGTGGTTGGCTGATGATGTCCTCGCTGCGCGCGGTTTTTTTCCGCTGCGCTCTTCGTTGGTCAACTTCTCAGGACTGCTGGCCATGGGCGCCATGAGCCTGGCCATGTTGCTGGCGGTGCGCCCGGCGCTGCTCGAGCGGCGGCTGGGTGGCCTGGACAAGGTCTACCGGCTGCACAAATGGCTGGGGATCAGCGCGCTGGTGCTGAGTGCCATCCATTGGGGCTGGGCGCAGATACCCAAGTGGCTGGTGGGCTGGGGGCTGCTGGAGAAGCCGGCGCGCAAGGGCCTGGGCGCACCGCAGGAAGGCATCCTCGGCTGGTTCCATAGCCAGCGCGGCCTGGCCGAGAGCATCGGCGAGTGGGCCTTCTACGCGGCGGTGGTGCTGATCGTGCTGGCGCTGGTCAAGCGTTTCCCGTACCGCTACTTCTTCAAGACCCACCGGTTGCTGGCACTGGTCTACCTGCTGCTGGCCTTCCACGGCCTGGTGCTGATGAAGCCGGAATACTGGGCGACGCCGCTTGCTCCGTTGTTCGCCCTGTTCATGCTGCTGGGCTGTATCGCCGCAGTGGTGTCGCTGACCCGGCGCATCGGCCTTCGGCGGCGGGTGCTGGGCGAAGTGGTGGAGCTGGAGCGCCATCCGGACAACCGGGTGCTGCGTGTGACCCTGCGCCTGCAGGACCGCTGGCCAGGTCACGAGGCCGGACAATTCGCCTTTGTCACCTTCGATCCGCAGGAAGGCCCGCATCCCTTCACCATCTCCTCGGCGTGGCGTGAAGACGGCCTGCTGACCTTCCTCATCAAAGCCATCGGCGATTACACCGCTGCCTTGCCGCAGCGCTTGAAGCTGGGTGACCAGGCGGTGGTGGAAGGCCCCTATGGTCGCTTCGATTTCCAGGGGCGCAAGGCGGCGCAGATCTGGATCGGGGGGGGTATCGGCATCACCCCGTTCATCGCGCGTCTGCAGTGGCTGGCTCGGCAGCGGCGCGAACAGGCGGTGGATCTGTTCTATTGCACCAGCGAACCGGACGAAGCCTTTATCGCCCGGCTGCGCCTGCTGGCCCGCCAGGCAGGTGTGCGTCTGCACCTGCTGGTGTCCCAGCGTGACGGCCGGCTGACCCCCGAACGCCTCTGCGAGGAGGTGCCCGGGTGGCGAGACGCGGACGTGTGGTTCTGCGGCCCGCTGGCGTTCGGACAGAACCTGCGGCAGGGGCTGGCGGAACGCGGCATGGCGGTCGAGGACTTCCACCACGAGCTGTTCGACATGCGCTGATTCAGGCCAGTACGTCGCGCAGGCCCGCGCTGTGGCGGGCCAGCTCCTCGGTACGCGCCGCCATGATGAAGTCGTTGCGGTGCAGGCCGCCGATCTTGTGGGTCCACCAGGTCACGGTGACCTTGCCCCATTCGGTGAGCAGCGCAGGGTGATGGCCCTCGGCCTCGGCGATCTCGCCAACGGCCTGGGTAAACGCCAGGGCCTGCTGGAAGTTCTGGAAACGGAAGACTTTCTCCAGCTGCATCACACCGTTGCGATCCTGGATGCCCCAGTCCGGCAGTTGCTGGAGGAGGGCCGCCCGCTCGGCATCGGTAACCTGTGGGGCATCGGCGCGACAGGCTTCGCAGTGGGCTTTGCTCAGGTCGGACATGCGGGGCAGCTCCTTGTCTCGGCCGGACGGCGGCCATGGGTGAACGAGAGGTGGCGAGGGCGCACAGCTCATGGACCATGGGCAGTGTGCGCCCGTTCCCCCCGGCACCCAGGGTGTCGATACGCGGTGTCAGCGGCTCATGAGGTGCCTGGCCAGGGCCGCGTAGGCGGGCAGCGAGGTGGGGTCGCTGGCGGCGTTGGCCGCCACCGGATGGCTGGCAAAGCGGGCGATCACCATCTCCGCCGCCGGGTCGATATACAGCGCCTGGCCGTACACGCCCCGGGCCATGAAAGCGCCGTTGGGGTTGTGCGTGACCCACCACATGTTGCGGTAGCTCCAGCCCTGCAGCAGGTCGTAGCCGGCCTTGGCGAAGTCCTCGCGGCTCGCCCCGGCGCGGATGTCGTCCACCACGGCCTGGGGGATGACCTGCTGGCCGTTGTGGCGGCCACCGTTGCGCATCAGTTCGCCGAAGCGGGCGAGATCGCGCAGGCCGGCATTCATGCCGCCGCCGGCGAAGGGGGTGCCGGAGGCATCGACCGAGATATAGGCGTCCTGCTCCGCGCCCAGTCGGCTCCAGATGCGCTCCGACAGCAGCTGCGCCACCGAGCGGCCGCTGACCCGGGCGATGATCCAGCCCAGCGCGTCGGCATTGGCCGTGCGGTAGTGGAAGGCTTCGCCATGCCGCCCCTCCGGGCGCACGGTCTGCAGGAATTCGTAGTAGGAGCGTGGCCCCTGGTAGCCCTCGGGTTTGGGCAGCGGGTTGCCGGCTGCGGCATGCGCCCACACTTCGGCGTTGGGGTCGGCGTAGTCCTCGCTGAAGCGGATGCCGGTGGTCATGTCCATCACCTGGCGCACCGTGGCGTCGCCGAAGGCGGAGCGGGCCAGCTCGGGGACGTAGTCGGCCACCTTGCGCTGCGGGTCCAGCGTGCCCTCGGCTACCAGCAGCGCGGCCAGGGTGCCGGTGAAGGTCTTGGTGATCGACATGGCGCCATGCTGTCCGGCCGGGGTGAGCACGCCAAAGTAGCGTTCGTAGACCACCCGGCCCTTGTGCAGCACGAGTATGCCGTCGGTGTAGTTGGCCAGCAGGGAGTCGGCCCAGGTCATCGGCTGCTCACTGCCCAGCGGCAGGAAGGTCAGCGCATCGATGTCAGTGCGCAGGGCGCGTTCGAGCGGGGCCGGTGCGTCGAGCCCGCGGGAGATATTCATCGTCGGCATCAGTTGCCGGAAGTTCGACACGCTCCAGCGCAGCTGCGGAAAGCGGAAATAGCTGCCGTCGTCGAAACGCACCTGGCGTTCCGGCGGCGGTGGCGAGCCGACCATCCAGCCCAGGCGGGCGGGGTCGCTGGCGATGGCATCGGGATACGGCTCGGCGGCGCTGGCGGGGCCGGACAGCAGGGCGCAGGCCAGGCCGGCGTAAAGCATCTTGAAAGGGATTGGCGCAGGCATATCGAACTTCCGGGCGTGGCTGGTGGCGGCAGTGTAGCCGAGTGCGCCTGCCTACAGCCCGCGCAACCACTCCGGACGCAGGCCCGCCTGATCGGGCTGGCGGATGGCGTGGCGCACCTGTTCCAGCAGGCGCGCCTTGTCGGCGCCGAGGGTGCCCTTGAGGACCAGGTAATTGGAGGCGTGGTCGCTGCGGAACAGGGTGTCCTTCAGCTCCAGGGCGTCGAGCAGGCGCTCGGTCTCCTCGAACAGCTCGCGCGGGTTCAGCGGCGTGAAGTCGGGGAAGCTCGCGAGGAAGCGCTCCATGCCCTGCGGGAAACTGACCACCAGGGTGGCCAGGAACTCCGGCTGGGTGGCGTTGATCAGTCGGGCGGAGTTGAGGGCGTGCTGGCGGCTGAGGCTGCGGCCGCCCAGCCCGTTGAGCAGCATCACCGAGCGCTGGATGCCGGCTTCGCCGGCCTTCAGCAGTGCGTCCCGGGTGCTTTCGTGGGTCTCGCCCTTGTTGACACGGGCCAGCACCTCGTCATCGCCGGATTCGGCCCCGACATAGATCATGGCCAGACCGGCTGCGCGCAGCGCCGCGAGCTCCGCCACCGACTTGCGCTTGAGATTGCGCGGCAGGCAATAGGCCGTCACCCGCTCGACCGTTGGCAGGTGGGTACGAATGGCCTCCAGGATGCGCAGCAGGCGGTGGGTCGGCAGTACCAGGGCATCGCCGTCGGCGAGGAACACGCGCTGGGCGATCAGGGATTCGCCGCAGCGGCGGATCTCCTCCAGCACCTCCTGCTCGTCACGGGCGCGGAATTTCTTCTGCGGCGCCGTGTACATCTCGCAGTAGGTGCATTGGTTCCAGGAGCAGCCATTGGTTACCGGCAGGATCAGCGAGTGGGCCTCGCTGGGCGGACGGAACACCGGCTCGATGTAATGGATGGGAAAGCGCTGCATCGTCGTGTCGCACGAAGAGGAGAGGGTGCGCAGCTTAGCGCCTGCGCACCCGAAGCGAAACGCAGGACCCGGTCAATTGCCCGGGTAGCGGGCGACCACTTCCTCGCGGCCATTGCGGGCCAGGCCGATGACCTCGTAGGCGTCCTGGCGGCCGCCCATTTCCATGCCCGGCGAGCCGATCGGCATGCCGGGGACGGCCAGGCCGCGCAGGTCGGGGCGCTTGCGCAGCTCCAGCACCTGCTCGGCCGGCACATGGCCTTCCACGAAGCGGCCGTCGATCAGCGCGGTGTGGCAGGAGGCGAGGCGCGGGGGCACGCCATGCTTCATCTTCACCGCCACCATGTCGGGCTCGACGTGGTCGCGTACCGTGAAACCGTTGTCCTCGAGGTGGGCGATCCAGTCCTTGCAGCAGCCGCAGTTGGCGTCGCGATGGACGTCGATGACCAGTTGATCGACCACGGCCTCCTCCTGACAACCGCCAAGGAGCAGCAGGGTGGTCAGGGCGCCGAGGCGCAGGCTACGGGAGAAGCGTTGACGCATGGAAAAATCCCCGATTAAACGAAATGGATAGATCAGCCGCAGCAGCCGCCACAGCAGCTGCCGCCGCTCTTGCGGCCGCCGGCCAGGCGGGCCGGATAACCGGCATCGTCGAGCGCGGCGATCAGCGCGGCGCTGTCTGCGTCACCGGTGATGCGTACGCGACCACCGGCCAGATCGACCTCGACGTTCTGCACCCCGGCCAGCGGGCGCAGGGCCTCGTCGACGTGCTTGGCGCAGTTGCCGCAGGTCATGCCTTCAACCATCAGTTCGATAGCAGTCATGGAAAATACCTCAAAGTGCAATGCCGGGGCGTTATCCTCGTCCTTGCCACCGTGGCAAGGTCAAGCGCCGGCGGGTGGGGAAGTGCTGCGTAGTCTGCTGCCGCCCGCCGGTTTTGGGCATGATCTCCATCAAGTCGCCGCGCTGGCCTATGATGCCGCCGTCTTACAAGGGAGCCTGTCGATGCAGTCGAGCGAAACGGCCCGGTCCGATACCTGGTGGACCGTGTTCAAGGTGTTTCTGCGCCTGGGGCTCACCTCCTTCGGCGGTCCGGTTGCTCATCTGGGCTACTTTCATGCCGAGTTCGTGCGGCGGCGTCAGTGGTTGAGCGAACGCGGTTACGCCGACCTGGTCGCCCTCTGCCAGTTCCTGCCCGGTCCGGCCAGCAGCCAGGTGGGCATCGCCGTCGGGCTGGCGCGGGCGGGATATCGCGGGGCGCTGGCCGCCTGGGCGGGCTTCACCCTGCCTTCGGCGCTGCTGCTGATCCTGTTTGCCCTGGGCCTGGCGGCGTGGGGCAGTGTGCTGCCGAGCGGGCTGTTGCACGGGCTCAAGGTGGTGGCGGTGGCGGTGGTGGCCCAGGCGGTGTGGGGCATGGCGCGGGTGTTCTGCACGGACCGCGTGCGCCTGGCGCTGATGCTCGGCGCGGCGGTGGTGCTGTTGCTGTGGTCCTCGGCGCTTGGGCAGGTCACGGTGATTCTGCTGGCGGGGCTGCTCGGCCTGCTGCTGTTCAAGCCCGATTCGGCCGAGGCGCATCAACCGCTGGGCATTCTGGTTAGCCGGCGCACGGCGGTTTTCCTGCTCGCATTGTTCTTCGTGCTGCTGCTGGCGCTGCCGCTGCTGGCGCAGCTGTGGCCGCTGCCCTGGCTGCAGCGCGTCGATGCCTTCTACCGGGCCGGCGCGCTGGTGTTCGGTGGTGGTCATGTGGTGCTGCCACTGCTGCAGGCCGAGGTGGTCGGCAGCGGCTGGGTGGGCAGCGAGGCCTTTCTGGCCGGCTATGGTGCCACCCAGGCGGTGCCCGGTCCGCTGTTCACCTTTGCGGCATTTCTGGGCGCGGCCATGGAGCAGCCGCCGACCGGCTGGCTGGGCGGGTTGCTGTGTCTGGTGGCGGTGTTTGCGCCGTCCTTCCTGCTGGTGATCGGCGCATTGCCGTTCTGGGAGCGCCTGCGCGCCAACCGGCATACCGGGGCGGCGCTGCAGGGGGTGAACGCCGCCGTGGTCGGCGTGCTGCTGGCGGCGCTCTACGATCCGGTCTGGACCAGCGCCATCCTCGGCCCGGCCGACCTGGCTCTGGCGCTGGCGGCCTTGCTGGCGCTGATGGTGTGGAAACTGCCGCCCTGGCTGCTGGTGCTGGGCTGCGGCCTGGCCGGTTGGGCACTGGAGGTACTGCTGTGAACAAACAGGTGGGAACCGCATGGCGCCGCGGGTGGTTGCCGGGCATGTGCGCCCTGCTGCTCTGCGGGTGTGGCGGCCTGCCGACCCTGGAGACGCGTACCGCGTCACAGGCGCTGGGCGAAGAGGAATCGGCTGGCACTGCGCTGGGCCGGGCGCTGGCCCCGGAACTGGCGGCCCATCCCGGACTGAACGGCATCTGGACGCTGCCCGACGCCCAGGACGCCTTCGCCGCCCGGGTGCTGCTGGCCCGCACTGCCCAGCGCACCCTCGACGTGCAGTATTACATCTGGCGTCAGGACATGACCGGCACGCTGCTGTTCGAGGCGCTGCACGAGGCGGCCGAACGGGGTGTGCGGGTGCGCCTGCTGCTGGACGACAACAACACCCGCGGCCTGGATGCGGCCCTGGCGGCTCTGGATGCGCACCCCAACATGGAGGTGCGGCTGTTCAATCCGTATGTGCAGCGCAAGGTACGGCTATTGGGCTTGCTGACCGATTTTTCACGCGCCAACCGGCGCATGCACAACAAGTCGTTCACCGCCGACAACCAGGCGACGGTCCTCGGCGGGCGCAACGTCGGCGACGAATATTTCGGTGCTACCGACGGGGTGCTGTTCGCCGATCTCGACGTACTGGCCGTCGGACCGGTGGTCAAGGCGGTGTCGGACGATTTCGACCGCTACTGGGCCAGCGATTCCAGCTACCCGGTGGCTGGCTTGCTGCCCGCCGTGGATCCCACGCATCTGCGCGAGCTGGTCGAGCAGGCGTCGCTGATCGAGCGCGATCCGGCCGCTGCGATGTATGTCGAGGCGGTGCGCAACAGTGACTTCATCCGCCGGCTGTTCGAGCAACGCCTGGACCTGGAATGGGTGCCGGTGCGGCTGGTCAGCGACGACCCGGCCAAGGGGCTCGGCCTGGCGCCGCGCGAGGCGCTCTTGCCGCACCAGTTGAAGGAAATCCTCGGTACGCCCCAGCAGCATCTTCAGCTGGTGTCGCCTTATTTCGTTCCGACCCGCAGTGGCGTGGAGGCGTTTGCGGCGATGGCGGCGCAGGGCATCGATGTGCGGGTGCTGACCAACTCGCTGGATGCCACCGACGTGGCGCCGGTGCACGCCGGCTACGCCAAATGGCGCAAGGCGCTGTTGCAGGCCGGCGTGGAGCTGTACGAGATGCGTCGTACTGCCCCGGACCACGAGCCGCCGCCGAAAGGCGGGCCCTTCGGTAGCTCAGGCTCCAGCCTGCATGCCAAGACCTTTGCGGTGGACGGGCAGCGGCTGTTTGTCGGTTCGTTCAACTTCGATCCGCGCTCAAGCCACCTCAACACCGAGCTGGGTCTGGTGATCGATAGTCCACGTCTGGCGGAGCAGATCCGTTCGGCCTTCGAACAGGCGGTGCCCGCCAATGCCTACCGGGTCCGGCTCGACGAGGCGGGACGGCTGTACTGGCAGGAGCAGGCGGGGCCGCAACAGCGGGTCTATACCCGGGAGCCGAACAGCGGCCTGCTCAAGCGTGCCGCAGTGCGGGTGCTGTCCTGGCTGCCGATCGACTGGCTGTTGTAGGTGCGGTAGGACCGCAACTGTCGTGTCGCCCTACCGGGCCGGCGCGTGCTGCTGATGCTGGCCGCCATGGCCCATCAGCCAGTCCTGGTGCGGTCCGGGCAGGGTCCACAGGCCAAACAGGATGACCAGCAGGCCGCCGGCGATGCGCACGCCACGGCGGCGCAGCAGCGCAGTGATGCGCTCGGCGGCCAGGCCGGTGGCCAGCAGTACCGGCCAGGTGCCCAGGCCGAAGGCAAACATCAGCAGCGCGCTATCCAGGGCATCGCCCTGGCTGGCCGCCCATAGCAGCGTGCTGTACACCAGCCCGCAGGGCAGCCAGCCCCACAGGGCGCCCAGCGCCAGCGCCTGCGGCAGGCCGTGCACCGGCATGAAGCGCCGGGTCAGCGGCTGGATGAAGCGCCAGAGGCCCTTGCCCAGCGCCTCGATACGCGTCAGCCCGCTCCACCAGCTGGCCAGGTACAGGCCCATGGCGACCAGCAGCAGCGCGGCGACGACGCGTAAGGCCGTGGCCGCCGGACTGTTGGCCAGCGCCCAACCGCCCAGGCCGAGCAGCAGGCCGGCGGCGGCGTAGCTGAGGATGCGACCGAGGTTGTAGCCCAGCAGCAGTTGCAAGCGGCGGCCACGCTGTTCCGGCGGGATGGCCAGGGTCAGCGCGCCCATCAGGCCGCCACACATGCCCAGGCAGTGTCCACCGCCCAGCAGGCCGAGGATGAACGCGGAAATCAGTTGCGGCGCGAGTTCAGGCACTGGGCTTGTCCTGGTCCTTGCCGGCATCCTGATCCGCCTTCTCGACCCCGGCCTTGTGGTTGGGATCGTCGTCGTCGAAAAGGATGCTGTGGGCCGGGCTGTCGAGGTCGTCGTACTGGCCGCTGTTGACGGCCCAGAAGAACAGCCAGATGGCCAGGCCGACCACGATGACGGCCACGGGAATCATGTAGTACAGGGCGGCCATGGGATACCTCCGGTAGAGAGCACTCAGTGGGCAGCTTCGGCAGGCAGGCGGGCCAGGCGCAGGGCGTTGACCACCACCAGCAGCGAGCTGATGGACATGCCCAGCGCGGCCCACGCCGGCGTGACCCAGCCGACGGCGGCGAAGGGCAGGATAAGGCCGTTGTACAGCATTGCCCAGCTGAGGTTCTCGATGATGATCCGCCGGGTGCGGCGCGCCACGGGTAGGGCGCGGGTCAGGCTGTCCAGGCGGTTGGACAGCAGCACCGCGTCGGCGCTGGTCTTGGCCAGGTCGGTGGCCGAGCCCATGGCCACGCTGATGTCGGCAGCGGCCAGCACCGGCACGTCGTTCACCCCATCACCCAGCATCAGCACCTTGCGGCCTTCGGCATGCAGCTGTTTGAGCACGGCGAGCTTATCGTCCGGCGTCAAGCCGCCACGGGCGTCCTCGATGCCGAGCTGGCGGGCGATCTCGCCGACCATCGGCGAGCTGTCGCCGGACAGCAGCAGGATGCGCCAGCCGCGGGCGCGGCAAGCGTCCAGCAGGGCCGGAGCATCGTCGCGCAGGCGATCATCCAGCACCAGCCAGGCCAGCGGGCCCTGTTCGTCACCGAGCAGCAGCCACTGGCCGTGGTCGCCAGGAATCGCCGGCGCGGGCTGGCCGGCGAGGGCGCTGACGAAATCCGGCTGGCCGATGCGCAGGCGGCGCTGTTCGACCACGCCTTCCAGGCCCAGGCCGGGGTGGCTGTCGACCTGCTCGGCGGCCTGGGCGGCGCGGCCGAAAGCTTTGGCGATGGGGTGTTCGGAGCGGTTCTCCAGGGCGGCGGCCAGCGCCAGGCACTGGTCGGCATCCAGCTCGCGCAGCGGGTGGATGCCGCGCAGGGTCAGGCGCCCCTCGGTCAGCGTACCGGTCTTGTCGAAGATCACCGTGTCGATCTGGTTCAGCCCTTCCAGCACGTGGCCCCGGGTGAGCAGCAGACCGAGCTTGTGCAGGCTGCCGGTGGCGGCGGTGAGGGCGGTCGGCGTGGCCAGCGAAAGGGCGCACGGGCAGGTGGCGACCAGCAGGGCCAGCACGATCCAGAAGGCCCGGTCACTGTCGATCTGCCACCAGACCAGGCCGACCACGGCGGCCGCCAGCAGCACGCCGATCAGGAACCAGTGGGCGACCTGGTCGGCCAGTTCGGCCAGGCGCGGCTTCTCGCTCTGCGCGCGCTCCAGCAGGCGCACGATGGCGGACAGCCGAGTGTCGTCGCCTAGCGCCTGCACTTCGACGGTCAGCGGGCCTTCGACGTTCAGGGTGCCGGCGGTGACACTGTCGCCGACGCCGCGCGGCTGCGGCAGGTATTCGCCGGTGAGCAGGGATTCGTCAACGCTCGACTGGCCGCTGAGGATGCGTCCGTCGGCGGGCAGCAGAGCGCCGGGTTGTACCAGCACGCGGTCGCCGATGCGCAGCTCGCTGAGCAGGATGCGCTGCGACTGATCCTGTTCATCCAGGCGCAGGCAGGACGCCGGCAGCAGGTTGACCAGTTGCGCGGTGGCCGCCGCCGTGCGCTCGCGGGCGCGGCGTTCCAGGTAGCGGCCGGCGAGCAGGAACAGGGCGAACATGCCCACGGCATCGAAATAGAGTTCGCCTTCGCCGGTCAGCGTCGACCAGATGCCGGCCAGGTAGGCGCCGCCGATGGCCAGCGATACCGAGACATCCATGGTCAGGTGCCGCGTGCGCAGGTCGCGCAGCGCGCCACGGAAGAACTGGCCGCAGCAGTAGAAGACAATCGGGGTGGTGAGGATCAGCGCGGTCCAGCGCAGGATCACATGGAAGCTGTGCGACAGGTCGAGGTTGAACTCCGGCCAGGTGGCCATGGTGGCCATCATCACCTGGAACCACAGCAGGCCGGCCACGCCGATCTGCTTGAGGGCGCGGCGGTTTTCCTCGGCCAGCGTCTCGGCCGCGCGGTCGGGACGGTAGGGGTGGGCCGCGTAGCCGATGCGCCGCAGGCTCTGCAGCAGTTCGCTGAGCGGCACCTGGCTGTCGGACCAGCGTACCTGCAGGCGATGGTTGGAGAGGTTCAGGCGCGCCTCGGCCACCGCCGGCAGGCCGCGCAGGTGTTTCTCGATCAGCCAGCCGCAGGCGGCGCAGCTGATGCCTTCGACCAGCAGGGTGGTTTCCGCCAGCTCGCCTTCGTGCTGCACGAAGGGCTGCTGCACCTCGGCGCGGTCGTAGAGCGCCAGTTCGTCGGTGAGCACCTGGGGCAGCGCTTCGGGGTTGGCCGAGGGTTCGCTGCGGTGGCGGTAGTAGCTCTCCAGGCCGCCGCCAACGATGGCTTCGGCCACCGCCTGGCAGCCCGGACAGCAGAATTCGCGGCTTTCGCCCAGCACGGGCGCGACAAAGCGGCTGCCGGCGGGAACCGGCAAGCCGCAGTGGAAGCAGGGAACGGGACTGCTCATCGGGGCGGAATCAGTTTTCCAGCGTGAGCGGTTGTCCCGGGATCACTTCCTTCTCCACATACAGGCGCCAGGGTTGGCCACCTTCCTGACCCAGCAGCTCGACGAAGCGGCGGCCGGACACGCTGTCCTGCAGGAAGCCCTGGTAGAGGCCGTCACCCTTCGGTTGCAGGATGACGCGGCGATCCTTTTCGGCCTGGGTCGGCGAGATCAGGTTCAGTTCCAGCTGCTGCGGGTTGCTGAAGCCCACCAGCTGCAGGTTGGCGGTACCGGTCTCGTCGTCCAGGGTCAGGGTGGCCGAGAGGTTCAGCTTCTTGGCCAGCTTTTCACGCTCCAGCGAGGCATTGATGCCCTTGCCGACGTCGTAGTAGTTGGCCACCACCGGGACGTCGGGGTTCATCGTCGCGAAGGTCAGCAGGCCGAGACCCAGAACCACGGCGAACGCCAGGATGGCAATGACGAACCAGGCCCAGAACTCCTGGTACCAACGACTTTCGGTTTTCGACTGCATGCGGAACCTTACTTAGCGAATGGTCGGGCCGATGAAACGGCTCTCGGCCTCGTTGTGGATGGTCTGATCGTCCGTTGCCTTGACGCGGAAGACGATGTTGTTGGTGCTGGACGGCAGCTTCTCCGGTTCGATGGACAGCTCGGCGGGGATGGACAGCACCTCTCCGGCGGCCACCTGCACTTGCTGGCGACCCTCGAACGCCAGGCCCGGCAGGCCGTCGACTTCGATCACGAAGGATTTGTCGACCTGCGCCTTGTTCATGATCTTCAGGGTGTAGACGTTCTCGATGTTGCCTTCCTCGTTCTCGCGGTACAGCACGCGGTCCTTGAGGACGTCGATCTGCACCAGCGGGCGGGCGGTGAGCGCCCAGGAGAACAGGCCCATCATGACCAGCAGTGCCACGGCATAGCCGACCAGGCGCGGACGCAGCAGATGCGTCTTCTGCCCGGACAGGTTGTGCTCGGTGGTGTAACTGATCAGGCCACGCGGGTAGCCCATCTTGTCCATGATGCTGTCGCAGGCGTCGATGCAGGCCGCGCAACTGATGCACTCGATCTGCAGGCCGTTGCGGATGTCGATGCCGGTCGGGCAGACCTGCACGCATACCGTGCAATCGATGCAGTCACCCAGGCCCTGGGCCTGATAATCGGCGCCCTTCTTGCGCGGACCACGCTTTTCGCCACGGTTGGCGTCGTAGGAAACGATCAGCGTGTCCTTGTCGAACATCACGCTCTGGAAGCGGGCGTAGGGGCACATGTAGATACACACCTGCTCGCGCAGGAAGCCGGCGCTGCCGTAGGTGGCCAGGGTGAAGAAGCCGATCCAGAAGGCGGCCCAGCCGTCGACGTTGAGGCTGAGCAGATCGGGAACCAGTTGGCGGATCGGGGTGAAGTAGCCGACGAAGGTGATGGCCACCAGCACGGCGACGGCCACCCAGATGGCGTGCTTGGCCACCTTGCGCAGCAGCTTGTTGGCGCTCATCGGCGCCTTGTCCAGCTTCATGCGCTGGTTGCGGTCGCCCTCGGTGACCTTTTCCGCCCACATGTACACCCAGGTGAACACGCTCTGCGGGCAGGTGTAGCCGCACCAGACGCGGCCGGCGAACACGGTGATGAAGAACAGGCCGAAGGCACAGATGATCAGCAGCCACGACAGCAGCATGAAGTCCTGGGGCCAGAAGGTGGCACCGAAGACGTGGAACTTGCGCTCGGGCAGGTCCCACCAGACGGCCTGACGACCATCCCAGTTCAGCCAGACCGTGCCGAAGAACAGAATGAAGAGGAACGCACCGCCGAAGCGGCGGATGTTGCGGAACACGCCGGTGAACGCTCGGGTGTAGATCTTCTCGCGTTTGGCGTAGAGGTCGACGTTTTCACCTTTGGCGGGTGTCACGTCACGAACGGGGATCTGCTCACTCATCATCAGGTACCACTTTGCGGGGTGGGGCTCCAGCCGATGCGTTGTCGGATGGAATCATTTGGCCTGCTGCCAATGGTACGCCTGATGTATGCGCTTTCGGTGCGACCCCGGGTCGCACCGAAAGTATTTTTCTTATTGAGCGTCAGCAGCTTGCTGCGACAGGCTGTACACGTAGGCGGCCAGCAGGTGCACCTTGTCATTGCCCAGGAAGGCTTCCTGGGCGGGCATCTGGCCGTTACGACCGTGACGGATGCTCTGCTGGACCTGGGCGAAGCTGGAACCGTACAACCATACGCGGTCGGTCAGGTTCGGAGCGCCCATGGCCTGCAAGCCCTTGCCGTCGGGGCCGTGACATACTGCGCAATTGGTCTGGTAGATCTTTTGACCTGCGGCAAGGTCCACGGCGATTCCTTCCGGCTGCTTCAGGTCGGCCAGGCTGCGCACGTAGGCGGCGGCGTTCTTGACGCCTTCTTCGCCGATCACGTCTTTCCAGGCCGGCATTGCGGCCTGGCGGCCGTGCAGGATGGTGGTCTTGATGGTTTCCGGATCACCACCGTACAGCCAGTCGTTGTCGGTGAGATTCGGGAAGCCATAGGAGCCCTTGGCGTCGGAGCCATGGCACACCGAGCAGTTGGAGGCGAACAGGCGGCTGCCCATCTTCAGGGCCTGCTCGTCCTGGGCGACTTCCTCCAGCGGCATGGCGGCGTACTTGGCGAACAGCGGGCCGTATTGCTCGTCGGCCTTGGCCATTTCCTTCTTCCACTGGTTCACGCCGGTCCAGCCATCTTCATAGCCGGGCAGGATGCCCTTGTAGTTGCCCAGGCCCGGGTAGAGCACCAGATAGCCCAGGGCGAAGATGATGGTGGCCACGAACAGCATGAACCACCAGCGCGGCAGCGGGTTGTCGTACTCTTCGATGCCATCGTAGCTGTGGCCGGTGGTTTCCTCGACGTTGTCGGGGCGCTGGCCCTTGCGGGTGGCGAACAGCAGCCAGGTCAGCGCGGCGATGGTGCCGAGGCTGAGGATGCTGATGTACCAACTCCAGAAACTGGTCATTCTTTGTTACTCCGGGAAGCTTCTTCGTCGCGCTTCTTGGGTTCGGACTCTTCGTCGGCGAAGGGCAGGTTGGCCGCTTCGTCGAAGCTCTTCCTGCGCTTGCTGTTGTAAGCCCAGAGAACCACGCCGATGAAGGCGATGAAGACGACCAGGGTGCCCAGGCCGCGAATGAGTCCGATATCCATAGTGCGTTACCGTTTGTTCGAGAGGGAGGTGCCGAGCACTTGCAGGTAGGCCACCAGGGCGTCCATTTCGGTCTTGCCCTTCACGGCTGCCTTGGCGCCTGCGATGTCCTCGTCGGTGTACGGCACACCCAGGGTGCGCAGTGCTTCCATCTTGGTGGCGGTGTCCTTGCCATCGAGACGGTTCTCCACCAGCCAGGGGTAGGAGGGCATCTTCGATTCGGGCACGACGTTGCGCGGGTTGTACAGGTGGGCACGGTGCCAGTCGTCGGAGTAACGACCGCCGACGCGGGCCAGGTCCGGACCGGTACGCTTGGAACCCCACAGGAACGGATGGTCCCAGACGCTTTCGCCGGCGACGGAGTAGTGGCCGTAGCGCTCGGTTTCCGCGCGGAACGGACGGATCATCTGGGAGTGGCAGCCGACGCAGCCTTCCTTGATGTAGATGTCACGACCTTCCAGCTGCAGGGCAGTGTAGGGCTTCATGCCTTCCACCGGCTCGTTGACCACGTCCTGGAAGAACAGCGGGACGATCTGGGTCAGGCCGCCGATGGCCACGGCAATGATCATGAACAGGGTCAGCAGACCGATGTTCTTCTCGAGTTTCTCATGGCTTTTCATCAGTGGGCTCCTTGGACCGTGAACTTCCCGGCCGCTTCGACTTCTTCAGGCTTGGCTGCGCGCACGGTCTGCCAGGTGTTGTAGGCCATCAGCAGCATACCGGCGACGAAGAACGCACCGCCCAGGGCGCGAATCATGAAGCCGGGGTGGCTGGCTTCCAGCGCTTCGACGAAGGAGTAGGTCAGGGTGCCGTCCTGGTTCACGGCGCGCCACATCAGGCCCTGGGTAATGCCGTTCACCCACATGGAGGCGATGTACAGCACGGTGCCGATGGTGGCCAGCCAGAAGTGGGTGTTGATCAGGGCGATGCTGTGCATCTGCTCGCGACCGAACACTTTCGGAATCAGGTGGTACAGGGAGCCGATGGAGATCATTGCCACCCAGCCAAGGGCGCCGGCGTGTACGTGACCGATGGTCCAGTCGGTGTAGTGCGACAGGGCGTTCACGGTCTTGATGGCCATCATCGGGCCTTCGAAGGTGGACATGCCGTAGAAGGCCAGGGAAACCACCAGGAAGCGCAGGATCGGGTCGGTGCGCAGCTTATGCCAGGCGCCGGAGAGGGTCATCATGCCGTTGATCATGCCGCCCCAGCTCGGAGCCAGCAGGATGACGGACATCACCATGCCGAGGGACTGGGCCCAGTCCGGCAGCGCGGTGTAGTGCAGGTGGTGCGGACCGGCCCAGATGTACAGGGTGATCAGCGCCCAGAAGTGCACGATGGACAGGCGGTAGGAGTAGACCGGACGGCCAGCCTGCTTCGGTACGAAGTAGTACATCATGCCGAGGAAGCCGGTGGTCAGGAAGAAGCCCACGGCGTTGTGGCCATACCACCACTGCACCATCGCGTCGGTGGCGCCGGAGTAGATGGAGTAGGACTTGAACCAGGTGACCGGGATTTCCAGGTTGTTGACGATGTGCAGCATCGCCGTGACCAGGATGAAGCCGCCGTAGAACCAGTTACCCACATAGATGTGCTTGCTCTGGCGCTTCATGATGGTGCCGAAGAACACGATCGCGTAGGACACCCAGACGATGGCCAGCAGAATGTCGATCGGCCACTCCAGCTCGGCGTATTCCTTGGAGCTGGTGAAGCCCTGCGGCAGGGTGATCACAGCCAGGACGATGACCGCTTGCCAGCCCCAGAAGGTGAAGGCGGCCAGGCCGTCGGAGATCAGACGGGTCTGGCAGGTGCGCTGGACCACGTAATAAGAAGTGGCGAACAGGGCGCAGCCACCGAATGCGAAGATCACTGCGTTGGTGTGCAGCGGACGCAGGCGGCCGAAACTCGTCCAGGGAAGGTCGAGGTTGAGTTCGGGCCACACCAGTTGCGCGGCGATGAACACACCTAGACCCATTCCTATGACCCCCCAGACCACCGTCATGATGGCGAACTGGCGGACCACCTTATAGTTATAAGCACTTTGGATTGCTGTACTCATTTGTAGGGGTTCCACGGTTAGAAGGCGCACAAGGCAAAAAACGGCGGCAGTATGGAGAAACCGGAAGGTCAATGCAAACGCGCCACCCTTTTGGCGGGGCTCGCAGAGGCCGGAAAATCAAGGGCTTACAGCGATGGTCGGAGTGTCGGAAGCGTGCGCGACGAACGGCGGAAAGCTGGAAGACCTCGGCTGCCTTCTTAGGCACGGCCAAGCGATGCGTGAAAAGGGTAACCGAATGGAGCGGGGGGCGGGGAAGGGCAGGTGTGCGGTGCGACATTCGGCCGCACGAAGGCGGCCGAATGTTTGTTACAGATCAAGGTCGGTGGCGGCGCTTATTTGCTGGCCACTTGCGCTTGCTTGGACAGGCTGTACACGTAGGCCGCCAGCAGGTGCACCTTGTCGTTGCCCAGGTAGGGTTCCTGGGCCGGCATGACGCCGGTACGACCATGGCGGATGGTCTGCTGCAGCTGGGCCAGGCTGGTGCCGTAGATCCAGCCGGCCGGGTGGGTCAGGTCGGGTGCGCCGAGCATGGCCATACCCTTGCCTTCCGGACCGTGGCAAGCCACGCAGGTGGTGGCGAACGCCTGCTTGCCGGCTTCCAGGTCAACCTGGGTGCCTTCCGGCAGCTTCAGGCCAGCCAGTTCCTGGCGCACATAGGCGGCCACGTTCTTCACGCCATCTTCGCCGATCACCGCGCCCCAGGCCGGCATCACGCCGGTGCGGCCGTGCAGGATGGAGGCCTTGATGGTCTCGGCATCGCCGCCCCAGCGCCAGTCGCTGTCGGCCAGGTTGGGGAAGCCCATCGAGCCCTTGGCATCGGAGCCGTGGCAGATGGAGCAGTAGGTGGCGAACATGCGGCTGCCCATTTTCAGGGCCTGCTCGTCCTGAGCGACTTCCTTCAGCGGCATGGCCGCATACTTGGCGAAGATCGGCCCGTACTGCTGGTCGGCACGCTGCATTTCGCGTTCCCACTGGCCAACGCTGGTCCAGCCATTTTCATAGCCGGGCAGGATGCCCTTCCAGTTCCCCAGGCCCGGATAGAGGGCCAGGTAAACGGCGCCGAAGACGATGGTGCCCACGAACAGCAGGAACCACCAGCGCGGCAGCGGGTTGTCGTATTCCTCGATGCCATCGAAGGAATGGCCCATCGTTTGATCAGTAATGCCCTTGGACTGTTCACTTTTGCGTGTCGCAAAAATCAGCCACAGCAGCGCCACTAGGGAGCCGAGGGTGAGCAGGGTGATATACCAGCTCCAGAAAGAAGTCATTCTTGGTTACTCCTAGAGACTTGCTGGTTGTGCAGGCCTTGCGGGTCATCGGCGAAGGGCAGCAGCGCGGCTTCGTCGAAGCTGCCGCGACGCTTGCTGTTATAGGCCCAGAGGACCACGCCGATGAAGGCGACGAAGACCACCAGGGTGCCCAAGCCGCGAATTAGCCCGATTTCCATGCACCGTTACCGTTTGTTGGTGAGCGAGGTGCCAAGCACTTGCAGGTAGGCGACCACGGCGTCCATCTCGGTCTTGCCCTTGACGGCGTCGCGTGCGGTGGCGATGTCGTCGGCGGTATAGGGCACGCCGAGGGTACGCAGCGCCTGCAGCTTCTTGGCGGTGTCCTTGCCGTCCAGGGTGTTCTCTACCAGCCAGGGGTAGGCGGGCATGATCGACTCGGGCACGACGTTGCGCGGGTTGTACAGGTGGGCACGGTGCCAGTCGTCGGAGTAACGACCGCCGACGCGGGCCAGGTCCGGACCGGTACGCTTGGAGCCCCACAGGAACGGGTGGTCCCAGACGCTTTCGCCGGCGACGGAGTAGTGGCCGTAGCGCTCGGTTTCTGCGCGGAACGGGCGGATCATCTGCGAATGGCAGACGTTGCAACCTTCGCGGATGTAGATGTCACGGCCTTCGACCTGCAGGGCGGTGTAGGGCTTCATGCCGTCCACCGGCTCGTTGACCACGTCCTGGAAGAACAGCGGCACGATCTGCGTCAGACCGCCGATTGCGACGGCGATGACCATGAAGATGGACAGCAGGCCGACGTTCTTCTCGAGAATTTCGTGTTTCATCAGTGGGCTCCTTCAACCGCATACTTCGCGGCGGCTTCCATCTCTTCAGGCTTGGCGGCGCGCACGGTTTTCCAGGTGTTGTAGGCCATCAGCAGCATGCCGGCGAAGAAGATGGCGCCCCCGATGGTCCGCACGACGAAACCGGGGTGGCTGGCCACCAGGGTTTCGGCGAAGGAGTAGGTCAGGGTGCCGTCGGTGTTCACGGCGCGCCACATCAGGCCCTGGGCGATGCCGTTCACCCACATCGAGGCGATGTAGAGCACGGTGCCGATGGTGGCCATCCAGAAGTGGGTGTTGATCAGCGCGATGCTGTGCATCTCTTCGCGACCGAACACCTTCGGGATCAGGTGGTACAGGGAGCCGATGGAGACCATCGCAACCCAGCCGAGGGCGCCGGCGTGTACGTGACCGATGGTCCAGTCGGTGTAGTGCGACAGGGCGTTCACGGTCTTGATCGACATCATCGGGCCTTCGAAGGTGGACATGCCGTAGAAGGCCAGGGAAACCACCAGGAAGCGCAGGATCGGGTCGGTGCGCAGCTTATGCCAGGCGCCGGAGAGGGTCATCATGCCGTTGATCATGCCGCCCCAGCTCGGAGCCAGCAGAATCAGGGACATCACCATGCCGAGGGACTGGGCCCAGTCCGGCAGCGCGGTGTAGTGCAGGTGGTGCGGACCGGCCCAGATGTACAGGGTGATCAGCGCCCAGAAGTGCACGATGGACAGGCGATAGGAGTAGACCGGACGGCCAGCCTGCTTCGGTACGAAGTAGTACATCATGCCGAGGAAGGCGGTGGTCAGGAAGAAGCCCACGGCGTTGTGGCCATACCACCACTGCACCATTGCGTCGGTGGCGCCGGAGTACAGGGAGTAGGACTTGGTCCAGGTGACCGGCATCTCCAGGTTGTTGACGATGTGCAGCATCGCCACAACGATGATGAACGCGCCGAAGAACCAGTTACCGACGTACAGGTGTTTGACGTTGCGCTTCAGCAGGGTGCCGAAGAACACGATGCCGTAAACGACCCAGACCACGGCGATCAGGATGTCGATCGGCCATTCCAGTTCGGCGTACTCCTTGCCGCCGGTCCAGCCCAGGGGCAGGGAGATCGCGGCGAGCAGGATCACCAGCTGCCAGCCCCAGAAGGTGAACGCGGCCAGCTTGGGTGCGAACAGGGTGGTCTGGCAGGTGCGTTGCACGGTGTAGTAGGAGGTGGCGAACAGGGCGCAGCCACCGAATGCGAAGATCACTGCGTTGGTGTGCAGTGGGCGCAGGCGGCCGAAACTTGTCCAGGGGAGGTCGAGGTTCAGGGCGGGCCAAGCCAATTGGGCGGCGATCAGGACGCCGACAAGCATCCCGACGATGCCCCACACCACCGTCATGATGGCAAATTGGCGGACCACCTTGTAGTTATAGGCGGTACTGGTTGCTGTGTTCATGTATGGGCTTCCATCCACGGTTTTGGGCAGAGTGCTGCGTCTGCCATCTCCTGGAGGCCAGGAATCGACGGGTTTTGCAGCGGAGTGAAGGATGGTGAAACGCTATTGCCAGCATATTGACCCGGATCAATGTCCTCTCGGACCCGCCCGGGCGGCGGACGAAGCGGCATGGTTATGGACGAGACCGGCCGGGAGTCCACGTGCGACGCTGATCCTGGCCCATGGCGCGGGGGCGCCTATGGACAGCCCGTTCATGGAGGAGATCGCCCAGAGGCTAGGGGCGTGCGGGATTGCCGTGGTGCGTTTCGAGTTCCCCTACATGGCTGCGCGGCGCCTCGGTGGTACACGTCGCCCGCCGGATCCCCAGGCGCGTTTGCTGGACGCTTGGCGCGCGGTGCACGCCCAGGTGCGGCAACAGGTCACGGGGCCATTGGCCATCGGTGGCAAGTCCATGGGTGGGCGCATGGCTAGTCTGCTGGCTGATGAGTTGCGGGTCGACGCGCTGGTGTGCCTGGGCTATCCGTTCCATCCCGCAGGCAAGCCGGAGAAGACCCGCGTCGAGCACCTGGCGGAACTGCGTACGCCGACCCTCATCCTGCAAGGCGAGCGGGATGCGTTGGGATCACGGCCGGAGGTTGAAACCTATCGATTGTCGGCGAGCATCCGCCTGGACTGGCTGGCCGCCGCCGACCATGATCTGAAACCGCTCAAAAGCTCAGGCTTCACCCAGGCGCAGCATCTGCAGCACTGCGCCGAGGTGATCGCGGCTTTATTGTCGGGCAACTCCCGCTAGCGGTTGAAGCGCTCCACCAGGGCATGCTGGCCGCGCGCCGTGGCGGTCAGCTCCTTGCTCAGTTGCGCGGTGCCGGCCGCTTCGCCGGCGGTGCGCTCCGCCAGCAGGGCGATGGTGTCGATGTTGCGGTTGATTTCACCGGCGGTGGTGCTCTGTTGCTCCGCGGCGGTGGCGATCTGCCCGGCCATGTCGGCGATGCGGTGCACGGCTTCGCCGATGCCGGCCAGGGCGCGATCCGCATTCAGTACCTGGGCGACGCTGTCGTCGGCCTGGCGGCGACTGTCTTCCATGGCCTGCACGGCCTCTTCGGCGGTGCGCTGCAGCGTGGCGATCAGCTGGTGGATCTGTTCTGTGGAATCCGCGGTGCGCCTGGCCAGCAGGCGTACCTCGTCGGCCACCACCGCGAAGCCGCGGCCCATTTCGCCGGCGCGCGCCGCTTCGATGGCGGCGTTCAAGGCCAGCAGGTTGGTCTGGTCGGTGATGCCCTTGATGACATCCACCACGCCGCCGATTTCGCTGCTGTCCTGGGCCAGGCGCGCCACGGTGGCGCTGGAATGGCCGGCGGCCTGCGACAGCTGTTCGATGGCGCGGCTGGCCTGCTCGGCGATCAGGCGTCCCTGGTCGGCCAGCGCCTTGGCGTTGCGGGTGGCCTCGGCGGTCTGCCCGATGTGGCTGGCCACCTCGTGGGTGGCGCTGCTGAGCAGGCGGATCGATTCGGCGACACGCTCGGTTTCCCTCAGTTGGTTCTGCAGGCCGCTGGAGCTGTTCTGCGCCAACTGGTCGGCCTGGCTGGCCTGGCGGGTCAGCTGCTCTGCCGTGTCCTGCAGGCGGGTCAGGCAGGTCTGCAAATGCAGATGCTGGCTGATCATGGCCATTTCCAGCTGCGAGCTGATACCCAGGCCATCGGTGTACATGCGGGCGATCAGCGGATCGGCGATGCCCTGGCTCTTGGCCACACCCAGCAGGCGGCGCGGGCCGCGGGTCTGCCAGTAGAGACCGGCCAGCCCCAGGGGAATGCTCAGCAGGGCGGCCAGGGCAAAGCCCCAGCCGCTGTTCAGCCAGGCGCCGACGGCGAAGCCGATCTGGCTGACCAGGATGAACGGCAGCCAGTTGAGCAGCACCGGTAGCCAGCGGGCCCGGCGAGGTACTGCCGGCTTGCCGCCGTTGATGCGTCGGTACAGGGCTTCGGCGCGGCGAATCTGCTCGCCACTCGGCTTGCTGCGCACGGACTCGTAGCCGACCACCTTGCCGTTTTCCAGGATCGGCACCACGTAGGCGTTCACCCAGTAGTGGTCGCCGGTCTTGCAGCGGTTTTTGACGATGCCCATCCACGGGCGCCCCGACTTGAGGGTTTGCCACATGTGCGCAAACACCGCCGGCGGCACATCCGGGTGGCGTACCAGGTTGTGCGGCGCGCGCTGCAGCTCCTCGCGGTTGAAGCCGCTGATCTGCACAAAGGCATCGTTGCAGTAGGTGATCTGACCTTTCAGGTCAGTGGTGGAAATCAGTCGCTGCTCGGCCGGGAAGGTGCGTTCGCGCTGAGTGACAGGCAAATTCTTGCGCATTCTGGGATCCATGCGGTGACGTAGTGTCCACCGGGGAAAGTCATGACATGAGTAAATCGGCTGACGCCAAAAAAACATAAATGAATAAGTGTGCGCCAGAGTTCCTGACACTTCATTCATTCGGAATTGATCCTGGTCATGGACTTCCGAGGCGTTCGCGGAGAACGAAGTGCAGAATGCCGCCGTGCATGAAGTAATCCACTTCGTTCTGGGTGTCGATGCGACAAAGGACGGGGAAGCTGTCCTGCGAGCCGTCGCGGCGGGTGACGTCCACCGTCAGTTGTTGGCGGGGCGCCAGCGAGGCGGACAGACCCCGGATGTTCAGCACTTCATCACCGGTCAGGCCCAGGCTGTGGCGATTCTGGCCGGCCATGAACTGCAGGGCCAGCACGCCCATGCCGATCAGGTTGGAACGATGAATGCGCTCGAAGCTTTCCGCGATCACCGCCTTGATGCCCAGCAGGTTGGTGCCCTTGGCCGCCCAGTCGCGGGAGGAGCCGGTGCCGTACTCTTGCCCGGCAATCACCACCAGTGGCACGCCTTCGCGCTGGTAGCGCATGGCCGCGTCGTAGATGGAGAGCTTCTCGCCGCCCGGATGATGCAGGGTGTAGCCGCCTTCCTCGCCCGCCAGCATCTCGTTGCGGATGCGGATGTTGGCAAAGGTGCCGCGCATCATCACTTCGTGATTGCCGCGCCGCGAGCCGTAGGAGTTGAAGTCCCGGGGCGCGATGCCCAGCGATTGCAGGTAGAGGCCGGCCGGCGAGGTGGCCTTGATGTTCCCGGCGGGGGAGATGTGGTCGGTGGTGATCGAGTCGCCAAACAGCGCCAGGATGCGCGCGCCGAGGATGTCCGCCGGTGGCTCCAGAGGCTGGTCGATGCGCTTGAAATAGGGCGGGTGCTGCACGTAGCTGGAGTGCGGGTCCCAGGCATAGGTGTCGCCGCTGGCCAGCGGCATGCTGCGCCAGGCCTCGTCGCCGCTGAACACGTCGGCATATTCGCGGCGGAACATCTCGCCTTCGACGGCGCCCACGGCGGCGGCCACTTCTGCGTTGCTGGGCCACAGGTCGCGCAGGTACACCGGCTGGCCCTGCGGGTCGTGGCCCAGTGGTTCGCTCAGCAGGTCGATGCGCGTGGTTCCGGCCAGAGCGAAGGCCACCACCAGCGGCGGCGAAGCCAGCCAGTTGGCCTTGACCTGGGGATGTACGCGGCCTTCGAAGTTGCGGTTGCCGGAAAGCACCGAGCAGACGATCAGGTCCTGGTCGGTGATGCACTGGGCAATGGGGTCCGGCAGCGGGCCCGAGTTGCCGATGCAGGTGGTGCAGCCATATCCGACCAGGTAGAACCCCAGTCGCTCCAGATAGGGCGTGAAGCCGGCCTTTTCCAGGTAGTCGGTCACCACCTTGGAGCCGGGCGCCAGCGAGGACTTCACCCAGGGCTTGCGCTGCAGGCCACGCTCCACCGCCTTCTTGGCCAGCAGTCCGGCGGCCATCAGCACGCTGGGATTGGAGGTGTTGGTGCAAGACGTGATGGCGGCAATGACCACCGCCCCGTGACGCAAGCCGAAAGACTCTCCCGGCACCGGAAATTCGCTCTGCATCTGCGCGCTCCGGCCGCTGGTTTCCAGCAGCAGATCGAAGCTGGCGCGCATGTCCGGAAGGTTGACGCGATCCTGCGGCCGTTTCGGGCCGGCCAGCGAGGGCTGCACGCTGTCCAGATCGAGGTGCAGGGCTTCGCTGAACTCGGGCTCGGGGCTGGCACTGTCGCGCCACAGGCCCTGGGCCCGACAGTAGGCCTCCACCAGGGCGATGCGCGACGCATCGCGACCGGTCAGGCGCAGGTAGTCGAGGGTGATCCTGTCCACCGGGAAGAAGCCGCAGGTGGCGCCATATTCCGGCGCCATGTTGCTGATGGTCGCGCGGTCGGCCAGCGGCAGGGCGTCCAGCCCGGGACCGTAGAACTCCACGAACTTGCCGACCACGCCATGCTTGCGCAGCATCTGGGTGACGGTGAGCACCAGGTCGGTGGCGGTCACCCCTTCGCGCAACCGACCGGTGAGCCTCACGCCCACCACCTCCGGAATCAGCATGGACACCGGTTGGCCGAGCATCGCCGCCTCGGCTTCGATGCCGCCCACGCCCCAGCCGAGCACGCCGAGGCCGTTGATCATGGTGGTGTGCGAATCGGTGCCCACCAGACTGTCGGGGAAGGCCAGCATACGACCGTCATCGGTCTCGCTGCGCACGACATCGGCCAGGTACTCGAGGTTGACCTGGTGGCAGATGCCGGTGCCCGGCGGCACCACGCGGAAGTTGGCGAATGCCTGCTGACCCCAGCGCAGGAAGGCATAGCGTTCGGCGTTGCGCTGCATCTCGATGGCCACGTTGTCGGCAAACGCGCTCGGATCGGCGAAACGGTCGACCATCACCGAGTGGTCGATGACCAGGTCCACGGGGATCTGCGGGTTGATCTGCCGGGGATCGCCGCCCGCCCTGGCCGTGGCGTCGCGCATGGCGGCCAGGTCGACCACCGCCGGCACGCCGGTGAAGTCCTGCATCAGCACCCGTGCCGGCCGGTACTGGATCTCGTGCTCCGAGCGGCGCTCGCGAAGCCAGTCGGCGATGGCCTGGCAGTCCTCCCGGCGTACCGTCCGGCCATCCTCCCAGCGCAGCAGATTCTCCAGCAGCACCTTGAGCGAGAGCGGCAGGCGTGCGATATCACCCAGGCTGTTCCCGGCCTCCGGCAGGCTGTAGTAGTGATACGTGTGCTTGCCGACCTGCAGGGTGCGGCAACAATTCAGGCTGTCCAGGGCTGGCATGGTGTGATCCTTGGAAGTCGTGCCACGGGTTCTGCTCTGGACCGACCGGGCGGGCCAAGGGTTCCCGCGCGGCTCACGAGCGCGGCGGTGTGGGCGGCATGGGTGCTGCCCAGTAGGTCTGCTTGTGGCCGCGGGCCTGGTAGTCGCGAGCCAGGTGTTCGGCCTCGGCCCGGGTCAGGCGTTCGCGCACCAGGCATTCGTTACCGTTGTCATCCAGACGCTTGACGCACCAGTCGCGCATGACGTTCCTCCGGCTGGGCGTAATGCCCGCTTTGCGCCACAATAGCCGCCTGTTTCCGGAGTATCACGATGTCCCTGCAACCCGACGCGATTCTCGACGCCAGCGGGCTGAACTGCCCCGAACCGGTGATGATGCTGCACAACAAGGTGCGCGACCTGCAGGCCGGCGGCCTGCTGCAGGTCATTGCCACCGATCCCTCGACCCGTCGTGACATCCCCAAGTTCTGCGTGTTTCTTGGCCATGAGCTGGTCGAGCAGCGCGAGGATGCCGGCCAGTTCCTCTACTGGATCCGCAAGAAGGCCGATTGAGCTGCCGACACGGGCTATTCCTGTGTCGGTGCCATCCGGTGGATCGCGCGGCCTGCGCGCACATGCAGTCGCCAGCCGAGCATCAGCGCCGCGCAGCTCAGGCCGACGATCAGGCCCTGCCATAGGCCTGCCGGGCCGCTGGGGGCGCCGAGCAGGTCGGTGAGCCCCAGCAGGTAGCCCACCGTCAGACCGATGCCCCAGTAGCTGGGCAGGGTGATCAGCATCACCGCCCGAGTGTCCTGATAACCACGCAAGGCGCCAGCGGCGGAAACCTGTATGCCGTCGGAAAACTGGAAGAGCGCGGCATAGATCAGCAGGGTGCTGGCCAGGGCGACCACCGCCGGGTCCGGCGAGTAGAACCCGGCAATCTGCTCGCGAAATACCATCATCAGCATGGCCGAGAAGCAGGCGTAGCTCAGTGCCACGCCGATCCCCAGGGCCGCGGCGAAGCGTGCGTCGCGTGGCGCGTTGCGGCCCAGGGCCTGGCCCACGCGCACGGTGACCGCCATGCCCAGGGACAGGGGCACCATGAACACCAGCGACGAGATGCTGAGGGCGATCTGATGGCCGGCCACCACGGTGTCACCGAGGCTGCCGATCAGCAGGGCGATGACCGAGAAGATGCTCGACTCGGCAAAGATGGCGATTCCGATCGGCACGCCCACCGCCAGCAGTGCTCGGATCAGTGGCCAGCGTGGGCGCTCGAAATGCTTGAACAGTTCGCTGAAGCGGTAGATGGGCGAGCGGTTGACCCAGGTGAGCATGGCCGCCAGCATGGCGATCATCACCAGCCCGGTAGCCCAGCCGCAGCCCACGCCGCCCAGGGCGGGCAAGCCCAGCTTGCCGTGGATGAGCACATAGTTGAGCGGGATGTTAACCAGCAGGCCCAGCAGGCCGATGATCATGCTCGGCAATGTGTGGCTCAGGGCGTCGCTGTAGCAGCGCAGCACCTGGTAGACGGCGGCGGCGGGAAAGCCGAACGCTACCCCCTGCAGATAGCCGAGGGTGGGCTCGATCAATCCGGGGTCGACCTGCATGGCATTCAGCACGGGCCTGGCCTGGGTCAGTAGAAATGCGAACAGCAGGCCAATCGCCAATCCCAGCCAGAGCGCCTGGCGCACCAGCGGCCCGATTTCTGCCAGCTTGCCGGCGCCGAAGCGATGGGCCACCTTCGGGGTGGTTGCCATCAGGATGCCGGTCATCAGCAGGTAGAGGGGAATCCAGACGGAGTTGCCCAAGGCCACGGCCGCCAGGTCGGCGGCGCTGACCCGGCCAGCCATCACGGCATCGACGGCGCCCATGGCGGTATGCGCCACCTGGGCGATGATGATGGGAGTAGCGAGGGCGAGCAGTGCGCTCAGTTCGTGCCCGACGCGGGAAACGCGGTTCATATGGCTCATGGGACGGCGACAGGTAAAAGGCGGGGATTCTACGCCGCGCACCCAGGCGAAGAAAGGGTAGGGGTCGCAAGGGCAAAGGACTAAACTGGCGCCCCCTCCGAGGAGTCCGAGCATGCGCATTCTTGCCGACGAAAACATACCCCTGGTCGAAGCCTTCTTCGCCGAATTCGGCGAGATCCGCCGTCAGCCGGGGCGCGCGTTCAGCGCTGATGCCCTGGCCGAAGCCGATGTGCTGCTGGTGCGCTCGGTGACCCGGGTGGATGCCGCCTTGCTGCAGGGTAGCCCGGTGCGCTTCGTCGGCACCTGCACCATAGGCACCGACCACTTCGACCTCGATCATCTGGCCGCCGCCAACATTGCGTGGGCTAGCGCGCCGGGCTGCAATGCCCGTGGAGTGGTGGATTACGTGCTGGGCAGCCTGCTGGCGCTGGCCGAAGTGGCGGGCTCGCCACTGCGGGAGCGCTGCTACGGAGTGGTGGGCGCCGGCCAGGTGGGTGCGCGGCTGGTGGAGGTGTTGCGCGGGCTGGGTTGTCGGGTGCTGGTCTGCGACCCGCCGCGCGCGGAGCGCGAGGGTGGCGATTATGTCGATCTGGACGAGTTGCTGGCGCAGTGCGATGTAATCAGTCTGCATACACCGCTCACCTCGGCAGGCCGGTGGCCGACGCGCCATCTGCTGAATGCCGAGCGGTTGGCCCGGCTGCGTCCCGGCAGTTGGCTGATCAATGCCAGCCGCGGCGCGGTGGTGGACAACCAGGCCCTGCATGCGCTGCTCCTGCAGCGGCCCGATGTCGAGGCGGTGCTGGATGTCTGGGAGGGTGAGCCGCTCGTGGATGTGGCACTGGCCGAGCGATGCCGGATCGCCACCCCCCACATCGCGGGCTACAGCCTGGAAGGCAAGGCGCGCGGCACTGCACAGATCTACCGCGCGCTCTGCGCACACCTGGGCATGCTGGCGCCGCTGGAGCTGGAGGCGCTATTGCCCGAGCCCTGGCTATCGCAATTGACCCTGCACGCCGGTGCGGACCCCGACTGGGCGCTGTCTGCCCTGTGTCGGGCCGTCTACGATCCGCGGCGCGACTCCGCCGATTTTCGGCGCAGCTTGAGAGGCGACGAGGACATGCGTCGCGCCGGCTTCGACGCGCTGCGCAAGCATTATCCGCCACGCCGGGAAATCGATGGCCTCAGGGTCGAGTTGCTGGGCCAGGCCCCGCAACTGGCTGCGCTGGTTCGTGCGCTGGGGGCCAGGCTGGTCTGAGCCTCACCCCTGGGTGGGCTCATCCTCATCGGGCTCCTGATCGAGGGCGCGGCAGGCCTGCTGGATCATGGCTTCGGTGATGGGTACTTCGCGTCCCTGCTCATCGATCACTGCACACGCAAAGCAGTCGGCGGGGAGGTGGGTGGGTACAGGCTGGGTGGCGTTGTTGTTCAGGTTCATGTGTCCATCTCCTGGTCGCTGGATTCCATAGCTTGTTCAATCTAGATGAAATCCAGATGACGACCAGGGCGGTCGGACGGGATACCGCCCGCCCACGAGACTTTAGTAGTACTCGCAGAGGTAGGCGGTATCCACGGCGACCTTTAGCTGGAACTTGCTGTTGGCCGGTACGCTGAACTGGCTGCCGGCCTCGAAGGTTTCCCAGGCTTCACTGCCTGGCAGGCGCACAGTGAGGGCGCCGGCCACGACCTTCATGATTTCCTTCTGGCTGGTGCCAAACTCGTACTCGCCGGGTGCCATCACGCCGACGGTGGCAGGGCATTCGGCCTGTTCGAAGGCGATGGATTTGACCTTGCCGTCGAAGTATTCGTTGACCTTGAACATGGGGCGTTTCCTATACGGAAAAAAGGGCGCGCCAGTATGCCGAAGCGTCCGATCGGCGTCACCGGGTTCCCGTGTTTAATGCGGCAGGGCCAGGGGTAGCAGGCGTGCGGCGTTGCGTGCGTCTTCCAGGGCGCGGTGCTGGCGGCCCTGGAAATGCATGCCGGCCAGCATCAGGGCCATGTTCAGGCCGACCGGGCGGGTCAGCTGTCGACTGCTGGCGAAGGACTGCTTGAGGTTCAGGTGGGGAAACTGCTGAAGGCGGCTTTGCAGGCCTTGCGCCTGCCATTCCTGCTCGAGCTGGCGGCGGTCGTAGTCGCCCCAACTGGCCCAGCCAGCCAGGCGGGAGCCTTGGGCCAGCAGCCAGCTTTCGAAGGCCGGCCAGAGTTGCGCGAGGGTCCGGGCGCTGTCGATCTGCTGCTGGCCGATATGCGTGAGGTCCTTGCAGAAGCTCGTCAGGCAGGGGCGCCGCAGCGGTCGGACATAGCGCTGGAAATGGGCGACTTCGTGGCCCACGCTGGTGGCGAGGGTGGCGCCGATCTCGATGATCTCCATGTCTCGCAGTGGCCAGCCACCTTCATCCGTGGTGGCTTCCAGGTCGATAACCAGCCAATGTCGCATACGTCCTCCATCGGGCTGGCCGGAGTATGGCGGTGTCGGTCCCGGTCGGCAAATCGACCAAGGGTGGGGCTGATCGGCTGGATGCAATGCCTGTGACAACGGATGGGCTGGCAGTAAAATCGCGGCCCCCTCTGTTCGAGTGTCGAGTAGTCATCGTCATGAAATGCCGTGCAGGTTGCGGCGCTTGCTGCATAGCCCCCTCCATCAGCTCGTTCATTCCCGGCATGCCGCGTGGCAAGAAGGCCGGTGAGCGATGTATTCACCTGAGCGAGGCAGGCCTCTGCGCGCTGTTCGGAAAGCCGGAGCGGCCACGCGTGTGTTCGGCCTTCGAGGCTGACGAGGCATTCTGCGGGGAAACCGCCGAGCAGGCGATTCAGCTTCTGGGCTGGCTGGAGCAGTCCACTGCCTGAGCCCCCCACAACGAAAAGGAGAGAAATCATGCTCGTGTCTACGTGCAGGCCCCTGATGCTGGGGTTGTCCCTGGTGTTGTTCGGTGGCGCGGTGAGCGCTCAGGATTGGGAGCTGGTGAAGGACGAGCAGGGGATCAGGGTCTACCTGGCTGCGGTGCCTGGTTCTGCCTACAAGGCCTATCGAGGCGAGACGGTCATTCGGGCAAGCATGGCCCGGATTCGTGCACTGCAGGAAGACGTTCAGGGTTCCTGTGCGTGGATCCATCAATGCAAGGCGCAGCAAATGATCCGGCGGGAAGGCAGCAAAGCCTGGACGCACACCTATTTCAGCACGCCCTGGCCGGTTACCCCGCGTGATTCCGTGATCGAGGTGACCACCGAGGAGGAGGGCGGTACTCTGGTGCGCCATCTAAAAGGCGTGCCAGACATGCTCCCGGAAGAAAAGGGCTATGTGCGTGTGACCCGTGTCGAGGGTTACTGGCGTTTGGAGCCGTTGGACGGTGGGCTGGTGAAGGTGACGTATCAGCTGTATAGCGAGCCGGGTGGCAGCGTGCCCTCCTGGCTTGCCAATAGTTTCGTGATCGATGCCCCGTTCAACACGCTCAACGGGTTGCGCAGTCTGGCGGAAAGCGCTCGTTAAAGGGTGGGGTGCCGAAAACAGAAAAGGCTGCCCATGGGCAGCCTTTTCTTTTGGCGTCCGAGCGATCAGCCGCGCTGGTTCAGCGGAGCGAAGTCGCGACGCTCGTGGCCAGTGTAGAGCTGGCGCGGGCGACCGATCTTCTGGCCGCTTTCGATCATTTCCTTCCAGTGCGAGATCCAGCCCACGGTACGGGACATGGCGAAGATCACTGTGAACATGCTGGTCGGAATGCCGATGGCCTTCAGGATGATGCCGGAGTAGAAGTCCACGTTCGGGTACAGGTTGCGCTCGGCGAAGTAGGGGTCCTTCAGCGCAATCTCTTCCAGCTTCATCGCCAGTTCCAGCTGCGGGTCATTGATACCCAGCTCGCCCAGAACCTCGTCGCAGGTCTGCTTCATGACCTTGGCGCGCGGGTCGAAGTTCTTGTACACGCGGTGGCCGAAGCCCATCAGCTTGAACGGATCGTTCTTGTCCTTGGCCTTGGCCAGGAACTTGTCGATGTTCGAAACGTCGCCAATCTCGTCCAGCATGGTCAGCACGGCTTCGTTGGCGCCGCCGTGGGCCGGTCCCCACAGGGCAGCGATGCCGGCAGCGATACAGGCGAACGGGTTGGCGCCCGTGGAGCCAGCCAGACGAACGGTGGAAGTCGAGGCGTTCTGCTCGTGGTCCGCATGCAGGATGAAGATGCGGTCCATGGCCTTGGCCAGCACCGGGCTGATCGGTTTGATCTCGGCCGGGGTGTTGAACATCATGTGCAGGAAGTTTTCCGCGTAGTTCAGGTCGTTACGCGGATACATGATCGGCTGGCCGATCGAATACTTGTACGCCATGGCCGCGATGGTCGGCATCTTGGCGATCAGGCGGTGTGCGGAAATCTCGCGGTGCTGCGGATTGTTGATGTCCAGCGAGTCGTGGTAGAACGCCGACAGGGCGCCAACGATGCCGCACATCACGGCCATCGGGTGAGCGTCGCGACGGAAGCCGTTCAGGAAGGACTTCAGCTGCTCGTGAACGATGGTGTGGTTCTTGATGGTGTTGACGAATTTGGCCTTCTGCTCGGCATTCGGCAGCTCGCCGTTGAGCAGCAGGTAGGCGGTTTCCAGGTAATCGGACTTTTCCGCCAGTTGTTCGATCGGATAGCCGCGGTGCAGCAGGACGCCCTTGTCGCCGTCGATATAGGTGATCTTCGACTCGCAGGAAGCGGTGGACATGAAACCGGGATCGAAAGTGAATTTGCCCGTGGCTGTCAGGCTGCGGACGTCGATGACGTCGGGCCCGATGGTACCGCTTAGGACGGGCAGTTCTACGGGGGCGGCGCCCTCGATGATCAACTGCGCTTTTTTGTCAGCCATGAGTGGCCTCCTGGTTATGCTTGGAATCATCAGCAGCCCCCCATGCAGGGCCGGCATCACTATAGAGCGATAAACTTGAATGTCAATTTGCGTAACCCCTGAAAAATGAAGGGGTTCCGGCGTCTTTCATGGGGGCAGGGTGGACTTTTTACGGCATTCTTTTGGGGCTAGCCATTCGCCTTTAGTGGCGGCGCGTCGCGTTGTCATTAGTGGGCTAACTGTCTATACTCCGTAGCCGGCCGTCATGGGCATAGCGCCTGTGTTTTGGCGGTTGCACTCCATGTGGGTGGGTACCTGACCAGTGCACTTCCCAACAACAACGCCCTGCTTCCTGGGGCTCAAAGTGTGAAAAGAAGCCGTGAATAGCCAACGACCAGTAAACCTAGACCTTAGGACTATCAAGCTCCCTGTCACCGCTTACACGTCCATCCTTCACCGCATCTCCGGCGTGATCCTGTTCCTCGGGCTCGTCGTGCTCCTTTACGGGCTCGATATGTCCCTGGCGTCCGAGGAGAGCTTCGAAGAGCTGAAGGCGTGCCTGGCCAGTCCGCTGGCAAAGCTGGTGATCTGGGGTCTGCTGTCCGCTCTGCTGTACCACCTGGTGGCCGGGATTCGCCACCTGTTCATGGATGCCGGCGTCGGTGAGACGCTGGAGGGCGGCAAGCTCGGCTCGAAGATCGTCATTGCCGTTGCCGTAGTATTGATTGTCCTGGCTGGGGTGTGGGTATGGTAACCAACGTCACTAACTTTTCGCGCTCCGGCCTCTATGACTGGATGGCTCAGCGCGTCTCCGCGGTCGTGCTGGCTGCGTATTTCATTTTTCTGCTCGGCTTCGTGCTGCTCAATCCAGGCCTGACCTACGCCGACTGGCATGGTCTGTTCTCCCACAATGCGATGCGCATCTTCAGTCTGCTGGCGCTGCTGGCGACGGTGGTGCATGCCTGGGTCGGCATGTGGACCATCTCGACTGACTACCTGACGCCGATGGCTTTCGGTCGTTGGGCAACCGTGTTGCGCTTCTTCTTCCAGGCGGCCTGCGGCGTGCTGCAGTTTGTGCTGTTCGTCTGGGGCGTGCAGATTCTGTGGGGTATCTGATCCATGTCTAGCATTCGCACTCTTTCCTTCGACGCCATCATCGTCGGTGGCGGTGGCGCCGGCATGCGCGCCGCGCTGCAACTGGCCCAGGGTGGTCACAAGACTGCCGTGGTGACCAAGGTCTTCCCGACCCGTTCGCACACCGTGTCCGCCCAGGGCGGCATCACCTGCGCCATCGCTTCGGCCGACCCGAACGACGATTGGCGCTGGCACATGTACGACACCGTCAAGGGCTCCGACTACATCGGTGACCAGGACGCGATCGAGTACATGTGTTCCGTGGGGCCGGAGGCCGTGTTCGAGCTCGAGCACATGGGTCTGCCGTTCTCCCGCACCGAGCAGGGGCGCATCTACCAGCGCCCGTTCGGCGGCCAGTCCAAGGACTTCGGCAAGGGTGGTCAGGCAGCTCGTACCTGTGCCGCGGCTGACCGTACCGGTCACGCCCTGCTGCACACCCTGTACCAGGCCAACCTGAAGAACGGTACCTCGTTCCTGAACGAGTGGTACGCCGTGGACCTGGTGAAGAACCAGGACGGCGCCATCGTCGGCATCATCGCCATCTGCATCGAGACTGGCGAAACCGTCTACATCCGCTCCAAGGCCGTGGTCCTGGCTACTGGTGGCGCCGGCCGCATCTATGCGTCCACCACCAACGCCCTGATCAACACCGGCGACGGCGTGGGCATGGCCCTGCGTGCTGGTGTGCCGGTCCAGGACATCGAAATGTGGCAGTTCCACCCGACCGGTATCGCCGGTGCCGGCGTGCTGGTGACCGAAGGTTGCCGTGGCGAGGGTGGCTACCTGATCAACGCCCACGGCGAGCGCTTCATGGAGCGTTATGCTCCGAACGCCAAGGACCTGGCAGGTCGCGACGTGGTCGCCCGTTCCATGGTCAAGGAAGTCATCGCCGGCAACGGTGTTGGTCCGAACAAGGATCACGTGCTGCTGAAGCTGGACCACCTGGGCGAGGACGTGCTGCACAGCCGCCTGCCGGGTATCTGCGAACTGTCCAAGACCTTCGCGCATGTCGACCCGGTTGTTGCGCCGATTCCGGTTATCCCGACCTGCCACTACATGATGGGCGGCATTGCCACCAACATTCATGGCCAGGCCATCACCCAGGACGCCAACGGCAACGACAAGATCGTCGAAGGCCTGTTCGCTGTGGGTGAAGTGGCGTGCGTATCCGTACACGGTGCCAACCGACTGGGCGGCAACTCGCTGCTCGACCTGGTGGTGTTCGGTCGTGCCGCTGGTCTGCACCTGGAGAAGGCGCTGAAGGAAGGTGTCGAGGCGCGCAGCGCCAGCGAGACCGACATCGAGGCTTCCCTGAAGCGTCTGGCCGGCGTCAATGAGCGTACCTCCGGTGAGGAAGTGGCCCCGCTCAAGCGCGAGCTGCAGAGCTGCATGCAGAACTACTTCGGTGTATTCCGTACCGGCGAATACATGAAGAAGGGCATCGCCCAGCTGGCCGAGCTGCGCGAGCGCATCGCCACCGTCAAGATCAACGACAAGAGCCAGGCCTTCAACACTGCGCGCATCGAAGCGCTCGAGCTGCAGAACCTGCTCGAAGTGGCTGAAGCAACCGCCATCGCTGCCGATACCCGTACCGAGTCCCGTGGTGCCCACGCCCGCGAAGACTACGAAGAGCGCGACGACCAGAACTGGCTGTGCCATACCCTGTACTTCCCGGGCGAAAAACGCGTCGCCAAGCGCGCCGTCAACTTCGCACCGAAGACTGTGCCGGCGTTCGAGCCGAAAGTACGTACTTACTAAGGGTGATGTGAATGTCTCTGCCCAAGACTTTGCAAGTAAGCGTTTACCGCTACAACCCGGAGCGCGATGCGTCTCCCTACATGCAGGACTTCAACGTCGAGATCGACGGCAAGGATCTGATGGTCCTGGACGTGCTGGCGCTGATCAAGGAACAGGACGAAGGTTTTTCCTACCGTCGCTCCTGCCGTGAAGGCGTTTGCGGTTCCGACGGCATGAACATCAGCGGCAAGAACGGCCTGGCCTGTATCACCCCGCTGTCCAGCGTGGTGAAGAACGGCAAGCTGGTGATCCGCCCGCTGCCGGGTCTGCCGGTCATCCGTGACCTGGCCGTCGATATGAGCATCTTCTACAAGCAATACGAGAAGGTGCAGCCGTACCTGCAGAACAACACGCCGGCTCCGGCCATCGAACGTCTGCAGAGCCCGGAAGACCGCGAGAAGCTGGATGGCTTGTACGAATGCATTCTGTGCGCGTGCTGCTCGACCAGCTGCCCGTCCTTCTGGTGGAACCCGGACAAGTTCCTGGGCCCGGCCGCGCTGCTGCAGGCCTATCGTTTCCTGGCCGATAGCCGTGACACGATGACCGAACAGCGTCTGGCGGCCATGGATGACCCGTTCAGCGTCTTCCGTTGCCGCGGCATCATGAACTGCGTGAACGTATGTCCCAAGGGTCTGAACCCGACCAAGGCCATCGGTCACATCCGTAACATGCTGCTGCAAAGCGGTACCTGATCCCTCGGGATCGTACCCAGGCTGTACCTCTACGCTGTCGGCTAACCCCGGCAGCGTAGTTTTAAGCGGGTCCGGAGCTCACAAAGCACTGGACCCTTCCTGAAAAGTAAATGATGGCTATCAGGGGCATCCGGTAAAAACCCGGTCTATCTGCGGGGTCCCGTAGTGGCTTAACCAGTTGCTCAGGCACGCCGTGCTGCGGTTTCCACGCCGATGGTGTTCCCTTATCGAGGGTGACCAAGCATGCAAGAAAGCGTAATGCAGCGCATGTGGAACAGTGCCCACCTTTCCGGTGGTAACGCTGCCTATGTCGAGGAGCTGTATGAGCTCTATCTGCACGACCCCAACGCTGTGCCCGAAGAGTGGCGCACCTATTTCCAGAAGCTGCCTAACGATGGCGGCAACACGACTGACGTTCCGCATTCGCCCATTCGCGATCACTTCGTCCTGCTTGCCAAGAACCAGCGCCGCGCGCAGCCAGCTTCTGCCGCCAGCGTGAGCAGCGAGTACGAGAAGAAGCAAGTCCAGGTATTGCGCCTGATCCAGGCCTTCCGCGCCCGTGGCCATCAGGCCGCCAAGCTCGACCCGCTGGGTCTGTGGCAGCGCCAGGTGCCGGCCGATCTCACCATTCAGAACTACGGGCTGACCGACGCCGATCTGGATACCACCTTCCAGACGGGCGAGCTGTTCATTGGCAAGGAAGCGGCAACTCTGCGCGAGATTGTCCAGTCCCTGCAAGATACCTATTGCCGCACCATCGGCGCCGAGTTCAACCACATCACTGACTCCGAGCAGCGCAAGTGGTTCGCCCAGCGTCTGGAGAGCGTGCGTGGTCGCCCCACCTACTCGCGTGATGCGCAGGCTCATCTGTTGGAGCGCCTGACTGCAGCCGAAGGCCTGGAGAAGTACCTGGGCACCAAGTACCCGGGCACCAAGCGCTTCGGCCTGGAAGGCGGCGAAAGCCTGATCCCGATGGTCGACGAGATCATCCAGCGTTCCGGCTCCTACGGCATGAAGGAAATCGTCATCGGCATGGCCCACCGCGGCCGTCTGAACATGCTGGTGAACACCTTCGGCAAGAACCCGCGCGACCTGTTCGACGAGTTCGAAGGCAAGAAAGTCGAGGGTCTGTCCTCCGGCGACGTGAAGTACCATCAGGGCTTCTCGTCCAACGTCACCACCCCGGGTGGCGAACTGCACCTGGCCATGGCCTTCAACCCGTCGCACCTGGAAATCGTCTCCCCGGTGGTCGAGGGCTCCGTGCGTGCCCGCCAGGACCGTCGTCTCGATCCGAATGGCGACAAGGTTCTCCCGGTCTCCATCCACGGTGACGCGGCCTTCGCCGGCCAGGGCGTGGTGATGGAAACCTTCCAGATGTCGCAGATCCGCGGCTTCAAGACTGGCGGTACCATCCACATCGTCATCAACAACCAGGTCGGCTTCACCACCAGCAACCCGCAGGATGCGCGCTCCACCGAGTACGCTACCGACGTGGCCAAGATGATCGAGGCGCCGATCCTGCACGTGAACGGCGATGATCCGGAAGCCGTCCTGTTCGTCACCCAGCTGGCCGTCGACTACCGCATGCAGTTCAAGCGTGACGTGGTGCTCGACCTGGTCTGCTATCGCCGTCGTGGCCACAACGAGGCCGACGAGCCGAGCGGCACCCAGCCGCTGATGTACCAGCAGATTGCCAAGCAGCGCACCACCCGTGAGCTGTATGCCGATGCCCTGATCAAGGCCGGTGCACAAACCAACGAAGACGTGCAGGCCAAGATCGACGAGTACCGCACCGCCCTGGACAATGGCCAGCACGTGGTGAAGAGCCTGGTCAAGGAGCCGAACCCCGACCTGTTCGTGGACTGGACTCCCTACCTGGGCCATGCCTGGACCGCTCGCCACGATACCCGTGTACCGCTGGACAAGCTGCGCGAGATTGCCGCTGGCCTGACCCGCATTCCGGAAGGCTTCGTGGTACAGCGCCAGGTTGGCAAGGTCTACGAAGACCGCCAGAAGATGACCGCCGGCGCCATGCCGATCAACTGGGGCTATGCGGAAACCCTGGCCTACGCCACGCTGCTGCATGACGGCCACCCGGTGCGCATGACCGGCCAGGACGTCGGCCGCGGCACCTTCTCGCATCGCCATGCCGCGCTGCACAGCCAGAAGGACGCAACCACTTACATCCCGCTGAAGAACCTGTTCGAGGGTCAGCCGCGTTTCGACCTGTACGACTCCTTCCTGTCGGAGGAAGCTGTCCTGGCCTTCGAATACGGCTATGCCACCACCACGCCCAACGCGCTGGTGATCTGGGAAGCCCAGTTCGGCGACTTCGCCAACGGTGCCCAGGTAGTGTTCGACCAGTTCATTTCCAGCGGCGAGACCAAGTGGGGCCGCCTGTGCGGTCTGACCGTCCTGCTGCCGCACGGTTATGAAGGCCAGGGTCCGGAGCACAGCTCCGCGCGTCTGGAGCGTTACCTGCAGCTGTGCGCCGAGCACAACATCCAGGTCTGCGTGCCGACCACCCCGGCACAGGTCTACCACATGCTGCGTCGCCAGGTGGTTCGCCCGCTGCGCAAGCCGCTGATTGCCCTGACGCCCAAGTCGCTGCTGCGCCACCCGCTGGCCATCTCGACCCTGGAAGATCTGGCCGAAGGCTCCTTCCAGACCGTGATCCCGGAAGTGGACGCCGTCGATCCGGCCAAGGTCGAGCGCCTGATCATGTGTTCGGGCAAGGTCTATTACGACCTGCTGACCAAGCGCCGCAACGAAGGCCGCGACGACACCATCATCGTGCGCATCGAGCAGCTGTACCCGTTCCCGGAAGAGGATCTGGCCGAGATCATCGCGCCCTACAAGAACCTCAAGAAGGTGATCTGGTGTCAGGAAGAACCGATGAACCAGGGCGCCTGGTACTGCTCGCAGCACCACATGCGTCGTGTCGCCAGCGCGCATCAGAAGGGCCTGTTCCTGGAGTACGCCGGCCGCGAGGCCTCCGCTTCTCCGGCCTGCGGCTACCCGTCGATGCATGCCGAGCAGCAGGAAAAACTGCTGCATGACGCCTTCAATATCTAACCCACGTTCTCGAACGTAGTATCGGAAAGACAGGAATTCATCACATGGCTATTGAGATCAAAGCCCCCGCCTTCCCGGAATCGGTTGCCGACGGCACCGTTGCCACCTGGCACAAGAAGCCGGGCGAAGCCGTAAAGCGCGACGAACTGATCGTCGACATCGAAACCGACAAGGTTGTTATGGAAGTGCTGGCCGAAGCCGATGGCGTGGTCGGTGAAATCATCAAGGGCGAGGGCGAGACCGTTCTCTCCGGCGAAGTGCTGGGCACCCTGAACGCTGGCGCCGTGGCCGCCGCTCCGGCTCCGGCCGCTGCTGCTGCCCCGGCAGCCGCCGCCGCTCCGGCCGCTGCTGCCGAAGACAAGATCCTGTCTCCGGCCGCCCGCAAGATCGCCGACGAAGCCGGCGTCGACCGCAATAGCATCGAAGGCACCGGCAAGGGTGGTCGCGTGACCAAGGAAGACGCCGTTGCTGCCGCTTCCGGCAAGCCGGCCGCCGCTCCGGCTGCCAAGACTGCCGCTCCGGCTGCCGACGCTCCGGTCTTCGCTGCCGGCGACCGCGTCGAGAAGCGCGTGCCGATGACCCGTCTGCGCGCCAAGGTTGCTCAGCGTCTGGTCGAGGCCCAGTCCTCCATGGCAATGCTGACGACCTACAACGAAGTCAACATGAAGCCGATCATGGACCTGCGCGCCAAGTACAAGGACCTGTTCGAGAAGAAGCACAATGGCGTGCGTCTGGGCTTCATGTCCTTCTTCGTCAAGGCGGCTGTCGAGGCGCTGAAGCGCCAGCCGGTGGTCAATGCTTCCATCGACGGTAACGACATCGTCTACCACGGCTACCAGGACATCGGCGTGGCCGTGTCCAGCGACCGTGGCCTGGTGGTACCGGTGCTGCGCAACGCCGAGTTCATGAGCCTGGCGGAAATCGAAGGCGGCATCGCTGCCTACGGCCGCAAGGCGAAGGAAGGCAAGCTGACCATCGAGGAAATGACCGGTGGCACCTTCACCATCTCCAACGGTGGTGTGTTCGGTTCGCTGCTCTCCAGCCCGATCGTCAACCCGCCGCAGTCCGCCATCCTCGGCATGCACAAGATCCAGGAGCGCCCGATGGCCGTGAACGGCCAGGTGGTGATTCTGCCGATGATGTACCTGGCGCTGTCCTACGACCACCGCCTGCTGGATGGCAAGGAAGCGGTCACCTTCCTGGTCACCCTCAAGGATCTGCTGGAAGACCCGGCGCGCCTGCTGCTGGACATCTGATCGACGTGTGATTCGCGTCAGGCAGAACCCGGCATGTCCGGGCTCTGCCGTTTGTGGACTTCGCAATTTTCGAAGAGGAAACCCTATGAGCCAGAAATTCGACGTCGTGGTGATCGGTGCCGGCCCCGGCGGCTATGTCGCTGCCATCCGCGCGGCCCAACTGGGCAAGAAGACCGCCATCATCGAGAAGTACACCGGCAAGGACGGCAAGCTGGCCCTGGGCGGCACCTGCCTGAACGTCGGCTGCATCCCCTCCAAGGCGCTGCTGGACAGCTCCTACAAGTTCCATGAAGCCCACGAGAGCTTCAAGCTGCACGGCATCAGCACCGGTGACGTGAAGATGGACGTGCCGACCATGGTCGGCCGCAAGGACCAGATCGTCAAAAACCTCACCGGCGGTGTCTCCGCGCTGATGAAGGCCAATGGCGTGACCGTGTTCGAAGGCCACGGCAAGCTGCTGGCCGGCAAGCAGGTGGAAGTCACCAAAACCGACGGCAGCGTTGAAGTGCTGGCCGCCGAGAACGTGATCCTGGCCTCCGGTTCCAAGCCGGTCGAGATTCCGCCGGCTCCGGTCGATCAGAAGGTCATCGTCGACTCCACCGGCGCCCTGGACTTCCAGAACGTTCCCGGCAAGCTGGGCGTCATCGGCGCCGGCGTGATCGGTCTCGAGCTGGGTTCGGTCTGGGCCCGTCTGGGCAGCCAGGTCACCGTGCTGGAAGCCATGGACAAGTTCCTGGCCGCCGCCGACGAGCAGATCGCCAAGGAAGCCCAGAAGATTCTCACCAAGCAGGGTCTGGACATCCGTCTGGGCGCGCGCGTCACCGGCACCGAGGTCAAGGGCGAGCAAGTGGTCGTCACCTTCAGCGATGCCAATGGCGAACAGCAGCTGACCTTCGACAAGCTGATCGTAGCGGTCGGCCGCCGTCCGGTGACCACCAACCTGCTGGCCGCCGACAGCGGCGTGACCATGGACGAGCGCGGCTTCATCTTCGTCGATGACTTCTGTGCCACCAGCGTTCCGGGCGTCTACGCCATCGGCGACGTGGTGCGCGGCGCCATGCTGGCCCACAAGGCCTCTGAAGAGGGCGTGATGGTTGCCGAGCGCATCGCCGGTCACAAGACCCAGATGAACTACGACCTGATCCCGGGCGTCATCTACACCCATCCGGAAATCGCATGGGTCGGCAAGACCGAGCAGTCCCTGAAGGCCGAAGGCGTGGAGATCAACGTGGGTGTTGCCCCGTTCGCCGCCAGCGGTCGCGCCATGGCTGCCAACGAAACCGCCGGTTTCGTCAAGGTCATTGCCGATGCCAAAACCGATCGCGTGCTGGGCGTCCACGTCGTGGGCCCGAGCGCTGCCGAGCTGGTTCAGCAGGGCGCCATCGCCATGGAATTCGGCACCAGTGCCGAGGACCTGGGCATGATGGTGTTCGCGCACCCGACGCTGTCCGAATCGCTTCATGAAGCGGCCTTGGCTGTGAATGGTCATGCCATCCACGTTGCCAACCGCAAGAAGCGCTAAGGGAGCCCGGCAGGTGGCTTGAACTTTTGCGAGGGGGGAGGGCTCACCTGCCGTATAGGAGGCGTGTCCGTGAGGACACGCCTATTGCCAATAGCAAAAACTAGAAACGGTAGAGAAGCATGAATCTTCACGAGTATCAGGGTAAGCAGCTCTTCGCTGAATACGGCCTGCCCGTCTCCATCGGCCATGCTGTAGACACCCCGCAACAGGCCGCAGAAGCCTGCAAGGAGATCGGTGGCGATGCATGGGTCGTCAAGGCCCAGGTGCATGCCGGCGGGCGAGGAAAGGCCGGCGGTGTAAAGCTGGTTCGCAATCCGGAGGAGGCGCGGGAGTTCGCAACCCACTGGCTGGGCAAGCGCCTGGTGACGTACCAGACCGATGCCAATGGCCAACCGGTCAGCAAGATCCTGGTCGAGGCCTGCACCGACATCGACAAGGAGCTGTATCTCGGCGCCGTGGTCGATCGTTCAAGTCGACGCATCGTCTTCATGGCGTCCACCGAGGGTGGTGTGGAGATCGAGAAGGTCGCCCACGATACCCCCGAGAAGATTCTCAAGGCCACCATCGACCCGTTGGTGGGCCCGCAGCCCTACCAGGGCCGCAGCCTGGCGTTCCAGCTGGGCCTGCAGGGTGAGCAGATCAAGCAATTCACCCACATCTTCATGGGCCTGGCGCGCCTGTTCAAGGACTACGACCTGGCCCTGCTCGAAGTCAATCCGCTGGTCATCAAGAAGGACGGCAACCTGCATTGCCTGGATGCCAAGGTGAACATCGACGGCAACGCGCTGTATCGCCAGTCCAAGCTGCGCGCCATGCATGACCCGTCCCAGGATGATCCCCGCGAGGCCCACGCGGCACGCTGGGAGCTCAATTACGTGGCCCTCGATGGCAACATTGGTTGCATGGTTAACGGCGCGGGCCTGGCCATGGGCACCATGGACATCATCAATCTGCACGGTGGCAAGCCGGCCAACTTCCTCGACGTGGGCGGCGGCGCGACCAAGGAACGCGTGACCGAAGCGTTCAAGATCATTCTCTCCGACAGCAACGTGAAGGCCGTGCTGGTGAACATCTTCGGCGGCATCGTGCGCTGCGACATGATTGCCGAGGGCATCATGGGCGCCGTGCGTGAAGTCGGCGTCAAGGTACCCGTGGTGGTGCGCCTGGAGGGCAACAATGCCCAGCTCGGCGCCAAGATGCTGGCCGAAAGCGGCCTGAACATCATCCCGGCAACCAGTCTGACCGAGGCCGCCCAGCAGGTGGTCAAGGCTGCGGAGAGCAACCAATGAGCATTCTGATCAACAAGGACACCAAGGTCATCTGCCAGGGCTTCACCGGCTCGCAGGGTACGTTCCACAGCGAACAGGCCATCGAATACGGCACGAAAATGGTGGGCGGCGTGACGCCGGGCAAGGGCGGCACCACGCACCTGGGCCTGCCGGTCTTCAACTCGGTTGCCGAGGCCGTGCAAGCCACCGGTGCGGATGCCTCCGTTATCTACGTGCCGGCGCCGTTCTGCAAGGACTCCATCCTCGAAGCGGCGTTCGGCGGCATCAAGCTGATCGTCTGCATCACCGAAGGCATTCCGACCCTGGACATGCTGGAAGTGAAGATCAAGTGCGACGAGCTGGGCGTGCGTCTGATCGGTCCGAACTGCCCGGGCGTGATCACCCCCGGCGAGTGCAAGATCGGTATCCAACCCGGCTATATCCATATGCCGGGCAAGGTCGGCATCGTGTCCCGCTCCGGCACCCTGACCTATGAAGCGGTGAAGCAGACCACCGACGCCGGCTTCGGCCAGTCCACCTGCGTGGGCATCGGCGGCGACCCGATCCCCGGTTCCAGCTTCGTCGACATCCTCAAGTTGTTCCAGGAAGACCCGCAGACCGAAGCCATCGTGATGATCGGCGAGATCGGCGGCAGCGCCGAGGAGGAAGCGGCGGCCTTCATCAAGGCCAACGTCACCAAGCCGGTGGTGTCCTACATCGCCGGCGTGACCGCGCCGCCTGGCAAGCGCATGGGCCATGCCGGTGCGATCATTTCCGGTGGCAAGGGCACGGCGGAAGAGAAGTTCGCCGCGCTGCAGGACGCCGGCGTGAAAACCGTGCGCTCCCTGGCCGATATCGGCAAGGCGCTGGCTGAAGTCACCGGCTGGCAGGTCAAGCGGGCCTGAGCCCCGGCGTGCAAGCAAAGGCCACCGCAAGGTGGCCTTTGTGTTTGCGCATGGCACCGGATGTCCATCAGAAGGTGCAGTAATGACCGTAAATCGTTAGGCTTTGCATCTTTTTGAACGTCCTCTTCAAAAGAGAGCGTCGTTCTGGCCCGCAGCCAGTTTCCCTTACCCCGGGAAGCCACGACATAACATTCTTTTGCAGTGGTGTTACTTCCCATGACCCGTCTGAAAGGTTCCGACCTGGTTGCCCTTGGTTTCATGACCTTCGCGCTGTTCCTCGGCGCCGGCAACATCATCTTCCCCGCAAGCGCCGGCATGGCCTCGGGCGACAATATCTGGCCCGTGGCACTGGGCTTCCTGCTCACCGGAGTCGGCCTGCCGCTGCTGACCATCGTGGCCCTGGCCCGGGTCGGTGGTGGTATGCCGAGCCTGACCGGGCCACTTGGCAAGGTAGCCGGTACCGTGCTGGCCGTGGCCGTCTACCTGTCCATCGGGCCGCTGTTCGCCACGCCGCGTACTGCGGTGGTGTCGTTCGAGATCGGTGTCGCGCCCTTCACCGGTAACAGTGACTGGGCGTTGTTCATCTATTCCCTGGTGTTCTTCGGACTGGTGCTGTTCCTGGTGCTCAACCCCGGACGGTTGATCGACCGGGTTGGCAAGATCATCACCCCGGTGCTGCTGCTGGCCCTGGTGTTGCTGGGTGCCGCCGCGATCTTCGCGCCGGCCGGCCCGGTGGGGGGCACTGCCGTGGAGTACCGCGATGTGCCCCTGTTGCAGGGCTTCCTGCAGGGCTACCTGACCATGGACGCCCTGGGCGCGCTGGTGTTCGGCATCGTGATCGCCACCGCGATCCGCGATCGCGGTGTGACCAGTCCGAGTCTGGTGACCCGCTATTCCATCATTGCGGTGATCATCGCCGCGGTTGGCCTGGCGCTGGTCTACCTGGCGCTGTTCTACCTGGGCGCCACCAGCCAGAGCGTGGCGGGTGAAGCAAGCAATGGCGGGCAGATCCTCACTGCCTACGTGCAGCACACCTTCGGTACTCCCGGCCTGCTGCTGCTGGCCGCGGTGATCATCCTCGCCTGTCTGACCACCGCGGTGGGCCTGCTCACCGCCTGCGGCGAATTCTTCGGCGAGCTGCTGCACACGTCCTATCGCAACGTGGCCGTGGGCTTCACGCTGTTCAGCCTGCTGGTGGCCAACCAGGGGCTCGACCAGCTGATTCGCATCTCGGTGCCGGTGCTGGTGGGCCTGTATCCGCTGGCCATCGTGCTGGTACTGCTGAGCCTGGCCGACAGGCTGTGGCGCGAGCCGCACCGGGTGTTCCGCCCGGTGATGGCGGTCGCCCTGGTCTTCGGTCTGGCGGACGGCCTGCTGGCCAGCGCCTTCAAGGATGTGGTGCCCCCGTTCTTCACCACCTTGCCCTGGGCGGCGCAAAGCATGGGCTGGGTACTGCCCGTGCTGGTGGTGCTGCTGATCAGTGTGGTCATTGATCGCCTGCTGCCGGCTCGACAGTAGTGGCGTAAAGGCATTAGCGGAGAGGACAAGCCGGGTATAATCGCCCGGCTCTGAAGGGAACGTGCCTATGACCTTGACCGACGATTATCTGCGCCAGTTGGTGGCAGCCCTCTGGTTCGTCTTCTGCTGGCTGGGCTACACGCGCTACGCGATCTGGAAGGGCCGGGACACGCCGTGCCTGGCCAGCGTCATGGCCCTGTACCGCGAGGACTGGATGCGGCGCATGCTGCAGCGCGACAACCGCATCGCCGATGCCAGCGTGATCGGCAATCTGGAACGCAATGCCTCGTTCTTCGCCTCTAGTACGCTGATCATCCTGGCCGGTATCGTCACTGCGCTGGGGGCTTCCGACCGTGCGGTATCGCTGCTGGCCGAGCTGCCCTTCATCGAACCGGTCGGCCGGGGCATGTCCGAGCTCAAGCTGTTGTTGCTGGCCATGGTGTTCGTCTACGCCTTCTTCACGTTCAGCTGGTGCATGCGCCAGTACAACTTTGCCGCCGTGCTGCTGGGCTCGGCGCCGCTGCTGGCCGAACGCAACGTCAGCGATCAGGAGCGCAACATCTTCGCCAAGCGCGCCGCCAAGCTGCTGTCGAGCGCCGGCAACCAGTTCAACCTAGGCCTGCGGGCGTACTATTTTGGCCTGGCGGCGCTGTCCTGGTTCATCCATCCGTGGGTGTTCATGGTCGTGACCGCCGGTGTGGTGCTGGTTCTGTACCATCGCGAATTCCACTCCCGGGTACTCAAGGTGCTGACCCATACCCCCGCTCCGATTGCCGCCCCCTCAGCCCAACAGGAGCCCCGCGAGCCCGATTTCCATTGACCCGGGCGGCCTGATGCCGCCCGTTCTGCACCTTGCGAGCCATAACCATGAACAAGAATCCACTCGTGCAGCGCGCCGAACGCTTCCTTTCTGCCCTGCGGCACTGCCAGGTGCTGGGCATGCAGGTGGAAGCGGCCGACAAAAAGGGCCTGACGCTACGCCTGCCATACAGCGAGAAGATCGTCGGCAATCCGGAAACCGGCGGTATCCATGGCGGCGCCATCACCACCCTGATGGACACCACCTGCGGAATTTCCACCGTGTGTTTCCTGCCCGATTTCGAGGTCTGCCCGACCCTGGACCTGCGCATCGACTACATGCACCCGGCCGATCCGCACAAGGACGTCTATGGCTTTGCCGAATGCTATCGGGTGACGCCGACGGTGATCTTCACCCGTGGCGTGGCCTATCAGGATGATCCCGCGCAACCGATCGCCCACGCGGTGGGCACCTTCATGCGCCTGGGGTCCGGCGCGCACATCAAGAGCGGTTTCCCGGAGGGCAAGGCATGAACCGGCAGGCGTTCAACGCACTCTTGAGCGAGGCGCATACCCGCAACGACTACAGCGCCCTGATCGATCTGGTTCCCTATGCACGGCTGATCGGCATCGAATGCCTGCGTCTGGGGGATGACATGGTGTTCCGCCTGCCGGCCCAGGCCGACAACATCGGTAACCCGGTACTGCCGGCGCTGCACGGCGGGGTGATCGCCGGATTCATGGAACATGCCGCATTGCTGCACCTGCTGATGTTCATGGGCAGCGCGCATTTGCCGAAAACCATCGACTTCTCGGTGGATTACCTCAGGGCCGGTCACTATCGTGACACCTTCGCTCAATGCCAGGTGTGGCGACAGGGCCGTCGAGTGGCCAACGTGGCCATCACCGCCTGGCAAACCACGCAAACCGAACCCATCGCCACCGCCCGAGCGCACTTCAAGGTCGACGAATCCTGATCGACCGTTCCGCGCCCGGTGCTCTGGCCGGACGAGGAACATTCAATGGATGCCTTGCTGATTCTCGGCGGCTTCTTCCTGCTGCTTGGCAGTTTCTTCTGGCTGGCCTTGCGCGCGTTTGCGCGGGGGGCCGGCTGGGGATTGCTGTGCCTGCTGCCGCCGTTGACCCTGCTGTACCTGTTCCGCTATGGCAAGGAGGCGCGCGCGCCCCTGCTGTGCGCGCTGCTTGCCGCCATGCCGTTGGGTTTCGGCCTGCTCGGACTGGCGGAGCAGGACCCCAATCGCTTGCGCGCCCTGCTGAACCTGGAATGGCTGGAGCCCGTGCGCAATCCCTGGCAGCCGGACATCCGCCTGCGCGGTCGCCTGTGGGGCGAACCTTTCGCGCCGGTGGAAGGCGAGTTCATCGATGGCCGGTTGCGACTGAGTCAGGGTTCGGCAAGCTTCGACTGGCGCGAGTTGGTGATCCACCTGGGCGAGTTTTCCGGTTCGCAACTGACGCTGGACATCCTGCCGCAGGACGATGACGTCCCGACCATCGAGCTGGTGCGCCAGTTGGGCGGCAATCCGTTACCCGAGGCGTTGCGCCTGGAGCGCGGCTACAGCATGCATCTGCAGTTGCAACGCCAGGCGCCCAACCGGCTGGTGGGCAACCTCCACCTGGGCTTGCCGAGTGCGCACAGGACCTGGGTGTCCGGCCCCATCGAAGTCTTCACCGACCGGTTGCGCTACCGCGAAGGCCGGGTGGATACCCGTTTCGACTCGGTGCAGACCCTGCAGGTCGTCATCGAAGACTACCTGCAGCGCCGCTTTCCGCAGCACCGCGTTGAGGCGGTGCAATTGCCGGACATCGACTGGAACAGCCGGCCGCTGGAACTGCGTGTCCAGGCGCGCATCGGCAACCGGGCGCTGATCGTGCCCTTGCTACTGCTCAAGGACGAACAGATGGGCTGGGGCGTGCCGGGCGACCGTTATCCGCCGCGCGGCGCGTCCGATCAGGAGGCTGATGCCGCCAAGCCCTTGAAATCATGAGCCTCGTCCCCCATCTGCTGGGACACCCCGTCGCGCAAGCGGCCCGTACCCAACACCTGGAGAGTTGAAGACGATGAGTGTGGAAACTCAAAAAGAAACCCTGGGCTTCCAGACCGAGGTGAAGCAGCTGCTGCACCTGATGATCCATTCCCTGTACTCCAACAAGGAAATCTTCCTGCGCGAGCTGATCTCCAACGCTTCCGACGCCGCCGACAAGCTGCGTTTCGAGGCGCTGGCCAAGCCGGAGCTGCTCGAAGGCGGCGCCGAGCTGAAGATCCGTGTCAGCTTCGACAAGGACGCCAAGACCCTCACCGTCGAAGACAACGGCATCGGCCTGAGCCGTGAGGATGCCATTACCCACCTGGGTACCATCGCCAAGTCCGGCACCGCCGAATTCCTCAAGAATCTCACCGGCGACCAGAAGAAGGATTCCCGCCTGATCGGCCAGTTCGGCGTGGGCTTCTATTCCGCATTCATCGTCGCCGACAAGGTGGACGTGTTCAGCCGCCGCGCCGGCCTGCCGGCCGCCGAGGGCGTGCACTGGTCGTCGAAGGGCGAGGGCGAGTTCGAAGTGGCCACCGTGGAGAAGGCCGAGCGCGGCACGCGCATCGTGTTGCACCTGAAGAGCGGTGAGGAAGAGTTCGCCGACGGCTGGCGCCTGCGCAACATCATCAAGAAATACTCCGACCACGTGGCGCTGCCCATCGAACTGCCGAAGGAGCATTACGGGGAAGAGAAGGACAAGCCGGCGGAACCCGAGTGGGAGACCGTCAACCGCGCCAGCGCCCTGTGGACCCGGCCGCGCAGCGAGATCAAGGACGAGGAATACACCGAGTTCTACAAGCACGTCGGTCACGACTTCGAAGACCCGCTGGCCTGGAGCCACAACAAGGTCGAGGGCAAGCTGGAATACACCTCGCTGCTCTACGTGCCGGGCCGCGCGCCGTTCGACCTGTACCACCGCGAAGCACCCAAGGGCCTGAAACTCTATGTGCAGCGCGTGTTCATCATGGATCAGGCCGACCAGTTCCTGCCGCTGTACCTGCGCTTCATCAAGGGCGTGGTGGATTCCAATGACCTGTCCCTGAACGTTTCCCGCGAAATCCTGCAGTCGGGCCCGGTCATCGACTCCATGAAGTCGGCGCTGACCAAGCGCGCCCTGGACATGCTGGAAAAGCTCGCCAAGGACAAGCCCGAGGACTACAAGACCTTCTGGAAACAGTTTGGCCAGGTGCTCAAGGAAGGCCCCGCCGAGGACTTCGCCAACAAGGAGAAGATCGCCGGCCTGCTGCGTTTCAGCTCCACCCACGACGCCAGCGGCGAACAGTCCGTGTCGCTTGCCGACTACCTGGGTCGCCTGAAGGAAGGTCAGGACAAGCTCTATTTCCTCACCGGCGAGAGCTACGGCCAGGTCAAGAACAGCCCGCACCTGGAAGTGTTCCGCAAGAAGGGCGTGGAAGTGCTGCTGCTCACCGATCGCATCGACGAGTGGCTGATGAGCTACCTGACCGAGTTCGACGGCAAGCAGTTCGTCGACGTGGCGCGCGGTGACCTGGACCTCGGCAAGCTGGACACCGAGGAGGACAAGAAGGCCCAGGAAGAAGTCGCCAAGACCAAGGAACAGCTGGTCGAGCGCTTGAAGAAGGTGTTGGAGGCGGAGGTCGCCGAGGTGCGCGTGTCGCACCGTCTGACGGAATCGCCGGCGATTCTCGCCATCGGCGAGCAGGACCTGGGTCTGCAGATGCGCCAGATCCTCGAGGCCAGCGGCCAGAAGGTGCCGGAGAGCAAGCCGATCTTCGAGATCAATCCGCAGCACCCGCTGATCGAGAAGCTGGACGCCGAGGCCGACGAAGACCGCTTCGCCGACCTCAGCCACATCCTGTTCGACCAGGCCGCCCTCGCCGCCGGCGACAGCCTGAAGGACCCGGCCGGCTACGTGCAGCGCCTGAACAAGCTGCTGCTGGAACTGAGCGCCTGAGCGTTGCGCTGAAATCACAAAGGGCCACTTCGGTGGCCCTTTGTGTTTACGCCGCAGTTTTAGGGCGGTCGGCGCATGTCCGGCCGCTGTTGGGCCACGGCGCCATGGCCATGGTGGACAAGGAAAACGTTGTCCACCCTACGTTTGCCCGGCCCGCGACACCTTAGCAACCGTAGGGTGGTCGGCGCACTTCCGGCCGCCGTTGGGCCATGGCACCGTGGCATGGTGGACAAAAACATTGTCCACCCCCACGTGCATCACGCCAGCGCCGTGCTTACCTTGGTGCCATTCAGCAGGGTTTCCATCACCGGGCAGCGGCGTTCCACTTCTTCCAGAAAGGCCTGCTTGCGCGCCTGATCCAGTTCCGGCGCGTCGATGTCGACCTTCAGGCGGATCTCCTGGAAGCCCACCCGGGCGTCGGTCTCGCGGCCGAGCAGGCCGCTGGGGTCGTAGTCGGCCTCCACCTCGAATGTCATGGCGTTGATGGCGAGCTTCTGCTGATGGGCGACGATGCGCCCGATACTGCCGAAGCAGCCGGCCACGGTGGCGATCATCACCTCCAGCGGGCTGGCGCCCAGGTCTGCTCCGCCGGCGGTCTTGGGCTGGTCCATGATGACGTGGTGGCTGCCACACTGGATGTCGATGGTCATGCCGGCCTGCATGTGGCCGCTGGCTTTGATGGTCTTGAGCGCCATGCGCGAACTACCTCATGAAAAGATAAAAAAGCCTGGGAAGGCTAGGGGTGGTTTGGCGCTTCGTCCTTGATGCGCATCAATACCCCTTGGGGTATCAATCGAAGGCCAGCATGCTACGACGTTTGGTCTCGGGATGAAACAGGCGCGCCCGCGGAAATGAAAAAGCCCGGGCATTGGCCCGGGCTTTGGGGGTATCGCGGACCGGATCAGTCCTCGATGGCACCCATGGCGGTGGTGTTGAAACCGCCGTCGACATACATGATTTCGCCGCTGATGCCGGACGCCAGGTCCGAGCACAGGAAGGCGGCGGCATTGCCGACTTCCTCGATGGTCACGTTGCGACGCAGGGGGGTCTGCTTCTCGTTGGCGGCGAGCATCTTGCGGAAGCTCTTGATGCCGGACGCGGCCAGGGTACGGATCGGGCCGGCGGACACGGCGTTCACGCGGGTGCCTTCCGGGCCGAGGCTGCCGGCCAGGTAGCGCACGCCGGCTTCCAGGCTGGCCTTGGCCATGCCCATCACGTTGTAGTTGGGCATGGTGCGCTCGGCGCCCAGGTAGGTGAGGGTCAGCAGGCTGCCGTTGCGGCCCTTCATCATCGGGCGGCCAGCCTTGGCCAGGGCGACGAAGCTGTAGGCGCTGATGTCGTGGGCGATCTTGAAGCCTTCGCGGGTGGTGACTTCGGTGAAGTCGCCGTCCAACTGGTCACCGGGGGCGAAGCCGACGGAGTGGACGATGCAGTCCAGGCCGTCCCACTTCTTGGCCAGCTCTTCGAAGACCTTGGCGATGTCCTCGTCCTTGGCGACGTCGCAGGGGAAGCACAGGTCGGCGCTGGAGCCCCAGCCGGCGGCGAAGTCTTCCACGCGGCCCTTGAGCTTGTCGTTCTGGTAGGTGAAAGCCAGTTCTGCACCTTCGCGGTACATGGCTTCGGCGATGCCCGAGGCAATCGACAGCTTGCTGGCGACACCGACGATCAGTACGCGCTTACCGGCGAGAAAACCCATGTTCTATTCCTCTTGCTTGGTTGGTTGGCGTTGCCGGGGCCATGAAGGCCGCTTCCAGCAACTGCCGGGTATAAGGGTGTTGTGGGTCGGCGAATACCTGCCGCGCCTCGCCTTGCTCGACGACCTGTCCCTGTTTCATCACCAGCAGGTGATGAGAGAGGGCCCTGACCACCGCCAGATCATGGCTGATGAACAGGTAAGTCAGGTTGTGCCGGGCCTGCAAGTTGCGCAGCAGCTCGACGACCTGGCGCTGTACCGTGCGGTCGAGCGCCGAGGTGGGCTCGTCCAGCAGGATCAGCGCCGGCTTCAACACCAGTGCCCGGGCAATGGCTATACGCTGCCGTTGCCCGCCGGAAAACTCGTGGGGATAGCGGTGCCGGGCATCCGGGTCCAGACCTACCTCCGTGAGCGCGTCGATGATGGCCTGTTCCTGCTCCTCGGCGCTGCCGAGACGGTGAATGCGCAGCCCCTCGCCGACGATCTCGCCCACCGACATGCGCGGGCTGAGACTGCCGTAAGGGTCCTGGAAGACCACCTGCATCTGGCGGCGCAAGGGCCGCACCTGCTGCTGGCTGAGGCCTTCCAGGGCCTGGTCCTGGAAACGGATGCCGCCCTGACTGCTGATCAGGCGCAGGATGGCCATTCCCAGCGTGGACTTGCCGGAACCGCTTTCCCCCACGATGCCCAGGGTTTGCCCTTGCAGCAGGGAGAAGTCGATGCCGTCCACGGCCTTCACATGATCGACCGTGCGCCGCAGCAGCCCCTTCCTGATGGGGAACCACACACGCAGGTCGTTCACTTGCAGAATCGGCTGGCCGACGGGGTTGTCCGCCGGCTCGCCGCTGGGTTCTGCGCCGAGCAGTTCCTGGCTATAGGGATGCTGCGGAGCGCGGAACAATTCCTCACACGACGCCTGTTCGACGATGCGTCCGCGCTGCATGACACATACGCGGTGGGCGATTCTGCGCACCAGGTTGAGGTCGTGGCTGATGATCAGCAGTGACATGCCCAAACGGGCCTGCAAGTCCTGGAGAAGTTCGAGGATCTTGAGCTGAACGGTGACATCCAGCGCGGTCGTGGGTTCGTCGGCGATCAGCAGCTCTGGCTCGTTGGCCAGGGCCATGGCAATCATCACGCGCTGGCGCTGGCCGCCGGACAGCTCATGGGGATAGGCCTTGAGGCGCTTGGCCGGCTCGGGAATGCCCACCAGATCCAGCAGTTCAAGGGTGCGCGCGGTGGCGGCGCTGCCGCTCAGCCCCTTGTGCAGGCCCAGGACTTCGTTGATCTGCTTTTCCACCGTATGCAGGGGGTTGAGCGAGGTCATCGGTTCCTGGAAGACCATGGCGATGCGGTTGCCGCGGATGCCGCGCAGGGTCTTCTCGTTCGCCTGCAGCAGGTCCTGGCCCTGGTAATGAACGCTGCCGGCCGGATGGCGGGCCAGCGGGTAGGGCAGCAGGCGCAGGATGGAATGCGCAGTGACGGACTTGCCCGAGCCGCTTTCGCCCACCAGCGCCAGGGTCTCGCCCTTGCGGATGTCGAAGCTGACGCCTTCCACCACGCGCTGCGCCTGGTCGCCGGTGACGAACTCGACGGCCAGGTCGCGGATTTCGATCAGGTTGTCGCTCATCTCACTTCCTCGGGTCGAAGGCATCGCGGGCGGCTTCGCCGATGAACACCAGCAGGCTCAGCATGATCGCCAGCACGCTGAACGCGGCGATGCCCAGCCAGGGCGCCTGCAGGTTGGATTTGGCCTGGGCCACCAGTTCGCCCAGCGAGGGAGAGCCGGCGGGGAGGCCGAAGCCGAGGAAATCCAGGGCGGTCAGGGTGCCGATGGCCCCGGTCAAAATGAACGGCATGAAGGTCATGGTGGAGACCATGGCGTTGGGCAGGATGTGACGGAACATGATGGCGCCGTTCTGCATGCCTAGCGCTCGGGCGGCGCGCACGTACTCCAGGTTGCGGCCGCGCAGGAACTCGGCACGCACCACGTCCACCAGGCTCATCCAGGAGAACAGCAGCATGATGCCCAGCAGCCACCAGAAGTTCGGCTGCACGAAGCTGGCCAGGATGATCAGCAGGTAGAGCACCGGCAACCCCGACCAGATCTCCAGGAAGCGCTGCCCGGCCAGGTCCACCCAGCCGCCGTAGAAACCCTGCACGGCGCCGGCTATGACGCCGATCAGCGAGCTGAGCAGGGTCAACGTCAGGGCGAACAGCACCGACACGCGGAAGCCATAGATGATCCGCGCCAGCACGTCGCGGCCCTGGTCATCGGTGCCCAGCCAGTTCTGGATGGAGGGCGGGGCGGGGGCCGGGATGTCCAGATCGTAGTTGATGCTGGCGTAATCGAAGGGAATCGGCGGCCAGAGCATCCAACCGCCTTTCTCTTCGATGAGCTGGCGCACATAAGGGCTCTTGTAGTTGGCCTCCAGCGGGAATTCGCCGCCAAAGGTGGTCTCCGGGTAGCGCTTGAACACCGGGGAGTACCACTGTCCGTCGTAGCTGACGATCAGTGGCTTGTGGTTGGCGATCAGTTCGGCGCCCAGGCTGAGCACGAACAGCGCAAGGAACAGCCACAGCGACCACCAGCCACGCTTGTTGGCCTTGAAGCGCTCGAAGCGACGTCGATTGAGCGGGGACAGTTTCATCTCAACCCTCCCGGCTTTCGAAGTCGATGCGCGGATCGACCAGGGTGTAGGTGAGATCGCCGATCAGCTTGACCAGCAGGCCCAGCAGGGTGAACAGGAACAGCGTGCCGAACACCACCGGGTAGTCGCGGTTCAGCGCCGACTCGAAGCTGAGCAGGCCCAGGCCGTCGAGGGAGAAGATCACCTCGATGAGCAGCGAACCGGTGAAGAACATGCCGATGAAGGCGGCGGGGAAGCCGGCAATGATGATCAGCATGGCGTTGCGGAACACGTGACCGTAGAGCACGCGGTTGGGGCTCAGGCCCTTGGCCTTGGCGGTGACTACGTACTGCTTGCCGATCTCGTCGAGGAAGCTGTTCTTGGTCAGCAGGGTCAGGGTGGCGAAGTTGCCGATCACCAGCGCGGTCACCGGCAGCGCCAGGTGCCAGAAGTAATCGGCGACCTTGCCCAGCAGCGACAGCTCGTCGAAGTTGCTGGAGGTGAGGCCGCGCAGCGGGAACCAGTTGAAGTAGCTGCCGCCCGCGAACAGCACGATCAGCAGGATGGCGAACAGGAACGCCGGGATGGCGTAGCCGACGATGATCGCCGAGCTGGTCCAGACATCGAAGGCGCTGCCGTGGCGGGTGGCCTTGGCGATGCCCAGCGGGATGGAGACCAGGTACATGATCAGTGTGCTCCACAGCCCGAGCGAGATGGACACCGGCATCTTTTCCAGAATCAGGTCGGTGACCTTGGCGTCGCGGAAGAAGCTTTCGCCGAAATCGAACTGTGCGTAGTTGGTCAGCATCAGCCAGAAGCGCTCATGGGCCGGTTTGTCGAAGCCGTACATGCGCTCGATCTCGGCCACCAGTTCCGGGTCCAGGCCCTGGGCGCCGCGATAGTTGGAGCCGGACGCCGCTTCGGCGCCGCCGCCGGCGATGCGTCCGGTGGCGCCACCGGCTGCGGCGTCGAAGCCCTCCAGGCGGGCGATGGTCTGCTCCACCGGGCCGCCGGGCGCGGCCTGGATGATGAGGAAGTTGATCAGCAGGATGCCGAGCAGGGTCGGAATGATCAGCAGCAGGCGCCGCGCAATGTAGGCCAGCATTATTCAGCTACCTCGTCCGGCGCGGGCGTCGGCGCGCTGCCTTCGATCCACCAGCTCATCAAGCCCACGTCGTAGCGCGGTGTGCGGTGCGGGCGCTTGAGATGCGTCCAGTGCGCCACGCGCCAGGTATCGATGTAGTAGTTGGGCACCACGTAGTGGCCCCAGAGCAGGGCGCGGTCCAGCGCGCGGGCATGGGTGATCAGGCTCTGCCGCGAATCGGCGCGGATCAGGCCTTCCACCAGCGCATCGATCGCCGGGTCGCGCAGGCCGATGAAGTTGCGGCTGCCGGGGCTGTCCGCGCTGCGCGAATGCCAGAACTCCATCTGTTCGTTACCCGGCGAGTTCGATTGCGGCCAGATGCTGGAGGTCATGTCGAAGTCACGGGAACGCAGGCGGTTGATGAACTGCGAGACGTCCACGCGACGCAGCTGCATCTCGATGCCCAGCTCGGCCAGGTTGCGCTTGAACGGCAGCAGCACGCGCTCCATGTTGGCCTGCAGCACCATGAACTCGAAGCTCAGCGGCTGGCCATCGGCATTCACCATGCGGTCCTTTTCCACTCGGTAGCCGGCGTCGAGCAGCAACTGGTACGCGCGGCGCTGGCGGTCGCGAATGATGCCGCTGCCGTCGCTCACCGGCGGCTCGAAACCCTGGGTGAATACCTCCTCGGGCAGGTGCTCGCGCAGGGGCTCGAGGAGCTTCAGCTCCGCCTCGTCAGGCAGCCCGCGGGCCGCCAGTTCCGAGTTCTCGAAGAAGCTGCGGGTGCGCTTGTAGGCGCCAAAGAAAAGCTGTTTGTTGGTCCATTCGAAGTCGAACAGCAGGGCAATGGCCTCGCGCACGCGGCGATCCTGGAACATCGGCCGGCGGATATTGAAGGTGAAGCCCTGCATGCCCACCGGATTGTGGTTGGGAATGGCTTCCTGGATGATCCGGCCGCTGCGCAGGGCGGGGCTGTCATAGCCGGTGGCCCAGTCCTTGGCGGAGTATTCCAGGTTGTAGTCGAACTGCCCGGCCTTGAAGGCCTCCAGGGCGACGGACATGTCGCGGTAGTAATCCAGGGTAATGGCGTCGAAGTTGTAAAGGCCGCGGGTCACCGGCAGATCGGCTGCCCACCAGTCGGTGATCCGCTCGTAGCGCACGGAGCGGCCGGCGGCGTAGCTGGCGATGCGGTACGGGCCGCTGCCCAGCGGCGGCTCCAGGCTGGTGCGGGTGAAGTCGCGCTTGGCCGGCAGCACCTTCATGGCGCGCAGGGCGGCCAGTAGGTCCTCGCTGGCGGGGCCGTTCAATTCGGCACGCAGGCGCCGGGCATCCGCGATGTGCAGGGATTTCACCGCGGCAAGTGCCGGCAGATCCTGGGTGGCACGGGACAGTTGCACGTCCTCGGCGCTGGGGAGGTTCTCGCCCTCGTTCAGGGTGATGGTGACGCTGCGGCCGTCTTCGGCGAGCACTAGCGTGGCGATGGTTTCCAGCGCCGGTGCGGACTCCCTTCGGGACAGGTCGCGTTCCTGCCACCAGTGCCGGGGCAGAATCTGCAACTGCCCGATGATCAGTGGCAATTCGCGGTTGCCGGTATGGGTGAAATCGAAGCGCACGCGATGCAGCCCTTCGGCCACCACCTGCTTGATGTCCGCGTAATAGTGGCGGTACATCGGGTCGCCCTTGCTGACCAGGGTATCGAAGGTGAACACCACATCCTCGGCGGTCAACGGGGTGCCGTCATGGAAGCGTGCCTGGGGGCGCAGGTGGAAGCGCACGAAGCTGTTGTCCGGCGCCTTTTCGATCCTTTCCGCCAGCAGGCCGTATTCCGTGAACGGCTCGTCCGGGGAATGGTAGGTGAGGGTGTCGTAGACCAGCCCGATCATGCTGGCTTCGTTGCCCTTGGGTATGAACGGGTTGAAGCTGTCGAAGCCATTCAGCCCGGCCAGGCGCAGGGTGCCCCCCTTGGGCGCGTCCGGGTTGACGAAGTCGAAGTGGCGGAAATCGGCCGGGTAGAGCGGTGCCTCGTCATACAGCGTGACGGCATGCTGGGGTTGCGCCAGTGCCGCGCCGGCCAGCCCGAGCGTGAGGGCCGTGGCCGGCAGCAGGCGTTTGCACAGGGTGTTCATCGTGAGCTCTTCTCCGTGGGCTTTTGCCACCAGGCACGCAATCCGAGGGTGTACGGCGGCGTACCGGGCATGGCCAGGCGATTGCGATAGGCCAAGCGGTGGTGATCGATGTACCAGTTGGGGATGCTGTAGTGCTGCCAGAGCAGCACGCGGTCCAGGGCGCGGGTGGCGACAATCTGCTCCTCACGGCTGGTGGCGGCCAGCAGCTGTTCAAGCATGGCGTCCACCACCGGATCGGCGATACCCGCATAGTTGCGGCTGCCACGCACGTTCGCCTGGGAGGAATGAAAGTACTGCCATTGTTCCAGGCCGGGGCTGAGGGTTTGCGGCAGTGTCATCAGCACCATGTCGAAATCGAAGCTGTCGAGCCGTTGCTTGTACTGCGCGCGGTCCACGGTGCGCAGGCCGACCTGCACGCCGAGGCGCTGCAGGTTCTCCCGGTACGGCTGCAGGATGCGTTCCAGGCGCGGGTTGACCAGCAGGATCTCGAAACGCAGTGGACGACCCCGGGCGTCGCGCAGCCCCTGACCGGATGGCTTCCAGCCCGCCTCGGCCAGCAGGCCGAGGGCGCGGCGTATGGTCTCGCGCGGAATGCCGCGGCCATCGGTGCGCGGCATCTGCCAGGGACGGGTGAGTGTGCCGGGCGGCAGTTGCTCGCGCCAGGGTGAAAGCAGCAGCCACTCGGCGCCTTCCGGTTTGCCAGTGGCGGAGAATTCGCTGTTGGGGAAGTAACTCTCGCTGCGCCGGTAGGCGGCATTGAACAGGGTGCGGTTGGCCCATTCGAAATCCAGCATCAGGCCCATGGCTTCGCGCACCCGCCGATCGGCGAAGATCGCTCGCCGGCTGTTCATGAACAGCGCCTGGGTCTGGGTGGGAATCCGATGGGGAATCTCCGCGCGGATCACCTCGCCGCGCGCCACTGCCGGGAAGTTGTAGCCGCTGGCCCAGTTCTTTGCCTGGTTTTCCAGGAAGATGTCGAATTCGCCGGCCTTGAAGGCCTCGAAGGCCACATGGTTATCGCGGTAGAAATCCACCTCCACCCGATCGAAGTTGTACTTGCCGCGGTTCACCGCCAGGTCCTCGCCCCACCAGTTCTCCACCCGCTCGAATACCAGGCGTCGGCCGGGCTCCACCTGGACGATGCGGTAAGGACCGCTGCCCAGCGGTGGCTCGAAGCTGGTGGCCTTGATGTCGCGCTTGTTCCAGTAGTGCTGCGGCAGCACCGGCAGCTCGCCGAGGCGCAGGATCAGCAGCGGGTTGCCGGCGCGCTTGAACACGAAACGGATGCGCTGGCGGTTGAGGATGTCGACCCGCGCCACCTCCTGCAGGCTGGTGCGGTAGCTCGGGTGGCCATCGCGCAGCAGGGTGCGGTAGGAAAAGGCCACGTCGGCGGCGGTGATCGGCTTGCCGTCGTGGAAGCGAGCTTCGCGGCGCAGGTTGAATACCACCCAGCTGCGTTCGCTGTCGTAGTCGATGGACTCGGCCACCAGCCCATAACTGGAAGCGGGCTCGTCACCGGAAGGATCGTAGGCGCCGGTGCCGACCATCAGCGGGGCGTTCAGCTCGCTGACGCCGTACTGCCAGAAGTTGGCCGTCGCTGTGGGGCTGGTGCCCTTGAGCGGGTAGGGATTGAGGGTATCGAAGGTACCCAGGCCCATCAGGCGCAGGGTGCCGCCTTTGGGTGCGTCGGGGTTGACCCAGTCGAAGTGGGTGAAGGAAGCGGGGTACTTGAGCGTGCCGAACTGGGCGTAGCCATGGCTGTGGAAGAGCCCGGCGTGCACCGGCAGGCAAAGCAGGCTCAGCAACAGGATAACGAGGCGGTACATCAGGCGAGGAAACCCGGTCCATGGCGGCGGATGAAGCTGCCGGTACAGTACCAGCTTGCCCCGGGGGGCAAAAGCCCGCCGACCCGGGGCTGCGGATCGGCGGTAGGCTGGCAGGCCGCCCTGGGGGAGCGGTTCAATCCGCGAGATAGAGCGTCAGGGTCTGGCCGGGCCGCAGCGCTTCGCTGCTGTTGGGGTTCCAGCTCTGCAGGTGGCTGACGTTCACGTTGAAACGCTTGGCGATGGCGTACAGCGAGTCGCCCTTGCGCACCTTGTAGATCGTCGGTTGCTCACCGGTCGGTTGAGCGCTGCCGCCGCGCAGGGTCAGCACCTGGTCGATGCGCAGGCGGTTGCTCGACAGCTTGTTCCAACGCTTGATGTCGGTGACGCTGACCTTGTGGTTGGCGGCGATGGTCCACAGCGAGTCGCCGTTCTTGACCCGGTAGTTGTAAGTGCCTTCGCCGCCTGTGCTGGCGCTGGCCAGCACGGTGCGGGCAGCGGGTGCCGGCTGGCCGGCGTGCGAGGGAATGCTGAGCAACTGGCCGACCCGCAGGTGTGTGCCGCGGATGCGATTGATTTCCTGCAGCATGCCCACGGTCAGGTTGTGCCGGCGGGCGATGGTGTACAGGCTGTCACCCGGGCGGACCTTGTATTCGTGCCAGTCAACCAGGTCCTCTTGCGGAAGCTGCGCGAGGTTGGTGGCGAGAATCTCGGCGTTGCTGCTTGGCACCAGCAGATGGCGGGGGCCGTCCATGGTGATCCGGCGCTTGAAGGCCGGATTGAGCAGATACAGGTGCTGCTCGTCGATCTCGGCCAGCTTGGCGGCGCGGGCCAGGTCCATGCGGCGGTCGATCTCGACCACCTCGAAGTAGGGCTCGTTGGGGATCGGATTCAGGGCGACATTGTATTTTTCGGGTGCCTTTACCAGCGAGGCCAGGCCAAGCAGCTTGGGCACGTATTCGCGGGTTTCGCGCGGCAGTGGCAGGCTCCAGAAATCGGTCGGCAGCCCCTTGCTCTCGTTGCGCTTCATGGCCCGGCGCACCGTGCCTTCGCCGGCATTGTAGGCCGCCAGGGCCAGTGGCCAGTCGCCGTCGAACATGGCATGCAGGCGGGTCAGGTAGTTCAGCGCGGCGTCGGTGGAGGCGGTGACGTCACGGCGCCCGTCATACCAGTTGGTCTGGCGCAGGTTGAAATGGCGTCCCGTGGAAGGAATGAACTGCCACAGGCCCGCCGCATGGGCGCGGGAATAGGCGAGGGGGTTGTAGGCGCTTTCGATTACGGGCAGCAGCGCCAGTTCCAGCGGTAACTGGCGCTCTTCGAGGCGTTCGACGATGTAGTGCATGTATAGGCTGCCGCGCTCACTGGCAGCTTCGAGCGTCCGGGGATTGTCGATGAACAATTGACGGTGGCGGATGATCTGAGCGTTCTCTTCAATGGAGAAGGCAAAGCCCGCCCGCATGCGTCCCCAGATATCGGCTGGCGGAGCCTGTACGGTCTCGGCGAAAGGTTGCGAAGCGGGCAGAGCAGGGGTGCCCAGGGTTGCCTGCTCCGTCGGATCGGTGGATTGCTGCAGGCTCTGACAGCCCGCCAGAGTCAGCAGGCCGGCCAGCGAGGCGAGTCGCAGGGCCCGTGCCAGAGGGGCTGAATAAAGATGAAAGGAAAGAAGCGGCGGCATTGGAGGTGGTCGTTTCGAGGCCAAAAATTGCCGCGATTCTAGGAACGCAACGGCGCAAGGGCAAGGAGGCCCGGTGACACGGGCCTCGCTTCGAGAAGTTAAAAATGATCTTTCCAGGCGCGCAGCGCTTCAAACACAAGTGCTGGCGTCAGATTTCCGTTTTTTTGACGCGTCGAAATAATTTCATTAATGGATGTTTCGTTGCAGCGCAGAAAGGGGTTGGTGGCCTTCTCGATGGCCAGTGTGGAGGGCAGCGTCGTGTGCCCGGCCGCACGCAGGCACTCCACCTCTTCCAGTCGCGCGCGGACCTGGGGGTTGTGCGGCTCCACGGCGCTGGCAAAACGCAGGTTGCTCAGCGTGTATTCATGGGCGCAGTAGATGCGCGTGGTGTCGGGCAGGTTTGCCAGCCGGCTCAGCGAGTCGTGCATCTGTGCGGGACTGCCTTCGAATAGACGCCCGCAACCAGCGGCGAACAGGGTATCGCCGCTGAACAACACGGGTGTGTCGGCGGCCGTATCGCTGTAGTAGGCGATGTGCCCCAGGGTATGGCCCGGAACATGGAAGACGTGCCATGCGTGGCCCAGCACCTTCACGAGGTCGCCGTCGCCAACCGCCTGGTCGCGGGCCGGGATCGCCTCCCGCTCGGGGCCGACGACCCGCGCTGCGGTCTGCTGCTTGAGAGGCGCAATGCCACCCACGTGGTCGTGATGGTGGTGAGTGACCAGAATATCGGTAAGGCGCCAGTCGGGATGCGCCGCCAGCCAGTTCAGCACCGGTGCGGCGTCGCCCGGATCCACCACCGCGCATGTATGCGTGGCGGGGTTTTGCAGCAGCCAGATGTAGTTGTCATTGAACGCCGGCAGGGCATCGATCTTCAGCATGGCGGATGGCTCGCGTTGCGGAACATAAAGGTGCATCTTAATCGGCATTGCCAAGGCGGACCTTACCCGTCTTCATCCGGAGGTGGTCATGACCGAGCAACCCTTTGCCCAGGCCGATCCTCGCTGGCTGGCGCTGACTGGCGAGGCGCGGCGCTGGTTCGCCGGGCCCCTGGGGCAGCAGATGCTGAACGCCGAGCATCCCGTCCTGGAGTCCGAGCTCGCCGGCTTCTTCGGCGGCTTCAGCATTCATTACGGCCCACCGCCCAAGTCGTGCGCGGCTCGGCAGATCCGCCATACGGTCAGCCTGGGGGCGCCCTTTCCAGGGGTGGAAATCGCCTGCGACGAGCAGGCCTGGCCGCTGGGCGAGCACAGCGCCGACCTGGTAGTGCTGCAACACGGTCTGGATTTCAGCGTTTCCCCTCACGGCTTGCTGCGCGAGGCGGCCCGCAGCGTGCGGCCTGGCGGGCACCTGGTGATCCTCGGCATCAATCCCTGGAGCAGTTGGGGACTGCGGCATTACTTCGCATCCGACGGACTGCGCCAGGCGCGCTGCATCGCACCCAGCCGGGTGGTCGACTGGCTGAACCTGCTGGGCTTCGCGCTGGAGAAACGCCGCTTCGGATGCTATTGTCCGCCGCTTGCCTCGCCGGCCTGGCAGGCACGGCTGGCGCGCCTGGAACGGTGGGGCGGACGCTGGCAGTCGCCGGGGGCCGGCTTTTACATTCTGGTGGCGCGCAAGCTGATGATCGGCCTGCGACCCTTGCGCCAGCCGCGCCGTGAAGCGATGGGAAAACTCCTGCCGTTGCCGGTGGCCAAGGTCAGCCGCCGCGTGCCGAGTATCGCCAAGAAGCATGAGTGACATCGTCGAGATCTACACGGACGGCGCCTGCAAGGGCAATCCGGGTCCGGGGGGCTGGGGCGCGCTACTGATCTACAAGGGCGTCGAGAAGGAGCTCTTCGGTGGGGAAGCGCAAACTACCAACAACCGCATGGAGTTGATGGCGGCCATCCAGGCGTTGGCTACCCTGAAGCGCTCCTGCCAGGTGCGGCTGATCACCGATTCCCAATACGTGATGCAGGGCATCCAGGACTGGCTGCCCAACTGGAAGAAACGCGGCTGGAAAACCGCCAGCAAGCAGCCGGTGAAGAACGCCGACCTCTGGCAGCAGCTGGACGAGCAGGTCAGCCGCCATCAGGTGACCTGGGAATGGGTGCGTGGCCATACCGGCCATCCCGGGAACGAGCGCGCCGACCAGCTCGCCAACCGCGGCGTCGTCATGACGACGAAATAGACAGCAGGACGATAGGACATGCGCAGCGTAGTACTCGATACCGAAACCACCGGTATGCCGGTAGGCGATGGCCACCGCATCATTGAAATCGGTTGCGTCGAATTGATGGGCCGTCGCCTGACCGGCCGCCATTTCCACGTTTACCTGCAGCCAGACCGCGAGGTGGACGAAGGCGCCATCGCAGTACACGGCATTACCAACGAATTCCTGGTCGACAAGCCGCGCTTCCGGGAAGTGGCCGACGAGTTCTTCGCGTTCATCCAGGGCGCCCAGCTGATCATTCACAACGCGGCGTTCGATATCGGCTTCCTCAGCAATGAATTCAACCTGCTGAGCCAGCACGAACGCGCCGATATCGGCAGTTACTGTTCCGTGCTGGATACCCTGCTGATGGCTCGCGAGCGCCATCCGGGCCAGCGCAACAGCCTGGATGCGCTGTGCAAGCGCTATGGCGTGGACAACTCCAACCGCGAGCTCCACGGCGCCTTGCTCGACGCCGAGATCCTTGCCGACGTCTACCTGGCGATGACCGGTGGCCAGACCCACCTGTCGCTGGCTGGTGAGAGCAGTGAAGCCGGGGGCGGACGCCTGGCCCCGTCGCCCATCAGACGCTTTGTCGCGCGCGCGCCTGGCCGTGTCATCCGGGCCACGGACGCCGAGCTGGCCGCGCATGCCGCGCGCCTGGCGGCGCTGGAGAAGGCCAGCGGCGCGCCAGCGCTGTGGGCACAGCTGGAGCAGCAGTAGCCGGGCCTGTGGGGCGGCCTTGTCCGCGAGCCCTTCGGACGGCCGCATCCAAAAGCTCGCGAATGAATTCGCTCCCGCAGCGTCTCTGCAGGCCATTCCTCCCTTGCGACTGGCGTCCGTCTGTATGACTCTTTGACGCCAGACAGCGGGCAGGGTGGACCATGTATAACGAGCTGAATTTTCCGATTCTCATCGTTCATCGCGACATCAAGGCCGAAAGTGTGGCCGGCGAGCGCATCCGGGCCATCGCCGCCGAGCTCGGCCAGGGCGGCTTCACCATTCTCAGCACGGCGAGCACGATGGAGGGGCGGATCGTCGCTTCCACCCATCACGGGCTGGCCTGCATCCTGCTGGCTGCGGAGGGGGCCGGTGAGAACCGCCATCTGCTGCAGGACATGGTGGAGCTGATCCGTGTGGCCCGGGCGCGGGCACCGCAGTTGCCGATCTTCGCCCTCGGCGAGCAGGTGACCATCGAGAACGCCCCGGCCGAAGCCATGGCCGACCTCAACCAGCTGCGCGGCATCCTCTATCTGTTCGAGGACACGGTACCGTTCCTGGCCCGCCAGGTGGCACGGGCGGCGCGCAACTACCTCGACGGGCTGCTGCCACCGTTCTTCCGCGCCCTGGTGGAGCACACCGCGCAATCCAACTATTCCTGGCACACCCCTGGCCATGGTGGCGGGGTGGCCTACCGCAAGAGCCCGGTCGGCCAGGCTTTCCACCAGTTCTTCGGCGAGAACACGCTGCGTTCGGATCTTTCGGTATCCGTGCCGGAACTGGGCTCGTTGCTGGATCACACCGGGCCGGTGGCCGAGGCGGAGGCGCGGGCGGCGCGCAATTTCGGTGCCGACCACAGCTTCTTCGTTATCAACGGCACCTCCACGGCCAACAAGATCGTCTGGCACGCCATGGTCGGTCGCGACGACCTGGTACTGGTCGATCGCAACTGCCACAAGTCCATCCTGCACGCCATCATCATGACCGGCGCGATTCCTCTGTACCTGACACCGGAGCGCAACGAACTGGGCATCATCGGCCCCATTCCGCTGAGCGAGTTCAGCCCCGAGGCGATACGCGCCAAGATCGACGCGCATCCGCTGGCGCGGGGGCGCGAGCCGCGCATCAAGTTGGCGGTGATCACCAATTCCACCTATGACGGCCTCTGCTACAACGCCGAGCAGATCAAGCGAGCCCTGGGCGACAGTGTCGAGGTGCTGCACTTTGACGAGGCCTGGTATGCCTATGCTGCATTTCACGAGTTCTACGCCGGCCGCTACGCCATGGGCACCGCACGGCAGGGCGACGGGCCGCTGGTCTTCAGCACCCACTCGACCCATAAGATGCTCGCCGCGTTCAGTCAGGCCTCGATGATTCATGTGCAGGACAACGGCGAGCGGGCGCTGGATCGCCAGCGCTTCAACGAGGCGTTCATGATGCACATTTCCACGTCGCCGCAGTACGGCATCCTCGCCTCGCTGGACGTGGCCTCGGCGATGATGGAGGGGCCGGCCGGTCGGTCATTGATTCAGGAGACCTTCGATGAAGCGCTGAGCTTCCGGCGTGCCCTGAACAACGTGCGCAAGAACCTGGCGGCGCAGGACTGGTGGTTCCAGATCTGGCAGGCCCCGGAGGCAGACACCGTGGACACGCTGCAGGTCGAAGACTGGGTACTGCAACCGGGCGCCGACTGGCACGGCTTCGACGACGTTGCCGACGACTACATGCTGCTCGACCCGATCAAGGTCACCCTGGTCATGCCGGGCCTCACCGCCGGCGGGCGGCTGGACGAGCGGGGCATTCCGGCGGCGGTGGTCAGTCGCTTCCTCTGGGAGCGGGGGCTGGTAGTGGAGAAAACCGGTCTGTACTCCTTCCTGGTGCTGTTTTCCATGGGTATCACCAAGGGCAAGTGGAGCACCCTGCTTACCGAGCTGTTGGAGTTCAAGCGGCATTTCGATGCCAACCTGCCGTTGAGCGAGGCCTTGCCGTCGGTGGCCAGGCTGGGTGGGGTGCGCTACCAGGGCATGGGGCTGCGCGACCTGTGTGACGAGTTGCATCACTGCTATCGGGAGAACGCCACGGCCAAGGCGCTCAAGCGCATGTACACCCAGCTGCCGGATATCGCCATGACCCCGGCCCAGGCCTACGATCGTCTGGTGCGCGGCCAGGTGGAGGCGGTCCCCATCGATGCGCTGCAGGGGCGGATTGCTGCCACCATGCTGGTGCCTTATCCGCCGGGCATCCCGCTGATCATGCCGGGCGAGCGCTTCAGCGAGCGGAACTCTGCCGTGCTGGACTACCTGCGTTTCGCCCAGGCTTTCGAACAGCGTTTTCCGGGCTTCGCCGCCGATGTGCATGGCCTGCGCCACAAGGAGACGGCCGAGGGGCGGCGCTACAGCGTGGATTGCGTCATTCCGTGATAGCGGGCAGCCGGGCATTTTGCCCGGCGTGGCGTGGAGGGAGAAGGGTGCTGTTTGTCACACCCTTGCCATCGACTTTTAATGGCCGCTTGCTATAGTGGCGCACAGTTTCATACGTCCATTTGAATCGTGAGGGAATACTGCATGGCCGATTACCAAGCTTTCCGGGTCGAGTTGAAGGACAAGATTGCCCACGTGCAGATCAACCGACCGGAAAAGCGCAACGCCATGAACAGCGCCTTCTGGACCGAAATCATCGAGATCTTCACCTGGGCCGACCGTACGGACGACGTTCGGGTGGTCGTCCTCAGCGGTGCTGGCGAGCATTTTTCCTCCGGTATCGATCTGAATCTGCTGGCCCAGGCGGCCGCGTTGGTCGGCAAGGACGTCGGGCGCAGCGCCGATGCCCTGCGCCGAAAGATTCTCGAGTTGCAGGCCTCCTTCAATGCTGTCGACCGTTGCCGCAAGCCGGTGCTGGCCGCCATTCAGGGCTATTGCCTGGGTGGGGCCATCGACCTGGTCTCGGCCTGCGACATGCGTTACGCCTCCCGCGACGCGAAGTTCGCAATCAAGGAGATCGACATGGGCATGGCCGCCGACGTTGGTACCCTGCAGCGTCTGCCGCGCATCATCGGCGACGGCATCATGCGCGAGCTGGCTTTCACCGGGCGTATGGTGGAGAGCGAGGAAGCCCAGCGCATCGGCCTGGTCAACCGGGTCTACGACGACAAGGACAGCCTGCTGGCCGGGGTCATGCAACTGGCCGCGGACATCGCCGCCAAGTCGCCCATCGCCATTCGCGGCACCAAGGAAATGATTCGCTACATGCGTGACCATCGCGTAGATGATGGCCTGGAATACATCGCGACCTGGAACGCCGCGATGCTGCAGTCAGCCGATCTCAGAATTGCCATGGCCGCTCATATGAGCAAGCAGGCGCCGGAGTTTGCCGACTGAAATATTTGAACCGCCTGCAGGGAGAAGCAGTGGCATGGCTGGAGTCACCTCACTCAACCTGGTCCGCGACGAGCTGTTCGCGACCATGGCCGAGGCAGAGCAAAACCTGGAACACTTCATTGCCGAGCGGCAGAACGGCAGCCTGTTGCAACAGGCGGTCGGCAATCTGCAGCAGGTGCGCGGTACCCTCAAACTCATCGAACTCACCGGTGCGGAGCTTTTGGCGCAGGAGATCCTGCGCCTGGGCATGGACGTGCCGGTGGATGCCGGTCCCGAGCGCGATGACCAGTTGACTGCGCTCAGCGGTGCGCTGCATGTGCTGCGCAGTTACCTGGAGGGGCTGGATGTGCACCGCCAGGAGATCCCCGAGCTGCTGTTGCCGGCGATCAATGACCTGCGCAGGTCTGTCGGTCAGCCAGCGTTGCCTGCCAGCTTCTTTTTCAGCGTGCGTCTGGATCAGGCGCGCCCGCCCCGCGACGTCGCTGCCGTCGATCCCAGAGCGCGCCAGGCCCAGGCTCGCCTGCTGCGCCACATGTACCAGCTGGGGCTGGTCGGTTTCCTGCGCGACGACAATCACCAGCCAGGCCTTAAGCTGATGGCCCGTGCGCTGGCGCGCTTCGACAACCTGTTCGGCCACGAGCCGCGTGGCCGGCTCTGCTGGGTCGGCGCAGGTGCGGCGGAAGCCATGCTTGATGGCCAGCTGCGGCCCCGGGAATCCACCCGCAAGCTGTTTAGCCGCATCGATCGGGAACTCAAGCTGCTGCTAGGTAACGAAGGCTATGAAGTCCCTCGTCATGTCCTCAAGGAAATGCTCTATCTGATTGCCCTGGCCGACTCGTCGGGCCCGCGTGCCACCGAGCTTCGCCAGGTGTTCAACCTCAGCCCGCTGCCCTTCACCGACCACATGTTGGAGGAGGGCTACCAGCGCCTGGCCGGCCCGGGCCAGGCCGTGATGCGCTCATTGTCCACTGCCATTCGCGAAGAACTGAGTGCCGTCCAGGACCTGCTCGATCTGATCGGGCGCGGTACCGCCCAGCATGACAGTTTCGCCATGCTGCATAGCCAGCTCGCCAAGCTGACCAAGACACTGGGCATGGTTGGCCTGATCTCGGCCGCCAACGCCCTGCAGGAGCAGCTGTCCCAGGTAGCCACCTGGTCCAATGAGCAGCCGGCGCTTGAGCGGCTGGCCGAAACACTGCTGTACGTGGAAAGCATGGTGGCGAGCCTGGACCGCAGTCGGCGTCGCGCGCCGACTGCGGCTGCGTCCACCGGCAGCGACACGTCCTTCATGCTGCATCAGCTCAATGAGGCGCGCATCGTGGTCAGCGACGAGGCGCAGTCCGGGCTGGCGCTGTCCAAACGTGCCATCGTGGCCTATCTGGAATCCGGCGGTGAAAAGCTGCACCTGGCCAATGTGCCGCATTCCCTCCAGGCCGTGCGTGGCGGGCTCTGGTTTCTGGGATACGAGCGCGCGGCGCGCCTGGTGGGCAGCTGCGGCGATTTCATCCAGTGGCGCATGCTGGAATCCGAGCGTATGCCGGCCGAGCAGCTGCTGGAAACCCTGGCGGACGCACTGACCAGCCTTGAGTACTTCCTGGAAGACGGCAGTCGCCTGCACGGCGAACCGCGCGATGATGTGCTCGATCTGGCTGAGCGCAGCGTTCAGGCTCTGGGTTTGCCGGTGGCCTGCTGATGGATTGGCGACCCGCCTGCATCACGTCCAGCCAGAGGGAAGGCTGGGTTCTGCTGCAGGGGGCGCAGGGCTTTGTGCAGGGAAATGGCGGTCCGTTGTTTTCGCGTGCCTGGGTACGCTCGCAGGGGCTGCAGGGCATAGCCGAGCATGGACTTGGCTACTGGCGGGGTGAGCCGGTGTGCGTGCTGCAGCTGGCCGAATCGACGCCGCTGCCCGCTCGCTGCGAATGGGTGAGCCTGCGGCGACATCTGCTGGAGGGTGACGGGCGAATCGTGCCGCTGCTCAACTACGCCAGCCAGATCGTGACCTGGGCCGAGGAGCACCGCTTCTGCGGTCGCTGCGGCCGTCCACAGCAGGCTGCCGAGGATGAGCGCGCCATGTGCTGCGAGCAGTGTGCGACCCGCCAGTATCCGCGCCTGTCGCCGAGCATGATCGTGCTGGTGACCCGCGGCGATGAGATCCTGCTGGCCCGTTCGCCACGTTTCGCACCCGGCGTCTACAGCACCCTGGCCGGCTTTGTGGAGCCGGCCGAGTCCGTCGAGCAGTGCGTGATTCGCGAGGTGCGCGAAGAGGTGGGGCTGGAGGTCGGCAACCTGCGCTATCAGGGTAGCCAGAGCTGGCCCTTCCCCCATTCGCTGATGCTCGGTTTCCATGCCGAGTACGTCGGCGGCGAGATCGTGCCGCAGCCCGAGGAAATCGAGGACGCCCGCTGGTTCGCCCTCGATGCATTACCGCCGTTGCCCAAGCCGGGCTCCATCTCCCGTTACCTGGTCGACCTTCACCTGGCGCGCCGTTCAGGCCGCCCCGACCCAGTGCTGCCAGGCTAGCCGCAGGCTCAGCGCCAGAACCACCAGGATGAACACCGGGCGGATGAAGCGCGCGCCGCCGTGGATCGCCGTGCGCGCGCCCAGGTAGGCGCCGGCCATCAGCGCCAGACCCATGCCAATACCCAGCACCCAGGCCACCTGGCCGGCTACGATGAACACGCCCAGGGCCACGGCATTGCTCACGAAGTTCATGCTGCGCGCCACGCCGCTGGCTTTGAGCAGGTCGAGCGGGTAGAGCAGCAGCGTGCTGACCGTCCAGAAGGCGCCGGTGCCAGGGCCGGCGACGCCGTCGTAGAAGCCCAGCGAGAGTCCTTGCGGCCATTGCCGATGGCGGCCGAGAGGAGCCTGGCTGTCGCCGGTCGCCTCGCGGGGCTTGCGCTGGAACAGCAGGTACAGCGCGCAACCGAACACCACGACCGGCAGCATCAGGTTCAGCCAGCTGGCTGGCATCAGGTGCGCCAGCCAGGCGCCGAACAGCGCCCCCACGGCGGTGGCCAGCAGCGCGCGCCACCAGCGGCCGGGATCGAACAGGCGGCGTCGGTAGAAAGTGAAGCTGGCGGTGGCCGAGCCGAAGGTGGCGCACAGCTTGTTGGTGCCCAGCACCAGGTGTGGAGGCAGCCCCGCAGTGAGCAGGGCAGGCAGGGTGAGCAGGCCACCGCCACCGGCGATGGCATCGATGAAACCGGCGAGGAAGGCGACGGCCACCAGCAGCCCGAGCGTGAGCGGCTCAAGGGCGATTTCGAAAGGCAGGGTCATGAAAACTCGAACTGGGACAGATTGTGGAAGGGTGCGGCTGGTTGCTCCCGCAGGGGCTTGCGCATAATGCCGGCATTTTCATCGCGCAGGAATCCATCCCATGCAGTATGACGGTCTGGCCTGGCTCGGCGGCGCCCTGGCGACGTTGGTGACGCTGTTGGCGGTACGTCTGCTTTGGCGGCGCGGCTGGTTGGCCGGCTGGTTACGCGGCAACCTGGCGCTGGGCCTGCTGGCGCTGGCGGCGCTACTCGGTCTGCTGGTGAAGGCGTTGCTGGCGTATGCGCCCCTGCCGGAGAGCAACCGACCGCTGGTGACCCTGAGTTTCCAGGCGCTTGCACCCCAGCAATATCAGGTAGCCCTGCTGGAGGGCACCCGCGAACGCCAGGCGATCCTGCAGGGGGATCTCTGGCAGCTGGACGTGCGCATGCTGCGCATGAAGGGACTGGCCGAACTGATCGGTCTGGAGTCTGGCTACCGTCTGGAGCGCCTCGCTGCCCGCTACATGGCCATCGAGCAGCAGGCCCTGCAGAACCAGGCTGATCTGCTGGAAGACGCCCCGCTCGATTTCTGGCACCTGCTGCGCCTGCCGCAGCGCTCGCTCTGGCTGCTCGATGCGACGCCGCTGCGCAGCGGCCAGCTGCCCATGGCGGACGGGGCGGTGTATGTCGTCAGTCTTTCCGCGGCGGGCCTGCTGGCGCAGCCGCTGAATCCGGCCGCGCAACGGGCGGTGCGGCTCTGGACGTTGAAGGAATGAGCCCCGGTACCGCCCGCCATCGTGTGCCGTCTCAGGCCAGGTAGCCTCCGTCCACGTTCAGCGCCACGCCGGTGGTATAGCTGGAGGCGTCGCTGGCCAGGTACAGCACGGCGCCGGCCATTTCGCTCGGCGCGGCGACACGCTTGAGCGGAATGCGCTGCAGGGCCATCTTCAGAATCGCGTCGTTGCTGGTCAGCGCCGATGCGAACTTGGTGTCCGTCAGGCCCGGCAGCAGGGCGTTGCAGCGAATGCCCAGGCCCGCGCATTCCTTGGCGAACACCTTGGTCATGCTGATCACCGCTGCCTTGGTCATGGAGTACACGCCCTGGAACTCGCCGGGGGTGACGCCGTTGATCGAGGCGACGTTGATGATGCTGCCGCCCCCCTGCGCCTTCATCAGCCGGCCGGCTTCCACCGACATGAAATAGTAGCCGCGGATGTTCACATCCACGGTCTTCTGGAAAGCGGTCAGGTCGGTATCCAGCACGTGGCCGAACTGCGGGTTGGTGGCGGCATTGTTGACCAGGATGTCCAGGCGGCCGAAGCGCTCGCGGATTTCCGTAAAGGCCGCGCGGATCTGCTCCATTTCGCCGATATGGCAGCCGATGGCGGTGGCCTGGCCGCCTTCCGCGCGGATGGCCTCGGCCACGCCCTCGCAGCTTTCCACCTTGCGGCTGGAGACGATCACATGGGCGCCCTGCTGGGCGAGCAGGCGGGCAATGGCCTCGCCGATGCCCCGGCTGGCGCCGGAAACGAAGGCGATCTTGCCGTCGAGGTCGAACAGATTGGTCTTGTTCATGGGTCGTTCCCTTTTGTAATTGTCAGAGGGTGGAGGCGCGGATCACCCGCAGGGCCATTTGTTCCAGCAGCCCATTCATCTTCACGAAGGGGGCAAAGCGCGCGTCGCGGGTCTGGCCGTGGTAGTAGCGGTAGTAGATCTGCTGGGCAATGCCGGCCAGGCGGAACAGGCCGTAGCAGTAGTAGTAATCGAAGGTGTCGATGCGAATGCCGGCGCGCTCGGCGTAGTAGGCAACGAACTCCGCGCGGGTCAGCATGCCGGGCGCGTTGCTGGGCTGACGGCGCAGCAGCTGCACGGGAGCCGGGTCGCTGGCTTCCACCCAGTAGGCCAGGGTGTTGCCCAAGTCCATCAGCGGATCGCCGATGGTGGTGAGTTCCCAGTCCAGCACACCGATGATGCGCATCGGATCCTGCGGATCAAGGATCACGTTGTCGAAGCGGTAGTCGTTGTGCACCAGCGCCGGCTTGGGGTGGTCGGCGGGCATCTTCTCTCGTAGCCAGGCCTTCACCTCTTCCCATAGCGGCGCGTCGGGCGTCAGGGCTTTTTCGTAGCGGTCGCACCAGCCTTCGATCTGGCGCTGCACGTAGCCTTCCGGCTTGCCCAGATCGCCCAGCCCGCAGGCCTGGTAATCGACGCCATGCAACTCCACCAGCTTGTCGATGAAGCTCTCGCACAGGGCGCGGGTCTTCTCTGGCGTGAAGGCCAGTTCGGCGGGCAGGTCGCTGCGCAGGATGATCCCTTCGATGCGCTCCATGACGTAGAACTCGGCGCCGATCACCGCTTCGTCCGTGCAGTGCAACAGGGCCTTGGGGCAATAGGGGAAGCCGTCGTTGAGGCGATTGAGAATGCGGAACTCGCGGCCCATGTCATGGGCGGACTTGGCCTTGCGCCCGAACGGCGGGCGGCGCAGCACCAGGGCGCGATCCGGATACTGCAGCAGGTAGGTAAGGTTCGAGGCGCCGCCGGGGAACTGGCTGATCGTCAGCGGCCCCTGCAGGTCTTGCAACTGCCCCTTGAGATAGGCATCCACACGCACGGCATCCAGCTCCTCGCCCTCGCGGATCTGGCTGGCCTGGTCGGTCAGTGACATTGTTGTTCTATCCTTCTGCCTGATGGTCGAGGTCCGTAAGTATTGGCCAATCTAATCGGCGCGGCGGACGCGGCTCAAGGAAACCGCCGCCTTATTGGTCAGGCTGTTGCCGGTCGATAAGTTCGCCGAAGTGACAGGCAAAAAAAACCGGAGCAGGGCTCCGGTTTTTCAGGTGCGGGCGGCAATCAGAAGGCGAACAGCTCGCTCAGCTTCATGGCCAGCATCATGTCGCCTTCAGCGCGCAGCTTGCCGGCCATGAAGGCCTGCATGCCGTCGGTTTCACCGCTGGTGATGCCCTTCAGGGTGTCGGTGTCGAGAATCAGGGTCACGTTGGCGTTGGGATTTTCGCCCTGCTCGACGGCGCAGGTGCCATCCTTGACCACCAGGGCGTAGTTCTCGCCGTCTTCGATGTTGAACTGGAACACGAGGTCCAGGCCGGCAGCGGCGCTCGGGTTGAACTTGGATTGCATGCTTTGGATGATGTCGGCAACGGTGCTCATGTCATGGTTCCTTGTTTTCGGTTTTTCTGGCGGCTTGCGGCCGCAGTATGCCGGGCTCAGCGATAGGTGATGAGCTCCGGGGCCTTCAGCAACTCGAGGTGCGCATGGTTGTTGAAGGAAGCCAGGGACAGGTCGCTACCCCGAAACTTCAGGTGGGTCAGCGACGTGTTGACGATCTGCCAGTTCAGCTCGAAGGCCTTCAGCGGCGGAACGCCGGAAACGCGGTGCAACAGGGCGGTAATGGCGCCGCCCGAGGTAAAGATGGCGATGCGGGCGCGGTCGTTGTTTGCCCGCTCGATGACCCGGCGCAGACCCTGTTCGACTCGAGCGGCGAAGGCTTCCCAGCTTTCCACCCCCGGTGTGTTCAGGCGGCCGCCCAGCCAGCCGTCGATGACGAACTGGAACAGGCGCTGGAAATCGCTGCGGTGGTCGGCTGCATTGCGCAGAATGTGCAGGGCTCGCGGTTCATGTTCCAGCAGCTCGGGCAGATGGGCGCGGATCAACTCCTCGGCCTTGAATTCGTCGAAAGCCGGTTCGATATGCAGTTGCGGGGTAGGCAAGCCGGCGCTGCTCAAGCGGCGCAGGGCGTGCTCGGCCGTATGGCGCTGGCGCTGCAGGGTGCCGCTGTAGCAGTGGTCGAAGGCGGTACCGAGTCGGGCCAGGTGGTCACCGAGGATTTCCGACTGGCGCACGCCGGTGGCGCAGAGGACATCGTAGTCATCCGCACCGAAGGAAGCCTGGCCATGTCGAATCAGATAGATACTGCCCACACCCGGTACCCGGCAGGTTGAAGTGAACCGAGGGTAGGGTGAGCGCGGGTGGCTGTCAACGAAAAAACATACGCTTGTTTGAATTGCGCTGCCCCGTGCCGATGACGTCTGTGGCGGGCCATGGGTATGCTTGGCCGCAATCGGGCTCGGATAGCGTAGGAGGGAATGTGGAGTTTCTGGCGGATTATGCGGGCTTTCTTGCCAAAACGGTCACCGTGGTGGTGGCCATTCTGGTGGTACTGGCGGCCATCGCCGTGCTGCGCGGACGCAATCGGGCGCGTAGCGGGCACCTGGAAGTGCGCAAGCTCAACGAATTCTTCACTGGCTTGCGCGAGCGACTGGAGCAGGAGCTGCTCGACAAGCACGAGCTAAAGGTCCGGCGCAAGGCGGAGGCCAAGGCCGACAAGTCCGCGAAGAAGGCGGGTGAGCATAAGCCGCGCGTGTACGTGCTGGACTTTGATGGCGACATCCGCGCCTCGGCGGTCGAACATCTGCGCCACGAGATCACCGCGCTGCTGAGCGTGGCGACACCCAAGGACGAAGTGGTGCTGCGCCTGGAAAGCCCGGGCGGCATGGTGCACGGCTACGGCCTGGCGGCCTCGCAGCTGGTGCGCATCCGCCAGGCGGGTATACCGCTGACCGTGTGCGTCGACAAGGTGGCGGCCAGTGGCGGCTACATGATGGCCTGTATCGGCGATCGGATTCTCAGCGCCCCCTTCGCTGTGCTCGGCTCGATTGGTGTGGTCGCGCAGATCCCCAACCTGCACCGGCTGCTCAAGAAGCACGATGTCGATTACGAGGTGCTGACCGCCGGCGAGTACAAGCGCACGCTGACGGTGTTCGGCGAGAACACCGATAAGGGCCGGCAGAAGTTCCAGGAGGACCTGGAACTCACCCATGTACTGTTCAAGGACTTCGTGTCCCGTTACCGGCCGCAGCTGGACATCGACCAGGTAGCCACCGGCGAGGTCTGGCTCGGCCAGGCGGCGCTGGGTCGCCAGTTGATCGACGAGCTCAAGACCAGCGACGAATACCTGTGCGAGCGTGCCCGCGAAGCCGACCTTTATCTACTGCATTTCGCCCAGAAAAAAAGTCTGCAGGAGCGTGTCGGCATGGCCGCCAGCTCGACGCTGGACGGCGTGCTGACCAGCCTGCAGAAGCAGCGTTTCTGGTAGTTCAAGAACAATAACAGGAGACGATCCATGACCCATTTCCAGGCCCTGCAGGCCGATCGCGACGAACAGGGTGCCTTTTGCCAGAAGGTGGTTACCCGCGAGCTGGACTCACTGCCGGCGGGTGACGTGCTGGTGCGCGTGCGCTATTCCTCACTGAACTACAAGGATGCGCTGTCGGCCACCGGCAATCCCGGCGTGACGCGCAACTACCCGCATACCCCTGGCATCGATGCCGCCGGCGAGGTGGAAGCCTGTGCCACCGGTGAGTTCTCGGCGGGGGACCGGGTGATCGTTACCGGCTACGACCTGGGCATGAATACGTCCGGCGGTTTTGGCCAGTACATCCGCGTGCCGGCCGGCTGGCTGGTGCCGCTGCCGGCCGGACTGAGCCTGCGCGAGGCCATGCTGCTGGGTACTGCTGGCCTGACCGCCGGCCTGTGCGTGGACAAGCTGTTGGCCGCCGGCGTCAGCCCGGAGGGTGGTCCGGTGCTGGTAGCCGGCGCCACCGGCGGGGTGGGCAGCATCGCGGTGATGCTGCTGGCCAAGCTGGGCTTCGAAGTGGAGGCGGTGACCGGCAAGGCGGAGCAGGGTGGCTGGTTGCGCCAGATCGGCGCCAGCGCCGTTCTGGGCCGCGAGGCCGTTCAGGAAGGCACCGCCAAGGCGCTGCTCAAGGAGCGCTGGGCTGGCGCGGTGGACACGGTGGGCGGCGACGTGCTGTTCAATGTGGTCAAGTCGCTGCGCCGTGGCGGCAGCGTCGCCTGCTGTGGCCTGACGGCGGGCACCGGCTTCCAGGCCAGCGTGTTCCCCTTCATCCTGCGTGGCGTGAACTTGCTGGGGGTGGATTCGGTGGAAATCCCGCTGGCGGACAAGGCCGATATCTGGCGCAAGCTGGCCGGGCCGTGGAAGCTGGAAGGGCTGGAGCGCCTGTGCCACGAAGTTGGCCTGGCGGAGCTGCCGGCGGAGATTGCGCGTATTCTGGAAGGCCGCCAGGTGGGCCGCGCGCTGGTGCGGGTTGATTGAGGTCGGCCGCTCCACCGTAGGTGGACAGCGCTGTTCTTGTCCACCATCGCGCCGGAACGGCGCGCAGGGTGGATCGGTGAAGCGCAATCCACCCTGCGCTTGCCCTCCGTAAAAGAAGGCCCCGCCGGTTGGTGGGGCCTTTTGCTTACTGTCGGCGACGGAACAGCGGACGCGGATCGTCGCTGGCCGCCTGGTAGGTCACGGAAAAGTCCTTGAGGCCTTCCAGCGCATCGTGGGGATCGCGGTCCGCGCGGATCGCATAGGCATCGAATCCACAGCGGCGCATAAAGAACAGCTGGTCGCGCAGCACGTCCCCGATGGCGCGGATCTCGCCGCGATAGCCGTAGCGTTCGCGCAACAGGCGGGCGCTGGAATAGTGACGGCCATCGGTAAAGGCCGGGAAATTGAGTGCCACCACCTGAAAGGCGTCCAGCTGGTCGCTGATCTCCTCCACGGCTTCGTCCGCATCCAGCCAGACGCCCAGGCCTCCATCGCGGGCCTTGAGCGCGTGGGCGTGCTCGCGCCATAGGGCCAGCGGCACGATCAGGTTGTCGCTATTGGGCAGGCCTTCAAGGGTCGCTTCCTTGTCCAGCAGATGCCAGCGGTCATCCACTACCTGGTCGTTCTTAATGATGCGCTGCATAGACGCGTTCCTTGAAGGGGTCGATGCCAATACGGCGGAAGGTATCGATGAAGCGCTCGTCTTCGGTGCGCTGGGCCAGATAGACGCCGACGATTTTCTCGATCACGTCTGGCATGTCATCCTGGGCAAACGATGGGCCGAGGATCTGGCCGAGGCTGGCGTCGCGGCCGGAGCTGCCGCCCAGCGACACCTGATAGAACTCCGCCCCTTTCTTGTCCACGCCGAGAATGCCGATGTGGCCGATGTGGTGGTGGCCGCAGGCGTTCATGCAGCCGGAGATGTTCAGGTCCAGCTCGCCCAAGTCGAACAGGTAGTCCAGGTCGTCGAAGCGACGCTGGATGGCTTCGGCCACTGGAATCGACTTGGCATTGGCCAGCGAGCAGTAGTCCCCGCCGGGGCAGGCGATGATGTCGGTGAGCAGGCCGATGTTTGGCGTGGCCAGGCCCAGCTCGCGCAGCTCCAGCCAGAGCGCGTGCAGCTGGCTCTGCTCGACGTCGGCGAGAATCATGTTCTGTTCGTGGGAGTTGCGCACCTCGCCGAAGCTGTAGCGGTCGGCCAGCTCGGCGATGGCGTCCAGCTGCTTGTCGCTGACATCGCCTGGCGCCACGCCGGTCTTCTTCAGCGACAGAGTGACCGCCGCGTAGCCCGGCTTCTTGTGGGCGGTAACGTTGCGCGCGCGCCAGCGGGCAAAGCCGGGGTTTTCTGCATCCTGCCGGGCCAGCAGTTCGTCCTGATCCTCAAGCGCGCGATAGGCCGGGTCGACGAAGAAGCGGCTGACGCGCGCGACTTCCTCTTCGGTCAGGGTGGTGGGGCCATCCTTAAGGTGCTGCCACTCGGCATGCACGCGCTCGGCGAATACCTCGGGAGTCAGCGCCTTGACCAGGATCTTGATGCGCGCCTTGAACTTGTTGTCGCGACGGCCATAGCGGTTGTAGACCCGTAGAATCGCATCCAGGTAGCTGAGCAAGTGCTGCCAGGGCAGGAATTCATTGATGAAGCTGCCGACAATCGGCGTGCGGCCCAGGCCGCCGCCGACCGAGACGCGAAAGCCCAGCTCGCCGGCGGCGTTGCGTACGGCTTCCAGGCCGATGTCATGCACTTCAATGGCGGCGCGGTCGCGCGCCGCGCCGTTCACCGCGATCTTGAACTTGCGCGGCAGGAAGGCGAATTCCGGATGGAAGGTGGACCACTGGCGGATGATCTCGCACCAGGGGCGCGGGTCCACCAGCTCGTCGCGGGCCACGCCGGCGAACTGGTCGGTGGTGGTGTTGCGGATGCAGTTGCCGCTGGTCTGGATGGCATGCATCTGTACGCCGGCCAGCTCGGCCAGGATGTCCGGCACATCTTCCAGTTCCGGCCAGTTGAACTGCACGTTGGTGCGCGTGCTGATGTGCGCGTAGCCCTTGTCGTAATGACGGGCGATGTGCGCGAGGGTGCGCACTTGCGTCGAGGACAGCAGACCGTAAGGCACCGCGATGCGCAGCATGGGTGCGTAGCGCTGGATGTACAGGCCGTTCTGCAGGCGCAGCGGGCGGAACTCGTCTTCCTTCAGCTCACCGGCCAGGTAGCGGCGGGTCTGGTCGCGAAACTGCCGGACGCGCTCCTCGATGATGTGCTGGTCGTACTGGTCGTAAACGTACATAGGGGTCCTGTAAGCGGTCTACTGCCGGGTTGCGCGCGCAGTCGCGCCACCGCACGTTGGGGCCGGCACGATAGCAGTATCGATTTATGCTTAAAAGTGAAGTTTAAGAATATGTTTAGAGTTAAAAGGAATTAAAAACAGCGCGCGCGCCTTCTGCAAAGCTGGTCTTTACTCGAAGCGGGTTGCGCAGAATAAGGGAACACGCATGGACAAGCACTCCGGTCATGACGAGAGCGACAGCCGAGTCGACGCAGTGGCGATTCTCGCGCTGATTCTTCTGGCCGTCTCGACGGCAGTCTATTGGGTCAGCCAACAATAGCTGGCAGAATGCCAGGCTTTGTCTGGCTTCGATGGTGCGGTGTTGTCAATGAGGCGTGTAGTCACCGGGTTGTTTCTGTGCTGGATGACCTTTGCCGCCTGTGCCGCCCCGTCGGTGGCCTTCATCAATCCTGGCTACTCCAGCGAGCCCTTCTGGGTCAGTTATTCCCACTTCATGCAGGCCGTGGCCGATGACCTGGGTATGGAACTGGAAATCCATTACGCCGAACGGGATTTCAACCGCCTGCTGGCGCTGGGCAGGCAGGTGCGCGACCGCCAGCCGGACTACCTGTTGTTCGTCAATGAGATCTATGCCGGTCCCGAGCTGTTGAGAATTTTCGAAGACAGCCCGGTTCGACTCTTCAATGTGCACAGCACCCTCACCGCCTCGCAGCGCGAGCGCACCGGCAATCCGCGTGAGCGCTATCGCAACTGGATCGGCAGCCTGATTCCCAACGACGAGGAAGCCGGCTATCTGATGGGCAAGGCCCTGGCAGCCATGAAGCCACCGGGCCAGGCGGAAATGCTGGCCTTCGGCGGCGTGCCGCAGACCCCGTCGGCGCAGCTGCGCAACCTGGGCCTGCTGCGCGCGCTTGGCGAGCACCCGGACATTCGTCTGCGCCAGCTGGTCAACGGCGAGTGGTCGCGCCAGCGGGCCCGGGACCAGGCGCGCACGCTGTTCGAGCGCTACCCCGCTGTCCGGCTGGTATGGTCCGCCAACGACGAGATGGCCCTCGGTGCCATCGAGGCGGTGCGCGAGCGGGGACTGCAGCCGGGCAGGGATGTGCAGTTCAGTGCGGCGAACAATTCCGCCGAGGTCTTCCAGGCGCGGCTGGAAGGTGACATCGGGGCGCTGACGTCCGGGCATTTCACCCTGGGAGGCTGGGCGCTGCTGCTGGTTCACGATTACCACCTGGGGCGGGACTTTGCCGAGAGTATCGGCGTTGATGCGTTGGGCAAGGTGTTCAGATTGCTGGACGAGGAGCAGGTGGCGCTGCTTCAGCGCCGGCTCGGCGCAGCGCCGCTGCAGGTGGATTTCCGTCGTTACAGCCGGGTTTTGCACCCTGAACGGGTCGGCTATCCGCTGGATCTGTCACCGTTGCTCGATGTGCCGACTCAGGCCAGGTAGAGCGCCAGCTTCACCAGGCCGAGGACGATCAGTACGAAGAACAGGCAGAACAGCAGCCCGAGCACGATGAACTGCACCGGGCGGCCGCGACTGAAATCGCGCGCGCGGTTCTTGCCGCTCTGCACGCCCAGGGCGGCCGCCAGCACGCTCTGCAGCAGCTCACCCCAGCCAAGGGGGCGCTTGTCGTCGTGGTCGTTCATGTCGTGCTCCTGTCGCAAAGGGTATCAGCGAAAGTAAAGCTGCCCGTGGCGAGATGGGTGCCTGTGACCGGAGTCACGGGGCGGCGGGGGCGAGCGGCTGCGCAGGGTGCCGAATGTTAAAGTCGCAGGCCAGACCGGCAGGGTGAGCGGGTTGGAGCAGGCACCACAGGGAGAAACTGAAGTGAGAATCATGGCATCGACCGACTGGGAGGCTCGCGCGCTGCGGCTGCTGGGCGTGCTGCTGCTGGTCCTGTTCACCGCCTGGCTGGGCATCGCCACGCGACCGGTCGGCCTGCTGGCCTCCTTCTGGCCCGCTAATGCCGTGCTGCTGGGGCTCTTCATCCTTCACCCCCAACTGGCACGCCCGGAAGGCTGGATCGCCGCCCTTGCGGGCTATGTGTCGGCCGATCTGTTCATGGGCGGCGACCTGTTGTTCTCCCTGCGACTTTCCCTGGTCAACCTCGCCTTCGTGGCCAGTGGCCTGCTCTTGGTCCGGCTGATGCCCCGGCGTTTTCGCTCTCTGCGCAGGCCCAGCGGCCTGCTGGCGCTGTTTGCCATCTGTCTGCTGGCCTCGGGCTGTTCCGCGCTGGCCGCCGTGTTGCTGGGGCATCTCGTCAGCCCTCGGCTGTTCGCCACGGCGTGGGAGGCCGGGGCATCCTGGTTCAGTGCGGACCTGACCAATGCCGTGCTGATCCTGCCTGCCATGCTGTCGGCGCCGGAGTTTTTCTCGCGTCTGGCCAGCGGCAGGCATTCCCGGCGGCGGGACGACCTGTGGGAGTTCGCGCCGGTGGTGGCGCTGCTGGTCTCGCTGATGGTCTGTGTCGGTGTGGGTGGGCCGGCCTCGCTGGGCATCGTGGTGCCCGCGCTGCTCTGGTGCGCCCTGAGTTATTCCCTGTTTATCTCGGCCTTGCTGACCCTGCTGGCCTGTGTCTGGTTGTTCGTGGCGGTGAGTCTCGGGCTGGTGCCGCTGCTCGATGCGGGCAACGATTTCGCCCGGACGGTCGCGCTGCGCCTGGGCATCACGCTCTTCGCCCTGGGCCCGCTGACGGTGGCCAGCATCAACCAGGCTCGCAATCGTGAATTGCTGGCGCTGCGACAGCGCGCCGATCACGACATCCTGACCGGCGCCCTGTCGCGCCGGGGCTTTTTCAGGCGTGGCGAAGGACTGCTGCGCCAGCACAGGGGCACCGCAACCCCGCTGGTGGTGATGATGCTGGACCTCGACCACTTCAAGCGCGTCAACGACCGCCATGGACATGCGGTGGGTGACGAGGTGTTGCGTAGCTTTGCCGGCGGTGTCCGGCAGATTCTGCGTCAGAGCGATCTCTTCGGGCGCCTGGGCGGCGAAGAGTTCGCTCTCGTGCTGTCTGGCCTCACGGAGGCGGATGCGCTGGGCATGGCCGAGCGGATCCGCAGCGCGGTGGCGCGGCGCCCACTGCAGGCGGGGACCGATCATGTGGTCGCGACGCTGAGCATCGGTCTGGCCTGGTATGCGCAAACGCCGGCTGGGACGCTGGATGAATTGCTGGCTGACGCCGATCGCGCGCTGTACCAGGCCAAGGATGAAGGGCGTGACCGGGTGGTGATGGTCACGCTGGCCGGGCGGGAAAGCCCCGAACTGTCAGCGTTGCCCCTGGCCTGAACGGGTGCGGCTGCCGCGCTCGGCGCGGGCGCGCAATTGGCCGCAGCCGCCGTCCACATCCTGCCCCGCCGAGTTGCGGACCTTGGTCAGCACGCCGTTGCCATGCAGATAGCGGACGATCTGGCGGATGCGTTCGCCATCCGGCCGCTGGTACTCATCCTGCTCCAGGCTGTTGTAAGGGATGACATTCATGATCGCGTACTTGCCCTTGAGTAGCCGGATGATCCCTTCCATCTCGTCCTGGCTATCATTGATGCCCTTGAGCAGGGTCCACTGGTACTGGATCGGATAGCCGACCTCGCGAGCGTAGGCTTCGCCGCGCTCGACCAGCTCCTCGGGTGCCAGGCGCGGCGCGCGCGGCAGCAGCTGTTCCCGCAGGGCCGCATCGGTGCTGTGCAGGGACAAGGCCAGCGCCGGTTTCACACGCTGCAGCGGCAGGCGCTCGAATACCCGGGGATCACCCACCGTGGAGAACACCAGGTTCTTGTGACCGATGCCGCCTTCACTGCCCAGCACGTCGATGGCGTCCAGCACGTTGTCGAGGTTGTGGGCCGGCTCGCCCATGCCCATGAACACCACCTTCTTCACGGCGCGCTTGCGCCGGGCCAGGGCGACCTGGGCGAGGATCTCGGCACTGCCGACCTGGCGCAGCAGGCCGCTCTTGCCGGTCATGCAGAAGGTGCAGCCCACCGCGCAACCCACCTGGCTGGACACGCAGAGCCCGTCGCGGGGCAGCAGCACGCTCTCGACCAGCTGTCCGTCATTCAGCGCCACCAGCAGCCGGGCGGAGTCATCGGCACCCGGGTGCTCGGAGCGCAGGCGGGCCAGGTCGTCGAGCATCGCCTTGAGGGCCGGGAGGTTGTCGCGTACCGCCAGGGGGAGGAAATCCTGGCTCTGCTGGCGCCGGGTGCCGGTGTCCAGCGGCAGCCCGTGCAGCCAGGCACGCAGGATACGGGTGATGTGCAGGGGCTTGGCGCCCAGCTCGGCGAGGTGTTGATGGATCTGCTGGATTCGCATGGGTCGAATGTCTGGAAGGCTAGCGAGGCAGGCGTGTCGTGCTGAACAACATGCCCAGCAACAAAGCGGCGACCATGGCGAAGGCGATGGTCAGGGAGCTGTGGTGAGCCACGAAACCCATCAGCGCCGGGCCGGCCAGGACGCCGGCGAAGCCTACCGTGGTGGCGGCGGTGACCGCCAGGTGTACCGGCATGTCCTTCTGGTGGTTCAGGGAAGAAATCAGTACGGGGGATATGTTGGCGCAGCCCAGGCCACACAGGGCGTAACCGATCAGCGCGACGATCCAGTGGCTGGCCAGCAGGCTGAGCAGCAGGCCCGTGGCGGCCAGCACCGATCCGATGACCACCACGCGCACGGTGCCCAGGCGGGCGACCACCGGCCCGCCGGCCAGACGGGCGATGGCAACCAGCGCGGCGAAGCTGGCATAGCCCAGGCCAGCCAGGGACATGGCCATGCCTGTTTCCTGGGTGAGGTAGATCGCGCTCCAGTCCAGGATCGCGCCTTCAGCCAGGTAGACGACAAAGCACAGCAGGCCCACCACCAGCACCACGCCAGTGGGGCGGGCGAACATCACGCCGCCGGCGGGCGCACGGTCCGGCAACAGGCCGCTGCGGATGGCCAGTGTGGTGACGAGGATCAGGCCGACCAGCAGCAGTGTACTGAGCGCCGGAGACAGACCGAGCGTCAGCAGGGCGGTCAGGCACGCCGCCCCGGCGATGGTGCCCAGGCTGAACATGCCGTGAAACTGTGACATCAGCGGCCGTTGCAGGGCGCGTTCCACTTTCAACGACTGGATGTTGAGCAGGATGTCCAGCACACCCAGCGTGCCGCCGAAGGCGAACAGGGCAAACCCCAGCCAGACGATCGAATCGGTAAGCGCCATGATCGCGAGCGCGCAGATCAGCAGCGCCAGGCTACCCAGGGAGGCCAGGCGAATGCCCAGACGCGCGGCCAGCATGCCGGACAGCGGCATGCAGGACAGCGAGCCGGCACCCACGCAGAGCAGCAGCAGGCCAAAGGTGGCGTCGCTCATCGGAATGCGCTCGCGCACGTAGGGAATCAGCGGGGCCCAGACCGACAAGCCGAACCCGGCAAGGAAGAAGCCGCAGCGGGTGGCCCAGCGCACCCGGGGGGCGCTGATGTCGAGGGTGTGAGAAGCAGACATGAAAGAAAAACGAGCCTCGGTAATGCGGATGCCGGGTGCCGCCCCGGGGCGGCGCAACATACCGCAAAGCGGTGGCGGGTGGGAGATTTTTGGCGCCGCGTGGTATGGTGCGCGCCCCTCGTAAGATGCCTCGACCTGCCATGAAATTCATCCACCGGCGCGAATACCTCAACGAAGACGATCTGGTGATCATCGAATCTTCCCAGCCGTGCAACATCCGGCTGATGAACGACGCCAACTTCCGCAGTTTCCGTAACGGCGGACGGCACACCTACCACGGCGGCGCATTCATCCGTTTCCCCGCCCGGATCCGCGTGCCGAGCACCGGTTTCTGGAACATCACGCTGGATACCGTGACACGCAAGGCCATCAGCGTGACCCAGAAGCCCAAGCTGGATTTTCGCATTCGCTTCAAGCGCAACACGCCCACCGACCAGGGCTGATACGCGGAACCGCTGCGTCGTATGTGGGTCGCAGCCCTGTGGGTGGCCTTGCCCGCAGGAGATCCCATGCACATCCGGTGTCCTCGTTCATGACAGTGCGCAGCTCGTCTGTGCGGTTGCGTGCCCATGCGGGGATGCTGCTCTGGGCACTGCTGGTGGGACTGTCCTTCCCGGCGGTTGGACTCCTGGGTCAGCAGCTGCCGCCGCTCTGGCTGACTGCCCTGCGCTTCACCATCGCTGCCCTGGCGCTATTGCCTCTCTATCTCCGCCAACCCGGCTGGCCTTCCGCCCGGGGCTGGCTGCTGTACCTGCTGATGGGGGCTTCGCTAGGCGGATTCTTCGCCATCATGTTCTGGGCGGCCCATAGGGTCAGCTCGCTGTCCATGGCCGTACTGTTTGTCAGCGTGCCGTTGCTGGCCTATGGACTGGGGCGCGGCTTTGGCGTGGAGCGGCCGGTGCCTGCGCTGCTGGGCTGTCTGCTGCTGGGGGCAGTGGGAGCCCTCGGGCTGGCCTGGGCTGAACATCGCTCCAGCGACCAGCTACTGCAGCCCGGCATGGGCGAGGCGCTTTTCTTCCTCGGCTGCCTGTGTTCGGCGCTCTACCCGGTTCTCAGCAAGTGGGGCCTGGCGCGGGGCTGGCTGGAGCAGGCGTCGGTGCCCCGTGCGTTCTGGAGCCTGCTGGGCGGTGCGGCGATCACTGCCGGGCTCGGCCTGTTGCTGGAGACGCCTGAAAACCTGCTGGGCATGAGTCAGCGGGAATGGCTGGTGGTGGTGTACCTCGGAATCCTGTCGACCAGCGCCACCTTCTGGCTGCAGCAACATGCCACCCGGCTGCTTTCACCCGGAGGGATCGCTGCCTACGGCTATCTGGTGCCCTTCGTGGCGATGCTGGTGATGTTTTCCCGTCAGCCTGAAGCCATCGGCTGGGCCTGGCTGCCCGGCAGCCTGCTGGTGCTGCTCGCCATGGGCCTGCTGTTGCGCGAGGACCTCCATGCTCACGCGCCGTTACACAAGTAGATGCCTAACCGATTGATTTTCCTTGCGTTGATTTTATGCTTGCCCACCATTGGAAGGCCGCAAGCCGGCCCCATATAGCGCCTATGTAGGCACAACCTCAGGAGTTACCCCCGCGTGAAATCCCTCAAGTTCTCCTTTACCAGCCTGGCTCTGGCCGGCCTGCTGGTTGGCACCACCGGTTACGTTGATGATGCGGAAGCCGCCCGCAAGCGCATGAGCGCCAAGCCGGCCCCGGCCGCTCAGGCCAAGCCGGCTACCCGTTACGGTTCCTCTCCCGCCGCCCAGGCCAAGCCTGCCGCTCCGGCACAGAACGCCGCTCCGGCTGCCGCCATGGCGCCGGCCCGTACCACCGGTACCGCGCCCGCCGCTGCGCAGGCCGCGCCGCAGTCGGCCGGCAGCGGCTTCATGGGCAGCATGGCTGGCGCTGTCGCCGGTAGCGTGATCGGTGGCGCAGTGGTCAACACCCTGTTTGCCGACGATGCGGTTGCCGAAGAGGCCCCGGTGGCTGAAGCCGTTCCGGCCCAGACCGAGGCCGTGGCGCAGTAATCGGCTCGTTACGAAGAAAAAACCGCCAGCTTGTCTGGCGGTTTTCGTTTCAGGCCAGGGTGGCGCAGAGGGTCTGGAAGTCCGGCCGGCTGGCGACCCGTTCGTCCAGGCAAGCCTGCTGGAGCTGGCGCAAGGCTTGCTGGCGCTGCGGCTGGTCATCGGCAGGGCAGTGGTCGAGCAGTTCCTCCAGCAGGCAGCCGAAGGCGCGGCTTTCCAGGCGCATCAGCCGCTGCCCCTGGGCGCTGTCTGGATCGATGAAGGTGGCGCCGCCGAAGTCGCTGAGCAGGGTGTGGCCGTCGCCGTCGACCAGCAGGTTATGGCCATACAGGTCGCCATGCAGAATGCCACGTCCGTGCAGGTGCGCCACGGCGGCCGCGGTGCCCTGGGCGATGCGCAGCGCCTGCTCCGTCGAGAGCGTCCAGCCGTCGGGGTAGCAATCCCGGGTGCAGCTGGCAAGCGACGGCGGCCCGGCCAGGGTGCGGTAGCGCGGCGGCAGGCGCTCCATCAGCAGCGCCGGCAACGGACTGTGTTTGGTGCGCAGGATGCCCTTGACGGCTATCAGATGCGGGTGCGCGCCGGCAGCCAGGCAGGCCGCCAGCTCGCTTTCCGGCAGGCCGTCGCTGGTGACCTGGCCCTTGAACAGCTTGGCCGCCACGGCGGCGCCGTCCTGTAGCAGCCCGGCATGGATCAGCCCGGAGGCGCCCTGGCCGAGCAGCTCGCCCAGTTGCACCTCGTTCCGGGAATAGACGCGCGTGTCCGGGACGGCGGGGAAGGGACTGCACGGGTTGCCGGAAAACGCCAGCCAGCTCAGGCGCGGCAGCTCGCCGAGCCAGTCCGGCAGCGCCTCGAAGCGGTTGGCGGCCAGTCGTAGCAGTTCCAGGTTGGCTGCGTCGGCGAGGCTGTCCGGCAACGCCGACAATCGATTGCCGGAAAGCATCAGCTTCTGCAGGCGCGGGCGCTGGCCCAGCGCATCCGGCAGCCGGGCAATGCGGTTATCGGTAAGGATAAGCCAGCGCAGCTGTGGCGGCAGTGCGGCGCCGGCCACCCGCTCGATGCGGCAGGCCTTGAAGCCGACCATCTCCAACCGCGGGCATTCGCCCAATACCTCGGGAAGCTCGGTGAAGGGATTCTCCGAACAGAAGACGACCTTCAGGTTCTTCAGGCGCGGCAGGTCATCCGGCAGGCGTGACAGTTGGTTGCCGGACAGGTTGAGGACTTCCAGGCTGTCGGCCAGCGCGAAGATCTCGTTGGGGAATTCCGTCAGGTCGGCGGCCAGGTCCAGCCGACGTAGGCCGGCCAGCTCGCCACGGCGCAGTTGCTCGAGGGTATGCATGGGCGAATCAGGTGTCGAGGAAGCGTAGGGTGGACAACCGCTGTGCGTTGTCCACCGTGCAAGACCTGCGGTGGATGCGCAAAACGACATCCACCCACCGGGCCTCAGGCGTCGTAACCCAGGTTCGGCATCAGCCAGCGTTCGCTGACGTCGATGGCCTGGCCCTTGCGCCGCGAGTAGCTTTCCACCTGGTCCTTGTCGATCTTGCCGACGGCGAAGTACTGCGCCTCGGGATGGGCGAAGTACCAGCCGCTGACGGCCGCGGTGGGGAACATGGCGTAGTGCTCGGTGAGGGTCACCTGACTGATGCCGTCGGCGTCGAGTAGTTGGAACAGCGTGCCCTTCTCGGTGTGATCCGGGCAGGCCGGGTAGCCGGGCGCCGGGCGGATGCCCTTGTACTGCTCGCGGATCAGGTCGTCGTTGCTCAGCTGTTCGTCCGCCGCGTAGCCCCAGTATTCCTTGCGCACGCGCTCGTGCAGCCACTCGGCGCAGGCCTCGGCCAGGCGGTCGGCCAGCGCCTTGACCATGATCGAGTTGTAATCGTCGCCGGCGTCCTGGTAGGCCTTGGCCACTTCCTCGGCGCCGATGCCGGCGGTGCAGATAAAGCCTCCGACATAGTCCTGCTTGCCGCTGTCCTTCGGCGCGACGAAGTCGGCCAGGCTGAAGTTCGGCTTGCCGTCGGTCTTGATGGTCTGCTGGCGCAGGTGGTGCAGGGTCGCCAGCGGCTGGCCGTCCTCGCCGTAGACTTCCAGATCGTCATGGGCGACCTGGTTGGCCGGCCAGAAACCGACTATCGCCCTGGCGCTGATGAGTTTCTCGCTGATCAGTTTCTCCAGCATGGCCTGGGCATCGTTGTACAGGGCGGTGGCGGCTTCGCCGACCACTTCGTCCTGCAGGATGCGCGGATACTTGCCGGCCAGGTCCCAGGAGATGAAGAACGGCGTCCAATCGATGTACTGTGCCAGCGTGCGCAGGTCGATATCCTCCAGCACCTTGCGGCCAGTGAAGGTCGGCTTGGCCGGGGTGTAACCGGCCCAGTCGAACTGCGGCTTGGCGGCGATGGCCTGCTCGTAGCTCAGGCGCTCGGTGCGCGCGCTGCGGTTGGCGGTGCGCTCGCGGATCATCGCGTACTCCTCGCGAATCTTCGTGGCGTACTCCGGCTTCATCTCCTTGGACAGCAGGGTGGTGGCCACGCCCACGGCGCGCGAGGCGTCGGTGACGTACACCACCGCGTCGTTCTGATAGTGCGGATCGATCTTCACCGCCGTGTGCGCCTTGGAGGTGGTGGCGCCGCCGATCATCAGCGGCAGCCGGATGCCCTGACGCTGCATTTCCTTGGCCACATGCACCATCTCGTCCAGCGACGGGGTGATCAGCCCGGACAGGCCGATGATGTCGCACTTCTCCTCGAGGGCGGTCTTGAGGATCTTGTCGGCCGGCACCATCACACCCAGGTCGACGATGTCGTAGCCGTTGCAGCCCAGCACCACGCCGACGATGTTCTTGCCGATGTCGTGCACGTCGCCCTTCACGGTGGCCATGAGGATCTTGCCCTTGGCTTCCGGCTTGTCACCCTTTTCCGCCTCGATGAAGGGGATCAGGTGCGCCACGGCCTGCTTCATCACCCGGGCGGACTTGACCACCTGGGGCAGGAACATCTTGCCCGAGCCGAACAGGTCGCCGACCACGTTCATGCCGGCCATCAGCGGGCCTTCGATGACCTCGATGGGCCGCGCGCACTGCTGGCGGCATTCCTCAGTGTCCTCGACGATGAAGGCGGTGATGCCCTTGACCAGCGCGTGCTCCAGGCGCTTTTCCACCGGCAGGCTGCGCCATTCCTCGTTCTCGACTTCCCTGACCGCGCCGCCGCCCCGGTAGTCTTCGGCGATGGCCAGCAGCGCTTCGGTACCGCCGGGGTGGCGGTTGAGGATCACGTCTTCCACCTTATCGCGCAGCTCGGCCGGGATCTCGTCATAGATCTCCAGCTGACCGGCATTGACGATGCCCATGGTCAGGCCCGCCTTGATGGCGTGGTAGAGGAATACCGAGTGGATGGCCTCGCGCACCGGGTTGTTGCCACGGAACGAGAAGGACACGTTGGACACGCCGCCCGAGGTCAGCGCGTGGGGCAGGTGGTCGCGGATGAAGGCGCAGGCCTCGATGAAGTCCACCGCGTAGTTGTTGTGTTCCTCGATGCCGGTGGCCACGGCAAAGATGTTCGGGTCGAAGATGATGTCTTCCGGCGGGAAGCCCACCTCGTTGACCAGAATGTCGTAGCTGCGCTGGCAGATTTCCTTCTTGCGCGCGGCGGTGTCGGCCTGGCCGGCCTCGTCGAAGGCCATCACCACCACGGCGGCGCCGTAGCGCTTGCACAGTCGCGCGTGCTCCTTGAACTGCTCGACGCCTTCCTTCATGGAGATGGAGTTGACGATGCCCTTGCCCTGGATGCACTTCAGGCCGGCTTCGATCACCTCCCACTTGGAGGAGTCGATCATGATCGGCACGCGGGAGATGTCCGGCTCGCCGGCGATCAGGTTGAGGAAGCGCACCATCGCCGCCTTGGAGTCGAGCATGCCCTCGTCCATGTTGATGTCGATCACCTGGGCGCCGGCTTCGACCTGCTGCAGGGCGACTTCCAGCGCCTCGGTGTAGTTCTCCTCGCGGATCAGGCGGGCGAACTTGGCGCTGCCGGTGATGTTGGTGCGCTCGCCGACGTTCACGAACAGGGAGTTGCGGTCGATGGTGAACGGCTCAAGGCCCGACAGACGGCAGGCCTTGGGGATCTCGGGAATCACGCGCGGCGGGTACTTGGCCACGGCCTCGGCGATGGCCTGGATGTGCGCCGGGGTGGTGCCGCAGCAACCGCCGATGATGTTCAGCAGGCCCGAGGCGGCGAATTCCTCGACCACTTCGGCCATCTGCGCCGGGGTTTCGTCGTATTCGCCGAAGGCGTTGGGCAGGCCGGCGTTGGGGTGGGCGGACACGTGGGTATCGGCCTTGGCCGCCAGCTCGGCCAGGTAGGGACGCAGCTCCTTGGCGCCGAGGGCGCAGTTCAGGCCCACGGAAATCGGCTGGGCGTGGCGTACCGAGTTCCAGAACGCCTCGGTGGTCTGCCCGGACAGGGTGCGGCCGGAGGCATCGGTGATGGTGCCGGAAATCATGATCGGCAGCTCGACGCCCAGTTCCTCGTATACGCCCTGCACGGCGAAGATCGCCGCCTTGGCGTTGAGGGTGTCGAAGATGGTCTCGATGAGGATCAGGTCGGCGCCGCCCTCGATCAGGCCGCGGGTGGCCTCGGCGTAGTTCTCCACCAGCTCGTCGAAGGTGACGTTGCGGTAGCCGGGGTCGTTGACGTCCGGGGAGATGGAGCAGGTGCGGCTGGTCGGGCCGATCACGCCGGCGACGAAGCGCGGCTTGTCGGGGGTTTCCAGGGTCTTGGCGTCGGCCACTTGGCGGGCCAGGCGGGCGCCTTCCACGTTCAGTTCATACACCAGCTCTTCCATGCCGTAGTCGGCCTGGGACACGCGGGTGGCGTTGAAGGTGTTGGTTTCCAGGATGTCGGCGCCGGCGTCCAGGTAGGCCTTCTCGATGGCCTGGATGACGTCCGGGCGGCTCAGCAGCAGCAGGTCGTTGTTGCCCTTGACGTCCTGCGGCCAGTCGGCGAAGCGTTCGCCGCGATAGTCGGCTTCGTCCAGCTTGTAGCTCTGGATCATGGTGCCCATGCCGCCATCGAGGATCAGGATGCGTTCCTTCAGGGCCTGCTGAAGAAGGGAGAGGCGGGTGCTGCGATCGGACATGGAAAAACCTGGCGAAGAGGGTGTGACAAAAGTGCGCGCATGATAGCAAAGCTGCACGGGGCTTGAGCCGGGCGTGGTTGTGCATGAGCACGGCTCATGTTGCAGCCACGGGCCCGCCTTCCGGATAGAATGCGCGGCCTTCCTTCAGGAGCGCCGCCGTGATTCGTCGTGCCGTCCTTGCAGTCGCCGCGCTGGCGCTGAGCACCCTGGCCATGGCAGAACCGCTGTCCTATCAGCGGGACATCCAGCCGATCTTCACCGCCAAGTGCGTGGCCTGCCACGCCTGCTACGACTCGCCCTGCCAGCTCAACCTGGGCAGTGGTGAGGGGGCCGAGCGCGGCGCGCACAAGCTGCCGGTGTACAACGGCACCCGCACCCAGGCGCAGGACACCACCCGGCTGTTCCTCGATGCCCAGGGCGAGGCAGCCTGGCGGCGCAAGGGCTTTCATTCGGTTCTGGAAGGTCAGTCCGACCAGGCGGCGCTGATGGCGCGCATGCTGGAGCTGGGCCGCAGCCAGCCCCTGGCGCCCAATGTCCGGCTGCCCGAGTCGCTGGATATTGGCATCTATCGCGACAACCAATGCCCATTGCCGGACGAGTTCGCGGCCTACGCCAAGGCCAATCCGCACGGCGGCATGCCGTTCGCGGTGACCGGGCTGAGCGACGAGGAGTACGCCACCCTGCAGCGCTGGCTGGCGCAGGGCGCGCCGCTGGACAGCCGCTCATGGCAGCCGAGCCCACGCGAGCAGGTGCAGATCAGCGATTGGGAAGGCTTCCTCAACGGCAGCAGCCTGCGCGAACAACTGGTGGGACGCTGGCTATACGAGCACCTGTTCCTGGCCCACCTGTACTTCGAGGACGGCGAGCAGACGCACTTCTTCCAGCTGGTGCGTTCGCGTACGCCGAGCGGGCAGCCCATCGACCCCATCGCCACGCGGCGTCCCAACGACGATCCGGGCACCGATTTCCACTACCGCCTGCGTCCCGTCACCGATGTGATCGTGCACAAGACGCATATCACCTATCCGCTCGGCGCGGCGAAGCTGGCGCGGGTGAAGGCGCTGTTCTTCGCCGAGGACTGGGACCTGGAGCAGTTGCCGGGCTATGGCGTCGGTCGGCGCGCCAACCCCTTCGCGACCTTCGAGGCGATTCCGGCGCGGGCGCGCTACCAGTTCATGCTGGATAACGCCGAATATTTCGTGCGCACCTTTATCCGCGGGCCGGTGTGTCGTGGGCAGATCGCCACCGACGTGATCCGCGACCAGTTCTGGGTGCTATTCCAGGACCCGGAGCATGACCAGTACATCGCCGATGCGGATTACCGGCGCCAGGCGACGCCGTTGCTGGCCATGCCCGGCCAGCTCGACAACCTCGGCGACCTCTGGAGCCTGTGGCTCGCCTATCTGAACAAGCGCAACCAGTACGAGGAATTGCGCCGGGAACGCTACAGCGGCGCAGCGACGGAATGGGCACAGATCTGGCGCGGCAACGACAATGCGCTGCTAAGCGTGTTTCGCCATCACGACAGCGCCTCGGTGCGCAAGGGATTGATCGGCGCCGTACCGCAGACGTTGTGGTGGATGGACTACCCGCTGCTGGAGCGCACCTACTACCAGCTGGTGGTTAATTTCGACGTGTTCGGCAATGTCTCCCATCAGGCGCAGACGCGGCTGTATTTCGACCTGATCCGCAATGGCGCCGAACTCAATTTCCTGCGCCTGTTGCCGGCCGATTCGCGCCAGGCGTTGCTGGACAGCTGGTATGAGGGCAGCGGCCAATTGAAGCTGTGGCTGACCTACACGGGGGTCGACACTCGCACGCCCAGCGGCCTGACGCTGCCACAAGAGGGCGTGCTGCCGGCGTTCGCCGCCGGACTGCTCGGACGCTTCGAGTCGATCAACGCCCTGTCGGACGACCCACTGAACCGTTGCGGCGGCGCTGCCTGTGCTCGTGCGGATGGTCCGCCGGCGTTGCGCGAGGCCGAGCAGGCCCTGCGCCGGCTGGCGGCGAGCCCGGCGGCCGGGCTGCCGGTCATCCACCAGATGCCGGATGTCACGCTGCTGCGGGTGTCGCTTCCGGATGGCTCGCGGGTGATCTACACACTGTTGCGCAACCGCGCGCACAGCAACGTGGCCTTCATGCTCGGCGAGTCGCTGCGCTACCAGCCGGAGAAGGACACCCTCACGGTCTATCCGGGCCTGCTGGGCAGTTATCCCAACTTCCTGTTTTCACTGTCTGCCCAGGAGGTGCCAGCCTTCGTGGCGGCACTGGAGCAGGCCGGCAGCGCCGAGGCGTTCGCCGACATCGCATCGCGCTGGGGCATTCGCCGCAGCCATCCGGCCTTCTGGGACTACTTCCATGACCTGAGTGCCTACCTGCGGGAGCAGGAGCCACGAGAGGCTGGCGTGCTGGACATGAACCGTTATCGGAACCTGTAGCCAGAGGGCGCTCAAATCCGACTTGAATACTTGGACTTAACCGCCAAAGCCCTTTGGCGTACACTGCGCCGCATGTACGCGAGGAGTTGCCATGAGCACCATCACCATCACCGAATCCGCTGAAAAGTACCTGGCCGAGCTGCTCGAGAAGCAGAACACCCCCGGCATCGGTATCCGCGTCTTCATCACCCAGCCGGGCACTCCCTATGCCGAAACCTGCATCGCCTATTGCAAGCCCGGCGAGCAGAAGGCCGAGGACACCGCGCTGTCGCTGGCCAGTTTCACCGCCTGGATCGATGCCGTCAGCGAGCCCTTCCTGGAAGACGCCGTGGTGGATTACGCCACCGACCGCATGGGTGGCCAGCTGACCATCAAGGCGCCCAACGCCAAGGTGCCGATGATCAGCGAAGATAGCCCGCTCAACGAGCGCATCAACTACTACCTGCAGACCGAGGTGAATCCCGGTCTGGCCAGCCATGGCGGCAACGTGAGCCTGGTGGACATCGTGGAGGAGGGCATTGCCGTCCTGCAGTTCGGGGGCGGCTGCCAGGGTTGCGGCATGGTGGATACCACTCTCAAGGATGGTGTGGAGAAGACCCTGATGGAGCGCATTCCGGAGCTGAAGGGTGTGCGTGACGTGACCGACCACAGCAATCGCGAGAACGCTTACTACTAGTCGGCAGGGTAGCGGTTAAAGAGCCTCGCTTCGGCGGGGCTTTTTCATGCCTGCGCGTCAGTCGCGACTGAAGTCGCTCCTACAGGTTCGGTGGCTCCAGCCGCGATGCGCTGGAAACAAAAGGGCCCGTGTCTTGCGACACGGGCCCTTGGTGTTACCGGCTAAGGCTTAGGCCTGAACGACCGGGATCTTCGCGTTGGCCGCGGCTTCGCGGAACTCGGCGATCTGGTCGAAGCTCAGGTAGCGGTAGATATCGGCAGCCATGCTGTCGATGTCCTTCGCGTAGGCCATGTACTCCTCGACGGTCGGCAGCTTGCCGATGATCGAGGCGACCGCTGCCAGTTCGGCAGAAGCCAGGTACACGTTGGTGGCATCGCCCAGACGGTTCGGGAAGTTACGGGTCGAGGTGGAGACCACGGTGGAGCCGGTCTGTACGCGCGCCTGGTTACCCATGCACAGCGAGCAGCCCGGCATTTCCATGCGGGCACCGGCCTTGCCGTAAATGCCGTAGTAGCCTTCTTCGGTCAGCTGGTGGGCGTCCATCTTGGTCGGCGGTGCCAGCCACAGACGGGTCGGAATGCCACCCTTGACCTTGTCCAGCAGTTTACCGGCAGCGCGGAAGTGACCGATGTTGGTCATGCAGGAACCGATGAACACTTCGTCGATCTTGTCGCCGGCCACGGTGGACAGCAGACGAGCGTCGTCCGGATCGTTCGGGGCGCACAGGATCGGTTCCTTCACTTCGTTCAGGTCGATCTCGATGACGGCCGCGTATTCGGCGTCCTTGTCGGCTTCCAGCAGCTCCGGCTTGGCCAGCCAGGCTTCCATCGCCTTGGCGCGACGCTCCAGGGTGCGGGCATCGCCGTAGCCTTCGCTGATCATCCAGCGCAGCAGGGTGATGTTGGACTTCAGGTACTCGGCGATCGAGTCTTCCGGCAGCTTGATGGTGCAACCGGCAGCCGAACGCTCGGCGGAGGCGTCGGACAGTTCGAAGGCTTGTTCCACGGTCAGACCGGTCAGGCCTTCGATTTCCAGGATGCGGCCGGAGAAGATGTTCTTCTTGCCCTTCTTCTCGACAGTCAGCAGGCCCTGCTGAATGGCGTAGTAGGGGATGGCATGCACCAGGTCACGCAGGGTGATACCGGGCTGCATCTTGCCCTTGAAGCGCACCAGCACGGATTCCGGCATGTCCAGCGGCATGACCCCGGTGGCGGCGGCGAAGGCTACCAGGCCGGAACCGGCCGGGAAGGAGATGCCGATCGGGAAGCGAGTGTGGGAGTCGCCACCGGTACCGACGGTGTCCGGCAGCAGCATGCGGTTCAGCCAGCTGTGGATGATGCCATCACCCGGGCGCAGGGACACACCGCCACGGTTCATGATGAAGTCGGGCAGGGTGTGGTGAGTGGTGACGTCGATGGGCTTCGGATAGGCGGCGGTGTGGCAGAAGGACTGCATCACCAGGTCGGCGGAGAAGCCCAGGCACGCCAGGTCCTTCAGCTCGTCGCGGGTCATCGGGCCGGTGGTGTCCTGGGAACCGACGGTGGTCATCTTCGGTTCGCAGTAGGTGCCCGGGCGCACGCCCTTGCCTTCCGGCAGACCGCAGGCGCGGCCGACCATCTTCTGGGCGAGGGTGAAGCCCTTGCCGCTGTCAGCCGGCGCTTCCGGCTTCTTGAACAGGGTGGACGGAGCCAGACCCAGCTCGGCGCGAGCCTTCTCGGTCAGGCCGCGGCCGATGATCAGCGGGATACGGCCGCCAGCGCGGACTTCGTCCAGCAGCACGTCGGTCTTCAGCTGGAAGGTGGTGACCAGCTCGTTGCTGTCGTGACGACGGACTTCGCCCTTGTACGGGTACACGTCGATGACGTCGCCCATGGCCAGGTTGGTGCAGTCGAATTCGATCGGCAGGGCGCCGGCGTCTTCCATGGTGTTGTAGAAGATCGGGGCGATCTTGGTGCCGAAGCAGAAACCACCGGCGCGCTTGTTCGGCACGTAGGGGATGTCGTCACCGAAGAACCACAGCACGGAGTTGGTGGCGGACTTGCGGGAAGAACCGGTACCGACCACGTCGCCGACGTAGGCGACCGGGAAGCCCTTGGCCTTCAGCGCTTCCATCTGCTTGATGGGGCCGACGGAGCCGGGAACGTCCGGGTTGATGCCGTCGCGGGCCATCTTCAGCATGGCCAGGGCGTGCAGCGGGATGTCCGGGCGGGACCAGGCGTCCGGAGCCGGGGACAGGTCGTCGGTGTTGGTTTCGCCGGTGACCTTAAATACGGACAGGGTGATCTTTTCGGCAACGGCCGGACGGTTCTGGAACCATTCGCCGTCGGCCCAGGACTGCAGCACGGCCTTGGCGGCGGCGTTGCCCTTCTTGGCACGTTCGGCCACGTCGTGGAAGGCGTCGAACATCAGCAGGGTGTGCTTCAGTTGTTCGGCGGTCACGTTGGCCAGTTCGGCATCGTCCAGCAGCTCGACCAGGGTGGCGATGTTGTAGCCGCCCTGCATGGTGCCCAGCAGCTCAACGGCGCGCTGCTTGCTGATCAGCGGAGACTTGGCTTCGCCCTTGGCGATGGCGGAAAGGAATCCGGCCTTGACGTAGGCGGCTTCGTCGACGCCCGCGGGGACGCGGTTGGTGATCAGGTCAACCAGGAAGGCTTCTTCGCCAGCCGGCGGGTTCTTCAGCAGCTCGACCAGGCCTGCGGTTTGTTCGGCGTTCAGCGGCTGAGGCACGACGCCTTGGGCGGCGCGCTCTGCTACGTGTTTGCGGTAGGCTTCAAGCACAGTTATTACCTCATCAGTGGTCCCATGGGCCGGGACACTCATCCCGGGAACCTCGAGCCTGCACTCCACCGCTTTATGGGCGGCTTTGCCTGGGCTGCGAGATTTCCCCTCAAGAAGCTGCTTTCAAAGTTTTACGCCAAGGGGGACGAAGCGAGGAAGCGCTGCGATGAGGTTCTCGTCCCGCTCGGTTCGACTGTGCTCGTGACGCTTTGAAAACAGCTTCCGGCGGTTGGTGATGCCAAAAACGGCGGATGGATTCTACTGGAAAGGCGCTGTGAAAGTAAGTCGCGCAGCCACTACAAGCCGGGGTGACCCGGGTTAGACAAAGGGCTAAGATGCCCGCCCCGCAAGCCGCCACCCGGTCTTCGCCATGTCCGATTCCCGCCTGCCCACACCCTGTGTCGGACGCTGCTCCACAGTGTTTGGCGACCTGGTGTGCCGGGGTTGCAAGCGCTTCCTGCACGAGATCGTCGACTGGAACGCGTACGACGAGTCCCGCAAGGCACAGGTATGGGGGCGACTCGAGCAATTGCTGGTGCGGGTGATGGAGAAAAAGCTGGTGATCCAGGATGCGCAACTGTTGCGTCATCAGCTGGAGCGGCGGCAGATCCGCTTTGTGCCGCAGCTGTCGCCCTACTGCTGGGCCTATCAGCTGCTGGCCCATGGCGCCCGGCATATCCGCCGCCTGGACGCCTACGGGTTGGCGCTGCAGCCGGCTTACGGCGAATGGACGCTGACAGCGCTGCGCGATGCGATCGATGAGGAGTTCTATGCGCTCTCCGAGGCCCGCCGCCGGCAGGAAGCCGGTGGGCAGGCCTGAGGCTTCAGCGCTGCAGCAGGGTTTCCAGGTGCTGAATGATGTCTTCCGGCTTGAGTACCAGCACGTCGCTTTCCAGTGAGTCCAGCACCACCTCTGCGGTATTGCCCATCAGGGCGCCCGCCAGGCCGGTACGGGCCACGGTGCCGATTACGGTCACCGCTGCGTTGAGCGCGTGGGCGGTCTTGGGGATCAGTACGTCCGCCGGTCCTTCCTGGATATGCAGGTGGCTGTCCGGAACTTCGTATTCGTCCTGGAACCTGCGGCAGGCCTCGCGGTAGCGCTGCTCGATGGTTTCCTTGAGCTGGAAGGTCGGGTCGGCCGCCGAGAGCATGGGGGAGGGGTGGGCGCTGAGAACGTGCAGCTCGCCCTGGCACAGGCGGGCGATGTCGCTGGCATGGCCAACGATGCCGGTGTGCAGCGTCTGGTGCTCGCTGTCGGAGTTGCCGACATCCACGGCGGCGAGGATGGCACGGCCGGTCCAGGGCTGGTCGTTCTTGACCATCAGCACCGGGCAGGGGCAGTAGCGCAGCAGTTTCCAGTCTTCCGGAGTCAGGAAGGCCTTCTTCAACAGGCTGTCGCGGCGGTGCTGCTTGATCACCAGTGCGCACCCTTCGGCCTGCTGCACGGCGATCACGGTCTGGTGCGGGCCGTCCTGCCAGGCTTGTTGGGCGGTGACGGAGTATCCCTCGTCGGTGAGCGTTTTGGTCAGCGTGTCGAGCAGGGCGGCGTGGTTCTGAGCGGGCTCCGCGCAGATCAGCAGATGCAGATGCGACTGGGTCACGCTGGCAATCAGCTGGGCGCGCTTCAGCGCGAGCTGTTCCGGAAGATCGGGCTGGATGACGACCAGAATGCTGCGGATCGCTTGCATATGTGTGCTCCTTTGCGGTGTGCCTGGCTGAACTGTAGCCGCCTCGTCGGCCCATGCCGCTGACCTGGGTCAAGCGCGGGCGCTGGCTGGACGGGCGTGCGGTCGTATAATGCGCCGTTTTCGCTGTCGAGCCGAGCGTAATGTCCCCAAATCGAGTCCTGGATTCAGCTTTGTCCATCCCGCGCATGCCGAGCGGGAGGTGCTGATGAACTTGCCGGAAATTCATGCATTCCTGGGTTGCCGCACGCCGGATGCCTGGGTGGCGATGGCGCTGCAACACCAGGACATCCTGCTGATCGATCACAAGAACTGCGAGTTCAAGGCCGCTTCGACCGCGCTGAGCCTGATCGCCAAGTACAACCAGCGCCTGGATCTGGTCAACTACATGTCGCGGCTGGCGCGCGAAGAGCTGGTGCACCACGAGCAGGTGCTGCGCATCCTCAAGAAGCGCAAGGTCGAGGTCCGACCGGTGTCCGCCAGTCGCTATGCCTCCGGGCTGCGTGCCGGGGTACGCACGTCGGAGCCGCACAAGCTGATCGACACACTGGTAGTGGGTGCCTATATCGAGGCGCGAAGCTGTGAGCGCTTCGAGGCACTGGTGCCGCATCTGGACCTGGAGCTGGCCAAGTTCTACGCCGGCTTGCTGCAGTCCGAGTCGCGGCATTACCAGAATTATCTGAAGTTCGCCTATCAGTTCGGCGAGCCGGCCGATGTGGAGCGCTCGGTCGAGCGCTTCCGCGAACTGGAGCGGGAGCTGATCGAAAGCCCCGACGCGGAATTCCGCTTTCACAGCGGCGTGCCGGCTTAAGGGCAGCGGCCGGACGCAGGGTCCGGCTTACGCCTCCAGCGGGAAGGGCGCCTGTCTCCGTCCGTTGCCGTCGATCTGCAGGGCCCAGCCCTGCCTGTCCCAGTCGCCCAGCACGATACGCTGAGCGTCCTGCCCATTCACCGAGAGCGTATGGACGTCGGGTCGGTGGGTATGGCCATGAATCAGCGTGCGTACGCCGTGCTCGGACATCACTCGCTCGACCTCCGCCGGTGTTACATCGGTGATTTCGGCGGTCTTCATGCGGGTCTGTGCCCGGCTTTCATTGCGCAGCTTGCGCGCCAGTTGGCGGCGCTTGCTCAGCGGCAGGTGGCGCAGGATGAATAACGCCAGCGGATTGCGCAGGATGCGGCGCATGCGCATGTAGGCTTCATCGGCGGTGCACAGGCTGTCGCCGTGCATGAGCAGCACCCGCTCGCTCTCCAGCGTGATGACGCTGGGGTCCTTCAGCAGCGTGCAGCCCGCCTCGCGGCAGAACGCCCGGCCGATCATGAAGTCGCGGTTGCCGTGCATCAGGAAGATGCGTGTGCCGGTTTGGCTCAGCTCGTGCAGGGCGGCGGCAATCTGGTGCTGGAAGGGCGTCATGCCGTCATCGCCGATCCAGACCTCGAAGAAGTCGCCGAGGATATACAGGGCGTCGGCCTGCACCGCGCGTTCCCGCAGAAAACGCAGAAACGCCCGGGTGATGTCCGGGCGTTCCTCTTCAAGATGCAGATCGGAGATCAGCAGGATCATTCGGTGACTTCGGCACGCTCGATGATCACGTCGTCGACCGGCACGTCCTGGTGGCCGCCACGCATGGTGGTTTGCACTGCCTTGATCTTGTTGACCACATCCATGCCCTCGACCACTTCACCGAAGACCGCATAGCCCCAGCCCTGTACGGTCGGCGCAGTGTGATCGAGGAAGTCGTTGTCCTTGACGTTGATGAAGAACTGCGCGGAGGCGGAGTGCGGCTCCATGGTACGTGCCATGGCGATGGTGCCGGTCTTGTTGGAAAGACCGTTGTTGGCTTCGTTCTTGATGGGGGCGCGGGTGGACTTCTGCTTCATGCCGGGTTCGAAGCCGCCGCCCTGGATCATGAAGTTGCCGATCACGCGGTGGAAGATGGTGTTGTCGTAATGGCCATCCTTCACGTACTGGATGAAGTTGGCTACGGTTTCCGGCGCCTTGTCGGCGAACAGTTGCAGGGTGATGGTGCCGTGATTGGTGTGCAGCTTGATCATGACAAGGGCTCTCTGTCGCAGGGGAGTGAGGTCTGTCAGGTGTATGACAGCTCGGCTATGATACGGCGTTTATTTTGCTCGGCCTACCCGGGGCCGCGCAGCAGTCAGTCCAAGGATCCCATGAGCAAGCCCGAGATTCCCGCCGCCGCGAATTTTCTCCGTCCCATCGTTCAGGCTGACCTGGACAGCGGCAAGCACAGCACGATCATTACCCGCTTCCCGCCGGAGCCCAACGGTTACCTGCATATCGGTCATGCCAAGTCGATCTGTCTGAACTTCGGCCTGGCCGAAGAGTTTGGCGGCCAGTGCAACCTGCGCTTCGACGACACCAACCCGGCCAAGGAAGACCAGGAATACATCGATGCGATCAAGGAAGACGTGCGCTGGCTGGGCTTTCAGTGGGCCGGCGAGGAACATTACGCGTCGGACTACTTCGAGCAACTGCACGACTGGGCGATCCATCTGATCAAGGCCGGCAAGGCCTATGTCTGTGACCTGTCCCCCGACGAGGCCCGCGAATACCGCGGCAGTCTGACGGAGCCGGGTCGGAACAGTCCGTTCCGTGAGCGCTCGGTGGAGGAAAACCTCGACCTGTTCGCGCGCATGAAGGCTGGCGAGTTCCCGGATGGCGCACGTGCGCTGCGTGCGAAGATCGACATGGCTTCGCCGAACATGAACCTGCGCGACCCGATCCTCTACCGCATCCGTCATGCCCACCACCACCAGACCGGCGACAAGTGGTGCATCTATCCGAGCTATGACTTCACCCACGGCCAGTCGGACGCCATCGAAGGCATCACCCACTCGATCTGCACCCTGGAGTTCGAGGATCACCGCCCGCTCTACGAGTGGTTCCTGGACAACCTGCCGGTGCCGGCCAAGCCGCGCCAGTACGAATTCGCGCGCCTGAACCTGAACTACACCATCACCAGCAAGCGCAAGCTCAAGCAACTGGTCGATGAAGGCCACGTGAATGGCTGGGACGACCCGCGCATGTCCACGCTGTCCGGCTTCCGCCGCCGTGGCTATACCCCGGCCTCGATCCGCAACTTCTGCGACATGATCGGCGTCAACCGCGCGGGCGGCCTGGTGGACATTGGCATGCTGGAATTCGCCATTCGTGAAGACCTGGATGCCAACGCTGCGCGCGCCATGTGTGTGCTCAAGCCACTGAAGGTGGTGATTACCAACTATCCGGAAGGCCAGGTCGAGAACCTCGAGCTGCCGCGCCATCCGAAGCTGGACATGGGCGTGCGCGTTCTGCCGTTCTCCCGCGAGATCTACATCGACGCGAGCGATTTCGAAGAAGTGCCGCCGGCCGGCTACAAGCGCCTGATCCCGGGCGGCGAGGTGCGCCTGCGTGGCAGCTACGTGATCCGCGCCGACGAGGCGATCAAGGACGCTGAGGGCAACATCGTCGAACTGCGTTGCTCCTACGACGAAAACACCCTGGGCAAGAACCCGGAAGGCCGCAAGGTCAAGGGCGTGATCCACTGGGTGCCGGCCGCCGAAAGCGTCGAGTGTGAGGTGCGCCTGTACGACCGCCTGTTCCGTTCGCCGAATCCGGAAAAGACCGAGGAGGGCGGCAGCTTCCTGGACAACATCAACCCGGAATCCCTGGTGGTGCTCAAGGGCTGCCGCGCCGAGCCGTCGCTGGCCAGTGCGGTGGCCGAAGAGCGTTTCCAGTTCGAGCGTGAGGGCTACTTCTGCGTGGACCGTCGCGACTCGACGCCTGGGGCGCCGGTCTTCAATCGCACCGTGACGCTGCGCGACTCCTGGGGAGCCTGATATGGCGTTATCGATCTACAACACCCTGAGCAAGACCAAGGAGCCGTTCAAGCCGCTGGTCGACAACCAGGTGCGCATGTACGTGTGCGGCATGACGGTCTATGACTTCTGTCACATCGGCCACGCCCGGGTGATGGTGGCTTTCGACGTGGTGGCCCGCTGGCTGCGCCACCGTGGCTACGACCTGACCTATGTGCGCAACATCACCGACATCGACGACAAGATCATCCGTCGGGCCAACGAGAACGGCGAGCCGTTCGAGGCGCTGGTCGAGCGCATGATCGCGGCGATGCATGAGGATGAAGCGCGCCTCGGCGTGCAGCGCCCGGATCTCGAGCCGCGGGCGACCCGGCACATCGACGGCATGTTCGCGATGATCCAGACGCTGATCGATAAAGGCTATGCCTACGCACCGGGCAATGGCGACGTGTACTACCGGGTCGGCAAGTTCGAGGGTTACGGCAAGCTGTCGCGCCGCAAGATCGAAGACCTGAAAATTGGCGCGCGCATCGAGGTGGACGAGGCCAAGGAGGATCCGTTGGATTTCGTGCTGTGGAAGGGCGCCAAGCCCGGCGAGCCGAGCTGGCAATCGCCGTGGGGTGCGGGGCGCCCTGGCTGGCATATCGAATGCTCGGTGATGTCCACCTGCTGTCTGGGTGACACCTTCGATATCCACGGCGGTGGTCCGGATCTGGTGTTCCCGCATCACGAAAACGAGATCGCCCAGAGTGAGGCGGCGACCGGCAAGCCCTACGCAAATGCCTGGATGCATGCCGGTGCAGTGCGTGTGGATGGCGAGAAGATGTCCAAGAGCCTGGGCAATTTCTTCACCATCCGTGAGGTGCTGGAGAAGTATCACCCGGAAGTGGTGCGTTACCTGCTGGTGTCCAGCCACTACCGCAGCCCGATCAACTACTCCGAAGATAGCCTGCGCGAGGCCAAGGGTGCTCTGGAGCGTTTCTATAACGGCCTGAAGGGGCTTCCGGATGTACAGCCGGCGGGCGGCGAGGAATTTGTTGCACGCTTCACAGCGGCGATGGACGATGACTTCAACTCGCCGGAAGCCTGCTCGGTCCTGTTCGAGATGATCCGCGAAGTCAACCGTCTGCGTGAAAACAACCTGAATGCTGCTGGCGCGTTGGCTGCTCGCCTTCGGGAGCTGGCCGGTTTGCTAGGGGTGCTGCAGCTGGAGCCGGACGCCTTCCTGCAGGCTGGCGCCGAAGGAAAGGTGGATGGTGCCGAGGTGGAAGCGCTGATCGCCGCCCGCCTGCAGGCTCGCGCCGAGAAGAACTGGGCCGAATCGGACCGTATCCGCGATCAGCTCACCGCCATGGGTGTGGTCCTGGAGGATGGCAAGGGCGGCACCACCTGGCGTCTGGCTGAGTAACTCGCCGCTGCAATGCAAAAGGCCGCTCTCGTGAGCGGCCTTTTTATGTCATACACAAAGCGGGCCTCGGCGGAGGTGCCCGGCAGTAATTCAGTTATCAGAGGAGGGTGCCCGGTCAGCCTGATTCTTAGGCTTTGGGCAAGTGCTGCGAAAGGAGATGGTGCGGACGGAGAGACTCGAACCCTCCGCGCTTCGTTCCTAAGACACTGATTTTCAAAGACATTTTTAAGAACCGTCGCCGCTGGGAACGAATATGGGAACAGCGCCTGCCCGGGCGGTGCCGAGCGGGCATGAAAAAGGCGGCCAGACCGGGTGGTCGTGGCCGCCTTATGGACAGGGCAGGGTTACAGCTGCAGGGCGTGTTCCAGGATGCCGGCGAAGTCCGGGCCGTCCTCGCTGATCCACTTGCCGTAGTGCTTGCGGATCATGTCCGTGGACGTGTGGCCCATCTGGTCGGCGATCCACTCCAGCGGCACCGCGCCGGTGCTCAGCGACTGGCTGGCGAAGGTGTGCCGGCAGTTGTTCGGGCCGCGATAGCGCACGCCAGCGGCCTTGAGATGCGGCCGCCACCAGCCCTTGAGCAGCATGTCCGAGCTGGTGTGCGCCGCGCCGGTGCTGCTGTTGTGGAACACGAACCGCAGCTGCCGCACCCGCACCGTCTTGTTGTCGCGCTCGGTCACCGGTACCGCCACCGGCGGCAGGTCGCGGGTGTACGGCGCCTGCGCCTGCAGCGCCTCCCGCGCCGGGCGCAGCAGCTTCACCTCGCGAACGGAGCGACGCGTCTTGGTGGCCTTGTAGTGCCCGCGCACCTGCGAGCGCTGCAGCCGCACGATGCCGGCCTCCAGATCCACCACGTCCTCCCAGGCCAGCGCAATCGCCTCGGAGACGCGAGGCCCCGCCCAGATCATGAACTGCGCCAGGTTGCGTTCCTGCCCGCGCTCGGTTGGCGTGCCCAGGATCGCCGCGATTTCGCGCCGGTCAAACGGATCGGGATCGTCCGGGTCTGGCAGCAGTACCCGTAGCCCCTCGGTGGGATCGTGCGCCACGCGGTTGCGCATCCGATACAGCAGAAAGATCTGCCGCAGCAGCCCGACGATCTCCCGCACCGTCTTGTTGTGCAGCACCGGCATCAGCTCGGTCTGAACCCACACCTGCAGGTCCAGGTGGTCGATGCGATCCGCCTGGAATGCGCCCCAGCGCGGCCGGATATACCGCTCGGCGCGGCCCTTGTAGACGCGGAAACCCGAGGGGGCCAGCTCGTTGCGCTTGATGCCCAGCCACAGGTCGATGTAATGCCCCAGGGTGTTGGACGCGACGCGGGGCGACTCGGGGAAATGCCGCGCGTAGCTGAATGTCCCGTGCCGGATCTCATGGTTGATCAGCCCCACCAGCCGCTCGGCATGGGCCAGATTTTGCGGCGTTGCCGCGCCGGGAACGGGCTCGCGGCACAGCTCGCCCTGGTAGCGGAAGTACACGCGGACGGAGTTGCCGCGCACTTCGACGCCTTCGTATTTGCTCATGGAAACAGCCCGAAAAAGAAGGGTGGGGAGTCTATGCCCCACGGAAAAAGGCGCCCCGAGGGGCGCCCTAGAACCAGGCGGCGCGCTTTCTAGCGCAGTCTCACAAACACATCGGCGCCTGGTCGCGCCCCTCGAACTCCAGATCCACCCGTTCCCAGGTCGACAGCGGTTCGCGCATCGTTCGCTGCCAGCCGGCTTCGGCCTGGCCGAGCGCGGCCTCCTCGTCCGCGGTCAGCTGCAGCGGTGCCGAGCGGTCGGCGCGGCGCAGCATGGCTAGGGCGTTGAGGTAGGCACGCCGATCGCTCGGCGTGCTGCTGGTGAACACCGGGCCATGGCCGGGCTTGGTGAAGCGCAGGTGGCCGCCTCGGGTCAGGCTGATCTGCCAGCCGTGGTCGGCGGCATAGATCAGCAGCTCCCAGACCCCCTTCCCGCAGCGGCGGGAGAGGGAGGCCATTTCCACGGGCTTGTGATGGCTGGTCATTGCAGGCACCCCCGTACCAGTTGCCAGTCGGCGTCGCTGATCGCGCCCAGGGCCCGGGCCATTTCGGCCAGGGCCTGCACGCGGGCGCGCTGCTCCGGGGTGCGCTGTGACACAGCGCGGCGCCCAGCAGGGCGGTGGCGCGAGCGGCCGCAGGGATTGCAGCGTGCTGATTAACCACGGCGAGCCTCCTTGCTCAGGCGGCGCACCGCTTCCTGCTCGGCCATGATCGCCGCCCAGGTGGCGTCCTTGCGCTTCTGGCGCAGCTTGCTGCAGCGGGCATGCTTGCCGGTGGAACGGGCGTTGCCGCAGATGTCGCAGATATGGGGCAGGTCCAGCCGCTTGCTGGCCATCGGGGGACGGGTGCGCATGTTCATGCCTCCACCACTTGGGCCATACCAGCCGGCGGCGGCAGCTCATCGCACAGTCCATAGGCGCTTGAGCATGCACCGGCATCCTCCTCGCCATCGCTGGCGATCAGGTCATACTGAAGCCCGCCGCGTGTGGTGCGGGACCACTCGACGGCCTGGCGGATGTTGGCGATGTCCACGATCTGTGCGGCGGACATTTCCTTGATGGAACCCTGCTGATGCTTGGCATTGGCGCCTGCGAAGAAAGTTGCGCCGCCGCGCTTGCTGGCATGGCGCACCAGATCCTCCCAGCGCTCGATCCGGTCAATGTGCTCAGGCCAGCGGGCGGCAATTTCGCGCAGTTCTGATTTGCGGCAGTTGATGCACGGCATGCAGCCGACACGGCTGGCTCCCAGCATGTAGAGCGGATTGGGCTTGATGCCCATGTAGCGATGGGCCTCGAAGACGGCAGCCACGTCCCATTTCAAGATGGGCCGATAGTTGTAAAGCCCCTCGCCCACATAGTCGCACTCTGGCAGGTACCGACGGGTCAATGACTCGTCACGGCGAACGCCTTGCCAGGACAGAATCATGTTCTGGCCGTCCATAAGCGGGAGCATGACCTGCTCAACGATCACGTTGCGTTTCAGTTCCTCAGTGCAGAACTGTGCTTTACGGCTGGGGAATCGGCCCTTCCAGAGGCAAAGGTCCAGGAATGGAACGCCAGTTGGTTGAAGCACTTCCAGGGCCGCATCGACAGTGGCATCGCTGATGCCCTGCTCGCGCCACTTGGTATCGATGAACTGCCGTTTACGTGCGATCTGTTGGGTGAAGTCGGCGCGGCGGCGTTCGATCGTCACGCCAGTGGCCTGTTCCAGATAATCAACGTATTCCAACGTCAGCTCGTGCTCATTGCCGGTGTCCGCGAAAACCCCGCGCAGGTTCGGCGCATCCTGAGCTATGGCGAGCGCTAGGGTGGCGGTGCTGTCCTTGCCGCCCGAGACGCTGACGATGTTGTGCTGATCGCCGGCCAGTTCGTTGGTAGGGCTCCAGGGCCAGTTTTCGGCTTTGATTGGTTCGTGACTGACCAAAGCGTTCATACCCCCACCCCCGGATGCACGAACAGCGATTGCTGATTGCCGAGCAGGTCCGGCTGTTCCTGGAGCAATGCTGTGTCCAGCCCGAGCTTGGTGCAAACCGCCTCGGCGGCCTGGCGGGCGCCGATGGTGTTGCTGGCCGAGCATTTGAGGCCGATTGCCCTGGCCACGTAGGTGCCGGTGGTGAACCGAGCGATGATTTCCACGGAGCCGGCTGTGTTAGCCTTGGCGCCGCTTACCTTGGGTTGATTCATGGTGTTTCTCCTTGGGTAGGTTCGGCGTCGGGGAGTTGCCGCTCCCCGCGCCACTTCTCTCGAATGCCTGCCGATTACGCGACCACGTAGCCGGCGGGCGTTTTTCGTATGGCCCCGCGCTCAAGTGCGAGACCGAATGCCGCCACCGCGCGGCTGTTGCCGATGCGCAATGCTTTGGCGAAGTCGCGGGTGCCGTAGCGCGTTCCCGGCTCCAGCTTCCCGACGATGGCCAGCAATTCACCGAGCAGCGCGTTTTCGCTGTGCTCGCCGGCGTCTTCCTCGGCGTGCTCCTGCGCCGGTTCCTGTCGTTGCGGAACAGGCCCGGCCGTGCGCAGAGCCGCGAAAATCAGCGCGGGAACGATCTCCAGCGCCGCCGCGAAACCCAGGCAGAGGAGGGTGGCCAGTTGCGCCGGCAGGCTGGCCGCCTTGGCCGGCTGCGAGCGCAGCGCGGTCAGCTCGCGGGAGCTGGCCTCCAGCCGAGCCCGGGCCTGTTCCCGCTGATCATCCAGCCGGCGCAGGGCCGAGGTCTCCAGCAGCAGCGCCTTGCTGACCATGCCGCGCTCGCGCATGGCCGCCGCCTGTTCCTGGACGGAACGGGCTTCGGCATCCAACGCGGTCAGGCGGGCCTGATCGGCACGGCGGGCGGCCTCGATGTCGGTGATGCGCTGCTCCTGGATCGCCTGGTGCTGGGCACGACCGGCGAGCATCGAGGACATCAGCCGGTCATAGGTCGCCCAGCCCGACACGCCACCGAGGATCAGGGCGCAGACCATCATCAGCACCGCGCTGCCGTGGCGCCCCACGGCGAGCAGCCCCAGGGCCAGCGGCCAGGCCGCGTACTTGATCAGGTCCAGGACCACCGCCGCGCCGGCGAACAGCCCGGCCAGCAGGCGGTCCTCGATCAGCGCAAGCATGGCCAGGCAGACCGATACGGCCGTCACGCCACACAGGGCAACGGCCATCAGGGTCAGCAGCTGGGCCATGTGGGCGCCAATGGGTTGGGTGTGCATGGTTGGCTCCTCAGCGCGCAAACAGCATCAGCAGATCGGGCACGTAGTTGGCCGCTGTCACCAGCGCACCCAGGCCGAGGCCCTGGGCGATCCAGCCGGTGAATCGGTTCAGCAGTCGGTTCATGGTGTTTCTCCTTGGGTAGGGTCCGCCCCGGAGTTGCCGCTCCAGGGCGTGACGGTCAATGGCAGCGCTTGCGCAGCTGGTCCCACACGGCCCAGCCGCCCTTGACGTACTCGTGCACCTCGCGCTCGCCGAGGCGGTCCAGCTGCAGCACGGCCAGGCAGTCGGCATACAGCTCGCTGTCCAGGCCGCGCAGCTCGGTGAGGTCGAAGGGGTAGGCCTGGCCGTTCCACAGGCCGAGCAGGAAGCGGCCGATCACCCGGCTCTGGCCGGTGTCGTTCAGGCTGATGGGGACCAGGCGATTCAGCGCTTGTATCCCCTCCTGACGGCGGCGCGGGCGGTGGGATTGCTCGGCGAATACCTTGTTCAGGGCTTCCTGGATTTGCGGGTTCAACATGGTGCTTCTCCTTGGGTAGTTGGGCCGGGCGTTGCCGCGCCCGGTGGGTTTCAGCTGATGCGGATCTGGGTGCCGTCTTCATGCAGGACGATCAGGTGCACGTCCTCCAGTCGGTACTGGCCACCGTACCCGCCCTGCACCACGTAGCCGTCGCACTCCGGGGCGAGGGTTACCGGGAAGGGATAGGGGCCAGTCTCGCGTTGCCGCTGCGCCTGGTGGGCGTACCGGCTGGTCTTGCGGATCTCGGCGTAGAGCTGTTGGGGCATGGTGCTTCTCCTTGGGTAGTTGGGCCGGGCGTTGCCGCGCCTGGGGTTCACTTTTTGAACACCCAGCACTTCACCGTGGTGCAGCGCTGGTTGAGGGGGTTCTTCAGGTTCCAGTGCGCGCGCACGGCGCTGTCCACGCTCTTGTTGGCCTCGATCAGCTTGTGGCGGCGGCTCTCGCGCAGCAGGTCGCGCAGGGTGTTCACGTCGGCCAGCTTCTGGCGGTGCTCGGCGGCGCGCTCGCAGAACTCGTTGAGGTTGATGGCGATCAGCTCGTCCTTCTTGCTGTGGTTCACCATCGGGCCGTCGCCGAGCGATTCCAGGTACTCGTACACCTCCCAGAACTCGGCCACCTGTGGGTGGTCGGCGTTGATCGCCGCCTGCCGCTCCAGGGCCATGCCCATCAGGGTCTGCTGCACGCTGGCCAGCTGGTGGTCGGTGAGGGGCACGATCAGGCGCAGGGCGTCCACCAGGGCCATCATCTGCGCGTGGTTCTTGATGATTCGCTCCACGCGGATCTGCTGCAGGCCGCGCAGGGTCGTCTCGTGGACCTTCACCCGCTCGCGGAACAGCTCCAGGACGGCGCCTTCCTTCTTCACCGCCATCAGCAGGAAGTGCGACACCTCGCGGGCGCTCAGGTGGTTGAGGTTGTCCGCCGCCGCGCGACTGGTGCTGGTGACCTCCGGGCGCACGAAATGCAGCTTCACGATCCGCGTCATGATCGCCTCGGAGGCCTGCACCGCCGCGTTCTGGCTCATCACCAGCGTGCCCCGGAAGGGCGGCTCGTGGGTCTCGTTGCCGGCGGTCTTCACGCCGGTCACGCCCAGCGAGCCGCCGTTGAACATGGGCTTGAACTCGTCCCAGTCGAACGCCTTGCCGTGGCCGCTGCCGGCCACGTCGCTGCGGTCGGCTTCCAGCATCACCAGCGGCATGCCGCTCACCTGGGCGAGCCAGCGGCGCAGACCGGCCTTGGACATCTTCGAGGGGTCCTTGCCTTCCTCGTCCGGGCGGCCGAACAGCTTCCACAGGAACATCAGCAGGGTGGACTTACCCGCGCCGGCCTCGCCGGTCACTTCCAGGAACGGGAAGGACTGGAACTCCGCGCGGATCTGCTCGGCGAACAGCGAGCCAAACCAGAAGGCCAGCGCGATGACGCCCTTGGGGCCGAAACAGGTCCACAGCCAGTCCAGCCACTCGCGGCGGTAGCCTTCATCGGACACGGCCAGCTCCAGGCGAATCGACTTCTGCAGCGTCTTGAGGCGCAGCTTGCCGAACTCGAAGTAATCCTCGTCGTTGGCCTTCTCGACGATGCCGCCGCGCACGGCCAGGTCGCCAAACACATAGGCGCCGTGGTTCTTGCTGTAGCCGATGAAGTCGATGGTTTCGACGGATTTAATGTTGTTGAGCTGCTCTTTCATGATGCGATCCAACTGGCCTCCTGAGCCGGTGAAAATCGCGCCCTTCCCGGCGTGGGCCAGGCGCTTCTTGAATTCGCTGGCCGCGACGACCTGGCCGGCAGTGAATGCACTGCGCTCGGTGGTGTCGTTGGGCAGATCAATGCGGAAGTAGAACCAGGCCTCGTCGGTGACCTCGTTGCGCAGGTAATAGAGGGCCTGGAAGGAACAGTTGGCGATCTCCACCACCGCGCCGCACTGGCGCAGGGCCTTGTCACGCAACTGGCGGTCTGTGAGGGAACGGTCCTCGGAATGGTCGCTGTCGCGCAGTGTCTGCACGGCCTTGTTCAGCTTCTCCAGGTCGAGCTTCCACCAGTACAGGCGGCGCTCGTACACGAAATGAAATTCATGGTGTTCCCGCCATTCGTACATCAGCGCGCCCTTTTCGGCGGCGCTCTCAGCCAGCAGCAGTGCGCCGTGGTGACGGGCCTCCTTGAGGTCGCGCTCGATCTGCTCGGTGCGCTTTTCGGCGTCGTCGATGAACTGCCAGCGCTGGTGCAGGTCGTTCCAGTCCGCCTTGCGGTCGCGCTGCGGGATCTGCGCCGCCTCGCAGCGGAAACCCAGCTCGCGGGCCAGTCGGGCGTGCTTGCGGGTGTAGCGATGGGCTCCCGGCTCGTTGTCCAGCGCCCAGACCAGCTTCGGCAGCTTCTGGCCGGCGTCGGCCCGTTGCCGCACCAGGGCCTTGAGCGATTCCTCCGGGTAGTAGGCGCTGCTCATGGCCGACACGGCGGCGATGCCGTGGTGGAGCAGGGCGATGCAGTCGAAGATCCCCTCGACGATCCACAGCTCGTCCACGGCCAGCAGATCCACGCTGGGCGGGCACCACCAGTAGCCGCGCGGGCTCTGGCCGGGGGCGAAGCGGGCCTTCATCTTGCCGAAGCGGTGCGGCCGGTCGATCAGCCGCTCCCAGTAGCCGCCGTGCTCCAGGGCGAAGCGCACCGTGGCGCTGCCGGCACTGGTCTGGCGGTCCCAGTAGTTCTCCTGGGTGAACCAGCCGCCGATCAGGCCCAGGTCGAAGCCGCGGGCGAACTGCAGGTAGGCCATGGCGGTGGCCTTCGGGTCCTGCTCGGTGGACGGGGCGCGCTTGCTCCAGTCGTCGAACAGGTCCTCGTAGATTTCCTTGACGTGCCACTGCTGGCCGCAATTCTTCTCGCGGCCGCACTTGATGAACCAGGGCTCGTCCTGGCGGGAATACAGCTCGCGCTTGCCGCAGGCCGGGCATTCACCCTTGCGCAGGTAGTGGGTGCCAGTGACGGGGCGCAGGCCGTAGTCGCTCTCCAGGCGGCGCAGCACCTCGGCGCGGATCTCGCGGTCCATGCTCTTCATGCCCGCACCTGCTTGCGCAGCTCGCGCGCCGTGCGGTTCAAGCCGGCGATGTAGGGGTGGTCGCGCAGCACGGCCGGGCCGCGCATGCCTTCCGGCACCTTGCGGTAGCGGTCGGAGTACCACACCTCGGTCATGGCCAGTTCGTACTGGCGCACCACCCAGGCCAGGTAGGCCTCGGCCTGGGTGGGCGAGAGCTGGATTGAAACGGTGATTTGCGTACTGCTCATGGGTTGCACCTGAAATTCGGGCGTAGCAATCCCCTGCCCACGAAAAGGCGGGCATGGGCTCAAGGGGTTCGGGTTAAGCGGTGGCGCTGTCCCAGTGCTCGGCGACGGGCTCGTCCGGGGCTGGGCTCATGGCCAAATGCGCCAGGCGCGGCGCCATGAAGGCCGGCACGTCCAGCGAGGTCACCAGGTAGTCCGTGGTGCGTTCGAACAACTGCTGGTCGTTGCCCAGGTGTTCGTCGCGGTGGCGGGCCACGAACTGCCGGGCCGCGTCGGTCATCTGCTCCTGGTAGTCATTGTGGTTATCCATGGGCGGCCTCCAGTGTGTCGATCAGGTCCAGTTGCTGTTCGTTGTCCCGCTGCATGGCTTGCCGACGCAGGGTGGTGGGCGCCACCGGCAGGCGCACCGTCGGGTTGGCCATGCCGGAGGGGCTGAGTTCATGGGTCATCTGGAACTCGGCCCGCACCGACCAGCCGCAGGCCTCATTGGTGCACTGCAGGTAGGCGATGCGCAGGAATATGTGTTGACCATCGCTGGTCCTGATCCGCATGCGCCCGTGGCAATGCGGGCATACGAGCTTGTAGGTACTCAAACTGCCTCCCCAACGGCTCCGGCCGGGCCGGTAAAACAGGGGCGCCTTGGCGCCGATTTATTCGTGTTATTGGTGCAGGTCACGGGCATCGCACAACTGCTGCTGGCGGCCGTCGAGTTCGCCGTTGAAAACTGGGATCAGTCGGGTTGTGGTATTCATGTGTTCCCTTTAAGAACGGAAGGATTTCCAAATGGCAAACGCGCTGATCCAGAAACTGGATGTCATTGACAGGGGTAACCTGGCTGACGAGTACCTGGCCATGGCCTACAACGTTGAGCAGTCGCTCCTCCTAGCAGGTGCTGTACCCGGCAAGGACTACACGCTTCTTGACCTGTACAAGCTGGCGCAACCGCTTGTGATTGAGCTGTTCCGCGACAACAGCAGGCAGATGAAGTACGACATTCCGGTTTGGTGACCCGCACGGCCACCGCTACGCGCTGGTGAAAGGCCGCCTCGGATTCACGTGGGGATTTGACGGCATCCACCGGGATGTCCATCTCGATGTGCTCACCACGGTTGTTGCCCTTGTGCACGGTGTAGGTGGCTTTCGCTTGTTCGGTCATGGCTTGGCTCCTGATTTGCGATGCAGGGTGATAACCGCCCCGATTTCGGAATGTCGCGCCGCGATGTGTACCCGGTGGGCGGCCACGATCTCTGCGAGCTCGGCTTCGTCGATCAGGCCGTCATCCAGCGCCTGGACGATCAGCTGATCCACCCGGCCGCGCTTGGCCTGGGTGTTCAGGGCGCGCTCGAACAGCTCCACGTTGTCCAGCTCGCCCTGCTCGGGCATGGGCACGAACACGCCGCCATACAGGGCGCAGATGTAGTCGGGCAGGTGGGTGGTGCCGGTGGTCTGCTCCAGCAGGTGCAACTGGGCGTCGTTGAGCGGCTGGGCGCCGGCGTTCTCGTACACCTGGTTGTCCAGGCGCTTGAGCGGCAGGCCCAGGCGGGCGGCGGCGCACTCGCGGCCGCCGGGGTAGGCACACACCACGGCACTCATGACCTGGCGGCGGGTTTCAAGGATCGGGCGCTTCATCTTCTCGTTTTCCCGGTAATGGCCAAGGGCTAGGTTCAGCAGGCCTTGGCGAAGGGGTGATCCAGCAGGCCGGGGATCAGCTCCACGCCGATCTGAGTCGAGAGGTCGCGCATGACGGAGAAGGCGATGCGCCCATTGGGCAGGGTTTCAGAGCCGGCCCAGCGTTCGACCGTCTGGGTGACCGTGCGCGGCTCGTAACCTTTGCTCAGCGCGAACTGACGAAAACTGAGGCCTTGCTCAATAAGTCGGGCTTGGATCTGGCGCTTATTCATGGTTCCAAGGGTCTCGCTTGGCTAATATGTTCCCAATGCGACGCACCTTAGATTCCCAAATGGGATTCGTCAAGAGGAATTTTCCCATATGGGAATTGGAAAGCGAATTAGAGAAGCAGTTGATGCGCTTGGGCTAAGCCTGAAACAGGCCGCAGATCGCTGCGGAATCTCCTACAGCTCCCTTCAGAACTGGGCCGGTGGTCATCGAGAGCCACGGCCTGATGCACTGATCACCCTTGGGTCCCAATTGGGAATTTCGATTGACTGGCTGCTGACAGGCGAGGGTCCGATGCTGCGCGGCCAAAGCGCGCAGGCCACCGCCGCATCATCCGAGCCTGCGAACCCCCGTGAGCAGGCAATCCTGGAGCTGTACCGCGCCCTGGATGAGGACGCCCAGCGAGAGATACAGAGCGCTGCTGAGGAAAAGAAACGGCTGAAAGCCCTTGAGCAGCGCCTCCAGGAGCTTGAGGCCGTTGTCGCTGATATCAAAAGGCTGGCATGATCTGTTCCCATCAGGAACACACAAGGAACGTGAGACATGCCCTCACTGTCGTCCAATGAAGTACATGGACTGGGCCTACGCGGCATCAACGTAGAAACCGACATCTACGGCTCCCACTACACCTTCACGACCCAGGGGTTGTACTGGCTGTTCAACGTGCTTCACGAACAGCCAGCCGCAAAGCGCTCCAAGAAGCTCACCGTCTCCCTCCTCAAGACCATTGCCAAAGCTGCGCCGAACGACCACTGGCGGGAGCTGCGCATCAAGGCCGTCGAGCTTCCTACCGACGGCGCCAGCTATTACCAGCTCGCGATCTACCTGAACGGCACACCGCCGCGCAGCCCGCTGACGGTTGGCCCCCTTTCCGGGCTGTCTGGGCCGATCCCGTTTCTCCTGGAAGGGCGCTTTCTTGCGCTGCCCGATTACGCCGATGCCAATTTGCTGCTGACTGAAGAAGAGCAGGGCGAGCTGTTGGCGGGCGGATTTCTCAAGGCCCGCTTCGGGCTGCAGGGCTGAGGTCTGGAATGGCAGAAGGGATACTTCGGTTTATTTATACCAATGCTGTCGGTGAAACGATTACTCATAGGATACGTCTGAGAGGGGCGCGGAATTGCAGTCTAGCCAAATAATTCTTACTTTTGATGGCAGCCTTGTGCTGGGTCACTCTGTTTCTCTGCGGACTCTTTCCTATACGCTCCCTCATATACAGCGAGCTATTGATAAAACGGTTTATTATTCCGTAAGAAAAGAGATTAGGAAGTTCACTACTCTACCTGGTGATATGTACCCTTTGGCGGATATATATCTTCATGCAGTCGAGAAAGGCTCATTAAAAATCCCTTTTCTTAGTGACTTGGCTGGTGAGATTCCCAGGTTGTTCAATGCTTTTTTGAATGAACCCTACGAGAGGGCTGGGCGGGAGGTTCTGAGTAGTGTTAATCAGATTGCAGTGGATGTGGAGAATCGAAAAATACACGTCGGCTTGCAAAATGTTGATATTGTTACGCAGGACGATTTGCTGAATAGAGAAGATGACTTTAAGTATGCTTACGCTCAGAGCGCTGTGCTTCGCGATATTGATACTGCGCTAAGTGTTGTTCGAAGTAATGAGGGGTCGATTCTTAAATTTGCCGTAAATGATGATTCTGGGTTTCGTGAATATTCATTTGATCCTCTAAGGGCTTCAAGGTTCTCTAGGATAACAAAGACTAAGCGGTTGGCTGATCCGGCTATATATACAGGTCGGCTACTGGGTCTTGAAAGGCAACGAAAGGGCAGCCTTTTCGAATATTCTGCAAAATTTCTTAGCTCGTTGACAGGGCAGGAGTCGAAGATATTAATAGCAGAATACGATGATGTAATGAAGTTGCAGCCGTTCAATTTGGTTGACGAGGAGGTAACTATTTGGGGGGCTCCAGTTTCAATAATGGACGTTTATGATCCAGTAAGGGGTGATTTTGTCTTTATTGACTTTTATCAGCCATGATACAAGATAAGGTTTTAGATTTTTTGTATGAACGCGCAGCGCCATTATTTACGGCTGCGCGCTTTTTTTGTTTCTCTGGTTCTGTTTTTTGGATAACCGATTCTTTCAGTTTGGTTTGGGATTTCGAATTTTGGGCCTCCAGTTCTTCCGACGCAGGCGCGCGCTTCCTTGATGTTTTCTTTAGTATCTCTGTTGCTGAGTTTCTATTGCTTTTGATTTCTTCGTTTCTGGCTGTTCCAATATTGGTTAGGTGGATTCTTTTAATGCTATCTCGGCGTGAGGTGAGTCGTATTGCTTATAAGGATTGTCTGCGGGATATACACGATTCTGTTTCTGATCTAAATGCGGATCAGGTAAAGGTTGCAGTGCGTGATGCGTATCCAAAGGCGGCTTTGGCTGAAAGGAAGATTAAGCGAGTAATAGACATTACTGAAGTTTACGCTTTTTCCCTGCTTTTCTTTTTTTATGAATTTCTTGCGGGGAGAAGCGGTGGTGCTTTTACTTTTCTTCTAATCCCTTTTCCGCTGGTCGTCTACTTGCTTGTTCAGAGATTACTATTTTTCTATGCAAGACACATATATTACTGCAAGTGCGTTGCGGCGCGCTTTGCTAAATTCAGAATTTGATTTTTTAACTCATTGAATTGTTTTGGTGGAAGTTATGCTTGGTGAAGATGGTAAGGTCGTTCAGATTGATGAATCTGGTGTGAGGGACTTAAGGGCTAGCGATCTTCTAAGTTATTTTAAGAAATCAGGCAGGCACACACGTTGCCCGCACTGTGATCATGTGGGTATATGGGAGTTCCATATTAAAATCGACGAAGAGGGGCGAGCGGATGCAGATCCTATCCTGATCCCGTTCAAGCTTTCGATGGATGATAGGAACGACGAGGCCTGGACCAAGTGCGCCGCCATTACCTGTCCGAACTGTGGCCATGTGGCGTTGATCAGCATGTACAAGATCGCCGCTTTCAAGGAATCGAATCATGAGCAGTAATGTCGTTGAGCTCGATTGGACACGCGGTCAGAAGAAGAACGATACTTCGGGCACGAACCCACCCACCGGAGGCGACGACTTGGAAAAGCGCGTTGAGGCACTGGAAAAGGCCGTTCCTGACATCCGGGAGCGGCTGGTACGCATCGAGACCAAGCTGGAGGCCATCGACAAGCATGGCGCCACCAAGACCGATATTGAGGCGGTGTTAACCCGAATCGAAGCCACGGGCACCAAGATCGAAACCATGGGACGCACGATGATCCAGTGGTCGATAGGCACCGCGCTGGTGTTGACAGGCATCGCCTTCACCGCCGCCCGAGTTATTCCTGGCGGCTAAACACGGCGGAACACCCGAACCCCGGCCAGGCGCCGGGGTTTTTTTATGCCTGCGCTTCCTGCATCCGCCCCCACTCCCTCTCCACCGCCCTCCGTGCCGCCGCCTGCCCGCTGTACAGCTGCTTGAGCCGCAGCACATTCCCGCCCCGTCCCGCCGTTTCGTATTTCTGCTGCCCGCTGGCGTCGCGGTAGTACGCCCGCACGCCCGTGTAGCCCTCGCCGCTGTCCAGCAGGTCGGCGATCTGCTCGTCCGGCAACTGGGACTCCAGCTCCAGGCTGGTGGTGTACGCCTCGGGCCGGTAGCTGTGGGTCAGGTTGCGGCCGAGCCAGATGAGGGCGCCGATCTCGTCCTTCACGCCGGTGAGGCTGAACGTCTGGTCCGGTACCAGGTCCGGGCGGCCCTTGGCCAGGGTGTAGCTGAGCGTGGCGGTACCGCGTTGCAGGCGGGTCCATTCGGCGCGGGCGGCGCTCAAGGCCGCGTCGCGGTCGGCGTAGCTGTGGCGCAGGTCCTTGAGGTTGCCGTCGGCGCCGGCGATGGCTTCCTGCTTCTTGGTGCTGCCGGGGTTGTAGTAGTGGGCGCGCACGCCGCTGTAGCTGTCGCGGTCGGCTTCCAGGTAGCGGTGCTGGTCGCCGTCCTCGCGGGTCAGGGTGATATGCGGCAGGGCCAGCCCGCTGGCGGTACTGGCGCCGCCCACCGGCATGAACAGCAGGCGCCCGGCCTTGATGGCGGCGATAGCGTCGTGCTCGTGGCCCAGGCGGGTGAGCAGGTTGGCGTCGGATTCGTTGGCCTGGTCCAGGTGCGCGATCGGCACGGCGGCCAGGCTCGCTTCCACCTGGGGCGTGAGGTTGTGGCGCGACGCGATGGCGGTCAGCACCGCGCCCAGGGTGGTGGCGTGCCAGCTCTGTTCGCGGCGGGTTTTCAGGTCGCCGCGCAGATCCGCCGAGCGGGCACGGATGCTCAGGGTATCCGGCGCGCCGCTGTGCTCCAGCTCGTCCACGGTGAACACGCCCTTGTCCACCAGGCCGCTGTCGCTCCAGCCCAGCCACAGGCGCAGTTCGGCGCCGCGCGGGGGAATGGCCAGCTTGCCGTCGTGGTCGCTGAGCGCCACGTCGAGCTGGTCGGCCTCCATGCCCCGGTTGTCGGTCAGGGTCAGTTCCACCAGGCGCTTTTCCACGGCGGCGGTGATGTCGGTGCCGTTGACTACCAGACGGCAGAGGGGCCGGGCGTAGGCCAGCTGTTTGCGGGCGGTCTCGATCATAGCCGGCGGCCCTGCAGCAGGCCGAAGCCGGCCTGGGTGGCGGTGCCCAGCAGGTCGATGCTGCCGTCATCGATGCGCTGCAGGGTGAGGGTGAACTCGATGCGGCGCGCGGCGCCGTCGCGGAAGAACAGGGTTCGGGTCTCCTGCAGGTTCTCGATGATCCACACGCCGTAGATCTTCCCGGTGCCCTCGATCAGCGGCCAGGCCTTGCCGGTGTCGCCCATGAAGCGCAAGGCATCGAGGCTCAACGCGGTGCCGGCCAGGCCGGGCAGCAGCACGCCGGACAGGGTGATGGTGTCGTCGTCACGGCCCTGGAACTGCCGCGCCGGATTGGTGCCGACGCGGCTGGTCTTGCCGTGTACCCAGGCGGTCTGCCGCTGGAAATCCTGATAGGCCAGCGTCTCCAGCGAGAAGACGAACAAGCCGAGGGCCATCATCATGGGTCGGTTACTCCTGGTCGTGCAGGCTGCTGCGGATGCGGGCGGCCTTGGCGCGCTCGCGGCGGTCCAGCTCGGCGGCCACGGCCTGGCCGATTGCGTGGGGGTCCATGCCGGGCGCGGCGTGGATGGTGATGTTGTAGGTATTGCCGCCCGAGGCAGGGGCCGGTGCGCTCAGGCTGGCCGGGCTCAGTGGGGCGCGGTTGTCGATGCGGATCGGCTCGTCGGCCAGCAGCGGGCCGGAGGCGGCCAGGGTCAGCGCGCCGGCGGCAGCCAGGCGCTTGCTCATGTCGCCCACGGCCGCCAGCGGGCCGCCTTCGCCCTGGACGATGCCTTTCTGCAGGCCGTCCATGGTGTGGCCGCCCAGCTCGGCGAACACCCGCGAGGGCGAGTGAATGCCCAGCGTCTCCTTGAACCAGCCGATGGCCGAGCTGGCCGCGCCGGTGATGGCCTCCTTGACCGCGCCCAGCCGGCTGGTGATGCCGTTGACCATGCCGTCCAGCAGCATGCCGCCGAACTCGGTGAAACGTCCGGGCATTTCCACGCCCAGGTAGTTCATCACGCCGGCGAACGCGCTGTAGAAGGCGCCCAGTGGGCTGAAATTGACGATGGTGGCGGCGATGCCGGCCAGGCCGCCGCTGAAGCCTGCCTTCAGTTCCTCCCAAAGGCCCAGCGCGCCGGCTTTCAGGCCTTCCCAGAGGGCGGCGAACTTCGGCCCCAGGGTGCCCCAGTTCTTCCAGATCAGGTAGGCGCCGCCGGCGATCAGGGCGATGGCGCCGATGATCCAGCCGAGCGGGGTCATCAGCAGCGCCTTGCCAAGCAGCAGCACGCCCTTGGCGGCCAGCGGCAGCGCCGTGCGGCCAAGGCTGATCAGTGGGCCGAGGAAGCGAGCGGCGCCGAAGCGCAGCACGCTCATGCCGTAGCTGACCATGGCGATGGGGCCGAGCACGCTGGCCAGCACCAGGGCCAGGCCACCGCCGGCGGCCATCAGGATGCCCAGCCCGGCAGCGGTCTTGACGATGTTGGCGGCCAGGGTGGGGTTCGCGGCGATCCACTCGCGGACGCGGCCGACGATGCGGGTGATGCCTTGGGTCAGCTGGCGCAGTGGGCCGTTCTGGTCGCGCATCATGGTCGAGGTGAGGTTGGTCCAGGCGCCGCCCAACTTGGCGATGTCGCCGCGCAGGTCGTCGCGCAGCACGGTGCCCAGTCCTTCGGCGGCGCCTTCCACCTGCCCGAGGTTGTTCTTGGAGCGCGACAGGGCGCGCAGGAAGTCGGGGATCTGGTCCACGGCCAGGTCCTCGACGGGCGTACCGAACAGGGCGATGGCGGCGTTAGCGCGTTCGGCGGGGTCGGTGATGGCCAGCAGCGCCTTGGCGGTGGTTTGCAGGGCGCGCTGGGCACCATCACCGCCGCCTGCGATGGCCGAGGACATCGCCTCGGCGTCCAGGCCGATGCTCTCGTAGGCCTCCTGGCTGGCCTTGCTCATGTCCGAGCCGCGGATGCTGAATTCCTTGATGGCGTCGCCGGTCTTGTCCAGGGCGAACTTGCCCTGCTTGGCCATCTCCACCAGCAGGCTCATGGCCTCCTGGCCGTCGAAGCCCATGCCCCGGAAGTGCGTCGAATACTCGTGCAGGATTTCGGGCAGCTCGCCGCGCATCTGCGTGGAGACGGACTGCATGCCCCGGGTGAGCAGGTCCAGCGCCTCGTCGCTGTTCTTGGCCAGTCCGTTCTGCATCATGATCGCGGCCACCTGGATGTTCTCCGCCACGTCGCCGCCCAGCACGGCGCTCATGTCCAGGGCGCGGCGGCTGATGCGTTGCAGTTCGTCATCCCCCACTTCGCCCAGGGCGCCCAGGGTGCTGCGCACCGCGCCCACGGCGGCACCGATGGCGGCCATGTCGTCGCTGACGCCCTCGGTGCGGATGCTCTGGATGATCTGGGTGTAGCGGGTGGCCTGCTCGCGGCCTTCGCCCGTCTGCGCGGCGATGATCCCGCCCTGCTGATCGGCGGCCATCTGCGGGGCCATCAGACGGGCGCCCGCGTACAGAATGCCGGTGCCGCTGGCCACCCCGGCGGCGCCGGTGGCGGCCATGCTGCCGGCCAGACCTTGCGCTTTCTCATAGCTGGCCTTGGCCTCGGCCAGGCGCTTCTGCTGCTGGCCGAGCTTGCGCAGGCGTTCGGTCTGGTCGGTGATGTCCTGGTTGGCCTCGGCCATCTGCCGGCGCAGCCGCTGCTCATGCTCGCCCAGGTTGCGCGTGCCGATGCCGGCCTGTTGCAGTCGGGTGCGCAAGCCGTGCAGTTCCTGCTGCTGGCCCTGGTGCTGCTGTTTGAGGCGCTGGGCCTGACGCACCGCCTGCTGGAATTCCTGACGCATCTGCCGGGTGGGCTTGTTGGTCGCGGCCAGCTGTTGTGACAGCCGGCGCACCTCGGACTGTTGCGCCTGGAGGGCGTTGCCGGTCTGCTGCGCGGCGCCCTTGAGCTGCCGGAAGCTGCTGATGTCGCGCTGCTGCCCCTGCAGTCCCTTGAGCGCTTCGCGGCTGGCCTTGAGCTGCCGGGACAGGCCGGCGCTGCCCTGCATCACGTTGCGGATCGGGCGGGTGGCCCGGTCCACGGCCTGCAGCACGACTGCCAGTTTCAGATCACGCGCCATCGGGGTCGACTCTCCGGCGGGCCTGTTCCCGCCATTCCATCAGCTCGGACAGGGGCAGCGGATTCAGGTCCGCCGGCCCCCAGTGAAACACCAGGGCGATGTCCGCCATGGCGTCTTCTACGCGGTGAGGGAGGCCTCCTCCTTGAAGCGCTTCTGCACCAAAAAACCGGTCACCGCGACGCCCAACTGGGTCAGGTCTGCCGGGTCCATGCGGCTGATCTCGTTCTCGGTCAGGGTGGGGATGGTGATGCGCGGCAGCACCTTGCGCAGGGCCATCACGTCCATCTGGATCAGGTCCTGGAGCGAGACGCCGCGCAGCTCGCCGGCCATGGGCTTGCGCACCAGGACCTCGGTGATGGTCTGCTCGCCGCGCTGGATGGGGCCGTCCAGGGGCACGGTTTCCTGGTTGGGGTTCTTCTTGGCCTCGGTCTTGTCGAGGGCGGCGGTGGCTTCTTGCTTGGCCATGATTGGATTCCTTGAGTGGGTAGGCCGCCGTCGCCGGCGGCGCCTGGGTGGGGTTTACAGGCCGAGGGCCTGGCGGTGGGCGGCCAGACGGTCGTCGCCGCCGACGTTGAAGATGAAGCTGAGGAGGTCGATTTCGATCACCACTTCGCCGTCGATGGTCAGCTTGTAGTAGCTGCAGGTGGTGACGTACTTGTGCTCGGTGTCCTCGCCGGACTTGCTCTCGCCGAAGTCGATTTCCTCGTGGCGGCCGCGCACGACCACTTCCACGGCGCTTACTTCGCCGGTGTCGTCGCGTTGCACCGAGCCGCTGAAGCGCAGCATGGCGCCGTCGATCTTGGTGGCGCCGAACTGCTTGAGGGCGGTCAGGTCCCAGCCGCCGAGGGTCCATTCCAGCTGGATGCCGTCGTCGCTGTGGCCGAGGTCGACCTTGACCGGGCCATCCATTCCCGCGCCGCGCCAGGACTCGAACTTGCGGCCGAGCTTGGGCAGCGTGACGGAAGCGCACTGCCCGACGTAGCTGTTGCCCTCGTTGAAGAGCAGCATGGATTTGAGTTTCTTGGGCATAGCCATGGGCGATCTCCTGTCAGGCCTTGATGCCGGCCGCGAAGTTGATGAGGTGGCGGTCGGTGATGCGCTGACGCAGGGTCAGGTCTTCCAGCGGCGGCACGGGGGTGTAGTCGTAATCCAGGAACAGCTTGCCGGCCTTGAGGGTGTCCTTGTCGTTGGCGGCTTCATCGAACCAGGCCTCGCCGCCGATCAGGTACCCACCCCGGACCAGCTCGCGGAACTTGGCGTTGATGCCTTCCAGCATGTCCTTGACCAGCGAGGGGTGCATGGGCTTGTCCATGGCCCAGAACTGCGCCTCGGCCATGGTGTCGGCCAGCACCTGGGCGGTGCGGGTGTAGTTCTCGAAGGCGAACAGCGGGTCGGCCGAGCAGGTGCGCGAGCCCCAGAAGCGGAATCCGTCGCGGCGGATCAAGGTGGTGACTTCGGAGCCGTTGAGCAGGCCGGCGTCGGTGGCGGGGTTCTGCAGGTCCCAGAACACCGGCTTGCTGATGCCGGTCACGCCGTTAACCGGCATGTTGGAGAGGGTCTTGTGCCAGCCGATCTGCTGGTCCAGCTGGGCCCGCAGGCCCAGGGCGCGGGCCACGGCGCTGGCCGGCATGTCGGCTGCCAGGGCGGTGTCGAAGGCCATGAAGTCCGGCCAGAGCAGCATCAGCTCGCGGGCGCCGAAGCCGTCGCGGTAGGCAATGGCGTCGGAGACGGTTTCCGCCCCCATGCAGCTGGCATAGGCGAAGCCGCGCAGCTTCTGGGCGATGCTGATCAGCTCGGTGGTGACCGGCAGGGTGTCCAGCCCCGGCACGCCCAGGATGCGCGGACGCACGCCCAGCTGCGATTCGGCCGCCAGCAGCGCCTTGAGGCCGGTGTATTCGCCGGTGGGCGTCACGCCGCCGATGACCTTGACGGCCTGGTCGGCGGCCTTGGCTTCGTCGTCGACGCCTTCGCCGTCGGGCACACGCACCACCACGGTCACCGGGCTGGCGTTGTCGGCGATGGCATCCAGGCTGCGGGCCAGGGTGCCCAGCTCGCCGGCCGAGCCGGAGGCGCGCAGCACGTCGGTGAGCAGCACGGGCTTGTTGAGGGGGAAAACGGTTTCGTCGGCGTCGCTGCCGGTACAGACCATAGCAACGATAGCGGTGGAGACGGTGCGGATCGGGCGCGAGCCCTCGTTGATTTCGAGGACCCGGACGCCGTGGTGGTGATCGGTCATTGGGCAAACCTGCGCAGGAGTGGGTAGTCCTGCGCAGGGTGACGCGCGCGCGTGGCACGGGCGACTGGCGGGGGTTGTAGCGGGGGTGGTTACAACTCGACGGGCGCGAGCATCCACAAATGCTCGGGCGTCACCCGGCCGATGCGGTTGCGTCGGAACCAGGGCGAACCGGCGGCATCGGCGGCCCAGGCCACCAGCTCACTGCAGAACCAGGCGCGCCGGTCCTGCCAGCCCCTGCGCAGGGCCAGGCCCAGGGCGCCGGCCCAGTCGTAGCGGCGACCGATCTGCGATTCGGCAGCCGCGACCACGGCGGCGGCATCCTGCACAGGCAGATCCACAATGCTGTGTGCGCTGCTCGCCGCGATCAGCTCGGCCAGGGGCCGGCGACGCACACCGGCGCCCATGGCGGCCTCGATGACCTCATCCCCGACGATCAGCGCGCAGTGCGACCAGCGCGACCAAGTGATCGCGCGGATCAGCCAAGAGCCGGGGAGCCAGGAGCGAGTGAAAACGATACGGACCGCCTGGCTCATAGCGTTGCGGCCTCGATGAACAACTCGTCCAGTTGCTGGTCGCTCAGGCCCAGCGCCTGCGCTACCTGCAGCACGAAACCTCGGTCGCGCTCGACGGTGGCGGAGTAGTCCCAGTCGATCTGTGCATCCTCGCGATCTGGGTCGGGTAGCGAGTCGATTGCAGGCTGTACGGCGTCCAGCAGGCCGTGCAGACGTAGACACCGACGGGCCTGGCGCATGGTGATCGAGTCCGGCACCCGTGGCCGGTCGGTTGGCGGCACAAAGGTCGTGCCGTCAACGATCCAGCCTTCATTTACGTCCGGATGGTCGGTGAGGTCTACAACAGCCAGTGCCGGGTTGTACTCAGGCAGCTGAGCCCCGTTGAACACCCACGCAATGCGCCCGTCGCGAACTTCGCCATAACGGCGGTTAGGGTCAGTTTTCATCGTTACCACTCCACGATTAGGAAGCCACTAGCCCCATGCCCGCCTGCAGTGCCTGCACGGCCACCCGCGCCTCCGCCTCCCCAGCCGGCTCCAGCTGATCCTGCAGACGACCGAGCTGAACCGCCGCCTCCAAACACGCTGGAGCCACCATGTCCACCAGCCAGTGAATCTGCTCCGTTACCGCCTCGCGCCGATGCGGGGTATTCCGGAAAAGGCACGCCGCCTCCGCCGCCCGAGCCAGAGCCGGCGGACAGGCCGCCCGCGCCACCGGCGAGGGTTAACAAGGACGCGAACGAGGTTGCTCCGCCCGCAGAGCCATTTCCCCCAGGGCCACCACCATTTCCGGCTGCCCCAATGCTCACGATGTATTCCGCGTCAGGGGTGACCTCCAGCGGTACGCAAAACGCGGATGCAGCACCGCCTCCACCCTGGCCGTATGCGCTCCCGCCGGCAGCTGGACCACCACCACCGCCCCCTCCGCCGCAGCCCGTCACATGGATGCGTGTGACTCCCGGCGGGCAACGCCACGTGCCGGATTCAAAGAACTCGGCTCGGCGATGAATGCCAGCCCCCTTCATAAGCGTGCGAGGGGTGACCGCTACAGCAGCACTTTCGCCAGCATCAATCTCTGCCTGCGTACCAATGCGCAACACACCGCGCAGTGTTTCCGAGGCATTAGCCGCCGCAGATCTCAGTGCCTGGAATACCCGGCGGGGCGTCATCTTCCGCGTGCCGTTCTCACCCTCTTCGGCTTCTGCCTGAGTAGCCTCGGTGGCAGCTTGCGCAACCAGGTTCTCGGCATAGGTCTGGCCCTGTTCCGCCAACTGTTCGGCATACGCACGCGCCGCCGCGTCGCCAGCCTCAACCAAGGCCCGGGTGGCCAGCACCACGCTGGGGTCGATCTTGAGCGCGATGTTGGCGGTGTTGCCCACCACGATGTGCATGCGGATGGTCTGGGTACGGCCGGTGTTCTGGACCAGCAATGGCTTGTAGCTGGGCGCAGGCTTGGCCACGGCAATCAGGTCGCCGTCCTCGTCGCGCAGGGCCGTCTCGCGAATCCACCAGCCACCCACGTTGGGCGGCAGCACCAGTTCGGCGATCAGCACGCCGGGGTCGGTCGGTGACGGATAGAGCGCATTCAGCGGGGCGTCATGCACCACGTTGATCAGTGCCGTCTGTGTCGGGCTGGGGGTCGGGTCGGGGAACAGCGCCGGCTCGCCGCCGGCGTCGCCCAGCTGCATGCGGGTGATTTTCCAGGGCAACTGCAGCGCGTTGGCATTGGTCTGTTTCACCACGCCCACGTTGGTCAGAAAGCCCCCGAACTGCGTATTCGCGTTAGCCATTGAGGTACACGTCCAGGATGTCGATGGTGTGGTCTGTCACCGCCTGGTAGGCGGCAACATGGATGTCGATGTCGGCGGGTTGCCAGGGGTAGATGTCCAGCACGTCGCCGTCGGTGAGGGCGCAGCCGTAGAAGGCGGGCACGCGGGCATCGAGGCTGATGTCCAGGCGGGTGATGTGCCGGCTGGCTGGCTTGGCGTCCTCGAGGAACAGCACCAGGGCGTCGTACAGCTCCTCGGTGATGCCGCTTTCCAGCGTGCCGATCTCCAGTTCGAAGGTGCCGCGCGGTCCGGGTGGGTTGGTCTCCCACCACTCGACGATGCGGATCAGGTAGCCGAGCGGTTCCACTACGCGGCGCAGGGCGCCGATGGTGCCCTTGTGGCGGTGGATGTACGGGCTGGCCTTGATGACCTCCCGCTTGGTGCGTTCCGGCCAGGCGTCATCCCAGCGATCCACCGAACGCTCCCAAGCCAGGTACGGCAGCAGCGGCTCCGGACAGCGGTCCGGGTCGTGCAGGTCGCGGATCGGGATCGGTACCCGCTCGATCTGCGCCAGGCCCTGGGCCGTGCGGCGCTCCAGCGGCGCGGCCTTGGGCGGCAGGAGGTCGACAGTCATGTCCGCACCTCGATGCTGTATCCCGTGCAATAGGCGGCCTGGGCGTAGGTAGGTACGATGTCGGACCAGCCCACCAGCTCCACCCAGCTCACGCCCTCGACATGCAGGGCGGCCTTGAGCAACGAGTCGGAGACCCGCTGACCGATGCGTCGACGCGGGTTGATCACGGCGGCGAGCGCGGCTTCGGCAGCCGTGCGGGCGGCCACGGCTTCGGGGCCGGCGGTGTTCATGTGCAGCACGGCGGTGATGCTGTACGGCAGCACCTCCACGCCTTGCACCGTCAGGCGGTCGCCCACCGGCCGGCGGTCCTCGTCGGACAGGTAGTCCTCCACGACGGCCAGCAGCTCGGCATCGGCGCCGCCATCACCCAGGGCTGACTGCACTGTCAACACCACCTCGGCGCCGGCCGGGCTGTGGACGCTGGCATCGGCGACCCGGCCGGAGGCGCTCCGGGCGTGGAAGATGTAGGCGTTACGTGCACCGGCGGAGCTCATGCCCTCCCAAGCCATCTGGGCGCGCTCACGCAGGCTGTCGTCATCCTCCATCACGGCCTGGCTGTTGGCGGTGGCCGGGGTGATGACCAGGCGCGCCACTTCGACGCGGGCGGCGGCGTGGTCGAGGTCCTCGCCCTCGGCGAACGCCAACATCGTGGCCAGGGCGGCTTCATTGATCCGCTTGCGCAGCAGTAGCTCGCGGTAGGCGTTCTCCTGGAGCAGCTTGTTCAGCGGCTCGGATTCCAGCTCCAGTTTCGCGGCGATGTCCGCCTGCTCGGCGGCGGGCCAGAGCGAAACCATGTAGGCCTTGCGCTCGGCGAGGATCTGTTCGTAATCCAGCGCCTCCACCACCTGGGGCGGCGGCAAGCGGGACAGGTCGATGGGCGTGTAGGTGCTGCTGCTCATGCCATCGCCCCCATCTGCAGCGGCACCCGCAGGTTCAGCCGCTCGTTGGTGTCGACGCGCTGGCCGTCCAGGTCGAGGAAGGCCTGGCCGGGGCGCTCGCCCAGGCTTAGCGCCACGGCGCTCAGGCTGATGCGCGGCTCCCAGCGCATCAGGGCCATGACGATGGCGGCATAGGCCTGCAGCGTGGTCTGACCGTTGAGGGGCCAGTCGATGAGATCGGGCAGCAGGCTGCCGTAGTCGCGGCGCATGATCCGGGTGTTCAGCGGGGTGGTGAGGATGTCCGCAATGGACTGGGCCAGGTGCTCGCGCTCGGTCAGGGCGCGGCCGGTGGTTGCGCTCATGCCGGTCATGGGATGGGGACTCCCGACGTGCCATTGCCGGGCAGAACGCCACTGGTGCGGTGCTTGGTGAGGCTGATGTCACCGGCCAGCACATCCGCGTCGGTGGTGATGTCATCAACGGCGGTAACGCCGGCATCGGTGCTGATGGCGTCTGTCGCGTGCAGGGTGCTGTCGGTGCTCACCGCTTCGGTGGCGTGCAGGGTGCCCTCGATGCGCACCGGCCCGACGATGCGCGAGCCGCCAGTGGCGATCAGCTCGAAGGTGCCGCCTTCGGGCAGTTCGGCGCGCAGGGCGTGGGCGGCGGTGTCGTACTCGATGACGGCGCCGTCGCGGTAGGCGCGGCGGTGGCGGTCCGGGCTGTCGTCCGGGGCCGGGAAATCGTCGCCGTACAGGCCGACCAGGGCGAATGCCTGTTCCGGGTTTCCGGAGGGGCACAGCACCAGGCATTGCTCGTTGACGCTGGGCGGGTCCCAGGTGCGGTCTTCGCCTGCGCGCTGGGCGAACACCATCAGCCAGCCGGTGAGCAGGCCGCCGGTGGCCACGCGCACGCGCAGGGGCGTGTGCTGGACCTCGGCGATGACTCCGGGACGGATCAGGTTTTCGATGCGGCGGATGACGTCGGCGATATTCATGCCGGCGATGCTGCCGCCCGCGCGCGCAGGGCGCACGGGCCGGGGGTTGTAGCGGCGGGGTTTACAACGCGAGGTGGTGCAGCAGGCGGTCTCGGATCATTTCCAGCTCGGCCTCGGTGAAGCCCAGCAGTTCGCGACGGGCGTAGCGGATCTCGGGGCCGTTGCGCTCCGGCCGATCCGTCAGGCCGTGCTGGTGGGTGTGGGCGATGCGCCCGGCGCGGCCAGTGATGACAAGGGCGATGCTGTCGGCGTCGCTCTGCAGCTTGAGGTGCTTGGCCTGGCGCAGCTTGGCGAACATCTTGATGCGGCCTTGTCGGCGCAGGTTCTTGCGAGGCTTGCGCGGTGCGTAGGCGCTGCCGTCCGGGTTCTGCTGGGCGGCGATGCGCTGCTGCTGGCTGCGGCGCAGCTCGCGGGCGAGGGTCTGGTTCAGCTTGCGCCGCTCGGTGGGCTGGAGCTTGGCCAGCAGCGCGCCGGCCCAGTCTTCCAGGGCGTTGAGGTTGTCGCTCATGCCGGGGCCTCGGGGCTGTCCCAGTCTGCCAGCGGCTCGCCGTTGGCGATCAGTTGCCAGTGCCTGGCTTCAAGGTAGGGCTCGGGTTGCGGCTCGTCCGGGTGGGTGACCTGCAGGGTGCCGTCGGCCTGCTTCTTGACGATGACGCGCTCGGTCAGCGGCAGGGTGATGGACAGGTCCACTGACTTGTTCGACAGGATCTCGGCCTCGAACTTGATCGAGCCGTTGGCCTTGTCCAGGTTCTCCAGCAGCTCGCGCTGGTGAGTACCCACCCAGGCCAGCAGCGGGATCATCACCGCGTCCGGGTGACCGGGGAAGTCGGTCAGCACCACGTTGAGGTCGTACTGGTATTCGAACGACAGCCCCGGCGCGGCGGTGCAGCGCAGCGAGCCGTTGTCCAGAAACACCAGCAGGCTGTCCTTGCGATGACGCAGCTGGGGGATGGCGGCCTCCAGATGGGCCCGCAGCGATCCGGTCTTGTTCATCGGGCGGCTTCCTTGGGCTGAGCAGCGATCACCGCGTCGACCTTGGCCGCGCACTCGGCCCAGGCCAGTTCCAGGGTGTCGGCGTCCTGGAGCAGTGCGCCGTTACTGCCCGGTGCCGTCGCCGGCAGCACGCACGGCGTCACGGCGGGACAGCCAGTCACGATAAGCGTCGGCGCCGGTGAGGGCGGGGCGCTCGCGCAGCCGGCGAGCAGCAAGAGGCAAAGGCTGGTCAGCCCAGCGGCGCAGGTCTTCGTTCTCACGTTTCAGCTCCTCGATGTCGCGCTGGCGGGCGGCCAGCAGGGTGCGCAGCTCGGTGGTGCGGGTTTGCAGTTGGGCCTGGGTGTTGCGCTCGGTGGCGAGCGTGGCGGCCAGGGTGTCGGCGTTGGCCTGGTGCTGCGCGGCGGTTTGCTCGGCCTGTTCGGCGCGCTCGACGGCGAGTTCCTTGCCGGACTGAGCGGCGTCGATGCGGGTTTGCTGATGCCAGATCAGCAGGGCCAGCGCGGCAACCAGGGCGAGCAGCCAGCGGGTCATTTGCGGTACCAGCCGGCGGCGTTCATTTCGGCTTCGGGGATCACCGAAATATCACAGTTCACCAACAGGAAGCGCTTGCCGTCATGTGCCGCTTTCAGCGCTTCGCCAAAGCGCAGAATTTCCTCGTGTGGAGTGTCTGCAGGGAGGACGAGCACATCGCCATCGCGCGGGCGGATCTGGCTCACGTCGAGGAACCACCGGGGTGCCGTCATGCGACCTCCTTTACCTGCTCGCTGAACTGCTCGAACGCCCGAGCCAGCTTCACGTCGTACAAATTGCGGGCATAGGCCGGGCCGTTGTAGCGGCGGGCGAACTCGGCCCACTTGCGGGCCTTGAGGGCCTTGTGCAGCGCTGGGTCGGCTTCGATGAAGCGCACGAACGCTTCCAGCTGTTCGGCCTCGTTGCGGGCCATGCGCTCGGTGAAGGCCTCGGCGCTGTCGTAGCCCAGCGCCTTCCAGTGGTAGCCCATCACCTGGAACAGACCCCAACTGGCGGATTCCAGGGCGGCGGTGTCGTGCAGCAGGCGGGCATTGGCCAGGCGCTGATGCTCGGCGGTGTCGCCGACGTAGCCGCCTGGCCGGCGACTCACCAGGCCGGGGTGGCGTGCCGCCAGGGCGTCCGCCTCGGCTTCGCTCAGGCCGTTGGCCTGCAGGCGTTCGTGCATCACGTGCCGCTCGAACAGGATCACCGGCCGGCCATTGGCGGCGAAGCCTTCGCCGCGACTTTCCACGGCATTCAGGGCCATGACGCTGGCCAGCGGCACGCCCAGGCGGTCGGCGGCGCGTCGCAGGTCGCGCTGGCTGAGTAGGCGGCTGGTGTCGGCGCCGTTCAGGGCGAGCCGTGTTTTCGGCCCTACCACGCCATCGGCCACCAGACCGGCGCGTTGCTGGAAGGCACGCACCGCCTTTTCGGTGGCGTCGCCGAAATGGCCGTCCGGGTACAGGCGCGGCGAGGCGCCCAGTTCGTTGAGGCGTTTTTGCAGCTGCAGCACGGCCAGGCTGCGGTCGTCGAGGCGCAGGGTCATAGCGAGTCCACCTTGCGATCCAGCAGGCGCTTGGCAGCGGCACGGCTGGCCTCGACACCGAACAGACCGACCATGCAGGCGAGAAAGACCCCCGCCTGCGGCGGTGCCCCGATCAGCGACGGCCCATAGCTGACGCCGACGCCAAGCAGGCCGCACAGCGGGGCTTCCAGGGCGTACTGCCGGAACTTGCCTCCGGTATAGATGTTCCGCCACACAGCGATCAGGAAGGCGAGCCCGCCCGCGTAAAGGCCTGGAAAGTTGTTTTCCAGCCAGGCGGCGAAGAACCCCCAGGTTTCAGGACGGTCAGGCATGTTGTTCATCTCGTTGGCCCTCGGGGAGGGGGTGGTCGGTCAGTCCCATAGGTTCACCACGTCGCGCTGGCTGGCCTGGGTGGCCACGGCGGGCATCCGGACCGGCGTGCCGATGGGCAGCACCGGCCCGAGGCTGGCCAGCCCGGGGTTGGCCTCCAGCACCTGCTCGACCACGCCGGCCGTGCGGCCGTAGTACCGCCAGCAGATCGCGTCGAGGGTGTCGCCCTGGGTGGCCCGGATCGTGTCCATCAGATGAGTTCCACCGTGCTGTGGGTGATGCCCAGCAGGTCGCGGATCGCGTAGCGGGCGTCGCGGCGGTACTCGTCGATGCTGGGGGTGAGCGCATCGGCGCGCTGGTTGCCGGCAGCGGTGGCGTCATAGCTGCGGAACCGCTCGGCCAGCTCGGCGCCGGCGGTGCAGTACACGGCGCGGCGATACAGGTGGACCAGCCCGCTCAGGCCCTGCAGCTGGGCGGACGGCACGTCCTCCAGCGTCTGGTAGCCCTGGGTCCGATACTCGGCCTGCAGCTGGCTCAGCTCCCGGTTCACGGAAAGCACGGCATTGACGGCGGCCATCGCCAGGCGCTCGTCGCTGACGGTGCCGTCCATGCGCAGGGAGGCGCGCAGGTGGTCGGTCTGGATGTCCGGCCAGAAGCCGTCGTTGGTCAGGGTGAAGGCCTCGGCGGTGCCGGTGGCGATAAATCCGCTCATCAATGCCTCGGAATCAGGTCGGCGGTGGTCGGGGCTTCACAGCGAAGGAATCAACCTGCTGATCCGCCCCGAGCCGCCGGGGTCGCGGGGACGCTCGGTTATGCCTCGGTGGTGACCGTGGCGTGTTTCTTGAGGAGGCGCGTGGCGCGCTCCAGGTCTTTCTTGCCGCCGCAGTTTTCGTGCAGCTCGATGGCGCGCAGCACGTGGGAGTGGGCAGCGTTCAGCTGGATCAGTTGCTCAAAGGTTGGAGACTCGTCCGGGACTAGACCCAGCAGCACGCGGGCGAGGGCCAGGTGCAGCTTGGCGCGCGCCTGGTCGGGCATGTCCTGCTCACGGGTGAGCTCCTCGGTCTGCTCCAGCACGGCCAGCTCGAAGGGCTGGCCGAGCTTGAGCGCCTTGAGCGCGGCCTCGGCGATTTCCTCGGCAACCAGGGTGCCGGGCGTACGCGCGAAGCGATCCGGCATCGGCAGCTTGTGCTCCAGGACGTAGCGGGCGAGGGGCAAAGCGCTGTGCCAGTCGCCGATGTCGAAGCACCAGACCATCAGGGTGGCCAGTACCTCGTCCTGGGCGCCGACGCCGGCCGAAAGCACGCCGTCGATATACGGGGCGTAGTGCGGGACCAGTTGCCGCTTGAGCTCGATCTTGCCCTCGGTCGATTGGATCTGTTTCAGACGGTGGCGGTCCTGGTGCAGCTGGGCCAGCTGCAGCTCGTAGGACGTCGCACCCGCCATGGAGGTGGCCGGCGCAGCGGCGGCGGCCTCCTGGGCCGCGCGTTTGCGCAGCTGGTTACGTTGGGCGAGGGTCAGGCTCATGGTCAGACGGCCTCGATGTTCTCGACCAGGGCGACGGCGCCGAAGTCCTCGACGACATAGGCGTCGTTGCTGGACTGGTAGTCGGCGATGCGGTCGTATTCCGGCTCGTCCTTCAGGTGGCGGCGGCGGGCGCCTTCCTGCCAGTAGATGGACAGGTTCTTCAGGAAGGTGACCAGCACGGTGCCTTCGGGGAAGAACGGGGCATCAACCACCGGCAGGCCGCCGAGGCGGGCGCGGCTGACCACTTCCTGCGCAGCATTCTCTTCCTGGTTGGAAGCGGCGCCTTTCTCCACGGCCTTGAGCAGCTTCTCGTGCATCAGGTCGCGGCTGACCAGCACCACCAGGTCCGGGCGGGTGCGGTGCCACGGATCGAGCATCTGCACGGCGTCGAACACCAGGCCGTCCAGGGTCTTGTAGTCGCCAGTGGCGCCGACGGTGACCTTGCCGGAACCTTCCACGCCCTCATTGAGTACGCGGTCCACTGCCTTGGTGCGGATCTTCTGCAGCCAGCCGATGTTCACGTCCTGGAGCATTGGGTTGGCGGCGCGATCGGTGGCGGCGGCGGCGCTGACGCCGTTGAAGCCAATCATGATCCGGTCCAGGGCCTGACGCTGGATGATGGCGTTGGTCAGACGCACCTGGAAGTCGGGGAACTTGGCCCAGGCGTCCAGCAGCGAGTACGGGAACGAGGTGTCGAAGTTGGTCTGCTTGCAGGCGTAGTCGTCTTTGGCCAGCGCGCTGCGATCGGTCGGGGTGCGACGGTTGCCGGCGGCGGTGTTGGTGCGGCCAGCAACCGGGCCGTTTACGCCCAGCAGCAGCGCTTCGCCGTCCTTTTCGATGACGCCGATCAGGTTGATGCGCCCCAGGAAGTCGGTGGACTCCTGCATGGCGGTTTCCAGAGTCTGCTGCACCGACGGGGTGACGTTGAATTTCTCGGTCGCGCTGGCCACGCCGTTGAGCAGGGCGATCTGCGCGGCCAGGGCGGTAAAGGCAAGGCGGGTTTCGTTACGCATGGGAATCTCTCTCCTGTGGCGCGCCGATCAGAACTGGGTCTTGATCTGGCCGTCGCCGCCGGCCACCGGCGGGCGCTGTTGTTGGCTGTGGTCGTGGGTTTTGCCGAGGGTTTCTTTGAGGGAGGCCAGGTCACCCGACAGCGTGGACAGTTGGGTTTCCAGCCTCTGGCGGGCGGTCTTCTCGGCGTTCAGCGCTTCGGCTTGCTCGGCCGAGTGCTTGGCGATGGCTTCCAGGGTCTCGGCCAGCTCGCCGAACTGCTCGTCGGTCTGCTTGCCCTTGCCCAGCAGCTCGCTGACCTTCTTGAACAGGCCGGCGACCTTGGACGGGGTGTCGTCCACTTCCTCGAACTCGAGTTCGGTTTCCTCGGCAGCGGTGAACAGGTTGTCCGCGTGCAGCTTGCGATTGGCCAGGGTGCCTTTCTGGGCGCTGAACTCCAGGGCCTCGGTGCCCAGGCTGGCCGGGCTGTCGGTCACGGCCAGGCCGACCAGGTAGGCCTTGCCGGTCTTGGCGAAGTTGGGCTGCACCTCGATGGAGGTGTAGATCTTCTGGCCCCGCTTGTTCAGGGCGATCAGCGCTTCAGTGGGCTCGATCTGGGCGAACAGGGCCAGCTTCTTCTCGCCGGCGATGTCGACTTCCTTGGCTTCCAGGGAAAGCACGTCGCCATAGCTGCCGAACACGGAGTCCGGGGCCAGGCCCTTGATGTGTTCGCAGTTCAGACGGGCGCCATAGGTGTTGCGGTTGTAGGTGGCGGCCATGTCCTCGATCCAGCTGCGCTGGATCTCGCGACCGTCCGTGGTCGCGCCTTCGACGGCGACGCGGAACAGCTTGGAGCGGAATTTCTTGCTCATCGGTGGATGTCCTCAATCCGGTCTGCGGGTGTGCAGTGGGTTGAGGGCATGGTCGGCAGGCGCGCGATGAGCGGCAACGACGGCGGGTTGTAGGCGTGTGCGTTACAACGCCCAGTGCTAGGGCGGTTCGCGCGCGGGCGGCAGCATCGCCGCCATGACTGAGACCGTAGCAATCCCCATCCGCGATAACCGCCGGCAGGCCAAGTTCCTGTACTGGACGGGTTGGCGCATCACCGACATTGCCGACTTCCTGGGCGAGCCCGAGAAGACCGTCCATTCCTGGAAGGGCCGGGACGAATGGGACCGGGCCGATACCCTAGAACGAATTGGCGGCGCCCTGGAAGCCCGGCTGGTGCAACTGCTGCTCAAGGACCCGAAGACCGGCAGCGACTTCAAGGAAATCGATCTGCTGCACCGCCAGCTGGAGCGCCAGGCGCGCATCCAGCGCTACCAGGGCGGCGGCACCGAAACCGACCTGAACCCGAACATCGCCGCGCGCAACGAGGGGCCGAAGAAGCAGCCCAAGCGTAACGAGTTCAGCGAGGAGGACATCGAGAAGCTGCAGGAGGCGTTTCTCGATACCTGCTTCGACTACCAGAAGGACTGGTACCGGGCGGGCAATCAGCGCACGCGCATGATCCTGAAGTCGCGCCAGATCGGCGCCACGTACTACTTCGCCCGCGAGGCGCTGCTTGATGCGGCGATCACCGGGCGTAACCAGATCTTCCTCTCGGCCAGCAAGGCGCAGGCGCACCAGTTCAAGAACTACATGCAGGACATGGCGCGCGAGGTCCTGGACCGCCAGCTGACCGGCGACCCGATCATCCTGGCCAACGGCGCCGAGCTGCACTTTCTGGGCACCAACTACCGCACCGCCCAGGGGCGGTCGGGAAACTTCTACTTCGACGAATTCTTCTGGACCCACAAGTTCGAGGAGCTGAACAAGGTCGCCTCGGGCATGGCGCTGCACAAGAAGTGGCGCAAGACCTACTTTTCGACCCCCTCCAGCAAGGGGCACGAGGCCTACAAGTGGTGGACTGGCGAGCGGCTGAACAAGGGCAAGCCGAGCGCCCAGCACATCAAGCTGGATGTCAGCCACGACGCCCTGAGCCAGGGGCGGCTGTGCGACGACAAGATCTGGCGACAGATCGTGACCATCCTCGACGCCGAGGCCCGCGGCTGCGACCTGTTCAACCTGGACGAGCTGCGCTTCGAGTACAACGCCGAACAGTGGGCCAACCTGCTGATGTGCGAGTTCGTCGACGACGGCGCGAGCATCTTCCCGCTGACGCTGCTGCAGCCCTGCATGATCGACAGCTGGGAGGCCTGGGCCGAGGACTACAAGCCGTTCGCGCAGCGCCCGTTCGGTGATCGTGCGGTGTGGATCGGCTATGACCCGGCCGAGTCCGGCGACAGCGCCGGCCTGGTGGTGGTCGCGCCGCCGATGGTGCCCGGCGGCAAGTTCCGCATTATCGAGCGGCACCAGTTCAGGGGAATGGATTTCGCCGCCCAGGCCGGGTTCATCCGCCAGATGACCCAGCGCTTCTGGGTGACCTACATCGGCATCGACACCACCGGCATGGGCACCGGCGTCGCCCAGCTGGTGCGTCAATTCTTCCCCGGCCTGACCACCTTCAGCTACTCGCCCGAGGTGAAGACGCGCCTGGTGATGAAGACCTGGGACGTGATCAGGAGCGGCCGCCTGGAGTTCGATGCCGGCTGGACCGACATGGCCTCCAGCCTGATGGCCATCCGCAAGACCATGACGGCCAGCGGCCGCCAGATGACCTATACCGCCGGGCGCACCGACGAGACCGGCCACGCCGACCTCGCCTGGGCGCTCATGCACGCCCTGCACAACGAGCCGCTGGAGGGCCGCACCGCCCAGAACAGCAGCTTCATGGAGATTTATTGATGAGCACTGAAACCGCTGCGGCGCAGCCCGGCATCGAGGCCTTCACCTTCGGCGACCCGGTGCCGGTGCTCGATGGCCGCGAGATCCTCGACTACCTGGAGTGCTGGCAGAACGGCCGCTGGTACGAACCGCCGCTGTCGCTTGACGGCCTGGCCAAGTCCACCCGGGCCAGCGTCTACCTGCAGAGCGGCATCGGCTTCAAGCGCAACATGCTGGAGCGCACCTTCATCCCGCACAAGCTGCTGAACCGTGCCGCGTTCGGGCAATTCGCCCTGGACTGGCTGTGGTGTGGCAACACCTACCTGGAGAAGCGCCGCAACATGCTCGGCCAGGCGCTGGGCCTGCTGCCGCCGCTGGCCAAGTACATGCGGGTGGGTACCGAGCCGGGTGAGTACTTCCAGGTGCGCGGCTGGAAGGATGAACACGAGTTTGAGCGCGGCACCGTGCTGCACCTGCGCGAGGCCGACATCAACCAGGAGATCTACGGCCTGCCGGAGTGGCTGGCGGCCCTGCAGAGCGCGCTGCTCAACGAGTCGGCGACCCTGTTCCGGCGTAAGTACTACCAGAACGGGTCACATGCGGGGTTCATCCTCTACATGACCGACGCCGCGCAGAACGAGGGCGACGTTGCCGCGCTACGCACCGCGCTGAAGAACGCCAAGGGGCCAGGCAACTTCCGCAACCTGTTCATGTACGCCCCGGGCGGCAAGAAAGACGGCATCCAATTGCTGCCGGTGAGCGAGGTGGCGGCCAAGGACGAGTTCGGCAGCATCAAGAACATCAGCCGCGACGACCTGCTGGCCGCGCTGCGCATCCCGCCGCAACTGATGGGCATCGTCCCGCAGAACGCCGGCGGCTTCGGCAGCCTGCGCGAGGCGGCCGAGGTGTGGGCCATCAACGAACTCGAACCCATCCAGGCACGCCTGCAGCAGGTGAACGATTGGCTGGGGGAGGAGGTGGTCAGGTTCAGGCCGTTCGAGCTGCCGGCCAAGGGTTGAGCCAGACCCGGAAACGAAAAAGCCGCCTCAAGGGCGGCTTTTTTATAACTGCACATCGCAGAGGTCAGCGGCCTTCTTTCGAATGTAGCCTTTCGCTAAATCTCGCAAGAGATCCAGGCTCCAACCGCCAGCGGCAAGCGCACCTTCTCTGGTCCGTCTCCAAACCTCCTCGTCACGGACGGCATCAACAAAATCATGACCGCGCCAAGTTAGGCGCTTGAACATGAAGTCGTTATCCAGGTTCCCAGAGCCGCCTTGGTCAATTAGACCCGCTTCCACCATCAGCTCAAGGTGGTACGCCGCCTGCTTATCGTCGAACCCTTCGATCGCAAGATCCGAGTAGTCCAGGAAGGTGAAGGGTTCATCGTCAAGCTCCACCTCCTCAAGCTTCAAGAGCAGCAATCGGATAAGGTTCATGTCTCGTTTCATATGGACCTCCATTTCGTCTTGCCACGCTACCAAGCGGGCCCCGGCGCGCGCAATCGTCCCCCCGCCACGCCTGCGGGCTTAATGTGTCGCTTTTTCTGCACCCCTGCGGGCAGGCGTGAGCCGCGCTAATGCTGGTGGGTTGAGGAGGTTTGGCGGTGCCGATTTCCCTGCGAATCCCTGCACGGTGGGGTGGTTTAGCGGTACAGGGGGAGTGGGGCAGGGGAGCGAGGATTGGGTGGGGGGATGCTGGAGAGGTAATTTCAGTTAGCACCACCCCAAGCCGTGGCTGTAACCCGCATGAACACTGGGTTAGGGCAATTACCTTGGATGGTGATTTTAGGTAAGGGTAAAGGTTAGGTTTTCTCAAGCCCTTGATTTACAAGGCTTCCAGCTTCTTGGGTGGCAACCTGAAAAAAGGTAATCAGATAACCATTACCTAACCGTTTCCTAACCTTGGCTGGAACGACCGCAGCCCAAGCGCAGCAAGGGTTTCAGCGGGCCGGTCTCCGGACATAACCGAAATTACCCCAGATTGAGGGGTCAACATAAAACGGCGGAAACCCCAGCCGGCCGCCCCGGATGACCTGATCCGTGCGCTTTCTCTGGGAACACTCTGGGAACAAAACAGAGAGTGAAACAGACGCTCGCGCCTGGATGACATCCGCTGAAAGCCTTGAGCCGCGCGGCTTTGCGGAGGAGGGGAGCTTGAGAGATGGTGCGGACGGAGAGACTCGAACTCTCACACCTTGCGGCGCCAGAACCTAAATCTGGTGTGTCTACCAATTTCACCACGTCCGCGTGGTTGAAACGAAAACGCCAGACTCAGGGTCTGGCGTTTTCTCGAATATGGGGTGGACGATGGGAATCGAACCCACGACACCAGGAGCCACAATCCTGTGCTCTACCAACTGAGCTACGCCCACCATATTGCGTTTGCTTGTGCCAAAGCTGCCTTTATGGCGCACCCGGCAGGACTCGAACCTGCGACCATCCGCTTAGAAGGCGGATGCTCTATCCAGCTGAGCTACGGGCGCCTATTTCTGCTATCTCGAAAGAGCGCAAATGTTGGCTTTGATTGCAGTTAGCCTTTGGTGAGGCTTGCTGCCTTCATGCCCAGCGACTAGCTGTGCTCGACAAGCGGGGCGTATGTTATTCATGTCGCCATACCTCGTCAACAGATTTTTTAAAAAAATCCTGTGAGATAAATGGGTTACGTCTGTCTGGCCTTCGCTGCTTTTGCCTTCGGGGGCTGGCGTGCGAGAATGCGCGCCTTCTATTTACCCTTTGTGATGGTTGACCAAGCGTAATGACCGCTCAATTGATCGACGGCAAGGCGATTGCCGCCCGTCTCCGCCAGCAGATCGCCCAACGGGTTGTCGAACGTCGTCAGCAGGGGCTGCGCGCACCTGGTCTGGCTGTGATCCTGGTGGGCTCTGATCCTGCGTCCCAGGTTTATGTGGCGCACAAGCGCAAGGATTGTGTCGAGGTCGGTTTCGAGTCCCGTGCCTACGACCTGCCGGAAACGACCAGTCAGGAAGAGCTGCTGGCATTGATCGACCAGCTAAACGCAGATCCTGCAATTGACGGCATCCTGGTGCAGCTGCCTCTGCCGAAGCATCTGGATGCGTCCCGGTTGCTGGAGCGTATCCGTCCTGACAAGGATGTGGATGGTTTCCATCCTTACAATGTGGGTCGCCTTGCGCAGCGGATTCCATTGCTGCGCCCTTGCACGCCGAAAGGCATCATGACGCTGCTGTCCGAGACAGGCGTCGATCTGCACGGCCTGGATGCCGTGGTGGTTGGGGCATCCAATATCGTTGGGCGTCCCATGGCGCTTGAGCTGTTGCTGGCTGGATGTACCGTTACGGTCACCCATCGCTTCACCAGGAATCTGGAGGAGCACGTCAGTCGTGCCGACTTGGTGGTGGTTGCCACGGGGATCACTGGATTGGTGAAGGGGCACTGGATCAAGCCGGGTGCCATCGTCATCGATGTAGGTATCAATCGCCAGCCGGACGGGCGTTTGGTTGGTGATGTCGAGTTTGAGGCGGCCAGCAAGCGTGCCGGTTGGATTACGCCGGTTCCCGGCGGGGTGGGTCCTATGACCCGTGCCTGCCTGCTGGAAAATACGCTTCATGCGGCGGACAAGTTGCACGCTTGAGCCTGTGTCACGAGAACGGCACCCTGCGGGGTGCCGTTTTTATTGGTGTGCTAGTGAGACAAGTGCCGCCCGTGTGCCCAGTCGTAGTGCTTGGGCTGCCCGATGCCATTGCAGGAGAGTTTATGAATCGTTGTCAGCCGGCCATCCTCGAAGCGCCGGTCCCTTTGCAAGCTCGCCATTTGTTCTTCTCGTTGCGTTCGCCGGATGAGTTGCGTGGGGCTCTGGATCGCCTTGTGCCATGGGTAGATGGCCGGGCTGTGGTGGTAGGGCTGGGGCAGTCTCTTGTGACGGCGATGGGGTGCTGTGTTTCGGGGCTTCGTGAGTTCCCGGCCTTCGAGGGTTCGCTCGTTGAGGTTCCTGTCACTCAGTTTGCGCTGTGGTGCTGGTTGCGGGGGAGTGATCGCGGCGAGCTGCTGCACTTGTCCCGGCGATTGGAGGTGGCGTTATCCCCTGCGCTGACTCTTGATCACGCTGTTGAGGCCTTTCGCCATCAGGCGGGTCATGATCTGACGGGCTATGAAGATGGCACTGAAAACCCGCTTGGCGAGGCGGCAGTCAAGGCGGCGATTGTTGTCGACGGTGAAGATGGGGAGCTGGGTGGTAGTTTTGCCGTCATCCAGCGGTGGGTTCATGATCTCGACTATTTCGAAAGTCTCCCTGGTTCTGAGCAGGACGACATTTTCGGGCGTCGCAAAAGTGATAACGAAGAGCTGGATGAGGCTCCGGAGTCGGCGCATGTGAGGCGGACGGCTCAGGAGAGCTTCGCACCGGAGGCGTTTATGGTGCGTCGCTCCATGCCGTGGGTCGAGGGGGCGCGGGCGGGGTTGATGTTTTTGTGCTTCGGACGGAGTTTTGATGCATTTGAGGTGCAAATGCGCCGGATGGCGGGAGTCGATGACGGGATTGTGGATGCGCTTTATCGTTTCAGTCGACCGGTAAGTGGCGGTTATTATTGGTGCCCGCCGCTGCGTGAGGGTGTGCTCGATCTGTCCGGGGTACGGGTTGGTTGAAGTTATATAAAAGAAACCTTGACCTTTGGCTGAGGCTCCTTATAATGCGCCCCACTTCCAG
>NZ_JRUD01000015.1 GCF_000802425.1 Pseudomonas flexibilis | reverse complement strand
ACGATCGAACCAACCCAATGTTTGCAACGAGCCGCACAGGCGACAGACATCACATACCCGTTTCGGGGTAGCGCCTTAACCGCGATGCCCCAACCGAATTGCTTGACGACCATAGAGCGTTGGAACCACCTGATCCCATCCCGAACTCAGCAGTGAAACGACGCATCGCCGATGGTAGTGTGGGGTCTCCCCATGTGAGAGTAGGTCATCGTCAAGCACCTAAAACCAAAACCCCAATCCGCAACCGCGGGTTGGGGCTTTGTCTTTTTCAGCTCACTGAAGCCTGGCGATCAGCTTGGAGAGCAGAGAGTGCTGAGTAGTCTTCCCCCAGGCTTCATGCAACTGACGAGCGGAACAGCGCTGGTTCGGCAGGCTGGAGATCGCACGGTTCAGCACTTTCCAGAGGCTTGTCGGCATTTGCGCAGGCTGGCGGAGTGGTTCGTTCTTCAGGCGCGCACCGCTTAGCTCCAGTAGCACACAGCCCAGCGAGTAAACATCCGCCGCGCTGCTGGCGGGCTCACCTTGCAAGATTTCCGGAGCGGCGTATCCGGGGGTCCAGGCTTTGAAGTGCTCTCGGTCAAGTTGTGGAAGCTGGTCCTGAGAACAGTGTCCGAGGCCGAAATCGAACAGACGAACACCCTCCTTGCCCGCCAGAATATTGCTGAGTTTGATGTCCCCGTGAACGGTGCCCCGCTCATGGCAATGGGCGACCGCAGCCAGCACGCTGCCGCCGATGCTGTGGATATCGCTCCATGCCAGGCCCTGTGGTTGGCGAAGGAGCAATTGATCCAGCGTGATGCCCTCGAGTAGTTCCATGACGATGAAGGGGTGCTCGCTTGCCGGGTCGATATCGAAATGCAGCACCCTGATTACATTGGGATGCTTCAGGCGCAGCGTGCGAGCGAACTCGCTGTGCAGGAGGGTCGGCGCGTCGGGGTATTCGGCGCACTCATTGTTCAGGGTCTTGATCGCGATCAGCGGGCAGGGATCTCCCAGCTGTTCACGTAGCAGGTCTCGCGCTCTGAAGACGGCGCCCATGCCACCTACACCGAGCAGTCGTTCCACCCGATAGCGATTGCATAACAGGTCGGGTACTGGCGGCAGGCATGTCGATCGCGGCTCCGTCTTTTTCGCGGTCGACTGCGCAAAGGCGAAATAGGTCATTTCCGGCTCAATGATGCCCGTCATTGGCGGACTCCCGATGGCATCTTGCGGACCACCACGGCGCTCAGATTGTCGCGCGCCGGGCCCTGCATAACGAAGTCGATCAGAAGATCTGCCGCCCGCTTCGGTGTCGGCGCCTTCAACGCCGCACCGAGTACCGCAGCCGGCGATGCCTGATGGATGCCATCACTGCACAGCAGGAAGCAATCGCCCGGGCGGACGTCGAACTCGACCGTGTCCAGTTCCAGATCGTTCGTTGCGCCCACGGCGCGGGTCAGTGCTTGGGAGGCTGGATGCTGGGCGGCCTGTTCGGCGCTGTATCGGTGTCTGTCGATCAGTTGCTGGGCCAGCGAGTGATCTCGCGTCAGCTGAAAGAGCCGCTGGTCCCGCCAGAGGTAGCATCGGCTGTCGCCTGCCCAAAGGCAGGCCCCGCGAAGTCCTTCGACCAGCAGCACGACCACAGTACTGCCCATGATCGAATCCTGCTGATCGGCCGCCAGGGTCAGATCCTGGCTTAGCCGCTGATTCAGTCCGACCAGCTCGGTACGCACCTCGGCAATGCGCTGTTCAAGCGTGCCATTCAATTGCAGTGCCGACAGTCCCTCGATGATGCTGCGGCTGGCCAGCGCCCCGTTGGCATGCCCACCCATGCCGTCGGCAATGGCCCACAGACCCTGATCAGCGGCCGCCAGAAGCGCATCCTCGTTGCGCTGGCGTACCTTGCCGGTTTCGCTGCGCGCCGCGCTCTGCCATCCGCTCATTACAGGACCGCCGGCAGCTTGAAGCTGCGCAACAGCGACGGATCGAAGGGATTGGGCGAGCGCTGGCTGTGCAGCAGATACTGAGCGCGGCGTTCTTCCAGATGCGCCTTGAGCAGAAGCACATCCCTCCCGCTGTGGTGCTCCACCTGCAACTGATCGATCAGGCGGAACAGCGACCAGTGACCACTGTTCTTCTCCACGGCGAGGCGGCGGCCCCCGATCTCCTCGATCAGCACACTGGCCCTGCCGTCCAGGGTATGGTCTGGCCAGCGGAACGAGGTTTGCGCGATCGGACCATGGCGGTACTCGTGCTGCTGATTGCCCAAGCGGAACTCCGCGCGGCGCATGTTCGAATCGAGCAAATAAGATTCCAGCTTGAACTGCAGGCTGGGCTCCTCGGGATTCTCGGCGAAGAAGCTGCGGCGGATGTCCTCCGCCTTGCCCAGCTGAGCTAGGAAATGCGGGGAAAGGGGCAGGCCACGACCATCGACCAGTCGCAATTTCAGTTGGTTGCCGCTGCCGGTCACGAAGGGGCGCACATAGCCCTCGAAGAAGCGGTCAGCCACCCCCTTGCTCTTGAAAAACTCGCGGAAGTCGGCCAGGGAGACTTCGCTCTGGCTACGGGCCTCGAACGGGTAACGCTGCCTCAGGGCGCCCTGGTAGAAGGCGTACAGCTCGGTCTGGTAGCGCTGGTTCAGGTGGTGCTGGGCTTCGCTGAGGATCAGCATCCAGCTGTCATCGGCCAGCAGTTCCAGCCAGCGCCCGATCGGCTTGGGCATCCGCGCCGCATTGCTGCGCAGCTGACTGAGGGCGTCGCTACGGCCGTTCATGCGCTGGCGAGCCAGTTCGAATGCGGTCTGTTCCGGCTGGCTGGCCTGAGCCAGTGTGCTGAGCAGGGTGTGCAGATCATCCAGGGCCTGCAAGCTGTTGGCGAGTTCGGGACCGGCTGCGCCGCCGTCGTCCAGCAGCCGATGCAGGGGCGCGAAGTGGCGTTCCATGGCCTTGCGAGCACTGTCCGGTACGGCGCTGGCGAGCGGTGTACCCAATGCTGTGGCGGCGGACAACAGCTCGCCGGCGGTTTCTGTGCTTGCCGCCGGCCCACTGAATAGCGTGTTTTCCCGCAGCTGAACCAGCAGCTGCAGCAGCGGCGAGCTGGGCGAGCCCAACCCGGCGACCAGACGTGCCCCCTGCGCGGCGTTGCCCACGGGCTCTGGCTCCATTTGCTCCAGCGCCTGCGACCAGTGGTAGGCGTAGTCGCGGAAGTACAGCTGCTCCACGTCGGCCAGCAGGCGGCCCAGATCATGCGGACTCAGGCCCGCGCTCTCACCCAGCACCCAGTTGTCGCGCAGGATCTCCTCCATTCGGCGTGGCCCTTGGGCGAGCAGGTAGTGTCGATAGCCGCGTTGGGTGTAGAGGCCGGGTATGGCATGGTCGCTGCCATTGAGCAGGGGGGCCTGCGGGCCGAGATGCTGGTGGAAGCGGTACTCCGGCAATTGCTGGGCCTGTTCGCGCAGTGCGCGGTACACCACTTCGGCCAGCGACTCGCTGCGCAGCGTCTGGCGAGCCTGGGCCACCAAGGCCGCGTCGATTGGTTGTGCGGCAAACGGCTCGGCCAGCAAACGTTGAAAGTGACCGTTCAGGGCTGCCTGTACGGTCGCCTCCCCCGGGTGGCGCCGTGACCACTCCGCCGCCAGCCGGTCGGCGAGGAAGCCGGCGTCCCGCCGCTCGGGCAGATTGAGCATCAGGTAGGCGCGCAGGCTGGCCAGCAGGGCATCGCGGTCTGTCCGCTGCACCAGCTGTGTTTCCAGAAGCTGGCGCACCCGAGGCAGCAGCAGGCGTTCCAGGTCACGTCGATAGTTGTCGGTCACCACCGGCTCCGCCTGGCTGCGCTGGTACAGGCCGCCGCGCTGCACCAGGGGCACCTCGCTGCTGTCGGGGAAAACCTGGGTAGCGGCATGACTGATGTCCAGTACTTCCAGCAGCCGATGGATGTCGTCATGGGCGTCCAGTTGCTCGCGGGCGGGCAGCAGGCTGTCGGCAGTCTGCCGCAGACGCTCGAGGCGAGCCTGGTTGTCCGAGAAGGCGTTGGCCCAGAGGACGGCCATTGCCAGCACACTGCCCAGCGCCGCGGCATAAAGCCCTCGTTGCCCCCAGGCCATGCGCCGCGCGGTCTGGCCGTCGAGGCTGGCCAGCGGCGCCTCGGGGAAGATCACCTTGGCAAACAGATCATGGATGAAGCGGGGCTTGCCGGTGTGCAGGCTGGGCAGCAGGCTGCCGGCCAGACCGAGCTGCTGGCCAATGCCGAGGGTCACCGGATCGAGCCCGCCCGCCAACTGCGGTGCACTTATGAAATAGAGGCCACGCAGCTGGCTGGCCCGCTGGTAGCGATTGCCGGCGAAGGCCAGCTCGACGAACAGGCACAGCTGCTCGCCCAGCTGGCCAAGCTGATGGGGAAAGTCGAGGATGCGCCCGCGCCGCACCGTATCCCGCTCTTGATGCATGCGTGGAATCACCTGGTGATTCAGCCGTCGCAGCAGTGTTTCGAGTTCCGCGCGCAGGGTCGCCTGCTCGGTGGCGGACTGCCCGGGACGGAAGGTCATGCCCAGTACCTGGTCGGCCTCCTCGCGTGACAGCTGATCGAAGGACTCGGCGAAGCCCGGCACCTTGTCCGCCTTGCCGAGCACCAGGTACACCGGCACGTCGATGCCCAGTTGCTGATGAATCTCCTGCAGGCGCTGGCGGGTCTGGCGCGCCAGGTATTCAAGCGCCAGTTCGTCGCCGCTCTGCAGCACATCCACCGGCAGGTTCACCAGCACGCCATTGAGCGGCCGGGTGCGACGCCGGCGCAGCAGGTGCAACAGCGTCTGCCAGCCCAGGCTGTCCACCGCCGGGTCGGGTTGGCTCAGATAGCGGCCGGCCGTGTCGATCAGCACCGCCTGTTCGGCGAAGTACCAGTCCGCGTACAGGGTGCCGGCGACTTCCCGAGTCAGACGCTGCTCCGCGCCCTGATTGAGCGGGAACTCCAGTCCGGAGAAATCCAGCAGGCTGGTCTTGCCGCTGCCCTGCGGGCCGATCAGCAGGTACCAGGGCAGCTCCTCGCGCCATTTTCCGCCGTGCCCCTTGAGCGTGCGCAGGGCCTCGCGATAGCGATGGCGCAATTCGGCCTGCTCCTCGCCGATGAGGCTTTGCTGACGTAGCGACTCCTGGGCTTGCTCGGCGCTCTGCGCGCGGCGCTGGCGCTGTTTGCCGCGCCAGTCGGCGAACGCCAGGGCCAGCCCCCACAGCAGCACCAGCAGGCCGATGCTGGCCAGACGGCTGAGCGGCGAGGCCCAGAAGCGCTGCTCGGCAATCGCCAGCAGCGGGCCGACGAACCAGATCAGCAGGCTCGCCAGCAGCACCAGCAGCAGGCTCCAGACCCAGGTCCGCGCCAGGAAACGGCCGATCCGGGCCGCGTATTGCTTGATGTCCATGTCACTTCATCCCTGACTGCGTGGAAAACTCAATTGCCGCGTCCGTGCCCAGGTAGGGCTGCAGCGCGTGGTCGCGCTGCGCCCCCAGCGCCCAGGCGAAGCTCACATACAGCACGCCCAGGCAGGCCACGGCGGCCAGCGCCACCTTCCAGGCCGGCACGTTGAACAGCGGCCGCCGCTGGCCGCCCGTCAGTCCCTCCCAGTGCGGCGAAAGCTCGCGCGGCACATCGCCGTGCAGCTGGCGAATCTGCCGGTACAGCCCGTCGCGTACCGCCTCCAGCTCGAGCATGCCGCGCGGCAGCACGCGATAGCGGCCCTCGAAGCCCAGCGCCAGGCACAGGTACAGCAGTTCGAGCATGGCCAGGTGCTTGACCGGGTTGCGCGCCAGGCGTTCGAGCAGCTGGAAGACCTTCTCACCGCCGAAGGTCTCGTTGTGAAAGCCGCTCAGCAGGCTCAACTGCGACCACTCGCCGGCCACGCCCCAGGGCGTGGTCACCACGGCTTCGTCCAGTACGCTGCACAGTACGTAGCGGGCCGCCATCACCTGCGCGCTTTCCACGCCGTCCTGCAGGGCGCGGTACTCGAACTGGCGGATGGCGGCGCCCAGTTGCGCCTGCAGCGCGTGCAGGTCTTCGCCGTGCGGATTGCTTCTGATACGTACTGCCTCGGACAGCAGCGGCGCGGCCGCCGCCACCAGCGGGTTGAGGCTGACGCTGAAGGACTCGGCCGGCCGCACGCGCGCGGCGAAGACCATGCGCGCCTCCAGCTCGTCGTACCTGGGGGTGGCCCCGGCGTCGCTCAGCAGGCTGTCCGCCGCCGGCGGCTGGCCGTTGTGGCTGAGCACGACCGTCCTGCCGCTCGCTGTGTAATCCATCTCTCTCAATCCCTGATCGCCCAGAATTTCAGTTCCAGCCCGGTGAATTCACCGGACGCATGCAGCGCGAAGCCGCCCGAACGCTTCATCTGCTCCTGCTCGTCGGGGGTCAGCTCCAGCGCGAAGTAGGTCTTGCCGGCATGGAAGGGGATCTGCCGTGGCGCCACCGGCAGCGGACGCAGGCGGATGCCCGGCAGGTGCAGGTTGACCAGTTGGCGGATGTGCTCGACCGGGCCGATCTTCAGATGCGCCGGCAGGCGCGTGCGCAGCGACTCCGAATCGCACTCGGCGCTGGCGGCCAGCACGAACACCGCGCTGTCCAGCAGGCTGGCATCGTGCAGCGGCGTCACCTGAATGCCGTACTGCCGCTGCTGCAGCGGCAGCTCGATGGCGTGCTGCTCGAGCACCATCGACAGCACCTGGCGCAACGCGTCCAGCAACTGATGGAAGCTGGCGCCCTGGTCGCCATGCTGGTAGCGGCCCTCCAGGCGCGGGCGTTTGCTCTCGGCTGAGAAGGTCGCCAGCTCGCCGAAGAGGCACAGCAGTTCCCGGTATATCTGCACAGGATGCACCTGATCGACGCCCAGGTAATGGCGCAGCAGCGGCTCGTAGCGGTTGATCAGCTGCAGCATCATGAAATCCCCCACCTCCGCGCCGCCCACCTTGCCGGTGGCGCGGATGCGCTCGGCCAGGGTGTCGCCCCGGTGCGCCAGCATGGTGATCACTTCCTTGAGGCAGGACAGCAGGTAATCGCTGGCATGGAAGTGCAGGAAGCTGGGGATGAACGCCGCATCCAGGCTGATCACGCCGTCGGGCGTGGTATCCAGTACCTGGCACACCTTGAGCTTCACGAACAGCGCGTCGTTGTGCTGATCGCCCAGCTGCAGGCGGAAATCCGGCTGGCCGCAGCCGACCTGGCCGAGGCCGTTGTCGCCGGCGTTCGAGTCGGCCAGGTCGCGGTCCAGGGTGACGAAACGCGCCAGCACGTCCTTCTGCTCGGCCCGGCGGCTTTCGATGTGATTGCCGGTGGCCAGCGGCAGGGCCAGATAGACCGGCGTGCCGGTGGTGTTCGGCGCGATGTCCAGCACCAGCGGCGGCTGCTCGGGGCCGATGTCGAACAGCGTGCCGTCGGGCAGCAGACCGCTGGCCCGGCTCAGCACCAGCTTGCCCATGTTGAGGAACTGCCGGTCGATCTCCAGGCCGAAGAAACCCCACGGATAGTGCCCCAGGCGCTGGGTGCGGCTCTTCAGCTGGTGGTCGTGATAGCGGTCGTTCTGCTGGAAGTGCTGCGGCTTGAGCAGCATGCCTTCCTGCCAGATCACCTTGTCCAGGGCCATGTCAGTCGTCCTCCGGCTCGGGGGTATCCAGGCGCCGCACGCCCTGGTCGTCGAGATGCAGGCGCACCTTGTGCAGCGCCTGCTCCTCGAGCGGAATGACCTGGCGCCAGCGGGTTTCCTGCAGGTCGCGATAGGCGGCCAGCACGCCGACGTAGCGGCTGCCGGGCTGCACGCGCACCTTCAGCGCACGCCAGCTGCCCGGGCGCAGCTCGAACTCTTCCTGGGTGACGAAATCCGGCGCCAGCGCCTGGCGCGGGTTCTGATAGAGGGCGAAGAAATCCGCGTTCTCGAAGGCCGCCGGATGGCGCAGCTCGATCAGCCGCACCACGATCGGCGACGGCCGGCCGCCGAGATCGGGGTTCAGGCTGTTGCTCGCGGTGGCGAACATATCCAGCTTGGTCAGCGACGAGGAGCAGCCGCCCAGGCACAGCAGGGCGCCGAGCAGGACCAGGGGAGCGAGGCGAAACATGGACATCATCCTTGCGAGTCGGTGTTCAGGGTGGCGATCAGACGGACCTGTTCTTCATAGGCTTGAGCGAAGTCACGGGCGAACAGGCGCTGGCCCCAGTCGCCGTTCTGGTCCAGTTGGCGATGCTCGTGGCAGTACGCGCGCCAGCGGCTGCCGGCCGTGACCGGCCAGGGCTTGCGTTCATGGTCGCTGCGCGCGGCGATCCGCTGCGGTGCGAAGTGCTCGAACATGGCCTGCACCGCGGCGCGGCTGGCGGCCAGCATTGCCACCTGATGGGCCTGCAGGTCACGGAAGGCGTTGGCCACCGCCTGCTCGCCCTTCAACTGGCCGGATTTGGGGGCGCGCAGCAGGGCCTGCATTGCTTCCTCGCTGTTGACCGCGTGCTTGAGCGGGTTGTTGCCGGCGCTCTGCACGGTGGTCTGTTGCAGGCGCAGTTCGCCCTTGAGCTCGCTGCGGGTGCGCAGGCTCTGCTGCAACTGACCGACACACTGGCGCAGCAGGCGGGCGGCCTGCAGTGCCACGGCCTGACGGGCCGGTTCGTCGAACGTCTCCAGCGGCATGCCCAGCGCTTCGCCCAGCTGCTGCCAGAAATCATCCCGGCTCGCACGGACCGGCGCCGGCGTAGCGGCTGGCGTGGCGGCGGTCGCCGGCACCAGCCGCGGCACCAGCAGGCTTTCCGCCTCCACGGCGGCGTAGTCCCGCAGCGGCGCCTCGCTGGCGGCGAGGGACAGCGACAGATCGAGGTCATGGGCCGCCGTTTCCGCTGCCGTGGCGTCCAGCCCGGCCAGCGGGTCAAGCTCCAGAAAGGCATCGTCCGGAATGATGCTGGCGCTCGTCAGCAGCGCGTCCTCCTCCATCCCTGGCACCAGGCGGGCACGAATCTCCACATCGCCCAGGCAGAAGATGGCGCCATGTTCGATCTTCTGCGGCACACCCTTGATCAGGCTGGCGCCGTTGTCCTTGAGGCGGATGCCGTTGCTGCTGGTGTCGGTGAGGAAATAATCACCGTCCCGGTGAGTCACCCGGGCATGTCGCCCCGAGATGACCCGCTTGCTGTCGGCAATCACCCAGTCGCAGTCCGCCGCCCGCCCGATCACGCCGCCGCGCGCGGTGAAGCGGGCGCTGGAGGCCGGCCCGGCCCCGACCCTTTCGAAAACCAGTTCCATGGTTTGCACTCCCTTACTTGCGTTGAGCCGCCTGGGGTTCGCCCAGCGGGCGGTAGTCGCTGTCGCTCCAGCGCGGGTTGGCGCAGCCGGCGAGGGTCAGCACGGCTAACAGCCAGACGATTGAACGTGCGCGTATCGACATGGGATTCCTCCTTGAATGGATGAGCGGCTACCAGGAGCCATAGGGCACTCCGTGCCGCTCGATATAGGCTTTGGAAATTTCGTTGAGCGGGCGGTGTTTTCCGCCGGACTTGCCGCCGTAAGGTCCGACCTTGCTGACCGAGGCCTGGTAGCGGGTGATTTCGATATCGCTCAGGCAGGGGCCGGTCAGCCACGCCTTGACGATGCCGCCGGGCGCCAGGCCGAGAGTGATGCTGTCGCGGTACAGCCCATCGACCTCCTGGCCATCGAACTGGCAATAGGCCCGGTGCGGCTTGAGCATTTCCTCATGCACCCACTCGGGAATGCGGATGCGGGCGTTGTAGGTCTGGGGTTCAACCAGCGACTGCCAGGTTACGAAGATCAATTCGGGCAGGTCGATGCCGGTCATATGGCGGCCGGAGCCGAGGCCGACCTGTTTGGGCCACCCAGCGGGCTTGCCGTTCAGCAAGGGCGGGCGGCGCATGGAACTCACCCCCCCGGACACGTCCTCGTATACCCAGCCGTGGCGGTCGACCACATCAATGTGCTCCACCCAGGTGTCCATGTAATCGGGGGCCATAGTTCCGACAAACCAGGCGTCGTAGGGAAGATCGGGGCGGCTGGGCAGGTTTGAGCAGCCCGCGAGCACGCAGGCTAGGAGTAGCCAGAGGGGTTTCATGCTGGGTGGTCCTTCCGAGGTTGGTTGCCGTAAACCAGGCGGCCTTTCGGAGCGGGCTTGTTGATTAGCAGGCCCTTGAGGGGTGTCCAATGCGCGGATAGGTGGATGTAGCGAGCGTACAAGTGGCGCTCCTCCTCAAACGACAGGTTGAGGGCGGAGCCTTGTGCCGCAGCCAGAAGTTTTTGAGCAATGGCACCCAGATCGGCCGAAATCGCAAGGCGGGTATCGGCTGGGTCCAGTGGCTCCAGTGGGACGTCATTTGCGGTGGCGATCTGGTGCATGGCCTGCAAATACACTCGCGCCAGCTCACCCCTGACCTGGCGGTTCACTTCCAACAGCACCAGATGCCGCTCGGAACTGGCCGTCGAGCGCTGGCGCGAGGGCGACAGCGGTCGGGTGCCGATGCGCAGGGAGCCGGCCGGCAATCCTTGCAGTTCCAGTTGCTCGGCCTCGGCGAGGGCTTCCTGCCAGGCTTTGCTCTGCTCGGGCGAGCGGCCCCAATAAAGCAATACGGGTCTGGGTTTGCCGATCAGCAGCCTTTCGGTCATCAGCGGCGGATAGCCACCGCCGATATCCGAATGGGCGCCCGGCAACTCGATCTCCTGATGACCTGGCGCAACGCTGTTGAGTGCAAAATTCCAGCGCTTCTCGTCACGGGCGGTCAGGTGCACCACCTTGCGCGCGCAATCGGGGGGCAGATACAGATTGAGTCCCGGATTGTCATCGTTGGCCGGGCTGAAATCGCCCTCCAAGGGGGCCACCAGGGCGGCCACGGTATCGAACAGGCCGATGAAGTTGAGGCGTACCCGGTTCCAGCTGAAGTCGGGAGCAAAGCCGGCAGTCTGGGGGCTAAGCAGCCCGGCGAGCACGCCTTTTTCAGCCTTGAGCACTTCGTTGGCGAAATGCCGGGCGGCGGCGCCGCCGCGGCTGAAGCCGAAGATGTCGAACTCAACTGCGTCGACCAGGAGCGCGGGATTTTTTCTCAACAAGTCCCGCAACTGGCGGCTGATGTGCGTGGGGCTGTCTTGCACCCTGGCCAGCACGCCGGTTGTCCCGCCCCCGGTGCCCTGGCCAATCAGTGAGTCCGCATCACCGCTGGTTGTACCGATACCTTCCAGATACGCCTTGATGCACGCCGAGGTCTCGCCCGCACTCAAGGCGCGGTTGGCATCGTCCTGATACAAGCGAAACAGTTCAGCCACATTGCTGTGGGCATTGCCGTAGCTGTTATCCGGCGTGCGACGAAACACGCCGTTTTCATCCGGGTCGTCAAAACCGAACCTGCGGCAATAGTCGATGGCGCCCTGCAGCGTGTCTGGATCGAGCAGCGTCTGGTCATCCCGACGGCATTGTTCGGTCAACCCGGAATTTGCTGTGTTGTTTCCAGTGCCATCGAAAAACACGCCAATGCGCAACGTGATGCGCTGCTCGGCGGTTTCTTCCGGTTGCACCCGCTCCTCTTCCTGCGCTTCGGTTTCTTCTTCCAGTGACTCGGCTTCCTCTTCTTCCCAGCGCGCTTCCTGCGCTTCGATCTCAGGCTGCGAGGCGGGAGGTTGAGCGGGGGCCTGCAGTGATTTGCTGGGCTGCGCCGTCCCTGGAACGCTCGCCAGCACCGGCATCAGAACCTGCGCGCCGGAGCCGTGGCCCGCATTGCCGCCCGAGTTGAGGCGAATCTGCACGCCGCTCAGGCTCACGCCGGAGGGGTCGAGTTTCAGCCAGCTGCCCCCGGCGGCGAGGCTCATTTCCTGGTCGGCATCGATAACCAGCTTCTTGCCCGCGAACAGATGGATTTCCCGCCCCGCATCGACGAACCGGCCTTCGCCGACCTTCACATGCTGGCTGGCGCCCACGGTCAGGTGATCATCGGCCTTCAGCTCGGTCATGCGAGCCTGATGGACCAGGCGGTGCTCCTCGCCCTGCACCTCCAGAAGACAATTGGCACCGATATGCTCATGCTGCTCATGGCCCACGTAGAGATGATGGTCATGGCCGATGTGCTGCTCCCAATCGCGTTGCGCGTGCAGGTAGATCTGCTCCGCGTCCTTGCGGTCATCGATGCGTACCTCGTTGAAGCCTTCGCCACCGGGTGTGCTCTGGCTTCTGAACACGCTGCGAGTCTTGTGCTCCGGGAGGGGATAAGGAGCCGGAAGCTCCGCGTGGTAGAGGCAACCGGTGACCAGTGGCTGGTCGAGATCTCCTTCGAGAAAACTGACCAGTACCGACATGCCCACCCGCGGCACAGCCAGGGCGCCGTAGCGGTCACCCGCCCAACCGGATGCGACCCGCAGCCAGCAGGAGCTGTGTGCGTCGTTCTGGCCGTCACGGTCCCAGTGGAACTGCACCTTGATCCGGCCCAGCGCGTCGCAATGAATCTCCTCGCCTACCGGCCCGCATACCACGGCTCTCTGGACTCCTGGCAGTCGCGGCCTGGAAAGTGCCTGGGGGCGGAACGGGGTATCCCAGGGTGTCGCCTTGAAGCGGTTGCGGTAGCCCGGAATGGCCCCGTCGCGCACCGCATCGCCATAGGCTTCCAGTACCTGTGGCTGACGCCCTTCGTGTTGTATTTCGGTGAGCAGCCACAGCTGGTTCCAGTCCCGGCGGGGATGTTCCTGCAGGTCGAGAAAATAACCGCTGGCCAGCTGCGGCTGATCGCTTTCGCCCTGGGCCAGCACGACATCATGGCGGTGTGCTTCCAGAGCACGTTGAGCCCGTTGGCGCCCGCGATCCCGGTCGCGGAATCCTCCCGGATAGCGATAGTCCTCGCGCTGCCCGCGTTGCGCGGTGCTTTCCAGGTGCAGGCGGGGCTGCAGGAAATCGTGATCGCGCAGGGCCACCGTCTCGGTGCGCGACTCCAGGCGCACCGAGAACGCCTGGATGGTGGGCTTCCCGCATGCCTGGCCCGAACCCGGGACATAGGGGGCCGGCTGGCCGAGGCAGGGAAAGGCAGTCTGATCATCGCCAAACACCAGCCGGTGGCCATCCGTGCTGTGTTCGAAGTGATAGTGCAGGCCTTCCTCGGCACACAGGCGCTGCAGGAAATCGAGGTCCGTCTCGGCGTACTGCACGCAGTACTGGCGCGCCGGGTAGTGGCTGCCCAGCTGGAAGCCCCGGCGATCAGCCGGAATACCATGCTCGTCGAGCAGCGTTTCCAGGATCTGCGGGACCGTGCGCTCCTGGAAGATGCGGCAGTTGCGGCGCAGGGCGAGCCGCAGCAGGTGGGGTCCCAGGTCGAGTCGATAGTGACTCAGCGCCGGGCTGCACGCCGTCTGCTCGATGCGTTGCACCAGGCCGTGAATGCCCCTGCCCTGCGCCGTATCCAGGCACAGAAAGGCTGGCTGCTGCAGCAGCGCCGCGAAATCCACATCAGGGTTGGGGCTGACCAACTCCAGGCTGAAGCGGTAGGGCTGGCTGACGCCTTCGTGTCCGACGAAGGCGAGTACCTGCAGGTCGTCGGCACCATTGGCAAGGTGCAGGGTGAAATCGGGGTGGGCCATGACTCCTCCGTGACTCACAGCCGCGCCGGGCCGATGCCTAGGCGTTCCATGCGATACAGCAGCGTGCGGCGCGGCAATCCCAGCTCCCGAGCCGCCTGGCTCTGGTTGCCGCCGGTGCGGCGCAGGCAGTCGAGGACCAGGCTGCGCTCCACCTGCTCCAGGCGCTCGCGCAGGGTCTGGGCGGTGCGCGGACTCGCCGGGGCCAGGTTGAGATGCTCCGGCCGCAGCTCGTTGCCCTCGCAGAGCAGCACGGCCCGTTCGACCAAGGCCTTGAGCTCGCGCACATTGCCCGGAAAGTCATGCCCGCTCAGTGTGGCCAGGGCATCCTCGCTCCAGCGGCAGGCATTGCGCTGCAGGAAGGCGCAGGCCTTGTCGGTGAAGTGCCGGGCCAGCTTGAGCAGGTCGTCGCCGCGCTCGCGCAGCGGCGGCAGGTCGATGGGAAAGCTCGCCAGGCGATAGAACAGGTCTTCCCGGAAGCGTCCCGCGGCCACTTCGCCCGGCAGGTTCCGGTGGCTGGCGGCGATGATGCGCACATCCACCCGGTGCGTCCGCGTGCTGCCCAGCGGGCGCACCTCGCCCTCCTGCAACACGCGCAGCAGCTTGGCTTGCAGGCTGAGCGGCATGTCGCCGATCTCGTCGAGGAACAAGGTGCCGCCATCGGCGGCATCGAACAGGCCCCGGTGGTCGCGGTCGGCGCCGCTGAAGGCGCCTTTGCGGTAGCCGAACAGCTCGCTTTCCAGCAGGTTCTCCGGCATGGCCGCACAGTTCTGCACCAGGAACGGCTGGCTGCGTCGCGAACCGTGGTCGTGGATGGCGCGGGCCACCAGTTCCTTGCCGGTGCCGGTTTCCCCGCGCACCAGCACGGTGATCGGCACGTGCAGCACCTTGCCGAGCAGCTGGTAGACGCGGCGCATGCCGGCACTGTCGCCGATCAGGCCGTAGGCGTTGCCGGTAACGGTCGGGCCGCTGGCGGCGGCCGCGCTGGCCGCCTCCGTGCGGACCGGCTCGGCCCGTTGCAGCAGGCGCAGCTGGTTGATGACGAAGCCGCCCAGCTCGGCCAGCAGCGCAGCGGCGGTCAGATCGCGGCGCTGGCGGCTGGCGCTGACCAACAGGCCCGCCACCTGCCCCTGGGCATCCGGCAGCGGCAGGCACAGCAGGCTGCGCCAGGGCCGCAGGCTGGCGGGCAGGAACCCTGTGGCGTGCAGGCTGGCGTCCAGTTCGTCGAGGGCCAGGGTGCGGTTCTGGCACAGGCAGTACTGCAGTAACTGCTCGCCGCGGTAGTCGCTGGGCAGGCTGGTGGCCGAGTGAACGGACACTTGGCCATCGAGGGATTCGGCGCTGAGCGTCAGGCGCGTGTGGCTGTCGTCGAGCAGGTACAACTGGCTCAGCTCGCTGCCGGCCAGCCGTGAGCTGGTGTCGACCAGCGTCTCCAGCAGCGCTTCCCGGCTGGCGCTGCGGGCCAGGCGGATCAGCGAGAGCAGCGGCATATCCGGCTGCGTCCAGGCTTCAAAGGCACTCACAGTTCAGCCCTCCGTCGTGGTCCAGGCCGACATGCAATTGTTGCAATGACGCACCGGTGGCCAAGGCCTCCAGCAGCTGGTTGACCACCAGCGGCTGCAGGTGCCGGTCGAGCAACTGATCGATCAGCCGGGCACCGCTGTCGCCCTGCTTGCAGCGCTCGGCCAGCTGCGTCACCAGCGCGGGGCTGTGGCTGAAACGCACCTGGCGCGCGGCCAGGCGTGCGCCAAAGCGCGCCAGCTTGAGTTCGATCAGCTCGTGCAGCAGCGCGTCGGACAGTGGGTAGTAGGGCACCACCTGCATGCGCGCCAGCAGCGCTGGCTTGAAGTGCCGGGATAGCGCCGGGCGAATGGCCTGTTCCAGGCTGTCGGCATCCGGTCGCTGTGTGTCGTCCGCGCACCGCTCGGCGATCTGCTCGCTGGCCAGGTTCGAGGTCAACAGGAACACGCAGTTGCGGAAGCTGATCTCCCGCCCCTCGCCGTCGTTGGCCATACCCTTGTCGAAGATCTGGTAGAAGAGGTTCAGCACGTCCGGGTGGGCCTTCTCCACCTCGTCGAGCAGGATCACCGAGTAGGGCTTCTGGCGAACCGCCTCGGTCAGCCGGCCGCCCTCGCCGTAGCCGACATAGCCGGGCGGCGCGCCGATCAACTGGGACACCGTATGGCGCTCCTGGAACTCGGACAGGTTGAGGGTGGTGAGGAAACGCTCGCCGCCGTACAGCAGGTCGGCCAGCGCCAGGGCGGTTTCGGTCTTTCCCACGCCGCTGGGACCGACCAGCAGGAAAACCCCGGTTGGCGCCTCCGGGTTGCTCAGCCCGGTGGCGCTGGCGCGCATGGCGCGGTCCAGCGCCTGTACCGCCTGTTCTTGGCCACGGATGCGCTGGCGCAGGTCGTCGGCGAAGCTGGCGATGCGGGTGTTGTGTTCCTGGGCCAGCTGCGTGGCGGGAATGCCGGTCCAGTGGCTGATCACCTCGGCCACCAGGCGCGGGCTGACTTCGTGGCTGACCAGCAACTGCTGTGCCTGGGCGACGGCCAGCTCGGCCTGCGTGGCAGCCAGCGCCGCGCGGGTCTCTTCATCCGGCGCTTCAGCGCACTGCTGGCGCAGGTCCAGCAGGCGACTGGCCAGCTGGCGTTGCTGTTCCCAGCGGTCGGCCAGCTGGCGTTCCTCCTCGGCCAGGCTCTGCAGCTGTTGCCGCAGACGCTCCAGAACGTCCGAATCGGCAACCAGGCCCGCCGCCTGGTCGCGCTGCTGCGCCTCCAACTGGCGCTGCCCGGCCGCCTGCTCGGCGCGCAGCCGCTCCAGCGCCTCGGGCGGCGTGGCAAGGCTGATGCGCACCCGAGCGCAGGCAGTGTCCAGCACATCCACGGCCTTGTCCGGCAACTGGCGCCCGGTCAGATAGCGGGCCGACAGCTCGGCCGCGGCCTGCACCGCATCGTCGCGCAGGTAGACGCCGTGGCTGCCGGCATACACCGGCGCCAGGCCGCGCAGGATGGTGACTGCCTCGGCGACGGTGGGCTCGTGGACCTGCACCGGCTGGAAGCGCCGGGCCAGCGCCGGGTCCTTCTCGAAGTACTGCTTGTACTCGCGCCAGGTGGTCGCCGCGATGGTGCGCAGCTCGCCCCGCGCCAGGGCTGGCTTGAGCAGGTTGGCGGCGTCGCTACCGCCGGACTGGGCACCGGCGCCAATCAGCGTATGGGCCTCGTCGATGAACAGGATGACTGGCGTGGGCGCGGCGGATACCTCGTCGATCACCGCCTGCAGGCGGCGCTCGAACTCGCCCTTGAGGCTGGCGCCGGCCTGCAGCAGGCCGAGATCCAGGGTCAGCAGCTCGACGCCGTGCAGCGCGGGCGGCACCTCACCCTGCACGATGCGCAGGGCCAGGCCCTCGACCAGCGCGGTCTTGCCCACCCCGGCCTCGCCGACCAGGATCGGGTTGTTCTTCCGTCGCCGGGTGAGGATGTCGATCATCTGGCGCAGCGCGGCGTCCCGACACAGCACCGGATCGAGCCGGCCGGCGCGGGCCTGGGCGGTGAGGTTGTGGGTGAAGCGGTGCAGGGCGGTATCGGCCGCGTGGCTCGGGCTGCTGGCCTGGGCCCGGGCGAACGCCAGCAGGCGCTCGACATTCAGGCGCGCCAGCAGCGGCTGGTAACGGGTGCCGGCATGGCGCAGCGGATTGCGCAGCAGGGCGAGCAGCAGGGCTGCCTGGTCGATGTGCGGCTGGCCCAGCTCCAGGGTGGCAAGCATCAGCGCGTCCTGCAGCCATTGCACCAGGCCGGCACAGAACACCGGGTTGCGGGTTTCCTCGCGCTCGCCGCGCGGCTGCAGGCTGGCGGCCAGTTCGCCAGGTGCCACGCCTGCATCCCGCAGGGCACGCAGCAGCAGGCTGTCGCCGCGCTCGAGCAGAACCAGCAGCAGGTCCTCCACCAGCACCTTGCCGCCGGCGCGGGCCACGCAGCGTTCGGCGGCCTGTTCCAAATCGCGCTGGCTGTCGGCGTCCAGCGCGCGGATGAGTTGTTGCAGGTCGACGGTCATCATCTCTCTATCCTTGAGCAGGGCTTAGGGTCACTTCAGCGGCGGAGCGGGGCTGGCCGAGCCAGCTGGTCCAGCCGAGGCGGCAGGGGTTGTGGGCGCCCAGGCCGAGTGCCGGACGGTGGTCTGTCTGCAGTTCCAGGCGGATGTCGTAATCCAGCGGGTCGCGCAGGGTGAAGCGCACCAGCGCCAGCAACGGCGCGTAGTGCGGGCCGTTGGGCAGGAATTCGTGGAAGCGTTCCCAGGACAGCCGGCGCACATGAATGCGGAACTTGCCGCTGCGGTCGCGCACCGAGTCGCCCAGCACCAGGTCGCTGCCCAGCCGGCTGTTGGCCTGGCCCAGGCGGCTCTGCTGCTCGGCCAGGATGCTCACCCGGCGCTCCAGGCACTGCTCGATGTGCACCGCCGGATGCTTGAAGTAGTAACGCAGTACCGACTCGATCAGCGCCGCCGAATGGGCGCGCAGGCTGAGCAAGCCCAGGTAGGGCAGCAGGCGTTTCCAGTTCAGCGCGGCGCTGGCGCGGATCGGCTCGCCGCCCAGGCCGATCAGCGCGAACAGCCGGGCGGAGAAGGGGTCCGTGGCGCCGGGGCGAAAGCGCGCGTGGTAGCGGTACTTCTCCCAGATCGGCAGCAGCAGCCGGTACAGGCGCTCGTTGAACAGGTCGAGGAAGTCGCGGGTCGGGTTGTCCTCGCCCAGCGCCTGTTCCGCGTAGAAGGCCGGCAGCGGCGAGCCGCTGCCGAACAGCCCCGGCAGGTTCACCTGCAGGCGCGCGCGCAGCTCGCCGTGTTCCTCGAAGAACTGCACCTGTTCGATGTCGGCGCCCGGAAAGCCCAGGCTGGGATTGGCCTGGAATTCAAGGCGCTGGTACAGACCGTCCTCGTCCAGCTGCGGATGCTGTTCACGCAGCCGTTCCAGCACCAGGCGCACAGCCTGGTAGAGGCTGTACTCGCGGATGCCACGGCTGAGCGCGGTCACAGCAATGGCTGCTGACCCATGCGCGGCGTCCATTGATACACCTCTCCCTGTGTGCTCTGCACGCGCAGCTCGTGGTACGAGTTGAGGCTGGTGTACAGGGCAAAGAATTCGTTGAGCACGGAGGCGAAGAGAAACAGCTCCCCCTCGCCGAGAAAGCCGTCCGCATCGAGCGTCAGCTCGGTGCGCACGCCGCGCACCGGCAGGCCGCGCAGCAGGCGGTCGACGTGCTGGTGGCGGATCTGCTTGAGTCCTTCCAGGCGGCGCTGGCTGACCCGCGCGGCGTGCTGGTCGTAATGGCGCGGCAGGTCGTAGGTGTCCAGGATCACCCGCAGCGCCTGCACGTCGGCCAGCGACAGGTAGTTGAGCGACAGGTTGGAAATCAGCTTCCACAGGTAGTCGCCCTGCAGTGGCGGTGCGTAGCAGGGCGTCACCGCGCCGATGTTGCGGAAGGTGAGAAACTGCGGCGTGCCTTCGCTGGGCAGGCAGATGTCGCCCGGCGCCAGCTCGCGCGGCAGGTCCTGGTTGGTGCAGGTCAGCTCGACGGACAGCGTCTCGTGGCGGTCCAGCCGGCGCGGGCTGAAGGCCAGCCAGGTTTCCAGGCCGTCGCCCACCGGCGAGGGGTGCTGGCGCACGCTGTACCAGGGCCGCGCCGTCGGGCTGTCGAAGCTGGCGTCGTGCTCGAAGGACTCGAACGGCACGTAGTCCTCGTAACCCATGCCGCCGGGTTTCCAGCCGGTGACCCGCTCCACGGCGAACACCCCGCAGTGCTTGGCGGCGAACTCGGCGGGGCGCAGCAGGTAGCGGTCCTGGCGGCCGTCCAGGCGGATCGGCATGGCGTCGTGGGCGAACAGGTTGACCACCGGTGTGCAGTACAGGCGCACGTTGTCCAGGCTCGGCCGGATGCGCTGCACGCCGGTCTTCTGGATATCGAAGCCGAGCAGCAGGCCGCGCGTGCGCTGGCGGGTCTCCTCGGGCAACTGGGCCAGGCGCTCGAGCCCGCCCACGTCGACGAACAGGAACTTGTCCGCAAAGGCGAAGAACTCCTGCAGGTGGCGGTAGCCGCGGAAGCTGTTGAGCGGGTAGGGCACCAGCGCCTCGTCCTCGCCGAAACCGGCCGGCTGCACGGCGTCGGTGTCCAGACGCACAGGCGGCAGCGGCTCGCCTTGCGCGTCCTGCAGCGGCTGCCCCTGTTCATCCAGCAGCACAACGTCGAGGCCGCCCAAGTGGCGCAGCAGGCTCAGGTACAGCAACTGGCTGATATAGCGTTCCCCGCTCAGGTGCAGGCGCAGGCGTTGCAGCGGCCATTCGCCCAGCTGGCCGGCGGTGAGGTCCAGACGCAGGTTGAGCCGCGCCCCCTGGCCCTGGATGGCGTAGTCGAGCCGGCTCAGGGCCAGCGGCAGCACCTCGATGGCGGCGGTGGTGCGAAAGCGGCAGCTCACGCCGTGCAGCGGTCTGGCCTCGACCGCCGTGCCGGCCGCCACCGGCTGGCTGGCGGCGCGCTTCAGGGGATCGAACTGCAGCATGCTGAAGGCCGGCAGCGGACGCAGGTAGTTGGGCCAGAGCAGCTGCATCAGCGAATGGGTCAGCTCCGGCAGCTCGTCGTCGAGCTTCTGGCGCAGCCGTCCGCCGAGGAAGGCGAAGCCCTCCAGCAGTCGCTCGACATCCGGGTCGCGGCCGCTCTGCCCGAGGAACGGCGCCAGCGCCGGATTGCGCTCGGCAAAGCGCCTGCCGAGCTGGCGCAGGGCGGTGAGCTCGCTCTGGTAGTAGTGGTTGAAGGACATGGGCGCGCTCAGCCGATCAGCACGGTGGGCGAGCCTGCCGTCACCGTATTGCCATGGCTGCCGATGGCGCCCTGTACCGCCGCTGGCTGCCCATTGACCAGCACGGTGGCCGAGCAGCCGGCCGCCAGCGTGGCGCCGCAACCCGTGGGATCGCCCAGGCGCGCAGCCGGCAGGCCATCGAGCAGCACATCCGGCGAGCCGGCGGCGATCGGCGTGCTGCCGTGGCCGGGCAGCGGACAGACGGTGGAATCGCCCAGGCGGGCGGCGGGTTTGCCTGACATGTTGGTGTACTCCCTTACTCGACCTGCATCTGGCCGCTGCCTTCCAGGCTGGCGGCGAAGCGCACTTCGCGCTGCACCCCGGCCACGTCCAACCGGGCTTCGATGGCGAAGGCCAGGCGCTGCGGATCGCCATGCCGGGGCAGGGCGGCCACGCGCACCTGGCTCAGGCGCGGCTCGTAGGCGGCGATGAAGCGTTGGATGGCGATGCGCGCCTGCTGCAGGGTGTCGTGCAGCGACAGGCGTTGATCATTGAGATCCGGCAGGCCATAGTCGGGCAGCGTCTGCACGCCACCGGCGCGGGTGCTGAGCATCCGCGCCAGATGGGCCGCCACGGAATCCATGACGGCCTGTTCCTGGCTCCAGCCGTTGCGGCGCCGGGCGCTTTCGCAATCCAGGCGCTCGAACAGGCTGCCGTATCCCGACATCGCTTAGTCCTTGTCCAGCTTGCCGACCAGCGACAGGGTGAAATCGGCGCCCATGTACTTGAAGTGCGGCCGCACATTGAGCGTCACCCGGTACCAGCCCGGCTCGCCGGCCACCTCGTTGACCACCACCTGGGCGGCGCGCAGCGGACGGCGGCTGCGTACTTCCGGATTGGGGTTCTCCTGGTCGGCGATGTACTGGCGAATCCAGGTGTTCAGCTCGCGTTCCAGGTCGGAGCGTTCCTTCCAGGCGCCGATCTGTTCGCGCTGCAGCACCTTCAGGTAGTGGGCCAGGCGATTGACGATGAACAGGTAGGGCAGCTGGGTGCCGAGCTTGTAGTTGAGCTCGGCCAGCCGGCCTTCCTCGCTGGTGCCGAAGAACTTGGGTTTTTGCACCGAGTTGGCCGAGAAGAACGCCGCGTTGTCGCTGCCCTTGCGCATGGTCAGGGCGATGAAGCCCTGTTCGGCCAGTTCGTACTCGCGACGGTCGGAAACCAGCACCTCGGTGGGAATCTTGGTCTCGATCTCGCCCATGCTCTCGAAATGGTGCAGCGGCAGGTCATCCACCGCGCCGCCGTTCTGCGGGCCGATGATGTTCGGGCACCAGCGGTACCTGGCGAAGCTCTCGGTCAGGCGGGTGGCCATGGCGTAGGCGGTGTTGCCCCACAGATAGTGCTCGTGGCTGCCGGCGACGTTCTCCTTGTAGACGAAGCTCTTCACCGGGTTTTCCTGGGGATCGTAGGGCGTGCGCAGCACGAAGCGCGGCAGGGTCAGGCCCACGTAGCGGGCGTCCTCCTGCTCGCGGAAGCCCTGCCATTTGGCGAATTGCGGGCCTTCGAAATGGTCCTGCAGGTCCTTCACGTCGGGCAGGCCGGTGAAGCGCTCCAGGCCGAAGAAGGCCGGACCGGCCGCCGCGATGAACGGCGCGTGGGCCATGCTGGCGACACTGGCCACGTATTGCAGGGTCTTGATGTCCGGCGCGCTGGGGTCGAAGTAGTAGTTGGCGATCAGCGCGCCGACCGGCTGGCCGCCGAACTGGCCGTACTCGGCGGTGTAGACGTGCTTGTACAGCCCGGACTGGACCACCTCGGGGCTGTCCTCGAAATCTTCCAGCAGGTCCTGCTTGGAGGCATTGAGGATCTCCAGCTTGATGTTCTCGCGGAAGTTGGTGCGCTCGACCAGCAACTGCAGGCCGCGCCAGGCCGATTCCAGCGCCTGGAGCTGCGGGTGGTGGAGGATCTCGTCCACCTGCCGGCTGAGGGTGGCGTCGATCTCGGCGATCATGCGATCGACCAGCGCCTTCTTCACCGGCTCGTTGTGGTTCTGCGGCTTGAGCAGTTCGGCGATGAAGGCGGACACGCCGCGCTTGGCGATGTCGTAGGCCTCGTCATCGGGGCTCAGGCGGGTCTGCGCGATGATGCGGTCGAGAATGCCGCCATCGGCGGACGTGGCGCCGTCGCGGACGGCGGCTGCGGGAGTGGTCATCGTGTGGCTTCCTTGTCGGTGATCAGGCGTCCAGGCCCAGCTCGTTCAGTACGCGGTCGCGGGCCTCCGGATCGGCCAGCACGCTTTCGATGGCCTTGCGAAAGGCCGGCGCGTTGCCCAGCGGGCCCTTCAGGGCGACCAGCGCCTCGCGCAGGGCCATCAGCTTCTTCAGCTCCGGCACCTGCTCGACCAGGCTGGCCGGGTTGAAGTCCTTCATGGAGTCGATGCGCAGCTGCACGGCCAGATCGTCCTCCGCGCCTTCCTGCAGGCGGTTGGGCACGCTGAAGGTCAGGCTCAGCTCCTGCTTGGCCAGCACATCGTCGAAGCTCTGCTTGTCGATGCCGATCGGCTTGCGCTCCTCAAGCTTGCGGTCGTCCGCGCGCTGGGTGAAATCGCCCAGCACCAGCAGCTTGAGGGGCAGCTCCTGCTCCTCCTGGGCGCCGCCGGTGGCGGGCTTGAAGGTGACGTTGATGCGTTCCTTGGGGGCTACCGCGCCTTCCTTGGCCATGCGTTTCTCCTTGTTTTCAATTCAGTGCCGCGTCGAGGTCGAGGCGGCATAACCGGCGATACAGCTCTTCCTTGCGTTCGCGCAGGCCCTGCTGCTCGTAGCAGCCATGCAGCTGGCGGGTGATCGCCAGGGCCAGCTCGGGCTCCCAGTGCTCCAGGCCATGGGTGCGCAGATCCTGATCCAGGGCTTCGAGCAGTGCCCTGGCCAGTTCGTGGCGGCCGGCCTGACGGCACAGGCGCGCCTGGGCCAGTTCCCAGTAGGCCTGCTCGCGCAGGCCGCGTGCCGTCTGCTGACCAGTCCGCAGCCACTGCACGGCAGCCCTGAGTCCCTGGTCGTGCAGCAGGGTCTGCGCCTGCCGAAGGCCGGCTTCCCAGGGCGCATCAGTGGCGGTGACGGGCGGCTCGCTGGCTGCGGGCGCGCTCGACAGCACATGCGCGCCCATCCAGGCCAGGGCCGCGGGGCCGGCGAACGGCGTGCCGTCGTGGAAGCGCAGCGCCTCCAGGCCCGGCAGGCGGCGCAGGAGGGCTGCGAGTTCGCTTTCCAGCGCCTGCATGGCCGCCTTGGCGTTGAGTGACTGCAAGCACTGCCAGGCGAGGTACTGGCCATCCAGCCAGAAGGGTGCACGTGCCAGGCTGGTTTCCAGCTGGATCAGCAGCTCGGCATGGCGGCCCTGGTTGATAAGGTCCTGGAAGTGATTCAGCCGCTCCCCTGGCAGACCGCGTAGCGTGGTGACCTTGTCTTGGTTGCAGGGTGGCAGGGCCTCGATGGGCAGCCAGAGCAGACAGCGGGACAAGCGTAGGGCGCGTGAGTCGGTCGGGTTGCGGCTCAGCCACCAGTCGCACAGCACGCGGGCCTGTTCCTGCAGGGTGCGCAGGGTTTTCTGGGCGTCCTTGTCGTTCTGCGGTGCCCTGCCGGGGCTGGCTGTGGGGGCGGCTGGCGTGACAGGTGTGGGCGCCGGGCTGGCGGGTGGGGCCTGCCGGCGCAGTTCCTGAAGCTGACGACGCAGCGGCAGCAGCGTGGGCGCCTGATCGCCCAGCCGTTCGGCCAGGCAATCGTCGAGCTGCCGCAGCAGGCCGTCCAGTTGCTCCGGCAGGGCGGGATCGACGGCCGCGTGCGGCTCGCCAAGGGCCTGTTCCAGGCGTGGCAGCAGCCAGCCCAGGGCCGCCAGACGGGTGCGCGGCTTGCCGGGAAACAAGCCATCCCATTGCTGGCTGCAGAGTTCCAGCACCAGGCCAAGGCCCGCGTTCAGGCCGTAAAGCGCGTGTAGCCGGTACAGCGCCCAGGTCAGCCAGGCGGCCACGCGCAAATCCTTGGAGTGTTCGCGCAGCAGCGTCTCGCAGCCGCTGCGCACCTGCTCCCAGTCGACTTCACCAGCGGCGTACAGGGCGCTGCTCTTGCCCAGTTCGCGTTCCAGCCGCTCATATTCCGGGGAATAACGGATATCCGTCCCGAAGGGATTTTCAGCCATGATGGGTATGCGAGCGAGATGCAAATAAGCATCCGCGCCAATGGGCAGGGGAGTCATTCCTTGACTTGCCTTTAATTGTCCAAAACAAACTTGGCTTAGTTGTGCAATTTCTTGCGCATAACAGGCGGGTGCCATGGAGCCCGCGAAGTTGGCGGGCATCCTAGGAAGAGATGTCGCACCGGGCAAGTTTGACGGAGAGAACCCGGTATCGTTTTGATCAATTGATTGGCCAGTGCACCTTCTATGGATAAGAGGGGTCTTGAAGTTGTTGTCTCTAATAAAAAATAAAGCCCGATAATTATCGGGCTTTATTAGAGTAATTATTCAAGTTAGTCGAGCGGACTTTCCCATAGACTCAAGCCGAGCGTATGTGCGCCTTGGGGGGGCAGCTCGATGCGATCCTCCAGCACGTTGGCCGTCTCGATGCACAGCATGCCGGTCCAGGCATCCTCGGCGAACTGCGATAAATATCGGCTTTTTCCTATCCACGGGTTCCACACCACCGCCGAGTGTGATCCGCTGCTCAGCAGGTGAATGCGACGCTGCCACCGGGGATCGCGAATGCTGAGCTGCGAGGGGACCCCCAGGTAGATGCGGTCGGTCTCCCCGTTGAAGGTCACTGGGCCCTGCTGCAGACGTGCCTGCCAGTCTTCCAGGGTTTCGATGTAGCGGCAGCCATGCAGGCCTTCCACCTGAACCTGGTGGATATCGCTGACCGCGAAGTAGCTGTGCAGGGCCTGGCTGACGAACAGGGGATGAGTGCCGTGATTGCGGCTGGTGAGCTGCAGGTGCAGGCGCTGATCGAGGCGGATCATCAGGCGCAGTTCCACGGCGTGCGGCCAGTCAGGCAGTGGCTGCTCGCGGCTGTCGAAGACGAACTCGATGCTGACCGTGTCGTCGTCCTGGCGGATGTCCTCCAGTCGCCAGTCGAGGGTGCGCACCAGACCGTGGGCTGGCGCGGAGCGGCCGCGATATTGCGCCTGGATCTCTTCGGGGTTGCGCTCCAGCGCGCCGAACCAGGGCCAGCACACCGGCACGCCGCCGCGCAGGCCCTGGCCGCGCCGGTATTCCGCCTGCTCGCTGAGCCAGATCAGCGGCGGCGCGTCATCGCGTTGGTAACTGAGCAGCTGCGCACCCTGCTCGGCGATCAGCAACTGTGCGCCCCGGTGGCGGATTCGCCAGCAGGCCAGCTCGCCAATCTGCTGATGTTCGATCTGTGCGGCCATGGCAAATCCTCTGGGGGCGGGGGTGGAACAGGATGGTTCCACAAAGCAAAACGCCCGTCGAGGACGGGCGTTTTGTGTGGCAGGCGCCTTTTTACGGGCCGTACACGGTTTCCGGCAGCCAGGTGATCAGCTGCGGCCAGATATAGCCGATCACCAGCATCGCCAGCTGGATGAAGATGAAGGGGATCACGCCCCTGTACATGGTCATGGTGGTCACCGAGGCGGGCGTCACGCTGCGCAGGTAGAACAGCGAGAAGCCGAACGGCGGGGTGAGGAACGAGGTCTGCAGGTTGATGGCGATCATCACGCCCAACCAGACCGGGTCCAGCCCCATGGCCAGCAGGATCGGGCCGACAATCGGCACCACCACGAAGCAGATCTCGATGTAATCGAGGATGAAGCCGAGGATGAAGATCACCAGCATCACCAGGAAGAAGGCGCCCATCACGCCGCCCGGCAGGTTATGGAGGACCTCCTCGATCACCGCCTCGCCGCCGAAGCCGCGGAACACCAGGGAGAACAGCGAGGCGCCGATGAGGATCAGGAACACCATCGCGGAGATCGAGGTGGTGCTGAAGGTGACGTCCTTGAGCTGCTGCAGGTTCAGCTTGCGCTTGCTCAGCGCCAGCAGGGTGGCGCCCACAGCGCCCACGGCGGCAGCCTCGGTGGGCGTGGCGAAGCCCATCAGGATGGAACCCAGCACCAGGCCGATCAGCAGCAGCGGCGGCAGCAAGGCGCCGAGCAGCTTGCCCCAGTTCACCGTGCCCAGCTCTTCCTGGGGCATGGGCGGCAGCTTGGCCGGCTTGATGATCGCCATGACGACCAGGTACAGGACGTACAGGCCGATCAGCACCAGGCCAGGGACCAGCGCGCCCATGAACAGGTCGCCCACCGACACGGTCTTCGGCGAGAAGATGCCCATCTTCAGCTGCGCCTGCTGATAGGCGCTGGACATCACGTCGCCCAACAGTACCAGCACGATGGAGGGCGGCACGATCTGGCCGAGGGTGCCGGTGGCCGCCAGGGTTCCGGTGGAGATCGCCGGATCGTAGCCACGGCGCAGCATGGTCGGCAGGGCCAGCAGGCCGAGGGTGACCACGGTGGCGCCGACGATGCCGGTGGAGGCCGCCAGCAGCGCGCCAACCAGGCAAACGGAGATCGCCAGACCGCCCGGCTTGGCGCCGAACAGGCGGGTCATGGACTCCAGCAGGTCATCGGCGATGCGCGACTTCTCCAGCATCACGCCCATGAACACGAACAGCGGCACGGCCAGCATGGTCTGGTTGTTCATGATGCCGAAGATGCGGTTTGGCAGCGCCGACAGGTAGCTGCCATCGAACGCGCCGATCATTACGCCGATACCGGCGAACAGCAGCGAGACGCCGCCCAGCACGAAGGCGACCGGGAAGCCGGTCATCAGGAAAACACAGATGCCCAGGAACAGCAGAAGGGCCATCGTCTCAGCCATGCTGCACCTCGGCTTGGTCTTCGAAGGGGAGGCGGCCGGCCAGACGGTAGGCGCCCTTGATCAGGTTGGAGATCGCCTGCAGCAGCAGGCTGATGACCAGCACCAGGATGATGCTCTTCTGCAGGTAAACGAACGGCAGGCCACCGGCTTCCGGCGAGCCCTCGAGGCTTGCCCAGGCGGCGCCGACGTAGCTCCAGCTCAGCCAGAGCAGGAAACCGCAGGTGGGCAGCAGCAGCACCAGGGTGCCGAACATATTGACCACTTCCTTGGTGCGCGTCGAAAAGCGCTGGTAGAGGATGTCTACCCGCACATGCGCGCCCTGTTGCAGCGCCCAGGCGGCGGCACCCATGAAGACCAGGGCATGGCCATACATCACCGCTTCCTGCAGGCCAGTGGCGCCGATGCCGAAGCCGTAACGCAGAATCACGACAACGGCGGTACCAACCACCAGGAAAACCGGTAACCAGGCACAGATGCGACCCAGCCAGGCGTTTATCGAATCGATAAGGCACGCGAAGGCCACGAGCGGGGGTGTTTTTGCGGACATGGTGAGTCCTTTATAGGAATGAAAAGCAGGCGGGGCGCGATTCTAGGCCTCGTGGTCGGCCAGGGGCAACGGCGGCGCGACTTTGGTCGCAGTGACGAAGCTGGAAACAAGGCGGCAGCCTATGCTAGTCGGGTCATAAAGCGCCTCGACGACTCGCCCCTCGCGATAGACATAACAACAACAAGGAGTTACTCCATGAAACGTCGTGACATTCTTGCCGCCGCCGGTGTTGGTCTGGCGGCCACCGCCCTGGCCGGATGCAAGCAGGAAACCGCGCCCGCCAGCACCGGCGAAACCACCCAACAGCAGCGTTTCAACTGGAAGATGGTCACCTCCTGGCCGAAGAACTTCCCCGGTGTGGGGGTGGGGGCGGAGCGCTTCGCCCAACTGGTCAACGAGATGAGCAATGGCCGGCTGACCATCAAGGTCTACGCCGCCGGCGAGCTGGTGCCGGCCATGGAAGTGTTCGACGCGGTCTCCCGCGGCACCGCCGAAATGGGCCACGGCGCGCCCTATTACTGGAAGGGCAAGGTCCCGGCCGCCCAGTTCTTCTGCGCCCTGCCGTTCGGTCCGAATGCCCAGGAAATGAACGCCTGGCTGCACCGTGGCGGCGGCATGCAGCTGTGGGAAGAAGTCTACAAGCCGTTCGGCATCCTGCCGCTGGCCTGTGGCGCCACCGGGGTGCAGACCGCCGGCTGGTTCAACAAGGAAATCAACAGCGTCGACGACTTCAAGGGCCTGAAGATGCGTACCCCCGGCCTGGGCGGCGAAGTGCTGACGCGCATGGGCGGCACCGTGGTCAACCTGCCGGCCGGCGAGATCTTCACCGCCCTGCAGACCGGCGCCATCGACGCCACCGAGTGGATCGGCCCGTACAACGACCTGGCCCTGGGCCTGCACAAGGCGGCCAAGTACTACTACACCCCCGGTTGGCAGGAGCCCAACGTCACCTTCGAGCTGGACATCAACCTCAAGGCCTGGGAAACCCTGCCGGCCGATCTGCAGGCCATCGTCCGCGCAGCCGCCCGCGATGTGAACGGCGACATGCTGGATGACTACAACGCCAAGAACATGGAAGCGCTGGAGCAACTGCGCGAGCAGGGTGTGGAAGTGCGCGAGCTGCCCGAAGCGGTGCTGGCGCGCCTGAAGGAAGTTGCTGCCCAGGCGGTGGAAGATTCCGCCGCTGCCGACCCCGCCGCGGCGAAGGTCTGGGCGCAGCAGAAGGCTTACATGGAACGCCTGTACGCCTACGCCGAGCTGAACGAGAAGAAGGTCTACAACATGCGTGGCTGACGCCGGCGCCGGTAACGAAACGCCAGCCCTCGGGCTGGCGTTTTGGTATGTGCCGCACAGAAACCTGTAGGAGCGACTTCAGTCGCGAGTTTCTGGGTGGACCCGCACGAAAGGCGTCAGCGGCTCGCCGGAATCGCCCGTGTACGGCGGCTGTCATCGATGGCCACGAACACGAACACCGCCTCGGTCACCTTGCGCCACTCCTCGGACTGCGGATCGTCGCTCCACACCTCGACGAGTATGCGTACCGAGCTGCGGCCGATGTGCTGCGTCTGCGTATAGAAGGACAATTGCGCGCCGACCACCACGGGGGTCATGAACGCCATGCGGTCGATGGACACCGTGGCTACGCGCCCGCCGGCCAGGCGGCTGGCCATTGCCGTGCCGGCCAGGTCCATCTGTGCGACCAGCCAGCCGCCGTAGATGTCACCGAAGCCGTTGGTGTCGCGGGGCAGGGCGGTGATCTGCATGGCCAGGTCGCCCTGGGGGGTGGGGTCGAATTCTTCGTTCGTCATGGCGGGCTCAGGCGCGGGATGGGCGTGCCGCGCAGTATACCGGCCGGAGTAGCGCGGCGAAGCGGCATGCGTCATGGTCATCCAACTGTCACATGCGCTTCATAGACTTGTCATGGGGCCTGCCAATACTGGCCACCGTTGCACATCACACCCTCAGTCCAGGAGCAAGGAATGAAAGTGAAGCGTTTGATGGCGGCCATGGGCCTGGCCGCAGTGAGCGTCGCCTCGACCGGCGCACTGGCGGCTGTCGATCCGGCACTGCCGAGCTATACCAAGACCTCCGGCGTGTCCGGCAACCTGTCCAGCGTCGGTTCCGACTCGCTGGCCAACCTGATGACCCTCTGGGCGGAAGAGTTCAAGCGCAACTACCCGAACGTCAACATACAGATCCAGGCCGCCGGTTCCTCCACCGCACCGCCGGCGCTGACCGAGGGCACCGCCAACATCGGCCCGATGAGCCGCCCGATGAAGGACAGCGAAAAGCAGGCCTTCGAGCAGAAGTACGGCTACAAGCCGGTCGAGATCCCGGTCGCCATCGACGCCCTGGCCGTATTCGTCCACAAGGACAACCCGATCAAGAGCCTGGACATCGCCCAGGTCGACGCCATCTTCTCCAGTACCCGCCTGTGCGGTGGTGAGCAGGACATCAAGACCTGGGGCCAGCTGGGCCTGACCGGCGAGTGGGCCAACAAGCCGATCCAGCTGTTCGGTCGCAACTCGGTGTCCGGCACCTACGGCTACTTCAAGGAAGTGGCGTTGTGCAAGGGTGACTTCAAGCCGAACGTCAACGAGCAGCCGGGCTCCGCCTCGGTGGTGCAGTCGATCTCCAGCACCCTGAACGCCATCGGCTACTCGGGCATCGGCTACCGCACCTCCAGCGTGCGCGCCGTGCCGCTGTCCAAGAAGGGCGGCGAGGCCTTCGAGGCTTCCGAAGCCAACGCCCTGGCCGGCAAGTTCCCCCTGGCGCGCTTCTTCTACGTCTACGTGAACAAGGACCCGAACAAGCCGCTGCAACCGCTGGAAGCCGAGTTCCTCAAGCTTGTGCTCTCCAAGCAGGGCCAGGACGTGGTCGTCAAGGACGGCTACATCCCGCTGCCCAAGAAGGTGGCCGACAAGGCGCTGAAGGACCTGGGTCTGTGACCTGACCGTCCCCGCCCGACTCCAGCAACGACCCGCGCCCCGGCGCGGGTCGTTGCGTTTGCGGCAGCGACGGCCGTCACCCGGTTGTCATGTTTCTGTCACACGACGGTTTTAAAGTGCGCTCGGGCCCCTCCGAGACGGCCCCGGATGTTTTCTTCATGAACGATATGGCTGAACACGACATGAGCGCTTCCTCACGGGCGCCGGGGCTGGATTTCGATACGCCGGCCCTCAGGCGCAAGCGGCGTCTGCGCGCCTTCAAGGATCGCCTGGCCCGCTGGTACGTCTCCATCGGTGGCCTGGCGGTGCTGGGCGCCATCACCCTGATCTTCTTCTACCTGGGCCATGTGGTGCTGCCCATCTTCCAGGGCGCCGAGCTGGGCGCCACGCAGGAACAGCGCCCGGGCTGGCTGGCCGAGCGTCAGCCGCCCCTGCTGCTGGCCATCGAGGAACAGAACCAGGTCGCCATGCGTCTGGACGCCAGTGGCCAGGTGCAATTCGTGGATGTGCACGCGGGTACGCTGCTCAGCGAAACGCGCCTGGCGCTGCCGGAAGGCCGGCGCATCGTCGCGCTGGGTGAAGACACCCCCGGCAGCCGCCGCTTCGTGGTCGGCCTTGACGATGGCAGCGCCCTGGTCGCGCAGCACGAATACCGGCTCAGCTACCCCGGCGGGGTGAAGACCATCAGCCCGGAGCTGATCTACCCGTTCGGCACCGAGCCCATTGCACTGGACACCCAGGGCCGCGCCCTGGAAAAGCTGGCCATCAGCGTCAACGGCGCCAGCCTGCAGCTGGCGGCGGTCGCCGGTGGCGAGCTGAGCACCCTGCGCCTGGAGCGCGAAGAGAACCTGTTCACCGGCGAGGTGAGCCTCAGCGAGCAGCGCTACAACCTGCCGGCGCTGGGCGAACCGATCGTGGCCCTGCAGCTGGAACCCCGCCAGCAGTGGTTGTATGCCTTCGGCGAGCGCGCCGAGGTGCAGGTCTTCGACCTGCGTCGCCAGGTGCTCAACGGCCGCTACAAGCTGGCCGGCGGCAACGCCCGCATCACCGCCGTGAGCCCGTTGCTTGGCGGCATCTCGCTGATGGTCGGTGACTCCAGCGGCGGCATCGGCCAATGGTTCATGGTGCGCGATGCCGATGGCCGCCACGAGCTGAAGAATGTGCGCAACTTCCGCCTGGGCGATGCGCCGATCCGCCAGATCCTCCCGGAAGAGCGCCGCAAGGGCTTCCTGGCCCTGGACGATGCCGGTCGTCTGGGCATCTTCCACAGCACCGCGCACCGCACCCTGCTGGTCGAAGCGGTGAGCGACGGTGCGGCCGTGGGCGCGCTGTCACCGCGCGCCGACCGCCTGCTGGTCGAACGTGACGGTCTGCTGCGCAGCGTGGCAGTCGACAACCCGCACCCGGAAATCTCCTGGAGCGCGCTGTGGGGTAAGGTCTGGTACGAAAGCTACGACGAGCCGAAGCACGTCTGGCAGTCCACCTCGGCCAACACCGACTTCGAGCCCAAGCTGAGCCTGGCGCCGCTGGCCTTCGGCACCCTCAAGGCGGCCTTCTACGCCATGCTGCTGGCCGCGCCGCTGGCCATCTGCGCCGCCATCTACACCGCCTACTTCATGGCCCCGACCCTGCGCCGCAAGGTCAAGCCGGTGATCGAGCTGATGGAGGCGCTGCCCACGGTGATCCTCGGCTTCTTCGCCGGCCTGTTCCTGGCGCCCTATGTGGAAGGCCACCTGCCGGGCATCTTCAGTCTGCTGCTGCTGATGCCGGTGGGCATCATCGGCGCGGCCTGGCTGTGGAACCGGCTGCCGGAAAGCATCCGCCTGCGCGTGCCGGACGGCTGGGAAGCGGCGCTGCTGGTGCCGGTGGTGATCGGCGTCGGCGCCTTCTCGCTGGGCATCAGCGGCCACCTGGAGAACTGGTTCTTCGGCGGCGACATGCGCCTGTGGCTCTCCAACGAGCTGGGCATTCCCTTCGATCAGCGCAACGCGCTGGTGGTCGGCCTGGCCATGGGCTTCGCGGTAATCCCCAACATCTACTCGATCGCCGAGGACGCCGTGTTCAGCGTGCCCAAGAGCCTCACCTACGGCTCGCTGGCCCTGGGCGCCACGCCCTGGCAGACGCTGACCCGCGTGGTGATCCTCACCGCCAGCCCGGGCATCTTCTCGGCGCTGATGATCGGCATGGGCCGCGCGGTGGGCGAGACCATGATCGTGCTGATGGCCACCGGCAACACGCCGATCATGGAAATGAACATCTTCGAGGGCCTGCGCACCCTGGCCGCCAACGTGGCGGTGGAAATGCCCGAGTCCGAGGTGGGCAGTACCCACTACCGCGTGCTGTTCCTCGCCGCCATGGTGCTGCTGCTGTTCACCTTCGTGATGAACACCCTGGCCGAACTGATCCGCCAGCGCCTGCGCGGCAAGTATGCGTCGCTGTAAGGGGGCGCCATGAAAGGTTCCGATACCGTGAAACAGCAAAACCTGAAAACCTGGTTCAAGAGCGGCACCCCCTGGGTGTGGCTGAACGCCGGTGCGGTGTCCATCGCCGTCATCATGACCCTCGGCCTGCTGGCGGTGATCGCCAGCCGCGGCCTGGCGCACTTCTGGCCGGCCGATGTGATCGTCGCCGACTACCAGGTGCCCGGCCAGGCGCCGCGCCTGCTTGCCGGCGAAGTGGTGGAAATGGAAGAGGTGCCGCGCGCCCGCCTGGCGGCCAGCGGCCTGCCGGTGAACGCCGAGGGCGGCGAGTTCATGACCCGCGAACTGCTCAAGGTGGGCAACCGCGAGGTCTACGGCGCCGACTTCAGTTGGGTGGTCGGTGAATGGCTGAGCAACATCCGCACGCCCGCCGAGCTGGTGGCCATCGAGCGCCGCGAATGGGGCAACTTCTACGGCTTCCTGGTCAACGTGAAGGAAGAGGGACGTCTGGTCGCCGAAGGCGACGCCGCCTGGCCTGAGCTGCAGCGCCGCCTGCAGCGGGTCGATGCGCTGCACGGCGAAATCAAGGATGTCGAGAAGCACCAGATCGGCCGCATCAACCATGGTCTGGAACGCCTGCGCCTGAAGACCCGCAAGCTGGAACTGGAAGGTCGCCTGGACGCCGCCGCACAGGCCGATCTGGCCGCCGAGAAGGCTCAGTGGGATGCCGAGTACCAGGTGCTGGAAGCGCGCCTGGGCGAGCTCTACCAGGCGTTCAACCGTGACAGCATCCGCGTGCGCACCGCCGATGGCCAGGAACTGGACATCAGCCTCGGCAAGGTGGTGCGCGCCTACCAGCCCAACGGCATGAGCCAGCTGGAGAAGATCGGCCACTACTTCGCCAAGCTCTGGGAGTTCGTCAGCGACGAACCGCGCGAGGCGAACACCGAAGGCGGCATCTTCCCGGCCATCTTCGGCACCGTGCTGATGACCCTGATCATGGCGGTGATCGTCACCCCGTTCGGCGTGCTGGCGGCGGTGTACCTGCGCGAATACGCCAGGCAGGGCGTGCTGACCCGGGTGATCCGCATCGCGGTGAACAACCTGGCCGGCGTGCCCTCGATCGTCTACGGCGTGTTCGGCCTGGGCTTCTTCGTCTACGTGCTGGGCGGCTCGCTGGACCGGCTGTTCTTCCCGGAATCCGCCCCGGCGCCGACCTTCGGCACCCCGGGCCTGCTGTGGGCCTCGCTGACCCTGGCGATCCTCACCCTGCCGGTGGTCATCGTGGCCACCGAGGAAGGCCTGGCGCGCATTCCGCGCGCGGTGCGCGAAGGTTCGCTGGCCCTGGGCGCTACCAAGGCCGAAACGCTGTGGAAGATCGTCCTGCCCATGGCCAGCCCGGCGATGATGACCGGCCTGATCCTCGCCGTGGCGCGCGCCGCTGGCGAAGTGGCGCCGCTGATGCTGGTCGGCGTGGTCAAGCTGGCGCCGTCGCTGCCGCTGGATGGCAACTACCCGTACCTGCACCTGGACCAGAAGATCATGCACCTGGGCTTCCACATCTACGACGTCGGCTTCCAGAGCCCGAACGTGGAAGCGGCGCGGCCGCTGGTCTACGCCACCGCGCTGCTGCTGGTGGTGGTGATTGCCACCCTGAACATGAGCGCGGTCTACATCCGCAACCACCTGCGCGAGAAGTACAAGGCGCTGGAACACTAATTCCGGAGGGCAGGCCGACGTCGGCCTGCCGCCGAGCAGTTTCGAACGGAGTGAGCCTATGCAATCCGAATCCCATACCCACGGCATCGATCTCGCCGCCCTGGGCCGCAACAAGCAGAGCCTGTCGCTGGCCGACGAGACCGTGGCCCTGGAAGTGCCCGGTCTGAACCTGTTCTACGGCCAGAAGCAGGCGCTGCACAACGTCAGCATGAACATCCCCAAGCAGCGCGTGACCGCCTTCATCGGCCCGTCCGGCTGCGGCAAGTCGACCCTGCTGCGCTGCTTCAACCGCATGAACGACCTGGTGGACGGTTGCCGCGTGGACGGCGAGATCCGTCTCGACGGCCAGAACATCTACCGCAAGGGCGAGGACGTGGCCGAGCTGCGCCGCCGCGTCGGCATGGTGTTCCAGAAGCCCAACCCGTTCCCCAAGAGCATCTACGAGAACGTGGTCTACGGCCTGCGCATCCAGGGCATCAACAAGAAGCGCACGCTGGACGAAGCCGTGGAATGGGCGCTCAAGGGCGCCGCGCTGTGGGACGAGGTCAAGGACCGCCTGCATGAGTCCGCGCTGGGTCTGTCCGGCGGTCAGCAGCAGCGTCTGGTGATCGCCCGCACCATCGCCGTGTCGCCGGAAGTGCTGCTGCTCGACGAACCCTGCTCGGCGCTGGACCCGATCTCCACCCTCAAGGTGGAGGAGCTGATCTACGAGCTGAAATCCCGGTACACCATCGTCATCGTCACCCACAACATGCAGCAGGCGGCGCGGGTTTCCGACTACACCGCGTTCATGTACATGGGCAAGCTGATCGAGTACGGCGACACCGATACCCTGTTCACCAACCCGGCGCAGAAGCAGACCGAGGACTACATCACCGGCCGCTACGGCTAGCCGGCCATGGCAAATCGCGCTGCGCGTTGTCGGCGGCGCTTGCCGTACTCGTTTGTACTGTCTGCGCGCCGCCTCCTAGCGCAACACGATTTGCCAAGGGCCGGCCTGTCCGGCGAGAGAAAACAGTTCGCAAGGGTTAGAACATGATCAACAAAGACAGCCACACCCAGCACATTTCCCAGCAGTTCAACGCCGAGCTGGAGGAAGTGCGCAGCCACCTGCTGGCCATGGGCGGCCTGGTGGAGAAGCAGGTCAACGATGCGGTCATCGCGCTGATCGAGGCCGATTCCGGCTTGGCCCAGCAGGTGCGCGACGTGGACGACCAGACCAACCAGATGGAGCGCGACATCGACGAGGCGTGCCTGCGCATCCTCGCCCGTCGCCAGCCGGCGGCCTCGGACCTGCGTCTGGTGATCAGCATCTCCAAGTCGGTGATCGACCTGGAGCGCATCGGCGACGAGGCCTCGAAGATCGCCCGCCGCGCCATCGAGCTCTGCGAGGAAGGCTCCGCGCCGCGCGGCTATGTCGAGGTGCGCCACATCGGCGATCAGGTACGGCGCATGGTGCGCGACGCGCTGGACGCCTTTGCGCGCTTCGACGCCGAGTTGGCCCTGTCGGTGGCGCAGTACGACAAGACCGTGGACCGTGAGTACAAGACCGCGCTGCGCGAGCTGGCCACCTACATGATGGAAGACCCGCGCTCCATTTCCCGGGTGCTCAGCATCATCTGGGCGCTGCGCTCGCTGGAACGCATCGGCGACCACGCGCGCAACATCGCCGAGCTGGTGATCTATCTGGTGCGCGGCACCGATGTGCGCCACATGGGTCTCAAGCGCATGCAGCAAGAGGTGCAGGGCAAGGCCGACTGAGCCACCGGCGACTCTCGGTCTAGACTCCTGCCGTCGACAGGGGGAGGACCATGGACACCGTGCTGAGCTTGCAGATACTGCTGGGCCTGCTGGCGCTCTCGTTGCTGGCGCTGACCGGCGCGCTCGCTGCGCTGCTCTGGCAGCGCTGGCGCGCCGACACCTGGCCTCGCTGGGCCGGGCGGGCCCGGCGGTTGCGCCTGGCGCCACCGGCTTTGCTGTTCCTCGTGCTGGCGGCGCCCGTGGTGGCCTGGTGGCTGCTGCACCTGCAGGCGGTGCCGCTCGGCGAAACCTGGGTGCTGGCCGGCGCCTGTTTGTATCTGCTGGCCGGCATCGCCTGGCTGCTGTTGGCGACACGGTTGTGGGCGCTGGGCAATGGCGCCGCGCAGGCGGCGCACGCTCTGCCGGTCGCCTTCGGTTCGGCTGTGGCGGCGCTGGTGCTGCAGGTGGTGATCTTGGGACTGATGGCGGTACGGCCGTAGGCAGAAGCCCTGTTCCAGGCTGACTTCCGTCGCAAGCACGGCGACAAGGGCGACGCTGACCGCCCCACAGGCTTGGTCTCAGCGCAGCGAGATCACCGGCCAGCCGCGGGCCTCGGCCTCGGCGCGTAGCACGGCGTCCGGGTCCACCGCCACCGGGTTGCTCACCCGGAGCAGCAGCGGCAGGTCGTTGCGCGAGTCGCTGTAGAACCAGCTGCCCTGCAGATCCAGCCCGTTCTCCGCCAGCCACCGCTCCAGGCGCACCACCTTGCCTTCCTGGAAGCAGGGAACGTCGACGCTGCGGCCGATGTAGCGGCCATCCTCCATGCCGCACTCGGTGGCCAGCAGGGTCTCCACGCCCAGCCGGGCGGCAATTGGCCCGGTAATGAAACGGTTGGTGGCGGTGATGATCACCACCCGGTCGCCCGCTTCCTGGTGGCGACGCAGCAGCGCCTCACCCTTGGCCAGGACGATCGGCTCGATGAACTCGGCCATGAACTCGCGATGCCAGGATGCGAGCTGGGCCATCTCGCTGCGGCCGAGGAGTTCCTGGCAGAAGTCCTGATAGGCTTGCACGTCGAGGCAGCCATCCAGGTAATCCTGATAGAAGGCATCGTTCCGGGCACGGTAGCTGTCGACTTCCACCAGGCCGCGCCGGCAGAGAAACTCGCCCCAGGCATGGTCGCTGTCGCCGGCCAGCAGCGTGTTGTCCAGATCGAAAAGAGCCAGGGCCACGAATCACCTCGGTACGGGAGCAAAAAGGCTGCAGAGCATAGCGGGTCCGCTCGCCACACTGAAGGGATGCACGGCCACCCCGCAACCCGTGCGCCGAGCGGCGTCGAACGCGGCGCCAACGAAACGGTGACAGAGCCAAGGCTTTGCTTTCAGGGCTCTTCGGTTTTATGGAACAATGCCGCCACTTGATTGGCGAGGTGATCCCAGGTGATCGACTCCGATGGTTTCCGCCCGAATGTCGGCATCATTCTGACCAATGATGTCGGTCAGGTGCTATGGGCGCGCCGCATCAACCAGGACGCCTGGCAGTTTCCCCAGGGTGGCATCAATCACCAGGAAACCCCGGAACAGGCGCTGTACCGGGAACTCAACGAAGAGGTCGGCCTGGAGCCTGAGGATATCCGCATCCTGGCCTGCACCCGGGGTTGGCTGCGCTACCGGCTGCCGCAACGCCTGGTGCGCACCCACAGCCAGCCGCTGTGCATCGGCCAGAAGCAGAAGTGGTTCCTGCTGCGCCTGCTCAGTGACGAAACGCGGGTACGCATGGATCTGACAGGCAAGCCGGAGTTCGACGGCTGGCGCTGGGTCAGTTACTGGTACCCACTGGGACAGGTGGTCACCTTCAAGCGCGAGGTCTACCGTCGCGCCTTGAAAGAGCTGGCCCCGCGCCTGCCCGCGCGGGACTGACACGGAGAGCCCACCAGCATGCTGAATACGCTGCGCAAGATCGTCCAGGAAGTGAATGCCGCCAAAGACCTCAAGGCGGCCTTGGGCATCATCGTGCAGCGTGTGAAGGAGGCCATGGGCAGCCAGGTCTGCTCGGTCTACCTGCTCGATCCCGAGACCAACCGCTACGTGCTGATGGCCACCGAAGGCCTCAACAAGCGCGCCATCGGCAAGGTCAGCATGTCGCCCAACGAGGGCCTGGTCGGTCTGGTGGGCAGCCGCGAGGAGCCGCTGAACCTCGAGCATGCCTCCGAACACCCGCGCTACCGCTACTTCGCCGAAACCGGCGAGGAGCGCTACGCCTCCTTCCTCGGCGCGCCGATCATCCACCACCGACGGGTGATGGGCGTGCTGGTGGTGCAGCAGAAGGAACGCCGTCAGTTCGATGAGGGCGAGGAAGCGTTTCTGGTGACCATGAGCGCACAACTGGCCGGGGTGATCGCCCATGCCGAGGCCACCGGCTCGATTCGCGGCCTGGGCCGCCAGGGCAAGGGCATCCAGGAAGCACGCTTCGTCGGCATTGCCGGCGCGCCTGGCGCGGCCATCGGCACTGCGGTGGTGGTGCTGCCGCCGGCGGACCTGGACGTGGTGCCGGACCGTCCGGCCGAGGACGTCGAGGCCGAACTCAAGCGCTACCAGACCGCCCTGGCCGCGGTGCGTGAGGAATTGCAGACCCTTTCGGCGAAGCTGGCCAACCAACTGCGCCCCGACGAGCGGGCACTGTTCGATGTCTACCTGATGATGCTCGACGACGCCGCGCTCAGTAAGGACGTGGTGCAGCTGATCAAGGGTGGTCAGTGGGCACAGGGCGCGCTGAGTCAGGTCATTCGCGCGCACGTCGATCGCTTCGAGCAGATGGGCGACCCCTACCTGAGCGAGCGCGCCTCGGACGTGCGTGATCTGGGGCGCCGGCTGCTGGCCCACCTGCAGCAGGAGCGTCAGCAGACCCTCGTCTATCACGACAACACCATCCTCGTCAGCGAGGAGCTGACCCCGGCGATGCTCGGCGAAGTGCCGGAGGGCAAGCTGGTCGGCCTGGTGTCCGTGCAGGGCTCGGGCAACTCCCATGTGGCGATTCTGGCGCGTGCCATGGGCATTCCCACCGTGGTCGGCGCAGTCGACCTGCCGTATGCCAAGGTCGACGGCATCGAGATGATCGTCGACGGCTACCACGGCGAAGTGTTCACCAACCCCGGCGCGGTGCTGCGCAAGCAGTACGGCGAAGTGGTGGAGGAGGAGCGCCAGCTGACCCAGGGCCTGGAGTCGCTGCGCAGCCTGCCCTGCGTGACCCTGGACGGCCAGCGCATGCCGCTGTGGGTCAACACCGGCCTGTTCGCCGACGTGGCGCGCGCCCAGCAGCGCGGCGCCGAGGGCGTCGGCCTGTACCGCACCGAAGTGCCGTTCATGAGCAACGAGCGCTTCCCCAGCGAGAAGGAGCAGGCGGCCATCTACCGCGAGCAGCTGGCTGCCTTCCACCCGCAGCCGGTGACCATGCGCACCCTGGACATCGGCGGCGACAAGTCGCTGTCCTATTTCCCGATCAAGGAACAAAACCCCTTCCTCGGCTGGCGCGGCATCCGCGTCACCCTCGACCATCCGGAAATCTTCCTGGTGCAGGTGCGCGCCATGCTCAAGGCCAGCGAGGGCCTGGAGAACCTGCGCATTCTCCTGCCGATGATTTCCGGCGTGCTGGAACTGGAGGAATCGCTGCACCTGATCCATCGCGCCTGGAGCGAGGTGCGCGACGAGGGCGTCAACGTGCCCATGCCGCCGCTGGGCGTGATGATCGAGATTCCGGCGGCGGTGTACCAGATCCGCGAGCTGGCCAGCCAGGTCGATTTCATCTCGGTCGGTTCCAACGACCTGACCCAGTATCTGCTGGCGGTGGACCGCAACAACCCGCGTGTGGCCGACCTCTACGACTTCCTGCACCCGGCGGTGCTGCAGGCGCTGCGCCAGGTGGTCGACGGCACCCATGCGGAGGGCAAGTCGGTGAGCATCTGCGGCGAAATGGCCGGCAACCCGCTGGCGGCGGTGCTGCTGCTGGCCATGGGCTTCGATAGCCTGTCGATGAACGCCACCAACCTGCCCAAGGTGAAGTGGTTGCTGCGCCAGATCACCGCCAGCAAGGCCCGCGAGCTGCTGGACGAGGTGATGCGCATCGACAACCCGCACGTCATCAACAGCACCCTCAATCTGGCGTTGCGCAACCTGGGCCTGGGCCGGGTGATCAATCCCGCCGCTGCCGTACAAGCCTGAGCGAGCCCCTAGGGGGCCGGCTTCATACCGGCGCCTGTCCCAGCCTTCGCCAAGCCCTTCTAGATCCCCTCGTCATGCTGAAAATCCTCGGTGGCGCGCGCCACCATGCGTCGCCAGTCGCCCGAGGCCGCGCCGAGCTGGCGTACGGCCTCCAGCAGAGTGAGGAAGGCGGCGTGCTGCAGCTGGGCGTCGCCCTGCGCGGCGGCCTGGTCGGCCTGTTGGCGGGCCTGTTGCAGCAAGCGCTCGAAGTGCTCGGAATCGAAGGGCATGGCAGTTACTCCGCGACGGGCTTCTGCGACCAGTAAAGCGAAGGAATGCTCCCGTTGGTCGTAAAGCCGATGGACTGCCTGAATTTGACTGCGGAGGCGGTCGCCTTTGCCTTCGGTCAGGGTGTCGAACGACGTGTCCGACCCTTGGTCGGAGCCGGCAAAGCCGCGTGGTAGCGCGCTTACGGCAAGACTAAGGTAGTAGACGTCGCGAAAACCGACTTCTGTACGATGTAGCTGCCTGCCCCCCAATAACAACAATGTGAGGAACATTAAATGGCAGATCACAAGTCAAACGCCGAAGCCTATTGGTCGGCTAACCTCCGCCTCATCCTGGGAAGCCTGGTTATCTGGGCCCTGTGTTCTTACGGATTCGGCATCATCCTGCGTCCCATGCTGTCGGGCATCATGATCGGTGGTGCCGATCTTGGCTTCTTCTTCGCTCAGCAAGGCTCGATCTACGTCTTTATTGCGTTGATCTTCTTCTATCGCTGGAAGATGAACAAACTCGATAAAGAATTCGGTCTCGAGGAGTAAGCCGGAATGAGCCAATTTGCAATCAACATGCTGTTCGTGGGGGCGTCGTTCGTCCTCTACATTGGTATTGCGCTCTGGGCGCGTGCGGGCTCCACCAAGGAGTTCTACGTCGCCGGCGGCGGTGTCGGGCCGATCCCCAACGGCATGGCCACCGCGGCGGACTGGATGTCCGCAGCCTCCTTCATCTCCATGGCCGGTCTGATCTCCGTCGGCTACGTCAACTCCTCGTTCCTGATGGGCTGGACCGGCGGCTACGTGCTGCTGGCCATGCTGCTGGCGCCTTACCTGCGCAAGTTCGGCAAGTTCACCGTGCCGGACTTCGTGGGTGACCGCTTCTACAGCAAGGGTGCTCGCCTCGTAGCGGTCGTCGCCCTGCTGCTGACCTCCATCACCTACGTGATCGGTCAGATGAGCGGCGCCGGCGTGGCCTTCGCCCGCTTCCTGGAAGTGAGCAGCGATGCCGGCATCTGGATCGCCTCGGCGGTGGTGTTCGTCTACGCCGTGATCGGCGGCATGAAGGGCATCACCTACACCCAGGTGGCCCAGTACGTGGTGCTGATCCTGGCCTACACCATCCCGGCCATCTTCATCTCCCTGCAGCTGACCGGCAATCCGATCCCGCAGATCGGCATGTTCGGTGACCATGTCGATTCCGGTATGCCGCTGCTGCAGAAGCTGAATGAAGTGGTGCGTGACCTGGGCTTCCAGGACTACACCGCCGACGTGTCCAACAAGCTGAACATGGTGCTGTTCACCCTGTCGCTGATGATCGGTACCGCCGGTCTGCCCCACGTGATCATCCGCTTCTTCACCGTACCGAAGGTTGCTGACGCCCGTTCCTCCGCTGGTTGGGCGCTGGTGTTCATCGCCCTGCTGTACACCACCGCTCCGGCCGTGGCCTCCATGGCTCGCCTGAACCTGCTCACCACCGTGTACCCGCAGGGTGTTGAACAACCGGCTCTGGAGTACTCCGAGCGTCCGCAATGGGTGAAGAACTGGGAAGAAACCGGTCTGATCAAATTCGAGGACAAGAACAACGACGGCCGCATCCAGTACTACAACCCGACCGCTGACTTCAGCGACCGTGGCTGGGCTGGCAACGAGCTGACCGTGAACTCCGACATCCTCGTACTGGCCAACCCGGAAATCGCCAACCTGCCGGGTTGGGTGATTGGCCTGATCGCAGCGGGCGCCATTGCTGCCGCACTGTCCACCGCAGCCGGTCTGCTGCTGGCCATCTCCTCGGCGGTCAGTCATGACCTGATCAAGACGATCATCAATCCGAACATCAGCGAGAAGAACGAAATGCTCGCCGCGCGGATCTCGATGGCCGTGGCGATCCTGGTGGCGACCTACCTGGGCCTCAACCCGCCCGGCTTCGCCGCGCAGGTGGTGGCGCTGGCCTTCGGTATCGCCGCGTCCTCGATCTTCCCGATGCTGATGATGGGTATCTTCTCCCGTCGCATTAACAGCGTTGGCGCGATCTCGGGCATGGTTGCCGGTCTGGCCTTCACCGTGATCTACATCTTCATCTTCCTGGGCTGGTTCTTCATCCCGGGTACCAACAGCCTGCCGAACACTCCGGACAACTGGCTGTTCGGTATCTCCCCGCTGTCCATCGGTAGCGTGGGTGCGGTCATCAACTTCGCCGTGGCCTTCGCCGTGGCGTACATGACCGCTCCGCCGCCGAAGGAAGTTCAGGACCTGGTGGAAAGCGTTCGCTTCCCGAAGGGTGCTGGCGCTGCTGTTGCTCACTGATTGACACGGCGTGACGAACCGGGACATGTTCCCGGTTCGGTTTGATCCAGGCGGGCTTCCCTTCAACAAGGAAGCCCGCCTTCATTTCGGGGATTCCTATGATTTGGCATTTGGTTGCATTGGGAGTGGCTGGCCTTGGCGCGGGTGGCATCGCCTACCTGTTGCGCAGGCTGAGCCGTAACAGACTGCCCGCCTGGTTTGTACCGGCCCTGGCCGGTTTTGGGATGCTGGCCTACCAGATCAACTACGAATACGACTGGGCCGCGCACAAGGAGAGCCAGTTGCCCGCAGGCTCAGTGGTGGTCGCGCAGGAGGAAGAACAGCAGATCCTGCGCCCCTGGACCTACCTGGTGCCACTGACCGTCGGGCTGACCGTGGTCGACACCACCAACATCCAGCAGCTCGAGCAGGACGGACAGCGCATTCGGCAGTTCATCCTCTACCGCTTCGAGAAGGAATATGTGGACCGTCTGGACCACCAGTCCCACCTGCTCAACTGCGATACCGCCGAACTGGTGCCGATCACCGGCCAGGGCGCGGGCGCGCTGCGGCAGCTGGAGCGCGACGACGCGCTGTACCGCGCCGTTTGTCAGTAATACCCTGCGCGCCGCTCACAGGCGCAGCAGGTAATCCGCACCGCCCAGCTGGCGCATCTGCTGGCGAATCCAGAAGGCCCGCCGGTCGATGTAGGCGCTGGGTCGGCCGGCGCTCCAGCGCCGCGGGTTGGGCAGGGTGGCCGCCAGCAGGCTGGCCTGGCGATCGCTGAGCCGGGCGGCCGACACCCGGAAATGGTGCCGGGCAGCCGCCTCGGCACCGAACACACCGTTCCCCCATTCCACGCTGTTCAGGTACACCTCGAGGATGCGCTGCTTGGGCCAGAGCGTTTCCACCAGCAGGGTGAACCACACCTCCAGGCCCTTGCGCACCCAGCTGCGCCCCGACCACAGGAACAGGTTCTTGGCCACCTGCTGGCTGAGGGTGCTGGCGCCACGCAGGCTGCCGCCGCGCCGGTTGTGTTGCAGGGCGTCGCGAATCGCCGGCAGGTCGAAACCCCAGTGCTCGGCGAAGCGCTGGTCCTCGGCGGCGATCACCGCCATCTTCAGGTTGTTCGGCAGGCGCTCCCAGGGTTGCCACTGGCGTTGCAGGTCCAGCGTGTCGCCCGCGCGCCAGGCCTCGATCTTGCGTTCCACCATCAGTGCCGTGCCCGGCGGCGGCACCCAGCGAAACACCAGCACCAGCGCCACGCTCAGCCCCAGCAGGCCGAGCGCCAGCAGGAACAGGCGCCGCAGCCAGCGCCGCACTGCGCCAGCGCGCCCGAGACGCGGGAAATTGGAGGGTCGGCGAGGCATCATAGGCGCCTTTGATTCTCTGACTGGCAAGGAGTTTGGCTCATGGGTCGCGTCTACCTGTTCCTGGCGGCGTTCTTCGGCTTCACCGGCGTGGCGCTGGGCGCCTTTGCCGCTCATGGTCTGCGCGGGCGTCTGACCGCCGCCCACCTGGAGGTGTTCCAGACCGGTGTGCATTACCAGCAGATCCACGCCCTGGCGTTGCTGGCCGTGGTGTTGCTGGCCGCGCGCGGCACCAGCCGTCTGCTGGCCGCCACCGGCCTGTGCTTCAGTCTGGGTATTGTGCTCTTTTCCGGCAGCCTGTACCTGATGACCCTGGCCGGGCTGAAACTGGGCCTGGTCACCCCGCTGGGCGGCGTGCTGTTCCTGATCGGCTGGGCTTGCCTGGGTCTGCTCGCCTGGCGACGCACTGCCTGATGGCGGCTTGGTCGCTGCCGGGGATCGGGCTAGAATGCCCGGCCCTTGCCCGCTGACAGCACACGACCATGCGCATCCATCTCAATGGTGAAGCCCGCGATACGCGCGACGGCCTGAGCATCGCCGACCTGCTGGCCGAGCTCGGCCTGACCGAGCGCCGCGTGGCCGTCGAACTCAATCTCGACATCGTCCCGCGCAGCCTGCACGCCGACACCCGCCTGCGGGAGGGCGACCGCCTGGAAATCGTCCACGCCATTGGCGGCGGCTAGCGATCGCGTCGCCAGGCCGCTCGTCCCATCACCGTCCGCGCACGACGCGGGCGTCTGTCCCCCTGGAGGAACCCGCGATGACCCTCGCCGCGCATGACCAACCCTTCACCCTTGCCGGGCGCACCTACCAGTCGCGCCTGCTGGTGGGCACCGGCAAGTACAAGGATCTGGAAGAAACCCGCCAGGCCATCGAGGCCTCCGGCGCGGAGATAGTCACCGTCGCGGTGCGCCGCACCAACATCGGCCAGAACCCCGGCGAACCCAACCTGCTGGATGTGATCAGCCCCGAGCGCTACACCATCCTGCCCAACACTGCCGGCTGCTACACCGCCGAGGAAGCAGTACGCACCTGCCGCCTGGCCCGCGAGCTGCTAGATGGCCACAACCTGGTGAAGCTGGAAGTGCTGGCCGACCAGAAGACCCTGTTCCCCAACGTGGTTGAAACCCTGGCCGCCGCCGAAACGCTGGTCAAGGAAGGCTTCGATGTGATGGTCTACACCAGCGACGACCCCATCGTCGCCCGTCGGCTGGCCGAGATCGGCTGCATCGCGGTGATGCCGCTGGCCGGCCTGATCGGCAGTGGCCTGGGTATCTGCAACCCGTACAACCTGCGCATCATCCTGGAGGAGTCGCCGGTTCCCGTGCTGGTGGACGCCGGTGTCGGCACCGCCTCGGACGCCACCATCGCCATGGAACTCGGTTGCGCCGCCGTGCTGCTCAACAGCGCCATCGCCCACGCCCAGCACCCGGTGCTGATGGCCCAGGCCATGAAGCACGCCGTGGAAGCCGGCCGTCTCGCCTACCTGGCCGGGCGTATGCCGAAGAAACTCTACGCCAGCGCCTCCTCACCCCTGGAAGGCCTGGTTCGCTGATCCGTCCCGCCCGGGGATGAGCCCCGGGCCCGCTTTTTTTCTCTGCCGGAAACACCATGACTGACACCGCCGATCTCCCGCCCGAGCACCGCCGCACCATCAAGAGCTTCGTGATGCGCGCCGGACGCATGACCACCGGCCAGCAGCGCGGCCTGGAACTGGGCTGGCCGAAATTCGGCCTGGAACTCGAGGGCGGCCTGCTCGATCTCAACCAGTTGTTCGGCCGCCAGGCGCCGCGTACCTTCGAGATCGGTTTCGGCATGGGCCAGGCCACGCTGGAGATGGCCGCCGCCGCCCCCGAGCAGGACTTCATCGGCGTCGAGGTGCACAGGCCCGGCGTCGGCGCGCTGCTCAACGGCCTGCTGCTGCAGAACCTCACCAACGTGCGCGTGTACAGCTGCGACGCGCTGGAAGTGCTGCGCACCTGCATTCCCGACGCCAGCCTGGACCGCGTGCTGCTGTTCTTCCCCGATCCCTGGCACAAGGCGCGACACAACAAGCGGCGCATCGTGCAGCCGGCCTTCGCCGAACTGGTTCGCCAGAAGCTCAAGGTCGGCGGTGTGCTGCATATGGCGACTGATTGGCAACCCTATGCGGAACACATGCTCGATATCTTGAGCGCCGCCCCCGGATATGCCAACCTCGCCGGCGACGCTGGCTATGTGCCACGCCCGGAGGAGCGCCCGGTGACCAAGTTCGAACGGCGCGGCGAACGCCTCGGCCATGGCGTCTGGGACCTGAAGTTCCAGCGAACCGCCTGAGACGGCCTCCAGCAGGACGGAAAACAACAACAACGCCGGAAGCACCGGCGCGCTGATTTTTCCTCACAGACAAACAATGGACGACGGCACGCCTGGCCGTCCCGCAGGACGGCACGCCATGTGCCAGGGAGCGAACTGTGTTGAAACCTATTGCCATGCTGTTACTGGCCGGCTGCGTGCTGCAGGCGCAAGCCGCCGTGTCGCCGGCCCAGGCCGAGCGTCTGGGTCGGGAGTTGACACCGCTGGGTGCCGAACGCGCCGGCAACCCCGAAGGCACCATTCCGGCCTGGACTGGCGGCATCACCCAGCCGCCGGCGGGCTACCAGCCGGGCAGCCACCATCCGGATCCCTACGCGGGCGACCAGCCGCTGCTGATCATCGACAAGCACACCCTCAACAACCACCGCGACCGGTTGCCGGAAGGGATGCAGCGTTTGCTGACCCTCTACCCGGACTACGCCGTGCGCGTCTACCCGACCCGCCGGAGCGCCGCGCTGCCGGAGCGCCTGTACTCCGCCACCCGCCAGAACGCCACCCAGGCGCAGCTGATCTCCGGCGGTAACGGCATCCAGGGCGCCGCCGCCGGCGTGCCCTTCCCGCTGCCGCAGAATGGCCTTGAGGCCATCTGGAACCACATCACCCGCTACCGGGGCGAGCAGCTGCGCATGCTGACCAACCAGGCGGCGGTGTTGAGCAACGGCAGCTACAACCTGCTCAAGCTCGACCGGGAAATCTACTTCGTCTACAACCGCGAAGGCATGACCCCCGGCGAGCTGGACAACACCCTGTTCCACTACAAGTACAAGATCACCGCGCCGGCCAAGCTGGCCGGCTCGGCGCTGGTGGTGCAGGAAACCCTCGACCAGGTGCTGGCGCTCCGCAAGGCCTGGCGCTTCAACCGCGGCGAGCGCCGCGTGCGCCGCCTGCCGTCGCTGGCCTACGACTCGCTGCAGCCGGACACCAACGGCATGGCCACCGCCGACATGGTGGACGCCTACAACGGCGCGCCGGACCGCTACGAGTGGAAGCTGCTGGGCAAGCGCGAGATGATCGTGCCGTACAACAGCTACAAGGTGCACCAGCAGCGCATTCCCTACGATGAGATCCTCGGCGCCAAGACGGTCAACTCCGCGCTGCTGCGCTATGAGCTGCACCGTGTCTGGGTGGTCGAGGCCGACCTGCGTATCGGCTTCAAGCACCCCTATGCCAAGCGGCGCTTCTACATCGACGAGGACAGCTGGCAGATCCTGGCGGTGGACCTGTACGACGAGTCCGGCGAGCTGATCGGCCTGCAGGAAGCCCATCCGATCAACTATTACGAAGTCCCGGTGTTCCTGAGCACACTGGAGACCGTGTACGACTTCAAGGGTGGCCGCTACTTCGTCGACGGGCTGGACAACAACGAGCCGCCCTACGATTTCGGCGTGCGCCTGACGCCGCGCGACTTCTCGGCTCAGGCCCTGCGCCTGGGTAACTGACCCCCGGCGGGCAAAAGGAACGGCGCACTTCGGTGCGCCGTTTTCGTTTCAGCGCCGGTCCGCCGCCACGCCCAGCAGCAGGAAGGCCACCAGCACCACCGGCGCCAGCGTGTAGTTGTTGAAGTAGGCCAGGCCCTGGGCCAGCCAGGGGCTGGTGAAGACCAGGCCGAAACCGTAGACCAAGGCGCAGAACACCACGAACAGCAGTGTGCGCAATACGAAGTTGAGCCCGCCGATGGTGCGCTGCAGCCAGGCGTTGAGGTGCGGGCCGAACAGCACCAGCAACGTGGCCAGCAGGGCCAGGGCGATCTCGCTCAAGTGGCCGCGACACCAGCGCGACAGGCTGATGATCAGGTCCAGAAACATGTCCATCGGTTACCGCTCCGTGAATGACGAAGGCGCCTTTATAACCGCTCTGGAACGCACTCCGAAAGCCAAGCGGTCTCGAGCCCCGCTTTTCTAGGCGCGGCTTCAGCCGCGATGCTTTTTCGCGCGCGCATCCCAAAGCTCGCGACTGATGTCGCTCCTACAGGTTTGGTGCGCTAGCGAAGTGGCTGCTACGGCAGGAACAGCTGAAGCAGGTCGTTGAGGAACAGTTGGCCCTGTGCCGTGGCCACCAGGCGCTGGGCGTCGGGGCTGAGCAGGCCGCGGCGCTCGGCTTCGCGGCGGGCTTCGTTCAGCTCCCGGAGGTCGAGGCCGGTGCGTTCGGTGAACAGCGTCGCTGGCACGCCCTGGGTCAGGCGCAGGGCGTTCATCAGGAACTCGAACGGCAGTTCGTCCGGCGCCAGGACGCGGCGACCGGCCTCGAAGGCCTTGTCCGGGTCCAGATAGTCCTTGGGCAGGCGGGTGTTCCAGGTGCGGTGGATGACCTCGTCGGTCCCGCTGAGCTTGCCGTGGGCACCGGCGCCCAGGCCGAGGAAGTCGCCGAAGGTCCAGTAGTTGAGATTGTGGCGTGCCTGACGGCCGGGCTGCGCATAGGCGGACGTCTCGTACTGGGCATAGCCATGCTCGACGAGCAGTGCCTGGCCGGCCTCCTGGATGTCCCAGAGGATGTCGTCCTCGGGCAGCTGTGGCGGCTGGCTCCAGAACACCGTGTTCGGCTCCAGGGTCAGTTGGTACCAGGAAAGGTGCGTCGGCTGCTGGGCGATGGCGGTGCGCAGGTCTTGCAGGGCATCGTCGAGGCTCTGCTCCGGCAGGCCGTGCATGAGGTCGAGGTTGAAGTTGTCGAAGCCGGCCGCCCGCGCCATGTCGGCGGCGCGAATGGCTTCGTCGCCATCATGGATGCGTCCCAGCGCCTTGAGCTTGTCGGCCTGGAAGCTCTGCACGCCGATGGACAGCCGGTTGATGCCCAGGCTGCGGTAGTCGCGGAATTTTTCCTGCTCGAAGGTACCCGGGTTGGCTTCCAGGGTGATCTCGATGTCTGGCGTGAAGCCCACGCGCCGTTCCAGGCCGGCGAGGATGCGTTCCAGCGCCTGGGGTGAGAACAGGCTGGGCGTGCCGCCGCCGAAGAACACCGAGACCAGCTTGCGGCCATGGACCTGGTCCAGGCGCTGGCCAAGCTCGGCCAGCACGGCGTCCACGTATTCACGCTCCGGCAGTTGCGGACCGGCGGCGTGGGAGTTGAAGTCGCAGTAGGGGCATTTGCGCACGCACCAGGGGATGTGCACATAGGCCGCCAGCGGCGGCAGCCGGAAACCGCTGGCGTGGTCCGCAGCGCCGCTCATAGGCCCAGGCGCGCGCGCAGCTGCGCCATGGCGCGGGCCCGGTGGCTGAGCTGGTTCTTTTCCGCGGGCGGCAGCTCGGCGCTGGAGCATTCGCGCTCCGGCACCCAGAACAGCGGGTCGTAGCCGAAGCCGTGCTCGCCACGGGCCGCGTGCAGGATGCTGCCGTGCCACAGACCTTCGCAGAGGATTGGCAACGGATCGTCGGCATGCCGCACCAGCGCCAGGGCACAGACGAACTGGGCGGTGCGCTGCTCGTCCGGCACGTCGCGCAGGACCTCGAGCAGCTTGGCGTTGTTGGCCGCGTCGCCCGCGCCGCCGGCGTAGCGCGCCGAGTAGATGCCGGGCGCGCCGCCCAGGGCGTCCACCGCCAGGCCGGAGTCGTCGGCCAGCGCCGGCAGGCCGCTGATGCGCGCCGCATGGCGCGCCTTGAGGATGGCGTTCTCGACGAACGACAGGCCGGTTTCCTCCGGCTCGACCGTGGAGAACTCACCGATCGAGCGTACCCGCACCTGCGCGCCCAGCATGGCTTGCAGTTCCTTGAGTTTGCCGGCGTTGTGGCTGGCCAGCACCAGTTCGCTGAAGAGGCTCATCGATCGGGGAAGAATTCCTGGTTGAAGGAGAAACTGTTGCGCGGCCCGCCGGCGCTCTGCACGTTGACCGTGAAGCTGAGGGTTTCCTCGCCGATGGGGAATTGCGCCAGGTAGTAGACCGCCTCGCCCTCGCGCACCTGACGGAAACTGAGGTTGGTGATCTGGCCCATCAGGTTGCGCACCTGACCGCTGACGGTGGCGGTGATCGGCTTGCCGGCCTTGAGCACGGCGATGTTCAGCACGCCCTGGTTGCCGGCACGGGTCAGCCCGGCGGCGGCGGCGATTTCCGGCTGCAGGAAGCTGGAGTTGAACGCGCTGTAATGTACGTCCAGGTCATCGAAGCTGTACTTGCGTTCGGCCAGGGCCGGCAGCGCCAGGCAGAGGCTGAAGAACAACAGGAATAGACGGCGCATGGTGAGGTCTCCTCGGAAACGTGGGGTCAGGGGGCGACCGGGTGATCCTGCAGGCCGGGGCTGCTGAGCCGGTAGATGCCGATCTCACCCAACAGATTAGGCCACAGGCGGCTGCCCCAATCGTGGCGGTGCTGGCGATCCACAGCCAGGCGCTCGAGCACCCGCGCCTGGCGCTCGCGGCACAGCTGCTCGAAATCCTCGAAGGTGCAGAAGTGGATATTCGGTGTGTTGTACCAGGTGTACGGCAGGAACTCGGACACCGGCATGCGGCCCTTGGTGGTGAGGTACCAGCGGCAGCGCCAGTGGCCGAAGTTGGGGAAGGTGACGATGCAGGTCTTCCCCACCCGCAGCATCTCGTCGAGGATGCGGTCCGGGTAGTGCACGGCCTGCAGCGCCTGGGTCATCACCACCACATCGAAGCTGCCTGTGGCGAAGTTGCCCAGGCCCTTGTCCAGGTCCTGTTCGATGACATTGACGCCACGCTCGACGCAGCGGGCGATGTTGTCCGGGTCGATCTCCAGGCCGTAGCCGGTGACCTGCTTGTGGTCACGCAGCCAGGCCAGCAGTTCTCCGGTGCCGCAGCCGAGGTCGAGCACCCGGCTGCCGGCGGGAATCCACTCCTGGATGATGTCCAGATCGGCGCGCATGGGGACTTCCTCAGATGGCAATGCGGTTCATGTAGCTGCTGAACACCTGCTGATAGCGCGGCACCGGCAACAGGAAGGAGTCGTGGCCCTGGGGCGCGTCGATCTCCACGTAGCTGACGTTCTTGCGCGCCGCCAGCAGGGCGTCCACCAGCTCCCGCGAACGGGCCGGGGAGAAGCGCCAGTCGGTGGTGAAGGACATCAGGCAGAAGTCCGCCTTGGCCACCGCCAGCGCCCTGGCCAGGTCGCCGCCATGCGCGGCCGCCGGGTCGAAGTAGTCCAGCGCCTTGGTCATCAGCAGGTAGGTGTTGGCGTCGAAGCGGGTGGAGAACTCGTCGCCCTGATAGCGCAGGTAGCTTTCCACTTGGAATTCCACACTGTGGAAGTCGTAGTTGAGGCGATCGGTCTTCAGCTCGCGGCCGAACTTGGCACCCATCGCGTCATCGGACAGGTAGGTGATGTGGCCGACCATGCGCGCCAGGCGCAGGCCGCGGCGGGGCAGCACGTCGTGCTCGTAGAAGTGGCCGCCGTGGAAATCCGGGTCGGTGAGGATCGACTGACGCGCCACCTCGTTGAAGGCGATGTTCTCGGCCGACAGGCGCGGCGCCGAAGCGATGCACAGGCAGTGGCGCACGCGCTCGGGATAGCTCATGGTCCATTGCAGCGCCTGCATGCCGCCGAGGCTGCCGCCGACCACCGCCGCCCACTGTTCGATGCCGAGCCGATCGGCCAGGCGTGCCTGGCTGTTCACCCAGTCCTCTACGGTGACCACCGGGAAATCGGCGCCGTAGGGCTTGCCGGTAGCCGGATTGAGGCTGGCCGGGCCGGTGGAGCCGTTGCAGCCGCCCAGGTTGTTGAGCGCCACCACGAAGAAGCGGTTGGTGTCGATGGGCTTGCCCGGCCCGATGCAGCTGTCCCACCAGCCTGGCTTGCGGTCTTCGGGGCTGTGGTAGCCGGCGGCATGGTGATGGCCGGACAGGGCGTGGCAGATCAGCACCGCATTGCTGTGCGCGGCGTTGAGCGTGCCATAGGTTTCGTAGATCAGCTGGTAGTCGGCCAGTTCGCGTCCACAGGCCAGGGCCAGCGGCTCGGCGAAATGTGCAATACGGGGCTCGACCAGACCCACGGAATCTTCGGGAAAGACAGACGACATCGACCCGGCTCGTGTGCAGGAAGGGAAGCGGCACAGTCTACTGTGTGGCGCGCCGCAATTCACCCTTGGCGCGGCAAGGGCAGTGCAGGCCGGCACGCAGCCGGCCATGCCGGCGGCCTCAGCCGAGGAACAGCTGGTAGGCCGGGTTGTCGCTTTCGTCCCAGTAGGGGTAGCCGATGGCATCCAACGCCGCCGGCAACAGGTGCAGCTCCTCTTCCGGCACCTGCAGCCCGGCCAGCACGCGGCCGTCGGCGGCGCCGTGGTTGCGGTAGTGGAACATGCTGATGTTCCAGCGCCCGCCCAGCTTGTTGAGGAAGTTGAACAGCGCGCCCGGGCGCTCGGGGAATTCGAAGCGCAGCACCCGCTCGCCGCGCACGCCGTTGGCGCGCCCGCCGACCATGTGCCGCACGTGCAGCTTGGCCAGTTCGTCGTCGGTCAGGTCCAGCACCGGGAAACCTTTCTCGCGCAGGCCGTCCACCAGCGCCTCGCGCGGGTCGTGCTCGGGGTGGGTCTGCACGCCGACGAAGATGTGCGCCTCGCTGGAACTGTTGTAGCGGTAGTTGAACTCGGTGATCTGCCGCTTGCCGATCGCCTGGCAGAACTGCTTGAAGCTGCCTGGCTGCTCGGGAATGGTCACCGCGATGATCGCCTCGCGCTTCTCGCCCAGCTCGGCCCGTTCGGCCACATGGCGCAGGCGGTCGAAGTTGATGTTGGCGCCCGAATCGACCGCCACCAGCACCTGCCCGGCCACGCCTTCGCGGGCCACGTACTTCTTGATGCCCGCCACGCCCAGCGCGCCGGCCGGTTCGGTGATCGAGCGGGTGTCGTCGTAGATGTCCTTGATCGCCGCGCACAGCTCATCGGTGCTGACGGTGATCACTTCGTCGACGAAGTGCCGGCACACCGCGAAGCAGTAATCGCCGATCTGCGACACCGCCACGCCGTCGGCGAACAGGCCCACCTGCGGCAGCACCACCCGTTCGCCGGCCGCCATCGCCTGTTGCAGGCAGTTGGAGTCCTCCGGCTCTACGCCGATCACCTTGGTCTCGGGGCGCAGGTACTTCACATAGGCCGCGATGCCGGCGATCAGCCCGCCGCCGCCCACCGGCACGAAGATGGCGTCCAGCTGGTTCTGCTGCTGGCGCAGGATCTCCATGGCCACGGTGCCCTGGCCGGCGATCACCTCTGGATCGTCGTAGGGGTGGATGTAGACCAGGCCCTTTTCCTCCACCAGCTTGAGCGAGTGGGCCAGCGCCTCGGGGAAGGCGTCGCCGTGCAGCACCACCTTGCCGCCCCGCGCACGCACGCCCTGCACCTTGAGCTCCGGCGTGGTGCGCGGCATGACGATGGTCGCCTTGATGCCCAGGTGGCGCGCCGCCAGCGCCACGCCCTGGGCATGGTTGCCGGCCGAGGCGGTGACCACGCCGCGCGCCCGTTCTTCCTCGGTGAGCTGCGCAATGCGGTTGTAGGCGCCACGAATCTTGAACGAGTACACCGGCTGCAGGTCTTCGCGCTTGAGCAGAATCTGGTTGCCCAGGCGTTCCGACAGCTGGCGAGCGGGTTGCAGAGGGGTTTCCTCGGCGACGTCGTAGACGCGCGAGGTGAGGATCTTCTTGACGTACTGTTCGAGCATCGTGGCGGTCTTGAGCGGCGGTTGCGGGAGCCGGGAAGTCTACTCCTCCGCTTCGTCGGACGCACCGTCCGCGCCGGCCGGCTCCTCGCCCGCCGTGGACTTGGGGGTATAATCCGCGCCCTCCCGTCTCTCCCCCAGGCACCTCGCGATGACCCAGGATCAGCTCAAGCAGGCCGTGGCCCAGGCCGCTGTCGATCACATTCTTCCCCGCCTCGAACGCAACAGCGTGATCGGCGTGGGCACCGGCTCCACCGCCAACTTCTTCATCGACGCCCTGGCGCGCCACAAGATGGACTTCGACGGCGCGGTGGCCAGCTCGGAAGCCACCGCCCAGCGCCTGAAGAATCATGGCATTCCGGTGTACGACCTCAATTCGGTGGCCGAGCTGGAGTTCTACGTCGATGGCGCCGACGAGGCCAACGACCGCCTGGAGCTGATCAAGGGCGGCGGCGCGGCGCTGACCCGCGAGAAGATCGTCGCCGCCGTGGCGCGCACCTTCATCTGCATCGCCGACGCCAGCAAGCGGGTGCCGGTGCTGGGCAACTTCCCGCTGCCGGTGGAGGTGATTCCCATGGCGCGCAGCCATGTGGCGCGTCAGCTGGTCAAGCTGGGCGGCGACCCGGTGTACCGCGAGGGTGTATTGACCGACAACGGCAACGTGATTCTCGATGTGCACAACCTGCACATTCTTGATGCGGTGAAGCTGGAAGCCGACATCAATGCCATCGTCGGCGTGGTCACCAACGGCCTGTTCGCCGCGCGCCCGGCCGACCTGCTGCTGCTCGGCACTCCGACCGGCGTGCAGACCCTGACCCGGACCTGAACGCCGGGCCTGCCGTAGGGTGGATCGCGCTTCATCGATCCAGCAGCGCGCCGTGCCGGCGCGATGGCGGACAAGGAAAACGTTGTCCACCCTACGGTGCTGCGCCCCCACCGCGCAACGTTAGGGCCACCGTGGCCGGCTGCTACCGACGAAACGCAGCCGTGCGCGAAGCGGCCTACGCTTGTTGGCAGGCACACAGCACAGGAGGTGTCGCCATGCCGCCCGGCAAGTTCCATCTGAAGAAGGTCAGCAATGGCCAGTTCCACTTCAATCTGCTGGCCAGCAACGGCCAGGTCATCCTCTCCAGCGAACAGTACAAGGCACGCGACTCGGCGCTCAACGGCATCGATTCCGTGCGCCGCAACGCCAAGCGCGACGGCGCGTTCGAAGTGAAGGAGAGCAGCAACGGCAAGCACTACTTCGTGCTCAAGGCCAGCAACGGCCAGGTGGTCGGCCAGAGCCAGATGTACGCCAGCCTGGCCAGCGCCGAACAGGGCTGCGAATCGGTCCGCCGCTATGCGCCCGAGGCCCTGCTGACCGAGGACCTGTGAGCAGGCTGTGAATGAAAAACGCCGCGCTCCGAGGGGCGCGGCGTTTTTCCAGAGTGTCGGCGTGCGATCAGATGCGGAAGCGGCTGACCATCGCGGTCAGCTGGTTGCCCAGGCGCGCCAGCTCGGTACTCGACTTGGCGATTTCCTGCGAGGCGACGGTGGTCTGCTCGGTCACGTCGCGCACGCTGATCACGCTGCGGCTGATCTGCTCGGCCACCACGCTCTGCTGCTCCGCGGCGGCGGCAATCTGCTGGTTCATCGACTGGATATTGGAGACACCCTTGTTGATGCTGCCCAGCGCGGCACCGGCCTTGCGGGTCAGCTCCACGCTGCTGCCGGCCAGGCTGTGGCTGCTGTGCAGGCTGCTGGCGACCCGCTGCGTACCGTTCTGCAGGCCGGCGACCAGCTCCTCGATCTCCTCGGTGGACTGCTGGGTGCGCTGCGCCAGGGTGCGCACCTCGTCGGCGACCACGGCGAAGCCGCGTCCGGCTTCACCAGCCCGCGCGGCCTCGATGGCGGCGTTGAGTGCCAGCAGGTTGGTCTGTTCGGCGACCGCCTTGATCACGTCCATGACGCTGCCGATCTTGTTGCTTTCATGCTCCAGCTGGGCCATGGCCTCGGTCGAACGATTGACCTCGCCGGCCAGGCGCTCGATCTGCGCGACGACCTCGTTGACCACCCGGTCGCCTTCGCGGGCCTGGTTGTCCGCTTCGTTGGCTGCCCTGGCCGCCAGTTCGGCGTTGCGCGCCACGTCCTGCACGGTGGCGGACATCTCGTGCATCGCGGTGGCCACCTGATCGGTCTCGGTCTTCTGTTTGCCGACGCCGGTGCTGGTCTGCTCGGTTACCACCGACAATTCCTCGGCGGAGCTGGCAATCTGCGTGGCGCTGTCGCGAATACGACCGATCAGCTCGCGCAGCGTGCCGGCCATGTCCTGGATACCCTGCTGCAGGACACCTAGCTCGTCACGGCGGGTAATGCGGGCATCGCTGGTCAGATCGCCGTCGGCGATGCGGCGGGCGATCTCCAGGGTCTCCTGCAGGGGCTGGGTGATCTGGCGGGTGATCACCACGGCCGCAAGCAGGCTGAGCAGCAGCGCACCCAGCGCGCCGCTGATTTGCAGCAGGCGTGCCTGATTGCTGTCGTTGTCACGATGGACCATCTGGTTCTGTTGCAACTGCTCGGTCAGGTGCAACAGTCCGTTGGCATGCTCAGTCATGCGCGGGCCGATCTCCTTCATGGCGCGCAGGCTACGCTTGTAGTCGTCCAGCGAGGCGAAGTAACCCTGCAGTGCGCTCTTGAGTTGCTGCAGGTCGGTGGGGAATAGGCGCACGAATAACGGCTCGATCTGTTCCAGGGAGGCCAACGTGGTCTTCATCTGGTTGTCCAGGGTGCGCTCGCGATCGGCCGAACCGGTCATCATGAAACCACGCACCTCGTAGCGGGTCACCAGCATCTGATCGTTGAAACCCGTGAATGCCTGGAACAGGCGGGCGCGCTGATCAGCGGACTCCTGCTCATCGATGCGGGCACGCACCGCATTGATGCGACCAACCACCAGGTTGCCTTGGGCAATCATGTCCCGCCGTGCGGACTGGGTGCTGGCGACGGCGGCCAGCATCTGTTCCAGAGCCTGCTGATAGCCGGTGATCCCGTTGGTCATGTCCTTGAGCAGCCGGATGTCAGAAGGGGAAACAGCGATTTTCAGGAAGCGTTCGTGAAGGTCGCGCAGCGCCTTCAGGTCGGCCTGCGCGGTGCGTGCCGCCTGCTCGTCGCCGTCGGTGAGCATGTACTCCAGGCGGCTGATCTGCACCCGGTTGGTGGCGGCGCCGATGTCGGTAACCAGCACCATGCGGTCGCTGCGCTGAATCATATTGCTCAGGCTGTTCCAGCCGATCAGCGCCAGGGCCAGGGTGAATATCAGCACGAGGCCAAAGCCCAGTCCCAGCTTGCGACTCACGCTCAGGTTTCCAAACCAGTTCAACATTCAAATCTCCAGAGTTCCGGGTATCGGCGGAAGGGCAGAGCTGGAGAATTATTCTTGGCGCCAGCTTTTCGCCGCATTTGTGGGCGATATCGGCCGAGCAATGTTCAGCTTGAATGGCGTCCGCCAGGCGAAACGCAGTTTCGGAATAGATGAAATCCAGAAAAAACGCCGCATGAACAGGCGGCGTTTCAGGTGGGCTGAGGCTCAGACGCTCAGCAGCCAGTCGTAATCGACGGTCAGCGGTGCGTGCTGGGAAAAGCGCGGCTGGCGAGGCAGCTTGGCCGCGCGCACGAAGCGGCGCATGCCGGGAGTCAGCAGCTGGTAGTCCAGGCGCCAACCAAGGTTGAGCGTCTCGGCCTGCTCGCTGTCCGGCCACCAGCTGTACAGATCGCCCTCGCGGCTGACCTCGCGCAGTGCGTCCACATAGCCCATGGTGCCCAGCACCTGGTCCATCCAGGCGCGCTCGGGCGGCAGGAAACCGGGCAGCTGCTGGCAGTCGCGCCAGTTCTTCACGTCCAGCTTCTGGTGCGCCAGGAACAGCGAGCCGCAATACAGGTACTCGCGGCGCTTGCGGCGCTGCTTGTCGAGGTAATGGGCGAAGTCTTCCATGAACTTGAACTTCTGGTTCAGCTGCTCGTCGCCGCCATGCCCGCTGGGCAGCAGCAGGCTGGCGATGCTCAGCTTGTCGAAGTCCGCCTGCAGGTAGCGTCCGTAGCGGTCGCACAGCTCGAAGCCCAGGCCGCTGATCACCGCCTTGGGCTGCAGGCGCGAATAGATCGCCACGCCACCCTGGCTGGGCACTTCCGCTTCGGCGGCGTACAGGTAGTAGCCATCCAGCTGGAAGGCCGGGTCTTCGAGCTCGTAGGCGGAGGCGCGCGTGTCCTGCAGGCAGATCACGTCTGCATTCTGGGCCTGCAGCCAGCTGAGCAGGCCACGTTCGGCGGCTGCCTGAATGCCATTCACGTTCAGGTTGATGATCCGCATAGGTATCCCAATAGGTAGGGCGGGGGCGAGCGGAAACGGATTCCGGCCCCGGGGAACCGCTGGATAAGCGGTTCAGGTGTTCACAGAAAACCGGCTTCGTGAGCCGGTCGGCAAGATGCCGCGAATCTTATCACTGCCTGACGCCGGAGCGCAGCCGGCGCCTGCAAATGCGGCGGGCGCGGCGCGGGTGTATCATGCCGCGCGTTTGCAACCGGCCAACTTCGGATTTCCTCATGCAGGCGTATCAGCGCGACTTCATTCGTTTTGCCATCGAGCGCGGTGTTCTGCGTTTCGGCGAGTTCACCCTCAAGTCCGGGCGCACCAGCCCCTACTTCTTCAATGCCGGGCTGTTCAACAGCGGCGCCGCGCTGGCCCAGCTGGGGCGGTTCTACGCCGAGGCCGTGGTCGACAGCGGCCTGGCCTTCGACGTGCTGTTCGGGCCGGCCTACAAGGGCATTCCCCTGGCGGCGGCCACCGCCGTGGCGCTGGCCGAGCAACACGACCGTGACCTGCCCTGGTGCTTCAACCGCAAGGAAGCCAAGGACCATGGCGAAGGCGGCACCCTGGTGGGTGCGCCGCTGCAGGGCCGCGTACTGATCATCGACGACGTGATCACCGCCGGCACCGCCATTCGCGAGGTCATGCAGATCATCAAGGCCCAGGGCGCTACGCCGGCCGGCGTGCTGATCGCCCTCAACCGCCAGGAGCGCGGCCAGGGCGAGCTGTCGGCGATCCAGGAAGTCGAACGCGACTTCGGCATGCCGGTGGTCAGCATCGTTTCGCTGGAGCAGGTGCTCGAATACCTGGCCGGCGACGCCCAGCTCAAACAGTACCTGCCGGCGGTGGAAGCCTACCGCGCGCAATACGGCGTCTGAGCAGGCCGCCTGTCATCCGGACACGCGCCCGCTCGTCCGAAATGCCGGTGCCGGGGCGCGCGTCCCGGCGCCGTGCGCTTCCAAGCGCAAGAGCCCTCACTCCCCGCTACAGGGGCGCGCAACGCGGTTAGGGTGGCGGCGCTAGCAAAAAACGCCGTCCGCTCACAATAGGGTAATGGTCGGGGCGAGGATTGCCGCCACGACCTGTATCTTGCGCGCGCTTTTTGTATGCGCGCGGACTCCGATATGAACGACAAGACCCAGAGCTATCAGGCGCTCCACAAGCCCAGCACGGCGTTCGCCCGGCGGGCGGACTACCTGGAGCACGAGCTGACCATCATGGCGCCGCGGCGCTGGCGGCCCAACCTGCCCTTCCGCGACTACCGCTTCGAGTACGAGGACTGGGTGCCGGCGATGGCCGCCACCATCGGCAAGATCGTCATGGTCGCCGCGGTGGTCGCCGCCTTCGCCGGGCCGCTGGGCCTGTCCAACGACTTCGTCATCGAGAACGTGCGCTACGAGATGCTGATCGCCGCGCTGCTGTTCGTGGTGCTGTTCTCCGGCTTCCTGATTCCCACCGCCAACCTGGCCGGCACCCACGGGCCGCTGATTCCGCTGATCCCGCTGATCGTCGCCTCCGGCGGCCACCCCATGGCGCTGGGCATCATGGTCGGCGTGCTGGGCTTTCTGCTCGGCGTGCTGCGCGGCGGCAGCCTGCTGGCGCGGCTGACCAGCGACGGCGTGTGTGGTGGCCTGCTGCTCTACCTGGGCTTCATCGGCATGACCTCGCAGATCAAGTCGCTGTTCGCCTGGGCCAATGGCTTCGACATGGGCTACCTGGCCTTCGTGGTGGTGCTGGCCACCATCGTGCTGTATGCCTACCTCGAACACCTGCGCGCGCGCTGGCTGGCGATTCCGCTGGGTTGCGCGATGGCGGCGCTGATCGCCTTCGCCCTGGGCGCGCCGTTCGAATTCCATACCGAACCGGGCATTCCCAACCTCAACCCCATGTACTGGTGGGGCGAGAACAGCGGCTGGCAGCTCGGCCTGCCGCAGCTGGAGCATTTCGTCGCCGTGGCGCCGTTCGCCGTGCTGGCGGTGGCCATGTGGTCGCCGGACTTCCTCGGCCATCGCATCTTCCAGCAGCTCAACTACCCCCACAAGGCGCAGAAGGTGCTGATGAACATCGACGACACCATGTGCGTCGCCGCCGCGCGCCAGGCGGTCGGCACCGCGCTGGGCGGCGGCAACCTGGCCTCGTCCTGGGGCACCTACATGGTGCCGGCGGCCATCGCCAAGCGGCCCATCCCGGCCGGGGCGATCCTCACCGGCCTGCTGTGCGTGGTGGCGGCGCTGTGGGGCTACCCGATGGACCTGGCGATCTGGCCGCCGGTGCTCAGCGTGGCGCTGATGGTCGGCGTGTTCCTGCCGCTGCTGGAAGCCGGCATGCAGATGACCCGCGAGGGCAAGACCTCGCAGTCGGCGGCCATCGTGATCTTCTCCTCGGCGCTGGTGAACCCGGTGTTCGGCTGGTCGCTGACCGTGCTGCTCGACAACCTCGGGCTGATCGGCGACAAGGAGCGCGGCCAGGGCCTGGGCCATCTGCAGCGCTGGATCATCCCGCTGGTGATGTTTGCCGTACTCTGCGGCGTGATGGCCGCCATCGGCATGTTCCCGGGCGTGCCGGCACTGGTGGAATCGTTCCGCAGCCTGGGCGCGTAATGTAGGGCGATCGGCGCCGTGCCGGCGCGTTGGTGGACAATGAAAAACGTTGTCCACCCTACTAGGCGTTTCGGCGCAGGCCGAAGCCAAAGGCTCGCGAATGAATTCGCTCCCACGGTCCACATGAAAAAGGGGAGCCCTCGGGCTCCCCTTTTTGCATTCCGACCGCCTCAGGCGGGACGGTTGTTGGTGATCAGCGTACCGACGCCGGAGTCGGTGAAGATCTCCAGCAGCACCGCGTTGGGCACGCGGCCATCCACGATGTGCGCGCTGTGCACGCCACCCTGCACGGCTTCCAGGGCGCAGCGGATCTTCGGCAGCATGCCGCCGTAGATGGTGCCGTCGGCGATCAGGGCATCCACCTGCTCGGTGGACAGGCCGGTCAGCACCTTGCCCGACTTGTCCATCAGGCCGGCGATGTTGGTCAGCAGCATCAGCTTCTCGGCCTTCAGCGCCTCGGCCACCTTGCCGGCCACCAGGTCGGCGTTGATGTTGTAGGACTCGCCGTCCTTGCCCACGCCGATCGGCGCGATCACCGGGATGAAGTTGCCGTTCACCAGGCGGTTGATCAGTTCGGCGTTGATGCTTTCCACCTCGCCGACCTGGCCGATGTCGATGATTTCCGGCTGGGTCATTTCCGGGGTCTGGCGGGTCACCTTGAGCTTGCGGGCGCGAATCAGGTTCGCGTCCTTGCCGGTCAGGCCGAGGGCCTGGCCGCCGTGACGGTTGATCAGGTTGACGATGTCCTTGTTCACCTGGCCGCCGAGCACCATTTCCACCACGTCCATGGTGGCGCTGTCGGTGACGCGCATGCCGTCGATGAAGTGGCTCTCGATGGACAGGCGCTTGAGCAGGTCACCGATCTGCGGGCCGCCGCCGTGCACCACCACCGGATTGATGCCCACCGCCTTCATCAGCACGATGTCGCGGGCGAAGCCGGTCTTCAGCTCGTCGCTTTCCATGGCGTTGCCGCCGTACTTGATCACCAGCGTCTTGCCGACGAAGCGGCGAATGTAGGGCAGCGCCTCGGACAGGACCTTGGCGACTTGGGCGGCATCATCACGGCTGAGCATGCGGAACTCCGATGGAACCAATCAGGGTAGGGGGCGAATAACGGCAATTAGACGCCAGGGTGTCGGGAAAAGTCAGCGACGCCGCCTCAGAAAGGCAGCGTCAGGTCGGGGGCGACGCGTTGCAGGCGTTCGCGGAACACCGCCTGGATGCGCGCCAGTTCCTCGGCGTTCTCCGCCTCGAAGCGCAGCACCAGCACCGGTGTGGTGTTCGAAGCGCGCACCAGGCCCCAGCCGCGCGGGTAATCCACACGCACGCCGTCCAGGGTGGCCACATCGGCGTCGGCGCCCCAGTCGGACTCGGCCTGCAGGGCGGAAATGATGCCGAACTTGCTCTCGTCGGTGACCTTAACGTTGATCTCCGGCGTGGCCAGATCGCCCGGGAAGCCGGCGAACAGTTCATCGGCCGCCTGCGCCTGATGGCTGAGGATCTCCACCAGACGGGCACCGTTGTACAGGCCGTCGTCGAAGCCGAACCAGCGTTCCTTGAGGAACATGTGACCGCTCATCTCGCCGCCCAGCAGGGCGCCGGTTTCGCGCATCTTCTTCTTGATCAGCGAGTGGCCGGTCTTCCACATGCGCGGCTGGCCGCCGTGGCTGCGCACCTGCGCGGCCACATGGCGGGTGCACTTCACGTCGTAGATGACTTCCGCGCCAGGGTTGCGCGACAGCACGTCACGGGCGAACAGCATCAGCAGGCGGTCGGCGAAGATCATGTTGCCCCGCTCGGTGATGACCCCCACGCGGTCGGCGTCGCCGTCGAATGCCAGGCCCAGGTCGGCCTGTTCGGCGCGTACGCGCTCGATCAGGTCTTCCACGTTTTCCCGATGGCTCGGGTCCGGGTGGTGGTTGGGGAAGGTGCCGTCCACCTCGCAGAACAGCGGGATGACGGTGCAGCCGATGGCTTCGAACAATTCCTGCGCCACCACGCCGCCGATGCCATTGCCGCAGTCGATCACCACCTTCATGGGGCGCGCCAGCTTCACATCATTGCGGATGTAGTCCACATAGGCCGGCAGGATGTCGATCGCTTCCACGCGGCCCTGGCCGCTGGCCAGGTCACCGCTGTCGATACGGGTCTTGAGGGCGGTGATCTGCTCGTTGGCCAGGGTGTCGCCGGCCACCACGATCTTGAAACCGTTGTAGTCCGGCGGGTTGTGGCTGCCGGTGATCATGATGCCGGTGCGGCCGGGCAGGGTGTTGGTCGCGAAATACAGCACCGGAGTCGGCACCATGCCCAGGTTGCTGACCTGGCAGCCGCAATCCACCAGGCCGCGGATCAGCGCGTCGAGCAGCTCGGGGCCGGACAGGCGACCGTCGCGGGCCACGGCCACGCGCGGCTCGCCCTTGGCCAGGCTTTCCGAACCGACGGCGCGGCCCAGCCAGTAGGCGGTTTCGGCGTTCAGGGTCTGGCCGACGATGCCGCGCACGTCATAGGCGCGGAAGATGCTGGCCGGAAGGTTGGGTGCTTGCATGTCGAGTTCCTTTCAATGGCTGCCGGAATGGCCGAAACCACCCGCGCCGCGTTCACTGTTGTTGAATTCGTTGACCAGCTCGAAATGGGCCTGGACCACCGGCACCAGCACCAGCTGGGCCAGGCGCTCGCCGACCTTGAGGGTGAAGCTGTCGCTGCCACGGTTCCAGCAGGAGACCATCAGCTCGCCCTGGTAGTCCGAGTCGATCAGGCCGACCAGGTTCCCCAGCACGATGCCGTGCTTATGGCCCAGGCCCGAGCGCGGCAGGATCAGCGCGGCCAGGCCCGGATCGGCGATGTGGATGGACAGGCCGGTGGGAATCAGCACGGTCTGGCCGGGCTCCAGGGTGAGGTCGTCCTGGAGCATGGCGCGCAGGTCGAGGCCGGCGGAGCCGGGGGTGGCGTAGCTGGGCAGCGGGAAGTCGCTGCCCAGGCGGGGATCGAGGATCTTGGCTTGCAGGGCGTGCATGAAGGTCTCAGCGGGTTTGGTAGCGGTCGGCGATGAAGGCGATCAGCTGGCGGGCGATCTTGCCCTTGCTGGTCTGGGCGAAGGCGGTCTGCCGCAGTTGGCGGTCGATAACGGTGATAGCGTTCTCTTCGCTGTTGAAGCCGATGCTGGGGTTGGCGACGTCGTTGGCGACGATCAGGTCGAGGTTCTTGGCCTTGAGCTTGCCGGCGGCGTACTCGAGCAGGTTCTCGGTCTCGGCGGCGAAGCCGACGCTGAACGGGCGATCCGGGCGGCCGGCCAGGGTGGCGAGGATGTCCGGGTTGCGCACCATCTGCAGGTACAGGCCGTCGCCGCTGTTGGGGTCTTTCTTGAGCTTGTGCGCGGCCACCACTTCCGGGCGGTAATCGGCCACGGCGGCGGCGGCGATCAGGATATCGGCCGGCATGCTGGCTTCGCAGGCGGCCAGCATGTCACGGGCGCTGACCACGTCGATGCGCTGCACGCGGTCCGGGGTGGGCAGGAACACCGGACCGCTGACCAGCGTCACCTGGGCGCCGGCTTCCACCGCCGCTTCGGCGAGGGCGAAGCCCATCTTTCCGGAGCTGTGGTTGGTGATGTAGCGCACCGGGTCGATGTTTTCCTGGGTCGGGCCGGCGGTGATCAGCAGGCGCACGCCATCCAGCACGTTGCGCTGGAAGCAGTCGGCGGCCCGTTGCGCCAGATCGTCGGCTTCCAGCATGCGGCCCATGCCGATGTCGCCGCAGGCCTGGCTGCCGGCGCCGGGGCCGAACAGGCGAATGCCGCGCTGCTGGAGCAGTTCGGCGTTGGCCTGGGTGGCCGGGTCGCGCCACATGGCCTGGTTCATGGCCGGCGCCAGCGCCACCTGGGCGTCGGTGGCCAGCACCAGGGTGGTCAGCAGGTCGTTGGCGATGCCCTGGGCCAGGCGCGCCATCAGGTCGGCGGTGGCTGGGGCGATCAGCACCAGGTCGGCCCAGCGCGCCAGTTCGATGTGGCCCATCGCCGCTTCGGCGGCGGCGTCCAGCAGGTCCAGATGCACCGGGTGCCCGGACAGCGCCTGCAAGGTCAGGGGCGTGATGAACTCCCGGCCACCCTGGGTCATCACCACGCGCACCTCGGCGCCCTGGTCGCGCAACCGGCGCACCAGTTCGGCACTCTTGTAGGCGGCGATACCACCACCCACGCCCAGGACGATGCGTTTCCGATACAACCGCTGCATAGCCTGCCTTTTATAGAGGGATAAGGAGAGGGGGACGCGGCACGCTGCCGCGCATGCGGTGGGCTACGATAGCACAGCCCTCGGGGGGCTTCGGAGCGGTTAGCGGCGCGTTTTTTCCAGCCGGGAATACGGATTTCCCCCCCACGACGACAAGGAGACGTCATGAGCATTCGCAACTGGCCGGCGGCCGAGCGGCCACGGGAAAAACTGTTGGAACAGGGGCCGGCGGCGCTGTCGGATGCCGAACTGCTGGCCATTTTCCTGCGCACCGGCGTGGCCGGGCGCAGCGCCGTCGATCTGGCGCGGCACCTGCTCAGCGAGTTCGGCAGTTTACGGACCCTGCTGGAGGCGGATCTGCCCAGCTTCAGCGCCCATCTGGGCCTGGGGCCGGCCAAGTACGCGCAGCTGCAGGCCGTGCTGGAGATGTCGCGCCGGCATCTGGCGGAGCGTCTGCGCCGCGACTCGGCGCTGGAGAGCCCGCAGGCGGTGCGCGACTACCTCAAGGCGCAGCTGCGCCACGAGCAGCACGAGGTGTTCGGTTGCCTGTTCCTGGATGCGAAACATCGGGTGCTCGCCTACGAGGCGCTGTTTCGCGGCACCATCGACGGCGCCAGCGTCTATCCCCGACAGGTGGTCAAGCGTGCGCTGGTGCATAATGCCGCCGCGCTGATCCTCACCCACAACCATCCGTCCGGCGTAGCCGAGCCGAGCCAGGCGGACCGGGTGCTGACAGAGCGTCTCAAGGAGTCGCTGGCGCTGGTGGATGTGCGGGTGCTGGACCACTTCATCGTGGGTGACGGCGAGCCGCTGTCGATGGCCGAGCGGGGCTGGATGTGAGGGCTCGCCGTGTGTGGCGCGCCATGGCAATTCTTGCGAGCCACTAGACCTTCTGGTATAAAGCAGCGCTCTTTTCTGGGGGCCCGGTTCCTGCTCGCGCAGTGGCCGCCGAACGACCCCGGCGAATCTGGCGCCCAGCGCGTCAAAAGAAGCAGAGATCAAGCGGCCAACCCATGCCGGGTTGGGCATGTGGTTTATAGAGGGCTGAGGCATGTCGAGAGTCTGTCAAGTTACCGGTAAGGGTCCGGTAACCGGGAACAACATTTCCCACGCTAACAACAAAACCCGTCGTCGTTTCCTGCCGAACCTGCAGCACCACCGTTTCTGGGTCGAGTCCGAGAAGCGTTTCGTGCGTCTGCGTGTTTCCGCCAAGGGCATGCGCATCATCGACAAGCGCGGCATCGACGCAGTTCTGGCTGAACTGCGCGCCCGCGGCGAGAAGGTATAAGGAGACTGTCATGCGTGAACTGATCCGTTTGGTGTCCAGCGCCGGTACCGGCCACTTCTACACCACCGACAAGAACAAGCGCACCACTCCCGACAAGATCGAAATCAAGAAGTTCGATCCGGTTGTGCGCAAGCACGTGATGTACAAGGAAGCCAAGATCAAGTAATTGATCGGCTTTCGCTGAAAGAGCCCGCTTCGGCGGGCTTTTTCATGCCTGGGATTTTTGCATCAGGGGCGCCCTTTTCGGCGGCCAACTGCGTTGAACTCCTCCCCGCCGTTGCGGCCGACCGGTGGCCAACGGACGGCATGGGCAATCGTAGGGTGGTCAATGCCTCGCATTGGCCACCAACCCGCCGCAACGGCGGGCCGTTCAGCCCGCCAGTACCGACCGCAATGCCAGCAACTTGCTGCGATCCAGCTCCGCCAGCCTGGGCGTACCCACCAGCCCCAGCACGCGGCGCAGTTCCTGCTCCAGCAGGTTCAGCGCGTGGGCCGCGCCGGCCTGGCCGCCGACCGCCACGCCGAACAGGGTGGCGCGACCGAGCAGCACGGCGTCGGCGCCCAGCGCGCAGGCCTTGGCGATGTCGCTACCGCGGCGGATGCCGCTGTCCAGCAGGATGGCCAACTGGCCGCGCACGGCCTCGGCAATCGCCGGCAGGCAGTCGAGGGTCGCCGGCGCGCCATCCAGTTGGCGGCCGCCATGGTTGGTCACCACGATGCCGTCCAGGCCCATGGCCACGCAGCGGCGGGCGTCGGCGGCGGTCTGCACGCCCTTGAGGATCAGCCGGTGCGGCCAGCGCGTGCGCAGTTGCGCCAGGCTGTCCCAGCAGAGGCCCGTCTCCATCTTGTGGGCCATGAAGTGCGCGGCGCCGGCGGTGTTGCTGGCATCCGCCGGCAGATAGGGCAGCAGGTTGCCCATCTTCGGCATGCCCTGCGGCCACAGCGCCTGGCGAATCCAGCCCGGGTGGCGCAGCACGTCGAACTTGTTGCGCCAGGTGAGCTGCAGCGGGCGGGCGAAGTTGCGTCGGTCCCACTCGCGGTTGCCGATCAGCACCGCGTCGCTGGTCAGCAGCAGGGTGCGCACGCCGGCGGCCTCGGCGCGGCGCAGCAGGTCTTCCTGTACGTCGGCGTCATTGAGCCAGTAGAGCTGGAACCACAGCTCGCCATCCGGCACGGCGGCGGCCACTTCCTCCAGCGAGTTGCTGGACACGGTGCTCAGGCTGAATGGCACACCCTTGTCACGGGCGGCGCGGGCCAGGGCGATGTCGGCGTCCTTGTGCAGCATGCCGTTGAAGCCGGTCGGGCCGATGGCCAGCGGCAGCGGCCGGGTGGTGCCGAACAGCGGGCGGGAGGTGTCCAGCTCGGCGCAGGAGATCAGCGTCGAGGGGAGCAAGCCGATGTCGGCAAACGCCTGGCGGTTGCGGCGCAGGGTGATTTCTTCCTCGGCGCCGCCGGCCAGGTACTCCCAGGCGAAGTTCGGCAGCCGACAGCGGGCCATGTGTTCCAGTTCGGCGATGCTCTGGGCTTGATCGAAACGGGTGTCGGAGCGGTAGCGGCGCATGAATGATCCTGATACGGCAAGGCGGACGGCCGACAGGTTACCCGAGCGTGCCGCTGGTCGGCAGAGGCGTTACTGCCAAAGCGGGCGGCTAGGCTGAATCGTTTGATAAAACACACGCATAGACGGTTGCGTCAAAAATATTGAAAAGGCCGCGCCCTCTGCGTAGGGTTCGAGGCCGTAATCCCTTCAGAGGAACCTGCCATGAGCCAGACCCGCCAGGACTGGGAGCGTCGCGCCCGCGAGCTGCGCATCGAGACGCGTGCCTTCATCGACGGCCACTACCGCGCGGCGGTGGAGGGCGACACCTTCGACTGCCAGAGCCCGATCGACGGGCGCAGCCTCGGCCAGGTGGCCAGCTGCGGGGTGGCGGATGCCGAACTGGCTGTGCAGGTGGCGCGCGAGCGCTTCGAGTCCGGCGTCTGGTCGCGGCTGGCGCCGGTCAAGCGCAAGCAGGTGATGATCCGCTTCGCCGAACAGCTCGAGGCGCATCGCGAGGAGCTGGCGCTGCTGGAAACCCTGGACATGGGCAAGCCGATCACGGACGCGCTGAAGGTGGACATTCCCGCCGCCGCACGGGCGATCCGCTGGAGCGGCGAGGCGATCGACAAGCTCTACGACGAGGTGGCGGCCACCCCCCACGACGAGCTGGGGCTGGTCACCCGCGAGCCGATCGGCGTGGTGGCGGCCATCGTGCCCTGGAACTTCCCGCTGCTGATGGCCTGCTGGAAGCTCGGTCCGGCGCTGGCCGCCGGCAACTCGGTGGTGCTCAAGCCGTCGGAGAAGTCGCCGCTCACCGCGATCCGCGTCGCGCAGCTGGCGGTCGAGGCCGGCATTCCCTCCGGGGTGTTCAACGTGCTGCCCGGTTATGGCCACACCGTCGGCAAGGCGCTGGCCCTGCACATGGAGGTGGATTGCCTGGTGTTCACCGGCTCCACGCGCATCGCCAAGCAACTGATGATCTACGCCGGCGAGTCCAACATGAAACGCGTCTGGCTGGAGGCCGGCGGCAAGAGCCCGAACATCGTCTTTGCCGATGCGCCGGACCTGCAGGCCGCGGCCGAGGCGGCCGCCAGCGCCATCGCCTACAACCAGGGCGAGGTGTGTACCGCCGGCTCGCGCCTGCTGGTGGAAAACAGCATCAAGGACGACTTTGTCGCCCGGGTGGTGGAGGCCCTCAAGACCTGGCAGGTGGGGCACCCGCTGGACCCGGCCACCAAGGTCGGCGCCCTGGTGGACAAGCAGCAGATGGAAACCGTGCTCGGCTACATCGAGGCCGGGCATCGGGACGGCGCGAAGCTGCTATGCGGCGGCCAGCGGCTGCTGGAGGACAGCGGTGGCACCTACGTGGCGCCGACCCTGTTCGACGGCGTGGACAACGCCATGAAGATCGCCCGCGAGGAAATCTTCGGGCCGGTGCTCTCGGTGCTCGGCTTCGACAGCGACGAGGAGGCGGTGCGGATCGCCAACGACACGCCCTATGGCCTGGCGGCGGGTGTATGGACCAGCAACCTGTCGCGCGCCCATCGGGTGGCCAAGGCGCTGCGCGCCGGCAGCGTGTGGGTGAACCAGTACGACGGCGGCGACATGACCGCGCCGTTCGGCGGCTTCAAGCAGTCCGGCAATGGCCGAGACAAGTCGCTGCACGCTTTCGACAAGTACACCGAGTTGAAGGCGACCTGGATCAAGCTGTAGCAGCCCGCGCCCCGCCGCGCCGTGCCGGCGCGATGGTGGACAAGAACGGCGTTGTCCACCCTACGCCTGTCGCACCGCTCTCCACCGATCCACCCAGCGCGCCACGCGGCGCGGCATGGCGGGCGGCACGGCGCTGACCGGCCCACGATCCGCCAATCACAGCTACAGCATCTTCTCCAGCCCCAGCCGGCGCGCCAGCCAGGCGTGCAGGTGGCGCCACAGGCTGCCGGGCTCGCGGCGCAATGTTTTCAGCTCGCCATCCTCGTCGGTGGCCAGCCAGACCAGTCGGTCGCCGTCGAAGGCCACCTGGTAGCTCACACCGTGGCTCATACCCTCCAGCAACAGCTCGCGCACCTGTTCGGCCAGCGCCGGGCTGTCGACCAGCACCCCGACCTCGGTGTTCCACAGCACCGAGCGCGGATCGAAGTTGAACGAGCCGATGAACACCTTGCGCCGGTCGATGACCAGCGCCTTGCTGTGCAGGCTGGACTCCGACGAGCCGCCGAAGCTGTAGCTGCTTTCCTCGTCGGGCTGGCGCCGCAGCTCCCATAGCTGGATGCCAGCCTTGAGCAGACTGCGCCGGTAGGGCGCGTAGGCGCCGTGGACGATGGGCACATCGGTGGCTTCCAGCGAATTGGTCAGCAGGCGCACATCCACGCCGGCCCGGGCCGTCTGACTCAGGTTGAGCAGCCCCTGCCGCGCCGGAATGAAATAGGAGGACACCAGCAGCAGCTCCTCACGCATGTCCTGCAGGTGGGGCTCCAGCTGGGTGATCAGCAGCCATTCGGGATCCGGCTCGGCCTGGGCCAGCAGCTTGTTCGGCGCATCCCACAACGCCAGGCCGTGGGCCCAGGTGAGGGCCTTCAGCCAGTTTCCCAGCTGCGGCGCGTGGCGGTAGTCCACCAGGCGTGCGTAGCGCTGCGGGTCCTGCTGGCGGGCCCGGGCGATGTCGTTGGCCAGCCGCTTCCGCGCCTTGACGAGTTGCGGCGCCTCCGGCTCGCGGCGCAGGAAGTGCTTGAGCGGCACGCTCAGCCGGTGGTTCCAGTACTGGTCAAAGCTCACCGCCAGCTGCGCGGCCACCGGGCCGCCGGCCAGCAGGTCGATGTCGGTGAAGTTCAGGTAGGGCTCGGCATCGAAATACTCGTCGCCCAGGTTGCGCCCGCCCACGATGGCCAGGCTGCTGTCAGTCAGCCACAGCTTGTTGTGCATGCGCCGGTGCTGGCGGTTGAGGTTGAACAGCCGGCCGAGCAGGCGCGTGGGGCCGGTGGTGCGCCCCACGTGCAACGGATTGAACACGCGCACCTCGATGTTCGGATGCGCAGCCAGCACGGCGATCTCGTAGTCGCGGCCGTCGCTGGTCAGGTCATCGAGCAGGATGCGCACCCGCACGCCGCGGTCGGCCGCGGCCAGCAGTTCCTGCACCAGCAGGCCGGTGCTCAGGCCGTCGTGGAAGATGTAGTACTGCAGGTCCAGGCTGCTGCGCGCAGCGCGGATCAGCTCGGCGCGGGCGCGAAAGGCGTCGTCGCTGGCGGCCAGCAGGTAGAAACCGGAATGCCCGCGTGGCTGGCTGGTCGCCTCCCGGGCCAGCCGCTCGGACAGCGGCGAGTCGCCGGGCTGCAGCGCCTGGCTGGTGCGGGGCGGTTCGGCGAGGCTGGCACAGCCGGCCAGGCTCAGCAGGCCGAGCAGCAGGAGTAGGCGCACCGGGTTTCCTTTTCGGCGGGGCGGTCCTCTCAGCGTAGCGGCGGATTGGCGCTGTGCTGGCGACGCCAGGTGGCCGGGGGCACACCGAAGTGGTGGCGGAAGGCGCGATTGAGCGCCGCTTCCGAGCCGTAGCCGACGTCGGTGGCGATGCGCGCCAGCCCACGGCCTTCACGCAACTGGCGGGCCGCCAGCTGCAGACGCCAGGCGCACAGGTAGCGCATCGGCGGTTGTTCGAGCAGGTGCGTGAAACGCGCGGCGAACGCCGAGCGCGACAGGCCCACCGCGCGCGCCAGCGCCTCGGTGGTCCAGGGTCGGCCCGGTTCGCCGTGCAGCAGGGCCAGGGCGCGGCCGATCTGCGGGTCGCGCAGGCCGGCCAGCCAGCCGCTGTGCGTCTCGGGCAGGGTCTCCAGATAGCTGCGCACCGCCTCGATGAACAGCAGTTCGGCCAGGCGGGCGAGCACGGCGGCCGAGCCGGGGTGCTGGCCGGCCACTTCCGCGACGGCGCGGCGAAACGACAGGTCGATCCAGGTGCCCGGCGCCACGCGCAGGCCAAGGCTGGCCGGCAGCAGGCGCAGCAGCGGGTTGTCCGGCACCTCGCAGCCGATGAAGCCGCAGATCAGCCGCGTGCGCGCCCCGCCGCCGCCGTGGCGCAGGCGCGCCAGTCCGCCGCCCAGCGCGGGTTGCACCAGCGGCTCGATACGTTGCGCCGGCAGCCGTGGGTCGCTGCTCAGCACATGGGGCGGGTTGCGCGGCAGCAGGATGATCTCGCCGGCGCCCACCGCCAGCGGCGGCTGGCCGTCCAGGCCGAGCCACAGGCGACCGTCGAGCACGTAGTGGTAGGCCATCAGGCAGGCGGGTATCTGCCCGGGCAGCGGGCAGTCCTCGGGGCCGACCTGGGCGCGGATGCTCCAGGGTTCGGTGAACTCGGCCTGCAGGAAGGCACCCGCGCACAGGCGCACGGCTTCGAGCAGCTGGGACAGCGCATCCACAGGGGCCTCACGTTCATCGTCAGCCGGCGGCTGGATCAAGAATGCCGGCGGCCGGGCTATAGGCGGCCACCGGCCTCCTTTCTAACGTAGCACCCACGCGCCCGGCACGACGGCGCCGGACGCGACGACGGCTAGCATGAGGATTTCATCATGACCATGCGTGATCACCTGGGGCTGGCGATGTCCGGCGCCGACACCAACAGCCTGGCCTGCTACCAGAGCGCCCTGGCCCACTTCCAGTGTTACGTCGGCGACCCGCTGGCCGAGCTTGACGATGCCTTGGCGCAGCGCCCGGAGCTGCTCATGGCCCACGTGCTGAAGGCCTGGCTGAACCTGCTGGGCACCGAAGCCCAGGGCCTGGCGGTGGCCGCCGAGGCGCACCGCGCGGCCAGCGCCCTGCCGGGCAACGCCCGCGAGCGCGCCCACCTGGCGGCGCTCGGCGAACTGCTGGCCGGCCGCTGGCACGCCGCCGGCCGGGTGCTCGAGGACCTGAGCATCGCCTGGCCGCAGGACATCCTGGCCCTGCAGGCCGGCCATCTGATCGACTTCTACACCGGGCAGCAGCGCCTGCTGCGCGACCGCATCGCCCGGGCGCTGCCGGAGTGGCAGGCGGAGATGCCGGGCTATCACGCGCTGCTCGGCATGCACGCCTTCGGCCTGGAGGAAAACGCCGACTACGCCGGCGCCGAGCGCGCCGGGCGGCGCGCCGTGGAGCTGCAGCCGCGCGACGGCTGGGGCCAGCATGCGGTGGCCCATGTGCTGGAGATGCAGAACCGCACCGACGAGGGCATCGCCTGGATGCGCGAGCGGGTGCCGTACTGGGCCGGCGACAGCTTCTTCCAGGTGCACAACTGGTGGCACCTGGCGCTCTACCACCTGGATCGGGAAGAGATCGACGAGGTGCTGGCGCTGTTCGACGGGCCGATCTTCGGCGGCCGCTCCCCGCTGGCGCTCGACCTGGTGGATGCCTCGGCGCTGCTCTGGCGCCTGCAGCTGCTGGGCGTGGAGTTGGGCGCGCGCTGGCAGCCGCTGGCCGACCTGTGGGAGGCGCATGCCGATGCCGGCAACTATGCCTTCAACGATGCCCACGCGCTGATGGCGTTTCTCGGCGCCGGTCGCGACCCGGCCATCGAGCGGTTGTTCGCCGCCCAGCGGCGCGCCCTGGCCGGCGAGGGCGACAACCGGCAGTTCACCGCCGAGGTGGGCCAGCCGCTGTGCCAGGCCATCCAGGCTTTCGCCAGCGGCGAGTATGCCGAGTGCGTGCGTCTGCTGCGCCCGTTGCGCCTGATCGCCCAGCGCTTCGGCGGCAGCCACGCGCAGCGCGACCTGCTCGATCTGACCTTGCTGGAGGCGGCGCGCCGCAGCGGACAGGAGGCCCTGGCGCGGGCGCTGGTCAACGAGCGGCTGCAGCTGCGCCCGGACAGCCCGCAGACCCGCCGGCTGGCGCTGCGCCTGGCCCCGGCGCGTGCGGCATAGCCGTTACAGCAGTTCCTTCAGGCGATACCAGAGCATGCCCAGCGCCAGCAGGGGCGAGCGCAGGTGACGGCCGCCGGGGAACGTCAGGTGCGGCACCCGGGCGAACAGGTCGAAGCCGCCGCCCTGCTGGCCGGCGATGGCTTCGGCCAGCAGCTTGCCGGCCAGGTGGGTGGCGTTCAGGCCGTGGCCGGAGTAGGCCTGGGCGAAGTAGACGTTGTCCCGCCCCGGCAGGCGGCCGATCTGCGGCAGGCGGTTGGCGCCGATGCCGATCATGCCGCCCCACTGGAAGTCGATGCGCACGTCGGCCAGCTGCGGGAACACCTTGAGCATCTTGGGCCGCATGTAGGCGGCGATGTCTCGCGGGTCGCGGCCGGAATAGTGGCAGGCACCGCCGAACAGCAGGCGGTGATCGGCGGACAGACGAAAATAATCCAGCGCCACGCGCTGGTCGCACAGCGCCATGTTCTGCGGGATCAGCTGGCGGGCGCGCGCTTCGCCCAGCGGCTCGGTGGCGATGATGTAGCTGCCGGCGGGCAGCACCTTGCCGCCCAGGGTCGGCTCCAGGTCGCCCAGGTAGGCGTTGCCGGCCAGCACCAGGCTGTCGGCTTCCACCTGGCCATGCGGCGTGTGCACACGCACCCGGGCGCCGTAGTCCAGGCGGGTGACCGGCGACTGCTCGAACAGGCGCACGCCGAGCTGCGCGGCTGCGGCCGCCTCGCCCAGCGCCAGGTTGAGGGGGTGCAGGTGGCCCGAGCCCCGGTCGATCATGCCGCCCACGTAGCGTTGGGAGTCGATCACTTGCGGCAGCTCCGCCGCGTCGAGCAGGCGCAGCTCGTGCGGGTAGCCGAGGGCGAGCAGATCCTCGCGTTCGGCGGCGAAGTCCTCCAGATGCGCGGGCGTGTTGGCCAGGTCGCAATAACCCCAGGTCAGGTCGCAGTCGATGGCGTGGCGTTCGATGCGCCGGCGCACCAGCTGCACCGCCTCCAGCCCCATGCGCTTGAGTTCGCGCACGCCGTCGGCGCCGAGTTGGGGGGCGAAGCGTTGCAGGTCGTGGCCCAGGCCGCGAATGAGCTGGCCGCCATTGCGGCCGCTGGCGCCCCAGCCGATCTGCCGGGCCTCCAGGAGGATCACCGACAGGCCGCGCTCGGCCAGTTCCAGCGCGGTGTTCAGACCGCTGAAGCCGCCGCCGACGATGCACACATCGGCGCGCTGGCCGCCTTGCAGGGTGGGGAATTCCAGCGAGCGGTTGCGGCTGGCGGCGTAGTAGGACGGGGCGTGCAAGTGTGGCGGCGCGGCGCTCATGTGCGGAATTCCGTGGCGGCTGTGCGGGAATTTTTACGCAGGGTAGTCGCCACGCCGGCTCGCCGACAAGCTGTTATCCCGGAACCGGCAGTTGCAGGGTTTCTTTCAGCTCCTCCATGACGATGTAGCTCTTGGATTCGCGCACATGGGGCAGCTTGAGCAGGATGTCGCCGAGCAGCTTGCGGTAGGAGGCCATTTCCGAGATGCGCGCCTTGATCAGGTAGTCGAAGTCGCCGGACACCAGGTGGCACTCCAGCACCTGCGGCAGCTTGAGCACGGCGCGGCGGAATTCCTCGAAGATGTCCCCGGACTTGTAGGCCAGGTTGATTTCCACGAATACCAGCAGACCGGCCTTGAGCGTGTGGGGATTGAGCCGCGCGCTGTAGCCGAGGATCACCCCTTCGCGCTCCATGCGCCGCACCCGCTCGGTGCAGGGCGTGGTGGACAGACCGACCCGCTCGCCCAGCTCGGTGAAGGAAATCCGCCCCTCCTCCTGCAGGATGCGCAGGATGTGACGGTCGATCTTGTCCAGTTCACGACGCACCTGGTGTTCGCTGCGCATAGTGAATCTTCCTGTGTGAAGCGGATTGGCTGAAGGTTTATCGCCAATATAGTTCGCTAAATGGTGAATAACACCAGCCAGCAATTCGTAGACTCGGCTCATCACAAGTGGGCTCCAACAGCGGGGAGGTCGCGATGCGCGTACTGGTACTGGGTGGCGGTGTCATCGGCACGGCGAGTGCCTACTATCTGGCCCGTGAGGGCTTCGAGGTGGTGGTGGTCGACCGCCAGCCCGGGCCCGCGCTGGAAACCAGCTACGCCAACGCCGGCCAGGTGTCACCCGGCTATGCCGCGCCCTGGGCCGCGCCCGGCGTGCCGCTCAAGGCCATCAAGTGGCTGTTCCAGCGCCACGCGCCGCTGGCGATCCGCTTCACCGCCGACCCGGCCCAGTACCTGTGGATGGCGCGCATGCTGCGCAACTGCACGGCTGCGCGTTACGCGGTCAACAAGGAGCGCATGGTGCGCCTGGCCGAGTACAGCCGCGATTGCCTGGACGAGCTGCGCGCCGAAACCGGCATCGCCTACGAAGGGCGCCAGCTGGGCACTACCCAGCTGTTTCGCAGCCAGGCGCAGCTGGACGCGGCGGCCAAGGACATCGCCGTGCTGGAACGCAGCGGCGTGCCCTACGAACTGCTCGACCGCACCGGCATCGCCCGCGTCGAACCGGCGCTGGCGACGGTGACTGATCGGCTGGCCGGCGCCCTGCGCCTGCCCAACGATCAGACCGGCGACTGCCAGCTGTTCACCTCGCGGCTGGCCGAGCTGGCGCGCGGCCTGGGGGTGGAGTTCCGTTTCGGGTGCTCGCTGCAGCGCTTCGAGCAGCAAGGCGGGCGCATCACCGGCGCCTGGATCGATGGCCGCCTGGAGACCGCCGACCGCTATGTGCTGGCGCTGGGCAGCTACAGTCCGCAACTGCTCGCGCCGCTGGGCATCCGCCTGCCGGTCTACCCGCTCAAGGGCTACTCACTGACGGTGCCGATCAGCAATCCGGACGCAGCCCCTGCCTCGACCATCCTCGACGAGACCTACAAGATCGCCATCACGCGCTTCGACCAGCGCATGCGGGTCGGCGGCATGGCCGAGATCGCCGGCTATGACCTGCGGCTGAACCCGCGCCGGCGGCAAACCCTGGAGATGGTCACCCACGATCTCTACCCGCACGCCGGCGAGCTGGCGCGGGCCGAGTTCTGGACCGGCCTGCGTCCGGCCACCCCGGACGGCACGCCCCTGGTCGGCGCCACGCCGCTGGGCAATCTGTTTCTCAACACCGGACATGGCACCCTCGGCTGGACCATGGCCTGCGGCTCCGGGCGGCTGCTGGCTGACCTGCTGGCCCGCAAGCGGCCGCAGATCCGTACCGACGGGCTGGATCTATTCCGCTACACCGGTGGTGGCTCACGGGCCTCCGGCACTGGCGAGCCGCTGTCGGCGCACTGAACGGTTCCGCTAGACTGCGCCGACTTCCCCGCACCGGAGCCCGGTCATGTCCATTGAGCGTCTGCACGTCGCCTCGCGTTACAGCGAGGCGGTTATCCATAACGGCGTGGTGTACCTGTCCGGCCAACTGGCCGATGACCTGTCCGGCGACATCCGCCAGCAGACCCGCGAGACCCTCGCCGCCATTGACCGCCTGCTGACCGAGGCCGGCAGCGACAAGACCCGCATCCTGTCCGCCACCCTCTATCTGCGCGATATCGACGCCGACTACGCCGGCATGAACGCCGAATGGGACGCCTGGGTCGCTCCGGGCGCCGCGCCGGCGCGCGCCACGGTGCAGGCCCGCCTGTATGCCCCGGAGGTGCGGGTGGAGATCCAGATCGTCGCTGCGCAGGCGGGCTAGCGTCGTCCGGACTTCACGGCGACGGGCGCACGCAACGGCTGTTGTAAATACTGAACACTGTTGCCATGATACCGCGCACTTTTTGCCCGTCCCGTTCCGGAGGAGGAACCTGTCATTGGACGTCGGTGTTCGACTGCAATCCATTCGCAAGATGAAGGGTCTTTCCCAGCGTGAGCTGGCCAAGCGCGCCGGGGTGACCAACAGCACCATCTCGATGATCGAGAAGAACAGTGTCAGCCCCTCCATCAGTTCGCTGAAAAAGGTGCTGTCGGGCATTCCGATGTCGCTGGTGGAATTCTTCTCGCTGGACCTGCAGGAAGAAAACCGCACCCAGGTGGTCTACAAGGCCGACGAGCTGATGGACATCGGCGGCGGCTCGGTCGCCATGCGCCTGATCGGCAAGGCCTTCCCCAACCGCGCCCTGTCCATGCTCGACGAGACCTACCCGCCGAACAGCGACACCGGCGAGGAAATGCTCTACCACGAAGGCGAGGAAGCCGGCGTGCTGGTCGCCGGTCGCCTGGAACTCACGGTGGGCGACGAGGTGTACGTGCTGGAATGTGGCGACAGCTACTACTTCCAGAGCAACCAGCCGCACCGTTTCCGCAATCCCTATGAAGTACCCGCCCGGCTGATCAGCGCCACCACGCCGGCGAACTTCTGAAGCCCGCAAGGCCCGCGACGCCGCGGGCTGTGCGACGCAATGCCGCAACCCTGCATTGGCCGCGGGGTTGTTTCGGCGGGTCGGCCTTGCCGTTATACTGTCGCCCGCTCGCGAACCGTGGCCGCGAGCGTTTCTAGCCACGATGAGGGTGTAAGGTGAACTGGACTAAGAAGATTCTGGTGGCCAACGCTGCCGTATTGGCCCTGTGGGCGGTGAGCGCTCAGGCTACGACCAATGAAGCGATCGCCGAGCGTCTGAAGCCGGTGGGCGAAGTCTGCATCCAGGGTCAGGAGTGCAAGGGCGTGGGTGCCGTTGCCGCCGCCGCTGGTGGTGCCGCACGCAGTGGCGCCGACGTGGTCGCCAAATTCTGCAACGCGTGCCATGGCACCGGCCTGCTGAACTCGCCGAAGAACCATGACACCGCCGCCTGGAAGGCCCGTGCCGATGCCAAGGGTGGTCTGGACGGTCTGGTGAAGAGCGCCATCGCCGGCCTGAATGCCATGCCGCCGAAGGGCACCTGCAGCGACTGCTCCGATGACGAGATGCGCGCTGCCATTCAGGAAATGTCCGGCCTGTAAGCCGAGCTTCCTGCACGAAAAAGCCGCCCGAGGGCGGCTTTTTCGTTTGCGGGACGCAGGCCGCCGTGGCGGCGGCAATGGTGGACAGGGAAAGCGCTGTCCACCCTGCGTGTGAGCGACGCAGTCCTATGGCGGTCGGCGTCGTTCCGGCCGCCGTTCGGGGTCGCTTAATCGATGAACGTCACCTGGCCACCTTCCAGCGACTGGATACGCGCCAGAGACTCGATGCGCAGGCCCATGCCTTCAAGTTCGGCGCGACCGGGCTGGAAGGACTTTTCGATGACGATGCCCAGGCCGGCGACGCTGGCCCCGGCCTGCTGGATGATCGACACCAGCCCCTTGGCCGCCTGGCCGTTGGCGAGGAAGTCGTCGATCACCAGCACGCGGTCGCTCGGGCTCAGGTAGCGCGCGGCGACGGCGATGGTGCTCTCCACCTGCTTGGTGAACGAATACACCTGGGCGGTCAGCAGATCGTCCTTGAGGATCAGGGAGCGGTGCTTGCGGGCGAAGACCACCGGCACGCCCAGCTCCAGGCCAGCCATCACCGCGGGCGCGATGCCGGAGCTTTCCAGGGTCAGGATCCGGGTGACGCCGGCGTCGCGGAAACGCCGGGCGAATTCCTGGCCGATCTGATGCATCAGCAGCGGGTCGATCTGATGATTCAGGAAGGTATCGACCTTCAGTACCTGATCGGACAACACCACACCGGCGGTGCGGATCTTTTGTTTCAACAGTTCCACGGAGGGACTCCGGCTTCGCGAGAAAGCCGCGCATTCTCGCTGATTCCCCGTCGCGCCAAAAGCGGCCCGGACTTCAGCCGGTCTGTTTTTTTTGGACGGAATGTCCGCTTATTCCTTATTTGAATAAATAAATTTTTATTTATTCTTTTTCTTTTTCGTCACGCGGCGGCAGATTGGATCGCACTTCCTCACGACCCCCAGGAGTTGCAACCATGAGCATCCGCCTCGGCGACATCGCCCCCGACTTCGAACAGGAATCCAGCATCGGCCGCATCCGCTTTCACGAGTGGCTGGGCGACAGCTGGGGCATCCTGTTCTCCCACCCGGCCGACTTCACTCCGGTGTGCACCACCGAACTGGGCTTCACCGCCAAGCTGCAGGACGAATTCGCCAAGCGCAACGTCAAGGCCATCGCCCTGTCGGTGGACCCGGTGGATTCCCACATCCGGTGGATCGATGACATCAACGAGACCCAGAACACCCGGGTGAACTTCCCGATCCTGGCCGACGCCGACCGCGCTGTATCCGAGCTGTACGACCTGATCCACCCGAACGCCAGCGACACCCTGACGGTGCGCTCGCTGTTCGTCATCGACCCGAACAAGAAGGTGCGCCTGACCATCACCTACCCGGCCAGCACCGGTCGCAACTTTCACGAGATTCTGCGCGTGGTGGATTCGCTGCAGCTCACCGACAACTACAAGGTGGCCACCCCGGCCAACTGGCAGGACGGTGACGAGGTGGTGATCGTGCCGTCCCTGAAGGACGAGACCGAGCTCCGCGAGCGCTTCCCCAAGGGCTATCGCGCGGTGCGTCCGTACCTGCGTCTGACCCCGCAGCCCAACAAGTAGTCGGCCTTCCGGTGGCGCAGCGCTGTTCTCAGCCCTGCGCCTGCCAGAGGATCAGGTAACCCAGCCCCATCAGCAGCCAGCCGCCCAGCGGATGGAACAGCGTGCGCCACAGGCGGCTATGCGGATCGAAGCCGACGCCGTGGATGAAACCGCTGGAGATGCCCCACATCACCAGCATCAGCAGGCTGTGGCTGTAGCCGCCTTCGGCATCCAGCATGGCCGCCGGGTGGATCAGCAGCAGCAGCGCCAGCGGCGAGGCCAGCAGCAGGGAGGCGGCGCGGCTGGCGCCGCGTCGCAACCAGGGGCGGGTGTCACTCGCCACCGACGGTTTCCTCGTCGAGGTTCTGGGTGGTTTCCAGCCACAGGGCATTGATGATGCCGAAGCTGCACGCCAGCAGTACGCCGAGAATCCAGGCGAAATACCACATGTTCGTTCTCCTTGGCCCTGAGCGGGCGCGTCTGGCGGCCGGTGCGCACGGCTCCGGCCGCCGGGTTTCAGTACAGGCCGTGCGGGTTGGCGTCGATGGTCTGGCTGGTCACGCGGCCCCACATGCGGATGTAGCACCACAGGGTGTAGAGCAGGATCAGCGGCACGAAGAGGGCGGCCACCACCAGCATGATGCCCAGGGTCTTCTGGCTGGAAACCGCGTCCCAGAGCGTCAGGCTCGAGGCCGGATCGATGCTCGACGGGAACACGAAGGGGAACAGCGCGAAGCCGGCGGTGCAGAGGGTGCCGACGATCGCCAGGCTGCTGCCCAGGAAGGCCACGCCGCCACGGTTGAACTGCGCGCCGAGCAGCGCCAGCAGGCCGCCGGCCAGGCCGAGCAGCGGGGCGACGCGGGTCAGCGGGTACTGGGCGTAGTTGGCCAGCCAGCCGCTGTTATCCATGACCACCTGTTTGTGCAGCGGATTGAGCGCCAGGCCCAGGTCGGCGAAGCCGCCGGCCAGGCGCATGCCCGGCAGGCCGCCGAGGATCAGCCACAGGCCGGCGCCGCCGAAGGTCAGCAGGAACAGCAGGGCGCAGAGGCGGGTGGCCAGGCGCGAACGCTGGTGCAGCTCGGCGTCGGTGCGCAGCATCAGCCAGGCGCCGCCGTGGGCGCAGAGCATGCTCAGGCTGACCAGGCCGGCGAGCAGGGCGAACGGGTGCAGCAGGCCGAAGAACGAGCCTTCATAGCTGGAGCGCATCAACTCGTCGAGGCGGAAGGGCAGGCCGAGGAACAGGTTGCCGAAGGCCACGCCGAACAGCAGCGCCGGTACCGCGCCGCCGGTGAACAGCGCCCAGTCCCAGGCGTTGCGCCACTTCTGATTCTCCAGCTTGCTGCGGTAGTCGAAGCCGACCGGCCGGCAGAACAGCGCGAACAGCACCAGCAGCATCGCCCAGTACAGCCCGGAGAAGGCCACCGCGTAGACCATCGGCCAGGCAGCGAACAGCGCGCCGCCGGCAGTGATGAACCACACCTGGTTGCCATCCCAGTGGGGGGCGATGGTGTTGATCGCCGCGCGCCGCTCGTTGTCGGTCTTGCCAACGAAGGGCATCAGCGCCATGGCGCCCATGTCGAAGCCGTCGGTGAGGGCGAAGCCGATCAGCAGCACGCCGATCAGCACCCACCAGAGCAGTTTCAGGGTTTCGTAATCGAACATGGCAATCTCCTCAGGCCTTGGCCGCTTGGGCGGCGGCCAGACGCTCGAAGTGGTAGCGGCCGGTGTGCAGGCTGGACGGGCCGAGACGGGCGAACTTGATCATCAGGTACATCTCGATCACCAGCAGCAGGCTGTAGAAGGCAATCAGCGCGACCAGCGAACCCCAGACGTCGCCGCTGGACAGGCTGGAGGCCGACAGGTGGGTGGGCAGCACCTCGCCGATCGACCAGGGCTGGCGGCCGTGCTCGGCCACGTACCAGCCGGTCTGCGCGGCGATCCACGGCAGCGGCAGGGCCAGCAGGGCGAAGCGCAGCAGCCACGGCTTGTCCTCGGCGTTGCGCTTGACCGACGCCCAACTGGCCAGCACGAACAGCAGCAGCATCAGGAAGCCGGAGGCGACCATGATCCGGAAGGTCCAGAACAGGCTGGGCACATGCGGGATGGTGTCCAGCGCGGCCAGCTTGATCTGCTCCTCGCTCGCGTCCACCACGTTGGCGGTGTACTTCTTCAGCAGCAGGCCGTAGCCCAGGTCCTGCTTGACCTCGTTGAAGGCGGCGATGGCTTCCGGCGACTTGTCACCGGCGCGCAGCGCCTCGAGCCGCGCATAGGCGGTCATGCCGTTGCGAATGCGCCCCTCGTGCTCGGCGATCAGGTCCTTGATGCCCTTGACCTCCTCGTCCAGCGAGCGGGTGGCGATCAGCCCCAGCGCGTAGGGGATCTTCACCGCGTAGTCGGTGCGCATCTCCTCCTGGTTGGGCAGGCCGAACAGGGTGAAGCTGGCTGGCGCCGGGTGGGTGTCCCATTCGGCCTCGATGGCGGCCAGCTTGGTCTTCTGCACGTCGCCGATTTCGTAGCCGGATTCATCGCCAAGAATGATCACCGACAGCGACGCAGCCAGGCCGAACACCGCGGCGATGGCGAACGAACGGCGGGCGAAGCCGAGGTCGCGCTTCTTCAGCAGGTACCAGCTGGAGATCGCCAGCACGAAGATCGCGCCGGTGACGTAGCCGGCCGACACGGTGTGCACGAACTTGACCTGCGCCACCGGGTTGAACAGCAGGGCGCCGAAATCCACCAGCTCCATGCGCATGGTCTCGAAGTTGAACTCCGAGCCGACCGGGTTCTGCATCCAGCTGTTGGCGATCAGGATCCACAGCGCCGACAGGTTGGAACCCAGCGCCACCAGCCAGGTGACAGCCAGGTGCTGCACCTTGGAGAGGCGGTCCCAGCCGAAGAAGAACAAGCCGATGAAGGTCGATTCGAGGAAGAACGCCATCAGCCCCTCGATGGCCAGTGGCGCGCCGAAGATGTCACCCACGTAGTGGCTGTAGTAGGCCCAGTTGGTGCCGAACTGGAATTCCATGGTCAGGCCGGTGGTGACGCCCAGGGCGAAGTTGATGCCGAACAGCTTGCCCCAGAACTTCACCATGTCCTTGTAGACCTGCTTGCCGGTCATCACATAGACCGACTCCATGATGGCCAGCAGGAAGGCCAGCCCCAGGGTCAGGGGCACGAACAGAAAGTGGTACATCGCGGTCATGGCAAATTGCAGACGCGACAGGTCGACGACGGTTTCCGAGATCATCTCGGCGCCTCCTCGGGTGGGACGGAAAGGAATTACGGCTGCGTTGCGGGGCCGAACAGACGTTCGCTGACGCGCTCGCTGCCATTGACCGGCACGGTGGGTTCAGTGAACCAGACCGCCTTGAGGGTGAGCAGGATGGCCAGCTTGATCAGCAGGATGATGCCGATCTCGCGAACCAGCCGGGTTTGCCAGGGGGATTGCGGAGAGGGTTGCGACATGACGGAGCTCCTGAAACGGCTTGCCACCGGGGTACGGCGAACCCTGGCTCGGCGAGTCAGATCCGGGGTTCCGGTTGCAGGCGTTGGCTCGTCCATGCATCGCATCGAAGCAGGTGCACAGGCGAAACGGTATACGGAGCGGATTGTACTCCTGGGGGTATGTGTTGGGGGCGGGCGGGGCATTTGGTCGCAGCGCGACGGCGTGCAGCGCTCTGGTATCTGGCAAGCGGAAAGTAGAAGGCCCCGCATTCACGGGGCCTTCGGTTCACTTCACCAATCGCCAACAGAGTGGATAACGGTAGGCCGCCCCGTCGTTGGCCTTGATACCGGCGATGATGGTGACGACCAGCGCAAACACGCCGACCAGCACCATCAGCGGAAAGCCGATCAGAATCCAGGCCAGCAGCCCGCAGATCATGAAGGCCACGCTGACCGTGATCTGGAAATTCAGCGCTTCCTTGCCCTGCTGGTCGACGAAGGGGTCGAGGTCCTTCTTCAGTTGCCAGACGATCAGCGGCCCGATCACGTTGCCGATCATCGGCGCCAGGAACCAGGCGAACGCCGCGTAATGGCAGAGCATCGCCCAGCGGCGGGCGTCCGGGCCGGGTGGCGGAATCAGGGACTGGTCGTCATGCATGATGGCTTACTCGGTTTCCAGGGCGACGCGCTGCAGGGCGAACAGTTCGTGCAGGCCGTCGCGGGCCAGTGCCAGCATGGCGCTCAGTTCCTCGGGCTGGAACGGCTCGCCCTCGGCGGTGCCCTGCACTTCGATGAAGCCGCCGGCGCTGGTCATCACCACGTTGAGGTCGGTCTCGGCGGCGGAATCCTCCAGATAGTCCAGGTCGAGCACCGGCTCGCCCTGGTAGATACCCACGGAGACGGCGGCGACCATCTGCTTGAGCGGGTCCTGCTTGAGCTGGCCGCGCTTCTTCATGGCGGCCAGGGCGTCGACCAGCGCCACCATGGCGCCGGTGATCGAGGCGGTGCGGGTGCCGCCGTCGGCCTGGATCACGTCGCAGTCGACGTACAGGGTGTTTTCGCCCAGCTTGCCCATGTCCAGCGCCGCGCGCAGCGAGCGACCGATCAGGCGCTGGATCTCCAGGGTGCGACCGCCCTGCTTGCCACGGCTGGCTTCGCGCTGGGTGCGCTCACCGGTCGCACGCGGCAGCATGCCGTACTCGGCGGTCAGCCAGCCCTGGCCCTGGCCCTTGAGGAAGCGCGGCACGCCGCTTTCGACGCTCACCGTACAGATGACCTTGGTGTCGCCGAACTCCACCAGCACCGAGCCCTCGGCGTGCTTGGTGTAGTGGCGGGTGAGGCGAATCGCGCGCAGCTCGGTGGCGGCGCGGCCGCTGGGTCGCTTCATGGGTACGTCCTGCTGGGAATGAAATCAGCCGGCATTATAGGTGTCTGACGCAGCGAAGACAGTCTCGCCGTGGGCGATGTGGTCGCACTGCGCTACAATTCCGCCCCTTTCGCAACCCGACCCCCGAGAGGTAAGCCCATGGTGCACAGCATGACCGCCTTCGCCCGCAGCGAGCGCGCGGGGGCCTATGGCACCCTGAGCTGGGAGCTGCGTTCGGTCAACCACCGCTATCTGGAACCGCATCTGCGCCTGCCGGATGCCTTCCGCGACCTGGAAGGCCCGGTGCGCGAGGCGCTGCGCCAGGGCCTGTCGCGTGGCAAGGTGGAATGCACCCTGCGCTTCACCGAAGCCGGCAGCGGCCAGTCGCTGCAGGTCGACCGCGAGCGCGCCGCGCAGCTGATCACCGCCGCCGAGGAGGTGGCCGCGCTGATTCGCCAGCCCGCCTCGATCAATCCGTTGGAAGTGCTGGGCTGGCCGGGCGTGCTGGTCGGTGACGCCACCGATCCGCAGGCGCTGAATGCCGCCGCGCTGGAGCTGTTCGGCGAGGCACTGGCCCAGCTGCGCGAAGGCCGCGCGCGGGAAGGCGCCGAGCTGGCGCGCCTGCTGGAGGAGCGTCTGGATGCCATCCGCGCCGAAGTCGCCACGCTGCGCGAGCAGGTGCCGCAGATGCTCGGCCTGCAGCGCCAGAAGATCCTCGACCGCTTCGCCGAGCTGAAGCTGGAGGCGGACGGCCAGCGCCTGGAGCAGGAGCTGGTGATGCTGGCGCAGAAGAGTGACGTGGCCGAGGAGCTGGACCGGCTGAACACCCATGTCGGCGAGGTGCGCCGCGTGCTCAGGTCCGGCGGCGCCGCCGGCCGGCGTCTGGACTTCCTGATGCAGGAGCTCAACCGCGAGGCCAACACCCTGGGCTCCAAGGCCTACGACCCGCGCAGCACCCAGGCGGCAGTGAATCTCAAAGTGCTGATTGAACAGATGCGCGAACAAGTGCAGAACATCGAGTAACGAGAACGACATGAGCGCCAGCAGCGGTACCCTCTACATCGTTTCCGCGCCCTCCGGGGCCGGCAAGACCAGCCTGGTCAAGGCCCTGATCGACAGCATGCCGCAGGTGCGCGTGTCGGTTTCGCACACCACCCGCGCCATGCGCCCGGGCGAAGTGGACGGGGTGAACTACCACTTCGTCGAGCGCGAACGCTTCCTGGGCATGCTGGAGCAGGATGAGTTCCTCGAGCATGCCGAGGTGTTCGGCAACCTGTATGGCACCTCGCAGCGCTGGGTCGAACACACCCTGGCCGAGGGCTTCGATCTGATCCTGGAAATCGACTGGCAGGGCGCTCAGCAGGTTCGCCGCCTGATGCCCGACGCCCGTTCCATCTTCATTCTGCCGCCGACCCAGCAGGCCCTGCGCCAGCGCCTGACCAATCGGGGCCAGGACAGCGACGAGGTGATCGAGCGGCGCATGCGTGAGGCGGTCAGCGAGATGAGCCACTACGTCGAATACGACTACCTGGTGATCAACGACGATTTTGCCCACGCGCTGGATGACCTGAAGGCCGTCTTCCGTGCCAACCAGCTGCGCCAGCAGCGCCAGCAGCAACGCCACCTGGCGCTGCTCGACGCGCTGCTGGGCTGACGGGCGTCCGTCGGGCCGGCGCTTGCCGCTGGCCCCGCGCCTTCTTTAGACTACCGGGTCCGCTCGCCCAGCCCGGGCACGGCCCCCACGCTACTCAGAGGAACACCATGGCCCGCGTTACCGTTGAAGACTGCCTGGAAAACGTCGATAACCGCTTCGAACTGGTCATGCTGGCAACCAAGCGCTCCCGTCAGCTGGCTACCGGCGGCAAGGAACCGAAGGTCGCCTGGGAAAACGACAAGCCCACCGTGGTTGCCCTGCGCGAAATCGCCAGCGGACTGGTGGACTACGACGTCATCGCCCAGGAAGAGCTGATCGAGGAAGAACCGATCTTCGCCGCGTTCGAGGAAGAGGCCAAAGACGAGGCCCTGTAAGATGCGTGCGCGAGGTCGTTCGCAGCCGCTGCTGCCGATGGAGTATGCTGTCGGCAGGAGGTGCCGCCATGGCTGGTAATCTCGACGCCCTCGCTGATCGCATCTCGTCCTATCTGGCGGCGGACCAGGTCAATCTGGTCCGGCGAGCCTACTATTACGCCGAGCAGGCCCACGACGGCCAGCGCCGGCGCAGTGGCGAAGCCTACGTCACCCACCCGCTGGCGGTGGCCAACATCCTGGCCGAAATGCACATGGACCATCAGAGCCTGATGGCCGCCATGCTGCACGACGTGATCGAGGATACCGGCATCGCCAAGGAAGCCATCAGCTCGCAGTTCGGCGAAACCGTCGCCGAGCTGGTGGACGGGGTCAGCAAGCTGACCCAGATGAAGTTCGAGAACAAGGCCGAAGCCCAGGCCGAGAACTTCCAGAAGATGGCCCTGGCCATGGCCCGCGACATCCGCGTCATCCTGGTCAAGTTGGCCGACCGCCTGCACAACATGCGTACCCTGGATGCCATGCCGCCGGAGAAGAGCCGGCGCATCGCCCGTGAAACCCTGGAAATCTACGCGCCCATCGCCAACCGGCTGGGCATGCACAACATGCGCGTGGAATTCGAGGACCTGGGGTTCCGGGCGATGCATCCGATGCGCTGCGAGCGCATTCGCGCGGCGGTGCGCGGTGCGCGCGGCAACCGCAAGGAAATCGTCGCCAAGATCGAGGAGTCGCTCCAGCACTGCCTGGAGCGCGAGGGGCTGCCCGGCCAGGTCAGCGGCCGCGAGAAACACCTGTTCAGCATCTACAAGAAGATGCGCGGCAAGCGCAAGGCGTTCGCCGACATCATGGACGTGTACGCGTTCCGCATCGTGGTCGACAAGGTCGACACCTGCTACCGGGTGCTGGGCGCCGTGCACAGCCTGTACAAGCCGCTGCCCGGGCGCTTCAAGGACTACATCGCGATTCCCAAGGCCAACGGCTACCAGTCGCTGCACACCACGCTGTTCGGCATGCACGGCGTGCCCATCGAGATCCAGATCCGCACCCAGGAAATGGAGGACATGGCCAACAACGGCATCGCCGCGCACTGGCTGTACAAGTCCAGTGGCGACGACTCGCCGCGCAGCAGCCATGCCCGCGCGCGCCAATGGGTCAAGGGCATCCTCGAACTGCAGCAGCGCGCCGGCAATTCGCTGGAATTCATCGAGAGCGTGAAAATCGACCTGTTCCCGGACGAGGTCTACGTGTTCACGCCCAAGGGTCGCATCATGGAGCTGCCGCGCGGCGCCACGGCGGTTGACTTCGCCTATGCGGTGCACACCGACGTGGGCAACACCTGCATTGCCTGCCGCATCAACCGGCGCCTGGCGCCGCTCTCGCAGCCGCTGGAAAGCGGCGAAACGGTGGAGATTGTCACCGCCCCCAGCGCCCGGCCGAATCCGGCCTGGCTGAACTTCGTGGTCAGTGGCAAGGCGCGCACCCACATCCGTCACGCCCTCAAGCAGCGTCGCCATTCGGAGTCGGTCAGCCTCGGCGAGCGGCTGCTGAACAAGGCGCTGGCCAGCTTCGAAACCGATCTGGAGCATATCCCCGCGCAGCGTATCCAGGCGGTGCTGGTGGAGTACAAGCTCAGCGAGTTCGAGGACCTGCTGGAAGATGTCGGCCTCGGCAATCGCATGGCGCTGGTGGTGGCGCGCCAGCTGATGGAAGGCAGCGAGGAAATGGAGCTGGCCGCGCAGGCGCCGGACAGCGAGGGTCCTCTGGCGATCCGCGGTACCGAAGGCCTGGTGCTGAGTTACGCCAAGTGCTGCACGCCGATCCCGGGCGACCCGATCGTTGGCCATCTGTCGGCCGGCAAGGGCATGGTGGTGCACCTGGATGGTTGCCGGAACATCGCCGAAATCCGCACCAATCCCGAGAAGTGTGTGCCCCTGACCTGGTCGCGGGAGGTGAGCGGCGAATTCAATGTCGAGCTGCGCGTCGAGCTGGAGCACCAGCGCGGCCTGATCGCTCTGCTGGCCGGCAGCGTCACCGCCGCCGACGCCAACATCGAGAAGATCAGCATGGACGAGCGCGACGGCCGGCTCAGCGTGGTGCAGATGGTGGTCAGCGTCCGCGACCGCGTGCATCTGGCGCGGGTCATCAAGAAGCTGCGTGTGCTGATGGGCGTGTCGCGCATCACCCGCGTGCGCGCCTGACGCCTCAACTTTGTCTTCGTGGCCGCTGATCCTCGGTGGCCGTTTTCTTCAGGGAGCCCTCCATGAGCAAGACCGTGATCAGCACCGATAAGGCGCCCGCCGCCATCGGCACCTATTCCCAGGCCATCAAGGCCGGCAACACCGTGTACCTGTCCGGGCAGATCCCGCTTGATCCGGCCAGCATGCAGCTGGTCGAAGGCTTCGAGGCCCAGGCCGTGCGCGTGTTCGAGAACCTCAAGGCGGTGGCCGAAGCGGCCGGCGGTTCGCTGAACGATATCGTCAAGCTGAACATCTACCTGACCGATCTGGGCAACTTCGCCACCGTCAACGAGGTGATGAGCCGCTACTTCCAGCAGCCTTATCCGGCCCGCGCCGCCATCGGCATCAACAGCCTGCCGCGCGGCTCGCTGGTGGAAATGGACGGCGTGATGGTGATTGGCTGATCGGCGTTGTTGCGGCCGCCGAAACGGCGGCTCGGTGGACAAGCAAAACGTTGTCCAGCCTACGATTCCCCATACCCCTCCCGATAGCTCGGATAGCGCGGCGCCCAGCCCAGGCTGCGCGCGCGCGCATTGCTGCAGCGCTTGCTGCCGGCGCGGCGCTGCATCGGCGCGCCGGGCGGCGTATTGATGTCGAACCGCGCGCGCAGCCACTCCGCCACCTCATGCAGCGGCGCCGGTTCGTCATCCACGCCGAGGTAGATCGTCTCCAGCCGTTCCCCGTGCGCATCAGCCTGCGCCAGGTAGGCCAGCAGCGCGGCGGCATCGTCGCGGTGAATGCGGTTGCTGTACAACGGTGGCTCTGCCGTAGGCGTCAGGCCGGCGCGCAACTGATCGACCAGCCAGCGGCTGGTGCCCTCATACAGGCCGGCCAGGCGCACCACGCTGGCCGGAATGCCGCTGCTCAGCGCCAGCCGCTCGGCCTCCAGCAGGACGCGTCCGGTGAAGCCCTGTGGCTCGCAGGGGGATGCCTCGTCCACCCATTCGCCGCTGTGCTGCCCGTACACCGCCGTGCTGGAGACGAACAGCAGGCGTCGCGGTCGCTGGCCATGCTCCGTCAGCCAGCCCAGCACATGGCGCAAGCCGTCGACATAGGCGGCGCGGTAGGCCGGCTCATCGGAGCGGTCGGCCGCCGCGGCATACAGCAGGTAGTCCGGTGCCTGTGCGGGCCAGCCGGCCGGACACTGCGCCTGGGCCAGATCCCCCGCGAGCGGGTGGATGGACGGCGGCAGTCCTGCGACCTGTCGTCGCAGTCCCTGTACAGACCAGCCCTGGGCGGCGAGCGTGGAGCCGGTACGGCAGCCCAGGTCGCCGCAACCGGCGATCAGAAGGCGGGGAAATTCGGGCATTGGATGAGTCCCATCAAGGCGATGCGATTGTCAGGTGAACGACAATCCACTTTGAATTAACGAGAATTAATTGCAATAATCTCGGCCGTTTTTGCTGCTGCCTCATGGCAGGGTTTCGCTTTCAGTTCAGGTCAGGCCTCATGAACAGAACCGCCACTCGCGCTCAGTCCCTTTTCGCTGCCTTGCTGGTCGGCTGCCTGCTGGTGCCAACCGTGCAGGCACAGACGCCGGCGCCCACTCCCCCGGCCGAGCAAGCGGTCGCCAGCGAAGGGCCCGCCAGCGCCGGCGGGCCGCAAGACAACACGAATCCCGCGAGCCCTGCCGCAGGCGAGGCGACGCCGCCCCAGCCGGTCGAGGTCGAGCATGGCCTCAGCCATGACCTGTCACCCTGGGGCATGTATCAGGCCGCCGACTGGGTGGTCAAGGCGGTGATGATCGGCCTGGTGCTGGCCTCGGTGATCACCTGGACCATCGCGCTAGCCAAGGGGCTGGAGCTTGGCCGTGCCAAGCGGCGTCTGCGCGTGGAGCTGAGCACGCTCAAGACCGCGCGCAACCTGAAGCAGGCTGCAGAGCAGCCGCGCGTCCCGCTCAGTCTTACCGACCAATTGGTCGAGGAGGCGCGCCATGAACTGGAACTGTCCGGCAAGGCCGACAAGGAAGGCATCAAGGAACGCGTGGGCTTTCGCCTCGACCGTCTGGTGGCCGCCAGCGGCCGGCAGATGTCGCAGGGTACCGGTGTGCTGGCCTCGGTCGGCTCGGTGTCGCCCTTTGTCGGCCTGTTCGGCACCGTCTGGGGGATCATGAACAGCTTCATCGGCATCGCCAAGAGCCAGACCACCAACCTCGCCGTGGTGGCGCCCGGTATCGCCGAGGCGCTGCTGGCCACCGCCATCGGCCTGGTCGCAGCGATTCCGGCGGTGGTGCTCTACAACATCTTCGCCCGTGCCATTTCCGGTTTCCGGGCACAGCTGGGCGATGCCGCTGCCGAAGTATTGCTGCTGGTCAGCCGTGACCTGGATCACCAGGCCGCCGGCGAGCGCCAGGTGCCCCACGTGGTGAAGGTAGGCTGAGCCATGGGCATGCAGCTGAAGGAAGGTGGCGGCGACGATCTGGCGGAGAACAGCGAGATCAACGTCACCCCGTTCATCGACGTCATGCTTGTGCTGCTGATCATCTTCATGGTGGCGGCGCCCCTGGCCACCGTGGACGTGAAGCTGGACCTGCCGGCCTCCAGCGCCAAACCGGCCAAGCGCCCGGACAAGCCGATCTACCTGAGCATCAAGGAAGACAACAGCCTGTACGTGGGCAACGAGCAGGTGACTCTGGAGCGCCTGGGGTCGGTGCTGGACCTGGCCACCGAGGGTGACAAGGGCACCACCATCTTCGTACGCGGCGACACCGCGCTGGAGTACGGCAACCTCATGGAGATCATCGATGGCCTGCGCAGTGCCGGCTATCTGAAGATCGGTCTGGTCGGCCTGGAGACGGTTGGCGCGCAATGAGCGAGTCGCACAGCTTCGACCGCTGGGTTCTCAGCCTGCTGATCGTGCTGCTGGTGCACTTCGGCCTTGCCTTCGCGCTGCTCTGGCAACCCCAGGCGGCGCCGCTGGCCGCCATGCCGGCGCCGGCCATGATGCTGGAGCTGGCGCCGTTGCCCGAGGCGCCCACGCCGAGCCCGCCGCAACCGGAACCCCAGCCGGAGCCCGAGCCCGAACCTGAAATCGAGCAGCCCAAGCGCGTCGAGGCGCCGGAGCCGGAAATCGAGCTGCCGCCACCGCCGCCGCCGAAACCCAAGCCCAGGCCGAAGCCGCCCAAGCCGAAGAAGCCCGAGCCGAAGCCGGAACCCAAACCGGAGCCCACGCCTGAACCGAAGCCGGCCGAGGACGTGCCCCCCGCCCAGCCCAGCCAGCAGGCGCGCGCGCCGGAAGCCTCAGCCGCCCAGTCGGCCAGTAGTCAGGTCGCGCAGGGTCAGCCCACCTGGGAAAGCCTGCTGCTCGGGCACCTGAACCGTCACAAGCGCTACCCGCACGATGCGCGCCAGCGCGGTCAGGAAGGCACGGTGAAGGTGCGCATGGTCATCGACGGTCGCGGCCGGGTGCTCGACCACCAGGTGCTTGCCGGTTCCGGCAGCCGTTCGCTGGATCGCGCCACGCTGCAGATGATCCGGCGTGCCCAGCCGCTGCCCGCGCCGCCCGCGGAGTTGCTGAAGAATGGCAGCCTGGAAGTGATCGCGCCGTTCGTCTACTCGCTGGAGCGCGGCTAAGGGTCGCAGTCCATTGGCGGGCGTCTCTTGGTTCCATGCAAGGCAGCCGCTATGCTTGCGGCCAGCCCAATGGAATTCCGCTATGACGCTCACTGAACTGCGCTACATCGTCACCCTCGCCCAGGAGCAGCACTTCGGGCGCGCCGCCGAACGCTGCCACGTCAGCCAGCCGACGCTTTCGGTGGGCGTCAAGAAGCTCGAGGACGAGCTGGGCGTACTGATCTTCGAACGCAGCAAGAGCGCGGTGCGGCTCACGCCAGTAGGCGAGGGCATCGTCGCCCAGGCCCAGAAGGTGCTCGAGCAGGCCCAGGGCATCCGCGAACTGGCCCAGGCCGGCAAGAACCAGTTGGCCGCACCGCTCAAGGTCGGTGCCATCTATACCGTCGGCCCCTACCTGTTCCCGCACCTGATTCCGCAACTGCACCGGGTCGCCCCGGACATGCCGCTGTACATCGAGGAAAACTTCACCCACGTGCTGCGCGACAAGCTGCGCACCGGCGAGCTGGACGCGATCATCATCGCGCTGCCGTTCCAGGAAGCCGATGTGCTGACCAAGCCGCTGTACGACGAGCCTTTCTACGTGCTGATGCCGGCCGCGCATCCCTGGACCGCGCGCGCCACCATCGACGCCGAGCAGCTCAACGACAAGAGTCTGCTGCTGCTGGGCGAGGGGCACTGCTTCCGCGACCAGGTGCTGGAAGCCTGCCCGACCAGCCGCAAGGGCGATGCCGCGCAACACACCACGGTGGAATCCAGCTCGCTGGAGACCATCCGCCACATGGTGGCCTCAGGGCTGGGTGTCTCGGTGCTGCCGTTCTCGGCGGTGGAGAGCCACCACTACGCGCCGGGCGTACTGGAGACCCGGCCGCTGACACCGCCGGTGCCCTTCCGCACCGTGGCCATCGCCTGGCGCGCCAGCTTCCCGCGGCCGAAGGCCATCGAGGTGCTGGCCGATTCCATCCGCCTGTGTTCGGTGGCCCGGCCACAAGCCCTGGGCACCGCCGAACCCGCATGAGCGAACTGGCGCAGGTCCCGGTTACGGCCCTCAAAGGGGTGGGTGCGGCGCTGGCGGAGAAGCTGGCCAAGGTCGGCCTGGAAAATCTCCAGGACGTGCTGTTCCACCTGCCGTTGCGCTACCAGGACCGCACCCGTGTCACGCCGATCGGCGCCCTGCGTCCCGGCCAGGATGCGGTGGTCGAGGGCGTGGTGGCCGGCGCGGATGTGGTCATGGGCCGGCGGCGCAGCCTGCTGGTACGCCTGCAGGATGGCAGCGGCACGCTGAGCCTGCGCTTCTTCCATTTCAGCCAGGCGCAGAAGGACGGCCTCAAACGCGGCACTCCACTGCGCTGTTATGGCGAGGTGCGCCCCGGGGCCACCGGCCTGGAAATCTACCATCCGGAATACCGCGCCATGAGCGGCGCCGAGCCGGCGCCGGTCGAGCAGACGCTTACCCCCATCTATCCAACCACCGAAGGCCTGACCCAGCAGCGCCTGCGTACCCTGAGCGAGCAGGCGCTGGCGCGGCTCGGCCCCAACAGCCTGCCCGACTGGCTGCCGGCGGAGCTGGCCGAGGAATACCGGCTCGGCCCGCTGGCCGAGGCGATCCGCTACCTGCACCGCCCGCCGCCGGATGCCGACCTGCACGAACTGGCCGAGGGCCAGCACTGGGCGCAGCAGCGCCTGGCGTTCGAGGAGCTGCTCACCCACCAGCTATCCCTGCAGCGCCTGCGCGAGAGCATTCGCGCCCAGCAGGCCCCGGCGCTGCCGCCGGCCACGCGCCTGCCGGAGTTGTATCTGCAGGGTCTGGGTTTCGCGCCCACCGGTGCGCAACGCCGCGTCGGCGCGGAGATCGCCTACGACCTGGCGCAACCTGAACCCATGCTGCGCCTGGTGCAGGGTGACGTGGGCGCCGGCAAGACGGTGGTCGCCGCGCTGGCGGCCCTGCAGGCGCTGGAAGCCGGCTACCAGGTGGCCCTGATGGCGCCCACCGAAATTCTCGCCGAGCAGCACTTTCTCAACTTCAGCCGCTGGTTCGAGCCACTGGACATCGACGTCGCCTGGCTGGCCGGCAAGCTCAAGGGCAAGGCGCGCGCCGCCGCGCTGGAGCGGATCGCCGGCGGCTGCCCGATGGTGGTTGGCACCCATGCGCTGTTCCAGGACGAGGTACGCTTCGCCAAGCTGGCGCTGGTGATCATCGACGAGCAGCACCGCTTCGGTGTGCAGCAGCGCCTGGCGCTGCGCCAGAAGGGCGTGGATGGCCGGCTGTGTCCGCACCAGCTGATCATGACCGCCACGCCGATCCCGCGCACCCTGGCGATGAGCGCCTACGCCGACCTGGACACATCGATCCTCGACGAGCTACCGCCCGGCCGCACGCCGGTGAACACCTTGGCCATCGCCGACAGCCGCCGCCCGGAAGTCATCGAGCGGGTGCGCGCGGCCTGCCACGAAGGACGCCAGGCCTACTGGGTGTGCACGCTGATCGAGGAATCCGAGGAACTGACCTGCCAGGCGGCGCAGACCAGCTACGAAGAACTGTCCGCCGCGCTGGGCGAGCTGCGTGTCGGCCTGATCCACGGGCGCATGAAGCCGGCCGAGAAGGCGGCGGTGATGGAGGCGTTCAAGGCGGGTGACATCCAGTTGCTGGTAGCCACCACGGTGATCGAAGTGGGCGTGGATGTGCCCAACGCCAGCCTGATGATCATCGAGAACCCCGAGCGTCTGGGACTCGCCCAGTTGCACCAGCTGCGCGGTCGCGTCGGTCGGGGCAGTGCAGTCAGCCACTGTGTCCTGCTCTATCATGCGCCGCTATCGCAGCTGGGCCGTGAGCGACTGGCGATCATGCGCGAGACCACCGACGGCTTCCTGATCGCCGAGAAGGACCTGGAGCTGCGCGGTCCCGGCGAGATGCTCGGCACCCGGCAGACCGGCCTGCTGCAGTTCAAGGTTGCCGACCTGATGCGTGACGCCGACCTGTTGCCGGCGGTGCGTGAGGCTGCGCAACAGCTGCTGGCGCGCTGGCCGCAGCATGTGGGCCCCCTGCTGTCGCGCTGGCTGCGGCACGGCCAGCAGTACGGCCAGGTGTGACAATTTTGTGATTGGCCACCCTTGGGAAATCCGAGGCAGCGCCGATATGCCTTGCAAACACCCGTTTCAGACCCGGATGTACCCATGAACGAGTGCACCATCGTCCCGGCCGAACAGCCTTCGACCGCTCCCTTATTGATCCAGCAGCTGCTGCGCCGCCTGGCCGTACCCTTGCGCACCCGACCCGAGGAGCCGGGTATTCCGCCGGCACAGCGTATCCAGGCCGTGCTGCTGGAAGACAACCTGGGCGCCGCCCTGGTGCTGTATCCGCGTAACCAGCTGCTCGATCTCAAGCGCCTGGCCGCCTTCAGCGAGCGGCAGTTGGGCCCGGTACGCCCGGAGCGCCTCAAGCGCATGCTCAGCCGTCATGGCCTGGGCTGCCTGCCGGCGCTGCCGGCGATTACCAGCTCTCCCTGTCTGTACGACGAGCGTCTGCTGGAGCAACCGGTGCTGCTGATCGAGTCGGGCGCCCCGGGGTTGCTGCTGGAGATCGGCCGCGAGCATTTCCAGATGCTGCTGGCCAAGGCGCGCCCCGGCCGCTTCGGTGAACCCCTGGGCAACATCCGCCCGAACCTCGACCGACCGGGCGACGACAGCAGCGAAATCGATCAGGCGGTGAAGACCTTCACCGCCCGCCGCATCCAGCAGCGTCTCGGCGAGACCATGGAGATTCCGCCGCTGACCCGCACCGCGCAGCGCATCATCAAGCTGCGCGCCAACCCGAATGCCACCATCGAAGACATCACCTCGGTGGTGGAAACCGATCCGGCGCTGGCCGCGCAGGTGATGCGCTGGGCGAGCTCGCCGCTGTATGCCGCGCCCGGCAAGGTGCGTTCGGTGGAAGAAGCGATCATCCGTGTGCTCGGCTTCGACCTGGTGATCAACCTGGCGCTCGGCCTGGCCCTGGGGCGCCACCTCAGCCAGCTCAGTGATCCCAACCAGCAGAACACGCCCTACTGGCAGCAGGCGATCTATACCGCTGCGCTGATCGAGGGGCTGACCCGGATGATTCCTGCCGGCCAGCGTCCGGAAACCGGCCTGGCCTATCTCGGCGGGCTACTGCACAACTTCGGCTACCTTCTGCTGGCGCATATCTTCCCGCCGCACTTCAACCTGATCTGCCAGCACCTGGAAACCAACCCGCACCTCTGGCACGGCCACATCGAGCAGCATCTGCTGGGCATTACCCGCGAGCAGATCGGCAGCTGGATGATGCGTAACTGGGAGATGCAGGAAGAGATCTTCACCGCGCTGCGCTTCCAGAACGACCCGGATTACGCCGGGCCGCACTGCGCCTACGCCAATCTGGTGTACCTGGCGGTCAACCTGCTGCGCGGCCAGAAGATCGGCCATGGCCTGGAGCAGCCGATCCCCGAGGCGCTCTATCAGCGCCTGGGCATCACGGCCGAGCAGGCCGAGGATGCCTTGCAGAAGGTGCTGCGCGCCGAAGCGGCGCTGCGCGAAATGGCCAGCCAGTTCCAGCAGTCGCGAGACGACGAGCCGCAGGAGTAGGGCTGCCCCGTAGGGCAGTCAGCGCTGTTCTGGCCGCCGCGGCGCGCCGGGAGAGTGGAAAGGAAGGTGTGTCCGCGTTAGACCGCGGTTCAGTAGCCGGCCAGTGTCGGGATCAGGCCTTCTTCTTCGGCTTCAGGTACTTGGTCAGCCCCTGGAACCACATCACCAGCATCGGATTGCCCTGGATCTGGATGTCCTTGTCCTGGATGCCCTTCATGAAGGCCAGCTGCTTGTTCTTGGCGGTGAGGGTGGCAAAGCCGTAGGCCGCGTCACGAAAGCCCAGGGCGAAGGCCGGCTGAGTGGCGGGTCCGCGTTTGCTGGTGATCCGCTGATCCTTGACGATGAAATGGCGGGCCACCCGGCCATCCAGGGTGTGCAACTGGAACACCAGGTCCTTCTCGGCCAGCTGCTGCTGGAACTCGGGGTTGGTGTGGCTGGCCTTGTTCATCAGGCGGCCCAGCATCCAGAGTAGAAAACGAAATTTCATCGCGGCCTCGAAAGGGGGTAATTGTTGTTAAGCGCGCGATTCTAGCGGCCAAATAACGCCCCAGCAGCCGAACTTGTGTAGAAAAATGCAAACAACGGCCCGCCAGGCAGGCGGGCCGTGTAGCGATCAGTTGATGGCGTCGCGTAGCGACTTTCCGGGTTTGAACGCCACGGTGTTGCTTGCCTTGATCTTCACGGGTTCACCGGTTTGCGGATTCTTGCCGGTGCGGGCGCCCCGGTGGCGTTGCACAAAGGTGCCAAAGCCGACCAGGGTGACGCTTTCCTTGCGGTTCAGCGCATCGGTGATTTCTTCCAGGACGGCGTTGAGCACACGATTGGCCTGCTCGCGGGTGAGATCGGCCTTGTCCGCGATGGCGGCGGCGAGTTCCGGTTTGCGCATAAAGTGATGCCTCTTCGACGGTGTCATTGTTGTTCTTGTTGTTGTGTCCGTGCTGTTCGGGTGAACAGCGCCCCGTGCTGCGGGGGCTCTAGCCCGCGGCAGTCACTTCGAGGATGGCATGTGCCCACGGGCCACGCCAGTCCTCGAACGTCGCCTGAGGTGCCAACCGCTGCCCAGAACCGACGGAACGTCGTGCGGCGCGCCTCAATCGAGCAGCGACGGCAGTTCCCGGTTGAGTGCCAGACGCCCCTGCACGGCCTCTCCACTCAGGCCGTAACCCAGCAGGGTGCCGTCGGCATCGCGACACAGCGCGCGCCAGTCGAGGCCCTCGCCCTCCAGTTGCCACTCGCCGGTGCGGCCCGGGGGCGGCGGCGCCACCACCAGCGGACAAGCCGGGGTCTTGACCGTCACCGGCATGGGGCCGTAGCGCACCTCGCTCGGCTCGCCCGCCAGCGTGCGGGCCAGGGCGCGAGCGCCGGCCATCAGCGGCATCACGTAAAGCAGGTTGAGGCCTTCGACCTCGGCGCAATCGCCCAGCGCATAGATGTGCGGTGCGGAGCTGCGCAGCTGCCGGTCGACACGGATGCCGCGCCCAGTGGCCAGGCCTGCCGCCTGGGCCAGCGCGGTGCGCGGGCCCAGGCCTATCGCCGAAAGCACCAGGTCGCAGTCCAGGCGCGTCCCGTCGGACAGCAGCGCCTGCAGGCCGTCGCCGGCCTGGTTCAGGCTGGCCAGCGTGCGGCCCAGATACAGGCCCACGCCGAGCTGCCGCAGCGCATCGCTCAGAGCGTCGCCCAGCGCCGGTTGCAGCAGTTCCGGCATCGGTTGCTCGGACAGACCGACCAGGTCCACCTCGTAACCACCCAGGCGCAGGTCGTTGGCGAACTCGCAGCCGATCAGCCCGGCGCCGAGGATCAGCACCCGCCGTTTGCCCTTCAGCGCGGCGCGAAAGCGTGCGTAGTCCTCCAGGTCGTTGACGGTGAGAATGCGCCCGGTGGCATCGCCATCCACCGGTACCCGCACGCACTCGGCACCCAGCGCCAGCACCAGGTCGCGGTAGTCGACGGGCTCGGCATCCAGCCACAGGCGGCGGGCCTGCGGGTCGATGGCGGTCACTCGGGTGTGGGTGCGGATCTCGGCATGCAACTGCTCGGCCAGCGCGCCCGGTTCGGCCATCACCAGCGCCTCGGCATCCTGGCCCTTGGCGAAGGCGGTGGAGAGCATCGGCTTGGAATAGGAACGGCCGTCGTCGGCGCTGATCAGCAGCAGCGGGGTCTGCACATCGAGCTTGCGAAACTCCCGGGCCAGGCCGTAGCCGGCCAGCCCGGTGCCGACTATCACCACGGGTTTGGGTTGCGCCATCAGGCCACTTCCATCATCACGAAGTCGCTCTTGCTGACCCCGCAGTCGGGGCATACCCAATCCTCGGGCACCTGTGCCCAGGGGGTGCCGGGGGCGATGCCGTCTTCGGGCCAGCCCTTGGCTTCGTCATAGATCAGTCCGCATACCGCGCATTGCCAGGTCTTCATCTGCATTGTCTCGCTGGGTTGCCACGAACCGGCACGCTATCCCAAGCACCGCGATGCGCCAAGGGTGGCGGACCCTTTCCTTGGTAGGGTGCGGTAGACTGCCGGCCTTCGTACCCCAACTGCCGATTCAATCGTGTCCGACCTTTCTCCCTGGCTGACCGCCGATTGCCTGGCCGCCCCGCTCGATGCCAGCGTGCGGGACTGGCTGTTCGAGCCGGGCTCCCTGACCCTGCGCCTGACCACCCTCGCCGGCGGCGATTTTTCCGTGCGCCCGCTGCTGGAAGGCTGGCACGGGTTGCGCGACGACGAATGCGCCGTGCTGGGCCTGGCGCCCGGCAGCACCGGGTGGGTGCGCGAGGTCTATCTTTGCGGGCACGGCGAGCCCTGGGTGTTCGCCCGCAGCGTGGCCAGCCGCGAGGCACTGCAGGCGCTGGAGCTGGACCTGCAGCACTTGGGCAAGCGCCCGCTGGGCCATCTGCTGTTCAGCGACAAGGCCTTCGGGCGCAGCCCCTTCGAGATCTGCCACTACCCGCCCGCCTGGCTGCCCGCCGAGGCGGCTCAGGCCGGACTCTGGGCGCGGCGCTCCTGCTTCCAGCGCGGTTCGGTCGGCGTGCTGGTCGCCGAGATCTTCCTGCCGCCGCACTGGCGGGCGGTACGCGCCGCCGACGGCAACCCCTAGTCACCGGAGAACCCATGTACACGCAGCTGCTGCAATCGTTCAATCGCCTGCATCCCCGCGCCTGGGACTTCGTCCAGCTGATGCGCCTGGACAAGCCGATCGGCATCTACCTGCTGCTCTGGCCGACCCTGGCGGCGCTGTGGATTGCCGGCGAGGGTGCGCCGAGTGTCGCCCACGTGGCCATCTTCACCCTGGGGGTGATTCTCATGCGCTCGGCCGGCTGCGTGATCAACGACTTCGCCGACCGCAACTTCGACGGCCATGTGGCACGCACCCGTACCCGGCCGCTGGCCACCGGCAAGGTGCGGGTAAAGGAAGCCTGGCTGCTGTTCGCCGTGCTGGTGGCGCTGAGTTTCGGCCTGGTGCTGTTGACCAACGCCGTCACCGTGTGGCTGTCGTTCGGCGCCCTGGCGGTGGCCGCGCTGTACCCGTTCATGAAGCGCTACACCTACTATCCGCAGGTGGTGCTCGGCGCCGCGTACTCCTGGGGCATCCTCATGTGCTTCACCGCCGAGCGCGGCGTGCTGCCGCCGGAGGCCTGGGTGCTGTTCATCGCCAACGTGGTGTGGACCGTCGGCTACGACACCTACTACGCCATGGCCGACCGCGAGGACGACCTGAAGATCGGCGTGCGCTCGACCGCCATCCTGTTCGGCGAGGCTGACCGGCTGATCATCTTCACCCTGCAGTGCCTGTCGCTAGTGTTCCTGCTGCTGGCCGGCGCGCGTTTCGGGCTCGGCCTGTATTTCCACCTCGGCCTGGGCGTGGCGCTGGCCTGCTTCCTCTGGGAGTTCTGGCGCACCCGCAACCGTGAGCCGCTGGTGTGTTTCCAGGCCTTCCTGCACAACCACTGGGCCGGGCTGGCGATCTTCCTCGGCGTGGTGGTGGATTACCTGCTGCGCTAGCGCCTCCCATGGCCCGGGAGCCTGCGGGAGGGGCTTCAGGCGATGCTTTTGCGCCGGCGCCACCGCAGCCTGGGGGACAAGTCCGCTCCGCTCCCACAGGCGTTTCACGACGGCCTACGGCTTGGCCACATGCCAGACGCCCATCAGCGTGTCGCCGGTGGTGTCGCCGGGCTGCTTGTCCTTGGCGTAGGTGTACAGCGGCTTGCCGTCGTAGGCCCATTGCATCGTGCCATCCTGGCGGGTGACCAGGCTCCATTTGCCGCTCGGCTGTGCGCCTTCCGCGGCGATCAGCGGTGGCCAGATGTCCGCGCATTGCTCGGTGCAGTTGGACTGCCCCTCGCTGTCCTTTCCGTAGGTGTAGAGCGTCATGCCCTGCGGGTCGACCAGGCGATCATCCTGGACCGAGGCAGGCGCCTGGGCGTGGGCCAGGCCGGAAAGCAGCGTCAGTGCGACGACAGCGCTGAATAACGGGATCGGCATTTTCATGGCAGGTACCCCTCGCGATATTCATCCGGTTGGAGTGCCTGCGACGGTTGTTTGCCGGGAGCGTCCGACGCACGGCGCGCCACTCAACTGTCACACCGCTGCAACAATTCCGTTATCTAATGCCCGGCATTGACCGGAATCGCATAGGGAAACCATGGCAGGCAAGACCATTCTGATCGTCGATGACGAGGCGCCGATCCGCGAGATGATCGCGGTGGCGCTGGAGATGGCCGGCTACCAGTGTCTGGAAGCGGCCGACAGCCAGCAGGCGCACAGCCTGATCGTCGATCGCAAGCCGGACCTGATCCTGCTCGACTGGATGCTGCCCGGGACCTCGGGCATCGAACTGGCGCGGCGCCTGAAGCGCGACGAGCTGACCGCCGCCACGCCGATCATCATGCTCACCGCCAAGGGCGAAGAGGACAACAAGGTGCAGGGCCTGGAGGTCGGCGCCGATGACTACATCACCAAGCCGTTCTCGCCCCGCGAGCTGGTGGCGCGCCTGAAGGCCGTGCTGCGTCGCACCGGCGCGGATGACGACGAGACGCCCATCGAGGTGGGCGGCCTGCGCCTGGACCCGGTCAGCCACCGGGTGACCATCGATGGTCGCGCGGCCGAGATGGGACCCACCGAGTACCGCCTGCTGCAGTTCTTCATGACCCACCAGGAGCGCGCCTATACCCGTGGCCAACTGCTGGACCAGGTCTGGGGTGGCAATGTGTATGTGGAAGAGCGTACCGTCGACGTGCATATCCGCCGGCTGCGCAAGGCGCTAGGCAGCGACTACGAGTCGCTGGTTCAGACGGTGCGCGGCACCGGTTACCGTTTCTCCACCCGAGCCTGAATGTGAAAGCCAATCCTGCCGCTGTGCTGTTGCGCCACGGCCTGCTGCTGCTGGCGGCGACCCTGTTGCTCGGCCTGATCAGCGGCGCCTGGGGTTGGAGCCTGGCGCTGTGGCTGGCCGCCTATCTGGCCTGGGTGCTGCGTGACCTGCTGCGTCTGCAGCGCTGGCTGGAAAACGCCAATCCCCGCGACGAGGTGCCCGAGGCGCGCGGCCTGTGGGAAGCGCTCTACGACCGCATCTACCTGCTGCAACGCCGCAACCGCGAGGCCCGCGAGCGGCTGCAGGCGGTGATCGATCGTGCCCAGCAGTCCACCACCGCCCTGCAGGATGCGGTGGTGATGCTCGACAGCGATGGCAACCTGGAATGGTGGAACCCGGCCGGCAGCCGCCTGCTTGGCCTCAAGAGTCCGCAGGACAGTGGCCAGCCGGTGATCAACCTGGTGCGCCACCCGCGCTTCAAGGAGTACTTCGAACGCAAGGAGTTCGCCGAGCCGCTGAGTCTGCGTTCGCCGGTGGACCCGAACCTGCACCTGCAGATCTTCATCACCCTGTATGGCCAGCGCGAGCACCTGATGGTGGTGCGCGACGTGACGCGCATGCAGCAGCTGGAGCAGATGCGCAAGGACTTCGTGGCCAACGTCTCCCACGAACTGCGCACGCCGCTGACGGTGATCAGCGGTTACCTGGAAACCCTGCTCGACCATGCCGATACCCTGGCGCCGCGCTGGCTGCGCCCCATGCAGCAGATGCAGCAGCAGGCCACGCGCATGTCACACCTGCTGGACGATCTGCTGCTGCTGGCGCGTCTGGAGGCCACCGATTACCCGGCCGAGAACCAGCCGGTGGCGGTCGAGCGCCTGTTGCAGACGATCCGCACCGATGCCGTGGCGCTGTCCGGCACGCGCGGTCACCGCATCTCCCTGGAGGCCGAGGCCGGCCTGCTGCTCAAGGGCTGCGACAGCGAACTGCGCAGCGCCTTCTCCAACCTGGTGTTCAACGCGGTGAAGTACACGCCGGCTGGCGGTGAGATCCATGTTCGGTGGTGGAGCGACGAGCAGGGCGCGCACCTGGCGGTGCGCGACAGTGGCATTGGCATCGAAGCCAAGCACCTCCCGCGCCTCACCGAGCGCTTCTACCGGGTGGACGCCAGCCGTGCCGCCGACACCGGCGGTACAGGGCTCGGCCTGGCCATCGTCAAGCATGTGCTACTGCGCCATCGCGGGCGACTGGAAATCGTCAGCCAGCCCGGCAAGGGCAGTACCTTCACCTGCCATTTTCCGCTGACCCAGCGGGTGCGCCACACGGCGCAAAGCGCCTCCGATTGACCGTCGGGCTTGAAAAAGCCCATCTGAATAGCCATCTTGCGCGAATCATTGGCCAACCCGAACCACCATGGACCCTTCCCCTAGTCTCAGCGTTTCCACCTACTTCGCCGATTTCGGCCTTGTCCTGTTCGCCTTCTTCCTCGTTCTGCTCAACGGTTTCTTCGTGGCCGCCGAATTCGCCATGGTCAAGCTGCGCTCGACCAAGGTGGAGGCCATCGCCAGCCAGCATGGCTGGCGCGGACACATCCTGCGCACCGTGCACCGCCAGCTCGACGCCTACCTGTCGGCCTGCCAGCTGGGCATCACCCTGGCCTCGCTGGGCCTGGGCTGGGTCGGCGAGCCGGCCTTCGCGCACCTGCTCGAACCGCTGTTCGCCGCCCTCGGCGTGACCAACCCGGTGGTCATCCATGGCGCCGCCTTCGCGGTCGCCTTCTTCATCATTTCCTACCTGCACATCGTGGTCGGCGAGCTGGCGCCCAAGTCCTGGGCCATCCGCAAGCCGGAGCTGCTGTCGCTGTGGACGGCGGTGCCGCTGTACCTGTTCTACTGGGCCATGTACCCGGCGATCTTCCTGCTCAACGCCAGCGCCAACGCCATCCTGCGCTTCGCCGGCCAGGGCGAGCCGGGGCCGCACCACGAACATCACTACAGCCGCGACGAGCTGAAGCTGATCCTGCATTCCAGTCGCGCCCACGACCCCAGCGACCAGGATATCCGCGTGCTGGCTTCGGCGGTGGAGATGGGCGAGCTGGAGGTGGCCGACTGGGCCAACTCCCGCGAGGACCTGGTGTACATCAAGCGCAACGCGCCGCTTGAGGAGCTGTTCGGCACCCTGCGTCGCCACAAGTACAGCCGCTACCCGGTGTACGACGAGGCCAGCGGCGAGTTCATCGGCCTGGTGCACATCAAGGACCTGCTGCTGGAACTGGCCCGCCTCGGCGAGCTGCCGCAGCAGCTGGACCTGGACGAGGTGATCCGCCCGGTGGAGCGCATCTCCCGGCACATGCCGCTGACCACCCTGCTGGAGGAGTTCCGCAAGGGCGGCGTGCACTTCGCCCTGGTGGAGGAAGCCGACGGCAAGGTGATCGGCTACCTGACCATGGAGGACGTGCTGGAAGCCCTGGTCGGCGACATCCAGGACGAACACCGCAAGGCCGAGCGCGGCGTGCTGGCCTACCAGCCGGGCAAGCTGCTGGTGCGCGGCGACACCCCGCTGTTCAAGATCGAGCGCCTGCTGGGCGTCGACCTGGACCACATCGAGGCGGACACCCTGGCCGGGCTGATCTACGAAACCCTCAACCGCATGCCCGAGGAGGAGGAAGCCCTGGAAACCTCCGGCCTGCGCATCATCGTCAAGAAGATGAAGGGACCCAAGGTAGTGCTGGCCAAGGTGGTCAAGCGCGACTGAGTACCTGTGGATGCACCAACAGCTCGCGGACAAGTCCGCTCCCACCGGCGCAATTCCGTGGGAGCGAATTCATTCGCGAGCTGTTAGCGCGGGTCACCTTGCTCACCGGGGCGGCTGTGATCTCGCGGCGAACCCGCTGACACCGGCTTCCGCCAACTGCGCCGCCAGCGCCTGCACGGCGGGATGCTGGAAAAAGCGCTGGGCCTGACGGGCGCGTTGCGCGCTCAGTCCCGCTTGCCGCCGCCACTCGTCTTCCGAGCGGCTGGACAGGCGTCGCCAGTCATCTTCCGCTGCCAGCTGAATGCCGGACGGCATGCCGAGTGCGATCAGCCAGCGTTCGAGCGGGCGCCGGCGCGCCCGTTCGGCGCCCTCCAGTAACGGCCTGGCCCGTATGCCCGGTACCTGCGCAAGATCGCCGGGTGCGAGGCGCATCCAGGCCAGCAGTCCGTGGTCCAGGAGCCCGGCCTCCAGCAACGCGCGCCAGCTGCCCGGGCCGAGCCCGGACAGATCCAGCCCCTGCCGGCTCGACAGCCATTCCAGGCGAGCCAGGAACTGCCCTGCGCAGCCCGGCGTCGGGTGCCAGCAGCTCAGCGGGTGGTAGGCGGTGATGTCCGGCGCGTCCACCGCCTCCCGCAGCGGCGAGCGCCAGACCACGCCGTCCAGCCGGGGGATGCTGCCGCCGGCCAGGCCGATGGCGACCTGGTCGCCGGGTCGGATGTCCAGCGAGCGCCAGCGCGACAGCGAGCCGGCCGAGACCTTGCGCACGCTGCGGTCATCCAGCCGTGTCGGTTGCAGATGCAGCAGCGGCGTGATGCGTCCACTGCGCCCGATCCGGAACTCGATCTCGCGCACCTCGCCCAGCGCCTGGCGCGCTGGATATTTCCAGGCCGCCGCCCAGCTCGGCGGCTGTGCCTGCCAGTGCTGGCCATGCGGGCGTGCGGCCTGGCGCAACACCACGCCATCGGTGGCGAAGGGCAGGTCGCTTCGGAACCAGTGTTCCCGCCAGCGCCGCGCCTCGCCGGTATCGGCGACGCGATGGCTGAAGGCCGGGCTGTCGGCGAATCCCAGGCTTTCCAGCCCGGTCAGTCGCTGCGCGGGATCGGCGGGGCCGTCCGGCCAGTCCCAGACGAAAAGGCCGATGCCGGCAGCCTCCTCGGCGCCAAGCGTCTGCCGGGCCAGCAGGCCGGCGACCCGCGCCCGAGCGCCCTGGCCGCCGCGTTCGGCCTGCACATGACCGGGCACACGCCAGTACAGCTCGCCGTGCAGCACGGCGTCGAGCGCTTGCGGCAGGCGCTGCGGCACGGCCGGCAGCTTGCGTACCCGCTGGGTCCAGTCCTGGCCATGCCGACCGTCGCCCCGGCTGATGGCCTGTGCCAGCTGGCCGGCGCGGTACACCAGGGTGACCGCCACGCCATCCACCTTGGGCTGAATCCACACTGCCTCGCGGCGGGCCAGCCAACCCTCGATCTCATCGTCCGCCAGCTTGCTTAACCCGGTCTGCGGCACGGGGTGGGCGACGGGGCCAGCCAGCCCGGCCAGGGGCTGCGGTGCGGGCGGCGCCTGTTCCGGAAAGCAGTCGCGCCAACGGGCGAAGCGCTGGCTGGCCTGGTCGTAGAGCTCGTCGGCAATGGGTGAGCGACCGTCGCGGTGATAGGCGCTGTCCCACTGCGCCAATTGGTCGGCGAGCTGATGCAGTTCGGCGTTGGCGCGTTCGACGGACCAGTCGGGGCAGGCCTGGGCGAGCGGCATGCACAGGCTGAGCGCCGCGAGCAGCGGGCGAAGGAAGGGCATGGGTGCGTCCTTGCACGGGAGATCGGCCCGGGAGCATAGCCAAGCGGTTGGCAGATCGCCGTGGGAGGGGTTTGAGCCGCGACCGGATCGGCACGGTGGTGGGTTGCGGCCGAAGCGGCTCCTGTAGACAGCGGCTCGGGCACTCTCGCGGCCGTTCGCAGTCAGACAAGCGTGGCCCGGTAGTGAACGGGGCCGTTTCCGCAAAAAATCCGGCTGGTCTAGTCCGGCCCCAGGTTCATGGAGGTAAACCCATGCGTCTTGCGCATCTCATTCTGCCGGCGCTGCTCGGTGTCGTGCTGGTGGGCTGTGGTCCCGATGAAGAGGATCGGATCGATACCACCCCGGCCCCGCAGACCAACGAGCCGGTCCAGCCGGTTCCGCCGCCGGCCGAGCCGGCGCCGCCCACCACGCCCACTCCGCCGCCCACCACACCCAGCGGTGTGCCGGAGGAAAGCGACATGAACACCAACCCCGCCCAGGACTGAGCCTCACCCGCCCTGGCGCACGCTGGCCGCCTGTTCGCGTTTGAGCAGGTGGCTGCCCAGCGTGCGCAGGCGGGCCAGTTGCCGGCAGATCAGCGCCAGCTGGGTCTGCACCAGGCGGTGATTGTCATCCAGGCTGTCCGGCAACTGCTCCAGTTGTTCGGCCAGGGCCTGCTCTTCCTCGTTGTGCACGGCCAGCACCGAATTGCCGGTCAGCCCCCCCGCAATTTCCTCCAGCGCCGCGACGATGCGCGCGCCGGCCTCCTCCAGCAGGGTCGCGTCCTGATCCGTGCCCAGCGGCGCGCGGTGGGCGCCCAGCGCCGACAGATAGCCCAGCAGGGTGTGGGTGACCACCAGGAAGCGGAAACCCTGCTCGGTGTCCCGGCGGAAGTGCCCCGGTTCCATGAGCATGTTGGACAGCGTGGTGGACAGCGCCGCGTCGGCGTTGTGTGCGTTGCGTCGCGCCACCCGGTAGGCCAGGTCGTCGCGCTTGCCGCTCACGTACTGGGCGAGGATTTCGCGCAGGTATTCGGCATGGCTGGTCAGCGTGCTGGCCAGCAGGCGGTCGAGGCGTCGGCCCTGCCAGTCCGGCAGGATCAGGAACACCGCGACAATGGCGATCAGGCTGCCGAGCAGGGTGTCGAACAACCGCGGCCAGATCAGCCCGTAGCCATCGCCGATCTGGTTGAAGCTGAGCAGCACCAGCAGGGTGATGGCGGCCGTGGCGACGGTGTAGCGGCTGGCGCGGGTGGCGAAGAACAGCACGCCGGCGATCACCGCCAGGAACGCCTGTAGCAGCGCCTGGGGGAACAGGCTGATCAACGCCCAGCCACACACCAGGCCGATCAGCGTGCCGAGGATGCGCTGCACCAGCCGCGTGCGGGTTGCGCCGTAGTTCGGCTGGCAGACGAACAGGGTGGTGAGCAGGATCCAGTAGCCCTGGGTCGGATCGATCCAGTGCAGGATGCCGTAGCCGGCGCACAGCGCGATGGACAGCCGCAGGGCATGGCGGAACACCAGCGAGGTGGGCGTCAGCTGCAGGCGGATACGCTGCAGCGCTTCGCGCAGGCTGCGCGGCGAGCGGTCGAACAGGCTGGGATCCTGCTCGTCGGCCAGGGCATCCGGGTTGCTGGCGCCGGCCAGCTTGCGCTCCAGGGTTTCCAGGTTGTTGGCCAGTGCGTTCACCGAACGCAGCAGCTTGCGCCACTCCGGCCGGTTCTGTTCGCGCAGATGCGCCAGCGAGGCCTGCAGGTCGTCCAGCGCGGCGCGGCTTTCGCCGTGGTCGAAGGGTTCGCGCAGGCGGATGGCCCGACCCAGGGTGCGGCAGGCATTGCCCTGCTGGTTGAGCAGGCGCTGGCAGCGGAACATGACGTCGCTGTGAAAGAACGCCTCGGCCAGCTCGTTGTACGGGTAGTGCGAGGAGCTGGCCCGTTCATGGATGTCCTGGGCGGTGAAGTACAGGCGCAGGTAGCGGCTCAGGCGCGCCGAGGGCCGACCGTTGGCGAAGCGGTGCAGCAGGATCTCCTTGGCCTGGTTCAGCGCGTTGACCACCCGCCCGTTCTGCCGCGCCAGCTCCAGGCGACGCTCCTCGACATCCAGCTGGCGCAGCGGCTCGAGCAGGCTGCTCTTGATCTTCAGGTACAGGCCCAGCTCCTCGAACAGCCGCGCCAGGCCCTGCTGAACCGGCTGGTGCACGAACAGCGCCGCCCACAGCACCGACAGCGCGCCGTACCAGGCCGCGCCGGCCAACAGCAGCAGCGGTTCGTGCCAGAAGCTGCCGGGTACTCCGCCGCGCTGTTCCACGCCGATCATGGTGTAGATGGCCAGGATCAGCGTCGCCCAGCCGAGGGTCGCGTAGCGCGGGCCGACCGCGCCGAGCATGGTCAGCGCGAAGGTGGCGACCGCCAGCCCGCTGACGAACAGCCAGGGATGCAGGAACAGCAGCTGCACCGAGAAGGCCGCCACGGCGAAGCACAGCAGCGTCACCGCCACCGCCTGCAGGCGGCCCAGCCAGTTGTCGTCGGTTTCCGCCAGCGCGCTGGCGATCACCCCGAGGAACAGCGGGATCACCAGGTCCAGGCGGCCTTCCAGCAGGCCGACCAGCATGGCGCCGGCCAGCGCGATGAACACGCGCAGGCTGTAGGCGAGGGTGTCAGTACTCCACAGGCGCTGCAGGGAATGACGAAGGGACGGCGAGGGCATCGAAGGCTCCGCTACGACGGGAACGCGGCCAGAGTAGCGAATTGGCCGCTGACGTGACACCGCTGATGGGTGGGTGCTGGGGCGTGGATCCCGCACGGGCTGGCCCCCTCTCCCATCCAGGGGGAGGGGAGCCAGGCGACACGCCGCAGGATCGCCTTCCTCGCGGCAGCGAGCCAGCCCTCCGGCGGCCCTCGTCTATCCTGAGCAGACCGATCCCTGCCAGGAGGTATTGCCGTGCGACGCATGCTGCTCGGCATGTTGCTGGTGCTGTCCGCCGGGCTGGCCCAGGCCGTCCCGGCACCCGTGTGGGTGCTGAGCGTCGAGGGGGTGATAGGTCCGGCCAGCGCCGACTACCTGGTACGTGGCCTGGCCCGCGCTGCCGAGCAGGGCGCGCAACTGGTGGTGCTGCGCATCGACACGCCCGGCGGACTGGACAGCTCCATGCGCGACATCATCAAGGCGATCCTCGCCAGCCCGGTGCCGGTGGCCAGCTACGTCGCGCCCAGCGGCGCGCGGGCCGCCAGCGCCGGCACCTACATCCTCTACGCCAGTCATGTGGCCGCCATGGCGCCGGGCACCAACCTGGGCGCGGCCACCCCGGTGGCGGTGGGCGGTGCGCCGGGCGGGCCGCCGCAACAGCCGTCTCCCGAAGGCGAGCAGGCACAGAAGCCGGACGACGCCATGACCCGCAAGCAGGTCAACGACGCCGCCGCCTACATCCGCGGCCTGGCGCAGCTGCGCGGGCGCAATGCCGAGTGGGCCGAGCAGGCGGTGCGCGAGGCGGGCAGTCTGACCGCCGAGGACGCCCTGAGGCTGAAGGTCATCGACCACCTGGCCGCCGACCTGCCGGCGCTGCTCGCCCAGCTGGACGGCAAGACCCTGCAGACCGCCGCCGGGCCGCGCAGCCTGGCTGCCGCGGGCGCGCCCCTGGAAGCGCACCAGCCAGACTGGCGGACACGCATACTCTCCGTGATCACCAATCCCAGCGTGGCGCTGGTGCTGATGATGATCGGCATCTACGGGCTGATCTTCGAGTTCTCCAGCCCGGGCACCGGCATCGGCGGAGTGATGGGCGGCATCTGCCTGATCCTCGGCCTCTATGCCCTGCAGCTGTTGCCGGTGAACTATGCCGGCGTGGCGCTGATCCTGCTCGGGCTGGTGTGCATGGCCGCCGAGGCGTTCCTGCCCAGCTTCGGCGTGCTCGGTTTCGGCGGCATCGCGGCGTTCGTGTTCGGCGCGCTGATCCTCATCGACACCGAGGTGCCCGGCTTTGGTATCCCGTTGTCGGTGATCCTGGTCACCGCGGCCGCCAGTGCCGCGTTGATGCTGGCGATCCTCGGCATGGCGCTGCGCGCCCGCCGGCAGCGCCAGGTGGCCGGCGACGCGGGGCTGGTGGGCAGTCTGGTGCGCGTCGACGCGCTGGAGAACGACCCTCGCCAAGGCTGGGTGAGCCTGCAGGGTGAGCGCTGGCAGGTGCGCAGCGGCGAACCGCTACAGGTCGGGCAACGGGTGCAGGTGCTGGCGCGCGACGGTCTGACGTTGCGGGTAAGTCCCGACCGGGAGGTGGAACCATGATGGGTTATTCATTCAGCTTCGGCGTGCTGCTGATGCTGCTGGTCGCGTTGGTGTTGTCGGCGTTCCGTATCCTGCGCGAGTACGAGCGTGGCGTGGTGTTCCAGCTAGGCCGCTTCTGGAAGGTCAAGGGGCCGGGGCTGATCCTGGTGATTCCCGGCCTGCAGCAGATGGTGCGCGTCGACCTGCGTACCCTGGTGCTGGATGTGCCGACCCAGGACGTGATCTCCCGCGACAACGTCTCGGTGAAGGTCAACGCCGTCATCTACTACCGGGTGCTGGATGCGCAGAAGGCGATCATCCAGGTCGAGGACTACCACGCCGCCACCAGCCAGCTGGCGCAGACCACCCTGCGCTCGGTACTCGGCAAGCACGAGCTGGACGACATGCTGGCCGAGCGCGAGCAGCTCAACACTGATATCCAGCAGGTGCTCGATGCGCAGACCGACGCCTGGGGCATCAAGGTCTCCAATGTGGAGATCAAGCACGTCGACCTGGACGAATCCATGGTGCGCGCCATCGCCCGACAGGCCGAGGCCGAACGGGAGCGGCGCGCCAAGGTCATCCACGCCGAGGGCGAATTGCAGGCCTCGGAAAAACTCATGCAGGCCGCCGAGGTGCTGTCTCGCCAGCCCGGCGCCATGCAGCTGCGCTACATGCAGACCCTGAGCTCGATCGCCGTGGACAAGAACTCCACGATCATCTTTCCCCTGCCGATCGATCTGCTCGGCGGGTTTCGACGGGAGTGACCGTCCATGGAAATCGGCGTACCCAAGGAAATCAAGCCGCAGGAAAGCCGCGTCGGTCTGACCCCGGCCGCCGTGGCCGAGCTGGTCGGCCGCGGCCACAAGGTGCTGGTGCAGAGCCAGGCCGGCAGCGCCATCGGCTTTCGTGATGCGGACTACCAGGCGGCCGGCGCGCTGATCGTCGCCGATGCCGACACGCTGTTCGGTGCCTGCGAGCTGATCGTCAAGGTCAAGGAGCCACAGGCCCAGGAGCGCGCCTGGCTGACCCCCGAGCACTGCCTGTTCACCTACCTGCACCTGGCCGCGGATCGCCAGCAGACCGAGGACCTGCTCAACAGCGGCGCGCTGTGCATCGCCTACGAAACGGTCAGCGATGCGCAGGGCGGCCTGCCGCTGCTAGCGCCGATGTCCGAGGTGGCCGGGCGCATGGCCATCCAGGCCGGCGCCCATTGCCTGGAAACGCCGCAGGGCGGGCGCGGCGTGCTGCTCGGCGGCGTGCCCGGCGTGCCGGCGGGGCGGGTGACCATTCTCGGCGCCGGCGTGGTGGGTAGCCAGGCGCTGGCGATGGCGGTCGGCCTGGGTGCCGATGTCAGTGTGTTGGACACCCGTATCGAGGCGCTGCGCCGGCTGGACGCCCAGTACGGCAATCGCATTCACACCCTGTACGCCAGTCGCGACGCGGTGGAAAAACGCGTGCTGGGCGCCGATCTGGTGATCGGCGCGGTGCTGATACCCGGCGCCGCAGCGCCCAAGCTGATCGATGCCGACCTGGTGCGCCGCATGTTGCCGGGCTCGGTGCTGGTCGACGTGGCCATTGACCAGGGCGGCTGCGCGCAAACCTCGCGACCCACTACCCATGACGCGCCCACCTACGTGGTCGACGAGGTGGTGCACTACTGCGTCAGCAACATGCCCGGCGCGGTGGCGCGCACCGCCACCCTGGCGCTGAACAACGCCACCCTGCCGTTCGTCATCGAGCTGGCCGAGAAGGGCTGCAAGCGCGCCCTGCAGGAAAATCCGCGGCTGCGCGATGGGCTGAACCTGGCGCGCGGCTGTGTCACGCACCCCGGCGTTGCCGAAGCGCACGGGTTGGCCTGTCATCGGGCGGAAGAGGTGCTGGCGCAGTCGTAGGGATGTTGCAGGATGTGCGGGTAGTGGCCTGTGGGGGCGGACTTGTGCGCGAGCTTTCCATGCCCGCTGGCGCCTGGCCGGCCGCGCCAGAAGCTCGGGATTGAGTTCGCTCCTACAGCCCGGAGCGTGCAGAATCCTGTAGGGCCGGCTTTGCGCCGGCCGGTGGAGCATCGGCCTGGCAACCAGGGTCGGGCCCGATCACGTCAGGGGTTCAGATGATGCAGGCACTGGCTGGCGGCCTGGCCGAGGCGTTCGCGGGTGCGGTCGTCCAGATTGGCCTGGCCTTGCAGCTGGCGGATCTCCGCGTCGCTGAATTCGCTGCTGACCCGCTCGGCCGAGCATTCGCAGTAGGCGCGGGCCTTGGCCGGGGGCGTGTTGGCATCGGCGCTGCGCACGCACTCGTCGACGAACTGTTTCCGCGCGGCGTCAGGCCAGTTGGCCGCGAGCAGCGGGGTGCTGGCAAGCAGGGAAAGGGACAGCAGGGCCAGGGACGGAATACGCATCGAAAAACTCCTGTACGAAAGAAACCCGATGCAGCTGTGAGGCCCGGGCGGCGGCAGAGTTCCGTTGCGCTGCACCCGCCTGCCCGCAAGGGCTGTGGATAACCCTTAGGGGCTCGCGGGCCGAAGGTCAGCTCAGGCGGAAGCGGCCGACCAGCTCGCGCAGCCGCTCGGTCAGCGCTTCCAGGTGCTGGCCGGCTTCGCCGGCCCGGCGGGCGCTGGCCGCCACTTTCTCGGAGTTGCCGTTGATGCTCTCCAGGTTGCGGTTCAACTCCTGGGTGACCTGGTTCTGCTGTTCCACGGCAGTAGCGATCTGGATGTTCAGATCGGAGATTTCCACCACCGATCGGCTGATCTCGCGCATCGAGCCCCCGGCCGCGCCGGCCTGCTCGACGCTCTGCTGCATGCTGGTCTGGCCGCGCTGCATGCTGTCGCCGATCTGCGCACTGCGGTTCTGCAACTGGGTGATGATGCCGTTGATTTCGCCGATGGAGTCCTGGGTGCGCCGGGCCAGGTTGCGCACCTCGTCGGCCACCACCGCGAAGCCACGGCCCTGCTCGCCGGCGCGGGCGGCCTCGATGGCCGCGTTGAGCGCCAGCAGGTTGGTCTGATCGGCAATCTGACTGATCACGTCGGAGATCGCGCCGATGGCCGTGCTGTCCTGCTGCAGGACGCTGGCCAGACGGCCGGCTTCCTCGATCTCGGCGGCGGCCTGGGTCAGCTGGCCGATGGCCCCGCTGACCACCTGGTCGCTGCTGTGGGCCTGGCCGCTGGCCCGGCTGGCGACCTCGGCGGCGTGGGTGGTGGTGCGCGCCATCTCCTGGAAGGTGGCTTCCATCTGGTTCATCGCCGAGGCGATCTGGCCGATGTCGTGCTGCTGGGCATCGAGGATCCGCGAGCCGTCACGCGACAGGCCAAGTACCTGATCGGTCGCCAGGTCCAGTTCCTTCAGACGCACCTGCACTTCGCTGACCAGCGTGGCGATGCCCTGCTGCATGGCGTGAAAGTCCCTGGCCAGCGCACCCAGCTCGTCCTCGTCGAACTCGCGCAGGCGCAGCGCTTCGCTCAGATCGCCCTGGCCGACGCGGTGCATCTGGCCGCTGAGCAGTTGCAGCGGACGCTTGATCTTGCCGGTGATCAGCCAGCCCATGGTCAGGGTGAACAACAGCAGCAGCACACCGAACAGCGCCTGCAGCAGCTGCTGGCGCTGGAGCGCGGCCAGCTGTTCGGTCTTCAACTGCTCGGCTTCGCTGACGATCTCGGTCTGCAGGTCGGCCAGCAGGCCGACCAGGCGGTCGAACGGCGCCAGCATCGGACCGAGGATGGTGCGGCGGGCCTCGTCGATGCGCCCCTGGCCGATCAGGCCGATGTAGTTGTCCTGCATGCGATGGTAGTCCTGCATGCCGGCGCTGAAGTCACGGATGAAGCGATTCAGGGCGGGGGTGCTGGCCAGGGCTTCCATCTGGCGCAGGTAGCGATCCACGGCGCGGTTGTTGGCCTCGACCTTCTCGAGGATGACCCGGTGCTCGGCAGGATTGACGGTCAGCCCGTAGTCCAGAGCGAAGCGCCGGTAGGTGACGGTGCTGTAGCGCAGGTGGGAAATGGTGGCGAGCAGGCTGATGTTGCGATCGACCACGCTTTCCAGCCGGTCACCTACCCGGCTGATGCCGACCTGCAGGTAGAGGCTGAAGGCGAACAGCGCGGCGAGAATGGCGCCGAAGGAGAGGGCGAGGGTGCGCTGGATGGAGAGACGGGACAACATTGGAGGCCTCACGCGGGTGTTCGAGGCGCACAGGGCGCCGGTGCGCGGCAATCTGCCAGCACTGTTGGCTGATTGCCAGTAGAGAGTGACTAGACGGTCAATAGTGGCGGCCAATCGCCAGGGCGCATCCGTTAAACTGGCGCCCCCGTTTCCGGAACTCGCCATGACTTCGCATCCGCTGGACGAACGCACCGCCCGGATCCTGCCCTGGCTGGTCGCGGTGGCGTTCTTCATGCAGACCCTGGACGGCACCATCCTCAACACCGCGCTGCCGGCCATGGCCGCCGATCTGGCGGAGGACCCGCTGCGCATGCAGGGCGTGGTGATCGCCTACATGCTCACCGTGGCGCTGCTGATTCCGGCGTCCGGCTGGATCGCCGATCGTTTCGGCACGCGGCGGATTTTCTTCAGCGCGATCCTGCTGTTTTCCGTCGGGTCGTTGCTGTGCGCCCTGTCGTTGAGCCTGCCGCAGTTGATCGGTGCGCGTATCGTGCAGGCCCTGGGCGGCGCCTTGATGATGCCGGTGGGGCGGCTGGTAGTGCTGCGCGCCTACCCGCGCAGCGAGCTGGTGCGGGTGATGAGCCTGGTGACCATTCCCGGCCTGATCGGCCCGTTGCTGGGGCCGACCCTCGGCGGCTGGCTGGTGGAGTACGCCAGCTGGCACTGGATCTTCCTGATCAACCTGCCGGTGGGCGCGCTGGGCGCCTGGTTTGCGCTGCGTTTCATGCCCGACCTGCGCGGCGCTCAGCGCAGCCAGTTCGATACCCTGGGTTTCCTGCTGTTCGGCGCGGCGATGCTGCAGATCACCATCGCTCTGGAAGGCCTGGGCGACCTGGGCATGCCCACCGCGCGGGTGCTGCTGTTGCTGTTCGGTGGCGCGGCCTGCCTGGCCGCCTACTGGCTGCGCGCCGGGCGCATCGAGCGACCGCTGTTCTCGCCGACGTTGTTTAACACGCGCAGCTTCGCCGTGGGCATTCTCGGCAATCTGTTCGGCCGGCTGGGCAGTGGCGCGCTGCCGTTTCTGGTGCCGCTGCTGCTGCAGGTGGCGCTCGGGTACTCGCCGGCCGAAGCGGGCATGAGCATGATTCCGCTGGCGCTGGCCGCCATGGCCATCAAGCCGTTGGCCAAGGGGCTTATAGATCGTTTCGGCTACCGTTGCCTGCTGGTGGGTAACACCCTGCTGCTCGGTGCACTGATCGCCAGCCTGGGCGTCACCGGCGAGGACACGCCGCTGGCGTTGCTGCTGGCACAACTGGCGCTGATCGGCGCCTGCAACTCGCTGCAGTTCAGCGCCATGAACACCATCGCTCTGATCGACCTGCAGGACCATCAGACCAGCAGCGGCAACAGCCTGCTGGCGGTGGTGGTGCAACTGGCGATGGGGCTGGGCGTGGCCTCGGCGGCGGCATTGCTGGGCGGTTTCAGCACGCCGCAGCGCGATGTGCTCGGCGCCTTCCAGCTGACCTTCCTGTGCCTGGGCGGACTGTCGATGCTCGCCGCGGCGATCTTCCTGCAGCTGGGCAAGCGCGACGGCAGCAGCGGCCACCTACCGCCGAGGGTACAGGCGCCGGACTAAAGGCTGTCCCGCATCGCCCGGTGGGAGTGAATTCGACCGCCCAAAGCTCGCGGACCAGTCCGCTCCCACGAAAGCGCGCGGGTCCGCACCGCTTGTGGGAGATTCTATGTTGCCCTGCAAGCGCTTTAGGCAGTTCGAGGGATGT
>NZ_JRUD01000014.1 GCF_000802425.1 Pseudomonas flexibilis | reverse complement strand
GGCACAAACATACAAGCGGAATTCATTCGCGAGCTTCTAGGTTCGGCGTGCACCTGGCCGGCCGCAGCCGGCCCGGGCCATCGAAGATACCGGATCAGTACGCCCGGAATTCCTTGTGGCAGCTCTCGCAGGCGTCTTCCACGCGCTGCATCGGCGCGACCAGCGCCTTGGGCTCCAGCGGGCGAGCTACGGTGGCGGCCACCAGCGCGGCGGTGGCGGCCTCCTGGGCGCGGGCCAGTTCGTCGAAGCGTTCCTGGCGCTGCCAGACATCGTCGCGGGCCGAGGTCTTGTCGCTGTCCTTGATCTGCGGGAAGTGCTGCCAGGGCTGGCGGCTGATGGTGTCCAGGTGGGCAGCGCCGGCGACGAATTTTTCCTCGTTGAATACCAGCCGGCCGCGCAGCATGCCGCCGAGGTCCTCGCTGGTCTTCATCATGTCCTTGAAGATGGCCTTGCGCTGGCCGAGCGGGGAATTCGGATCTATGCGTTCGCAACCGGACAGCACCAGGGCGGCGAGCAGCGCCACGCCTACAACTTTCAACGTCATGATCGGGAAACCTTGGGGTTGGGAAAATCAGCCCGCGATTATCCCCCTCCCACCGGGCAAGAAAAGCCCTGGATGATGTCAGGCTTTTACCGGGCCGGTTCCCAGTCGCCACCGAGGGTTTGGCAGTCGATGCGCGCCTGCTCCTGGTCGGTGACCTCGTAGTAGAGCGTGACGATCCGCGCGCCGTCCGGCAGGGTGCTGGGCAGGGCCTCTCCCGGGGCGCGCTGGCCGAACGATTGTTCGTTGGCCAGGGTTTCCGGCGTCATGCGGGCCGTGCAGCGCGCCTGGGGTTGCGGCGGGCATTGCTGGCGCAGTTCGCGGTGGGTCTGGCTGACGTCGTCCTTGTCGCGGCAAGCCCACTGCATGGCATCGGTTTCATCCATTCCTTCGAAATAGAAGCACTTGGCAGGCACCACCGGATCCGGCAGGGTCCCCGAGGTTTCCTCCGTTACATAGCAGGCGGCGCCCAGGGCAGGCGCGCAATAGAGCGGGGCGAGCAACAGGCCGAGCCGGGCCAGACGGGGCATGGCGGCGTCCTCCAGAAGGGTGGGGTCGTTGTTTCGAGCCTTCGCGCGGGGGTGAGTTCGCCGGCGCGGCCAGCCGGGGTTGGGTCGAGGCCGTGCTGCCGCTATAATCGCCGGCAACTTTTTCACGGCCGGCTCCGCTCCGGTCGTGCCCGCCACCCGGTCGAGGGGCGCTGCAGCGGGCTGCTCTTGCATGGAGCAGCCCGTCAGGCTCGACCGGGGCGTTTATCCGAACGCATCAACGGCGCCCATTCGCACACTACGAATGGAGACTCTTCAATGAGCGCTGTCATGACGCCTGCCACCTTTACCGACTACAAGGTTGCCGACATCTCCCTGGCCGACTGGGGCCGCAAGGAACTGATCATCGCCGAGTCCGAGATGCCGGCCCTGATGGGCCTGCGTCGCAAGTACGCCGCCTCCCAGCCGCTGAAGGGCGCCAAGATTCTCGGCTGCATCCACATGACCATCCAGACCGGCGTGCTGATCGAGACGCTGATCGCCCTGGGCGCCGAAGTGCGCTGGTCGTCCTGCAACATCTTCTCCACCCAGGACCAGGCCGCCGCCGCCATCGCCGCCGCCGGCATCCCGGTGTTCGCCTGGAAGGGCGAGACCGAGGAGGAGTACGAGTGGTGCATCGAGCAGACCATCCTCAAGGACGGCAAGCCGTGGGACGCCAACATGGTGCTGGACGACGGCGGTGACCTGACCGAGATCCTGCACAAGAAATACCCGCAGATGCTGGAGAAGATCCACGGCATCACCGAGGAAACCACCACCGGCGTGCACCGTCTGCTGGACATGCTCAAGAACGGCACCCTGAAAGTCCCGGCGATCAACGTCAACGACTCGGTGACCAAGAGCAAGAACGACAACAAGTACGGTTGCCGCCACAGCCTGAACGACGCCATCAAGCGCGGCACCGACCACCTGCTGTCCGGCAAGCAGGCGCTGGTGATCGGCTACGGCGACGTGGGCAAGGGCTCGGCCCAGTCGCTGCGCCAGGAAGGCATGATCGTCAAGGTCTCGGAAGTCGACCCGATCTGCGCGATGCAGGCCTGCATGGACGGCTTCGAGCTCGTTTCCCCCTACAAGAACGGCATCAATGACGGCACCGACGCCTGCATCGACACCGCGCTGCTGGGCAAGATCGACCTGATCGTCACCACCACCGGCAACACCAACGTCTGCGACGCCGGCATGCTCAAGGCCCTGAAGAAGCGCGCCGTTGTGTGCAACATCGGCCACTTCGACAACGAGATCGACACCGCCTTCATGCGCGCCAACTGGGGCTGGGAAGAGGTCAAGCCGCAGGTGCACAAGATCCACCGCACCGGCAAGGCCATCGACCCGACCAACGACGACTACCTGATCCTGCTGGCCGAAGGCCGTCTGGTGAACCTGGGCAACGCCACCGGCCACCCGAGCCGCATCATGGACGGTTCGTTCGCCAACCAGGTGCTGGCCCAGATCCACCTGTACGAGCAGAAGTTCGCCAACCTGCCGGCCGACCAGAAGGCCCAGCGCCTGACCGTCGAAGTGCTGCCCAAGAAGCTGGATGAGGAAGTGGCGCTGGAGATGGTGAAGGGTTTCGGCGGCGTCATCACCCGTCTGACCCCGAAGCAGGCCGAGTACATCGGCGTAACCGTGGAAGGTCCGTTCAAGCCGGATACCTACCGCTACTGATCCCGTAGGGTGGAAAGCGGCCAACGGCCTTTTCCACCTGCCGTTCCCAGGCGGTGGAAAGCGCTGCGCGCGTTTTCCACCCTGCGCATTCAAGGATTCTTTCCATGTCCCAGGAACGCCGCTACAGCTTCGAGTTCTTCCCGCCGAAGACCGAAGTCGGGCATGAAAAACTGCTGGTAACTGCCCGCCGTCTGGCCGAGTGCCGACCGGACTTCTTCTCCTGCACCTACGGCGCCGGCGGTTCGACCCGCGAAGGCACGCTGAACACCGTGCTGACCCTCGATCGCCAGGTGGGCGTGCCGACCGCGCCCCACTTGTCCTGCGTCGGCGACAGCAAGGCCGAGCTGCGTGCGTTGCTCAACACCTACAAGGAGGCCGGCATCCGCCGCATCGTCGCCCTGCGCGGCGACCTGCCGTCCGGCATGGGCCTGGCCAGCGGCGAGTTGCGCTACGCCAACGAGCTGGTGGAGTTCATCCGCGCCGAGACCGGTGACCACTTCCATATCGAAATCGCCGCCTATCCGGAAATGCATCCGCAGGCGCGCAATTTCGAGGACGACCTGAAGAACTTCGTGCGCAAGGCCCAGGCCGGTGCCGACAGTGCCATCACCCAGTACTTCTTCAACGCCGACAGCTACTTCCATTTCGTCGAGCGCGCGCAGAAGCAGGGTGTTGATCTGCCGATCGTGCCGGGCATCATGCCGATCACCAACTACACCAGCCTGGCGCGCTTCTCGGATGCCTGCGGTGCGGAAATCCCGCGCTGGGTGCGCAAGCAGCTGGAAGCCTACGGCGATGACGTGGCCAGCATCCAGGCGTTCGGCGAGCAGGTGGTGACCGAAATGTGCGAGAAACTGCTGGCCGGCGGCGCGCCGGGCCTGCACTTCTATGCCCTGAACCAGGCCGAGCCGAGCCTGGCGATCTGGAACAACCTCAAGCTGCCGCGCTGACCCTGACCCCTGCGTGGTTTTCGCGGCTGAAGCCGCTCCTGAACCGGCCCGTGGACCTGTAGGAGAGGCTTCGGCCGCGATAGCGGCCCTCAATCCAGCCCTTCGGCTGAATACCGCGCGACCGCCCACGGAACCCGCACCCTGTGGACCCGGTCAGAAAAAACGGCACCACAACCTTCCGCGCTGGTATACACTCCCCCGGTCCGCCCCGGCTCGCGCCCGGACCCCGACTCTCTTCACGTCGGCAGTACCGGTCGGGATCGTCTCCCTCCCATGACGATTCATGCCAGGCGTCCTTTTCATCGGGCTTAGCCCCACATACAGACAGGATCACCCATGTCCTTTGCTTCCCTCGGTCTCTCCGAGGCACTGGCCGGCGCCGTCGAGGCCGCTGGCTACGCCCAGCCCACTCCGGTGCAACAGCGGGCCATTCCCGCCGTGTTGCAAGGCCGCGACCTGATGGTTGCCGCCCAGACGGGCACCGGCAAAACCGGCGGTTTCGCGCTGCCCGTACTCGAATTGCTGTTCCCGGGTGGCCACCCGGACAAGGCCCACCGCCACGCCGCCAAGCAGCCGCGCGTGCTGGTGCTGGCGCCGACCCGCGAGCTGGCCGCCCAGGTGCATGACAGCTTCAAGCTGTATGCCCGTGACCTGCCCCTCAAGAGCGCCTGCGTGTTCGGCGGGGTGGGCATGAATCCCCAGGTCCAGGCACTGGCCAAGGGGCTGGACGTCCTGGTGGCCTGCCCCGGTCGTCTGCTCGACCTGGTCGGCCAGGGCGCCGTCGACCTCTCCCATGTGGAAATCCTCGTCCTCGACGAGGCCGACCGCATGCTCGACATGGGCTTCATCCATGACGTGAAGAAGGTCCTCGCCCGCCTGCCGGCCAAGCGCCAGAACCTGCTGTTCTCGGCGACCTTCTCCCAGGACATCATCAACCTGGCCGGCAAGCTGCTGCACGATCCCGAGCGCATCGAGGTCACCCCGCCGAACACCACCGTTGAGCGCATCGAGCAGCGTGTCTACCGCGTGCCAGCGACCCACAAGCGCGCACTGCTGGCGCACCTGATCACCCTGGGCGCCTGGGAGCAGGTGCTGGTGTTCACCCGCACCAAGCACGGCGCCAACCGCCTGGCCGAGTACCTGGAAAAGCACGGCCTTTCCGCCGCCGCGATCCACGGCAACAAGAGCCAGAACGCGCGCACCAAGGCGCTGGCCGACTTCAAGGCCAACACCATTCGCGTGATGGTGGCCACCGACATCGCCGCCCGCGGCCTGGACATCGATCAGTTGCCCCACGTGGTCAACTACGAGCTGCCCAACGTCGAGGAAGACTATGTGCACCGCATCGGCCGCACCGGCCGGGCCGGGCGCAGCGGTGAAGCCATTTCGCTGGTGGCGCCGGACGAGGAAAAGCTGCTCAAGAGCATCGAGCGCATGACCAAGCAGCGCATCCCCGACGGCGATCTGATGGGCTTCGACCTGGCCAGCCTGGAAGCGGAAGCGCCGGAAGTGCGCGAACCCCGCCAGCCACAGGGCCGTGGCCGCCGCAACGACGAGCAGAAATCCGGCGGTCGTGGCGAGAAGAAACCGGCCCGCGCGGCTGGCGGCAAGAAGCCTGCGGAGGGGCGCGGCGGCGAACAGCGGTCGTCCACCGAAGGCGCAGGCAAGGGCCGTCGTACCCGTGGCGGTCAGGGCCGCGGCAAGCCCCAGCAGGCGGCCGGCGCGGCCATTCGCCCGGCATTGCCGCCGGAACGTGATCCGGAGGAGTTCCTCGACGACGAGATCGACAACTTCGGCAACCGCGTTGACTACGTGCCCCCGGCCAACCAGGCGCAGAACGGCCGTGGCCGGCGTGGCGGTCAGGCCAATGCGGGGGGGAACCCCCGTCCGGCGCGCGGCGGTGCGGGTGCGAACGCAGGCGGCAAGCCGGCCGGCGGCCAGAATCGCAAGAAAGGCGGCGCCGGCGGACGCGGCAAGCCCCAGGGCAGCGGCCGCGTGTTGACGCCCAATGGCAGCAGCGGCAGCAGTGACTCGCCGTTGTCGGCCACGCCGCGCCGTTCCGAGCGCCAACCGGTGATCATCCACAAACACCGCGAGCGCCTGCCGAGCCTGGAACAGCTGGACGAGTTGCCCGACAGCCGGCCGCGCGGTGAAAAGCCGGCGTTGCTGACCCGCAACCGCTGAGTTCGAACAAAAGCCCCTGCCTCGCAGGGGCTTTGTTTTTCAGGCGGCATATTGGGCGCCCTTCGCCGGGCGCCCCTAGCCGGGCGCCCCAATAGCCCGCGAATGAATTCGCTCCACAGGGTGCGCGCTGCCGCTCGGTGGGGGCGGAGGTGTCCGCGGGCTGTTCAGAGCCGGAGGGCGGTCGGCGTTCTTTCCGGCCGCCGTGGTGGCCAACGTGCAGCGTTGACCACCCTACATGGTCAATCCTTCCAGCAGCGCCCGGTAATCCTCCTGCGCGGCGAACTCCGCGGTGTCCCGTTCCCCCTGACGGCTGTCCGGCTGGCGCACCGCCAGCAGGTGGGCGATGCCGTAGGCGCGGGCGCTGCGCAGGATCGCCAGGCTGTCGTCGATGAACAGGCTGCGCGCCGGGTCGAAGCCGAAATCCGCCTGCAGGGCGTACCAGAACTGGGCGTCTTCCTTGGGGAAGCCGTAGTCATGGGAGCTGATCAGCCGGTCGAAGTAGGGTGCCAGCGCCACGCGCTCCAGTTTCAGCGACAGCGAATCGCGGTGCGCATTGGTGATCAGTGCCACGCGTTTGCCGGCACGGCGCAGGGCGGCGAGGAAGGTATCGGCGTCGGTGCGCAGGCTGATCAGGTGCGCCACCTCGCGCTTGAGTTCGACGATCGGCAGGTCCAGCTCGCGACTCCAGAAATCCAGGCAGTACCACGTCAACTGGCCGGCGTGGCGGGCGAACAGCGGCTGCAGCTCCATGTCCGCCATGGCGCGGCTGATGCCGTGGCGTTCGGCATAGCGCTGCGGCAGGTGTTCCAGCCAGAAATGATTGTCGAAATGCAGGTCCAGCAGGGTGCCGTCCATGTCCAGCAGCACGGTATCGATGGTGTTCCAGGGCAGGAGGGACATTGCAGACTCCGGGCAGCCACGATCTGTGGCGCGGTACGGCGGAAAAAGGCGGTTATGATACCTGCATGCCCGTTCCGGAGAATGCCATGCGAGAGAAACCCGCCGTGCTGGCCCGCGAGATTGTCGCTCGCAGCCGGTTGTTTGCCGTCGAGGAATTGCAGCTGCGCTTCAGCAACGGGGTGGAGCGTACGTACGAGCGTCTGGTGGGCAAGGCCGGCTATGGCGCAGTCATGGTGGTAGCGATGGCCGACGCCGAGCATGCGCTGCTGGTGGAGGAATACTGCGCCGGCACCGACGACTACCAGCTGTCGCTGCCCAAGGGGCTGATCGAACCCGGCGAGGAAGTGCTCGACGCCGCCAATCGCGAGCTCAAGGAAGAAGCTGGCTTCGGTGCCGAGCGCCTGGAGTACCTCACCGACCTGTCGCTGTCACCCGGTTACATGAACCAGCGCATCCGCGTGGTGTTGGCCCGCGACCTTTACGAGGAACGCCTGCCCGGCGACGAGCCCGAGCCGATGGCGGTGAGCCGGGTCAATCTGCGTGAATTGTCGAGCCTGGTGGCGCACCCGCAGTTCAGCGAGGGTCGTGCCCTGGCGGCGCTCTACCTGACCCGCGATCTGCTGGTCCAGCGCGGAGAGCTGGTGCTGTGAGCGAATTGAATATTCATGCCCTGTTGCCAGCGGTTATCGCGCTGGTCGAGCGCGCCGGCGCGGCCATCCTGCCGTTCTGGCGCCAGGAGCTGGCCGTGGAGCAGAAGGCCGACGATTCGCCGGTGACCGCCGCTGACCTGGCTGCCAACCGGGTGCTGATCGAGGGGCTGTCCGCGCTGTCTGCCGAGATCCCAGTCCTGTCTGAAGAGAGCTGCGCGATTCCGCTGGCCGAGCGCGCCGGCTGGGATCGCTGGTGGCTGGTGGACCCGCTGGATGGCACCAAGGAATTCATTGCCGGCAGCACCGAGTTCACCGTCAACGTGGCGCTGGTGGAGCGGGGGCAGGTGCTGTTCGGCGTGGTCGGCGTGCCGGCGGACGGTCGCTGCTATTACGGCGGCGCCTGCCTGGGTGCCTGGCGTCAGCGCAACGGCCAGGTCGAGGCGATTCGGGTGCGACATGCGCCGCTCGAGGGGTTCACCGTGGTGGCCAGCCGGCGGCATTCCAGTCCGGAGCAGGAGCGTTTGCTCGGCACCCTCGGCCAGCACTTCGGCACGCTGGAATTGGCGAGTGTCGGCAGTTCGCTGAAGTTCTGCCTGCTCGCCGAGGGTGCTGCCGACTGCTACCCGCGCCTGGCGCCCACCTCGCAGTGGGACACCGCCGCTGCCCAGGGCGTGCTGGAAGGCGCCGGCGGCGCGGTGCTGGATGTGCGCGGCGAGCCGCTGCGTTATCCGGCACGCGAAGCGTTCCTCAATCCGCATTTCCTGGCGCTGCCGGCCGAGGCGAGCTGGCGTGAGGCGCTGCTGGAGCAGGTGCGCAAAGGCTAGCCGCTTGATGGGTGGCGGACACGGGGTTGCGCCCTCACCGCCAGGTGCTGGTCACCACCCCATCACCGATCACCTGGGTGTCGATGATCTTCTCGCTGCTGCGGTTGCGTACCCGGACGATCTCGCCTTCGCGGCCGTTGGCCAGCGCTTCGCCCAGGGTGCTGGCTTCGATGCCGTCGTGGCGAGCGACGATGGTCACCGACTGGCCGCGGCGCACCCACAGGGGCGCGTCCAGCAGGTCGGCGGTGAGCATCTGGCCGGCGCGAATGCGGCGCTTGGCGGTCTTTCCCGTCACCTGCTCGACCTTGCTGAAGAAGCCGCGGTCATGGCGGGCCACCTGCTGGCGCTCGATCTTCACATCCTCGGCGGACAATGCCTGGTCGCGGTCCAGGATGTGCCTTGCCACCAGCAGCAGCACGCTGACGTTGGCCTGGGCGGTGACATCCTGGCTCCATTGCGGCTGTGGGCAGCTCAGGCGGAAGCGCTGCCGGGCGAGCAGCTCCTGGCGCCCGGATAGGTTCTGCACCTGCAGCTCCCGCGAGCAGGCCGGCAGTCGCTCGACCGGGGCCGGCAGGCTCATGTCCAGGCTCAGGCGAGGTTGCTGCCAGCCAAGCTGCCGGGCCTCGCGCTCCATCAGGGGTTGCAGGTGCTGGCGCAGGGCCTGATCGATTTGTGAACTGGCCGTGGCGGCCTGCGCAGTACCCGCCTGGAGCGCCATCAGCAGTCCGGCACAGGCGGAAAAAGCCTTTCCTCCCCTCTGGCGTTTTACTGTCGCGGCATCTGCCGATTCGCCTCTCGCTGTTCCGTTGACTTCGTAAAAACCCTTCAAAATCAAAGACCTATGCTGTAATGGCTAAGTGGCATAAAAGCTGCTACTCCGTGCGGAGTGACAGTTTTTTGGGGTTGCCCATGAGTATACGGATTGATGACGTGGTCGGTGTGCATGCCCATGCCTTGCAGGTGCGCATGCAGCGCAGCGAGATTCTCGCCGCCAACCTGGCCAACGTGGATACGCCTGGTTTCCAGGCTCGCGATATCGATTTCGCCAGTGCCATGCGCCGCCTGGACGCCGGTGAAGAATTCAGCGCCCTGACAATCGATTCGCCCCTCAAGTATCGCGTGCCCTACCAGGCCTCCCTGGACGGCAACACGGTGGAGCTGAGCGTCGAGCAGGCCGAATTCTCGCGCAACTCCATGGACTTCCAGACCAGCCTGACCTTCCTGACGCAGAAGTTCAGCGGCCTCAAGCAAGCCATCGAGGGACGTTGATCATGGCATTTGAATCCATCTACCGCATCGCCGGTTCGGCCATGAACGCACAGACCGTGCGCCTGAATACCGTGGCCAGCAACCTGGCCAACATCGACTCCGCTGCAGCCTCGCCCGAGGATGTCTATGCCGCCCGGCGTCCGGTATTCGCCGCGATCTACAACAACGATCAGCTGACCCGCGGCGTCGGCATGGGCGGCGCCCATGTGCAGGTGCTGGACGTGGTGACCACCGGCCGCGAGCCCATCAAGCGCTACGAACCGGGCAATCCGCTGGCGGGTGCCGATGGTTACGTGTTCTATCCGGCGCTCAACCAGATCGAGGAAATGACCGACATGATGTCGGCCACCCGCAGCTTCGAAACCAACGTCGAAGTGTTGAATCGCCTGAAAAGCATGCAGCAGAGCCTGCTGCGCCTGGGAGAAATCTGATGAGTGTCAGTGGCGTAACCAATAACTCGAACCCGTATGCGCTGCCGGATGACACCATCAGCGTCAGCGAGGCCGGCCAACTGAGCAATCAGTTCATCACGCTGATGGTGGCGCAGATCCAGAACCAGGATCCCACCAACCCGATGGACAGCACCCAGTTCGTCGAGCAGTACGCGACCATCTCCCAGGTGCAGAGCCTGGAGAACATGACCAAGCTGCAGCAGAGTAGCCTGGTGCTGGCCGACAACCTGCAGATGCTCACCGCCGCCAGCCTGGTCGGCCAGAACGTTACCGTGCACACCGACAGCCTGGAGCTGGATGGCAAGGTCGACGCCCAGTTCGACCTGCAGCACACGTCCACCAATACCGTGCTCTGGCTGACCGACGCCAACGGCGTGGAGACCTCGGTGGCGCTGGGTCGCCAGGATGCCGGTCGCGTCGACGTGGCGCTGGATCCCGCCGCCCTGGGCCTCAAGCCCGGCACCTACAAGGTGCGCATCGAGACCGCCACCGGTGAGGAGCCCCGCCTGCAGGTGGCCGGCAAGGTCAGCGACGTGCGCGTCAGCGACAGCGGCCCGGTGCTGAACATTGCCGGCATCGGCAGCGTGCCGTTCTACCAAATCGTCCAGTTCGGCCAGCGCGGCTGAGCCTGTTGATCATCGAGGGAAGACCATGAGCTTCAACATCGCCCTGACCGGCCTGAACGCCGTCTCCGAACAGCTGAACACCGTCAGCAACAACATCGCCAACTCCAGCACCACCGGCTTCAAGTCCTCGCGCACCGAGTTCGGCAGCGTGTACGCCGACACCCAGGCCATGGGGGTGGAAGTGCTGGGCAATACCCAGAGCATCAGCCTGGGCGGCGCGCTGATCAACACCAGCCGCACCCTGGACCTGGCCATCTCCGGCGGCGGTTTCTTCATCGTCAAGGGCACCAATGGCGAGACCCAGTACACCCGCGCCGGCGTGTTCGGCACCGACTCGGCCAACTTCATCGTCAACAAGGCCGGCCAGAAGCTGCAGGGCTATCCGACTGACGCCGACGGCAACCTGATGACCGGTAGCCTGGGCGACCTGCGTATCAAGGCCGCAACCTTGCCAGCCAGCGCAACCACTGGCCTGGAGTTCGTGGCGAACCTGGATGCCAACATGAAACAGCCGGTGGATGGTGCTGGTGTGCCCATCCCCTTCGATCCGACGAACGTCAACAGCTACAACTCCACTTACACCACCAAGGTCTACGACTCGCTGGGCAAGGAGCACACCCTGACCCAGTACTTCGTCACCGATGGTGCGAATGGCTGGGATGCCTACTACTACGTCGACGGCGCGGCTGCAGGCACGCAAGCCCTGTCGTTCGATACGAATGGCATGTTGAACGGCGCGACCGGCGCCAGCGTCGTCGTTCCGGGGGCGGTGCTGCCGGGGGCGAGTGCTCAGACCATCGCCATCGACTACACCGGCACCACCCAGTACGGCACCAACTTCGGCGTGTCCACCAACCTGGCGAATGGCTACACCTCTGGCGAGCAGACCGGCATCGGCATCGACAGCAAGGGCAATGTGTTCGTCAACTACAGCAACGGCCAGAGCCAGCTGCAGGGGCAGGTGGTGCTGGCCAGCTTCATCAACCCGGAAGGGCTGAAGAACGTCAGTGGCACCGCCTGGACCGCCACCACCGATTCGGGTGACGCGCTGACCGGCGCGCCTGGCGTGGCCCAGTTTGGTACGGTGAATGCCGGCACGCTGGAGAACTCCAACGTCGACCTGACCGAGGAGCTGGTGAGCCTGATGCAGGGCCAGCGCAACTACCAGGCCAACACCAAGGTCATTTCCACCCAGAAGGATCTCGACCAGATCCTGTTCAGCGCGATGTAAGGCGGCTGACCCATGGATCGTCTCGGATACACGGCGATGACTGCGGCCAACCGCAGCATGCAGGCGCTGCAGATCCACGCCAACAACCTGGCCAACGTCAACACCGCCGGCTTTCGCGCCGACATGGAGCGCGCCGCCGCCGTGCAGGTGGAAGGCTACGGTTACGACAGCCGCCATATGGCCAGGGTCGAGAACAACGGCGTCGACCTGAGCCCCGGCCCGCTGAACTTCACCGGCCGGGCACTGGACGTGGCCATCCAGGGCCAGGGCCTGCTGGCGGTGCAGCACGGTGCCGGCGAGGCCTACACCCGCCAGGGCAGTCTGCAGGTGGATGCCGACATGCAGCTCACCGTTGGCGGCCGCGTGCTGCTCGGTGAGGGTGGCCCGTTGGTGCTGCCCGAATACGACCAGCTGCACATCGGCAGCGATGGCACCGTTTCCGTGCTGCCGCGCGGCGACTTCCTGATGGTCGAGGTTGGACGCCTCAAGCGCGTCGACAGCCAGGGCGTCGACCTGGTGAAGACTCCCGAGGGCCTGCTGATGGCGCGTGACAACGAGCCTCTGGAAGCCAGTGAAACCGTGGCCCTGGCCAGCGGCTACCTGGAGTCCAGCAACGTCTCGGCGATCAACGAACTGGTCTCCACCATGAGCCTGAGCCGCCTGTTCGAGACCCAGGTGAAGATGATGAAGGCCGCCACCACGCTGGCCGAGGCCGGCAACCGGTTGCTACGCGGCTAAGCGGCAACCCCTCTCTCCCCTTGATGGGAGAGGGGGACGAGCAGCGGATTTCCCCGCTTCGGTAACGCCGGGGCGGCTTTGAAGAGAGGATCGACAGATGAGTTCAGCACTCTGGGTCAGCAAGACCGGCCTGATCGCCCAGGACACGGCGATGACCACCGTGGCCAACAACCTGGCCAACGTGAACACCACGGGCTTCAAGAGCGACCGCGCGGTCTTCGAGGACCTGTTCTATTCCATCGAGGTCCAGCCGGGTGCCCAGGCGGACCAGATCAACACCGTGCCGTCCGGCCTGCAGCTGGGCAACGGCGTACGCGTGGTCGGTACCCAGAAGATCTTCACCGAAGGCAACATCCAGACCACTGGCCAGCCGATGGACCTGGCCATCATCGGTCGAGGCTTCTTCCGCGTCGAAGGCGCTGATGGCGAGACCTACTACACCGAAAATGGTCAACTGCATCTGAATGCCGAGGGTCTGCTGGTCAATTCCCAGGGCCTGCCGCTGGTCGATCAGATCGTGGTGCCCGAAGGCAGCACCAATTTCAACGTGGGCAGTGACGGCACCGTGACCATCACCAATGCCCAGGGACAGCAGGAAGAGCTGGGCCAGATCCTGTTGGTCAATTTCGTCAATCCGGCCGGCCTGGAAGCCCTGGGCGGCAACCTCTACCGCGAAACCGCCGCCAGCGGCGAGGCGGTGGAAGGCGTGGCCGGCACCGACGGCCTCGGCCAGCTCAAGCAGTACGCCCTGGAAGGCTCCAACGTCCAGGTGGTGGAAGCCATGGTGCAGATGATCGCCATCCAGCGCGCCTACGAGGCCAACGCCAAGGTGCTGGATGCCAGCTCGGGCATGATGCAGTACCTCAACCAGTCCGTGTGATGGCCATGAAACGCACCCTGACGCTCACCCTTGCGCTGCTGCTCGGCGGTTGCGCCAGCTTTCACGAGCTGCGCGAAGAGACCGAGGACGCCAGCCTCTACCAGCCGCCGGCCCTGGACTACCAGCAGCCCAAGCCGGTTGCCGGCGGCCTCTATCGCGGCAACGGCAGCGCGCTGATGTACGACAAGCGCGCCTTCCAGGTGGGCGACATCCTGACCGTGGTGCTCAACGAGCAGACCCAGTCGAGCAAGAGCGCCGGCACCAGCTTCGGCAAGGAGGCCTCGGTCGGCATTGGTATCCCCACCTTGTTCGGAAACACCTACGAGCGTCTGGAAAGTTCGGCCAGCGGCGAGCGTGACTTCACCGGCTCGGCGCGCAGTTCGCAACAGAACAGCCTGGCTGGCGCCATTGCGGTGACCGTGCATCAAGTGCTGCCCAACGGTGTGCTGCTGGTGCGTGGCGAGAAGAGCCTGCGCCTGAACCAGGGTGACGAGTTCATCCGCCTCAGCGGCCTGGTGCGACCCGAGGACATCAACCGCTACAACCAGGTGTCCTCCCAGAGCATCGCCGATGCGCGCATTTCCTACGCCGGCAAGGGCGTGCTCAACGACAGCAACTCTGCCGGCTGGCTGACGCGCTTCTTCACCAGCCCCTGGTTCCCCTTCTGACGGTGTATGCCATGCGCAAGCTGTTTCCCCTCCTGTTCCTGCTGATGCTGCCCGCCGCCGTGCGGGCGGTGCCGCTGATGGATCTGGTGGATGTCGAAGGCATTCGCGAGAACCAGCTCATCGGTTACGGCCTGGTGGTCGGTCTGGACGGCACCGGTGACAAGAACCAGGTGAAGTTCACCAGCCAGTCGGTGACCAACCTGATCCAGCAGTTCGGCGTCAACCTGCCGCCCAACGTCGACCCCAAGCTGAAGAACGTCGCCGCGGTCACGGTCACCGCCAGCGTGCCGCCGTCCTACGGCCCGGGGCAGACCATTGATGTGACGGTTTCTTCGCTGGGCGATGCGAAGAGCCTGCGTGGCGGCCAGTTGCTGCTCACTCCGCTGCGCGGCGTTGATGGCGAGGTCTACGCGCTGGCCCAGGGCAACCTGGTGGTCGGCGGCCTGAAGGCCGAAGGCAACAGCGGCTCCAGCGTGGCGATCAACAGCGCCACCACCGGCCGGGTGCCCAACGGCGCCACCATCGAGCGGAGCATCGACAGCGACTTCGCCGACCGCCCGGAGGTCATGCTCAACCTGCGCAATCCCGGTTTCCAGACGGTCACCAACATCGTGCGGGCGATCAACGACCAGATCGGCGGCAACGTGGCCAGCGCCCTGAACGCTACCAAGGTTTCGGTGCGTGCCCCAGTCACCAGTACCCAGCGCATGAGCTTCATGGCGCTGCTGGAAATGATCGATGTCGACGAAGGCCGCGAACGTCCCAAGGTGGTATTCAACAGCCGCACCGGCACGGTGGTCATGGGCGAGGGTGTGCGCGTCAAGGCTGCCGCCGTTGCCCATGGCAACCTCACCGTCACCATCAGCGAAACCCCGCAGGTCAGCCAGCCGGCTCCCTTCAGCGAGGGCCAGACGGCCGTGGTGCCGCGCTCGCAGGTGGAAGTCGCCCAGGATCGCAACGCCATGTTCAAGTGGCCTGACGGGGCCAGCCTGGACAGCATCATCAACACCGTGAACAGCCTGGGCGCCACCCCGGATGATGTGATGAGCATCCTCCAGGCGCTGGAACGCGCCGGGGCGCTCAACGCCGAACTGATCGTGATCTGACCATGAGCATTCTTTCCCTTCCGGGCAGCCTGCAGAGCTGGCGCAACAATCCCGAGGTGACCGGCATCTCGCGCAATGACCAGTTGCAGGCGGCCGCCGAGCAGTTCGAGGCGATGTTCCTGCAGCAGATCCTCAAGCAGATGCGCAAGGCCGGCGATGTGCTGTCCGAGGACAGCCTGATGCGCAGTCGCGAGCTGGACACCATGCGTGACTTCTATGACGAAGTACTGGCCGAGCACCTGGCCGGCCAGCGCCAGACCGGCATCGCCAGCATGATCGTCGAACAGATGGGAGGCGAGCCACGACCCAGCCAGGCCATGCAGGCGCCGATTGGCGGCAGCTGGTCGCAAACGGGGGCATTTAAGTCCGCGGACGATGCGGTCGCCTTTCAGGATCAACAGATGACGGACCCGGTCGGGATAGACCCACCCAGCGGTGCGTCCACGCACGCATCGGCGGCCTTTGCCCTGCCGATTCGCCCTGACACCAAGGAGAATCGCTCGTGAGTCTCTTGAGCCAGATCGGCTATAGCGGCGTTCGCGCCATGCAGGTGGCGCTGACCGCCACCGGCCAGAACGTCGCCAACGTCAAGACCCCCGGCTACAGCCGTTTGGGCGTGGAAATGGGCTCGCTGAGCGGGCATACCGCCCTGAGCAGCGGTCGTGGCGTGCAGGTCAACAACATTCGCCGCATCGCCGACGACTTCGTCAATCGGCAGCTGTGGCGCGCGACCTCCCAGGAGAGCTTCACCGAGAGCCAGCAGAAGTACGTCAGTGCGCTGGAAACCCTGATGGCCAGCGAGGGCTCCAACATCAGCGGCGGCCTCGACAATTTCTACGCTGCGCTTAGCGAGGCCACGTCCACGCCGGACTCCATCGCCCTGCGCCAGCAGATTCTCAACGAGGCGCGCAACCTGGCCCAGCGCGTCAACGGCCTGAGCAACAACATCGAGACCCAGCTCAACGGCCTGCGCGGCCAGCGCGAGGCGATCGTCGTCGAGCTCAACGGCCTGACTAGCAACCTGGCTGCGCTGAACAAGCGCATCACCCACGTCGAGGCGTCCAATGGCGACGCCAAGGCGCTGCGCGATCAGCGAGACAAGCTGGTCCAGGACCTGGCCGAGCTGGCTGATATCCGCGTTCAGGAGGCCGCCGACGGTAGCTTCAGCGTGTCGCTGGCGAACGGACAGCCGCTGGTGGCGGGCCCGACTGCCGCCTCGGTGGAGTTGACCACACTGGCGAACAATCATCAGGATTTCTCTCTTGAATTCGCCGGAACCCAGTTCCCGTTGAGCCGGGATGTCTGGGGTGGCCAGCTGGGTGGCCTGTACGAAGCCGAATACAACTCGCTGCGGTCTAGCCAGCAGACCATCAGTGAAATTGCCAGCCAGTTGGCCACCACGTTCAACACTGCACTTGCCGCGGGGTTCGATCTCAACGGCGCTGCGGGTCAACCGCTGTTTACCTATGACCCCACCAGTATCTCCCAGGTGCTGACCGTCAACGATCTCCAGCCGGAAGAACTGGCCTTTGCCGGTGTCGCTACCGAGAAGGGCAACAACGACAACCTGTTGACCCTGATCGGACTCAAGAGCGCACCCGTTGTCGTGGATGGTGCCACCACGACGCTCAACGACGCCTACGCCACGTTGCTTGGCGGTGTCGCCAGCAAGAGCCGCCAGGGTCAGGCCGACGTGGAAACAGCCACCTCGGTGTTGAATCAGGCCCAGGCCCAGCGCGACAGCATCAGCGCCGTGAACCTCGATGAGGAAGGCGTCAACCTGATGAACTACCAGCAGGCCTACCAGGCCAACCTGAAGGTCATCACCACCGCCGGTGCGCTGTTCGACAGCGTGCTGGGCATGTTCTGATCCGCCAGCGAGACCGCCCCATGCGTATCACCAACGCCCAGATCAACGCCATCATGAACAGCTCGCTGGGCATCAACGCGGCCGCCACCGGCAAGCTGATGCAACAGATGGCCACCGGCGATCGAATCATCGTGCCATCGGACGACCCGATCGCCAGCGTGCGCCTGCTGCGCATCGCGCGGGAAGAGGCCAGCCTGAACCAGTACCAGACCAACATCAAGGCGCTGTCCGGGCGCCTGTCGGCGGCCGAAACCAACCTGCAGGCCGGCTCCGATACCCTGCTGGAAATCCGTGACCTGCTGCTCTGGGCAGCCAACCGCGGCAGCAACTCGGACGAGGATCTGGGCAGCATGGCCAGCGAGCTGTCCAGCCTCGAAGAGACCTTTGTCAGCTACCTGAACGTACGTGACGAGGAAGGCCGTTACTACTTCTCCGGCACCATGACCGATCAGCCCGCCATCACCCTGACGGCCGGTACCTACGCGCTGACCGGCAACGACAAGTATCGCGAAGTGGCCGTTTCCAATGCCGTGCTGATCAAGGACAACGTAACGGCCGCCGAGGTGCTGAGCGGAGCACCCGGCTTCCTCAACGATCTGCATGCGCTGGTCGACCAGATGGTGAACAGCCCTGCCACCATTACCACCGAGATTGGCGACGCGATCGACAACCTGGACCGGGTGCTCGGCTCGCTCAGCAGCCAGATTACCGAGCTCGGCGGCCGCCAGAACACCCTGTCGCTGCTCAAGGACAGCCAGGCCGACGTGTCGCTGGTAAACCAGAAGATCGAAGGCGAGCTGTCCTCCCTGGACTACGCCAAGGCCTCGCTGGACCTGGCCAACTACCAGGTGGCGCTGCAGGCGACCCAGAAGTCCTACCTGAAGCTGCATAGTCTGAATCTGTTCGACCTGATGTAAGGGAAGGGGACACCATGAAGGTTGACAAGCAACTGCCGGCCGTCACGCCGTTTGCGCTGGATCGGCAGACGTCCGACCTCAAGGGTGTCGCCCTGCAACGCGCCAGCGGCGCCACCCAGGCCACCGAACGGGAAACGCCGCGCAACGAGTCGGCGCCGCGCCAAAGCAGCACCTACGGTCTGCAGCTCAATCAGCAGCTGTCGGCCATGCAGTCGGCCAGCAGCTACCTGAACCAGGTGCAGGCCCGGCTCAGCCAGCTGAAGCTCAAGCTCGGCCGCCAACTGAGCGCGCCCTCCGCCAGCGCGGCGGAGATGGACGGCGCCCGCGAGGCGCTGCAGAAGGTCAATGCCATCTTGCAGCAGCGCATCCGTCTGGATGACAACGTCATCGACCCGGGTTACCAGCTCAAGTTGACCGAGCCGGTGCGTGTGCGCTTCAGCCTGCAAGGCCTGGAGTCCATCGACCAGATCCATCAGGCCGGCCAGGAGACCCTGGTGTTCACCGCCGGCCGTCAACTGCCGGAGCCACTGGCGGTGGTGCTGGACGAGGGCCTGAGCGACGAGCAGGTACTGCGCCGCTTCAACGTCAGCCTGGGCCAGGCCGGTCTGCGCGCCGAACTGGATAACGAGGGTCTGCTGAAGTTCTCCGCCCGGGAAAGCGATTGGGCGGCGCTGCGCGACCAGTTGGCCGTGCGCGGCGAAGGCAAGCTGTTCGCCAAGGACAGCTTTGCCCGTGTGGAAAGCGCCGAAGACGGCTTGCTGGGCCTGCCCAGCGACTCGCAGCTGGAGTCCACCAGCGAGATGCGCAGCATCCTCGACAACGTGATCGCCGCCCTGGACCGCATCGCCGCCCTGCGCGAGCAGATTCGCGAGCGTGAAGCGGACATCCGCCAGTTCCTGCGAGAGCAGCTGGACGGTGACGAGCAGCAGTGGGCGCAGAACTACCTGGGCTCGCTGCTCAAGGTGCTGCGCTCAGGCGCCAACAGCTATATCGCGCAATCGCAGATCATCGTCAGCCAGGCCAACCTGAACCGCTACAACGTGGTCAGCCTGCTGGCCTGATGCCCTTGCATGGCCGGAGCGCCGGCCATGGTTTCTCCTGCGCCAACCGCCCCGGGCCATCCCTGTCAACCAATGGGTCCACTGCAATGCGCGCCTGGGCGTGGTGCATTGCCATGTCCAAGCCCTGCTTCCGTCTTTTCGTCTAAGTGTGACGCAGGTCACTTTTCTGGACAGCGAAGACCGCTGTGATGATAATCCGCCATCAATATCAATGCGGCATCATGGCGCGGGGAGATGCACATGGAATTGGCCACGCGGCTGCAGCGCCTGGTCTGGGGTCTTTCGGCCATGCTGGTGCTGGCAAGCCTGTCGCATGTGGCCCAGGCTGCGGCGCTTCCCGCATGGGTCAGCGCCCCGCCCCAGGACAACCTCATCGCCTTTTACGGTGTCGGCGAAGGCCCGAACCTGAACGAGGCCACGCAACAGGCGCTGCGTTCCATCGCCGGCAAGCTGAGCACGCGCATCCGCAGCGACGCCGTTTCCCACGGCGGCATTTCCGGCAATACCGTCACCCGCAGCTATCAGGAAACGATCGAAGCCTATATCCAGGACATCAAGCTCTCCGCCTACAACGTTCGCCAGGCCGAACTGGTCGGTGGCCGCTATTTTGTCCTGGTGGAAATGTCTCGCGAGGATTTCGTCCGCGATACCCAACTGCAGCTGGAAACCGTTGAGGCAGACCTGCGCCGGCGGCTGGATGGCACGCTCACGTCCCGGCCGTTCGACCGCTTCCTGGCCTGCCAATCTGCCCCTGCGCTGATTGATCAGGCCCGCCTGCTGAGCCGGGTGCTGTCCACGGCGGACAGCGCCTTCGAGGCCGCGCCCGCCATGCAGCGCTATGACGCCTACCAGCGCGGTTGCGACCAGAGCCTGCAGAACCTCACGCTGCAATTGAAAGCCGCACCGGCGTTCAAGCCACTGGCCGAGGCCATCGGTCAGGCGCTGGCGGTGCGTACCGTCAGCGCGGGCCGTGCCGACGGCCGACTGGACATCCAGGGCTCGGTGGTCAACCAGGAGATGTTTGGCAGCCTGAACGCCGTGGTCGATCTTTCGGTGGCGCTGGTCGACGACCGCAACAGCGTGGTTGCTCGCCAGAGCTACCGGCTCAATGGCCTGTCCATGCTCAGTTACGAAGGGGCGCTGCAAGACGCCCTGCGCAAGTTCCTGGCTTCCGGCGGGGTCGACAGGGTGCTGTCCGACCTACGCCTTCAGTAAAAGCCCTGCCTGTTCAGGGATGTCATTACTCATGACCCCGGGGGAGGGGACGATGAAGAGGATTGCTCTGCTCACGATGGCACTGGCGATGGCCGGGTGTTCGTCAACCACCATCAAGAACCTCGACGCCATGCAGCCCGTGAGCCTGCAACCCAGCGACATCATGCCTAGCAAAACCGCCCTGGCGGGCAAGGCGCCGCGTGTGGTGGTTTTCGATGCGGATCATGGCACCAGCGATCTGGCCAAGAGTTCACAGGTCGGTGGGACGATCGCCCGCGAGATCGAGAAACACTTGGGTGCCACCCACGTGGAACTGGTCGACCGCAAGCTCGCAAGCAAGCTCCAGGATGAACTGCGCCTGGCCGAGATGAGGGGCAAGCTGGAGTACCAGGGTCCGGAAATCGCAGATATTGCGATTGTCGGTGTGATATCTGATGCGTCCTCCGGTTCTTCTTTCACCGAAAGCTCCAGCTGGCAGGACAGCAAGGGCCGCTGGCAAACCACGCCCGCCAAATGCAACTACTCGGGCTCGGTGAGCGGCAGCATTCGCATTTACCAGATGCCTTCCATGCGCGAGGCAACTTCCGTGGAGCTGAAGGGAAGTTCCAGTACCAGCGAGGATGCCCGCAGCAGCAACTGTGGCCTGACGCGCTCCGGCGCCGAGCAGATGGTCCGCGCCGCGGCAACCCGTGGCGTCGGCAGCATTCGCACCGATCTCCTCAACATTTTCGCCCCGCGCGGTTACGTGATCGAACAGCGTTCCGGCGAGGGCCAGCATGCCCTGCGGGTCACCCTGGGCACCAAGCATGGCCTTAAGCAGGGGATGAAGCTGGAGCTGCTGAGCGTTACCCGTTCGGTCAATCCGCTGACCAACGAAGCCAGCGTCGACAGCTTCGTCGTGGGCAGTGCGTTTGTGTCGGACAAGATCGGCGCCGACAATGCCTGGGTGGTCATCGATGAAGAGGTGATCGACAAAATCCGCCTGGGCCAGCCCGTTCGCGTGCAGTACAAGAAGAGCTTCATGGACCAGATGAAGCACCTGGCTGATATCTGATCAGCCTGAGGCAGCGGGCGCGGCTCCGCAGCCTTTGCCGCGAAGGGGACACATGAACAGACGTCATTTCCTGGCAGCTGCGGCGAGCCTGCCATTTGCGCCTGCCTGGGCAATGGAATTCGAGTCCTTCCGCCGAGCCCGGGAACAGGAGCGTGCCGCGTTCAATGACACGCAAGGCAGCGAATTCTCGACCTACCAACGGGAACTCCAGACTGCTTTCCAGGCTTACCGCGACAGCTATGCCAATGCGGTGCAGGCCCGTCAGCGCGAGCTGTCCGTCTACTGGCGTGACGCCGAGCTGAGCAGCCAGACCCGCTGGGTGGAATACAGCGAGGACAAGGCGATCCAGCGGACCGTCGACTTCGAGACCAACCGCATCACCCTGCGCCTGCCCCCCGAAGCCGGTGGCGCTGACGCCCGGCTGGTCCGCCGCGAACTGGCCACTCTGCTGGGCACCGAGGTCGCCCAGGCGGCGAGCAACGACCCGGTATCCGTGGCGGTGGAGAAAGCGGTACGCAATGCGGCGCCCCACTCCGCGCTGGAGGGCGAAGGCGAGCACCGGCTGGTCCTGGGCGAGCTGTTTGGCCAGCAGGCGCCGAGTGGCCGCCAGATCCAGGAAGTCGCCGAGCGGCTGGCCGGCAGCGCCACGACGACAAGCGATAACGGTGTGGTCACGGTCAGCGTGCCGCTGCCAGCCTCGCGTCCGGCGCAAAAGGCGCAGGACTATGCGGCGAGGGTCCGGCCGTTCGCGCAGAAATGGCGCGTGGAGCCGGCGCTGGTGCTGGCGGTGATGCATACCGAAAGCGCGTTCAATCCGCTGGCCCGTTCGCCGGTTCCGGCCTACGGCCTGATGCAGATCGTGCCCGGCTCGGCGGGCAAGGATGCGACTGAGCTGGTCTACGGCACGGCACGTGTGGTGACGCCGTCGTACCTGTACGACGCCGAGCGCAACATCCAACTGGGCGTGGCCTACCTGCATCTGTTGCAGGAGCGCTATCTGCGCGCCATCACCCATCCGGAAAGCCGCCTGTACTGCGCCATCGCCGCCTACAACACCGGCGCCGGCAATGTGGCGCGCAGCTACACCGGCACCACCAACATCAACAAGGCGGCGGAGCAGATCAATCGCCTGTCGCCCAAGGCCAACTTCGAGCACATGCGCGCCCGGCTGCCCTACGAGGAAACCCGCAACTACCTCCAGCGGGTCGCCTCGCGCCTGCCGGGCTATCGGTCGCTGTAACTGTGTCGATAACAACCTCGGTTGGCGGCGTTGTGCCGTCGACTTACCGCTGAAATCCCAGGGAGTTCCCGAATGAAGCGTTTCTCTTCGCTGTTTTGCCTGACCGCTCTTACCGCCGCCGTGCTGACCGGTTGCGGTACAAAGCCCGTTGAAACCAGCGCCAGCCTGCCGGACTGGGTCATGGCGCCGATGGTCGATGGCGGCATCGCCTCCACCAGCTGCGTGCGTGACACCGGCAACTTCAGCCTGGACCGCGCCCAGGCCACCGCCAGTGCCCGTGCCAGCCTGACCAAGGAAATCGGCATCAAGGTCCAGGCCATGGACAAGGAATACCAGCGCAGCTCCACCGGCGGCGGCCAGAACGAAACCGGCAGCACCTTCGAATCCGTTTCGCGCCAGGTCGCCAACGAGTACATCGTCGGCTCGCGTCCGGCCAAGGTGGATTTCGTGAACATCAACGGCCAGCGCAACCTGTGCGTGATGGTCGCCATGCAGCCGGAGGCCACCAAGGGCCTGTTCGACAGCATCATGCGCCAGAGCAAGCGCAAGCTGTCGCCGCAGAACGAAGAGATCCTCTACGAGGAATTCCGCGCCGCCAAGGCCCAGCAGGAGCTGATCGAAGCCACCCGCTGATCGACCCTGGCTTCGCCCGAACGCCGCTTCCCCGGAAGCGGCGTTTTCATTGGGCGGGACAAAACTTGCCGTAGGGTGGACAACGTTTTCCTTGTCCACCAGGCAGCGGCTCCCGGATGGGCCGTCCGAACGCGTCCACTCTGTCCCTCGCCGCCCGCCACGAGTAGAATCCGCCGCTTTTTACAGCCGGGCTCTCTGCCATGACTTCCCCTACCTCCGCCGAACCGCGCCATGATCTGGTCTATGGCCTGAACGACCGTCCGCGCCCCTGGATCGCCTTCCTCGCCGCGCTGCAGCACCTGCTGGCGATCATCGTGCCGATCGTCACCCCGGGCCTGCTGATCTGCCAGGCCATCGGCGTGTCGCCGCGCGACACCAACATCATCGTCTCCATGTCGCTGGTGATCTCCGGCATCGCCACCTTCGTGCAGTGCCGGCGCTTCGGGCCGTTCGGTGCGGGCCTGCTGATCGTGCAGGGCACCAGTTTCAACTTCGTCGGCCCGCTGATCGCCGGCGGTGTGCTGATGGTCAAGGACGGCATGCCGGTGGAAGCCGTGATGGCCGCCATCTTCGGCGTGGTCATCGCCGGTTCCTTCATCGAAATGGGCGTGTCGCGCGTGCTGCCGTTCGTGAAGCGGCTGATCACCCCGCTGGTGACCGGCATCGTGGTGCTGATGATCGGTCTGACGCTGATCAAGGTCGGCCTGATCAGCATGGGCGGCGGCTACGCGGCCATGGGCAACGGCACCTTCGCCAACGGCGAGAACCTGCTGCTCTCCGGCGTGGTGCTGGCGCTGATCGTCATCCTCAACCGCATCCCGGTGGTCTGGCTGCGCAGCTGCGCCATCATCATCGCCCTGGCCGCCGGCTATGCGCTGGCCGCCTACCTGGGCCGCCTGGACTTCACCGGCATGCGCGAGGCCGACCTGTTCCAGGTGCCGATGCCGCTGCACTTCGGCCTGGGTTGGTCGTGGAGCCTGTTCATCCCCATGGTGGTGATCTACCTGGTGACCTCGCTGGAAGCCATCGGCGACGTGACCGCCACCAGCAAGATCTCCCGCCAGCCGGTGGAAGGCCCGCTGTGGATGCAGCGCATCAAGGGCGGCGTGCTGGTCAACGGCGCCAACTCGCTGCTGGCCGGTTTCTTCAACACCTTCCCCAGCTCGGTGTTCGCCCAGAACAACGGCATCATCCAGCTCACCGGCATCGCCAGCCGCTACATCGGCATGTGGCTGGCCGCCATGCTGGTGATCCTCGGCCTGTTCCCGGCGGTGGCCGGCGTGCTGCAGGCGGTGCCGGAGCCGGTGCTTGGCGGCGCCGCGCTGGTGATGTTCGGCGCCGTGGCGGCGGCGGGCATCAACATCCTCGCCGGCATCGACCTGGACCGCCGCGCGCTGCTGATCATCTCCGTGTCGCTGGCCCTGGGCCTGGGCTTCTCCCAGGTGCCGGAATTCCTCGCCCACCTGCCGGCCGGCCTGCGCAGCGTGCTGGAATCCGGCGTGGCCACCGGCGGCATCTGCGCGCTGGTCATGAACTGGTTCCTGCCGGAAGCCAAGCAGGCTGCCGACGCGCGCTGATTCACGAGCCGTAGGGTGGGCATCGTTGTTCATTGTCCACCGTCCGGTATGCATGCTGCGGCGGACAAAAACGGCGATGTCCGCCCTACGCTGCGCCTTGGTCCCGGGCGTACACTTGGCTCATATCCCGCTCCGGGAGGCTGGCTATGCCGATGTTCCCGACCACCGATCTGTTCGCCGAGCCCATCCAGTCCGATCGCCTTCAGCTGGGCCCCGCCACCTGGCTGCTGCGCGGCTTCGCCCAGCCCTGGATCGATACCCTGCTGGCCGAGCTGCGCCTGATCGAAGCCGCCGCCCCCTTTCGCCACATGCACACTCCCGGCGGCCTGCGCATGTCCGTGGCGCAGAGCAACTGCGGTCCGCTCGGCTGGATCAGCGACCGTCACGGCTACCGCTACAGCCCGACCGATCCCGACACCGGCCAACCCTGGCCGCCCCTGCCGCCGGCGTTCCGCCAACTGGCCGAACAGGCCGCTGCCACAGCCGGTTTTCCCGGCTTCCTGCCCGACGCCTGCCTGATCAACCGCTACCTGCCCGGCACCCGCATGTCGCTGCATCAGGACAAGGACGAACGCGACTTCACCGCCCCGATCGTCTCGGTCTCCCTGGGCCTGCCGGCGGTCTTCCAGTTCGGTGGCATGCGCCGCGCCGACAAACCGGAGCGTGTGTCGCTGCTGCATGGCGATGTGCTGGTATGGGGCGGCGAGGATCGGCTGCGCTATCACGGCGTGCTGGCCCTCAAGGACGGCCAGCATCCACTGCTGGGCGCGCAACGCATCAACCTGACCTTCCGCCGCGCCGGTTGAGCTCCCACAAGGCCTGCGCGCCCTCCGCCCCTGCGCTTTTTCGAAAGCTACACTGGTTGAGGGTTGAGCAGCCGGGCCGCCAGGCCATCCAGCGCCGGGGTACCGACAACAGGGTTCGGAGGGCAGAGCATGAGCAGCACGTTTGGCGTGAAACTCGACGACACCACTCGCGCGCGGCTTGAAGCCGCCGCGCAACGGATCGACCGCACACCGAACTGGCTGATCCGGCAGGCCATCCACCTGTACATGGAACAGATCGAGCGCGGCGACGTTCCGGACACCCCCGAGGACAGCCTGCCGGACGAACTCGAGGAAGAACCCCGGGAGGACGTCCGTTACCAGCCCTTCCTGGCCTTCGCCGAAAGCGTGCACCCACAATCCGTACTGCGTGAAGCCATCACGGCGGCCTACCGGAGACCCGAACCGGAAGTGGTGCCGGTGCTGGTCGAGCAGGCGCGCCTGCCCGCCGAGCTGAGCACCAAGGCCAGCAGCCTGGCCTACCGGCTGGCGGAAACCCTGCGCAATCAGAAGGCCGGCATGGGCCGCGCCGGGCTGGTGCAGGGGCTGCTGCAGGAATTTTCCCTGTCCTCCCAGGAAGGCGTGGCGCTGATGTGCCTGGCCGAGGCCCTGCTGCGCATCCCCGACAAGGGCACCCGCGATGCGCTGATCCGCGACAAGATCAGCGCCGGCAACTGGCAGCAGCACCTCGGCCAGAGCCCCTCCCTGTTCGTCAACGCCGCCTCCTGGGGACTGCTGCTCACCGGTCGGCTGGTCGCCACGCACACCGAAACCGGACTCTCCAGCGCCCTGAACCGCCTGATCGGCAAGGGCGGCGAGCCGGTGATCCGCAAGGGCGTGGACATGGCCATGCGCATGATGGGCGAGCAGTTCGTCACCGGCGAAACCATCGGTGAGGCGCTGGCCAACGCCGGCAAGATGGAGGCCAAGGGCTTCCGCTACTCCTACGACATGCTCGGCGAGGCGGCCCTCACCGAGGACGACGCGCTGCGCTACCTGGCCTCCTACGAGCAGGCCATCCACGCCATCGGCAAGGCCTCCCACGGACGCGGCATCTACGAAGGCCCGGGCATCTCCATCAAGCTCTCCGCGCTGCACCCGCGCTACAGCCGCGCGCAGTTCGAGCGGGTGATCAACGAGCTGTACCCGCGCGTGCTCGGCCTGACCCAATTGGCGCGCCAGTACGACATCGGCCTGAACATCGACGCCGAGGAAGCCGACCGCCTGGAAATCTCCCTCGACCTGCTGGAACGCCTGTGCTTCGAGCCGTCGCTGCGCGGCTGGAACGGGATCGGCTTCGTCATCCAGGGCTACCAGAAGCGCTGCTTCCACGTGGTCGACCACCTGATCGACCTGGCGCGGCGCAGCGGACACCGCCTGATGATCCGCCTGGTCAAGGGCGCTTACTGGGACAGCGAGATCAAACGTGCCCAAATGGACGGCCTGGAGGGTTACCCGGTGTTCACCCGCAAGGTGTACACGGACGTGTCCTACATCGCCTGTGCGCGCAAGCTGCTGGCCGTGCCGGACGCCATCTTCCCGCAGTTCGCCACCCACAACGCCCATACCATGGCGACGATCTATCACCTGGCCGGCAACAACTACTACCTCGGCCAGTACGAGTTCCAGTGCCTGCACGGCATGGGCGAGCCGCTCTATGAACAGGTGGTCGGCAAGGTGGCCGACGGCAAGCTGAACCGCCCGTGCCGCATCTACGCGCCGGTCGGCACCCATGAAACGCTGCTGGCCTACCTGGTGCGCCGCCTGTTGGAAAACGGCGCCAACACCTCGTTCGTCAACCTGATCGCCGACCCGGACGTCAACCTGCGCGAGCTGGTCGAAGACCCGGTGGCCAAGGCGGAAAGCCTGGCGGCCCGGGAGGGCACTCTGGGCCTGCCGCACCCGCGCATCCCGCTGCCGCGCCAGCTGTACGGCGAGGCGCGGCTCAATTCCTTCGGCCTCGACCTGTCCAACGAGCATCGCCTGGGTTCGCTGTCCGGCGCGTTACTGGCTGGCGCCCATGTGGACTGGCGCGCCGAGCCACTGCTGGATGGCCCGGTCGACGGCAGCCAGACGCTGCCGGTGCGCAACCCGGCGGACCAGCGTGACCAGGTCGGCGAGGTGAAGCTGGCCAGCCTGGCGGATGTGGGCAATGCCGTCGCCGCCGCCGAGCGCGCCGGCGCCGGCTGGCAGGCCACGCCGCCCGAGCAGCGCGCGCAGATCCTCGAACGGGCCGCCGACCTGTTCGAGGGCGACCTGCAGGCGCTGGTCGGCATCACCGTGCGCGAGGCCGGCAAGACCTTCGCCAACGCCATCGGCGAAGTGCGTGAGGCGGTGGACTTCCTGCGCTACTACGCCGCCCAGGTGCGCGCCGACTTCGCCAACGACACCCACCGGCCGCTCGGCCCGGTGGTCTGCATCAGCCCGTGGAACTTCCCGCTGGCGATCTTCACCGGCCAAGTGGCCGCCGCGCTGGCCGCCGGCAACACGGTGCTGGCCAAACCGGCGGAACAGACCCCGCTGATCGCCGCCCAGGCCGTGCACCTGCTGCACCAGGCCGGCGTGCCGCGCGGCGCGCTGCAACTGCTGCCCGGGCGGGGCGAGGACGTGGGCGATGCGCTGGTGCGCGACGAGCGGGTCAAGGGCGTGATCTTCACCGGCTCCACCGAAGTGGCGCGGCTGATCGCCGCCAACCTCGCCGGCCGTCTGGATGCCCGCGGCCGGCCGGTGCCGCTGATCGCCGAAACCGGCGGGCAGAACGCCATGATCGTCGACTCCTCGGCGCTGGCCGAGCAGGTGGTCACCGACGTGGTCGCCTCGGCCTTCGACAGCGCCGGTCAGCGCTGCTCGGCGCTGCGCGTGCTGTGCCTGCAGGAGGACGTGGCCGACCGAATCCTCACCATGCTCAAGGGCGCCATGGCCGAATACCGGCTCGGCAACCCGGACCAACTGGCGGTGGACATCGGCCCGGTGATCGACGCCGAAGCCAAGGCCGGCCTGGAACGGCATATCCAGGCCATGCGCGAGCGGCGCCACAGCGTCCACCAGGCGGCGCGCACCGTGGGCGCCAACCTGCAGTACGGCACCTTCGTGCTGCCCACGCTGATCGAGCTGGACAGCATCCAGGAGCTGGGCCGCGAGGTGTTCGGTCCGGTCCTCCACGTGGTGCGCTATCAACGCGAGAACCTGGACCGGCTGATCGAACAAATCAACGGCACCGGTTACGGGCTGACCTTCGGCATCCACACGCGCATCGACGAAACCATCGCCCAGGCGGTGGACCAGGTGCAGGCCGGCAACCTGTACGTGAACCGCAACATGATCGGCGCGGTGGTCGGCGTGCAGCCGTTCGGCGGGGAAGGGCTGTCCGGCACCGGGCCCAAGGCCGGCGGGCCGCTGTACCTGTACCGTTTGCTGTCCAGCCGACCCGAGGACGCCCTGCGCAGAACCTTCGCCCGCCACGACGAACCGAGCCCCGCCGACCCCGGCCTGCGCGAGCAACTGGACGCCCAGCTCGGCCGACCGCTGGCCGCCCTGCGCGACTGGGCGATGCAGCATGAACGCGGCCCCCTGGTGGAGCTGTGCGACCGCTACGCCGCCGACTCGCAGAGCGGCCTGAGCCGGGTGCTCAACGGCCCGACCGGAGAGCGCAACAGTTACCTGCTGCTGCCCCGGGAGAGCGTGCTCAGCCTGGCCAACGACGAAGGCGACCGCCTCTGCCAACTGGCCGCCGGCCTGGCGGTGGGCAACCACCTGTTCTGGCCCGACGACGAAGCCAACCGCGCGCTGCGTGGCGCGTTGCCCCGGGTCGTGCAGGACCGGATCAGCCTGATTCGTGACTGGAACGGCGAAGCCGTCGCCTTCGACGCGGTGATGCACCACGGCGACGCCGACCAGCTACGCGGCATCAGCCAGCAACTCGCCCGCCGCGACGGTCCGCTGGTCGCCGTGATCGGCCTGCCTGCCGGCGACACGGACATCCCGCTGGAGCGCTTGCTGATCGAACGAACCCTGAGCGTGAACACCGCGGCGGCGGGGGGCAATGCGAGCCTGATGACCATTGGCTGAGCGGCACCGTAGGGTGGAAAACGCCGCAGGCTTTTCCACCAAGGCACCGCGCTGGGGGGAGCGGTGGACAATCGCTGCGCGAGTTTTCCACCCTACGAGGCCGATCCACACCGGACCCGTAGGAGCGACTTCAGTCGCGAGCTTCCGGTCGGTGCCTGCACGAAAGCCCGATGGTCAGGCTGAACTGAAAGCCTTACCCCAACGGCTGCTGGGCGCGGCACTTCGGAAAGGTGCTGCAACCCCAGAATTGCTGACCGGCCTTCGGACCGCGCTTGATGTTGCGAATGACCAGCGCGCTGCCGCAGCGCGGGCATTGGCGGGTCGCGGTCGGATCACTGCGCTGCCGGAGCCGTTCGACATGCTCGCGCCGCGTCGCCAGCGTCGGAGCCAGGCGGCCGCCTTGCAGCGCATGAACCATGGCCTCGACCTGCGCGTCGGAAAACACCGGCTGCTGGAAGGCGCGGATGTAGCGAATGAAGCCGATTCCTTCCGTCACGTTGGCTGGCATTGGCGTTTTGAAGCTGCTGCCACCGACAAACACGATCACGGAATGAATATGCTCGGGTGCGACGCCTAGCGCTGCTTCCAGCGCCTTGAGGTGCTTGTAGTTCTGCCGCAGCGGGTTCTGGAACCTGAAGCGCCGCTTGTAGATTTGCTGGGTCCACTGCGCTTGCTTGTCGCCGCCGAAGATCCAGCCGCTCATGTTCTTGGTTTCCACCACGAAGATGCCGAAGGGCGAAACGAAGACATGGTCGATCTGGGTCGTGCCATCCGGCGTGGACAGGGTTACGTCATGCAGGCGCCGATAAGCCTGGCGGTCGAGTTGGTAATGGGCGGACAGCCGCACCAGTTGCTCACCGATCCAGCCCTTGAACCACGGGCTTTTCAGCAGCACCACCAGCAGCATCATGGGAATCAGCCAGATCATGGCGCTGATCAAGGGTTGAAGAATGGCGTGGGTGATCATGGCGGTCCCTGCTGCGTGAAGGACCTGAACGTTGCCTCGGTCCCATGGATGGCGCCTGGCATCTTAAGAGCGCCTGGACGAGGAGGCTGTGCGCCTGTTCCCGGTGCGCAACAGCGTCAGGGCCGAACCCTGTTCCGCCGGCTGACGGTGGGACAGGGTGTGCCATCGGCGATACGAGGTTCAGACAGCCCAGATGCGCACGCTGGCGGAAGACAGGGCGACGTCTACGGCCTGCCCCTCCTGGCCAGCCCAGTTTTCCGCTCTGAGCCGCGCTCCCACACGGGTTTCGGCGTGGCCTTCATCCAGATGCGGGATCACCAGGATGAAAAGACGGGTCGAGCAGTCAACCTGCTGCAAGCGCTCGATATCGTTGCGGATGGACCAGTCGCCTTCCAGACACTTGGACTGTGAGTAGTCACCCAGGCATTTGATCTCGGCAACCATCGTATTTCTTCCCTGCTCATCGACAGCGTACAGATCGGCCTTTTTGCCGTTGCCGATATCGGCGTCGGTCCAGATTTCCAGATTGTCGTAGAAATAGGCGTAGAGGCTGAGTTCGGCCTGAATCCAGTGCTCACGGCAGCTTTGCAGTTGCAGTACCTGCTCCAGGCGGTAATCCATGGCCTTGAACGCGCGGTTAAAAAGGCCGATCCAGTTTGATGTATTCACACACAACGACTCCTTAATGGCGTTTCGGCATTATACGACTGGCGTAGGTGTCTGAAGGAGCAAAGGAGTCATGGACGTATCGCTGGTTGAGTCGTTAAGGGAACGTTACCCGCAGGTGTTTGGTGAGCTGACGCGCGCAGAGGCAGGCAATGGCTGGTATTCGCTCCTCGATCGGCTGGGTGCGGAGTTGTCGAGCGGGCCTGGCCCGTATTCCAGCATCCGCCTTTTCAAGGAAAAGTTTGGAGAGCTGCGCTTCGGCAAGGTGAGCGTCCGGCCGGAGCACTGGCAACTGCTGGACAGGGTTACCGAGCAAAGCCGGTCCGTTTGCGAGATATGCGGGGCCAAGGGAGCCATGCAGCCTCGGGCCGTCCGCGTTCGTTGCCCGGGACACGCACAGGTTGAGCATGCGGATGGCCGGGTGAGTAGTGGCGGTGGATGAGGCTGGCCGCCGTGCTCGGCGGCCACGGCGAGCCTTGACCGCCCTACATCAGGCCGTGGCCTTGCGGCCGCGCCTGGCCTTGGGCGCGGCGGCGCGCTGGGCCTGGATGCGCTCCAGCAGCACGCTGGCCGGTTCGTCGTTCGGGTCCTGGGGCACCAGCTCGCCGCGGAAGGCCTTGGCCAGGATGCTCTGGGTCAGGCGGTCGATGCGGGCCTGTGCGGTGGCGACCTTGGCTTCCAGCTGGTCGGCGAAGGCGAAGAGCTGTTCGACGCGGCGGACGATTTCGGTTTGTTCAGCCAGTGGCGGTAAAAGAGCTGGAGCATTCATTACCGTGTGCTGATTTATTTTCGGCATGTTTCCAGCGGTCCCGGTGGCATGATCTCGGAAGTGCTTGCGTACCTTTTGGCTAGATAAGCAGAAATAGAGAAATTTCGTTAGAACTCTATCCTTCGCCCTGCATTTCATCATTAGGTCTGGATAAATGTATTCCAGTGGGTCGCCTTCATAAATAGCACTTACGCCAACATATTCTAGGGTGTTGGCCCGCTGAATAAGAATGTCACCTGGCTGAAGCCATAGATAAGACTCCTTAGATATTTCTTGGTCTACGTATTTGAAATATTCGCCTTTGAAGATGCCCGATGTCGTGGCTGACAAACTCAGGCTTTTTACTCCTGTATCATACTCAACAGCTTTGGGCGAATATCCATTTCTTGGTTTTCCGTCAATAAGGTCTGCTATGGTAAGCGCGGTCCAATTGGCAGGCTCACCTTTGCGCCAATTCTCCGTCAACCGCCCGGAAACCGCCGCAGCGAGGACTGATTGGCGGAAGCGTTTGAGCAGCGCGGGGATGGCGTCGATGCGGGCCTTGAGGGTATCGACCTGGGCCAGTAGTTCATCGAGTTTTTGGGCGATGCGGGTTTGTTCGGCGAGCGGTGGCAGCACAACGGAATACGTTGCTACCTTCTTTGGTTGTGCTCTTGTCAAAGAGCCACCAACCCCGGATACCTCGGAACACAGCTTTTCGCGAAAACTATGCCCGCTCAGCTGGTAGCGCAGAAATCCGGCGTGAATCAATGGCTGACGAATTACGACCCATTCAGATGAGCCAATCTGGGGCGACTCAGATTTCGGTCCGACGATCCAAACCCGATTGATGCGCGGATTGATTTTGCACAGCAACACATCGTCCGGCTCAACTGCCTGCTTGGTCGACCCAATGTCCTGGCCAAGCTGATACTCCGGCCTCCCCGTTGAATAAATTGGAACGCTGTACAGTTCAAAAACCTGATCTGGCTCTTTCAGTGGGTCAATGTTGCTACTGGAGTAAACGTTGATTTCTCCAATGGTTGTCCTTACCCAGCCGCTGGGCAGTTCGCTACTCATGCACCAGTCCCCACTTCAAACCCCATCACCTCCGCCAGCATCCGCTTCTGCTGCTCCGCCTCATCCCCGGCCCCCAGCGCCTGCATCAGTTGATCCAGCTCGCGCAGCGCTTCGGTCAGTTCGGCCATGGCCTCGCCGGCCAGCACTTCCGGGGCGGGCAGGTCGGCGGCGTCCAGGCTGTCGGCGTCCTTGAGCCAGCTGATATCCAGCGAATCGCCACGTTCGCGGATCTGCTCGCGGGTGAAACAGCGGAAGCGGCTGGTTTCGCCGGCACCTTCCACGTTCTCCGTGCGCGGGCTGTTGCCGTTGGGGTCGCTGCCGTAGGCGTCCTCGAAGGGCTTCAGGTGCTGGGCGCCGAACGGGGTGCGCTTGCCGAAGCTCGGCATGTTGGTGCGCAGGTCATAGATCCATACCCGCTTCGTGCAGCCTTCGCTCTGGTAGGGATCGTCAGGGCTGCCCTTCTGGAAGAACAGCACGTTGGTCTTCACGCCCTGGGCGTAGAAGATGCCGGTGGGCAGGCGCAGCAGGGTGTGCAGGTTGCACTTGTCCAGCAGGTCGCGGCGCACGTCGGTGCCCACGCCGGCTTCGAACAACACGTTGTCGGGCAGTACCACGGCGGCGCGCCCGCCGGGTTTCAGGCCTCTGTAGATGTGCTGCAGGAAGGCCAGCTGCTTGTTGCTGGTCTTGTAGGTGAGGTCGTCGCGGGTCGGGCCGCCGCCGCCCTTGGCGGTGCCGAACGGCGGGTTGGAGAGGATCACGTCCACCTTGGGCAGGCTGGCGCCGGTCTGGCCCAGGGCGTTGCCCAGGCGCACCACACCTTCCTCGTCGCCTTCCATGCCGTGCAGCAGGCAGTTCATCAGCGCCAGGCGGCGGGTGCCGGGCACCAGTTCGATGCCGATGAAGGCCTTGCGGCGCTGGAACAGCTGCTTCTCCAGCGGCAGCTCGAACAGCTCGTCGGTGTGCTGCTTGATGTAGGCGTCGGCGGCGATCAGGAAGCCCGCCGTGCCGGCGGCCGGGTCCTGCACGGTTTCCCCCGGTTGCGGCTGGATGCAGCGGATGATGCTGTCGATCAGCGGGCGCGGGGTGAAGTACTGGCCGGCGCCGGACTTGGTTTCCCCGGCGTTCTTTTCCAGCAGGCCTTCGTAGAGGTCGCCCAGGCCGTCCTGCTTGGCGCTGAACCAGTCCAGTTCGTCCAGGTTCCTGACCAGTTGCTCCAGGTGGCGCGGTTCCTTGAGGCGGGTCTGCGCGTCGGCGTAGATGGCGGCGATCAGCGGGTCGTGGCTCTGGCCCAGCTCCAGCAGCATCTTGCGGTAGTGGTTGAGCAGCACCAGCCCGGACTTGCCGGTCAGGTCCGGCCAGCGCGCGCCTTCGGGCAGGCGGTGGGCGAAGCGGCTGTCGCTCTGGGTCTGCTCGTATTCCATCTTGATGAACAGCAGCAGCACCAGCTCGGTGACGTAGTCGCTGTAGTTGATGCCGTCGTCACGCAGGATATCGCAGAGGTTCCAGAGCTTCTGGACGATGTCGGATTGGGTCATGGCAACGCTCTCTAATCGGCTCATAACGTGAGCCGAATAAGTCGCCTATTCGGCTCACGGGGTTGAGTGGGGATTTTTAACCGGGTGCTTGCCAGAAGGGATCGTTCTGCCAATCGAGCGGGAAGCCCATTGCCGGTAAATTGATTTCGGTGAACTCGCTCAACAGTTCACGCAAACGCCTGTCCCAGCTGGTATGTGGGCTGACTTGGCGCATCAGTAGGTTAAGGATGCACAGTACGGTGAACAGACGGGCGTGCTGCCCAGGTTTTTGCAGGTGTTGCGGCCAGGGGAAATTGACCGTTTTAGGTAGTTCTGGGCGGATGCCCAGCTCGCGATTCCACAGCCGGGCGTGATGCGCGCAGATATTGCGGATGGTGGTCAGGGTATGTAGCCAGGATTGCAGCAGAGGACCTGGCAGATTCAGGCGTCTGGCGATGGCCTTTTTGTCGGCGTCGCGCGCCAGCCCCTTAAATAGATGCGAGAGCTCGCCCAGGGTGATCTCTTCCATGGCGGCCCAGCCAGGCATCAGGTCGGGATCGTTGTAGGTGAGGGCGTAATGGCGTGCATAGCTTTCCTTGGCACGCAGGCTTTTGAGCTGCGACTTGCGGTCCTCTGACGCGAGGGAGGCATCTATGCGGCTGCACTCGCGCTGATAATCCTGCAATGCCTTTTCTTGCTTGGCGCGAATGCTGTCGAGTAGCGCTTGGTGACGATAGTCGCGCTGAAAGTTGCGGGGTTGAAGGTACCAGTGCGCGCCATATTTCGGCCCCATGTGGTTGCTGATAACCGCTCTAGCGGCGACCTCAATGCGCTCGATGGCATCCATCACCAACAGGCGTAGCCGACGGTCGAAGTCATAGAGGCGGGTAAGGGCATGCAGCCGAGTGCTTGGTTTGAAACGGTGGTCGGCATCGTCCGTTTGCTGGAATGGGCGCATATAGGGGGTGAGACGAAAGAAGCTGACGGCCTCCAGGAAACAGCGCGCTCTGTCTTCGTCTTGGATGATGAGCCCGCGATGCTTAAGCAGTTCTAGCTGCGCAGGAATATCGATGGCGGGCTTGCCGAAGGGCTTCATGCGAGAAAACTACCGGGCATAAAAAACCCGCTCAATTTGTGCGTAGCTGCCGAGGCAACCATAGGCATGGCGGGTGTGTTGCGCGCAAGGTTATGCACCAGCGCATCGTTTTGCAAGGTGTTTGGTACAGCGGTGATGGCTGGAAATACCTTTTGCCGCTTTGGCTGAATGCCCCGGAATCCCAGTCCGCTCGCATTGGTGCATGCGCGCTTCGACGTGGATGAAGGGGCTTCGAGCACGTTACTAAGCATTTAGCTCACCTGCGGCCACAGGTGCTCATTCAGCACCTCCAGCACGGTATCCAGCCGGTCATCCAGGTGCTTGTTCACCAGGCGCAGGCCGCCGTGGGTGGCGAAGGCTTCGTTGAGCTGGTCGCGGTCGAGCACTACTTCATGCACCAGCTGCGTGGCCAGGCGTTCCAGCCACTTGCGCTGGGGCTGGGTCCAGGCGTGCAGGGCGTAGATGCGCTGCATGGCCTGCTGCACGCGCTGCTCGAAGGGCATCAGCGCCTCTCCGATGGCGGCCTGGCGGATGTAGCCGATGATGCTGGCGGCGATGTCCTGGTTGGTGGCGTTGCGCCAGGCGCTCTTCAGGCTGGCTTCGCTGAAGCCGGCGTCGTCCAGCAGCAGGCGCACTTCGCGCAGCTGCTCGCGGGTCAGGTCGCGGGGACGGTTGACCACCACGCCCAGCGCCGCGGACTGGTTGAGCTTGTTGCGGATGAAGGCGTTGAAGTCTTCCAGGTAGTCCGCCGGCTTCTGATGCTGGCCGTAGTTCTGCTCGCGGGACAGCAGTTCGTCTTCGTGAGTGGAGATGACCGGGTAATTCTCCGAGGCCAGCAGGGCCTGCACGTTGGCCAGTTGTTCCAGCAGGCGCGTGTGGGTGCGCACGAACCGTGCGGCCTCTTGAGGACCCAGTTCATGCAGGTGCTTGTGCAGCTCGGCGGGCGGGACGCCCCACAGTTCCTCAAGTTCGCCGAGCCGCTGCCTGAGCGTCGGCTTGTGTTCGGCCTTGTGCTGCGCCTTGCGCAGGATGCGCATGATGCGCTGGCTGAGCTGGTCGAGCACGTCATGGGCATGGCTGCTGCCTTCCTGGCTGCCGGGAGCCTCCAGGCTGGCGCTGTCGGTCAGCTCCGTCACCAGCTGCTCCAGCGGAATGTCCGGGTTCTTCACCAGCGGCTTCATGGTGTCCACCGGCTCCAGCGCGGCGTACAGGTCCACCGGGTCGAAGATACGGAAGACGGTCTTGCCGATCTCGTCGCAGCGCCGGGTGGCGCGGCCCTTCATCTGCTCGTAGAGGATGCGCGAGCGCACGCGGCGCATGAACACCAGGTTGCCGATGCGCGGCACGTCGATGCCGGTGGTGAGCAGGTCGACGGTGATGGCGATGTTGGGAAAGCGCTCGTTCTTGTAGCAGCGGATGAGCTGTTCCACACGGTCGCTCTGGCCGGTGATGATCTGCACGGCGGCCTGGTTGTACTGCGCCTCGTACAGCTCGGAAAAGGCTTCGTCGAGCAGGTTCTTCACGCGCTCGGCGTGCTTCTGGCTGACGCAGAAGACCATGGTCTTCTCTTCGCCGAACGGGTCGAGGTCCTTGGCCAGCTCCGCGCAGATCACCCGGTCGAAGGATTCGTTGATCACGCTGCGGTTGAACGACTCGATGTGGAAATTGAGCTCGTCCTCCAGCTCGGCGGTTTCGATTTCCCCCGTCTGGGCGTCGAGCAGGTTGACGGTTTCGCCCTGGGCAAAGTGGATGCCGTTCTTGGCCAGTTGGGTGACGTAGCGGATCGGTGGTTCGTGGTCGATCAGCCAGTCGTCCGCCACGGCTTCGCGGTAGCTGTAGGTGAACACCGGGCGGCCGAAGATCTCGCTGGTGTGCTTGGCCGGGGTGGCGGTGAGGCCGATGCGGCAGGCGTCGAAATAGTCGAGCACGCGGCGGTATTGCGAGAGGTACTGGCTGACATCGCGCACCGCCAGTTCGCCCTCGGTCATTTCCTGATCGAGGGTGTAACCGCGGTGGGCCTCGTCGACGATGATGCAGTCGAACTGGTCGATGGGCGGCGGATTGTCGGACTGGAAGATGCGCTTGACCATCGCCTGCACGGTGGCCACCTGCACGCGGGTGGCGGCTTCGGCGGCCATGTCGCCGAGCGTCTTGATGTCGTAGATCTGCGCCAGCGTCTGGTTCTGCTCCAGGGGCATGTCGTTGAAGGCTTCCAGCGCCTGCTGGCCGAGGGCGGTGCGGTCGACCAGAAACAGGATGCGCTTGAAGCGCTCGGCTTTCAGGAAGCGGTAGAGCAGGCCGATGACGGTGCGCGTCTTGCCGGTGCCGGTGGCCATGGCCAGCAGGCACTCGCGCCGCTGGTTGGCGAGGGCCTGTTCCACGGCCTGGATGGCCTTTTCCTGATAGGGGCGCAGTTTCAGGTAGGCGAAGCCTTCTTGCTGGAGGCGGATTTCGGCGTCTTTGCGGCTGCGCTTGAGCAGATCGAGCAGGCCTTGCGGAGTATGGAAGCTGGGCAGCGGGCGACGAATGTTGGCCGGGCTGCGCAGGTCGCGGAACCAGGTGCCGGACTGTTCAGCCAACTGCTTGATGTAGGGGCGGCCGTTGCAGGCGAAGGCGAAGGGCACCTGGAAACCGCCGCCCTGGCCGTCGGCCCAGGGCTGGCCCTGACCGGCCAATTGCCAGGCCGCGTGCTGGTCGGCGCTGACGCGGTAGTCGCGGGCATAGCGCTCGGCCTGGGGAATGCGGTCGGCGATGTTGATGCGCTTGCGCTTGGCTTCGACGATGGCCACCGGGGTGAGGCCGATGAATAGCACGTAGTCGGCGCAGGCCTTCGGACTGCTGGTCGGCCATTCGGCGATGGCCTTGTTCTTGCCCTTTTCCGGGCGCGCGCCCTTGCTGTAGGTGAGGTCGAGCGAATCGGCTTCCCAGCCGGCGTCGATCAGCTGCTGGTCGATGAGGATGCGGGTGAGGTCTTCCGACAGATCGAAGCTGCTGCTGGCCTGCTGGGTCTTGTGCAGCACCTGCTGGCTGGCCTGGGGCTGGGCTTCCAGCTCCTGGCGCAGGGCTTTCAGGCTGTGTTCATGCTCGGCGCGCAATCGGGCCAGCTCCGCTTCGTGAGCGGCGGCCTGCTGTTTATAGCGACGGGCTTCGGCATCCATCTGCTCGGCCAGTACGGCGTATTCCTCGGCCTCGCGCCTGAGCAGCTCGGCGAGCTGCTGATTGGACTCCAGCTGTTCGTTCGATTCGAGCAGGCGCGCTCGGAGCTGCTCGATCTCGCCGTGCAGTTCGCGCAGCGGCGCGCTCGGGTCGCTGGGCATGACAAAGGCGCCGGCCTTGAAGCCGCTGCCCGCCTTGCCCAGCGCCTTGTGGTACCAGACGCAGAGTTCACGGGCGACTTTCAGCCCGTCCAGCGCCTCGCGGTGCTGGGTGCGGAACTGGTGGGTGGCCTTGTTGCCCTCGATGCGCAGGGTATGGAACAGGCTGACGATGTTGCGATCAAGCTGGATCTCGCGGCCGAGCTTGTAGAGCAGATCGGCCTGGGTGGTCGTGGCGTCGAATTCGATGCCGGCGCGGCTGGCCAGGTCCTGGGCCAGGGCCTCGCCGAGCTGGCGCAGCTTGATGAGCGTGGTGTTGGGATCGCTGGAGAAGACCTGTTCAGCCGTACTGGCGAGCTGCAGGAAGACGGGGTCGTGTTCCTGGAGGAAGGCGAAGTTACTGCTGGGGGCCATGCTCGATCCTTGGTGAGAACTCCGTGAGTCGCGGCGGAGCTTAACCAAGGTCGGCGGCGTATGGCCATTATGTCGGGGCGTATTCCATGCCCGAAATACAAAGGCCCCAGGATTTCTCCTGGGGCCTTTTCGTGTATCTGGCGCATCCGGCGGGATTCGAACCCACGACCCCTGCCTTCGGAGGGCAGTACTCTATCCAGCTGAGCTACGGATGCGTTGAGGGCCGCCATGATACTCATCTCGCCCACGGGCGTCCACGGCGCCGGTGCGGCGGGGTTCAAACGGCGGAGAGAGGGTCGTTGCCGTAGAATTTTTCAAACGTCTATTGCCCTTCCCAGTGGCCAATCCTAGGATTGCGTTTGAAATTTCAAACATTCCTGAAGCGCAGCGGCGCTGGGAGACTGCCATGCAACTCAACGATTCCACGCTGTTCCGTCAGCAGGCCTACATTGACGGCGCCTGGGTCGACGCCGACGGCGGCCAGACCATCGTCGTGAACAACCCCGCCACGGGGGAAGTGCTGGGCACGGTGCCGAAGCTGGGCGCTGCAGAAACCCGCCGCGCCATCGAGGCCGCCAACCGGGCGCTGCCGGCCTGGCGCGCACTGACGGCCAAGGAGCGTGCGCAGAAGCTGCGCCGCTGGTTCGAGCTGCTGATGGAAAACCAGGATGACCTGGCGCGGCTGATGACCCTGGAGCAGGGCAAGCCGCTGGCCGAGGCCAAGGGCGAGATCGCCTATGCCGCGTCCTTCATCGAGTGGTTCGCTGAAGAGGCCAAGCGCGTCTATGGCGACACCATTCCCGGCCACCAGGCCGACAAGCGCCTGATCGTCATCAAGCAGCCGATCGGTGTGACCGCCGCGATCACCCCGTGGAACTTCCCGGCCGCGATGATCACCCGCAAGGCCGGCCCGGCGCTGGCCGCCGGCTGCACCATGGTGGTCAAGCCCGCGTCGCAAACCCCCTTTTCCGCGCTGGCGCTGGTGGCCCTGGCCGAGCGCGCCGGCATTCCCGCCGGCGTGCTCAGCGTAGTGACCGGCTCGGCCAGCGAGATCGGCAATGAGCTGACCGGCAACCCCATCGTGCGCAAGCTGTCCTTCACCGGCTCCACCGAGATTGGCCGCCAGCTGATGGCCCAATGTGCGCCGGACATCAAGAAGCTGTCCCTGGAACTGGGCGGTAACGCGCCCTTCATCGTCTTCGACGACGCCGACCTGGACAAGGCGGTGGAAGGCGCCATGGCCTCCAAGTACCGCAATGCCGGGCAGACCTGCGTATGCGCCAACCGCCTGTACGTGCAGGAAGGCGTCTACGACGCCTTCGTCGAGAAGCTCAAGGCGGCGGTGAGCAAGTTGAAGGTCGGCAACGGCCTGGAGGCCGGCGTGACCACCGGCCCGCTGATCGACGACAAGGCAGTGGCCAAGGTCCGCGAGCATATCGACGACGCCCTGGGCAAGGGCGCCAAAGTGGTGCTGGGCGGCCAGCCCCACGCGCTGGGCGGCAGCTATTTCGAGCCCACCATCCTGGTCAACGTGCCGCGCAACGCCCGGGTGTCCCGCGAGGAAACCTTCGGCCCGCTGGCGCCGCTGTTCCGCTTCAAGGGCGAGGACGAAGTCATCGCCATGGCCAACGACACCGAGTTCGGCCTGGCCGCCTATTTCTATGCCCGCGACCTGTCCCGGGTGTTCCGCGTCGCCGAGGCGCTGGAGTACGGCATGGTTGGCATCAACACCGGAATCATCTCCAACGAGGTGGCGCCGTTCGGTGGCGTCAAGGCCTCGGGCCTGGGCCGCGAGGGCAGCAAGTACGGCATCGAGGAATACCTGGAACTCAAATACCTGTGTCTGGGGCTGTGAGGACGATCATGAGCAAGAGCAACGAAACGCTGATGCAACGCCGCATGGCCGCCGTGCCGCGCGGGGTGGGGCAGATTCATCCGATCTTCGCCGAGCGGGCGGAGAACGCCACCGTCTGGGACGTGGAAGGCCGCGAGTACATCGACTTCGCCGGCGGCATCGCCGTGCTCAATACCGGCCACCTGCACCCGAAGGTGGTGGCCGCCGTGCAAGCGCAGCTGGGCAAGCTGTCGCACACCTGTTTCCAGGTGCTGGCCTACGAGCCCTACGTGGAGCTCTGCGAGAAGATCGCCGCCCGCGTGCCCGGCGACTTCGCCAAGAAGACCCTGCTGGTGACCTCCGGCTCCGAGGCGGTGGAAAACGCCGTGAAGATCGCCCGCGCCGCCACCGGCCGCGCCGGGGTGATCGCCTTCACCAGCGGCTACCACGGTCGCACCATGATGACCCTGGCGCTGACCGGCAAGAAGGTGCCCTATGCCGCCGGCATGGGCCTGATGCCCGGCGGCGTGTTCCGCGCCCAGTACCCCTGCGCGCTGCACGGGGTGAGCGTGGATGACGCCATCGCCAGCATCGAGCGCATCTTCAAGAACGACGCCGAGCCGCGCGACATCGCCGCCATCGTCATCGAGCCGGTGCAGGGCGAGGGCGGTTTCCATGTGGCGCCCAAGGACTTCCTGCAGCGGCTGCGCGCGCTGTGCGACCAGCACGGCATCCTGCTGATCGCCGACGAGGTGCAGACCGGCGCCGGGCGCACCGGCAGCTTTTTCGCCATGGAGCAGCTGGGCGTGGTGCCGGACCTTACTACCTTCGCCAAGTCCATCGCCGGTGGCTTCCCGCTCTCGGGGGTGTGCGGCAAGGCGGAGGTCATGGATGTGATCGCCCCCGGCGGGCTGGGCGGCACCTACGCCGGCAGCCCGATTGCCTGCGCGGCGGCGCTGGCGGTGCTGGAGGTGTTCGAAGAGGAACAGCTGCTGGCGCGCAGCCGTGCGCTGGGCGAGATGATGACCGCCCGCCTGCGGCAGTTGCAGGGCAAGCATCCGGTGATCGCCGAAGTGCGCGGGCTGGGCGCCATGGTGGCGATGGAGCTGTGCGAGGGCGGCGACCCGCATAAGCCTGCGGCCGAGCTGACCGGAAAGATCGTGGCGCGCGCGCGGGAGAAGGGCTTGATCCTGTTGTCGTGCGGCAGCTACGGCAACGTTATCCGCATCCTAGTGCCGCTGACGGTGCCGGACGAGCAGCTGCAGCGTGGCCTGGCGATTCTGGCGGAGTGCTTCGCCGAGCTGGCCTGATGCTCGTCCGCCAGGGCGGTGCACACCGGTTGGTGGACAGGAAAAGCGCTGTCCACCCTACGGGTAGTTTCGGTGTAAGGCGGACAACGCCGGGGCGACGCCTACTCCAGCGCCATCCACTGCTCGCTGAGGTTGCGGGTGTGGCGGTCCACGGCCAGTGGCGCGAAGGGGCGGCCGGAGAGGCTGACCATGGCCGTGCTCTGGCTGTTCATGTCCATGAAGGCGTTACGCAGGTAATTCCAGCGGGTCTTGAGCTTGTCGCCCAGTTCTGGGTTCTGACCCGCCAGGGTTTCCACTTCCTTGTCGATCGCCGGCACCAGGGTGCGCTCGTCCTGACCCAGGTAGGCGTTCGGCTGCTCGCGGGCGATCTCGAAGTTGCCGAAATAGGCGCGGCTCAGGTACTGCACCGACAGGTACTCGATCTTGGCGGCCAGTTCGGCGGGCGTGGCGTCCGGGTGCGCGCGCAGGCCGGTAAGGAAATCCCGCAGCGCCTGGCTCAGCGCCTCGGGGTAGCGCCAGGGCATGTTTTCCTCGCCAGGGCCGAAGTCGACGCCTTGTCGCAACTGGTCGACCAGCGCCTGATGGCGGCGGCGCAGGGTTTCGTCCGGAACCAGGGCCTGCATGGCCTGGCCGAGTGCCTGCAGGTCTTCTTCCAGGCGCTGCAGATGCGCCTTCTGGAAGCCTTCGCCGCGTACCAGCATCAGACTGCTGGTGGCGCGCGTGGCCTGGATCTGCGCGCGCTCGACGGGGGTGGGGGCGGCAAAGGTATGTGCGGGCAGGGTGGCCAGCAGCATCAGGATAGCGCCGAGCCCTCGGCGCAACGGGGCGAAGCGATGCATGGGGGTGCTCCTGTAATTGTTGTAGTGAGCAGGTGACGGCAGTCGGTGACAGCCTAACCCCCGTGATAGCGCAACGTCATCCCTGACGCCGGTTTTGTGAGCGCTGCCTCGTCCTCAGGACAGATGGGCCGGCACGCCGGCCTTGGGCTTGAAGTAGAGCGTCTGGCCGCGTGCCAGGTCGACCAGGCTGGCGTCGTCCTTGGCCACTTCGGCCTCGATGGGCTCTTCCTGGCCGTCCACCTTCAGCGTCACCCGGGTGATGGCGCCCAGCGGGCGGATGTCGCGGACCTCGGCGGGGCGATGCTCGTCCGCGGCGTTGCGCGACAGCGAGATCTCGTGGGGACGGAACAGGATGTGGTGTTCCTCGCCCATGTACAGGCGGTTGGCATCGCCGAGGAAGTGGTAGACGAACGGGTTGGCCGGGTGCTCGTAGACCTCGGCGGGCGAACCGATCTGCTCGATCACGCCCTTGTTCATCACCACGATGCGGTCGGCCACCTCCATGGCTTCCTCCTGGTCATGGGTGACGAACACGGAGGTGAGGTTGATCTCCTCGTGCAGGCGCGCCAGCCAGCGGCGCAGCTCCTTGCGCACCTTGGCGTCCAGGGCGCCGAAGGGCTCGTCGAGCAGCAGGATCTTGGGTTCCACCGCCAGGGCGCGGGCCAGGGCGATGCGCTGGCGCTGGCCGCCGGACAGCTGCTCGGGGTAGCGGTCGCCCAGCCAGTCGAGCTGGACCATCTCCAGCAGTTCCTTGACGCGGCGGGCGATGGTGGCTTCGTCCGGGCGCTCGGACTTGGGCTTCATGCGCAGGCCGAAGGCGACGTTGTCGAAGATGGTCATGTGGCGGAACAGCGCGTAGTGCTGGAACACGAAACCGACGTTGCGGTCGCGCACGTCGCGGGTCGAGACGTCCTCGCCGTGGAACACGATCGAGCCGCTGTCCGGGGTTTCCAGGCCGGCGATGATGCGCAGCAGGGTGGTCTTGCCGCAGCCGGACGGGCCGAGCAGGGCGACCAGCTCGCCGCTGTGGATATCCAGGTTGATGTCGTTCAGCGCGCGGAAGGCGCCGAACTGCTTGTTCACGTTACGGACTTCGATACTCACAGGTTTATTCCTCCGCGCCACTGTGGCGTAGGCGGTTGATGCGCGATTCGCTCCATTGCTTGAGCAGCAGGATGACCAGGGCCAGTGCCAGCAGCAGGCTGGCGACGCTGAACGCGGCGACGTGGTTGTATTCGTTGTAGAGAATTTCGACATGCAGCGGCAGGGTGTTGGTCAGGCCGCGAATGTGCCCGGACACCACCGACACGGCGCCGAATTCACCCATGGCGCGAGCGGTGCAGAGTACCACGCCATAAATCAGCCCCCAGCGGATGTTCGGCACGGTGACGTGCCAGAACATCTGCCAGCCGCTGGCGCCCAGCAGGCGAGCGGCTTCCTCTTCCTGGGTGCCCTGTTCCTGCATCAGCGGGATCAGTTCGCGGGCCACGAACGGCACGGTGACGAACAGCGTGGCCAGCACGATGCCCGGCACCGCGAAGATGATCTGGATGTCGTGCTCCAGCAGCCATTCGCCGAACAGGCCCTGGGCGCCGAACAGCAGCACATAGACCAGACCGGCAATTACCGGCGACACCGAGAAGGGCAGGTCGATCAGGGTCACCAGAATGCTCTTGCCGCGAAACTCGTACTTGCTCACGCACCAGGCGGCGGCCACGCCGAACAGCACATTGAGCGGCACGGAAATGGCCACGGCCAGCAGGGTCAGCCGCAGGGCGGCGAGGGCATCGGGCTCGAAAATGGCGCTGAAGAAGGTGCCGACGCCGGCCTGCAGGGCTTCGGTCAGCACGATCACCAGCGGCAGCAGCAGGAAGAAGGCGAACACGCTCCAGGCGGCGCCGATCAGCGTCAGGCGTCCCCACTGTTTCGGGGCTTGGCGGGCAACGGTGGGAAGCGGCGCCGCCACGGAAAGACTGCTCATGGGCATGCTCCTCAACGGGTCCGGATGTAGCGCTGCAGCAGGTTGATCAGCAGCAGCAGGATGAAGGCGACCACCAGCATCAGCACACCGATGGCGGTAGCGCCGGCGTAGTCGTACTGGTCGAGCTTGACCATGATCAGCAGCGGCAGGATCTCGGTCTTGCCCGGCATGTTGCCGGCGATGAAGATCACCGAGCCGTATTCGCCCACGCCCCGCGCGAAGGCCAGGGCGAAACCGGTGAGCCAGGCCGGCAGCAGCGCCGGCACCAACACGTGGCGGAACACCTGCAGCGGCTTGGCGCCCAGGCAACTGGCGGCTTCCTCGACCTCCCGGGGGATGTCGGCCAGCACCGGCTGCAGGGTGCGCACCACGAAGGGCAGGGTGACGAAGGTCAGTGCCAGGGTGATGCCCAGCGGGCTATAGGCGATTTTCAGGCCCACGGCGCTGGCGAACTGGCCGATCAGGCCGTTGGGCGCGTACAGCGCGGTGAGCGCGATGCCGGCCACGGCGGTCGGCAGGGCGAACGGCAGGTCGATCAGCGCGTCGATCAGCTTGCGGCCGGGGAAGCGATAGCGCACCAGCACCCAGGCCAGCAGCGTACCGATCACCCCGTTGAGCAACGCGGCGCCAAACGCGGTGGCGAAACTGAGCTTCAGCGCGGCCAGTACGCGCGCCGAGGTGGTGATGGCCACGAACTGCTCCCAGGTCAGCTCGGCAGTCTTCACGAACAGCGCGGCCAGTGGAATCAGCACCAGGAAGCTGAGGTAGCACAGCGTGTAGCCGAGGGTCAGTCCGAAGCCGGGGATGACGGGTGAGGTGCGGCGCAACATGGAATACCCCTACCGTCAGTGGGCCTGGTAGATCTGGTCGAACACGCCGCCATCGCTGAAGAACTTCGGTTGCGCCTCCTTCCAGCCATTGAAGGCGCCATCGATGGTCACCAGTTCCAGTTGCGGGAACTGCTCGGCGAACTCGGCGGCCACCTTGGCATTGCGCGGCCGGTAGAAGTTCTTGGCGGCGATGCGCTGGCCCTCTTCGCTGTACAGGTGGTTCAGGTATGCGGTGGCCAGTTCGCGCGTGCCCTTGCGCTCGACATTGCGGTCCACCACGGCGACCGGCGGCTCGGCGAGGATCGATAGAGACGGCACGACGATTTCCAGCGCGTCGCCACCTTCCTCCTTCAGCGCCAGGAACGCCTCGTTCTCCCAGGCCAGCAGCACGTCGCCGATCCGGTTGTTCACGAAGGTGATGGTCGAGCCGCGGGCCCCGGTATCCAGCACGGGCACCTGCTTGTACAGCTGGGTCACGTATTCCTGGGCTTTCTCATCGCTGCCGTACTGCTTCTTGGCCCACGCCCAGGCGGCCAGGAAGTTCCAGCGCGCGCCACCGGAGGTCTTCGGGTTTGGGGTAATGACTTCCACGCCCGGTTTTACCAGGTCGCCCCAGTCCTTCAGTCCCTTGGGGTTGCCCTTGCGCACAAGGAACACGATGGTCGAGGTGTAGGGCGTGCTGGCGTCCGGCAGGCGCGACTGCCAGTCGGCGGGGATCAGCTTGCCGAGGCGGTGCAGTTCATCGATGTCGCCGGCCAGCGCCAGGGTCACCACATCGGCGCGCAGGCCGTCGATCACCGAGCGGGCCTGCTTGCCCGAACCGCCGTGGGATTGCTGGATGGTGACGTCCCCCTTGCCCTGGGCTTTCCAGTGCTGGGCAAAGGCGGAGTTGAATTCCTGGTACAGCTCGCGGGTCGGGTCGTAGGACACGTTGAGCAGCGTGTCGGCCGCCAGGGCCTGGGTGGTAAACAGCGCGCCGGCGAGGGCGGCGAACGCGAAACGGCGAATGGACATGTGAAGCTCCTGAAATGACGGATTCGGATTGCGGCAGTGGTGCGTCTGGGCGCGCCCTCCGGTTGTCCAGTCGGGCCGTGTCGTTGTTCTTCGGCGATTACTTGCGCGGCTCGCTCAGCCGGTACTTTTCCTTGCGCTCGATCTGCACGACGCGGCTGTCGTGCACGGTGATCTCCACCGAGCCGTAGCGCAGATTGCGCAGGGCGGCATGAATCTCGCGCAGCAAGGAAGCGTCTTCGGCCGGCACGTCGAGGCTGCGGGGCGTTGTGCTCATGGGAAGTGCTCCATCGGATTCCCCTCCCCGGGGGAGGGTGGAGCGGACTATAGAGAGGCTTTCTTATTCTTAAAAATATCTTTTAAGAATTTTTATATTCCATAAGGGGATATATGCATTAGCGCCGGCGCGCCCGGTCCAAGGCGGCTGCACCTGCCGAGACTGCAGGGCCTGGTGGGCGGATGCTCGGGTTGGGTCCCGAGATCAGCATCGGCTGAAGGTGAAATCCTCGGCCTGGGGTGTGGCCTGAATGCCCTTGGCTTCCTGGCAGCGGTAATAGGCTTCGATGGTGAGGTTGGGGTCGATCCGGGTCTGGAGCGTGCAGGGCTTTGTCTGCCAGGGGTAGGCGGCAACTTTTTCACGCAGCTTTTTTCCTTCCTTGCGTTTCCACGCCTCGACGTTCAGGTCACGCCATTTACGCGGGTTGCGTCCGGTGGCGGCGTCGTGAGCGGCGGTAACCGGGTCCAGGTGGCGGCTCTGCTCCAGCACCGGTAGATCCGGCAGGGGCTGGCTGACGTCCATGTAGCGCTGCAACGTGTCCCAGAAGGCGTGCAGGTTGTGCTTGTCCAGCCCCAGGGTATGGACCTTGCGGGCCAGGCAGACCTTGATGCCGTCATAGCGGTGGTGAAGCCAGAGGGCGTAGTCATGGCCGCCGTAGCCGGTAGGCAACAACTGCATGGCGGGATCGAACTCATAGAAGGGCGCCACAAAGGGTTTACGGAAGCGACGGGCAATGGTCAGGGTACCGTTCTGGCGATTGAATTCGCTGCCGTCGTGTTTGTAGAAGCGGGCGTAGAGGGCGAGTAGAAGGTCGGCGCCGATGATGGCGTGGAAGGAGAGAAAGATGCCTATCCAAATAAGCGGAGGATGCTCGGACCAATAGCCCCAGAGCGCACCCTTATCCCATGCAATAAATAAAAAAGCGACAACGGCGCCAGTTATCAATGAAAGGTCTGCATATTTTTGCTTTGGGCCTCCGGATAGCCCTAACGTTAAGATTGTGAGAAATACAGCCGGCAAGGAAAGTAATAAATTTGAGTCAAATACAAAATAGATCTCAGCTGTGAAGAAAAACCATGGAAAGAAAAAGCTCAAGAGTTTAGATATGAAAATCAAGTATGGGATTATGCTTGAGTTTTCAAATCGCCAGCGTTGCGCATCGCAGAAAATGAGTGGCTTTTGCCCTTCGGCAAGCTGCTGTTCATATGCTTTATAGGCTTTGCTTTCCAGTTGCGACTCAATCTCCACGGGCGAGTCCAGTCCGGCGTAACGCCCCCAGCGCAGCGGCGTATCAAACAGTCCCCCTTGCTGTTGGCGGGACGGGGGTAGATCGGGAAGCGCATTACTGCGATAGGCGCCGGGGCCGTAGGGAATGCGGTGTTCTTGTGCGCTCATGCCTTGAATTCCGTGGTTTCGATCAGCCAATAAGGGGCGTCGTTCGAGAGGATCGTTGGAGCCGGCAGTCTTCTGAATGCCTCTTGCCAGTCTTGCCAGCGTTTCGGGCTCGGCTGGGGTAGGACCAGCGTTTGTGCCGGACCACCTTTGTCTCCCAGTTTCCCGGGCTGGCTCAGATGGAATTGGGCGCGAAGAACGACTCGCTGGACAATCGTATAGTGATATCGCTCTCGCGGAGTCAGTTGTACCGGAGGGAATTGCCGGGGTAGTACGTAAAGCAACGTGCCGTCGTCCAATGGAAACGCATTCAGTTTGAATTCATTGATGGCTTTTCGATGAAGCGGCTGCATCCTGGCGGCATCGCTACGAGGTAGGGCCTGGACCTGTTCTTCGGCTAGCACTACAAAGTTTCGTCCCCCCTGGAACATTGGGAGCAGGGGCGATTGAAGGGTCATTATCCAGTCGCCGTCTTCCAGTGGTTGCATCTGCGTGGGCTGGCAGCCCAGCGGCATTGGCGAGCGTTTGGAGGCGACTTGGCGTAGTGCCGCACGATGCCTTAATGGGGCGTTTTTTCGCCATTCGGATAAGGGCGCCACCTGAATGATGGGCTTGCCCAGAACGCCGAGCAGTTGCGTGTAGGCGTTCCAGGGGTCGCGCAAGTGGCCGAAACGCTCATCGTCGGACTTTGGATGCTCCTTGCCAAAGGGGCCATGTTTCGCGAGCGCTTCGAGATCCGTGTCGGTGAGCCAGTTAGCCAGCAGGCTGCCGCCTATGAATATCAACCCGCCGATCAGCAGCACCATAGGATTTATCGCCATACCCAGCGTGGCAGCTGTCCATAAGGCGGAGCCGGAGGTGCCCAGTACACCATAGGCAAGCGCCGCATCGCGGTCTCCCTGACGCCAGGCACGGGAGGCATCCCATGCGCTCAGCAAACTTGTAACGACCATTGCTGCGCCCGATATGGCTCTGAGCAGTGTGAGCCTTGAATGGCCTGTCAGTGCTTCGAGGTTTTTTGCCCATTTATCGGAGATTTTCGCGACATTCAAACGCGGCTTTTCAAGCATCTGAACAAGGGAATTGTTTGATCCCAGAATAGGTTTGCTTAAGTTCGATAGGGCAGCGGTCAGATCAATCTGTGCCGAAAAAAGACCCGCAAATGAGCGTAACTCACCTTCCCAGCCCTCTTTCTGCAGACCCTTCATTTCTGCGATCTGCGCCTGCAAGTTGAACACCGCGCAAACCACCGCCACCAATGGAATGGCTGGTGTCTCCAGAACGCCCTGTATCTTGCGGTTGGCCTGCAACTTCCAGGCACTAAGACTCCGTACATGTGGGTGGTCCGCAGGCGCAGCGATAACCGTGCTGCGACCGAGATTCGGTTGGCCCGGCATCCTTCGCGGGCTGTTGGAGGCGAGGGGATTGCCCGCCTGGTCGTGCACGACGGCGTGGCTGTAATTCTTGGTGGTCAGGGTCGTCCGTTCTTCCGGAGTCAGGCCATAGCTCAGGCCGCCCCCTTCAACCCCCAGAATCACCAGCCGTTGTGCCAGCGCCTGTCCGCGCGGCATCAGCTCGAGGCCGCGCCATGAAGGCGACAATGTCTTGAATACACCGAAACTCGGGGCAAACAAACGCGGCAGCTCCACCGCGACCACTGCATCGCTCAGGCGACTGACCTGCGTGCAGATTGCCGTGGAGACGATGTCCATCAGGTCCCCTACCAAGGCCGTGGTGTTCTTGTTCAGCGCCAAGGTATCGATTGCCGAAGCGTCCGCGTCCACCGTTTGCAGCAGAGTACTGAGGCCCATTCGCTGGGGGTTGGCTTCGCGGCTAACCCCGGCCAGGGTTTGTAAACGGATAACCGCTTGCCCCGTGTCGCTGAGGAGCGGTCGAGTAATAGCATGCGTGGCTTCGAGCAGTTGTACCGTTAGCCGGTTGATGGCCTTCTCCAGGTCATCGTCGGCGGACGTCAGGCACAGGGCATCGCGATGGGCTGGGTGCTTGAGGACTTCGAGGAGTTCGCTCATCAACGCGTAGGGCTCCAGCAATCGCTCGTCGTTGCTGAAGAGCCAATCCTGGATGAAAGGCGCCAGCTGGTCTGTCAGTGCGATCAGTCGTGCCAGGATCGCCTCCATGTGGGCGCGCGCGGCGTTGCGCTGCGTTTCACGCGCGGCCTCGCGCACACCCGGCGTATCCAGATACGCCTGCAGGTGCGCCAGGGGGTTGTCGCCGGGGCGCATGACCAGGCTGTAGAGCGCCTGGACATAGGCGCCATGGGGATGCTGGGCGACCAAGGCGTTCTGGGTGAGTAAATATGCGCCCGTCAGGCGTAGCTGGGCGGTGGCATGCCGAAGGCTGAACAATGGGTCGTCGAGTATGAAGCCAATCAGTCGGGGATAGCCGCGCAGGTTGAATTCGACCAATACATCGACGCCGGACTCCAGTGCAGGCAAGGGCTCGGGCTGCGGGTCGCCTTGGTGTTCGGCCAGTTCTTCCTTGGCACGTTGCAATCGCATCACCCATTCGGTTTCAGCGAAGCCGGTGAAGCCGGGTGTAAAGGTTGCCGGGTCAGCCAGGTTACTCTCCACCGCAAAATCCCGCGCCCGCATCCCTTCGCTTAGTGTGTCGATGGCCAGTGCTGGCATGGCCTGGGTCGCCCGCCAATGTTCAGGGCCCACAACGGCGGCGGCCCAAGCGGGAGCCAGGTTTCTGCAGCGCCGCTGAATGCGCGCCATGTCCTGCTCCAACCACGCGATGTACTCCCAGGTCCACGGCAGCTCGCTGTAGGCCATGTGCAGTTCGCCGGCGATCGCCCGGCCCTGCAGCAGCATGGGCAGCAGGATCAGGTACTGGCGGGCGCCGACGGGTGGGCGTTCGTCGGCGTCCAGCCTCTGTTCGGCCTGCTTGCGCCAATGGGCCAGGTCTACTTCGAACAGCTGTCCCGTGCCATCAGCCTCCAGCTCGCGCCACAGCCGGTTCCCCCAGAAGACATAGATGCGACCCGGCCGGGGCAGTGCCCCCTTGGGCGCTTCGTTCTGCCTGTCGTACCCCGGCAGGCGGGCCAGCGGCAGGACGGCGAGCAGGGTGTTTTTCTGAAGATCCGGTTGTTCTGTCGTGCTGCGCGCGTCGTCCAGCAACGGGATGGTCAGGGTGCCGCCGTCGCTGCGCGCGATGTTCAACACCAGGCGTGCCTGGCGTGCGTCGTCATACTCGGTGCGCTTGCGTACGCCCTGCTCGATGGTCTGGTCCTTCAGTTCACTCATGACCCTGGTCCTTGGGATCAAGCAGTTGCAGTTGGCTGCCGAGCGCGGGATCGCCCCAGACATCGACGATCAGGGTTCGTTCACCCGGCTCAGCAGCGTCGAGATCGCTGTGCTGCCCAGCGGCCTGGTGGGATGCCGAACGTTCGCTCGCCGCTGGTGGCGTGTCGGTTTCACTCACCTGCGGCAGCAATGGCTGCGCCCCGGCGCCTTTCCCCGCGCTTCCGCCCGAATTCAGCCTCACCTGCGCCCCCACCAGTGTCACGCCGCTGGCGTCCAGCTTCACGAAGCTGCCGCCGACCTTGAGGGTCAGTTCGCTGCCGGCTTGCAGGACGATCTTCTCGCCGCTGGCGAGATGGATTTCCTGACCGGCCTCGATGAACTGCCCGGCCCCCAGCTTCAGGTGCTGGCTGCCCTGCACGGTGAGGTGGTCGTCGGCCCTGAGCTCCGCCAGGCGGTTGCCGTGGGTGATGCGGTGTTCCTCGCCCTTGAGCGCGCTGTGGCTGTCGCCCGCGACGGTACAGTGGCGTTGGTTGCCGATCCACAGGCGATGGTCATGGTTGATGTGCTGTTCCCAGTCGCGCTGGGCGTGTACGTGGATGCGTTCGGCGCCCTGGCGGTCTTCGATGCGCAGTTCGTGGAAGCCTTGGCCGCCGGGCGAGCTGCGGGTCCGGAACACACTGCAGGCGCGCTGGTCCGGCAGCGGGCAGGGGGGGTCATGTTCGGCGTGGTAGAGGCAACCGGTGACCAGCGGGCGGTCAGGGTCGCCATCCAGGAAGCTGACCAGCACCTCCATGCCGACACGTGGGATGAGCAGGGCGCCGTACTGGTCACCGGCCCAGCCACTGGCCACGCGCAGCCAGGCGCGGCTGTGCGTAGCGGCAGCGGCTTCGCGCTCCCAGTGGAAGCGCACCTGGACGCGGCCATGCTCGTCGCAGTGGATGTCCTCGTCGTCCGGTCCGGTGACCACCGCCGTCTGGGCAGAGAGCAGGCTGGGTCTGGCCTGCAGGCAGGGCAGGCGGTAGGGCGCTTGCCAGGGGATGGCGACGAAGCGGTTGCGGTAGCCGGGCGGGTCCGCGGGCGCGGATTCGCGGTGGCCGGCAAAGGCTTCGAGCACTTGCGGCTGGTAGCCCTGGTGGTGAACCTCGGTGAGCAGCCATAGCTGGTTGAAGTCGTCGCGGGGATGCCCTTGCAGCTCCAGGAAGTGGCCGCTGGCAAGCAAGGGCTGGCTGCTGCTGCCTTCGGCGCGCAGGGCATCATGCTGAAGACCTTCCAGTGCGCGACGGGCGAGCTGGGTGCCGCGGCTGCGATCGGTGAAGCGGCCCGGGTAGTGGTATTGCTCACCGGTGCTGGAAGGCGTGTCGGCCTGCGAGGCACTGCTCTGCATCTGCAGGCGGGGCTGGCGCTCGTCATGATCCCGCGGTCACGGTGTCGCTGCGGCTTTCCAGGCGCACGGTGAAGCGCTGAATGGCCGGAGTTTCCTGCGGCTGGCCGCTGTCGGGCCGGAACGGCTGGAGCGCGGACAGCCGGGGAAAGACCGTCTGATCATCGCCGAAAACCAGCACATGACCCTGTTTCGCGCTGTGGCGGAAGTGGTAGTGCAGGCCTTCCTCTTCGCACAGCCGCCGCAGGAAGTGCAGGTCGCTTTCCGCGTACTGCACGCAGTACTCGCGGGCGGGATACTCCGTTTCCGGGAACTGGCAGGCGTCGCCCTGGATGCCATGCTCGGCCAGCAGCTGCCGGAGGATCTGCGGCACGCTCTTCTGCTGGTAGATGCGGCAGTTGCGCCGCTGCTCCAGCCAGGCAAGTGCGGGGCGCAGCTCGATGCGGTAATGGCTGAGATGTACGGTGCACTGGGTCTGCTCGACGCGCCAGACCAGGCCATGCAGGCCGCGGCCCTGGCCGAGATCGAGCCAGGCCGGCTGACGCAGCAGGGCCGCCAGGTCGAGGTCCGGCTGCCGGCTGACCAGGTGCAGGTCGATGGAGTAGGGCTGGCCGATGATTTCCACGGCCTCGAAGGCCAGCACCTGCAGCTCCAGGTCAGCCAGCGACAGGTTGAAGCGGGGGCTCGACATAGACATTCCTTGTCGGCGAGGGCGCCCCGGTTGCGGAGCGCCCTTCCAGGCTTACACGTTCGGCGCGCGCCAGTCGTCCGAGCCGGAGGTGCCGGCGACTTCATGGGTCCAGATGATCTTGCGGTAAGTGAAATAGACGTCTTCCAGGTGGGTGAAGTGGGTCATGTCCGGGTCCTGGCAGTTGGGCATGCGCGACTGCACGTCGACGATCACCGCGTCCTCCAGCTCGATGGTGAAGTAGTGCTCCTGGGTGCCGGTGGAGGAGGTGCGGAACCATTCCAGGCGGCACTTGTTCAGGCGCTCGCCGGAGGTCAGGGCGTTGAAGATCAGCGGCGACGACTTGTCGAACACCTTGCTGACCATCAGAGGCTTGTGCACGCGCTGGCCGGTCGGCTGGCCGGACTGCGGGTCGCGGGGAATGATCACCTGATGGCTGAAGGCCTGGACGAGGATCTGGTCCTCATGGCCTTCCTGGAAGATGTTGCCGACCGAATCCTCGGTGAAGGTGCCGGCGGTGATCAGGCCCTGCTTGCTGCCCTCGATGGTCAGGTAGGCGGGAGTTGGCATGGGTACGCTCCTTGTAGATGGGTAGGGTTGCCCCGATCCCATGGCAAGCGGCGTGCCTGAAGCATAAAAGTCTTTTGCATCAATGGGTTGGAAGCCTGTTGCAGGCGCGGTGTGCGGCGTGTCACGGGAAATTGCGCAACAAGCTGCGCGGCGGATGGCGGCAGGCTGCGCAGCAGGGCTGCCCAGTCCTTTTTGTAGGAGCGAATTCATTCGCGAGCTGTTGGGCTCGACAGTCTGGACGGTCGCCGGAAGGCTCGCGGACGCGTCCGCTCCCACAAAAAGCCCTCCATAAAAAAGGGGAGCATCCTGCTCCCCGATGAGGAAACTGTGTTGGGAATCAGCCGGCGATTTCGATCAGCACTTCGCCCGGCGTGACGCGGTCCCCCTTGGCCACATGCACGGCCTTTACCGTGCCGGCGATCGGCGCCTGTACCTCGGTTTCCATCTTCATCGCCTCGGCGATCAGCACGGGTTGGCCGGCCTTGACCACATCGCCTTCCTTGACCAGCACATCGACGATGTTGCCCGGCATGTGGGTGCTGACATCCCCGGGGGCGCTGACCTGCTTGCGGTTGCCCGCTCCGCCGGCCACGAAGGTGTTGAGCGGCTCGAACACCACCTCCTCGGGCATGCCGTCGATGGACAGGAAGAAGTGGCGCTTGCCGCCGCCTTTCACGCCCACGCCGGTGATGTCCACGCGGTAAGTCTCGCCGTGCACATCGATGATGAACTCGGTGGGCACGCCCTCGTCGGCCGGACTGGCGCCGGTGCCGTTGGACATCGGCAGCAGCGGTTCCGGGGTCAGGGTGCCGGCGGCGCGCTCTTCCAGGAACTTGCGGCCGATGTCCGGGAACATGGCGAAGGTCAGCACGTCCTCCTCGGACGTTGCCAGCCCGCCGATCTCCGCGCGCAGACGGTCCATTTCCGGCTTGAGCAGGTCGGCCGGACGGCAGACGATCACCTCCTCATGGCCGATGGCCTGGAAGCGCAGGTGTTCGTTTACCTCGCCCGGCGCCTTGCCGTAGCGGCCCTGCAGGTACAGCTTCACCTCGTTGGTGATGGTCTTGTAGCGCTCGCCGGCCAGCACGTTGAAGAACGCCTGGGTACCGACGATCTGCGAAGTCGGGGTGACCAGCGGCGGGTAGCCAAGGTCCTTGCGCACCCGCGGAATTTCCGCGAGTACCTCGTCCATGCGGTGCAGGGCGCCCTGCTCCTTGAGCTGGTTGGCCAGGTTGGAAATCATCCCCCCCGGCACCTGGTTGACCTGCACGCGGGTGTCCACGCCGGTGAATTCGCTTTCGAACTGGTGGTACTTCTTGCGCACCCCGTAGAAATACAGGCCGATCTCCTGCAGCAGCTCCAGGTCGAGGCCGGTGTCGTACTCGCTGCCACGCAGGGCGGCGACCATCGACTCGGTGCCTGGGTGGCTGGTGCCCCAGGCCAGGCTGGAGATGGCGGTATCGATGCGGTCGGCGCCGTTCTCGATGGCCTTCAGCTGGCACATGCTGGCCACGCCGGCGGTGTCGTGGGAGTGCACCACCACCTCCAGCTGCGGCAGCGCCTGCTTGAGGGCCTTGACCAGCGCGCCGGTGGCGTAGGGCGTCAGCAGGCCGGCCATGTCCTTGATGGCGATGGAGTCCACGCCCATGGCGGCCATCTGCCGGGCCTGCTCGACGAAGGCGTCGATGGTGTGCACCGGGCTGGTGGTGTAGGCGAGAGTGCCCTGGGCGTGCTTGCCGGCCTTCTTCACCGCGCGGATGGCGGTTTCCAGGTTCCGCACGTCGTTCATGGCGTCGAAGATGCGGAACACGTCGATGCCGTTCTCGGCCGCCTTGGCGACGAAGGCTTCCACCACGTCGTCGCTGTAGTGGCGATAGCCGAGCAGGTTCTGGCCGCGCAAGAGCATCTGCAGACGGGTGTTGGGCAGCGCGGCGCGCAGCTGGCGCAGGCGTTCCCACGGGTCTTCCTTGAGGAAGCGAACGCAGGCGTCGAAGGTGGCGCCGCCCCAGACTTCCAGCGACCAGTAACCCACGCGATCCAGCTTGTCGCAGATCGGCAGCATGTCCTCGGTGCGCATGCGGGTGGCCAGCAGCGACTGGTGCGCATCACGCAGGATGGTGTCGGTAACGGTGATCTTCTTGGTCATGGTTCAGTCCCTCACAGGCCGGCGTGGGCGGCGATCGCCGCGGCAATGGCCAGGGCCAGTTCGCCCGGCTTGCGTTTGATCGAGTAGTTCAGCAGTTCCGGGTGCTCGTCGACGAAGCTGGTGTTGAAGCGGCCGCTGCGAAAATCCGGATTGGCCAGGATCTGCTGGTAATAGGTGGCGGTGGTCTTCACCCCCTGCAGGCGCATGTCGTCCAGCGCGCGCGAGCCGCGGGCGACGGCTTCTTCCCAGGTCAGCGCCCAGACGATCAGCTTCAGGCACATCGAGTCGTAATACGGCGGAATGGTGTAGCCGGTGTAGATCGCCGTGTCGGTACGCACGCCCGGGCCGCCGGGGGCGTAGTAGCGGGTGATCTTGCCGAAGCAGGGCAGGAAGTTGTTGCGCGGGTCCTCGGCGTTGATGCGGAACTGCAGGGCGAAGCCGCGATGCTGGATGTCGTCCTGCTGCACGGACAGCGGCAGGCCCGAGGCGATGCGGATCTGCTCGCGAACGATGTCGATGCCGGTGATTTCCTCGGTGATGGTGTGCTCCACCTGCACGCGGGTATTCATCTCCATGAAGTACACCTCGCCCTCGGCGAGCAGGAACTCCACGGTGCCGGCGTTCTCGTAGCCCACCGCCTTGGCGGCGCGTACCGCCAGTTCGCCGATGTAAGCGCGCTGCTCGGGGGTCAGCTGCGGGCTGGGGGCGATCTCGATGAGCTTCTGGTTGCGGCGCTGGATCGAGCAGTCGCGCTCGAACAGGTGCACGGTGTTGCCGAAGCGGTCGGCAAGGATCTGCGCCTCGATGTGCTTCGGGTTGACGATGCACTTCTCCAGGAACACCTCGGCGTTGCCGAAGGCCTTGGTGGCCTCCGAGATCACGCGCGGCCAGGCGTATTCCAGTTCGGCGCGGTCGTTGCAACGGCGGATACCGCGTCCGCCGCCGCCGGAGGTGGCCTTGAGCATCACCGGGTAGCCGAGCCGCTCGGCCTCGCGCAGTGCATCGGCCAGGTCGGCGACGTTGCCTTCGGTGCCCGGAGTGACCGGCACGCCGGCGGCAATCATCGAGCGGCGCGCCTCGGTCTTGTCGCCCATGCGGCGAATGACCTCGGCGGACGGTCCGATGAAGGTGATCCCGCGCGCGGCGCAGATCTCCGCCAGTTCAGGGTTCTCGGACAGGAAGCCATAGCCGGGATGCAGCGCGTCGCAGCCGGTTTCCACCGCCAGGTTCACCAGTTTGCGCGGGTTCAGGTAGCCGGCCAGCGGGTCATCGCCGAGGTTGTAGGCTTCGTCGGCGCGCTTGACGTGCAGCGCATGGCGATCGGCCTCGGCGTACACAGCCACCGAACGGATGCCCATCTCGGCACAGGCACGCACGATGCGCACGGCAATCTCGCCGCGGTTGGCGATGAGGATTTTCTTGATCACTGTTGTAGTCCTCGCCTCAGAAACGCGATCCGCCGCAGCGGATTCGATGGCGTTTACCCTACGCCCAGTGCCGCGATTAAGAAAAATCAATATTTATTTGCCAGTGAATAAGTAATTACTTATATCCGTCTGGAAACCGCACCCCACTAAAGGCAACGAGGCCCATGCGCAAATCGCTGAACCGCCTGACGCTGCGCCAGATGCAGGTGTTCCTGGCCGTCTGTGACCACCGCTCCTACAGTCGCGCCGCCGAGGCCATGGCACTCACCCAGCCGGCCATCAGCCTGCAGATGCGCCAGCTGGAAGAGCTGGTCGGCCAGCCGTTGTTCGAGTACGTGGGGCGCAAGCTGCACCTGACCGAAGCTGCCGAGGCGCTGCAGCGTGCCTGCCTGGATGTCCTCGGTCGGCTGGAAAACCTCGACATGCAGCTGTCCGACCTGCGCGGCTCACTGCAGGGCCAGCTGCGCCTGGCGGTGGAGACCAGCGCCCAGTACTTCGTGCCGCACCTGTTTGCGGCGTTTCGGGCGCGCCACCCGGAGGTCAGCCTGCAGATGGCCGTGGTCAACCATGCTCAGGCGCTCAAGCGCCTGTCGGTGCACCGTGACGACCTGTTGATCATGACCATGGTCCCGGCCGACATGGGGCTGGAGTTCCTGCCGTTCCTGGACAACCCGATCATCGCCGTGGCGCGTTCGGACCATCCGCTGGCACAACGCTCCGGACTGCAGCTGCAGGACCTGACCAGCCACCTGCTGCTGGTGCGCGAGCAGGGCTCGGCCACGCGCGCGGTGACGGAGGAGTACTGCCACCAGAAGCGCGCGCATTTCCCGCAGACGCTGGAGCTCGGTTCGCTGGAAGCGCAGCGCGAAGGCGTGATCGCCGGATTGGGCCTGGCGCTGCTGCCGCGCCACGCGGTGCGCCGCGAGCTGGCCGATGGCGAGCTGGTCGAGTTGCCGGTGGCCGAGCTGCCTCTGCGGCGCAGTTGGTGCGTGGTGCATGCGCGCGACAAGCAGCTGTCGCCGGTAGCGCAGGCGTTCTTCGACTTCGTGCGCCGCGAGCGCGGCAGCCTCACCGCGCTGGCCGAGCGCTTCGCGCAGCGGGTTCAGTAGGGCGTCAGCGTGGCGCGCAGCTGGCGCTCCTCCCAGTAGCGCTCGATGGCCCGGCGGTAGCGCATGCGGCGGATTTCCTCCTGCTTGCGGCGGGCCTTGGCATCATCCTGGGGGTAGGTATCGACGTGACGGCGCATGGCGAAGTCTCCCGAGTATGTGGGAGCTTCAGCCTTGCGAAAGGACATGACGGTTGCGGGACGGTTCGCTGACAGGCGGGTTAAGGGTGACAGGCGGCTGCGGAGCCGCATCGAATCCGTAGGGCGGACAACGTTGTTCTTGTCCGCCGGTGTGGATGCCGGCCGGCGGCCAGGAAAGCGCTGACCGCCCTACGAACCGTGCGTCTCACTCTTCCAGGTTCTTCACCGACTTGGGCGACAGCCGCAGGCTGCGCAGGCTGCGCTTCACGCTCTTGAGGTGCTCGACCAGGTCCGGGCCGCGGGACATGGCCACACCCATGGCCAGCACGTCGATCACCACCAGGTGGGCGATGCGCGAGGTGAGCGGTGTGTAGATCTCGGTGTCTTCCTGCACGTCGATGGCCAGGTTCACGTCCGACAGCTCGGCCAGTGGCGTCTGCCCCGGGCAGAGGGTGATCAGCGTGGCGCCGGTTTCGCGTACCAGGTGCGCAGTGGTCAGCAGGTCCTTGGAGCGGCCTGACTGCGAGATGCAGATGGCTACGTCGCCCGGCTTGAGGGTCACCGCCGACATGGCCTGCATGTGCGGGTCGGAATAGGCGGCGGCGGTGAGCAGCAGGCGGAAGAACTTGTGCTGCGCGTCGGTGGCCACCGCGCCGGAGGCGCCGAAGCCGTAGAACTCCACGCGCTGCGCCTTGGCGATGGCGGCGATGGCCTTCTCGAGCGACTGCACGTTCAGCCGCTCGCGCACCTCCATCAGCGTGTGCAGGGTGGTGTCGAAGATCTTCAGGCTGAAGTCGGTGACCGAATCATCCTCGCGAATGGCGAACTGGCCGAAGCTGGCGCCTGCGGCCAGGCTCTGCGCCAGCTTGAGCTTGAGATCCTGGAAACCGGTGCAGCCGATGGCGCGGCAGAAGCGCACGATGGTGGGCTCACTGACTCCAACGCTGTGCGCCAGATCCGCCATGGAGCTGTGGATGACTGCCGCGGGATCGAGCAGGAGATGGTCGGCGACCTTGAGCTCCGACTTGCGGAGCAGGTGGCGGGACTGGGCGATGTGTTGCAACAGATTCAAGGGCAGGACTCGGGTATGATCGGCGGCCGGGGCTGTAGTGGGTTTTGTAGTGATACTACATGACACCGCCAGCACGAGGCCAACTCTGGAGCGTGACCGGTGACACTTCCCTGCGACATGCTGGTTTTCGGCGGCACAGGCGACCTGGCGTTGCACAAGTTGCTGCCGGCCCTGTATCACCTGCATCGCGATGGCCGCCTGCCCGCGGACATGCGCATCCTGGCGCTGGCGCGCACGCCATTGCAGCGGGCCGCCTATCAGGCCCTGGCCGAGCGCCACTGCCGCGCACACATCCCGCGCGCCACCTTCGACAACGAGGCCTGGCAGGGCTTCGCCGCGCGCCTGGACTACCTGGCCATGGACGCCAGCCAGAGCGCCGACTACGGCCGCCTGGCCCGCTACCTGGAGCAGGGCGCTTGCCGGCGCGGGCGCATCTATTACATGGCCACCGCGCCGGACCTGTTCCAGGACATCGCCGCCTCGCTGGCCACGGCCCGGCTGACCGGCGAGCACACCCGCATCGTGCTGGAAAAGCCCATCGGCCGCTCGCTGGCCTCGGCCCAGGCGATCAACGCCGGCATTGGCCAGGCGTTCGATGAGCCGCAGATCTTCCGCATCGACCACTACCTGGGCAAGGAAACGGTGCAGAACCTCATGGCGCTGCGCTTCGCCAACGCCCTGTTCGAGCCGGTGTGGCGTTCCGGGCACATCGACCACGTGCAGATCAGCGTGTGCGAGACCCTCGGCGTGGAAAACCGCGGCGCCTACTACGACAACGCTGGCGCGATGCGCGACATGCTGCAGAACCACCTGCTGCAGCTCTTGTGCCTGGTGGCCATGGAGGCACCGGTGCGTTTCGACGCCGATTCGGTGCGCAGCGAGAAGGTCAAGGTGCTCGAGGCCCTCAAGCCGATCACCGGCCTGGATGTGCAGGACAAGACGGTGCGTGGCCAGTACGTGGCCGGGCGCATCGGCGGGCATGACGTGCCGGCCTACTACTTCGAGAAGAACGTCGACAACGACAGCGACACCGAAACCTTCGTCGCCGTGCAGGCGGAGATCGACAACTGGCGCTGGGCCGGTGTGCCGTTCTACCTGCGCACCGGCAAGCGCATGGCGCGCAAGACCTCGGAGATCGTCATCCAGTTCAAGCCGGTGCCGCACCGCCTGTTCAATGGCAGCGAGGCCAACCGGCTGATCATCCGCCTGCAGCCGGAGGAGCGCATCAGCCTGCAACTGATGGCCAAGCAGCCGGGCAAGGGCATGAGCCTGGAGCCGGTGGAGCTGGACCTCAACCTGGCTGATGCCTTCCGCCAGCGTCGGCGCTGGGATGCCTACGAGCGGCTGCTGCTGGACGTGATCGAGGGCGACTCGACGCTGTTCATGCGGCGCGACGAGGTGGAAGCCGCCTGGCGCTGGATCGATCCGATCCTGCAGGGCTGGCAGGAGTACTACCAGCGTCCGAAGCCCTACCCGGCCGGCAGCAACGGTCCGGAACAGGCCGCCAGCCTGCTGGAAAACAGTGAGCGGCGCTGGCACGAGTGATGCTCCGGGCCATGACGCCGGTACGACGATCTGCCCCCATTTTGCTTTCAGTCGGCCGGAATCTCAGCTCTTCAGCGTCTTCAGGAACTGCACGAAGCCCGTGCGCTCGGCCACCCGTGCATACAGGCGGATCGCATTGGTGTTGGTCTCGTGGGTCAGCCAGTAGAGCTCGTCGCAGGGCACCTGGCGGGCCTGCTGCTCGACATGCTCGATCAACTGCCGACCGACGCCCTGGCTGCGCAGGTCACGGGCGATGAACAGGTCCTGCAGGTAGCAGACCGGATTCAGCGTCCAGGTGTTGCGGTGGTACAGCCAGTGCACCAGGCCCACTGCCTGGCCATCGGCCCAGGCGAGGGCGGCGTGCTGTCCTTCGCTGGCATCCAGGAAGCGCTGCCAGGTGGCGGCGCTGACCGCCGGCTCCAGGCTCATCATGTAGAAGCGCTGGTAGCCCTGCCACAGGGGCAGCCAGGCGTCATGGTCGTCGGGCCCGACCGGGCGGATTTCCACGGGTAATCGGCGGCTCATGACGCATCTCCTCGACAAGCACAGACGCGCTTAGCTTAGTGGCAAGCACCCGTCCCGGTCAGCTCTCCGCACAGGTCTTCGCCGAACAGGGTTTCGACCGTTGCTGGGTCCAGGCCCGCGCCCAGCAGGGCGAACAGCTTGGCCAGGGCGGCTTCGCGGGTCATGCCGCCACCGCTGATCACGCCGCAGGCGGCCAACTGGCTGCCGGCAGCGTAGGTGGCGAAATCCACCCGGCCTTCCGGGCACTGGCTGATGGCAGCGAGGACCACACCGCGTGTGTGGGCCTGGCTCAGGACCTCGATCAGCGCGGCGTTATCTGCCGGGCCCGTGCCACTGCCGTAGCACTCCAGCAGCAAGGCCTGCAGCCCGGTGTCCAGCAGGGCCTGCACATGCTCGGCGCGCAGACCGGGGTACAGGGGAAGGCAAGCCAGGTTCACTTCCCGGCGCGGGATACGGTAATCGGGTGCCGGCGGGGACAGGAATCGAGGATGCGCGACGGGGCGCAGGGTCTCGGCAAAGGCGTCGAACTGCTCACTGCTGCGCTTGGTCACCCGCGTGCCCTGCAGCAGATGGCCATGGAAGAACAGATGCACGCCCGGAGCGGCACCCTCCGCCAGATGCCGCAAGGCGCCGAACAGATTGTCCCAGGCGTCGCTCCCGGGCACGCTGGCGGGCAGCATGGAGCCGGTCAGCACGACCGGAACGGGCAGGCCAAGCAACAGAAAGCTCAGGGCGGCGGCGCTGTAGGCCAGCGTGTCGGTGCCGTGCAGCACCAGCACTGCCTGGAAAGCGTCCCGCTCGACGGCTTCGACAATGACGTCCCGCATGGCCAGCCAGTGGGCCTGACTCATGTTGGCGCTGTCGATGGGCGGGGCGAGTTCGCGGAAACGCCACTCCACAGGGGAGGCGTCCGGACGGCGGGCCGCTTCGGCCCGCAGGCGGGCTTCGAAGCCACCGGCGGGCACCAGACCGCCCGCACTGGCGTGCATGCCGATGGTGCCACCGGTGTAGAGAATCAGTGTGTGCATGTTCCTCCCAGGGGCATGATGGCCCTGGGAACAACTTAAACGCGCTGGGTGGCGGCGGCCAGTGCCTTGGCGGTGCGGTTTGCCTTGGAGCTGGTGAAGGCCAGGCCGAGGAACGGCATGTAGCGGGCGGGGGGCTGGACGGCGGTGGTCATCGGGCGTGCGTTGGTGCGCATGTCAGGTACTCCTAGGTGGCGCTTTTGGCGCGTGTGGTCAGGAGTTGGGGCGCCCTGAGGGGTCGGCCTTGTCTGCATGACCATGACAAGTAATCGAGAGGCAGGTTGTGTCTGCGAACGCCCGAATCATAGGGCCTGCGACCGATCGTCGACCAATGCCTTTAATTGCTGTCCCATGCACAAACGGCATAACCTTGCTGTGACTTTTCCAGGCCCGCCGAACGGAACGAGGAATGGCATGAATCTGGAGACCAAGTGGCTGGAGGATTTTGTCGCGCTGGCCACCACGCGCAGCTTTTCCAAGGCTGCCGAGCGACGTTTCGTGACCCAGCCGGCCTTCAGCCGGCGAATTCGCAGTCTGGAAGAGACCGTCGGTCTGACGCTGGTCAACCGCAGCCATTCGCCGGTGGAACTCACCGAGGCGGGCCAGCTGTTTCTGGTCACCGCGCGCAACGTGGTTGAGCAGCTCGGCGAGGCGCTGCGTCATCTGCATCACCTGGAAGGCCAGCAGGGCGAGGTACTGCAGGTGGCCGCCGCGCATTCCCTGGCGCTGGGCTTCTTTCCCCAGTGGGTGGCTGGGCTGCGCAACGACGGCATCCATTTCGCCTCGCGCCTGGTGGCCACCAACGTGGGCGAGGCGGTGCATGCGCTGCGTGAGGGCACCTGCGACCTGATGCTGGCGTTCCATGATCCGGATGCCGTGCTCCAGATGGACCCGGAAATCTTCCCTTCGCTGCACCTGGCCAACAGCGAGATCATCCCGGTGTGCGCCCCGGATGCCCGGGGCCGCCCGCTGTTCGACCTGAACGACAGCGCCAGCGTGCCGCTGCTCGCCTACAGCGCCGGGGCCTTCCTCGGCCGTTCGGTGGGCGCGCTGCTGCGCCAGCGCAACCTGCGCTACGTCACCGTCTACGAGACGGCGATGGCGGACAGCCTGAAGAGCATGGCGCTGCAGGGCCTGGGCGTCGCCTGGGTGCCGCGCCTGAGCGTCGAGGCCGAGCTGGCGCGCGGCGAACTGGTGGAATGCGGCGACGCCAGCTGGCGCGTGCCGCTGGAGATCCGCCTGCACCGCTGCGCCCTGGTGCGCAAGGCCCAGGTGCGGCTGCTGTGGCGCAAGCTGATGGAGGCGGGCGCCGAGCCGGCGTAAGCGCGCCCGGGGAGGGTGGACAACATTGGCCACCGACGCGCCGCACCTGGCGGCGCGCTCGGTGGCTCGATAAAGCGCGATCCACCCTACGCCCAGCCCACCGTAGGGTGGTCAACGTTTTCCATTGGCCACCAACGCGCCGGCACGGCGCGCCTGCGGCGCGTTGGTGGATCGGTGAAGCGCGATCCACCCTACGGTTACAGCGCAGCCGGCGCTGCGCTTTCCGCCTTGGGTGCACGGTTGACCTCAACCACCAGCGCCTGCCCGCGGCCACGCGGGTCGGAAGCCGGCAGCGGCCGGCCCTCGATCACCTGTACCGCCTGCACGTCGCCCATCGGCCAGCCCTGCTCGGTCAGCGTATAGCCCATCGCCCGCAGTTCTTGGGCGGCCGAGCCCTTGAGCGGCGAATGGGGGTCGAGAAAGATCGTGTCCCTGGGCAGCAACTGGTGATGCACGCGCTGCGCCTTCAGCGCCTCGGGCAGCGGCAGGCCATGGTCGTAAAGGTTGCTCAATACCTGGAACACGGTGGTGAAGATGCGCGAGCCGCCGGGCGTCCCCACCGCCAGCGTCACCTGGCTGTCGCGGGTCAGTATGGTCGGGCTCATCGACGACAGCATGCGCTTGCCGGCGTCGATGGCGTTGGCGTCGCTGCCGATCACCCCGAAGGCGTTGGCCACGCCGGGCTTGGCGCTGAAGTCGTCCATCTCGTTGTTGAGCAGGAAGCCCGCGCCTTCCACCACCAGCCCGTTACCGAAATCCAGGTTCAGGGTGTAGGTGTTGCTCACTGCGTTGCCGTCGGCATCGATGATGGAGAAGTGCGTGGTCTGCGGCGATTCCAGCCCCGGGCGTACCGCCTCGGTCGGCGAGATGCGCTGCGGATCGATCTCCGCCGCGCGGCGTTGCAGGTACTCGGGGGCGGTCAGCTGCGCGGTGGGCACGTCGAAATAGTCCGGATCGCCGAGATAGTCGGCGCGGTCGGCGAACACGCGCTTCTCGATTTCCGCCAGCAGGTGCACGTAGCGCGCCGAGTTGAGAGGCACGCCGGCGAAGTCCTGTGCGCGCAGCGCCTTGATGCCGAGCAACTGCGCCAGCGCGATACCGCCAGAGCTGGGCGGCGGCGCGGTATACACCACCTGGCCCTGCCACTCGAAGCGCAGCGGCTCGCGCCAGATGGCGCGGTAGGCGTGCAGGTCGGTGGCGCTGATCAGCCCGTCGCTGCGCTGCATCTGCGCCACCAGCAGTTCGGCTGTGCGGCCACGGTAGAAATCCTCCGGCCCCCGGTCCGCAATGCGCTCCAGCGTCTGGGCCAGCTCTTCCTGGACGAAGCGTTTGCCAGCCTGCATGCCGCCGAAGTAGCGATCGAAATTGGTGCGCCCGGCGAAGAACTTCGCCGCTCCGTCGCGCTCCGCCACTTGCCGCTCGTCGACGATAAAGCCCTGGCGCGCCAGTACGATGGCCGGGGTCAGCAGCTCGGCCCACGGCAGGCTGCCGAAGCGGCGGTGCGCTTCCCACAGGCCCATCACCGTGCCGGGCACGCCGGCGGCCCGGGCGCCGACGGTGCTGAGATCCGCCACCACCTCGCCGCTCTCGTCCAGGTACATGTCGCGTCGGGCTCCCTGGGGCGCCATCTCACGGTAGTCGAGAAAATAGCCCTGACCGTCCACCACCAGTGTCATGAAGCCGCCGCCACCGATGTTGCCGGCCTCCGGGTGAGTCACCGCCAGGGCGAAGCCGGTGGCCACGGCGGCGTCCACCGCGTTGCCGCCGCGCCGCAGCACCTGGGCGGCCACCTCGGCCGAGTGACGATCCGGCGCGGCCACAGCGGCGGCCTCCAGCCGGGCGGCCTGCAGCGGACTGATGGAAAACAGGCTCAGGCTGAGCAACAAAAAGGAAACGAGACGTGTCATGGGGATCTCCGGGTGACGAGGCGGCTCGGCAGAGTGTGGCAGCAAATGGCGGAGCAGGGGCCAACGAGCGGATACACCTGCCGACAAGCCACAGGCGCGACAGCCGCGCCTTTCCGGTATAATGCCGCGCCTTCAAGCCAGCCGGCCCGCTGGTTTGCCCCGACATGACAAGCCACGCCCGAGCCGCGTGGCTTGTTGGTTTTTGAGCGCGCCGACCGGCGCACCGCAAAGAGGCACGAGGATGAGCGCACTGGTTGGCGTGATCATGGGTTCCAAGTCCGATTGGAGCACCCTGAGTCATACGGTGGAGATGCTGGAGAAGCTCGGTATTCCCCACGAGGTGAAGGTGGTGTCCGCGCACCGCACCCCGGATCTGCTGTTCCAGTACGCCGAACAGGCCGAGGAGCGCGGCATCGAAGTGATCATCGCCGGCGCCGGCGGCGCGGCCCACCTGCCGGGCATGTGCGCGGCCAAGACCCACCTGCCGGTGCTCGGCGTGCCGGTGCAGTCGTCGATGCTCTCGGGTGTGGATTCGCTGCTGTCCATCGTGCAGATGCCCGGTGGCATCCCGGTCGCCACCCTGGCCATCGGCAAGGCCGGCGCCATCAACGCTGCGCTGCTGGCGGCGAGCATCCTCGGCGGCAAGCACCCTCAGTACCATGCGGCCCTCAAGCAGTTCCGCGAGGAGCAGACCCGTACGGTGCTGGACAACCCGGACCCGCGTCAGGCGTAACGCAAAGGACACGACCATGAAAATCGGTGTAATCGGTGGCGGCCAGCTGGGTCGCATGCTGGCGCTGGCGGGCACGCCGCTGGACATGAACTTCGTCTTCCTCGACCCCGCGCCGGACGCCTGCGCCGCCGCGCTGGGCGAACACCTGCTGGCCGGCTACGACGATCCCGAGGCGCTGCGCCGCATGGCCGAGAGCGTCGACCTGGTGACCTTCGAGTTCGAGAACGTGCCGGCGGAAACCGTCGCCTTCCTGTCGAAGTACGTGCCGGTGTACCCGGCCGCCGAATCCCTGCGCATCGCCCGCGACCGCTGGTTCGAGAAGTCCCTGTTCAAGGAACTGGGCATCCCGACACCCGAGTTCGCCGACATCCAGTCCCAGGCCGACCTGGACGCCGCCGTGGCCGCCATCGGCCTGCCGGCCGTGCTCAAGACCCGTACCCTGGGCTACGACGGCAAGGGCCAGAAGGTCCTGCGCCAGCCCGCCGACGTGAGCGGCGCCTTCGCGGAGCTGGGCAGCGTGCCCTGCATCCTCGAAGGCTTCGTGCCCTTCACCGGCGAGGTGTCGCTGGTGGCGGTGCGCGGTCGCGACGGGGAAACCCGCTTCTACCCGCTGTCCCACAACACCCACGTGGGCGGCGTGCTGAACCTGTCCATCGCCAGCACCGACCACCCGCTGCAGGGGCTGGCCGAGGACTACATCAGCCGCGTGCTGACCAAGCTCGACTACGTCGGCGTGCTCGCCTTCGAGTTCTTCGAGGTGGACGGCGGCCTGAAGGCCAACGAAATCGCCCCGCGTGTGCACAACTCCGGGCACTGGACCATCGAGGGCGCCGAGTGCAGCCAGTTCGAGAACCACCTGCGTGCCGTGGCCGGCCTGCCGCTGGGCTCCACCGCCAAGGTGGGCGAGAGCGCCATGCTCAATTTCCTGGGTTCGGTGCCGCCGACCGAGCAGGTCATCCGCATCGCCGACTGCCACCTGCATCACTACGGCAAGGCGTTCAAGGCGGGCCGCAAGGTCGGTCACGCCACCCTGCGCTGCCAGGACGCCGCCACCCTGCAGGCACGCATCGCCGAAGTGCAGGCGCTGATCGCCAGGGGCTGAGAACTGCCCCCTCTCCTCTGGGAGTGGATCTGATGGGAGCGGGCTTGTCCGCGAGCTTTTCCAGCGCCGGCCAGGCTGCAGGCCGCACCCAGAAGCTCGCGGACAAGTCCGCTCCCACAATCACTGCAGTGCACCGCCGCGAACTGCCCGGCAGCCCAACGGTCCCAAGCAACGGAGTGGCAACCGCCACGCAACCCGTTGGGACGGAGGACTCATGGGCATCATTGGAACCATCATCATCGGCCTGATCGTCGGGCTGATCGCGCGCTTCCTCAAACCGGGCGATGACAGCATGGGCTGGATCATGACCATCCTGCTGGGCATCGGCGGCGCCCTGCTGGCCACCTACGGCGGCCAGGCGGTGGGCTTCTACGACGCTGGCGAGCCGGCCGGATTCATCGGCGCGGTGATTGGCGCGATCATCCTGCTGGTGATCTATGGCATGGTGACGCGCAAGCGAACCTGACCCTCACGCCGTTGTCTTTGTCGGGGTCGCGCGCGGCCCCGTCCTGTCCATGAGCCGAGTCGTCCATGCGAAATTTGTTCATTCCGCTGCTGTTCACCGTTTCCCTGTCGCTGCACGCCGCGCCCGCCGAGCTGGACTGGCTGGAGCTGCTGCCGCCCGAGGATCTGGCGGCGCTGGAAGCCATGCCGGAAATCGAACACATCGGCGCCGAGGCCCAGGGCTTCAGCGACGGGGGCGGCTATCTGAAGCAGGCGCCCGGCCTGCCTGAAGTCATGTACTCCACCCGCACCGTCGCGGCCCTCGACAACCGGGAGATCCGCCTGGCCGGCTACCCGGTGCCGCTGGAAAGCGACGAACAGGGGCGTTTCGTCGAGTTCTTCCTGGTGCCCTATCCGGGCGCCTGCATCCACGTGCCGCCGCCGCCGCCCAACCAGATCGTGCTGGTGCGCTACCCCAAGGGCATCCGCATTGACGACATCTATGCACCGCTGGAAGTGGACGGCCGCCTACGCATCGAGGCGGCCAGCAACGTGGCGGCCGATGCCGCCTACGCGCTGGGCGCCGCGAAGGTCAGGGTGCTGGAATGATTCAGGTCCAGTAGTAGCGCACCAGGTGGAAGAAGATCGGCGCGGCGAAGCACACCGAATCCAGCCGATCGAGCATGCCGCCATGGCCCTCGATCATGTGCCCCCAGTCCTTCACGCCGCGGTCGCGCTTGATGGCGCTCATCACCAGCCCGCCGAAGAAGCCCAACAGGTTGACCACCAGCGCCAGGCCCAGCGCCTGCCCGAAGCTGAACGGGGTGATCCACCACAAGAGCGCGCCGACCAGCGTGGCCAGCGCCACGCCGCCGATGAAGCCCTCCACGGTCTTTGAAGGCGACAGCAGGGGCGCGATCTTGCGTTTGCCGGCCAGCTTGCCACACACGTACTGCAGCACGTCCGACAGCTGCACCACCAACACCAGCCAGGCGATCAGCAGCAGGTTGCGCCCTTCGTAACCGGCGATCTGCAGGGTCAGCAGCGCCGGCACGTGGGAAATGCAGAACACCGCGATCATCAGTCCCCATTGCACCTTGGAGGCGCGTTCCAGGAAGCGCGTGGTGTCGCCGCCCAGCGAGGCGAGGATCGGCAGCAGCAGGAACACGTAGACCGGGATGAAGATCGAGAACAGCCCGTACCAGCCGTAGCCGATCAACAGGTACTGCGCCGGCAGCACGACATAGAAGGCCGCCACCAGCGGCCAGTAGTCGCTCTGCCGGGTCGGCGTCAGGGTCATGAACTCGCGCAGCGCGTAGAACGACACCAGCGCGAACAGCAGGATCACCGCGCCATGGCCGAGCAGGAAGGCGCCACCGATCACCAGCACCATCACCCACCAGGCGGCGATGCGCGCGTTGAGGTTGTCGATGGTCGGGCTGGGTCCGCCAGCGCGGCGCTTGAGCAGGAAGCCGATCAGCGAGGCGAGCAGCAGCAGGGCGCCGATGCCGGCGAACAACAGCAAGGTATGTCGATCCATTTCAGACGTGCTCCGGGGCCACGGCCAGCAGCGCCGCGCGGGCGCGTTCCAGGAAGGTGGGCTTGACGTCGTCACCGACCGCCAGCGGCGCGCCGAAGCTCAGCGTGCACAGCAACGGCAGCGGGATGGCACGGCCCTTGGGCATCACCCGGTTGAGGTTGGCGATCCACACCGGCACCAGCTCCACCTGCGGATGCGCGCGGCCCAGGTGAAAGAGCCCGCTCTTGAACGGCAGCAGGCCGTCCTCGCGGTTGCGCGTGCCTTCCGGGAAGAAGATCAGCGAATCGCCCCGCTCCAGCGCGTCGAGCAGCGGCTGCAGGGGATTGCCGCCGACCTCGCCGGCCCGGTCGACCAGCACGCCGTTGAACACCCGGGTGATCAGGTAGCGGCGCAGCGGGCTCTTCAGCCAGTAATCGGCGCCGGCCACCGGCCGGGTGCGCGCGCGCAGCGGCGCGGGCAGCGCCGCCCAGAGCAGCAGGAAATCGATATGACTGCTGTGGTTGGCAAAGTAGATGCGCTGCACCGCCTCGGGCCGGCAGCCCAGCCACAGGCTGCGCGCGCCAGTCAGCAGGCGGGCGGCGGAGGTGATGGTGAAGGCGCAGAGTAGGCTCAGCATGGGGGGATTCCTTCAGATCAGCAGAACGGTCAGCAGCGCGGCGCCGGCCAGCAGTCCCTGGGCAGCCAGCAGTACGCCCTGCCTGCGCAGCAGGCGCAGCGCGGCCTGGCAACGGGCCGGCAGCGTACGGCTGTCCTGGCCGGCCGGTTTCAGGCCCAGTTCGCGCAGCGCGCTATCGAGAGTCGGCAACGGGGTGTCGCTACCGGCCAGCCGGTCGAACAGCTCGGCGTCGAAGGCCACGCGCAGAGCCCAGTACAGCTGCGCCAGCCAGAGCAGGAACACGCCCAGGCAGAGCAGGCCGAACGGCAAGTGTGGCGGACCGCTCAGCGCCTGGGCGCCGCCGGCCAGAAGACCGGCCATCCCCAGCAGGCGACTGGCCCGCTCCAGCGTGCGGCCCTGGCGCAGCAGGCTGGCGCACACCGATGCGGAAAACTCAGACATGCGCAGGCTCCGCTGGAAGAACCGCGTGGCGTGCCTGCAGTTGCCGCAACACGCGCAGATGCGCGTCGTGCAGCACGATGCGCGGCCGGGCGCCGCGCAGCAGGGCCAGCGCGGCGTCCAGGTTGGCCACGCGGCCACTGAACAGCAACCAGGCGGCCAGCGCGGTGGCGCTGCGCGAATAGCCCAGGGCGCAGCACACCAGGGTCGGACCCCGCCGGCGCGCCTGCTCGATGGCCTCGGCGGCGGTCAGGCAATCGTCGAGGGTCGGCGGGGTCAGATCGAGCACCGGGATCGCATGGTAATGGCGGCCCTGTGGAGCAAGCGGCAGCTCGGCGCACAGGTCCACCACGGAGCGGAACGGGCTGCGCGCCAGCTCGCGCGCGCCGGGCAGTCGGCCCAGCCAGACGCCGTCGCACACCTCATCCGGCGCCGGCCGGCGAAATGTCCACAGGCGGGAATTCAGCCAGGCACCGAGCATGTAGGGCGCCAGCAGCCAGCCGGCCGCCGTGCTCAGGCGGCCGTCGGCGCCCTTCTGAAACCCATGCGCGCCGAACAGCGCGTAGTTCAGCGCCACCAGCAGCAGCGACACCGCCGGCCAGCACAGCCATAGCCAGGCGCCGCCGAACAGGAAGGCGGGCACGGCACAGGCGGCGCTGCCCAACGCATAGCGCAGCGCCAGGCGCCGGCCTGCGCGGCACGCGGTCAGGCGCGCCCGGCTGAGCGGGCTCGGCCCGTGCAGCGGCCACAGCCAGACGCACAGCCAGCCGAGCAGGGCGCCGCTGGGCAGGTCGATGAAATGGTGCTGCCAGGTGGTGAGCACGGAAATGCCGATCAGCGCGAACCAGCCGTGCAGCAGCCAGCGCCATAGCCCCGGCACATGCCGGGCATAGCAGACCCAGAGAATCACCAGCAGGGCGATGTGCAGCGAGGGCGCCTGGTTGAACGGCTTGTCGAAGGCGCCCAGCAGTTCGAACAGCAGGCCGAACACGCCGTCCATGTCCGGGCGCGTGAAGGTGAAGCGCAGCGGCCAGAGCAGGAAGCAGGCGACCGCCACCAGCTGCGCGCTGAGCAGGCGTAGGGCGTGGCGATCCAGTTCCAGGCGGCTCAGGCAGAGGAACAGCGACAGGCCGTAGAGCAGGTCGATCGACCAGTAGGGCACGATGCTCCAGGCCCAGAACGGCAGGTGGCTCTCCCAGGCGAACACCAGACTGCCGACGTCGTCGCGCTGGCTGGTCACCCAGGTGGCCAGGCCGTAGCTGGCGAAGAAGAACGGCGCGAGGAACGCCAGCCAGCCCAGGGCGCTGCGCCAGGGGCGTGACGCAGTGATCATCCGTCCACCCGCTGGGCCAGCGACACGCTGAAGATGCCCCACTCGTCGATGCGCTGCTCCAGCTTGCGAAATCCGGCCGCGGCCACCAGCTGATCCATCTCCGCCTGGCTGCGCCGGCGCATCACCCACGGCTGGCCGTCGCGGTGGCTGGTCAGGGCGCGGGCGATCAGCTCCAGTTGCGGGTGCCAGGGCTGGCCGGTGTACACCAGATAGCCACCCGGCGGCACGGCGGCGGCCAGGCCGGCCAGGGAATTGCCGACCTGCTGGTTGTCGCCGAACAGCTCGTACAGGCCGGAGACCACCGCCAGGCTCGGCCGCGGCGCCACGGCCGCCAGGTCGGCGCGGTCGAAGGCGTCGCCTTCGATGAAACGGGCGATCTGGTCGAGCCCCTTGGCCTCGATCAGTGCCTGGCCGTCGCGCACGTTGAGCTCGCTGTAGTCGCGCAGCAGGATCGATTCGGGCAGCGGCTCGACGCCCTGCAGCGCTTCGAGGATGTAGCGGCCGTGCCCGGCGGCGATGTCGAGGATATGCACCGGCCGTCCCGCCTCGCGCAGCCGCGCCATGGCCAGGCGCAGCAGCTCCTCGACGTGCAGCTTGCGCTGGCGGATGCCGCGCCAGCCGATGGAGTCCAGGTAGGTCCGGTCGACCAGCCGGCCGAGGCGACCCATTCCTCCGGGCGTGTTGCGGTACACGTAATCCAGCGTGCTGCCGGAATCGAAACCGGTATCGAAGCCGAGCTTCACGCCTCGGGACAGGTGGGCGCCGATCTTCAGGCCGGCACGGGTCAGGCGCCAATACAGGCCGCGCAGCGAGCGCGCCGGCAGCGGCGTGGCCAGCGCCTCGGCTTCCGCGCAGCTGGCGCCGATGCGGTCGGCATCCAGCAGCGACGGGCGCGCCGGCGGCTGCTCGAACTGCTGGAGCACGAAGCGCCTGACTCGCTCCAGTACCGGCCCACGGTCGCGCTCGCCCAGGGTGTCGTGGAAGAAGCCGGGCAGCACGTGCAGTTCCTTGCGCAGCGTGCCCAGGCGCTCGAAGAACTGCTCCTGGGGTTTGCGGTGCACCACGAAGTCGGCGCCGGAGACCAGCAGCTGGGTGGGAATCTGGATCGCCTGGGCATCGGCCACCACCCGCTCGGCGGCCTCGTACAGGCCGAGCAGCAGGTTCACCGAGATCGGCCGGGTGATCAGCGGGTCGGCCTCGAAGCTGGCGATGCGTGCCGGGTCGTGGGTCAGGAAGCGCGCCTTGACGTAGCTGTTGACGAAGAAATTGCCGCGCAGTGCGCGCAGCAGTTTCAGGCCGGGGCGGGCGAACGGCACGTACAGCTTGACCTTGAACGCCGGCGAGGCCAGCACCAGGGCGCGGATGTTCGGCGCGTAGTCATGGGCCCAGGTCGCCACCAGCACGGCGCCGACGCTCTGCGCCAGCACCACCATGTCTTCCTCGGCGAGGCCGTGCCGCTCGCGCAGGTGGCCGATGAAGGTCTGCACATCGCGCACGCTGGTGCCGAAGCTCGGGCTGTCGCCGCGCGGGCCGTGCGACTGGCCGAGGCCGCGGGCGTCCCAGGCGAAGATGTCGAAGCCCGGCAGCTCCAGTTCGTCGGCCAGGTGCGCCATGCGCCCGGAGTGCTCGTGGCCGCGGTGGAACAGCACCAGGGCGCGGCGCGGCTGGCCGCTGTCGGTCGCCGGCCAGTGGCGGTAGAAGAGTTCCAGGCCGTCGTGGCTGGCAAAGGTGCGTTTCTGGTAATCGCGCATCGTGAAATCCCTGTCTCGATGAAAACTCAATTCCCGGCGGCCACTTCCGCCAGCCCCTGGCGCACCCGATTGACCAGGGTGAGCAGCAGCAGCGCGGCGAGCAGCGCCAGCACGCCGTTGATCCAGGCCGCCGGCAGCAGGCCGGCGGCGACCCCGGCGCCCAGCGCGCCGAAGCAGAAGGCGCGGTCGCTCTTGCCCATCGGGCCGTCGTAGCGGCGCGAGGCGCCGGCCAGCGGGCCCATCACCCCGGCGTACTCGCTGAGCAGCGCGAGCAGCAGCACCAGCACCAGCCACAGCGGGCTGACGCCGGGCAGCAGCAGGAAGGGCATGTACAGCGCGGTATCCGAGACCAGGTCGCACAGCTCGTTGAGGTAGGCGCCCAGGGTGCTCTGCTGGCCGAATTCCCGGGCGAGCATGCCGTCGATGGCGTTCAGTGCCATGCGCAGGGTCATCCACAGCGGAATCAGCGCGAACAGCCCGCGCTGCTCGGCGAACAGCGCCACCAGTCCGGCGATCGCCAGCGAGCCGGCGCAGGCGGCCAGGGTGACCTGGTTGGCGGTGATCCCGGCGTCGTGCAGCCGGTGCACCAGCGGACGCAGCAGGGCCTGGAAACGGGGTTTGAGCTGGTAGATGGAAGGCATGGCAGGGAGGTGTCAGAGCCGATGGGCGCGCCAGTATAGCCATGCGCCATGACTGCGCATTTGCGCCAGCGCAGGAATGTGGCCTGCGTATCTGCGCGAAAACTTTACCTGTCCGTCCGTCCAGCCTGTGTCCCGTCGCGCTTAGCCACTACCATGGCGGTCTTCGAGGATGAGGACACTCCATGACCGCAGATCAGCCCCTGACGCCCGGCTTCATGATCGTCCACGGCAACCGCCTGGACGCGCTGCGCGAGCTGGCGGTGGCCTGGATGGGGCGCTATCCGCTGCGCCCGCTGGAAAACGAAGTGGTGCTGGTGCACAGCAACGGCGTGGCGCAGTGGCTCAAGCAGGCGCTGGCCGAGGACCCGCGCGAGGACGGCGGCGGCTGCGGCATCGCCGCGGCCATCGACGTGCAGCTGCCGGCCGCCTTTCTCTGGCAGGCCTACCGCACGGTGCTCGGCCGCGAGGCGATTCCCCGCGTGTCGCTGCTCGACAAGGGCCCGCTGACCTGGCGGCTGATGCGCCTGCTGCCGGCGCTGCTGGAGCGCGACAGCTTCACTCCGCTGCGCCGCTTCCTCGCCGAGGACGACGACCTGCGCAAGCGTCACCAACTGGCCGAGCGCCTGGCCGACCTGTTCGATCAGTACCAGGTGTACCGCGCCGACTGGCTGGAGGACTGGGCCGCCGGCCGCGACCAGCTGCGCAAGGCCAGCGGCCAGATCGTGGCGCTGACCGAGGAGCAGGGCTGGCAGGCCGAACTGTGGCGCGCGCTGCTCGCCGACGTGGGTGCCGAGGGCCTGGCGCAGAGCCGCGCCGGCGTGCACCGGCGCTTCCTCGCCCGGCTGCGCGAAGTGCACGAGGCGCCGCGCGGCCTGCCTCGCCGGGTCATCGTGTTCGGCATTTCCTCGCTGCCGGCCCAGGCGCTGGAAGCGCTCGGCGCGCTGGCGCGCTTCAGCCAGGTGCTGCTCTGCGTGCACAACCCCTGCCGCCATCACTGGGCGGACATCGTCGCCGACAAGGACCTGCTGCGCCATCAGTACCGCCGCCAGCAGCGGCGTCCCGACATGCCCGCCGACCTGCCGGCCGAGCTGCTGCACCAGCACGCCCAGCCGCTGCTGGCCGCCTGGGGCAAGCAGGGCCGCGACTACATCAACCTGCTGGACAGCTACGACAGCCCCGATGACTACCGCGCGCTGTTCCCCGCCCAGCGCATCGACCTGTTCAGCGAGGACGCGCCGGCCACGCTGCTCGGCCAGCTGCAGGACGACATCCTCGAACTGCGCCCGCTGGCCGAGACCCGCGAACGCTGGCCCGCGCTGGACCCGCAGCGGGACCGCTCGCTGCGCTTTCACATCGCCCACAGCCCGCAGCGCGAGGTGGAGATCCTCCACGACCAGTTGCTGGCACGCTTCAGCGCCGACCCCGGCCTGCATCCGCGCGACGTGATCATCATGGTGCCGGACATCGACCGCTACACCCCGCACATCCAGGCGGTGTTTGGTCGGCTCGCTCGCGACGATGCGCGCTTCATCCCCTTCACCCTGGCCGACCAGGGTCGGCGCGGCCGCGAGCCGCTGCTGATCGCCGTCGAGCATTTGCTCAACCTGCCGGACAGCCGTTTCGCGGTCAGCGAGATCCTCGACCTGCTGGACGTGCCGGCGCTGCGCGCGCGCTTCGCCATCGCCGAGGGTGACCTGCCGCAGCTGCACCGCTGGATCGAGGGTGCCGGCGTGCGCTGGGGGCTGGACGCCGCGCAGCGCCAGCGCTTCGGCGTGCCGGCGAATCTGGAGCAGAACAGCTGGCTGTTCGGCCTGCGCCGCATGCTGCTCGGCTACGCGGTGGGCGAGGGCGCACCGCTGGACGGCATCGAGCCCTACGCCGAGATCGGCGGCCTGGACGCGGCGCTGCTCGGCCCGCTGGTCACCCTGGTCGAGCGCCTGCAACTGGCCTGGCGGGAACTCTCCCGGCCGGCCACCGCGCCGCAGTGGGGCGAACGCCTGCGCGCGCTGCTGGAAGTGTTCCTGCGCCCGAGCGACGAGCAGGACGAGCTGCTGCTCAGCCAGTTGCTCCAGGCCCTGGAGGGCTGGCTGGAGCAGTGCCGCGAGGCCGGGCTGCACGAGGAACTGCCGCTCACCGTGGTGCGCGAGGCCTGGCTCGGCGCGCTGGACCAGCCCAGCCTCGGCCAGCGCTTCCTCAGCGGCGCGGTGAACTTCTGCACGCTGATGCCCATGCGCGCCATTCCGTTCCGCGTGGTCTGCCTGCTGGGCATGAACGACGGCGACTACCCGCGCGCCCAGGCGCCACTGGACTTCGACCTGATGGGCGGCGACTACCGCCCCGGCGACCGCTCGCGCCGCGAGGACGACCGCTACCTGCTGCTCGAAGCGCTGCTCTCGGCGCGCGAGCAGCTGTACGTCAGCTGGATCGGCCGCAGCGTACGCGACAACGGCGCGAAGCCGCCGTCGGTGCTGATCGGCCAGCTGCGCGACCACCTGGCCGCCGGCTGGCGGCTGGCCGGCCGGGAAGATGATGACGAAGCGCTGCTCGCGGCGCTGACCTGCGAACACCCGCTGCAGCCGTTCAACGCCGCCTACTTCGGCGGCGATGCCGAGCTGTTCAGCTACGCCGGCGAATGGCTGGCGCTGCACCAGGGTGAAGCGGGCAAGCAGCCGGAGGGTCGCCTGCCGCCCTATCCGGTGGACGGCGCCCTCGAGCTGGAAACCCTGCAGGACTTCCTGCGCAACCCGCTGCGCCAGTTCCATCAGCTGCGCCTGAAGCTCCACCTGCGCGACGGCGACCCGCCGCCGCCGGATGCGGAGTGCTTCGAGCTGGACGGTCTGCAGCGCCACACGCTGCGCGACGCGCTGCTGCGCGCGGCCCTCGATGAAACCGACGCAGAGGCCGGCCGCCAGCGTCTGCACGAGCAGGCGGCGCTGCTGCAGCGCAGCGGCCTGCTGCCGCTGTCCGGGTTCGGCGAGCTGCATGGCGCGGCGCTGCTGGAACCGCTGCCGGACCTGCTGGAGGCCCGCCGGTATCTGCTGACGCTGTGGCCCGAGGCGGTGGCCTCGCCCCAGGCGGTGGGCTTCCAGCACGGCGAGCTGACGGTCGGCGGCTGGCTGCCCGGGTTGCGCCGCAATGCCCTGGGCGAACTGCTCAGCCTGCGCGTGCAGCCCGGCGCGCTGGGTCTGCAGCCGAAGAAGCGCAAATGGCACCACCTGATGCGCCCCTGGGTCGCCCACCTGCTGGCCAGCGCCTGCCGTGTGCCGCTGCACACCGTCCTGCTCGGCAGCGACGGTGGCCTGCGCCTGGCGCCGCTGCCGGCGCAAACCGCGGAGACTGCGCTGCGCGCGCTGCTGGACGCCTGGCTGCGCAACTTGCAGCAACCGCTGCCGCTGGCGCCGAAGACCGCCTGCGCCTACCTGCTGGAAGGCGCCGACGAGGCGGGGCGCAGCGCCTACGAGGGCGCCTTCCGGACGCCCGGCGAGCGCGACGAAAGCGCCGACCTGCGCCGCTACTTCGCCGACTACGACAGCCTGCTGGCGGTCGACGGCGCCCGCGATCTGTGGAACGCCCTGTACGGCCCGCTGGTGGCGGCCGACTGGCAGGCACTGGAGGTGCCGGCATGAGTGACAAACCCAATCTGGCGCTGGACCTGCCCCTCACGGGCAGCCGGCTGATCGAGGCCAGCGCCGGCACCGGCAAGACCTTCACCATCTCCGCGCTGTACGTGCGCCTGGTGCTCGGCCACGGCGGCGAAGCACGCGGCTTCGGCCGTGCGCTGCTGCCGCCGGAAATCCTCGTGGTGACCTTCACCGAGGCGGCCACCCAGGAGCTGCGCGATCGCATCCGCACGCGCCTGGCGCAGAGCGCCCGGCATTTCCGCGGTGAACTGGCCGACCCGGACGACCTGCTGGTCGCCCTGCGCAACGAATACCCGCCGGCCGACTGGCCGCGCTGCGCGCTGCGCCTGGACACCGCCGCGCAGTGGATGGACGAGGCCGCCGTGTCCACCATCCACAGCTGGTGCCAGCGCATGCTGCGCGAGCACGCCTTCGACAGCGGCAGCCTGTTCACCCAGACCCTGGAAGCCGACCAGAGCGACCTGCTGGCCGAGGTGGTCAACGACTTCTGGCGTGCGCACTTCTACCCGTTGCGCGGCGCCGCGCTGGCCTGGGTGCACCAGCACTGGAGCAGCCCCGCCGAGCTGCGCCAGCGGGTGCGTCCGTTGCTCGGGCTGGGCCTCGGCGAGGCGCACACCGATATCCGCGCGCTGCTCGAAACCGCGCTGGCCGAGCGCGGCCAGCGCCTGGCGGCGCTCAAGGAACCCTGGGCGCTGTGGGCCGAGGAGCTGCGCACGCTGCTGGATGACGCCTGCGCCCGCAAGGTCGTGGACGGCCGTCGCCTGCAGGCGCGCTGGTACAACGGCTGGTGCGACGCGCTCAAGGCCTGGGCCAGCGATCCCGAGGCGGTGAAGCTGGATCTCGGCACCGGCTTTGCCCGGCTGACCGCGGACGGCCTGGCGGAGATCTGGAAGCAGGGCACGCCCTTCGAACATCCGGGCCTGCAGGCCATCGCCGAACTGCCGGCGGCGCTCGCCGCGCTGGCCGATCCGGACGAGGCGCTGCTGCGCCATGCCGTGCAGTGGATCGAGCAGCGCTTCGACCGGGAAAAGCGCCAGCGCGCGCAGATCGGCTTCGACGACATGCTCACCCGCCTGGACGCCGCGCTGGCCGGCGACAGCGGCGCGCGGCTGGCCGAGGTGATCCGCCGGCAGTTCCCCGTGGCGCTGATCGACGAATTCCAGGACACCGACCCGCTGCAGTACCGCATCTTCCAGCGCATCTACGGCATCGGCGAGGCGCGCGACGACTGCGCCATCCTGCTGATCGGCGACCCCAAGCAGGCGATCTACGCCTTCCGTGGCGCCGACATCTTCACCTACCTGAAGGCGCGCGCCGCCACCGAAGGCCGCCACCACAGCCTGGACACCAACTTCCGCTCCAGCACGGCGCTGGTCGAGGCGGTCAACGGCCTGTTCCAGTTCGCCGAGCTGCAGCCGCTGGGCGCCTTCCTGTTCAAGGGCGAGGCGGGCAACCCGCTGCCGTTCCACCGCGTGAACGCGCGCGGCCGTGCGGAAACGCTGGAGATCGACGGTCAGGTCCAGCCGGCCATGACCCTCTGGCACCTGGCCGAATCGGCGCCAATCAGCGGCGAGCGCTACCGGCGCGAACTGGCGGCCGCCAGCGCCACGCAGATCACCCGGCTACTCAACCTCGGCCTGGCCGGCCAGGCCGGTTTCCGGCGCGCCGACGGCACGTTGCAGCCATTGTGTCCGGCGGACATCGCCGTGCTGGTGCGCGATGGCCGCGAAGCGCGGGCCATCCGCCAGCAGCTGGCGCGGCGCGGGGTGCGCAGCGTTTATTTGTCGGACAAGAGTTCGGTGTTCGACAGCCAGGAGGCCGCCGACGTGCTGGCCTGGCTGCGCGCCTGCGCCGAGCCGGACGACGAGCGCCTGCTGCGCGCCGCGCTGGCCACGGTCACCCTCGGCCGCTCGCTGAGCGAGCTGCACGCGCTCACCGAGGACGAACTGGCCTGGGAAGCGCGGGTGATGCAGTTCCGCGGCTACCGCCAGCAATGGCGCCGGCAGGGCGTGCTGCCGATGCTGCGCCACCTGATGCAGGACTTCGCGCTGCCGCAGCGGCTGATGGCCGGCGACGATGGCGAGCGCGCGCTGACCAACCTGCTGCACCTGGCCGAGCTGCTGCAGCAGGCCGCCGGCGAGCTGGACGGCGAGCAGGCGCTGATCCGCCACCTGGCCGAGCACCTGGACGGCCAGGGGCAGGGCGCCGAGGAGCAGATCCTGCGCCTGGAAAGCGATGACGCGCTGGTGCGCGTGGTGACCATCCACAAGTCCAAGGGCCTGGAATACCCGCTGGTGTTCCTGCCGTTCATCTGCTCGCACCGCCCGGTGGAGGGCGAGCCGCCGCTGCGCTACCACGACGGGCAGGGCGAGCTGCAGGTGGACCTGCGCCCGGACGCCGCCGCCGTGGACCGCGCCGACCGCGAACGCCTGGGCGAGGACCTGCGTCTGCTGTACGTAGCGTTGACCCGCGCCCGGCACGCCTGCTGGCTGGGGCTGGCCGAACTCAAGCGCCGCCAGGGCAAGGAGTCCTGCCTGCACCGTTCGGCCATCGGCTACGTGCTGGCCGGCGGCGAGCCCTTCGAGCTGGCGCCCCGGCTGGCCGCGCTGCAGGCCGCCGGGTCCGGGATCCAGCTGGCCGCGCCGCCGTCGCCCAACGAGCAACGCTTCTTGCCGCCGGCCGCCGACAACGCCGCGCTGCAGGCGCGCCTGCCCAAACGGCGCGCCCTGGAACACTGGTGGATCGCCTCCTACAGCGCCCTGGCGCTGGCCGGCGACGATGCGGTCGAGCCGATCGAAGCCCCGGACAGTCCGGCCGCCCAGAAGATCCACGACGACGATGCGCAAAGCCGCGAATTCGCCGGCGCGGCCGAGGGCGCCGAGCTGCACCGTTTTCCGCGCGGTCCGCAGCCCGGCACCTTCCTGCACGGCCTGCTGGAATGGGCCGGCCGCGAGGGCTTCGCCGAGGCGCTGGACAACCCCGCCGCGCGGCGCGAAATGCTCGCCCGCCGCTGCCAGCTGCGCGGCTGGCAGCAGTGGATCGAGCCGCTGGACGCGTGGCTCGGGGACTACCTGCAGGTGCCGCTGACCGCCGGCGAGCGGCCGCTGCGCCTGGCCGATCTCGGCCACTACCAGGTGGAGATGGAGTTCTGGTTCTCCAGCCGTCAGGTGGACGTGCAGCGCCTGGATGCCCTGGTGCGCGCCCACACCCTCGACGGCGCGCCGCGCCCGGCGCTGGCGCCGAGCCGGCTGAACGGCCTGTTCAAGGGCTTCATCGACCTGGTGTTCGAGTTCGAGGGGCGCTACTACGTGGCCGACTACAAGTCCAACTGGCTGGGCGGCGACGCGCTGGCCTACCACGCCGAGGCCATGCGCCAGACCGTGCTGGAGAAGCGCTACGACCTGCAGTACATGCTCTACCTGCTGGCCCTGCACCGCCAACTGAAGGCGCGCCTGCCCGACTACGACTACGAACGGCACATGGGCGGCGCGCTGTACCTGTTCCTGCGCGGCGGCGCCCATGGCGTGCATGCCGAACGGCCGCCGCGCGCGCTGATCGAGGCGCTGGATCGCCTGTTTGCCGGCCATGCGGAGGTCTGCCCATGAATCTCGATCTGTTGGCCCGGCAACTGCGCGACGAAGCCTATCCCCTGCTTTCCCAGGTGCTGAGCGAGCGCGATCAATTGATCGCCCAACTGGATCTCTGGGTGCGCCGGGGCTGGTTGCGGCCGCTGGACCGCGCCTTCGTCGGCTTCCTGCGCGAACGCGAGCCGCAGGCCTCGCCGCTGCTGTTGCTGGCCGCCGCGCTGGCCAGTCACCAGTTGGGTCAGGGTCATGTGTGCCTGGACCTGGCCGTCACCCTCGACGAGCCGGATTTCGCCCTGTCCCTGCCGCCCGAAGGGGAACAGGCCGGTGAAACGCGCCTGCCGTCGCAACTGCTCGCCGGCCTGGACCTGGCGCAGTGGCAGGCGGCGCTGGCCGCCAGCGCGCTGGTCGAAGTCTGGCAGGGCGGTGACCCGGCGCAGCAGGCCCGCCCGCTGCTGCTGTGCGAAGGGCGCCTGTACCTGCGCCGCTACTGGAACTACGAGCAGCGCGTGGCGCACAGCCTGCGCCAGCGATTGGCCGAGCCGCTGACCGTGCCCGACGACCTGCCCGCGCGGCTGGACGCGCTGTTCCCGGCCAGCGACGAGGCGCGGGTCGACTGGCAGAAGCTCGCTTGCGCGCTGGCGGTGCGTGGCCGCTTCACACTGATCACCGGCGGCCCCGGCACCGGCAAGACCACCACCGTGGTGCGCCTGCTGGCGCTGCTGCAGGCGCCCGCGGTGGCGAACGGTCAGGCGCTGCGCATCCGCCTGGCTGCGCCGACCGGCAAGGCGGCGGCGCGGCTCACCGAATCCATCGGCCAGCAGGTGCGCACGCTGGCGGTGGACGCGGCGGTGCGCGCGGCCATTCCCCAGGAAGTGCTGACCCTGCACCGCCTGCTCGGCAGCCGCCCGGACACCCGCCAGTTCCGCCACCACGCCGGCAACCCGCTGGGGCTGGACGTGCTGGTGGTGGACGAGGCGTCGATGATCGACCTGGAAATGATGGCGCGCCTGCTCGACGCCCTGCCGGCCCATGCGCGGCTGATCCTGCTCGGCGACAAGGACCAGTTGGCCTCGGTGGAGGCCGGCGCGGTGCTCGGCGACCTGTGCCGCGACGCCGAGGCCGGTCATTACGATCCGCCCACCCGCGCCTGGCTGGAACAGCTGGCCGGCCGACCGCTGGACGAACCGGGACTGTTGCCGGGCGAAGCCGGTCGGCGTCCGCTGGCCCAGCAGACGGTGATGCTGCGCCACTCGCGGCGCTTCGGCGCCGACAGCGGCATCGGCCAGCTGGCGCGCCTGGTCAATCGTCAGGCGGCGGCGGACGCCCGCCGACTGCTGGCGCAGGGCGCGCCGGACGTGCACGCCCTGCGCGGCGGGCCAGCCGCTCTGGCGCGGCTGATCAGCCAGGGCCACGGGGGCGCGGAGGGTTATACGCATTACCTGCGCGAGCTGCAGGCCGGGCGCCCGCTGGACATGGAGCCGCTCAACGGCCCGGCCTGGCAGGACTGGGCGAACAGGGTGCTCGGCGCCTTCGACCGCTTCCGCCTGCTCTGCGCGCTGCGCAAGGGCGACTGGGGCGTGCAGGGCCTGAATCAGCGCGTGCAGGATGAGCTGCAGCGCCAGGGGCTGATCGATCCCGCCCACGAATGGTACGAGGGCCGCCCGGTGCTGGTGACCCGCAACGATTACGGGCTGGGCCTGATGAACGGCGACATCGGCATCGCCCTGCGCCTGCCCGGCCAGGACGGCGCGCCGCTGCTGCGGGTGGCCTTCCCGCGCAACGACGGCTCCGGCGGCGTGCGCTTCGTGCTGCCCAGCCGCCTCACTGCCGTGGAGACGGTGTTCGCCATGACCGTGCACAAGTCCCAGGGCTCGGAGTTCGCCCACACCGCGCTGGTGCTGCCGGACGCGCTGAACCCGGTGCTGACCAAGGAGCTGCTGTACACCGCCATCACCCGCGCCCGCGAACGGTTCACCCTGGTGGAGCCGCGTGCCGGGGTGTTCGAGGCGGCGGTGCAGCGCCGGGTGCGGCGCGTCAGCGGGCTGGGGGTGGAACTCTAGGCGGGGGGCCGCGCCTGGCACCCGAGGGTGGATCGATGGAGCGCGATCCACCCTACGTGACCGTCGCCCCATCGAGGATGGAGGGGGTTCCCGCCTGCAAGACGTAGGGTGGACAACGTCGTTCTTGTCCACCATCGCGCCGGCACGGCGCGCTTGTGGCGCGTGGGTGCATCGGTGGGACGCGATGTACCTGGCGCGCTGTCTCCGGTCAGGGGCGGGGAAAACTACGACCTGACGGTGAGGGTTTCCGCCTGCACGCGCGGCAGCGGCCGGGGCCGCCAGTCCAGCTCGGCGGCCGGCAGCGGGCGGCCGAACCAGTAGCCCTGGCCGAGGCCGCAGCCGTAGCGGGCGAGCAGCGCGGCCTGGGCGGGCGATTCGATGCCTTCGGCCACTACGGCCAGGCCCAGGCTGTGCGCCAGGGCGATGATCGCCCGGGTAATGGCGGCGTCATCCTCGTCGTCAGGCAGGCCGGCGATAAAGCCCTGGTCGATCTTCAGCTTGTCCACCGGCAGGCTCTTCAGGCGCAGCAGCGAGGAATAGCCGGTGCCGAAGTCGTCGATCGACAGGCGCACGCCGAGGTTGCTCAGCCGTCGCAACTGCTCGCAGGCCGCGTCCGGATCGTGCATCACCGCGCTCTCGGTGACTTCCAGCTCCAGGCAGCCGGAACGCAGCCCGGTCTCCGTCAGTACGCGGCGCACGTGCTCTTCCAGCTCGCCCCGGCTGAAGAGGCGGCTGGAAACGTTCACCGCGATGAAGTCGAGGTCGATGCCCGCATCCTGCCAGGCGCGCATCTGTCGGCAGGCGGCGCCGAGCACCCAGGTGTCGATGGCGGCGATCAGGCCGTTTTCCTCGGCCAGCGGAATGAAATCGCCGGGAGGAATCATTCCGCGGGACGGGTGTCGCCAGCGGACCAGTGTTTCCACCCCGCGCACCTGGCCACTTTTCAGGTCGAGAATCGGCTGGAAATTGAGCAGCAGGTGCTGGGCCTCGATGGCCTGGCGCAGTGCGGCGCCCAGCTCCATGCGCTGGCGTGCCTGCAGCGTCAGCTCCTGGGTGTAGAAGGCGTAGGTCTGCCGGCCGCTCTGCTTGGCCTTGAACAGCGCGGAGTCGGCATTGCGGATCAACTGGTCAAGCTGGGTGCCGTCCTCGGGGAACAGGGCGATGCCGATGCTGGTGGTCAGGAACAGCGTGGCGCCGGCGATCTGGAAGGGGGCATGCAGGCTTTGCAGCACGGCTTCGGCCAGCGCGGTCGCCCGCTGCGCGTCGCCACCGTCCTCGCAAAGCAGGGCGAATTCGTCGCCGCCCAGGCGCGCCACCGTCAGGCCCTTGCCAACCGCCGACAAACGCTCGGCCACCTTGCGCAGCACTTCGTCGCCGGTGCTGTGGCTGAGGCTCTCGTTGATGTCCTTGAACAGGTCCAGGTCCAGCAGCAGAACGCAGCCGCCCTGCTGGCTCTTCGCATTGCGCTCCAGGGCATGCTGCACGCGCTCGTTGAACAGCAGGCGATTGGGCAGGCCAGTCAGCGGGTCGTGGTGAGCCAGGTGGTCCAGCTCCTGCTGGGTCTGCTTCATCGCGCTGATGTCGGAGAAGATCGCCACGTAGTGGGTCAGTTCGCCGAACTCGTTGCGAATGGCGTGGATACGCTGCCATTGCGGAAAGATCTCGCCGTTCTTGCGGCGATTCCAGATCTCGCCGCTCCAGCTGCCATGGGCCTGCAGCTCGCCCCAGACGATGTTGTAGAAACTGCGGTCATGGCGGCCCGATTTGAACAGGCTCGGCGTGTTGCCCAGCACCTCGGCCTCGGTATAGCCGGTAATGCGCTCGAAGGCCCTGTTGACGTGGATGATGCGGTTCTGGGTGTTGGTGATCACCACCCCCTCGAGGGTGTTGTCGAACACGGCAGCCGATTGCCGCAGGCGGTTTTCATGCTGGCGGCGTACTTGCAGCTCATCGTCGAGCAGGCGGCGCTGCAGGCGCAGGAACAAGTACAGGAGCAGGGTGCTGATCGCGACGAAGATCAGACCCTTGTAGGTCTGCCAGGCGTAGTACTGCTCGCCGGGACCAAGCCAGCGCAGCAACAGCTGGTTGCTGAGGAAAACCCAGAGGGTGGAGCCCAGGGCATAGCCCACCGTCAACAGGAGGGCATTCGGGAACGCTTTCATCGTGAACTGCAAGCGCCGGCGGGAATAGGCGCGGCAGTATACGGAAGTTCACTCAGCGCGACGACTGGCCGAAGGTTACCGTCGGATTGATCCCGGGCAACGAAACGGCGGGTCCCTGGCGCCAGAATGCCGCAAACATGCGGGAATCACCGTCTGTCTGAAACCTTCCAGCATGCGGAACGGTGAACCGGCTCGCCTTTTCCGCGACAACATTGGCCATCGGTAGGCTTCAAAACCCGATTTTTTTCTGTCATAAAGGCCCGCACCTAACTTTTGTTGTGGTTTGTAACAGGTTCGATGCCTGGCCAACAGGAAGGCACAACAGGCAGGTGAAAGGCCGAGCGGTACCGTTGGGGACGGTCGGTCGCGAATATCGTCGGAACGCTGGGGGGAAAGGTGTTCCGACCGATGCGCTCGAAGACGGGCCAAAAACCCGGCTCGAAAAAACCAAAACTGGAGTAAGAACAAATGAAAAAAACTGCCGTGGCTGTAGCCGTCGCCGTCAGCGCCCTGGGCATGAGCCAGTTCGCTGCCGCTGATTTCGTCAAGGACAGCAAGCTGAGCCTGGACCTGCGTAACTACTACTTTGCTCAGGACACCGATGAGTTCAACGGTGCAGCAGGAGTTGAAGGCGGCCAGTGGGGCCAGGCCTTCATGCTGAACTACAAGTCCGGCTTCACTGAAGGCGCGATTGGTGTCGGTGTCGACCTGTTCGGTGCCGCTGCGTACAAGCTGGCTGACCACGGCGACCAGCAGACCGCCATGCTGTTCGAGCGCTATAGCGCAGACGAGTCGGCCGAGCGCCTGAACAAGGGTGGTGCCACCCTGAAGGCCCGCGTCGGCAAGACCACTGGCTACCTCGGTGCCCTGCGTCCCGTGACTCCGGTCCTGGTCTCCAACGATGCACGCATGCTGCCGCAGCTGTTCGAAGGCGCGATGCTGACCAACCAGGATGTCGCTGGCCTGACCCTGACCGCAGCTCACCTGACCAAGGTGTCCATGCGTGACGAGGATCAGTGGACTGACAATAACGACCGCTTCGGTGGCGAGTTCTCGCTGCTGGGCGCCGACTACAAGGTAATGGACGGCCTGACCGCCCAGTACTACTTCGGCCAACTGCACAACACCTACAAGCAGCACTTCGCTGGCTTGAAGTACTCCGCAGCCGTGGGCGCCGGCAAGCTGGGCGCTGACCTGCGTTACTTCAACACCTCGGAAGATGGTGATGGCGATGGTCGTGCTAATCCCCGCAACGACAACAAGCTGTGGAGTGCATTGGTCAACTACTCCATCGCCGGCCACACCTTCGGTGTTGGCTACCAGGAACTGTCGGGTGATACCGGCTTCGGACAGCTGAGCAACAGCAACTACCTGATCTCCGAGCGCATGATCGGTAACGGCCTGATGGCTAACCAGGATGAGAAAGTCACCCTGGTCAGCTACGGCTTCGACTTTGGCACCGTGGGTGTCAAGGGCCTGAGCGCTAGCGTCCTGCACCAGATGGGCGACGGCGGCGTGCTGGAGCGCGATCACACCGAAACTGACGTTGTGGTGGGCTACACCATTCCGGAGGGTCAGTTCAAGGGTCTGGGCGCTCGTCTGATGCACGGCATGTACGACGGCGACGGCAAGACCGCCGACATCGACCAAACCCGCTTCATCGTGAACTACAGCATCCCACTGATGTAATAGCGGCTGCGCTGAACCAAACCCCTGTCGCCTTCGGGCGACAGGGGTTTTTGTTTGCCTTGTTCTGGCCAGGGGTGCGGCGCTTTACCGCTGCCATTCATCGATCGCCTTGACGCATGTCAATATGGCCCTATGCCTCTATCGGCATCTTTGGTCTGACCCCGATTAGCAGTAGGAGCCCCCGACCATGTTCAAACCCGTGATGCTGGCCTTGAGCCTGACTGTGAGCGCCACCGCCTTTGCTGCGCCCAGCAACGAACCGATTCAGCCGATCCAGCCGGCCAAGGTGACCAACCAGGCCAAGGTGGAGTTGGGCAAGCAGCTGTTCTTCGACCCGCGCCTGTCCAAGTCGGGCTTCATTTCCTGCAACTCCTGCCACAACCTCTCCATGGGCGGCAGCGACAACCTGCCGTCCTCCATCGGTCACAACTGGCAGCAGGGCCCGATCAACTCGCCGACCGTGCTGAACTCCAGCCTGAACCTGGCGCAGTTCTGGGACGGTCGTGCGGCGGACCTGAAGGAGCAGGCCGGTGGCCCGATCGCCAACCCGATGGAAATGGGCTTCACCCATACCCTGGCGGTGGACGTGCTGCAATCCATCCCGCAGTACCGTGAATCCTTCAAGAAGGTCTACGGCAAGAACGCCATCGACATCGACCAGGTGACCGACGCCATCGCCGCCTTCGAAGAGACCCTGGTGACCCCGAACTCGCGCTTCGACCAGTGGCTCAAGGGCGACAAGAAGGCCCTGAACAAGGACGAACTGGCCGGCTACCAGCTGTTCAAGGACGTGGGCTGCACCGCCTGCCACAACGGTAGCGCCGTGGGCGGCAACTCCTTCCAGAAGATGGGTCTGGTCGAACCCTACGCCACCCAGAATCCGGCCGAGGGTGTTGCCGGTCTGACCGGCAATGATGCCGACCGCATGAAGTTCAAGGTGCCGACCCTGCGCAACGTTGAGCTGACCTACCCCTACTTCCACGACGGTGCCTACTGGAACTTGGAAGAAGCGGTCGACGTGATGGCCCGTCTGCAGTTGGGTCGCAAGCTGGAGCAGAAGCAGATCGCCCAGATCACCGCCTTCCTGAAGACCCTGACCGGCGAGCAGCCGAGCTTTGCGCTGCCGATCCTGCCGCCGTCCACCGCCAAGACCCCGCGTCCGCAGCCGTTCAACTGATCGGCCAGACGTGACGAAGAACCCCGGTGCCGCAAGGCCCCGGGGTTTTTTGTTGGCAGGTCAGTAGGGTGGAAAACGCCGAAGGCTTTCCACCGACGCATGGCGAGGGGGGGCGTGGTGGAAAATCGCTGCGCGAGTTTTCCACCCTACGGTCTATGAGTGCCCCTGACGGTATTGCAGCGCCTCGGCCAGGTGCGGGCGGCCGATGTGTTCGCTTTCCTCCAGGTCGGCCAGGGTGCGCGCCACCTTGAGCAGTCGGTGGGCCGAGCGCAGCGAGAGTCCCAGGCGTTCGCAGGCCTTTTCCAGCCAGAGGCGGTCTTCGTCCGCCAGCACGCAATGCCGGCGCAGCCCCGGCAGGTCGAGGAAGGCGTTCGCGCAACCCTGGCGGGCCTGCTGGCGCGCCCGCGCGCGGGCCACCTGGTCGGCCGCCTGCGGGGTGCTTTGCGGCGTGGTCTCCGTGGGGGCGAGCTGGGTGGTTTCGCGGGCCACCGTGACGTGCAGGTCGATGCGATCCAGCAACGGCCCCGACAGCTTGTTGCGGTAGCGCTGCACCTGTTCCGGCGAGCAGCGGCAACGCCCGCCGGCATCACCCAGGTAACCGCACGGACAGGGATTCATGGCGGCGACCAATTGGAAGCGCGCCGGAAAACGCAGCTTTTCCGTGGCGCGGGCAATGACGATCTCGCCGCTTTCCAGCGGCTCGCGCAGCACTTCCAGCACCTTGCGATCGAACTCGGGCAGCTCGTCGAGAAACAGCACGCCCTGGTGGGCGAGTGTGATCTCGCCGGGGCGCGGCCGGCTGCCGCCGCCCACCAGAGCGGGGCCGGAGGCGCTGTGGTGTGGATTGCGAAACGGACGCTGCGGCCAGTGGCTCAGCGGTGTATGGGCGGCCACCGAATGGATGGCGGCCACCTCCAGGGCTTCGGACTCCTCCAGCGGCGGCAGCAGCCCGGGCAGGCGGCTGGCCAGCAGCGTCTTGCCGGTGCCGGGCGGGCCGCTGAGCAGCAGGTTGTGGGCGCCAGACGCGGCCACCAGCAGGGCGCGCTTGGCGGCCAACTGGCCGTGCACGTCGGCGAGGTCCGGATAGGGTTGCGTCTGGCGCAGCAGCCCCTGGGCCTGGTAAGGCGCCAGCGGTTCCTGGCCGGTGAGGTGCGCGGCCAGCTGCAGCAGGTGCTCGACCGCATACACCTCGAGCCCCGAGGCCAGGCTGGCTTCCTCGGCGTTCTGCGCGGCGACGATCAGCTTGCGCCCCGCTGCGCGCGCGGCCAGCGCGGCCGGCAGCACGCCGCGTACCGGGCGCAGCTCGCCGGACAGCGCCAGCTCGCCCAGGCATTCGTAGTGGCAGAGGGGTTCGTTGGGCACCTGGCCGCTGGCGGCGAGAATGCCCAGGGCGATGGCCAGGTCGAAGCGGCCGCCATCCTTGGGCAGGTCCGCGGGCGCCAGGGACAGCGTGATGCGTCGCTGCGGGTACTCGAAGCCGCAGCAGAGCAGGGCGCTGCGCACGCGATCCTTGCTTTCGCGCACGCTGGTTTCCGGCAGGCCTACCAGGGTCAGCGAGGGCAGGCCGTTGGCCAGGTGGGCTTCCACGCTGACGGCAGGGGCCTCGACACCCACCAGCGCGCGGCTATGGACCAGGGCCAAAGACATGCATCACTCCTTGATTGACGGCACCCCGCATCCTTGCAGGGGGGATTGGGCGCTGCGTGCTCAGGCCTGCTCGGTGCGCTGCGCTTCCAGCTCCGCCACGCGGGCTTCGAGGGCTTCCAGGCGGGCGCGAGTACGGGCCAGCACGACCATCTGGCTGTCGAACTCGTCGCGACTGACCAGATCCAGCTTGCTGAAGGCGCTCTGCAGCAGGGCCTTGAGGCGAGACTCCAGCTCCGCGGGCGGCAGCGAGGTTTCGCCGATCAGGCGGGCAGCCTGGCTGCTGATGGCATCGAACAAGGCTTTGGGCGGCAGCATGGGCGGCTCCTGAGGGAAAGTCGGCGGGCAGTTTAGCGCAGAACGGCTGGCCGGGAATCCTGCAGCCGCGGCCACGGGCCGGGCACCGCTCCGACCAAAGCCTAGGGCCGTGCACGTAAAAGACGCACCGGGCCGGGCTGCCGTGCTCCATCCTGGTGCGTCGCCGCCGGTCGGCAGCCCGCGCCCATCGCTGCGGCCCGCGTGGGCCGTGGCTTGCAGGCACCTGGCAAGCTTTTCGCTATATCCCAAGTGTCACGTGCACTGATGCAGAACCTGAGCCCGCCTTTCGACCGCAGCGCTCCAGGACAGAAGAAAACGACTGCGCCAGCGCCGGCGATGCGTTCCAAAGGCCAGACACTGAGCTTAGACTTGCCGTGGGGTTAAGTACTTCTGGGGCAAGTCCACCTAACGGGAGAAGTTTCATGAAACTAGTCACTGCCATCATCAAGCCGTTCAAACTGGACGACGTCCGCGAGTCGTTGTCCGACATCGGTGTTCAAGGCATCACCGTCACCGAGGTCAAGGGCTTCGGACGGCAGAAGGGCCACACCGAGCTGTACCGTGGCGCCGAATATGTCGTCGACTTCCTGCCCAAGGTGAAAATCGAAGTGGCCATCGACGATGACCAGCTCGACCGCGTCATCGAAGCCATCAGCAAGGCGGCCAATACCGGCAAGATCGGCGATGGCAAGATCTTCGTCGTGAACCTGGAGCAGGCCATTCGTATCCGTACCGGCGAAACCGGCACCGACGCGATCTAACGCCCCCTCCGACCCCACCCCGCCCCAGGAGTAACAACCATGACTCTGCGAAAAATCGCAGGGCTAGGCGCCCTGTTGTCTTTAGGTTTCTCAAGCCTGGCCATGGCCCAGGAGGAAACCGCCACCCTGAATGCCGGCGACACCGCCTGGATGCTGACCTCCACCGCCCTGGTGCTGTTCATGACCATCCCCGGCCTGGCGCTGTTCTACGCCGGCATGGTGCGCTCCAAGAACGTGCTCTCGGTGATGATGCAATGCTTCGCCATCACTGGTCTGATGAGCATCCTTTGGTTCGCCTACGGCTATAGCCTGGCCTTCAGCACGGAAGGCATGGAAGCTGGTGTGTTCAACATCAACTCCATCGTCGGCAGCCTGGACAACGCCTTCCTCAGCAACCTGACCAAGGACGCCCTGGTCGGCGCCTTCCCGGAAAGCGTATTCGTCACCTTCCAGATGACCTTCGCGATCATCACTCCGGCCCTGATCGTCGGTGCCTTCGCCGAGCGCATGAAGTTCTCCGCCATGCTGGTGTTCATGGCCGTGTGGTTCACCATCGTCTATGCCCCCATGGCCCACATGGTCTGGGGTGGCGACGGCGCCCTGCTGTGGGACGAAGGCGTGATCGACTTCGCCGGCGGCACCGTGGTGCACATCAACGCCGGTATCGCTGGCCTGGTGGCCTGCCTGGTGCTGGGCAAGCGCAAGGGCTTCCCGACCACCCCGATGGCCCCGCATCACCTGGGCTATACCCTGATGGGCGCCGCCATGCTCTGGATCGGCTGGTTCGGCTTCAACGCCGGTTCCGCCGCCGCCGCTGACGAAACCGCCGGCATGGCCATGCTGGTCACCCAGATCGCCACTGCCGCCGCTGCGCTGGCCTGGATGTTCGCCGAGTGGATCACCCACCGCAAACCCAGCGCCCTGGGCATCGCCTCCGGTGTGGTCGCGGGCCTGGTGGCCATCACCCCCGCCGCTGGCGCGGTCGGCCCGGTCGGCGCCCTGGTGATCGGTCTGGCTTCCGGTGTGATCTGCTTCTTCTGTGCCACCAGCCTCAAGCGCAAGCTGGGCTACGACGACTCGCTGGACGTCTTCGGCGTGCACTGTGTCGGCGGTATCGTCGGCGCGATCCTGGTCGGTGCCTTCGGCGCCCAGTCCCTGGGCGGCTTCGGCGAGATCGAGAGCATCGCCACCCAGCTGTGGATCCAGACCGAAAGCGTGCTGTTCACCGTCGTGTACACCGGTGTCCTGACCTACGTGATCCTCAAGGTGATCGATCTGGTCATGGGCCTGCGGGTGACCGAGGAAGAAGAGACCATCGGCCTCGACCTCAGCCTGCACAACGAGCGCGGCTACAACCTGTAAGCCGAGCGGTGCCCGGCCTTGCGCCGGGCACCCGGTGGGCCCCGCCTGCCGCCTTCCTCAAGCGCGCCTGACGCGCAACAGCAAGGAACAACACAATGGAAAGCAGTGCCCTGATACCCGTCCAGTACGGCTTCGATACCTTCTATTTCCTGATCTGCGGTGCCCTGGTGATGTGGATGGCGGCCGGTTTCGCCATGCTCGAATCGGGTCTGGTGCGTGCCAAGAACACCGCCGAGATCCTCACCAAGAACATCGTGCTGTATTCCGTGGCCTCCATCATGTACCTGCTGGTTGGCTACTACATCATGTACTCCAGCCCGGAAGGCGGCATCCTGCCGAGCCTGGGCTTTCTGATCGGCGACGAGAACGCCGTTGACGTGGTCGCCGCCGGCGGGGAAGACGCTCCCTACTATGCTGCCCGCGCCGACTTCTTCTTCCAGATCGTGTTCGCCGCCACCGCCATGTCGGTGGTGTCCGGCGCCGTGGCCGAGCGCATGAAGCTGTGGGCCTTCATCGCCTTCGCGGTGGTGATGACCGGCTTCATCTACCCGATCCAGGGCTTCTGGAAGTGGGGCGGCGGTTTCCTGGACGCCGCCGGCTTCTCCGACTTCGCCGGCTCCGGCCTGGTCCACATGGCCGGTGCCTCCGCTGCCCTGGCCGGTGTGCTGCTGCTGGGCGCCCGCAAGGGCAAGTACGGCCCCAATGGCCAGATCAACGCCATCCCCGGCGCCAACCTGCCGCTGGCTACGCTCGGCACCTTCATCCTGTGGATGGGCTGGTTCGGCTTCAACGGCGGCTCGCAGCTGAAGATGAGCACCATCGAAGATGCCAATGCCGTGGCCCAGGTGTTCGTCAACACCAACCTGGCCGCCGCCGGTGGCCTGGTGGCCGCGTTGATCACCGCGCGCCTGCTGTTTGGCAAGTCCGACCTGACCATGATCCTCAACGGGGCGCTGGCCGGCCTGGTGGCCATCACCGCCGAACCGCTGACCCCGAGCGCTGAGCAAGCCATGCTGATCGGTGCCGTGGGGGGTGTACTGGTGGTGTTCAGCATCCTCGGCCTGGACCGCCTGAAGATCGATGATCCGGTCGGCGCCATTTCCGTGCACGGCGTGGTCGGTATCTGGGGTTGCCTGATCGTGCCGGCCACCAACGCCGACGCCACCTTCGGTGCGCAGTTGCTGGGCGTGGTGTGCATCTTCGCCTGGGTGTTCTTCGCCAGCCTGATCGTGTGGGCAATCATCAAGGCTGTGATGGGCCTGCGCGTCACCGAGGAAGAGGAATACGAGGGGGTGGACGTGGCTGAATGTGGCCTGGAGGCCTACCCGGAGTTCACCAGCACGCGCTGAGTCGTACTCTCTGACAAAGGGCGCCTTCGGGCGCCCTTTGTTTTTTCCGTCGCCACGCTAGAATGCGCGCCAAAATCGCCAGCCGGCACGCACAGGGTGCGTCAGCGAGCACGCGTGACTGCTGCTTTAGGCGAAGTCGAAATTTTTTTTGTCTGGGCTATAACTACCCGACTTCGAGCAAGACATGAGGTGAATATGAGCGACGAAGATCTCGAACAGGACGAACTGGAAACCACCGACGAGGAGGAAGGCGAGGAGCTGAGCGCCGCCGAGGAGATTGACGGCGACGATGACGTCGAGGCACCTGCCCCCACCAGCAAGAAGGTCAAGCAGGCGGTCGATCCTGAAGAGCTTCCCAGCGTGGAGGCCAAGCAGAAGGAGCGTGATGCGCTGGCCCGCGCCATGGAAGAATTCCTCGCGCGTGGTGGCCGGGTTCAGGAAATCGAGCCCAACGTCGTCGCCGATCCGCCGAAGAAGCCGGACAGCAAGTACGGTAGCCGCCCCATCTGAGTCGGTGCCGTGAATGAAAAAACCCACCGTGAGGTGGGTTTTTTCGTTGGGGAGCTCGGACATCCGTGCAGGCCTGAGCGCCTAACGGCGGCCGGGAAAGCGCCGACCGCCCTACCGGAAGTCGTCGTCGCTGGGCGCCAGGCTGAGTTTCTGGCTGGTGGCGCTCAGGTGCTCGCCGTCGGTTTCCGAACCGAGCTTGATCATCAGGCGCAGGTCGTTCGACGAGTCGGCGTGGGCCAGCGCGTCCTGGTAGGTGATCTCGCCCTGGGTATACAGCTGATAGAGCGCCTGGTCGAAGGTCTGCATGCCCTGCTCGGTGGAGCGCTTCATCAGCGACTTCAGTTCGTGCACCTCGCCCTTGCGGATCAGGTCGGCGGCCAGCGGCGTATTGATCAGCACCTCGATCACCGCGCGGCGGCCCTTGCCGTCCGGGGTCGGCACCAGTTGCTGGGCGACGATGGCGCGCAGGTTGAGCGACAGGTCCATCCACACCTGCTGCTGCCGGTCGGCGGGGAAGAAGTTGATGATGCGGTCCAGCGCCTGGTTGGCGTTGTTGGCGTGCAGGGTGGCCAGGCACAGGTGGCCGGTTTCGGCGAAGGCCACGGCGTAGTCCATGGTCTCGCGGGTGCGCACCTCGCCGATGAGGATCACGTCCGGCGCCTGGCGCAGGGTGTTCTTCAGTGCCACCTCGAAGGACTCGGTGTCGATGCCGACCTCGCGCTGGGTGACGATGCAGTTCTGGTGCTGGTGGATGTACTCGATCGGGTCTTCGATGGTGATGATGTGGCCGCTGGAGTTCTTGTTGCGGTGGCCGATCATCGCCGCCAGCGAGGTGGACTTGCCAGTGCCGGTGGCGCCGACGAACAGGATCAGGCCGCGCTTGGAGAGCGACAGCTTCTTCAGCACCTCGGGCAGCTTGAGGTCGTCCAGCGTAGGAATGTTGGTCTCGATACGCCGCAGCACCATGCCCACCAGATTGCGCTGGTAGAAGGCGCTGACCCGGAAACGGCCGATGCCGCGCGCGCTGATGGCGAAATTGCACTCGTGGTTCTCGGCGAACTCGCGGCGCTGCTGCTCGTTCATGGTGCCGAGCACGGTCTCGCGGGTCATTTCCGGGGACAGTGCGGCCTTGGTCACCGGCAGGATGCGCCCGTTGACCTTCATCGACGGCGGCACGCCGGCGGTGATGAACAGGTCGGAGCCGCCTTTTTCCACCATCAGGCGCAGCAGTTGTTCCATTTCCATGGGGATGATCCCTGTCGTTAAGAATTACGCGAGCGGGAGCTGCGTCGGGCCGTGGGAGCGGACTCGTCCGCGAGCTTTTCGGCGGTCGGCCAGGCTGCAGGCCGTGGCCAGAAGCTCGCGAATGAATTCGCTCCTGCGGAATCGCGCCGCCGCTGGCTCAGAAATGCTCGGGCGACTTGGCCTTTTCGCGGGCGCTGTCGCGGCTGATCATGCCCTTGGCCAGCAGGTTCTTCAGGCAGGCGTCGAGGGTCTGCATGCCCTGCGCGCCGCCGGTCTGGATCGCCGAGTACATCTGCGCCACCTTGTCCTCGCGGATCAGGTTACGGATCGCCGGGGTGCCGATCATTATCTCGTGGGCCGCCACCCGGCCGCCGCCGATCTTCTTCAGCAGGGTCTGCGAGACCACCGCCTGCAGCGACTCGGAGAGCATCGAGCGGACCATGGATTTCTCCTCGGCCGGGAACACGTCGACGATACGGTCGATGGTCTTGGCCGCCGAGGTGGTGTGCAGGGTGCCGAACACCAGGTGACCGGTTTCCGCGGCGGTCAGCGCCAGGCGGATGGTTTCCAGGTCGCGCATTTCGCCGACCAGGATGATGTCCGGGTCCTCACGCAGCGCCGAACGCAGCGCTTCGTTGAAGCCGAGGGTGTCGCGGTGCACCTCGCGCTGGTTGACCAGGCACTTCTTGGATTCATGGACGAATTCGATAGGGTCCTCGACGGTGAGGATGTGCTGGTATTTGTTGCTGTTGATGTAGTCGAGCATCGCCGCCAGGGTGGTCGACTTACCCGAACCGGTGGGGCCGGTGACCAGCACCAGCCCGCGCGGCACGTCGGCGATCTTCTTGAAGATCTCGCCCATGGCCAGGTCTTCCATGGTCAGCACCTTGGACGGAATGGTGCGGAACACCGCGCCGGGGCCACGGTTCTGGTTGAAGGCGTTGACCCGGAAGCGCGCTACGCCGGGGACTTCGAAGGAGAAGTCGGTTTCCAGGAACTCCTCGTAATCCTTGCGCTGCTTGTCGTTCATGATGTCGTAGATCAGCGCGTGCACCTGCTTGTGGTCCATGGCCGGCAGGTTGATGCGCCGGACATCGCCGTCCACGCGGATCATCGGCGGCAAACCGGACGACAGGTGCAGGTCCGACGCGCCCTGTTTGGCGCTGAAGGCGAGCAGCTCGGTAATATCCATGGGACTCCCCAATCACAGGCAAGCGGGTAGAATGCCAAGCCTCCGGGGCCCGGCTCAGAGCGCCAGTAATGTCGACGATAGAAGAGAAGATTGCAAAGGTCCGCGCGCGGATCCGTGAGGCGGCGCAAGGGGTCGGGCGCGACCCGGCCGGCATCGGTCTGCTGGCGGTGAGCAAGACCCAGCCGGCCGAGGCGATCCGCGCCGCATACGCCCGCGGCCAGTGCGATTTTGGCGAGAACTACCTGCAGGAAGCCCTGGGCAAGCAGCAGGCGCTGGCCGATCTGCCGCTGTGCTGGCATTTCATCGGCCCCATCCAGTCGAACAAGACCAAGGCCATCGCCGAGCATTTCGCCTGGGTGCATTCGGTGGATCGCCTGAAGATCGCCCAGCGCCTGTCCGAACAGCGCCCGGCCGGGCTGCCGGCGCTGAACATCTGCCTGCAGGTGAATGTCAGCGGCGAGGCCAGCAAGTCGGGCTGCGCGCCGGAGGAGCTGCCGGCGCTGGCCGCCGCCGTGGCGGCCTTGCCGCATCTGCGTCTGCGCGGACTGATGGCCATTCCCGAACCGACCGACGATCCCGCCGAGCAGCGCGCCGCCTTCGCCCGCCTGCGCGAACTGCAGGCCCGGCTACCTTATGAGCTCGATACCCTGTCCATGGGCATGAGCCACGACCTCGAATCCGCCATCGCCGAAGGCGCCACCTGGGTGCGCATCGGCACGGCGCTGTTCGGCGCGCGCGACTATTCCGCCGCGCGCCCCTCCTGAAGGAATCCGTTATGAACCAACCTCGAATCGCCTTCATCGGCGCCGGCAACATGGCCGCCAGCCTGATCGGCGGCCTGCGCGCCCAGGGCGTGCCCGCCGAACGCATCCGCGCCAGCGATCCCAGCGCCGAACAGCGCGCCCGTCTGGGCGCCGAGCACGGTATCTTCCTGTGCGCCGACAACGCCGAGGCGGTGGCTGGCGCTGACGTGGTGGTGCTGGCGGTCAAGCCGCAGGTCATGAAAGCCGTGTGCCAGGCGCTGGCGCCCAGCCTGACCGGCAGTCCTTTGATCGTTTCCATCGCCGCGGGCATTCCCTGCGCCAGCCTCGAACAGTGGCTGGGCGATCGACCGATCGTGCGCTGCATGCCCAACACGCCGGCGCTGCTGCGCCAGGGCGTCAGCGGGCTGTTCGCCAATGCGCAGGTCAGCGCGGCGCAGCGCGCCCAGGCCGAGCAACTGCTGTCGGCGGTCGGCGTGGCCCTGTGGCTGGATGAAGAGAAGCTGATCGACGCCGTCACCGCCGTGTCCGGCAGCGGCCCGGCCTACTTCTTCCTGCTCATCGAGGCGATGACCGCCGCCGGCGAGCAGCTTGGTCTGCCACGCGAAACCGCCGCGCAGCTGACCCTGCAGACCGCGCTTGGCGCGGCGCGCATGGCCACTGAAAGCGATGTGGACGCCGCCGAACTGCGTCGCCGGGTCACCTCGCCGAACGGCACCACCGAAGCAGCCATCAAGGCTTTCCAGGCCGGTGGTTTCGAATCCCTCGTGCAACAGGCATTGAACGCCGCCGCCGCTCGTTCCGCCGAGCTGGCCGAACAACTGGGTCAATAAGGAGCTTCTGATGAACGGTAATGGTCTGGTCGATGCTGTCACCTTTCTGATCCACGCTCTGGGCGGCTTGTACCTGCTGGCCGTGCTGTTGCGCTTCGTGCTGCAACTGGTGCGCGCCGACTTCTACAACCCGCTCAGCCAGTTCATCGTGCGCGCCACCTCGCCGCTCTTGATGCCGCTGCGCCGGGTGATTCCCGGTTTCGGCGGAATCGACCTGGCTTCGCTGGTGCTGGCGGTGCTGGTTCAGCTCGCGCTGATGTTGGTCATTTTGGCACTCAATGGCACGCCGTGGAGCCTGCTACATCTCCTGGCCTGGGCACTGATTGGCGTTGCTTCGCTGTTCCTAAAAATCTTTTTCTTTTCTCTGATTGTCAGTGCGATTCTCTCTTGGGTCGCGCCGCGCACCTACAACCCCACCGCGCAATTGGTCCAGCAAATTTGCGAGCCGGTGCTGGCACCCATCCGCCGGTTCATGCCCAACCTGGGCGTGGTGGATATCTCCCCGATATTCGCCCTGATCGCGCTGCACCTGCTGGACAGGTACGTGGTCCTCAACCTAGCGGAAATGACCTTGATGCCATCGGCTATCGCGTTCTTCCTGTGACGGACTGGTACCGCTGGGACGGCGAGGACCTGCTCCTCGCCGTGCACCTGCAGCCCAAGGCCAGCAAGGACGAATTCGCCGGCCTGCATGGTGATCGCCTGAAGATCCGCCTCACCGCCCCGCCGGTGGAAGGCAAGGCCAACGCTCACCTCATGGCCTTCCTGGCCAAGGCCTTCGGCGTGCCGAAGAACCAGGTCAGTCTGGAAAGCGGCGAGCTGAACCGCCAGAAGCGCGTGCGCATCGCGAGGCCGCAGCGGTTCCCGGAGGGGCTGCAGATCACCCGGGGTTGATCGACAGCCGTCACGGTGTGCGCCAGTCGCTGGACGCCCCGCCCGGCTGGCCAATAATGCACGGCATGCCTCTTCGCATAAGGACATGCCGCCATGAGCCTGGACCGCCTCGGCCAGCAGATCGATGCCTCCGTGCAATGGAAGCGGGCGTTGACCGCCGTACTGGTGCGCTATCGCAGCTGGCTGGCCGCCAACCGAATGGCCACGCCGGCGCTGGAGGCGCGCCTGGAGCGCGCCTTGCGTCAGCTGCGCAGTGAACAACTGACGCTGGCCTTCGTCGGTGAGTTCTCGCGGGGCAAGACCGAGCTGATCAACGCCCTGTTCTTTGCCGGTTGTGGCCGGCGCATCCTGCCCTCGCAGCCCGGGCGCACCACCATGTGTCCCACCGAGCTGTTCTTCGATGCACGGGCGGCACGTCCGTACCTGCGACTGCTGCCCATCGAGACCCGCCTGGAAGAGGTCTCGCTGGCCGAGCTGCGCCAGCGGCCGGCGGCCTGGGTGACCTTCAACCTGGATGCGCAGGAACCCGCCGCCATGGCCGACGCCTTCGCCGAGGTGGCGCGGGTCAAGTCGGTTTCCCGCGAGCAGGCGCTGCGCCTGGGCTTCGACCCCGCCACCCTGGAGCCGAGCGGGGAAGCGGAGCGCGTGCGCGTCCCGGCCTGGCGGCACGCGCTGGCCAGCGTCGACCATCCGCTGCTGCGCAAGGGGCTGCGCATCCTCGATACCCCCGGGCTGAACGCCCTGGGCAGCGAGCCCGAGCTCACCTTGTCGATGTTGCCGGAGGCCCAGGTGGTGTTTTTCCTGCTGGCGGCCGATAGCGGCGTGACGGCCAGCGACCTGGCCATCTGGGACGGCCATGTGCGTGGCCTGGACCGCGTCGGCCCGCGCCGTCTGTATGCGCTGCTCAACAAGATCGACGTGCTGGAGGACGAGCTGCTCGCGCCCGAGGAAATCGCCGCCAATCAGGAGCGGGTGCGCCGCGACAGTGCGGAGCAACTGGGGCTGGGCGTCGAGCAGGTGGTGCCCCTGTCCGCCCGCCAGGGGCTGTTGGCCCGGGTGCGCAACGATGCCCGTTTGCTGGCGCGCAGCCGCTTTGCCGAACTGGAGTCGCTGCTGGACGAGCGCCTGGTTGCCGACCGGGGGCGGCTGGTCGACGAGCAGGTGGTGGCGCCGCTGCGCGAGATGCTGGTGGCCAGCGAGGCGCTGCTGGCGCAGCGCATTGCACGGGTGGCTGACCAGCAGCGGCAGCTGGCGGCGCAGGAGCGTGACCAGGACGCGGTGCTCGCCGAGCTGGGTGAGCGGGCGCGCGCCGAGCATGCCGAACACCACAAGGGGCTGATTGCCCTGCGCGGTCAGCAGAACCTGTTGCGCCGGCAGGCCGAGCTGTTGCGTCAGGCCATCGGTCCCGAGCGGCTGGAGCAGCATTTGCTGGCGGTGCGCGAGCGCCTGTTGGGCAGCTGGACAACACTGGGCATCAACCAGGGCATCGTGGGCTTCTTCAGCCTGCTGGAGTCCGACCTGGACCACCTGCGCAACGAGGCTGCCATGGCGGACCGCACCGTGGCGGCCATCTATCGCCGGCATAACGAGGCGTACCCGCTGATGGCGGTGGATGCGCCGCGTCTGGAACTGGAGGCCTTTGCCCGTGAGCTGCAGCAACTGCGGCTGCGGGCCGACCATTTTCGCCTGCGGCCCAGCACGCTGTTGACCGAGCAGCACAGTCTGACCCGTCGCTTCCTGGGCACCCTGGCGCAGTCGGTGGTCGATCTGCATCGGCGCCTGCGAGGCGCCATCGAGCGCTGGGAAGCCGAGGTGCTGTTGCCGCTGCTGCAGTTCAATCAGGAGCGCAAGCAGCTGCTCGAACAACAGCTGCTGGAAATGCGCGCCCTGGCCCAGGCCAGCCGTCAGGCCCGCACGCGCGGGCAGATGCTGGGCCGCTATGCCGAGCAACTGGCGCAGCAGCGGGAGGAGGTCGAGGAGCTGTTGCGCTCCCTGCAGCGCTGCGCGCCGGCGCCGCAGTACGGCAATGTCGTCCAGCTGCCGTTGGCGCGCTGAGGGCGCAACGTGCGCGCCGATGGGTTAGGCTGAGCCCGATCCATTCCGTCAGGGGACACGCCCATGCGCTATCACGACACCCACAGCAAGGTCATCGGTTATCTGCTCTGGATCTTTGGCTTCCTCGGCTCGCACCGCTTCTATTACGGCAAGCCGATCACCGGGACGATCTGGTTCTTCACCCTTGGCCTGCTGTTCGTCGGCTGGATCATCGACCTGTTCCTGATCCCTTCGATGGATCGCCAGGCGGACCTGCGCTTCAACTCCGGGCGGCTGGACTACAACATCGCCTGGATCCTGCTGACCTTCCTCGGCGTGTTCGGCGTGCACCGGATGTACCAGGGCAAGTGGATCACCGGCCTGCTCTATCTGCTGACCGGTGGCTTTTTCCTGATTGGGGTGCTCTACGACTTCTGGACACTGAACCAGCAGATTTCCGAACGCAATCGGCTGTGGGGCTGAAACCCAACGCCCGTACTGTGGGAGCGGTTTTGTCCGCGAGCTTCCGGGTGTGGCCTGAAAGCTCGCGAATGAATTCGCTCCCACAGGGGGGGGCACCTGACTCAACCCTGGTAGCTGATCCGCCCGTCCATCAGGGTGTAGCGCACCTTGCCGGGCAGGCAGTGGCCGAAGAACGGGCAGTTTTGCCCCTTGGAGTACCAGCTTTCACCGGCCAGCGTGCTGCTGGCCGGATCGAACAGCAGCAGGTCGGCCGGGGCGCCCACAGCCAAGCGGCCGGCGGGCAGCTGCAGCGCCCGCGCCGGGCCCCAGCTCAGGCGATCCAGCAGGGTCGGCAGATCCAGCAGGCCGTCCTCCACCAGCGTCATGGCCAGCGGCAGCAGTAATTCCACGCTGCTGATGCCCGGCTCGGTGGCGGCGAAGGGCGCCAGCTTGGCGTCCAGATCGTGGGACTGGTGATGACTGGCAATCGCCTGCACCACACCGCTTTTCACCGCCTCGCGCAGGGCGTCGCGGTCGGCGCGCGAGCGCAGCGGCGGCTGCACATGGTAGAGGCTGGAGAAGCCGGCCAGCGCCTCGTCGGTGAGGATCAGCTGGTACAGCGCCACGTCGGCGCTCACCGGCAGGCCGCGGGCCTGGGCCTGCGCGATCATTTCCACGCCCCGGGCACTGGTCAGCTGGGTGAAGTGCGCGCGCACGCCGGACTGTTCCACCAGCAGCAACTGGCGGGACAGGGCAACGGTTTCGGCGCTTTCCGGAATGCCGGCCAGGCCGAGGAAGCTGGCGGTCGGGCCTTCGTGGGCCAGGCCGCCTTCGGCCAGCGCGGCATCCTGGCTGTGCAGCACCAGGGTCAGGTCGAAGGTGGCGGCATATTCCATGGCCCGACGCAGGTTGCGGGTGTTGGGCATGTCGGTCAGGCCATCGCCGAAGGCCACGCAACCGGCGTCGCGCAGGGTGACCAGCTCGGCCAGCTGCTCGCCGCCCAGGCCCTTGGTCAGGGCGCCGATGGGGAACACCTTGGCGTGACCGGCTTCCTGGGCGCGCTCCAGCACCAGGTCGACCACCGCGGCGGTATCCATCACCGGGCGGGTCAGCGGCGGGCAGCACAGGCTGGTGACGCCCCCGGCGGCGGCGGCCAGGGTCTCGCTGGCGATGTTGCCCTTGCGACCGTAGCCCGGCTCGCGCAGGGCTACGGACAGGTCGACCAGGCCCGGCGCGGCGATCAGTCCGCTGGCATCCAGGGTCTGGCTGGCTGTGAAACCGGCCGGCGCCTCGCCGATGGCGACGATCTTGGTGGCATCCAGATAGAGGTCGGTGACCCGGTCCAGGCCGCTGGCCGGGTCGATGACGCGAGCACCGAGGATACGGGTGGAGGACATCAGTTCTGCTCCTCGGAAGCGGTTTCGGATTCGAGCTGGCGCTGGGCGGCCTGGCCGCTCATCGCCATGGACATGACCGCCATGCGGATGGCGATGCCGTAGGTGACCTGGTTGAGGATCACCGACTGGGCGCCGTCGGCCACGGCGGATTCGATCTCCACGCCGCGGTTGATCGGCCCCGGGTGCATGACGATGGCATCCGGCTTGGCCAGCGCCAGACGCTGGGTGCTCAGGCCGTACAGGCGGTAGAACTCGCCCTCGCTGGGCAGCAGGCCGCCCTGCATGCGCTCGCGCTGCAGGCGCAGCATGATCACCACGTCGACATCCTTCAGCCCTTCGCTCAGGCTGGTGAACACCCGCACGCCGTAGTTTTCCTCCAGGCCGATGGGCAACAGGGTGCGCGGGCCGATCACGCGGATGTCCTGACAGCCCAGGGCGCGCAGGGCGAGCATGTCGGAGCGCGCCACCCGCGAGTGCAGGATGTCGCCGACGATGGCCACCGAGAGGTTGGCGAAGTCGCCCTTGTGGCGGCGGATGGTCAGCATGTCGAGCATGCCCTGGGTCGGGTGCGCGTGGCGGCCATCGCCGCCGTTGATGATCGCCACCTCGGGGCAGACGTGTTCGGCGATGAAGTGCGCGGCACCGGAATCGGCATGGCGCACCACGAACATGTCGGCGGCCATGGCTTCCAGGTTGCGCAGGGTGTCGAACAGCGTCTCGCCCTTGCTGGTCGAGGAGGTGGAGACGTTCAGGGTGATGACGTCGGCCGACAGCCGCTGGGCAGCCAGTTCGAAGGTGGTGCGCGTGCGCGTGGAGTTCTCGAAGAACACGTTGCACACGGTGCGGCCGCGCAGCAGCGGGACCTTCTTCACCGCGCGGGCGCCGACTTCCAGGAAGGAATCGGCGGTGTCGAGGATCTCGGTGAGCAGCTCGCCGGACAGGCCGTCGAGGGACAGGAAATGGCGCAGCTGCCCAAGGTCATTGAGCTGCAGCGGGCGCTTGATAGCGGCGGTCGGCATCGTTCGGGGTCTCAGTGGGATGCAAGCATCTGTCGCTCGAGGACGAGCGGCGCGGGGCCGAGCAATTTTACGCGCTCATCGGGGGCCAGCGACAGGGTGGCGCCGAGCACATCCGCACGGATCGGCAGCTCGCGGGCGTCCAGGTCGAGCAGGCAGACCAGGGTCACGCTGGCCGGGCGGCCATAGTCGAACAGCTCGTTGAGCGCGGCGCGCACGGTGCGGCCGCTCATCAGCACGTCGTCGATCAGCACCAGGTGCTGGCCCTCTATCTCGAACGGCAGGTTGGAGGGGCCCACCTGGGGATGCAGGCCGGTGCGGCTGAAGTCGTCGCGGTAGAAGGACACGTTCAGCGCGCCCAGCGGGCCGGGTTCGCCGAGTTCGTCGAGCAGCGCCTGGGCGACCCACAGGCCGCCGGTCTGGATGCCGATGAAGCGGGGTTCGCTGATCTGCCGTGCGGCGAGGTGGGCGCGCAGGTCGCGGGCCATGCGCGGCAGCAGTTCGGCGGGATTCGGAAGGGTCATGGTCGCTCCTTGAAGGCGGCCCGCAGGCCGAGAAGAGTTATCCCCGGGCTTCGAGCCAGCCTTCCAGCAGCAGGGCGGCGGCCAGGGCGTCCACCGGGCGATCCCGGTAGCCACCGCGCTGGCCCTCGCGCAGGCGCTGGCCCTTGGCCTCGAAGGTGGTCAGGCGTTCATCGTGGGTATGTACCGGCAGGTTGAAGCGGCCGTGCAGGCGGCGGGCGAACTTCTCGGCGCGTTCGCTCATGTCGCTGGGCGTGCCGTCCATGTTCAGCGGCAGGCCGACCACGATGGCATCGGGTTGCCATTCCTTGATCAGCGCCTCGACGCGCGTCCAGTCGGGCACGCCGTTCTGTGCCTTGAGTACGCAGAGTTCGCGGGCCTGGCCGGTGATGGCCTGGCCCACCGCCACGCCGATCTGCTTGGTGCCGTAATCGAAGCCCATGACCAGCCGCAGGTTCTCGCTCATGCGTGCCCCGCCTGGCTGCTCAGCAGGTTGAGGTCGATGCCCAGCGAGGCGGCCGCCGCAGCAAGACGCTGCTCGGCCGGCAGCTCGAACAGCAGGCGCGCGTCGCACGGGCAGTGCAGCCAGGCGTTCTCGGTGATCTCGGTCTCCAGCTGGCCGGCGTCCCAGCCAGCGTAGCCAAGGGTGATCAGGCTGCGGCGCGGGCCATGGCCATCGGCAATGGCGTAGAGCACATCCAGCGAGGTGGACAGCGCCAGTTCGCCAAGATCAAGGGTGGCCTGGTACTGCCAGCCGCTGTCGTGCAGCACGAAACCACGGTCGGTCTGCACCGGGCCGCCGCTGAATACCGGCTGCTCGTAACTGTCCGGTGCCGGGGGTTGTTCGGGGCGCAGCTGCTCGATGATATCGGCCAGCTCAAGGCCGCTGGGACGGTTGATGACCAGTCCCATGGCGCCATGCTCGTTGTGCTCGACCAGGTAGATCAGCGTCTGGGCGAAGTTCGGGTCGGCCAGATGCGGCATGGCGATCAGCAACTGATTCTTCAGGTAGGTATCGGTGGTGTTCATGGCCGTAAGTGTCGGCCTTCGCGGCAGGGGCGGCAAGCATGGCGAAAAGCGAAAAGGCATCGCGGCTGGAACCGCCCCGCGAAAGCGGGCGTGGCGGGATGCCCTGCTGGGGGCGGGCTACTGGCTGGAGAGCCGATCGCCGCGTTCGAAGCGCCAGGTGCGGATGATCTCCAGGCGATCGAACTCGGCCAGATCGCCAGTGAAGGGTGCGTACGGGGCGGCCAGGTGGACGATGCGCATGGCGGCCTGGTCGAGCACTGGCTGGCCGGAGGATTCCAGCACCTGTACCTCGTACAGCGAGCCGTCGCGGCGGATCGACACCAGCAGGCGCAGGCTGCCGTACAGCTGCTGGCGGCGCGCCTCGTCGGGATAGTTGAGGTTGCCGATGCGTTCCACCTTGCGGCGCCACTCGTCCTTGTACCAGGCGCCCTTGTCGCGCATGGTCGAGGCGGCGTTCAGGCGGTGGATTTTCGGCCGCTTGGCGTAGCGTTGCTGTTCCAGCGCCAGATCGGCCTCCAGGCTGGCGATCTCGGCGGACAGCTGCGAGCTGTCGAATTCCGGTGCCGGGCGGCGCTGCTCGGTCTTCTGCAGTTCGGCCTGCACCGGGGTCTTCTCCCGCTGGGGCGCGCGGGTAGCCACGGCGGCCTTGGGCGCCTCGCGCGGCACTTCCGGCGGCGCGGCGGGCGGCGGAGTGACCTTGTTGATCTCGGTGTCCTGGAACGGCGCGATCTCGGTGGTCTTGGGCGCCGCCTTGTGTTCCAGCGTGCCGCTGCCCTGCTGGTTGTCCTGGGCAAGGAAGTCGGCCTGTTTCGGGGCCTCCTCGCTCTTGAAAGTGGACAGGGTGATTTCCAGCGATTTACTGACTTCGCTGGGCTTGGCCAGCGTGAAGCCCAGGCCGAAGATCAGCGCGACGTGCAGCGCCACCGCCAGGAACAGGGTGAAGCCCAGTCGGTCGGCGGGGCGAACTCGAGGCGGTTCGAGGGTGGGGGTGATGGCTGCGGTCATTGAGTAAGCGGCGCCGTGGAAACCCCGGAAGTCTGCCCAGTGATGGTCCAAAAGTCCATGAACCAGGCAGCGCTTCCGGTCAGTGGCCGTTGTCCGCTCAGCCGCGACCCAGACGGCTGGCGATGGCGTCCATCAGGCGCTCGCCGATGCGCGTGTCGTAGGCCGCGTCGATCTCGCGGATGCAGGTCGGGCTGGTCACGTTGATTTCTGTGAGGTAGTCGCCGATCACGTCCAGGCCGACGAACAGCAGGCCGCGCTTGCGCAGTTCGGGGCCGACCAGGGCGGCAATCTCGCGGTCGCGCTCGGTCAGCGGACGCGGTTCGCCTCGGCCGCCGGCGGCCAGATTGCCCCGCGTCTCGCCCTGCGCCGGGATGCGCGCCAGGCAATAGGGCACCGGCTCGCCGTCGATCATCAGGATGCGCTTGTCGCCATCCTTGATTTCGGGAATGTAGCGCTGCGCCATGATCTGCCGGCTGCCATGCTCGGTGAGCACCTCGAGGATCACCGACAGGTTCGGGTCGCCCTCGCGGTGCCGGAAGATCGAGGCGCCGCCCATCTCGTCCAGCGGTTTGAGGATGACGTCACGGTGCTCGCGGGCGAACTCTCGCAGAATGTCCGCGCGCCGGCTCACCAGGGTCGGCGGCGTGCATTGCGGGAACTGGGTGGCAAAGAACTTCTCGTTGCAGTCGCGCAGGCTGCGCGGGCTGTTGACCACCAGGCTGCCGGCTTTCTCGGCCAGTTCCAGCAGGTAGGTGGCGTACACGTATTCGCTGTTGAAGGGCGGGTCCTTGCGCATCAGGATCACATCGAGCTCGTTGAGCGCGATGTCCTGCTCGGCATCCAGTTCGTGCCAGCGTTGCGGGTCGTTGAACACGCGCAGTGGCCGCACCCGGGCGCGGGCCTGGCTGCCGCGCTGATACAGATCCTGCTGCTCCATGTAGAACAGCGTCCAGCCGCGCGACTGGGCAGCCAGCAACATGGCCAGGGAGCTGTCCTTCTTGAAGGTGATGGACGCGATGGGGTCCATGACGATCCCGAGACGAGTGCTCATTAGGGTTCCTCTGCAGCGTGACGGCCGGTCGCCAACGGGGTGACCGGCGCAAGGGCGTCAAGGGTGGCGCCGGAGTTGCCCTCGGTCAAGGTTGAATCCGCAGGGTGATCTGCTCTGTGGATTGCCGTCCGGGTCCTGTGCTACAAAGGCCGGCGGCAGGGTAGAAGCCCTGTCGTAGACCGGTCTCAGGCGCAGGCGAAGCGCAACGATAACGACTCACCGAGGCAATGGTAGGGCGATAATGGAACAGCATTCCGGCAGTTTGAAAGTGATGGTGATCGACGACTCGAAGACGATTCGCCGCACCGCGGAAACCCTGCTGAAGAAGGTCGGTTGCGAGGTCATCACCGCTGTGGACGGTTTTGATGCCCTGGCCAAGATTGCCGACACCCACCCGAACATCATCTTTGTCGACATCATGATGCCGCGTCTGGACGGCTATCAGACCTGTGCGCTGATCAAGAACAACAGCGCCTTCAAATCCACGCCGGTGATCATGCTCTCGTCCAAGGACGGCCTGTTCGACAAGGCGAAGGGGCGGATCGTCGGCTCGGATCAATACCTCACCAAACCGTTCAGCAAGGAAGAGTTGCTGGGTGCGATCAAGGCCCACGTGCCGGAGTTCGTGCCGAGTGAACAGGTATCCTGAGTCCTGCGACGGACCGTAGTTATTTCGTATGGGGAACACCATGGCTCGCATTCTGATTGTTGATGACTCTCCGACCGAGATGTACAAGCTGACCGAGATGCTCGAAAAGAATGGGCATCAGGTGCTCAAGGCCGAGAACGGCGCCGATGGCGTGGCCCTGGCCCGCCAGGAAAAGCCCGACGCCGTGCTGATGGATGTGGTCATGCCGGGGCTGAATGGCTTCCAGGCCACCCGCCAACTGACCAAGGACGAGGAAACCAGTCACATTCCGGTGATCATCGTCACCACCAAGGATCAGGAAACCGATAAGGTCTGGGGCAAGCGCCAGGGTGCGCGCGACTACCTGACCAAGCCGGTGGACGAGGCAACCCTGCTCAAGACGCTGAACGCGGTGCTGGCCGGCTGACGCCGTCCGCACCGAACTCATCGACTCCCGGCACGGCAGGGCAGGCATGTCCGGACAACCGACTCCCTTCGATCTCCTTCTCGGCATCGATCAGCGCTGCCGTACGCTCGCGGCCGGCTTGCCGGCCCAGCAGGAAACCCAGCAGACCTGGAGTGGGATCGGTTTTCGCATGGGCGAGCGGTTGTTCGTCTCGCCCATGGGTGAGGTGGGGGAAATCCTGCACGAGCCGCGCCACACCCAGTTGCCCGGGGTGAAGCCCTGGGTCAGGGGAGTGGCCAACGTACGCGGGCGCCTGTTGCCGCTGATCGATCTGTGCGGTTTCTTCGGCGAGGAACTGAGCGCCCAGCGCAAGCAGCGCCGGGTGCTGGTGGTGGAGCATCAGGACGTGTTTTCCGGCCTGGTCGTGGATGAAGTGTTCGGCATGCAGCACTTCCCGGTCGAGACCTTCTCCGAGCAGGTGCCGCCCCTGGAAGCGGCCATCCAGCCCTTCATTTATGGCGTATTCAATCGCGCGCAGCCCTGGCTGGTGTTCAGTCCGCAGCGACTGGCGCAGCACGAGGACTTCCTCGACGTCGCGGTGTGACACGAATTTATTGGTGGGCCGGTATCCGGTCCGTTGGCTTCAAATGGGAATAGCGGTGGGTCCAGGCGGGGGCCATTCATGAAGAAAAACAACGCGGGAAATCTCTTTTCGGGCATGCGCAGCAGCTCGCTGATCGCCGGCCTGTTCGTCGGCCTGATCGTCTCCATCGTGCTGCTGTTCGCCAACTTCACCTACCTGAACGTGCAGTCTGGCTACGACACCGAGTACATCACCCACGCGGGTGAGCTGCGCGTGCTCTCCCAGCGTATCGCCAAGAACGCCACCGAAGCGGCGGCGGGCAAGGCCGAGGCGTTCGCCCTGCTCAAGGACGCCCGCAACGACTTCGATCGCCGCTGGGGCTACCTGACCAAGGGCAACCCGGACACCGGCCTGCCAATGGTGTCCTTCGAAGTCGCCCCGCAGATGGATGCGGTGGAAAAGGACTGGAACCGCCTGCGTCGCGACACCGACGTGATCCTGGCCAGCGAACAGACCGTATTGTCCTTGCACCAGGTGGCCGCCACCCTGTCGGAAACCATTCCGCAGCTGCAGGTCGAGTACGAGGAAGTGGTGGACATCCTGCTGCAGAGCGATGCGCCCGCCGCTCAGGTGTCGGTCGCCCAGCGGCAGTCGCTGCTGGCCGAACGGATCCTCGGTGCGGTCAACAAGGTGCTGGCCGGCGACGAGGACTCGGTACAGGCGGCCGACATGTTCGGTCGCGACGCCAGCCTGTTCGGCCGGGTGCTCAATGCCATGCTGGAAGGCAACCGTGCCATGGAGATCAGCCGGGTCTCCGAGCCGGAAGCCCGTGAGCGTCTGGCAGAGATCGCCGAGCTGTTCGAGTTCGTTTCCGGCTCGGTGGACGAGATCCTGGAAACCTCGCCCGAGCTGTTCCAGGTGCGGGAATCGGCCGGCAACATCTTCAGCATCTCGCAGACCCTGCTGGACAAGGCCTCCGACCTGGCCGCCGGCTTCGACGAACTCGCCAACGGTCGTTATCTGAACACCCTGGCCACCTACCTGCTGGGCGCCCTGGCGCTGGCGGCCGTGATCCTGATCGGCATGGTGATGGTGCAGGACACCCGCCGCCGCCTGCAGGAAACCGCCGAGAAGAACGAGCGTAACCAGACCGCCATTCTGCGACTGCTCGACGAAATTGCCGACCTGGCCGACGGTGACCTGACGGTGACAGCCACCGTGACCGAGGACTTCACCGGCGCCATCGCCGACTCGATCAACTTTTCCATCGACCAGATGCGTGATCTGGTGCGCGCGATCAACCAGACCGCCGTGCAGGTGTCCGCCGCCGCCCAGGAAACCCAGGCGACCGCCATGCACCTGGCCGAGGCGTCCGAACACCAAGCCCAGGAAATCGCCGGCGCATCGGCGGCCATCAACGAAATGGCCGTGTCCATTGACCAGGTGTCGGCGAACGCCGCCGAGTCCACCGCGGTGGCCGAGCGTTCCGTGGCCATCGCCAACAAGGGCAACGAGGTGGTGCACAACACCATCACCGGCATGGACAGCATCCGCGAGCAGATCCAGGACACCGCCAAGCGCATCAAGCGCCTGGGTGAATCGTCCCAGGAGATCGGCGACATCGTCAGCCTGATCAACGACATTGCCGACCAGACCAACATCCTCGCCCTGAACGCCGCCATCCAGGCCTCCATGGCCGGCGACGCCGGCCGCGGCTTCGCGGTGGTAGCCGACGAAGTACAGCGCTTGGCGGAACGTTCCTCGGCGGCGACCAAGCAGATCGAAACGCTGGTGAAGGCGATCCAGACCGACACCAACGAAGCGGTGATCTCCATGGAGCAGACCACCTCCGAGGTGGTGCGCGGTGCACGCCTGGCCCAGGACGCCGGGGTGTCGCTGGAAGAGATCGAAAAGGTATCCAAGACCCTCGCCGCGCTGATCCAGAACATCTCCAACGCGGCGCGCCAGCAGGCCTCTTCCGCCGGCCATATCTCCAGCACCATGAACGTGATCCAGGAGATCACCTCGCAGACCTCCACCGGTACCACCGCCACGGCGCGCAGCATCGGCAACCTGGCCAAGCTGGCCAACGAGATGCGCAACTCGGTGTCCGGCTTCAAGCTGCCGGCGGCGCGCGACGAGGCCTGACAGGGGGCGGCGTTTCGCAAGGGACGCCGATCATGAGTCATGAGCGAGGGGCACGGCATGCAGCCAAGCGGCGTCTGGGCCTTGAAACCCCTGGCCGACATGACTACTGCGGAATTTCGCGCCTGGAGCGCGCTGATCGAGGAACGCACCGGTCAGGTGCTCGGCGAGCGGCGGCGCGTCTTCCTGCAGACCCGGCTTGGCCAGCGCATGCGCGAGCTGGGTCTGGAGGATTACCAGGCCTATCTGCGTCGGGTTGCCGAGGGGCCGCGAGGCGCCCTGGAATGGGCGACCCTGCTGGACCGACTGACCGTGCAGGAAACCCGCTTCTACCGTCATGCCCCTTCCTTCGCAGTGATGGAGGGGTATCTGAGCCGGCGCCTGCAGGAAGACAACGGACGGCCCTGGATGCTGTGGAGCGTGGGATGCGCCAGTGGCGAGGAAGCCTATTCGCTGGCCATCTCCGCAGCCGAAGTGCAGCGTCGCGCTGCCCGGCGAACGGAGTTCGGTGTGATCGCCACGGATATCAGCCAGGGCGCGTTGAACCAGGCCCGTGACGCGCGTTATGACGCGCGACGGCTGGAAGCGCTGGATACCGAACGCCGCGAGCGCTATCTGCGCAACGAGGCGGATGGCTGGCGCGTGACACCGGAGCTGGCGGCGCGCGTGTGCTGCGCCCGGCTCAATGTGCTGGACCTGGACAAGGCGCCGTGGAGCAGCCTGGACGTGATTTTCTGTCAGAACCTGCTGATCTATTTCCGCCGCTGGCGGCGGCGCGACATCCTCAATGGCCTGGCCGAGCGCCTTGCCCCGGGTGGGCTGCTGGTGCTTGGTGTCGGCGAGATGACCGGCTGGCAGCATCCGGCGCTGCAGCCGGTGGCCGATGAGCGGGTTCTGGCCTTTACCCGGATACGCGAATGACTGGAGTGGCTATGGGGGATCGGCACGACTATGTCGCCCTGGAATGGGTCAAGGGCGAAATCGCCGAGACGCTCAACCAGGCGCGCCAGGCCCTGGAAGCGTTCGTCGAGAACCGCGAGGACAGCACACGCCTGAGCTTCTGCCTGACCTATGTCCACCAGGTCCACGGCACCCTGCAGATGGTGGAGTTCTACGGTGCCGCTCTGCTCGCCGAGGAGATGGAGCGGCTGGCCCAGGCGCTGCTGGAGAACCGTGTCGCCGACCAGAGCGAGGCGCTGCAGATCCTCATGCAGGCCATCCTGCAGCTGCCGGTGTACCTGGATCGCGTGCACAGCACGCGCACCGATCTGCCGCTGCTGCTGTTGCCGCTGCTCAACGAACTGCGCAGTGCGCGCGGCGAGCAGCCCCTGCCGGAAACCAGCCTGTTCGCGCCGGACCTGTCCGCGCCGATTCCGGCCTTGTCGCGTGAGTCCCTGGCGCTGCTGAATACCCCCGAATTCCCCCAGTTGCTGCGCAAGCTGCGCCAGTTGCAGCAGGTGGCGATGGTGGGCCTGCTGCGCGGGCAGGAGTCGGCCAAGAATCTGGCCCAGCTGGAAAAGGTCTACCTGAAGCTCGCTGATTTGGGCCGCGAGTCGCCCCTGGAGCCGCTGTGGGAAATTGCCGCCGGCGTGGTCGAAGGGCTGGTCAGTGGCAGCGTGCCCTCCGGCCCCTCCGTGCATGTGCTGTTGCAGCAGCTGGACAAGGAGCTCAAGCGGCTGGTGAGCGAGGGGGCCGCCGGCTTCAACCATGCCGCGCCGCTGGAGCTGACCAAGAACCTGCTGTTCCACCTGGCCAAGGCGAGCTTTGAAACGCCGCGCATTGCCGAGCTGAAGGCCCGTTTCCGCCTCGACCAGGCGCTTCCGGGAGAAGCGGTGTCGGGTGCCGAGCGCGGCCAACTGGTCGGCCCGGACCGCGGTGCGATCCGCTCGGTGGTGGCGGCCCTGTGCGAAGAGCTGGTGCGTATCAAGGACAGCCTGGACCTGTTCGTGCGCAGCGACCGGCAGAACCTGGCCGAGCTGAGCGGCCTGCAGACACCCCTCAAGCAGATCGCCGACACCCTGGCGGTGCTGGGTTTCGCCCAGCCGCGCAAGGCCATTCTCGACCAGCTGAACACCGTGCAGCTGCTGCTCGACGGCGAAAAGACCGCCGATGATGGCGCGCTGATGGATATCGCCGGCGCGCTGCTGTATGTCGAGGCGACCCTGTCCGGCATCGCCGGCATGGATAACGACAGCCAGAGCGAGCAGAGCCGCCTGCCCACCACTGATGTGACGCAGATCCACCAGTTGGTGATCCGTGAGGCGCGTACCGGTCTCGAACAGGCCAAGGACGCCATCATCGAGTTCATCGCCTCGCAGTGGAACCACGAACATCTGGCCCGGGTCCCGGAGCTGCTCACCCAGGTGCGCGGCGGACTGGGCATGATTCCGCTGCAGCGCGCCGCCGAGTTGCTTGAAGCCTGCCGGCGTTACATCTGCGAGCGTCTGCTGGAGCCCCGTGCAGTGCCGGACTGGCAGCACCTGGATACCTTGGCCGACGCCATCACCGGCGTCGAGTACTACCTGGAACGCCTCAGCGAGGACCATGCCAGCCAGGGCGAAGTCATTCTCGACGTGGCCGAGGAAAGCCTGTGCAGCCTGGGCTATGCGCCCCGCGCGCTGCCGGCCGAGGAGGCTGCTGTTCCGGCCGAGCCGGTGCTGGACTGGCTGGCCGACGACATGCGCGAGCCGCAGATGGAACAGCCGCCTGTTGCCGCGCCGGCCACGCTGGCGGATTTCGTCGACGATCTGTTCGCCCCTGAGCAGGAGGCCGCGCCGCACACGCCCGCGCCGTCTATGTTCGAACTGCTGGAGCTGGATGCCGAGGGCCTGACGCCTCCGGCCGAACCGCTGGCCGCGAAACCCGAGCCTGAACCCGCGCCGGTGCTGACGGTGGCCGATGTGCTGGCCGCGCCGGTGCAGGCCATCAATCCGCCCGCCCAGGATGCTCCGCCCAGCCTCCTGCCGCCGCCTGCCGACGAGGAGCCGGTGGACGAAGAGCTGCTCGAGGTGTTCATCGAGGAAGCTGGCGAGGTACTCGACACCATCAACCAGTTCCTGCCGCAATGGCGCGCCAACAACGACAACCGTGAAGCGCTGAGCGAAGTCCGGCGCGCCTTCCACACCCTCAAGGGCAGCGGTCGCATGGTGCGCGCGCTGATCATCGGCGAACTGGCCTGGGCGGTGGAGAACCTCTTCAATCGCCTGCTGGACCGCAGCATCGAGGCTGGTCCGGCGGTGCACGAGCTGGTCGGCGAGGTGGTGGGACTGCTGCCCGAGCTGGTCGACGAGTTCGCTGCCAAGGCGCAGCGTCAGCGCGATGATGTCGACCGCCTGGCTGCCGCAGCCCATGCGCTGTCCCGCGGCCAGCAGCCTGCGCCGTCCCTCCCTCGCGCAGTGGCGGTGGATGACGCCGCCGATGCCAGCGGCCTGGACCCGCAGTTACTGGATATCTTCCGCAACGAGGCGGAGAGCCACCTGGAGACGCTTGACCAGTTCCTGGCGGAGTGTGCGCAGATCCTGCCGCAGCCGGTCAACGACCGTCTGCAGCGGGCGCTGCATACCCTCAAGGGCAGCGCGCACATGGCCGGCATCCTGCCGATGGCCGAGGTCGCCATGCCGCTGGAGCGGCTGGTCAAGGAATTCCACAACCACCAGATTCCGGTCGATCGCGAACTGGCCGGGCTGCTCGCCCAGGCCCGCGAGCTGTTGCAGCAGGGCCTGGCGCAGCTTGACAGCACGCCGCACGCGCCGCTGCCGGGCACCGAGGCGTTCCAGGTCGCCGTGCAGAGCCTGCAGAAGGAACGCCTGAACCAGGCCGAGGCCAAGCGCACCAGCAGCGAACCCCATGCGTCGGAGCTGCTCGGGCGGCATCTGGGCAACCACATCGACACCCTGCTGGACAGCGAAGAGCTGCTGGCCGGCTGGCGCGACCAGCCGCAGGCACCCAGCCCGCTGGGTGATCTGCGGGCCGCCGTGGAAGCACTCTGGCAGGGCGCCCGGCAGGCCAAGCTGGCGCCGCTGGCCGAGCTTTGCGAGGCGGTGTCGCAAGTGTATGCCGCCGTGGCGGACCAAGGCCTGGCCACCGATGCGCGCTTCTTCGAGGAAGCCCTGGCGGCCCATGAGGCGCTGATCGGGATGCTCGACCAGGTGGCCGCCGCGCTGCAGGTCAGCCCGCGTCCGGATCGCATCGCCGCGTTGGCCGCGGTCTTGACGCCGCCAGCCCTGCTCGATGAGCCGGCGTTCGACATTGATGCGCTGCCCGACAGCCTGCTCGAACTGGAACCGCTCGAACTGGCGTTCGATACGTCGGAGGAGGCGCCTCCCAGTCTGGAGGATGCGCCCGACGCAGCGGAGACGGGGCGCCCAGCCGCGCAGCCGGTCGACGAGCTGGACGAGGAGATGGTCGAGATCTTCCTCGACGAAGCGGGCGACATTCTGGACAGCGCCGCCCAGTCCCTGGAGGACTGGCTGGCCGATACGCAGGACCTGGATGCGCTGGGCGGACTGCAGCGCGATCTGCACACCCTCAAGGGCGGTGCACGCATGACCGGTGTTACCGCGATCGGCGACTTGGCCCATGAACTGGAATTCCTTTACGAAGGCCTGATGCAGCAGCGCTTCACCGCCGAGCCGACCCTGGCCTGGCTGCTGCACAAGTGCCATGACCGTCTGGCCCAACAGATCGAACAACTGCAGGCCCGCGAGCCGGTGACGGTGGCCAGCTCGCTGATCCGCGCCGTGCAGGATTATCGGGAAACCGGTGCCGTCAGCCTGGAGCCGCAGGCGGCGGAGCCGACCACGGCCAGCCCCGAGGGCGACCTGTGGGCGGCCCTGGAGGCGGCCGAAGCACTGGATCTGGAGGGTTTCGGCGAGCTTGAAGAGATCGAGCTGCAGGTGCCTGCGGCGGGCGAGGGCGAAGTTGATGCGCTGGATGTGCAGGCTGACCCCGAGCTGATGGCGCTGTTCCTCGAAGAGAGCTTCGGACTCATCGAGGATGCCCGCGAGGCATTGCAGCGCTGGCGCGCCGATCCGCAGAACGCGCTGGAAATCGAGACCCTGCAACGCGACCTGCACACCATCAAGGGCTGCGCGCGGATGGCCGACGTGCAACCGATCGGTGATCTTGGCTATGAGCTGGAAATGCTCTATCGGCAGTCGGCCGATGGGCGCCTGCGCAGCGGCGAGCCGTTGTTCGATCTGCTGGAACGCAGTCACGCACATATCAGGACGCAGCTGGAGGCCGTGCGCGACGGTCTTCCGGTCCCTGCTGGCGAGGAGCTGATCGCGGCGCTGCAGGAGTACGTGGCCGCCCCCGAGGAGCAGTTGAGCGAGCCGCTCAGCGTTACCCTGCAGCCGGTCGAGGAATCCTCGGTCGTGGCCGCCGCCGAGCCGGTGGTGCAGGCGAAGCCCGGCGATGAGGTGGACGAGGAGATTCTGGAAATCTTCCGCGAAGAGGCCGACGAGCTCATCGAGGCGCTGCAGTCCTGTATCCAGGACTGGGACGCGATGCGCGAGGCGGTTCCCTTCGACGACTTGTTGCGCATCCTGCATACCCTCAAGGGTGGGGCACGACTGGCCGGCCAGGCGCACATCGGTACCCTCAGTCACGAGTTGGAGCAGCGCCTGATCGAGGCGCGGCAGCAGGGCGAGCCATCCGAGGGCCTGTTCGAACTCGTGCAGAACGAGTTCGCCGTCCTGCAAGCGGCAGTGGACGGCTTGCGCGCCATCCTCAGCGAGGAAGATCTGGTCCCCGCCGCCCCGGCGCCTGTCACGCCGCCGGCGCCGCTGGCCGTCCCCGCGCCGCAGGAACCGGTGCTGGCGCCGGTCGAGCCGGTCGCGTCCCCCGCCCGTGTGCTGCCCTTCGTACGCCAGGCCGAGGAGGCCCGCGAGGCGGCCGCCGCGCGCCGCGCGCCGCAGGAGCTGGTCAAGGTGCCGGCGGAACTACTGGATGACCTGGTCAACCTGGCGGGCGAGACCTCCATCTTCCGCGGCCGGGTCGAGCAGCAGGTCAACGATGTCGGCTACACCCTGGGCGAGATGGAAGCCACCATCGAACGGGTGCGCGATCAATTGCGCCGCCTGGACACCGAAACCCAGGCGCAGATCCTCAGTCGCTACCAGGCCGAGGCCGAGCGTGCCGGCTACGAGGACTTCGACCCACTGGAGATGGACCGCCATTCCCAGCTGCAGCAGTTGTCGCGGGCGCTGTTCGAGTCGGCCTCCGACCTGCTGGACCTCAAGGAAACCCTGGCAGCCAAGAACCGTGACGCGGAAACCCTGCTGCTGCAGCAGTCGCGGGTCAACACCGAACTGCAGGAAGGCCTGATGCGAACCCGCATGGTGCCCTTCGATCGCCTGGTGCCGCGTCTGCGGCGCATCGTGCGCCAGGTGTCGGCGGAACTGGGCAAGCAGGTCGAGATGGTGGTCGGCAACGCCGAGGGGGAAATGGACCGCAGCGTGCTGGAGCGCATCATCGCGCCCATGGAGCACATGCTGCGCAATGCCGTGGACCACGGCATCGAGCCGGTCGAGGTGCGGCGTGCCGCCGGCAAGCCGGACCAGGGCACCATCAGCCTCAACCTCGCCCGCGAGGGTGGCGAGATCGTGCTGACCCTGGCGGACGACGGCGGCGGCATTCGCCTGGACGCGGTACGCCGCAAGGCCATCGAACGCGGGCTGATGGCCGCGGACAGTGACATTACCGACCACGAGGTGCTGCAGTTCATCCTGGCGGCCGGTTTCTCCACCGCCGAGAAGATCACCCAGATCTCCGGTCGCGGCGTGGGCCTGGACGTGGTCAGCTCGGAAATCAAGCAGCTCGGCGGCTCGGTGAGCATCGAGTCGGGCGAAGGGCAGGGCACGCGCTTCATCATTCGCCTGCCGTTCACCGTGTCGGTCAACCGGGCGCTGATGGTGCATTCCGGCGAAGATCTCTATGCCGTGCCGCTGAGCAATATCGAAGGCATCGTGCGCGTTTCGCCCTACGAGCTGGAGGCCTATTACGGCCCGGACGCGCCGCGCTTCGAGTACGCCGGGCAGCGCTACGAGCTGCGTTACCTGGGCGAACTGCTGAACAATGGCCAGCAGCCCAAGCTGATGGGGCAGACCCTGCCGCTGCCGGTGATCCTGGTGCGCTCGGCGGACCACAGCATCGCCGTGCAGGTGGACAGCCTGGCCGGCTCGCGAGAAATCGTGGTGAAGAGCCTCGGCCCGCAGTTCGCCCGGGTGGCTGGTATCTCCGGTGCCACCATCCTCGGCGATGGCCGCGTGGTGGTGATCCTCGACTTCATGACCCTGCTGCGCAAGCGCCAGCTGCAGGCGCTGCCGCGCCGCTTCGCCCAGCCGCAACTGAGCGTCGAGCCCGCCGCGCCGGAGGCCGAGGCCGAGGCGCGCGCGCTGACCGTGATGGTGGTGGACGACTCGGTCACCGTGCGCAAGGTCACCACGCGCCTGCTCGAACGCCAGGGCATGAATGTGGTCACCGCCAAGGACGGCGTCGACGCCATCACCCAGCTGCAGGAATTCAAACCGGACATCATGCTGCTGGACATCGAGATGCCGCGCATGGACGGCTTCGAAGTGGCCACCCTGGTGCGTCACGACCCGCAACTGGCGGACCTGCCGATCATCATGATCACCTCGCGCACCGGTGAGAAACACCGGGAGCGGGCCATGGCCATCGGCGTCAACGACTACCTGGGCAAGCCCTACCAAGAGGCCCAGCTGCTCGACCGTATCCACGCTCTGGTACAGCACCCATGACCGCCCGAATCGCGATTCTCGCCGACACTTCCCTGCAGCGTCACATTCTCCAGCGTGCGCTGGCCGGCAGTGGCTATCAGGTGGTGTTCAACCAGGACCCCGCCGGCATGGCGCCGGACGAGCTGCAGGACTGTGCCGCCGATCTCTGGCTGGTCGACCTGGCGCAGGGCGAAGACCTGCCCGTGCTCGATGACCTGCTGGAAGGGGACGTCCCGGTGCTGTTCGGCGAGGGCAAGGCGCCGGAGCGCAGCTCCGAACACTACCCACGCTGGGAGCGCAGCCTGTTCGGCAAGCTCAAGCGCCTGGTAGGCGATCCGGCCGCCGCGGTGGGACCGAGCCTGCAAGGCCTGCTGAGCGAAAACGAGACCGTCGAGCCGCTGACCCTGCCGGCGAGCCTGGCTCAGGCGCCGGACGAGCCGGCCCGCGAAGTCTGGCTGCTGGCCGCTTCGCTGGGTGGGCCGGTGGCGGTCAAGGCGTTTCTCGACGCGCTGCCGGCCGGCCTGCCGGTGGCCTTCCTGTATGCCCAGCACATCAATGCCGGTTTCGAGGCCAGTCTGCCGCAGGCGGTGGGCCGTCATAGCCAATGGACGGTGCGCCAGCTGCAACCCGGCAGGCCCCTGTGCAACGGCGAGGTGCAGGTGGTGCCGATTGCCAATGAACTGGGCTTCGCCGCCGACGGCAGTCTGACGCTGCTCCAACGCGGCTGGCCGGAGCCTTACAGCCCGTCCATCGACCAGATGATGCTCAGCCTCGCCGGTCAGTTCGGCGCGCGCTGCGGCGTGATCGCCTTCAGTGGCATGGGCAGCGACGGCAGCGCCTCGGCGGCCTATGTGCGTCGCCAGGGCGCGCCGATCTGGACGCAGAGCGGCGACAGCTGCGTCTGTTCCAGCATGCCCGACAGCCTCCGCGAAGGGGGCTACAGCGACTTCAGCGGCAGCCCGCGCGAGCTGGCGGCGGCGCTGGTGAAGCACCTGGTCGAGCGTCCCCGGGACGCCTAAAGGAATTCGCACATGAGCCAAACCCCCGCCCTTCGGAACACCGCCAGCAGCCTGACCGCGCTGTTGATGCCGCTGCGTGATCGCACGCTGCTGCTGCCCAACGTGGCCATGGCCGAGCTGGTGCCCTATCAGACACCGGAACGACGCGACGGCATGCCGGACTGGCTGTTGGGCTACATCGGTTGGCGCAACCTGACGCTGCCGCTGCTGTCGTTCGAGGTGGCCAGCGGGTCGCGCACCGAGGTTGGCCGCAACGCGCGCATCGCCGTGCTGAACGCCATCGGCGACCGCCCCGGCACGCCGTTCCTGGCCCTGCTGCTGCAGGGTATCCCGCGCTCGCTCAAGGTCGACGCCGACCTGCCGGCAGCAGTCGGCACGCTGGCGCCGCTGGAGCTGGCGGCGGTACGCATCGGCGACGAGCTGGTGAAGATCCCCGACCTGGAAGGCCTGGAACAGAAGCTGGCGGACGCCGGGTTGATCTGAGCCGGTCGGCCACGCCAGCGCGGTCCTCCTGTGGGAGCGAATTCATTCGCGATCTTCTGGTATCGCCCTCCCGAAAAGCTCGCGGGCGAGTCAGCTCCCACAAACAATCGGCTCCGCAGGTTCTCTATTGGATCGTTGGTCCGATCCGTTAGAAATCCCCCCACAGCTGCTGCGCCACGCTGAGCGCCACCACCGGCGCGGTTTCCGTGCGCAGCACGCGCGGCCCCAGGCGGGCGGCGTGGAAGCCGTGATGTTTTGCCTGTTCCACTTCGGCGTCCGACAGCCCACCCTCGGGGCCGATGAGGAAGGCCAGGCTGGATGGCCGTGCATGGCTGGCCAGCGGCTCGGCTACCGGGTGCAGTACCAGCTTCAGCTCAGCCTGCACCTGGCGCTGCCAGTCGTCCAAACTGACCGGCGCATGAATCACCGGCAGCACGGAACGGCCGCACTGCTCGCAGGCGCTGATGGCGATCTGGCGCCAGTGGGCCAGGCGCTTGTCGGCGCGTTCATCCTTCAGGCGCACCTCGCAGCGCTCGCTGACCAGCGGGGTGATCTCCGCCACGCCAAGCTCGGTGGCCTTCTGGATGGCCCAGTCCATGCGCTCTCCCCGGGAAAGGCCCTGGCCCAGGTGGATGCGCAGAGCGGGCTCGGCCAGTCCGTCGAAGGCCTCGTGCAGCTCCACACTGACGCTCTTCTTGCCCACCTCGACCAGCTCGCCGAGGTACTCCCGGCCACTGCCGTCGAACAGCTGCACCGCGGCGCCCGGCGCCAGGCGCAGCACGCGGCCGATGTAGTGGGCCTGGGCCTCGGGCAGCTCATGGCGGCCGAGGGAGAGCGGGGCATCAATGAAGAAGCGGGAAAGGCGCATGGGAAGGTGCGGGGGTAGCCAATGGGAGGTGGCAAGCTTAAAGCACCCGGGCAGCCATCGGGGACAACTCTGTATTTGGTTGCCGTTGCGGTGTGCCCGGCCAAACGCTCGCGAATGAATTCGCTCCCGCAGGTCCGGGCCGCGCATCGCTTTTCGTGGGAGCGGACTTGTCCGCGAGCTTTTGCGCCGCCCCCCGCTACCCCGGATCGCGAAACTCCGCCGGCGCGCCGGCCGGCACGGCCACGCTGACGGCGGTGCGGGTGGCCAGGTCGATGCCTTCGCCGGCCACCTCGGCCAGGAAATCGATCTGCTCGGGCGTGATCACATAGGGCGGCAGCAGGTACACCACGTTGCCCAGGGGGCGCAGCAGCGCGCCGCGTTGCAGGGCGTGGCGGTAAACCGCCAGGCCGCGTCGCTCCTGCCACGGATAGGGGGTCTTCGAGGCTTTGTCCGCGACCAGCTCGATGGCCAGAGCCATACCGGTCTGGCGCACTTCACCCACCTGCGGATGCTCGGCCAGGTGCGCGCAGGCGCGGCCCATGTGCGCGGCCAGCGCGCGGTTGGCCTCGATCACGTTGTCCTGCTCGAAGATGTCCAGCGTGGCCAGCGCGGCGGCGCAGGCCAGCGGGTTGCCGGTGTAGGTGTGCGAATGCAGGAAGGCGCGCAGGGTCGGGTAGTCGTCGTAGAAGGCCTGGTACACCGTATCGGTGGTCAGCACGGCGGCCATCGGCAGGTAGCCGCCGGTGAGCGCCTTGGACAGCACCAGGAAATCCGGCGTGATGCCGGCCTGCTCGCAAGCGAACAGTGTGCCGGTGCGGCCGAAGCCGACGGCGATCTCGTCGGCGATCAGGTGCACGCCATGGCGGTCACAGGCCTCGCGCAGCAGGGTCAGATAGATCGGGTGATACATGCGCATGCCGCCCGCGCCCTGGATCAGCGGCTCGACGATCACGGCGGCGATCTCGTGGTGATGCTCGGCGAGGGTGCGTTCCATGTGACTGAACATCTGCCGCGAGTGGGTTTCCCAGTCCACCCCGGGGGCACGATGCCAGCAGTCCGGGCTGGGCACCTTGAGGGTGTCGAGCAGCAGCGGCCGGTAGGTTTCGGTGAACAGCGCCACGTCACCCACCGACATGGCCGCCACGGTTTCGCCGTGGTAGCTGTTGGTCAGGGTGACGAAGCGCTGCTTGCCCGGCTGCCCGGCGTTGCGCCAGTAGTGGAAGCTCATCTTCAGCGCCACCTCGATGCCCGAGGAGCCGTTGTCGGCGTAGAACACCCGCGCCAGGCCGGGAGGCGCCAGGCGCACCAGACGCTCGGACAGCTCGATCACCGGCTGATGGCTGAAGCCGGCGAGCATCACGTGTTCCAACGTGTCGACCTGCGCCTTGATGCGCTCGCCGATGCGCGGGTTGGCGTGGCCGAACACATTGACCCACCAGGAGCTGACTGCGTCCAGGTAACGCTTGCCGTCGAAATCTTCCAGCCAGACGCCCTCGCCCCGACGGATCGGGATCAGCGGCAACTGTTCGTGGTCCTTCATCTGCGTGCAGGGATGCCAGAGGGTCGCCAGGTCGCGTTGCATCCAGTGGTCGTTCAGGCTCATCGGTTCGGTTCCCCCTGCGAAAAAACCTGGCGAGCCTAGCACGAAGTCTGGGGCGGTGTTCTTATCGGCTGGTTCGATGGGTTGAAGCGAAAAAATTCGCTTTTCCCCGATAGGTTTGTCGGTAGTCTTACGTTCATTCAGAAACAAGGAGGATCGCCATGCAGTGGCGAAATTCATCCCGCAATTACGGCCTGACCAGCATCCTGCTGCACTGGGGCGTGGCCCTGACGGTGGTGGGGCTGTTCGCGCTCGGCCTGTGGATGCGCGGGCTGAACTATTACAGCCAGTGGTACCGCACGGCGCCGGACATCCACAAGAGTGTCGGCCTGATCCTGTTGGCGGTGATGGTGCTGCGACTGGTCTGGCGCTGGCTCAGCCCGCCGCCGGCGGCCCTGCCTACCCACACTCCGCTGGTGCGCCTGGCCAGCACGGCCGGCCACCTGACCCTGTATGCCGGCCTGTTCGTGGTGATGCTCTCGGGCTACCTGATTTCCACGGCCGATGGCCGGCCGATCAGCGTGTTTGGCTGGTTCGAGGTGCCGGCGTTGGTCACCGGTATCCCGCGCCAGGAAGACCTGGCGGGCGACGTGCACTTCTACGCTGCCTGGGCGCTGGTGATTCTCGCCGCGTTGCACGCCCTGGCCGCGTTCAAGCACCACTTCATCGATCGTGACGACACCCTGCGGCGCATGTTTGGCCGCGCCAAGTACTGATATTTCATCAAGGAGCATTTCCCATGCTGAAGAAGACCTTCACCGCACTGACCCTGGGCGCCGCCCTGTTCGCCGGCCAGGCCATGGCTGCCGACTACGCGATCGACAAGCAGGGCCAGCACGCTTTCGTCAATTTCAAGATCAGCCACCTTGGCTACAGCTGGATCTATGGCACCTTCAAGGACTTCGACGGTAGCTTCAGCTTCGACGCAGCCCGTCCGGAAGCCAGCAAGGTGAACGTGACCCTGAAGACCGCCAGCGTGGACACCAACCATGCCGAGCGTGACAAGCATCTGCGCAGCGGCGACTTCCTGAACGTCGACAAGCACCCGACCGCGACCTTTACCTCCACCCGCGTGGAATCCACCGGCGAGGGCACCGCCAACATCACCGGCGACCTGACCCTGAACGGCGTGACCAAGCCGGTGGTGATCGCCGCCAAGTTCCTTGGCGAAGGCAAGGACCCGTGGGGCGGTTACCGTGCCGGCTTCGAGGGCACCGCCAACATCAAGATGAAAGACTTCGGCATCAAGATGGACCTCGGCCCGCAGAGCGAGAACGTCGAGCTGATCCTCACCGTGGAAGGCGTGCGCAAGTAAGCGCTGCCCGATGCAAAGAACGCCGGCCTTGCGCCGGCGTTTTGCATTTCAGGGTGTCAGCCGCAGCGCCGGGCTCAGGCGCAGCATGTCCAGGCAACTGCTGGCCAGGCGCTCGGCTTCCTGGTGCAGGTCGTAGCCGTCGGGCAACAGCAGCCATTCGCGAATCAGGCCCGAAACGCAGGCATGCAGCGTACGCGCCGCGGTCGGCAGGTCGAGGGTGGTGGGTAGCTGACCCTTGTCGACGGCATTGGCCAACGCCTGGGCAATGATGCCGTGGCATTCCCGCACAGCGGCGGGCAGGAACTGCCCCAGGCTGCAGTCTGCATCGGTGTACTCGCAGCGAAACAGCAGGATCTCGTTGAGGCGCCGGAACTGGGTGTCCCGGGCCGAGAGCTGAAACAGGCGAGTCAGCAACAGGTGAATGTGGCCCAGGGGATCCTGGGTGTCGGGGTCGCGGGTGGTGGCCTCCAGGTCGGCGAGCAGCAGGCTGCGATTTTCCAGCAGTGCCTGGAAGACCTGATCCTTGTTCTCGAAGTGCCAATACACGGCGCCGCGGCTGATGTTCGCCGCCTGCGCGATATCCGCCATCGAGGTACGCGAAAGCCCCCGCTCGTAGAGGCAGATTTCCGCGGCATCCAGGATCTGCTGACGGGTGGCTAGGGCTTCTTCTCGGGTGCGTCGGGCCATGGTCGCAAGTGCTCTGCCTTCCGCGTGCGCAGAGGCGTGCGGGGCAATATTTGGAAAGGACTAGTCTTATTTACAAACAATCATGGATGTAAGTATATTGCGCCGTCAATTTCAACGTGCCGCAGAGAGCGGGAGACCCTCCGTTCTCTTCCCGCGTCTTCGCTTTCCACCCTCACGAGGTTGTCCATGTCGATCAAGCCCGCCCATGTGGCTCTGATTCCCGTATTCGCCATTGCGTCAATGCTGGCTGCCTGCAAGGAACAGGCGCCCGCCCAGGGAGCCGGTGCCGCTCCGGCTCCGCTGGTCGGCATTGTTACTCTGGAAGCCAAGCCCTACGCGCTGACCACCGAGTTGCCGGGCCGTACCGCCGCCTATCGCAGCGCCGAGGTGCGTCCGCAGGTCAACGGCATCATCCAGAAGCGTCTGTTCGAGGAAGGCAGCGAGGTCAAGGCCGGCCAGCAGCTGTACCAGATCGACGCCGCCGTGTACGAAGCCACCCTGAAGAGCGCCGAAGCCACCCTGGCTTCCACCCGCTCGCTGGCCGAGCGCTATGCCGCGCTGGTCAAGGACAAGGCGGTCAGCCAGCAGGCCCATGACGAGGCGCGTGCCGCCTACCTGCAGGCCCAGGCCAACCTCGAGCAGGCGCGCATCAATGTGCGTTACACCAAGGTGCTGGCGCCGATCGATGGCCGCATCGGTCGCTCCTCGGTGAGCGAGGGCGCGCTGGTCAGCAACGGTCAGGCCCAGCCGCTGGCCACTATCCAGCAGCTCGACCCCATCTACGTCGATGTGACCCAGCCCAGCTCGGAACTGCTGCGCCTGCGCAAGGATCTGGCCGCTGGCCGCCTGCAGAAGGCCGGCGAGAACGCTGCCCAGGTCAGCCTCAAGCTGGAAGACGGCAGCACCTACGCCCACACCGGCAAGCTGGAGTTCTCCGAAGTCAGCGTGGACGCCAGCACTGGCTCGGTGACCCTGCGCGCGCTGTTCCCCAACCCGGATAAGCTGCTGCTGCCGGGCATGTTCGTGAAGGCTGAACTGGTCAGCGGCGTGCTGGAAAACGCCATCCTGGCCCCCCAGCAGGGCATCGCCCGCGACCCGCGCGGTCGCCCGATGGCCATGGTGGTGAACATGGAAGGCAAGGTCGAGGCGCGCATCGTCGAGGCCGAGCGTGCCGTAGGCAACCGCTGGCTGGTCAGCGCCGGTCTCAAGCCGGGCGACCGGCTGATCACTGAAGGCCTGCAGTACATCCAGCCCGGTATCTCAGTGCAGACCAAGCAGGCCGGTAACCTCACTGCCAACCAACAGTAAGTCGGCCCAGGGATATTCGTCATGCCTAATTTCTTCATTGACCGCCCAATCTTCGCCTGGGTGATCGCCCTGGTGGTCATGCTCGCCGGCGGTCTAGGGCTGCTGCAGTTGCCGGTCAGTCAGTACCCGAGCATCGCCGCGCCCTCGGTGAACATCAGTCTCGTCTACCCGGGCGCCTCGGCGCAGACCGTGCAGGACACCGTCATTCAGGTCATCGAACAGCAGATGAGCGGCCTGGATGGCATGCGCTACATGTCCGCCGAAGCCAACAACGACGGCACCGGCTCGATCAAGATTACCTTCGAGCAGGGCACCGACCCGAACATCGCCCAGGTTCAGGTGCAGAACAAGCTGCAGCTGGCCACCCCGCTGCTGCCGATGGAAGTGCAGCAGCAGGGTATCCGCGTCACCAAGGCGGCTGGTGGCTTCCTGATGGTGGTGGCGCTGGTGTCCAGCGATGGCCGCTACAGCAACATCGACCTGTCCGACTACGTGATTTCCAACATCCAGGATCCGCTGTCGCGGACCCCGGGCGTGGGTGATTTCACCGTGTTCGGCTCTTCCTACTCCATGCGTATCTGGCTCGATCCGGCCAAGCTGGTGAGCTTCGCGCTGACGCCCATGGACGTCAGCAACGCCATCAAGGCGCAGAACGTGCAGGTCTCCACCGGCCAGCTCGGTGGTCTGCCGGCGGTGCCCGGCCAGCAACTGACCGCCACCATCATCGGCAAGACCCGCCTGCAGAGCCCGGAAGAGTTTCGCAACATCCTGCTCAAGGTGAACCAGGATGGCTCCCAGGTGCGGCTGAGCGATGTGGCGCGCGTCGAAATGGGCGCCATGCGTGAGAATATCTCCGCCAAGTACAACGGCAAGCCGGCCACGGGTATCGCCATTACCCTGGCCACCGGCGCCAACGCCCTGGCCACCGCCGAAGCGGTGCGCGACACCATCTCGCGCCTGGAGCCGTTCCTGCCTGAAGGCATGGAAGTCGTGTATCCGTTCGACACCACCCCGGTGATCTCGGCGTCCATCTCCAGCGTGGTGATGACCCTGTTCGAGGCCGTCGTGCTGGTGTTCCTGGTGATGTACCTGTTCCTGCAGAACTTCCGCGCCACGCTGATCCCCACGTTGGCGGTACCGGTGGTCCTGCTGGGTACCTTCGGCGTGCTGTATCTGTTCGGCTACAGCGTCAACACCCTGACCATGTTCGCCATGGTGCTGGCCATCGGCCTGCTGGTGGACGACGCCATCGTGGTAGTGGAAAACGTCGAGCGGGTGATGGTCGAGGACGGCCTGCCGCCCCGCGAGGCGACACGCAAGTCCATGGGGCAAATCCAGGGCGCGCTGGTGGGTATCGGCATCGTGCTGTCCGCCGTGTTCGTGCCGATGGCTTTCATGGCCGGTTCCGTGGGCGTGATCTACCGCCAGTTCGCCATCACCATCGCCTCGGCCATGACGCTGTCGGTGCTGGTGGCGCTGATCTTCACCCCGGCACTCTGCGCGACCCTGCTCAAGCCAATCGCCAAGGGCCATCATGAGGCGAAGCGCGGCTTCTTCGGCTGGTTCAACCGCACCTTCGAAAACGGCGTGCACACCTACGAGGGTGGCGTGCGGCGCGTGCTGCGCAACCGCTGGTCGTTCCTGGGTATCTGGGTCGCCATCGTGGTGGCCGTGGGCGTGCTGTTCTTCCGCGTGCCGGCCGCGTTCCTGCCGCCGGAAGACCAGGGCGTGATGTTCGTCCAGGTGGTCGCGCCGGTAGGTGCGTCCTTCGAGCGCACCGAGAAGATGGTCGACCAGATGCGCGACTACCTGCTCACCGAAGAAGCCGATGCGGTGGAAGGCGTGATGAGCGTGCAAGGCTTCAGCTTCGCCGGACGGGGCCAGAACGCCGCCATTATGTTCGTCGGCCTGAAGGACTGGGCCAAGCGTCCCGAAGCCAAGGACGCGGTGTTCGCGCTGCAGCAGCGCGCCCAGGCTCGCTTCTTCCAATACCGCGACGCCATGGCCTTCGCCATCGTCCCGCCGTCGGTGATCGAACTGGGCAACGCCTCGGGCTTCGACGTCTATCTGCAGGACATGGCGGGTCTCGGCCACGAGGCGCTGATGAACGCCCGTAACCAGTTGCTCGGCATGGCCGCGCAGCACCCGGCCCTGGTCGGTGTGCGGCCCAACGGCCTTAACGACGAACCGCAGTACCAGATCCTCATCGACGACGAGAAGGCGCAGGTGCTTGGCCTGTCGATGAATGACATCAACAACACCCTGTCCATCGCCTGGGGTTCGGCCTATGTGAACGACTTCATCGACCGCGGTCGGGTGAAGAAGGTGTTCATGCAGGGTGAGGCGCATGCGCGCATGAACCCCGAGGACCTGGACAAGTGGTACATCCGCAACAACAAGGGCGAGATGGTGCCGTTCAGCGCCTTCGCCACCGGTACCTGGACCTACGGCTCGCCGAAGCTGTCGCGCTACAACGGTGTGGAATCCATCCAGATCCAGGGCGGCGCCGCGCCGGGCTACAGCACCGGTGACGCCATGGCGGCCATCGAGGAGATCGCCGCCCAGTTGCCCAACGGCATCGGCATCAGCTGGACCGGCCTGTCGTTCGAAGAGCGCATGTCCGGCAGCCAGCTGCCCATCCTGCTCGGCCTGGCGCTGCTGGTGGTGTTCCTGGCCCTGGCCGCCCTGTACGAGAGCTGGTCGATCCCGTTCGCGGTCATGCTGGTGGTGCCGCTGGGCCTGATCGGTGCCGTGCTGTTCACCCTGGGACGCGGCCTGACCAACGACGTGTTCTTCCAGGTGGGCTTGCTGACCACCATCGGCCTGACCGCCAAGAACGCCATTCTGATCGTCGAGTTCGCCAAGGACCTCTACGATCAGGGCATGGACCTGGTCGACGCGGCGGTGGAAGCCTGCCGCATGCGTCTGCGTCCGATCGTCATGACCTCGCTGGCCTTCACCATGGGCGTGGTGCCGCTGGCCCTGGCCACGGGTGCGGGTGCCGGCAGCGCGCATTCCATCGGGACCGGCGTGGTCGGCGGGATGCTCACCGCCACCGTGCTGGTGATTTTCTGGGTGCCCCTGTTCTTTGTCGGGGTGACCGCGCTGTTCAAGACCCCGCGCAAGACTGAGCGCAACGGAGAGGCACGATGAAGAAGTCCGCATTGACACTGGCGCTGGCGGCAGCGCTTGCAGGCTGCTCCCTGGCTCCCGACTACCAGCGCCCCGAATCGGGGTTGCCGGAGCGCTGGACCCCGGCCGCGCTGCAGGCCGACGCCGGCCAGGTAGCCAACGTGCCGGCCGCCGAGCTGGGCTGGCAGGGGTTCTTCCGCGATGCCCGTCTGCAGCAGCTGATCGGCATTGCCCTGGAGAACAACCGCGACTTGCGCATCGCCACCCTCAACGTCGAGGCGTTCCGCGCCCAGTACCGTGTCCAGCGCGCCGACCTGTTCCCGGGTGTCAGCGCCGATGCCGCCATGAGCCGCAGCCATACGCCCGAAACGGTTAATCCGCTGGCCGCCGGCACCAGCACCCAGTACAGCGCCACCCTGGGGCTGTCCTGGGAGCTGGACCTGTTCGGCCGGGTGCGCAGCCTGCGTGACCAGGCGCTGGAGCAGTACTTCGCCAGCGAGGCGGCGCAGCGTAGCGCGAAGATCAGCCTGGTGGCCTCGGTGGCCAACGCCTGGCTCGCGCTGCAGGCCGACCAGGCCCTGCTGCAGGTGGCCCGCGACACGCTGAAGACCTACGAGGAAAGCCTGGCGCTGACCCAGCGCAGCTTCGACGTGGGCGTCGCCTCGGCATTGGACCTGAGCCAGGCCAAAACCGCCGTAGAAAGCACCCGTGGTGCCGTATCGGTGTACAGCCGCCTGGTGGCCCAGGACCGCAACGCCCTGACCCAACTGCTCGGTGGCCCAGTGCCCGAAGAGCTGCTGGAGGCGACTGCCCTGGAGAGCGACCTGCTGGCCGAAGTGCCGGCCGGCCTGCCCTCGGACCTGTTGCGGAATCGCCCGGACATCCTGCAGGCCGAACACCAGCTGCGCGCCGCCAATGCCAACATCGGTGCGGCGCGGGCGGCGTTCTTCCCGCGCATCGGGCTGACCGGTGCGGCCGGCTTCGCCAGCGGCGAGCTGTCCGACCTGTTCAGCTCGGATGCGGACTACTGGAGCTTCACACCGAGCATCAGCGTGCCGATCTTCAACGCCGGCCGCCTGCGCGCCAACCGCGACTATGCCGAAGTGGCGAAGAACATCCAGGTGGCGCAGTACGAGAAGGCCATCCAGGTAGGCTTCCGCGAAGTGGCCGACGGCTTGGCCGCGCGTGCCACATTCAGCGATCAGGTAAACGCGCAGCGCAACCTGCTGGCAGCCAGTGAGGAGTACTACCAGCTCGCCGATCGTCGCTACCGGGGCGGGGTGGACAGCTACCTCAACCTGCTGGTCGCCCAGCGCCAGCTGTTCGCGGCGCGCCAGCAATTGATCGGCGACCGCCTGGCGCAGCTGGTCAGCGAGGTGGACCTGTACAAGGCCCTCGGCGGCGGCTGGCTGGCCGACGAACCACAGGGCTGATTGCTTCGGTGCAATGCAAAACGCCGCCCCTCGGGACGGCGTTTTTGTTGGTGCCGGGCCCCGTGCCGGGGCCATGGTGGACAAGGAAGGCGTTGTCCACCCTACGGGCAGGTTACTCCACCATGTCCCGGTAGGGATTCTCGGCGGAGTAGCGCACCGGCAAGGCGAAACCGGGGACCTGCACGCCCTGGTCGTCGATCTGCAGGGCGTGCTCGTCGATCATTTCCTCGCCGAAGCGGTAGAGCACGTCGAGCTGGCCGCGCAGGGCCTGCTGGTCGTAGGCGCTGGCGGCGGCGCGGGTGGCCTCGCGGCGCTCCTGGTAGGCGGCGAAGGCCGCCTCGCCGTGGCGCTTGCGCAGCATGCGCTCGACCACGTGGGGCGCCAGCACGTAGGCGCTGGCGTTGTTGCCGCCGAAGCCCTTGGAGTTGAGGAAGCAGACGTCCATCGCCTGCTCGCCCAGCTGCAGGTCGCGGGTGGCGATGCGCAGGCGCTGCTGATGCACATCATCGGCCACGCGGTCGATGGTCTTGATGCCGGGGATGATGCCGTACTTGAAGGTGCCCAGCGCAGCCACCAGCTGGTCGGCGCTGGCCGGGGCCAGGGAGTGGCCGACATAGGCCTTCACGGCCGCTACCGGCCAGTCCTGGATGCCGAAGGCTGCGGCGATGCGGTCGATCAGCTCGGATTCGGTGACCCGGTTGGCCGGGGTGCTGGAGCCGTGCGCATGCACGAAGCTGCGCTGGCGCACGCCGTCCTCGCCGACCAGCTGCATGGCGCTGGCCACGGCCTTGGCCAGGGTCAGGTAGTTGCCCGGGCCGGGGGCGGAGATGGAGCGCTTGAAACCGTCCGCGTTGACGAACACTTCCGGCGTGGCGCCGTGGATGTCGGCACCCAGCTCCAGCGCCAGGGCATCGTCCATCAGCACCACGAACTGGCAGGACTCGGCCAGGGTGAAGCCGCAGTTCTCGCCGAACGGGCGACTGGCGCGGCGGAAGTCCACCTCGTCCCTGCCTTCGATGTGGCGCAGGCCTTCCTCGGTGGCCAGGGCGCTCATCGCGCCGTAGCCGTCGATGCACTCGACGGTGATCGGCGCCTCGCTGTTGCCGACCACCGCCACGCGGGCGCGGCCGCTCTGGATGGCATCGATGCCCTTCTGCAGGTTGTATAGGAAGGTCGCACACGCGCCGGACATGGCGCCGGTGCTGCCGACACTGCCCAGCACGTAGGCGTTGATGAAGTCCGCCGGCATGGTGTTCAGGCCCAGCGGCAGCTGCTTGGAGGTGACCCGGCCGCCCTTCAGGCGCGCCTGCATCAGGCCGCCATAACCGTTCTCGTCCAGCTGGCTCATGATGCTGCCGGCGTACACGGCGATCTCGTCCGGCGCCACGCTGGCGGTGATGCGTTCCCAGTCGATGCCGATCGAGCGCAATGCGTCGGTCATGCCAACGATGGTCATCTGCAGGCCGCGCGGGTGGAAGCGGGAGTTGTACAGCTCACCCGGCTCGAAGCCGGTCGGCAGCTGGCCGGCGGATTTCACCGGCAGCGGCCGGTAGCTGTCCACCTTGACCTCGCAGCTGCCCTGCAGGAAAACCCGAACCTGGCTGCCGGACAGCGGTTCCACCGTCCAGTTGGCCGGCAGCGGCTCGGGCAGCTGCTTGCGGCTGGTGACGAAGCTCAGCGGCTGGCCCTCGACGCTGTCCAGCACCAGGCTCTTCTGCCAGTGTGCGGCGTCGACATCCAGGTGCTGCTTCTCGATGCGGCGGATCAGGGTGTGCTCGAGGATGTATGCGCCGAAGCGCTGTTCGATTTCGGCCGGGGTGATGATCAGTCCGTCGGCGTCACGGTAGGCGCCTTCGCTGTAGCTCACCTGCCTCATCATCACCGCCAGGCCTGCCAGGGTCTGCTGGCGGGTTTCGCTGTCCAGGGATTCGATGACCATGCGCCGGAAGCCGTGATGGAACGAGCTGCGTCCGGCCGAGTTGTAACCACCGAAACCGACTATGACAGGTAAGCGAGACATGACCCGGGATACTCCTCACGCAAAGGGTCGGCGCGGTGGGACGCGCTGACCGGGAATTTGTCGCGCCTGCAGACGACGAGGCACGTTCTTGTGGACTGCCTTGCTTGACGCAGTGTCTGACCATGAAGTCACGGATGTCACCCATTGGTCGGAGTTCGCCGCCGGGCGGCAGAAACGCGAAAGCCCGGCGCGGGGCCGGGCTTTCGGTTGGGTTTCCCCTTTCCCTTGATGGGAGAGGGGCTGGGGAGAGGGTGAAGCGCCTTACGGCATGCCCAGCCAGTTCGGCAGCGCCAAGGAGACCCACGGCACGTAGGTGATGATCACCAGGAAGCTCAGCAGAATCAGCAGCCACGGCATGGCGGCACGGATCACCTGCGGTACGGTCATGCCGGTCACCGCCGAGGTGACGAACAGGTTGAGGCCCACCGGCGGGGTGATCAGGCCGATCTCCATGTTCACCACCATGATGATGCCCAGGTGGATCGGGTCGATGCCCAGCTCCATGGCGATGGGGAACAGGATGGGCGCCAGGATCAGGATCACCGCGGACGGTTCCATGAACGCGCCAGCCACCAGTAGCACGATGTTCACCACCAGCAGGAACTGCCAGGGCTCCAGACCCATGCCCATCACCATGCTGGTGATCTGCTGCGGGATCTGTTCGGTGGTCAGCACATGGGCGAACAGCATGGCGTTGGCGATGATGAACATCAGCATGATGCTCAGCTTGCCGGACTCCAGGATCACGTGCGGGACCTGTTTGATGGTCAGGTCCTTGTACACGAAGATCGCCACGAAGGCCGAGTACACCGCCGCCACGGCGGCCGCCTCGGTCGGGGTGAACATGCCGGAGTAGATGCCGCCGAGGATGATCACCATCAGCAGCAGGCCCCACATGGCCTTGCGGCCGGCGCTCAGCCACTCGCGGAAGGACGCGCGCGGCAGGGCCGGCAGGTTCTTCTTAACGGCGACGATGTAGATGGCCACCATCAGCGCCAGGCCGAGCAGAATGCCCGGAATAACGCCGGCGACGAACAGCTTGCCCACCGACTGTTCGGTGGCGGCGGCGTACACCACCATCACCACCGACGGCGGAATCAGGATGCCCAGGGTACCGGCGTTGGTGATGATGCCGGCGCCGAATGCCTGCGGATAACCGGAGCGCACCATGCCGGCGATGGCGATGGAGCCCACCGCAGCCACGGTGGCTGGGGAGGAGCCGGACAGCGCGGCGAAGAGCATGCACGCCAGCACTGCGCCGATGGCCAGACCGCCGCGGATGTGGCCGACGCAGGCGTTGGCGAAGTCGATCAGACGACGCGCCACGCCACCGGTGGTCATGAAGGCGCCGGCCAGGAGGAAGAACGGAATGGCCAGCAGGGTGTAGTGCTCGGAGGTTTCGAACAGCTTGATGGCCAGCGAACGGACCGAGTCCTCGCTGAAGATCATGATGGTCAGCGAGCCGGCCAGGCCGAGGGACACGGCGATCGGCACGCCGATGAACATCAGCGCGAAGAGCATTACGAACAGGAAAAGAATGGACATTTACTTGCGCTCCTCGGTGTCGTCGTGCTGTGCCAGATGGGCGGCGTCGGCGGCCTCGTCAGCCAGCCCCAGGCCGGTCTGCTGGCCACGGATGATGCGCACGAAGATTTCAAGGAAGCGGATGAAGCACAGGGCAAAGCCGAACGGCACGATTAAGGCAATGTGCCATTGCATGATGCCGTAATGGCCCAGATCCTCGGCGCCGATCTGTGCCGTGGCCAGGGTGGCGACCCACTCCAGGCTGGACTCGGCCAGCAGGCCGGCGTAACCCAGGCAGACCAGGCAGGCAATGATGCCGATGACGCGTTGGGCCTTGGTCTTGAAAAGCTTGACCACCGCGTCCACGCCGATGTGGCCGGCAGTACGCACGCCGTAGGCGATGCCGAAGAAGATCAGCCAGGCGAACAGTGCCTTGGTCAGTGCGTTACTCCAGGTCATGGCTTGCGCCAGGGCCAGGATGGCATCCCCGATGCCGTACCAGAAATCCTCCATGCTCGGCATCTTCTCGGCGAAGGTGTAGAACATGGTGTAGAGGTTGTTGAGTGCGACATAGACGAAGGTCACCAGCGTCATTGCCGCGAGGAGAAATGCAATGAACATCTCCTCGAAATGGTCCCAGATGCGCCGCAGGGCGTTCATGGATGACATCTCCCGATGGGTTGAACAAACGTCGCGAGAGCGACCAGAAGCCGTACCTGGCAGTTTCAATCTTGTTATTACCGCAGGTCCCGCGGCATCGGAGCGGGCACGTCGAAGCGTGCCCGCTGGGCCAGAAGGCTTACTTCTGGTTGGAGGCCTGGGCGGCCTTGATCAGGTCAGCGCCGATTTCGCCTTCGAACTTCTTCCACACCGGCTGCATGGCTTCACGCCACTTGGCACGCTGCTCGGGAGTCAGGGTGATGATTTCGGTGGTGCCGGCAGCCAGGATGCGCTGCTTGTCGCCTTCGTTCAGCTCGTAGGCCAGGCGGTTAACCTCGACGCTCACCTCGTCCATGATGCTGCGCAGTTCGGTGCGCACGTCAGCCGGCAGGCCTTCCCAGAACTTGGTGTTGGTGATCACCATGTAGTCCAGCAGGCCGTGGTTGGACTCGGTGATGTACTTCTGCACTTCGTGCATCTTCTGCGAGTAGATGTTCGAGTACGGGTTCTCGGCACCGTTGACCACGCCGGTCTGCAGGCCCTGGTAGACCTCGGCGAAGCTCATCTTGCGCGGGTTGGCCTTCAGCGCCTTGAACTGCTCGTCCAGCACTGCGGAAGCCTGTACGCGGAACTTCAGGCCGCGGGCGTCCTTCGGCTCGACCAGCTTCTTGTTGGCGGACAGCTGCTTCAGGCCGTTGTGCCAGTAGCCCAGGCCGGTGATGCCCTTGTCCTGCATGGAAGCCAGCAGCTTCTGGCCGCCTTCGCTCTTCTGGAAGCGGTCAACGGCTTCGATGTCGTCGAACAGGAACGGCAGGTCGAAGATCTGGATGGCCTTGGAGTAGTGCTCGAACTTGGCCAGCGACGGGGCGATGATGTGTACGTCACCCAGCAGCAGCGCTTCCATTTCCTTGCCGTCACCGTACAGCGAGGAGTTCGGGTAGACCTCGACCTTCACCTTGCCCGGCAGGCGCTCTTCGGCCAGACGCTTGAACATCAGCGCGCCCTGACCCTTCGGGGTGTTTTCCGCCACGACGTGGGAGAACTTGATGGTGATCGGATCGGCCGCGTGGACCAGCCCGGCGACGCTCAGGGACAGTGCGCAGGCGACAGCCTTGGCAGTTAGCTTGAACATGGTTGGGTACATCCTCTTTGTTGTGTGTATCGCTAGGCGATGACGCTGAACTCGGTCAGCCATGCTCGCGTCTGGTTGTTGGAGCTTCTCGACGCGAACACGGGCAGAGCTTGGACCGAAAACGGCGACAAGGCGACTAGCAATTGGTATGCCAAATACCCGCAATCCTGTAGTGCCCCTGCGGGCGGACTACAGGGAAGGCGGCGCAGGCCGCATGACAGGCGACTTTTGGCGGGTTTCCGCCGGTCAGTCGAGAGCTTCTGGCGGATTCCCGCCAGGGTCGTGAACTGCCAGGCCGTGCTTGCGAAGCTTATCGTGCAGCGTCTTGCGTGGAATGCCCAGCGCTTCGGCCAGGCTGCGCAGAGAATTGTGCGGACGCGCCAGTTCGGCCGCGATCAGCGCGCGTTCGAAGGCTTCCACCTGTTCGCTGAGGCCGCCCGGCGTGCCGGTCGCCGGCCCCGGTGTCTCGACCTCCAGGCCCAGGCCCAGGCCGAGGGCGAAGCGCTCCGCGGTGTTCTGCAGCTCCCGCACGTTGCCCGGCCAGGTGTGGCGCAGCAGCTGGGCGCGCTGCGCGGCGCTGAGCGGTACCACCGGCAGGCCATGGCGCTGGCTGGCGGCGCTGGCGTAATGCTCGAACAGCAGCAGGGCATCCTCGCCACGTTCACGCAGCGGGGCGATCTTCAGCGGCGCGACGTTCAGGCGGTAATAGAGGTCGGCGCGGAAGCGCCCCTGGTCCGCCGCCTGGCGCAGGTCTTCCTTGGTGGCGGCGATGACCCGGATATCCAGGGGAATCAGTTGGTTGGAGCCCATGCGTTCCACTACACGCTCCTGCAGCAGGCGCAGCAGCTTGACCTGTACGTCCAGGCTCATGCTCTCGATCTCATCGAGGAACAGGGTGCCGCCGCTGGCGTGCTCGAACTTGCCGATGCGCCGCTTGGCGGCGCCGGTAAAGGCGCCAGCCTCGTGGCCGAACAGCTCGCTTTCCACCACCGACTCGGCCAGCGCGCCGGCGTTGATGGCCACGAACGGGCCGTCGCGGCGGGCGGACAAGTCGTGCAGGGCGCGCGCCACCACTTCCTTGCCGGCGCCGGTTTCGCCGAGGATCAGCACGTCGGCGGAGGTGGCGGCCAGCGCGGCGATCTGGTCGCGCAGGCGCTGCATCACCGGTGAGCGGCCAAGCAGTCGCACGTCCAGCTGCTGGCGGTCGGCCAGGGCCAGGCGCAGGCTGCGGTTGTCCAGCACCAGGCGGCGCAGGTCGAGGGCGCGGCGCACGCTCTCCAGCAGCTGTTCGCTGGCGAAGGGCTTCTCCAGGAAGTCGTAGGCGCCGGCGCGCATGGCCTGCACGGCCAGCGGCACATCGCCGTGGCCGGTGATCAGCAGCACCGGCAGCTCCGGGTCGCGCTCGTGGATCTGCGCCAGCAGCTGCAGGCCATCCAGGCCGGGCATGCGGATGTCGCTGACCACCACGCCCGGCCAGTCGCGACCCAGGCGCGCGGCGACGCCTTGCGCGTTGTCCAGGGCCAGCACCCTGAGGCCGGCCAGGTCCAGGGTCTGGCTAAGGGCCAAGCGCAGGTGGGGGTCGTCGTCGATCAGCAGGACCTGGATCTGGTTGTCGATGGCGGCTTCCGGACTCATGCGGACAGATCCTCCGGCGGATAGGGGTTGGTTCCGGGTTCGGCCAGGCGCAGGTGCAGGATCAGCTGCGCGCCACCCTCGGGATGATTGCCGATCTGCAGCTCGCCGCCCAACGCGCGCATCAGGCTGTCACAGATCGCCAGGCCCAGGCCGAGGCCCTGGGTGCTGGTCTTGGTAGTGAAGAACGGCTCCAGCGCATGATTCAGCGCCTCCTGGCTGAAACCACGGCCGTTGTCGCGCAGGCTCAGGGACACGCCCTGTTCATCATGGCGTGCGGCGATCCACAGCTTGCGGGGCAGTGGTCGCTCGGCGAGGGCGTCAAGGGCGTTGGCAATCAGGTTGCTGAGCACCTGGCGCAGGCGGGTCTCGCCGGCCTGCACCCACAGCGGCGCATCCGGCAGGTCGCGGATCAGCTCGACGTCCAGGGTGCGGCGGCGCTGGGCGTGCAGGGCCAGGGCGTCGTCCAGCGCCGGCTGCAGCGCCATGCTCTCCGGGGCATGCCGATCGCGGCGGGCGAAGGCACGCAGGTGGGCAATGATCGACGCGGCGCGGGCGGTCAGCGCGCTGATCTGCTGCAGGTTGGCATTCACCTCGTCGTGGCGCTGGTGCTCGAGCAGGATGCGGGCGTTGTCGGCGTAGCTGCGGATCGCCGCCAGCGGCTGGTTGAGTTCATGGCTGATGCTGGCGCTCATGGTGCCCAGCGCCGACAGCTTGCCGGCCTGCACCAGCTCGTCCTGGGCGCGCACCAACTCCTGCTGGGCCTGCTCGCGCTCCAGCACTTCCTGCTTGAGGCGGCTGTTGAGGCTCTCCAGGTCTCGGGTGCGCTCCAGCACCCGCGCCTCCAGCTCGCGCTGTGCGCGGGTGCTCAGTGCGATGCGATCCAGGTAGTGACGCTGGCGCTGCAGCCACAGGCCGTAGAGGGCGAGGATCGCCAGCAGGGCGATGCCGCCCCCGGCCAGGATGCTCTGTACCGGGCGATCCAGCTGGCTGGCGGGGGTCAGGATGCTTACCGTCCAGCCGATCTCGTCCAGCTGGCGGCTCTGCTGCAGCCAGAGCACCGGGTCCAGCTCGAGCTGCTGCAGGTCGAGGGTCGGGTAGGGCCGATGCAGGGCGATGGCCTCTTGCTCCTCGGCACGCAGCGGCCGCGTGGTGCGAAAGCGCCAGCCGGGGTAGGAGGTGAGAATCGCCACGCCCTGGCTGTCGGTCACCAGCAGGCGCTCCGGTGAATTGCCCCACAGGGTTTCGGTGCGGTCCAGGTCCAGCTTCACCACCAGCACGCCGACGCGTTCGCGGCCATGCTCGATGGCCTGGCCGAAGTAGTAGCCGCGCTTGCCGGAGGTGTTGCCCAGGCCGAAGAAACGTCCCAGGCGCCCGTCCATGGCTTCCAGGAAGTAGGGGCGGAAGGCGAAGTTGCGGCCGACGAACGAGTCCGGCTGGTCCCAGTTGGAAGAGGCGATGGTCAGTCCGTCGGCGCGCATCAGGTAGATCACGTCCGCGCCGGTCTGATGCTTGAGGCGCATCAACTGGTGGTTCGCCAGCTCCAGCGAGGCGCTGTTGCTCGGGCTCAGCAGTGCATTACGCAGCACCGGCAGGTTGCCAAGTATGCCCGGCAGGGTTTCGTAGCTGCGCAGCGTGCCCAGCAGGTTGGCGACGTAGAGGTCCAGCGTCTGGCGGTTCTGCTCGGCGAGTCGGGCGCTGTAATAGCGCTCGGCAAGCTCGTGCAGGGGCCAGAGCAGCAGGGCCAGCAGCAGGGCGAGAATGCCCAGGCTGCGCCAGCGGGGCCTGTTCGATGTGATGGAAGGATGGGTCATGCGGGACGGCGTTATTCGGCAGGGCCATAGGGTGGCTGGAACGTCGACGCGGTTCAAGCGCGACAGACGGGCTGCTTGAATGCGCGGCTCGCCATCCCCATGCTTTATGAGTGTTGTGTTATTGACTGATTCTATTGCAAGGATTTGGTTAATAAATTAGTGATCTGGGGGTTATCCGCTAAGATGACCCCCATCAAATGTTTCAACCCACCCTCTCCAAGGAGTCTGTGAATGTCCGTTATCAACACCCAGATCAAGCCGTTCAAAGCTCAAGCGTTCAAGCAGGGCAAGTTCATCGAAGTCACCGAAGCCGACCTGAAGGGCAAGTGGGCCGTCTTCTTCTTCTACCCGGCCGACTTCACCTTCGTCTGCCCGACCGAGCTGGGCGACGTGGCTGACCACTACGCCGAGTTCCAGAAGCTGGGCGTCGAGATCTACTCCGTGTCCACCGACACCCATTTCACCCACAAGGCCTGGCACGACAGCTCCGAAACCATCGGCAAGATCCAGTACACCATGATCGGCGACCCGACCATGCAGATCAGCCGCAACTTCGAAGTCCTGCGCGAAGACCAGGGCCTGGCCAACCGCGGTACCTTCATCGTTGACCCGGAAGGCATCATCCAGGCCGTGGAAATCACCGCCGAAGGCATCGGCCGTGACGCTTCCGACCTGCTGCGCAAGGTCAAGGCCGCCCAGTATGTCGCCTCCCACCCGGGCGAAGTCTGCCCGGCCAAGTGGAAGGAAGGCGAAGCCACTCTGGCTCCGTCCCTGGATCTGGTTGGCAAGATCTAAAAACGGCGGCAAAGCCGCTCAGCATCGCCGATGCGGCGTTGCAATCAGGCTCGGGCTGCTCATTTACAGCTCGTAAACTCCGCGCCCTCGCCTGATTGCGCCTTGCCTCGGCTTCGCTGACCTGCTTTGCCATCCGTTTTACGCTACGGGAGTTTTTACCGGCTCCCCTCTAGCCCGACGCCCGGGCGCGATCCGCCCGGGCGTTTTGTTTCCGGAATTTATTACACGGGGTACCGCACACCATGTTGGACGCCAATCTTAAAACCCAGTTGAAGGCCTACCTCGAAAAGGTCACCCAGCCGTTCGAGATCGTCGCGTCCCTCGATGATGGCGCGAAGTCCCAGGAAATGCTGGGCCTGCTGCAGGACATCGCCGGTCTGAGCGACAAGATCAGCCTGCGCACCGACGGCAACGATGCCCGCAAGCCTTCGTTCTCCCTGAACCGCATCAACGGCAACATCAGCCTGACCTTCGCCGGTCTGCCGATGGGCCACGAATTCACGTCCCTGGTCCTGGCCCTACTGCAGGTCGGCGGCCATCCGTCCAAGGAAAGCCAGGACGTCATCGAACAGATCAAGGGTCTGCAAGGCGAATTCAACTTCGAGACCTATTTCTCCCTGTCCTGCCAGAACTGCCCGGATGTCGTTCAGGCGCTGAACCTGATGGCCGTGCTGAACCCGAACATCCGCCACGTCGCCATCGACGGCGCGCTGTTCCAGGACGAAGTCGAAGCCCGCCAGGTGATGTCCGTACCGAGCATCTACCTGAACGGCGAAGTGTTCGGCCAGGGCCGCATGGACGTCGCGCAGATCCTCGCCAAGCTGGACACCGGCGCCGCCTCCCGCGCCGCCGACCAGATGAACGCCAAGGACGCTTTCGACGTGCTGGTGGTCGGTGGTGGCCCGGCGGGTGCTTCCGCCGCCGTGTATGCGGCGCGCAAGGGCATCCGTACCGGTGTGGCGGCCGAGCGCTTCGGCGGCCAGGTACTGGACACCATGTCCATCGAGAACTTCATCTCCGTGAAGGAGACCGAGGGTCCGAAGCTGGCCCGCGCCCTGGAAGAGCACGTCAAGCAGTACGACGTGGACATCATGAACCTGCAGCGCGCCAGCAAGCTGATTCCGGCCGGCGCCGACGGCCTGCACACCGTGGAATTCGAGAACGGCGGCCGCCTGCAGGCCAAGACCGTGATCCTCTCCACCGGTGCCCGCTGGCGCGAAATGAACGTGCCGGGCGAGGCCGAGTACAAGGCCAAGGGCGTGTGCTTCTGCCCGCACTGCGACGGCCCGCTGTTCAAGGGCAAGCGCGTGGCGGTGATTGGCGGCGGCAACTCCGGCGTCGAAGCGGCCATCGACCTGGCCGGCATCGTGTCCCACGTGACCCTGCTGGAGTTCGGTGAAAGCATGCGTGCCGACGCCGTGCTGCAGGCCAAGGTGCGCAGCCTGCCGAACGTCACCATCCACACCCTGGCGCAGACCACCGAGGTGCTGGGCGATGGCCAGAAGGTGACCGGCCTGGTCTACAAGGACCGCACTACCGAGCAGCTGCACACCGTCGAGCTGGAAGGCATCTTCGTGCAGATCGGCCTGCTGCCCAACAGCGACTGGCTGAAGGGCACCGTCGAGCTGAACCGCTTCGGCGAGATCGTGGTCGACGCCAAGGGCCAGACCAACATCCCCGGTGTGTTCGCCGCCGGCGACGTCACCACCGTGCCGTACAAGCAGATCGTGATTGCGGTCGGCGAGGGCGCCAAGGCTTCTCTAAGCGCTTTCGATCACCTGATCCGTCAGGGCTGATCACAAAGAAAAAATGCCTGCGTGCAAACGGGCGAACCCCGTGGCGAAAGCCACGGGGTTTTTTATTGCAGGGTGTTTCCATACGCCCCTGGGTATCGAAGGTGAAGGTTGTGTCCAACCCGACGGAAGGCGACCATTGGCGCTTCGACCATGGGGTCGTGCTGTTACCCAAAAGGAGAACACCGTGAAAGCTCTTGTCATCGGCAGCCTGAGTGCCGTACTCGCCGCCGCCAGCCTGACCGCCAACGCCCAACTGAGCGTTGAGGACCAGATCCAGTACCGCAAGGCCGGTTACCAGTTCATGTCCTGGAACATGGGCAAGATCAAGGCTCAGGTCATCGACGGCAGCGTGCCGTTCGACGCCGCCCAGGTGCAGGCTTCCGCCAACGCCATCGCCGCGTTGGCCAACTCCGGCATGGGCGCGCTGTACAGCCCGGACAGCGTGCAGGGCAAGGCCCCGGTGAAGACCCGCCTGAAGCCCGAATTCTTCCAGAACCTGGAAAAGGCCGGCCAGATCGGCGGCCAGTTCGTGCAGGCCGCCAACACCCTGGCCAGCGAAGCCGCCAGCGGCGACCAGGCGCGCATCCGCAAGGCCTTCGGTGACGTCGGTGCCGGCTGCAAGGCCTGCCACGACAACTTCCGCGCCAAGTAAGCGGAGCGCAGCGTTACGCAAAAGGCCGATCATTCGATCGGCCTTTTTGTTTGGGATGTCCCGTGCAGGTTGCGGCGGCCGGAAAAAGCGCCGACCGCGTTACCAGCTCAACGCCGGCGGCGGGGTGGCCGGTTTCGGCGGTTCCAGCCACTGTGGCGCCTGCTGCAGCGCCCAGACCGCCGCCAGGCTGATGAGCAGGGCGAACAGGAACGCAACCAGGCTACCGCCACGGGCGGCCTGTTCCGGTGCCATCTCCGTGTCACGGCCATGCAGCATGGCCTGCACCAGTTTCTTGCCCCGCAGCTGATACGCCAGGATGGCCAGGATATGCAGCCCGACCAGCAGCATCAGCAGGTTCTTCAGCTGGCGGTGGATGTCGGTCAGCCACAGGCTGGTTTCGGTGTCCACCAGGCGGGCCAGCGGGCCACGCAGGGCGATGTCGTCATAGGCCAGGAGACCGGTTGCCGTCTGGGCGATCAGCACCGCGATCAGGGCCAGCACGGACAGCGCGCCCAGCGGGTTGTGACCCGGCTCGCGCCATTCGCCGCGCAGGTAGCGGCCCATTGCGAGCGGCGCGCTGACGATGGCGCTCCAGCGGGCATAGGTGGAGCCCAGCAGGCCCCAGAGCAGGCGGAACACCAGCAGGCCGGCGACGAGCATGCCCAGATCGGCGTGCCAGCTCATCCAGTTGCCGCCGGCCAAGCCTGTCGCGATCGCACCCGTCACGCTCAGCACCAGCAACCAGTGAAATAGCCGCAGCGGCAGGTCCCAAACCCTCTGTGTCATGTTCGACTCCTCGACATCCAGCGTGCGCCGGCGTCTGGAATGGGGATTGCCGGCGGGCGACATGGTATCCGCTCGGCTCGGAGCGGAGCAGTGCGAGTGCGTGACAGAATGCCTCAGCGGGCCATGGAGTGGCCCGGATGCGTCAGTGGCGGGCAGCCTGCCAGAGTCGGGCAATATCGGTGGCGCGGGCCTGCAGCAGACCGGCCGCATCGGTGCAGGCCTGCTCCAGCGTGGTCGGGCCGGGCACCAGGCTGAAGGCCGCGGTGATGCCGGCGGTGTACAGGCGCTGGTAGCCCTCGCCCAAACTGCCGGCCAGGGCGATCACCGGCACGCTGGCGGCGCGGGCGATACGGGCCACGCCCAGCGGGGTCTTGCCGTGCAGGGTCTGTGCATCCAGGCGACCCTCGCCGGTGATCACCAGCGCAGCACCCTGCATGGCGTCGGCCAGGCCGCAGAGCTCGGCGACCACCTCGATGCCGGGTCGGAAGCGGGCACCCAGCAGGGCGCGCGCCGCAAAGCCCAAACCGCCGGCCGCGCCCGCACCCGGCTCGGTCGAATGATCCGTGCCCAGCGCGGCAGCCATCCGCGCGGCGTAATGGGCGAGCGCCGCATCCAGCAGGCAAACCTGCTCCGGGCTGGCACCTTTCTGCGGGCCGAACACCGCGGAGGCACCGTGCGGGCCGCACAGCGGGTTGTCCACGTCCGCCGCGACCAGCACCGCCACCTGGGCAAGGCGCGGGTCCAGCCCGGACAGATCGATTTCCGCCAGTTGGGCCAGCGCCGCGCCACCGGGCGCCAGCGCCTGCCCGGCGCTGTCCAGCAGACGCACACCCAGGGCGCGCAGCAGGCCGGCGCCACCATCGTTGGTGGCGCTGCCGCCCAGACCGAGGATGATGCGCTGCGCGCCGGCGTCCAGGGCCTGGCGAATCAGCTCACCGGTCCCCGCGCTGCAGGCACGCAGGATGTCGCGCTGCTCCGGGGGCACCTGATGCAGACCACTGGCGGCCGCCATCTCGATCACTGCGTTGTCGTCCGCGAGCCAGCCCCAGTGGGCCTCGACGGGCGTGCCCAGCGGGCCGCTGACCGTGCAGGTGCGCCGTTCGCCACCCACTGCCGCCAGCACCGCGTCCACCGTGCCTTCGCCACCGTCGGCCATCGGTCGCAGCAGGCACTCGGCGTCCGGGAACACCGCTCGCCAGCCTCGCGCGATGGCCTCGGCCACCTGTGCGGCGGCGAGGCTTTCCTTGAACGAGTCCGGAGCGATGACGATCTTCATGGGCGACTCCGCTAGGGCTGGCGCTCGTCCTCGCGAATCGCCTTGAGGACCTGGCGCTGCAGCGCGATGAAGGCGGTGCTGGTCGCCATCTCCTCGTGGCGCGGGCGGCCCAGTTCGACGGGGAAGCTGGCCTTGATGTGCCCCGGGCCACGGCCCATCACCACGATGCGGTCGGACAGGTAGACCGCCTCCTCGATGTCGTGGGTGACGAACATCACCGTCAGGCGATGATGCTCCCAGATGCGCGTCAGCAGCTCCTGCATCTGATGGCGGGTCATGGCGTCCAGCGCGCCGAAGGGCTCGTCCATCAGCAGGATCTTCGGCCGGTAGGATAGCGCCCGGGCGATGGCCACGCGCTGCTTCATGCCGCCGGACAGCTCGTTCGGGTAGGCCTCGGCGTAATCGTTCAGGCCCACCAGTTGCAGGTGCTCGTCGGCGATGCGCCGGCACTCGCCACGGGTGCGACCAGCGGCCTTGAGGGCGAACTCGATGTTCTCCCGCGCGTTCAACCAGGGCAGCAGGGTGTAGGACTGGAACACCACGCCGCGGTCCAGGCCGGCGCCGCGAATCGGCTCGCCATCCACCAGCACCTGGCCGCTGTCGAAGCCTTCCAGGCCGGCTGCGATCGACAGCAGGGTGCTCTTGCCACAGCCGGAGGTGCCGACCAGCGAGACGAATTCGTTGTCGTGCAGGGTCAGCTCGATGTCGCGCAGCACCTGACGTTGCTCACGGCCGTGGGGGAAGCTCTTGTTGAGTCCACGGATTTCCAGGGTGGCCATCAGCGACGTCTCCGGTTGTAGCGGAACAGCACGCGCTCTGCGGCGCGCATCAGCTGGTCGGTGACCAGCCCCAGCAGGCCCAGCAGCAGGATGTAGCCGATGATGGTGTCGGTCTGGAAGAAGCGCTGCGAGACGGTGATGCGGTAGCCCAGGCCGGAAGTCGCCGCCACCAGCTCGGCCAGGACCAGCCAGGTCCAGGCCCAGCCGAGGCTGATGCGCAGGGCATCCCAGATGCCGGGCAGGGCGCTGGGCAGCACGATGCGCAGCAGGATGGCCGGATCGCGCATGCCCAAGGTGCGGCCCAGGCCGATGAAGTCCGGCGGCACGCGCTTGACCGCGTCCATGATCATCAGCACCTGCTGGAAGAAAGTGCCGATCCAGATGATCAGGAATTTCTGCACATCGCTGGTGCCGGCCCAGAGGATGGTCAGCGGCACGAAGGCCACCACCGGCATGTAGCGGATGAAGTCCACCAGCGGCTCGCTGGCCGCCTTCCAGAAGCCGTAGCAACCGGCCAGGGTGCCGATGACGATGCTCATGGCCGAGGAGATCAGGAAGGCCACGCCGATGCGGTACAGGCTGACCTTCAGGTCGGCCCACAGGGTGCCGTCGGCTGCCAGCGACAGCATGCGGGCCAGGACGTCCGCCGGGGCCGGCAGGAACAGCCTGGGCACCAGGCCCGAGGCGGTGGACAGGTACCAGGCCAGTCCGAGCAGGACGAAGACGCCGAGCCCGATCAGCCAGTAGCTGCGGCGGCCGGGTGGCTGGCCGATGGTGAACAGGGAGGAGCGCTGAGTCATGTCGAGAACACCGCCCCGCAGTCCGGCGGGGCGGTGCGGGGGCTCACTTCAGGGCTTCGACGAATCGCGTGTCGAGCAGTTGGGCAGGAGATACCGGTTGCGGCAGCAGGCCGGCATCGCCGGCGGCCTTGGTGATGTGGCGCATGCTGGTGTTGATGAACTCGCCCTGCACCTGCAGGTCGCGCTGGTTGTCGGCCAGCGAGTAGAACTTCACCCCGGCGAACGCGCTGTCCAGCTCGTCGGCGCTGGCGCCGACACCACGGGCGATGATCGCCTGGCCCTGTTGCGGGTTGGCCTGGTAGAAGCGGTAGGCCGCTTCCCAGCTGCGCAGCAGCGCCAGTACCTGGCCGGGACGTTTCTGCAGCATCTCGTCGCGCACCACCAGCACGTCGCTGATCAGGCCCGGATCGTCGGAGCCCTGGTACAGGGTTCGGATGTTCGGATTCTGCTGGGCGGCCACGCTCAGGTACGGCTCGTAGGTGACGGCGGCCGGCACCTGGCCGGCGATCAGCGCACTGCCGGCCGAGGAGGCGGGCATCGGTACCGGGCGGATATCCGCCAGGGTCATGCCGGCCTTGGCCAGCGCGCTGTGCAGCAGGATGTCGCTGGTGGTGCCTTCCTCGTAGGCCACGGCCTTGCCCTTGAGATCGGCCAGGGTCTTGATGGACGGATCGACGATCAGCGCATCGGCGCTGGTGCTCTGGTCCAGCAGCATGACGATCTTCACCGGCAGGCCGGCGGAGACCATGGCCATGGCGGTGTGGGTGGCCAGGTTGCCGGCGTCGATGCGCCCGCTGGCCAGCGCCGCGTTCATGTCCTTGTCTTCGTTGAAGTTGATCAGCTCCACCCCCTGCAGACCATTGGCGGCAAAGTGGCCTTGCTCGTCGGCGACATACCACTGGCCATAGCCCAGCCAGGGTTGCATGCCGAGTTTGACGGTACCGCTCTCCGGCTTGAGATCGGCGGACGGGGCGGCGGCAATCGCCGGCGCTGCCAGCAGGGCGAGGCTGGCGCTGGCCGCAAGGTTTCGCAGCTGGGACAGGATGGACATGGGCATCGATGCTCCGCGAATGGAAGTCAGGTTATGCGCACCGGGGGCTGCGCATGCGCGAAGCATTCTACGGGAAAGCGGCGGGAAATAGCGTGCCAGAGCATCGCGGCGGGAGCGATGCGGGTCACTTCATGCAAGGAACTAGATCACATATCCGCCAATGGCCACGAAGTGCAGCGAGCTGCCACCGACCACGAACAGGTGCCAGATGCCGTGCCAGTGGCGAAAGCGTGTGTCGTAGACGAAGAACACGATGCCCGCCGTATACACCACGCCGCCGGCCAGCAGCCAGGCGAAGCCTTCGCCGCCCAGGTTGCGCAGCAGCGGGCCGATGGCAATCAGCACGATCCAGCCCATCACCGCGTAGATCACCAGCGACAGGACGCGGGCTTCCGAGCGTGGCTTGATCTCCTGCAGCATGCCGATGATCGCCAGACCCCAGACGATGCCGAACAGCGTCCAGCCCCAGGCGCCATTCAGCGTCACCAGGCAGAAGGGCGTGTAGCTGCCGGCGATCAGCAGATAGATGGACAGGTGGTCCAGCTTGCGCAGGATGCGCTTCGCCCGTCCGCGCACGCTGTGGTAGACGGTCGAGATGGTGTAGAGCAGCAGCAGCGTGGCGCCGTAGATGGACACCCCGACGATCTTCCAGGGATCGCCATCCAGGCTGCTGAGCACGATCAGCCACACCGAGCCGGTCAGGGCCAGCAGGGCCCCGGCCAGGTGGCTCCAGGCGTTGAAGCGTTCACCGTGATACATGCCGTTTCTCCTTTTCCGTGCGCCGCCAGTATAAGCATGCCGACGTGAACAGGCAGTGACGGTTTCGGTCGTCATCCCTGACGGCGATGTCCTCCGGCCTAGCGCTTGGCCTCCGTTTCCGGTGCTGCGGAACGGCGCAGGAAGGCCTGGGTGAGTTCCGGCAGATGCTGGCGCAGCCAGTCGGACATGGCGATTTCCTGATGCAGGATCGCCTCGCAGACCCGGTGGGTCTCGGTGTCCTGGGCGACCTTCGCGGCTTCGATCAACACGGTGTACGAGGCGATTTCCATGTTCTCGAACACGTAGCCGCTCATGGCGCCCTTGATGACCTCGTCACTCATCATCATGCCGGCCATGCCCTGCCCGAAGGCCATGACCTTGCCGGAAATGTCCTTGAGCGTGGACGGGCTGCTGCCCAGGCGCTGCAGACAGGTTTCCAGCTGGGCCCGCTGGTGGTGGGTTTCTTCCAGGTGCTGCTGAATGCGGGCACGCAGCTCCGGGTAATGCTCCAGCCGCTCGACCTGGGAGGTGAGCATTGTCTCGGCCTGTTGTTCCATGGCATGCGCATCGCGCAGCCAGTCGAGCAGGTTTTCTTGTGGGGTAGCCATTGCTTCGCGCCTCCCGATGCAGGTGAGCTTCTGAGAGCCGGTGGCGCCCCGGGGTGTTCAGGAAAGAGGACAGATGGAGCACCTGGCCGGCCGCGAGTGCCGCCCATCGAATGGCTGCAACTCCCTCCCCGCGGCTGAATCAGGGAAAGGTGCCCCTCACGGCGGCTCCCTGACAAACCGGAGGTACGAATGGATACCCTGACCAGCCTGTTCGACGGCAAGGGTACGCCCCTGGCCAAACAGAAATTCACCTGGCGGGAAATGGCGACCAGGCCCATCAGCAAGCTTGATGACGATGCCTTCACCCGGGTGCGCATCATCCTCATGAACGGCATCGAGATGGATGCGTTGCGCCTGAAGAACATCGGCGCGCGGTTCCATGGCCCGCTGCGCGAAGCCCTCGCCCAGGTAAGACGCGCCGAGCAGCACCAGGCGACCATGGTCAACTGGCTGCTCTCGGCCGACCACTCCCCGCTGGAAACCACGGTCGCCTACGAACAGGTGGCCATCGAGGTCACCGCCGCCGTGGCGCAGACCGAGCCCGATCCTTACCAGGCGCAGACTTACCGCTTCGGCCTGCTGGAGGATTTCGACCACCTGTATCGCTACTCGGCGATGCTCGACCGCCTGGAGGGCAAGGACGCCAACAACATTCTGCAGGGCTACACCGACATCATCCCCAGCCGGCCGACCACCGATCACCATCGCGCCCCGGAAGACGACCTGCGGGACTCCTACCAGCGCGACAGCGCCGCGCTGATCACCAAGATCCACGCGGCGATGATCACTGCCGCCGAATACCAGACCCACGACTACTACATGACCATCGGGCCGACCTTCTCCGATCCGCTGGCCCGCCAGCTGTACGCCGAGATCGCCTCGGTGGAGGAGCAGCACGTCACCCAGTACGGCTCGCTGCAGGACCCGGATGAAAGCTTCCTGGAGAAATGGCTGATCCACGAGGCCATGGAAATCTATGCCTACCACAGCTGCATGGAGCAGGAGGAGAACCCGCGCATCAAGGCGATCTGGGAACGCTTCGTCGACTACGAGCTGGGCCACCTGAACCTGGTCAGCGAGCTGTTCAAGAAGCACGAGGGGCGCGACCCGGCCGAAGTGCTCCAGGGCTCGGTGCCCAGGCTCATCGAGTTCAAGAGCCAGCGCGAGTTCGTGCGCAAGACCCTGGCCGCGGAAATCGACCTGCGCGCCAAAGGGCACCAGTTCGTCGATCGCAAGGACGAGGGCAAGGCCAGCAAGGACTACCGCAAGCAGCTGCACGCCGATGGCGTCGCTTCGGAAACCGTATCCGCCGGCTACCAATGGACGCCGGGAACCGAACTCAGTCTGAAGAAAGCCTCCTGAGGACCTCACCATGCAGACCGCAGTCAAGATGGGACACAACGTCACCGGCGCGCAGATGTCGCCCAAGGACAGCGAAGCGCAACTCAAGGCCACCCGCGAGGTACCGCCAGACGTACCGGGCGGCCCGGAAAAACTCGCCCTGGTGCGCACCCGGGAAGCGGCGAAGGCCGACTCCATCGGCTCGGTGCCGGTTCCCGGATCGGCCAAGGGCATGCTGAAAACGGCGGTCAACAAGCTGGTCGGCGTCAGCCCGGAAGTGCTGATCGACAAGCTCGGCGAGCGCTTGGCCTTCGAGCGCGGCGGCGTGCGCCTCTATGACGCCTTGCTGGCCAAGGCCAAGGCCATCGACACGCTGGACAAAGCGATGCTGCAGACCCTGCAGCACTTTCGCCAGGAAGAGGCCGAGCACCTGGGCCTGGTTACCGCCGCCATGGAGAAACTGGGCGCCGACCCCACCGCCATGACCCCCTGCGCCGACGTGGCCGGCTGCATCAACATGGGCGTGATGGAAACCATCGCCGACCCGCGCACCAGCCTCGCCCAATGCCTCAACGCCTTGCTCACCGCCGAGCTCAGCGACAACGCCGGCTGGGAACTGCTCATCGACCTGGCCAACGCCTCCGGCCAGGGCGACATCGCCGACTCCTTCGGCAAGGCGCTCCAGCAGGAGCAGGTGCACATGCAGACGGTGAAGGAATGGTTGAGCCAGGAGGTATTGGGGCAGGTGTAGCGGCGGCGCCAGCGCTGTTGCTCAGCGCTTCTCCTGCAGCGCTTGCAGGGCCGAGCGGCAGCGCTCTTCGGCGGTGTCCAGTTCGAGCTGCATCTGCTGGATGTCCAGCAACTGCTGCTCGAGCTGCTGTCGGCGCTCGGCAATCATGCCGAGCATGATATTGAGCTGCTTCTGGTTGCCGGCCTGGGGGTCGTACAGCTCGATCAGTGTCTTGCATTCGGCCAGCGAGAAGCCGATGCGCTTGCCGCGCAGGATCAGCTTGAGCGCGACGCGATCCTTGGCCGAGTAGATGCGCTCCTGGCCGCGCCGGGTCGGCGACAGCAGGCCCTGCTCCTCGTAGAAGCGGATGGCCCGCGTGGTGATATCCAGCTCATTGGCCAGGTCGGAAATCCGGTAGGTCTGTTTGGACATGGTGATTCCACTACTCGTTGGAGGTGCCTGGCAGGGAGCCCCCGGCCGGCGGGCCATTTTAGGCACAGGCGGCCGCTGCGTCATTGCGCCAGACGCGCCCGCGCCACCCGCGAGCCGTTCGGCCGGCCCAGCACCTCGCTGATGCGCTGGCCGGCCGCGATCAGCGCCGGCAGGTCCACGCCGGTGTGAATGCCCAGGCCATCGAGCAGGTACAGCACGTCCTCGCTGGCCACGTTGCCGCTGGCGCCCTTGGCATAGGGACACCCGCCGAGCCCGGCGACCGAGCTGTCGAATACCGCGATGCCTTCCAGCAGGCTGGCATAGATGTTCGCCAGCGCCTGGCCGTAGGTGTCGTGGAAATGTCCGGCCAGCCGCTCGCGAGGCACGGCGCGGGCCACGGTGTCGAACAGCGTGCGGGCCTTGCCCGGCGTGCCGGTGCCGATGGTGTCGCCCAGCGAGATCTCGTAGCAGCCCATGGCATGCAGCTCGCCGGCCACCTCGGCGACCTTGCCCGGCGCCACCTCGCCCTCGTAGGGGCAGCCGAGCACGCAGGACACGTAGCCGCGCACGCGGATGTCCCGCGCGCGCGCGGCCTCCAGCAGCGGCGCGAAGCGCGCCAGGCTCTCGGCGATCGAGCAGTTGATGTTCTTCTGCGAGAAGGCCTCGGACGCGGCGGCGAACACCGCGACTTCCCGCACCCCGACCGCGATGGCCGCTTCCAGGCCCTGCAGGTTCGGCGTCAACGCCGCGTAGGTGACGCCGGCCTTGCGCTCGATCTGCGCGAACACCTCGGTCGAGCCGGCCATCTGCGGCACCCACTTGGGCGACACGAAGCTGCCGACCTCGATATGGGACAGGCCGGCGGCGCTCAGGTCGTTCACCAGGCGTACCTTGTCGGCCACGCTGATCGGCTGGCGCTCGTTCTGCAGACCGTCACGCGGGCCGACTTCGACCAGACGGACCTGTTTGGGCAGGCTCATATGAATCCTCCAGGGGTAATGGCGACGCCGTTGCGTGGGTATCGGTGGAAAATCGCTGCGCGAGTTTTCCACCCTACGGTGTTGCGTTCGGGCGTAGGGTGGACAACGGCGCAGCCTTGTCCGCCTGGGTTCAGGCCTCCTCCATCTCCAGCAGCACCGCGCCTTCGCTGACCATCTCGCCCTCGCTGCACAACAGGCGCTTGACCACGCCGGCCTGGGCGCTGCGGATGCTGTGCTCCATCTTCATCGCCTCCAGCACGATGAGCGCGGTGCCGGCCTCGACCTGCTGCCCGGCCTCGACCAGCACGCGCACGATGCTGCCGTTCATCGGCGCGGTCAGCCCGCCGTGCTGCGGGTGGCTGGCCTCGGCTTCGGCGATCGGGTCGAAGGCGGTGACCGCCAGCCACTCGCCGTTCCATTGCAGATACAGCGCCTCGCCCTGGCGGATCGCCCTCGGGGCGCGGATGCCGGACGGCTGCGCTGTCGGATCGACCGTCAACCGGCGGCTTTCGCCGTTGCACTGCAGGTGCAGGCTGATCTGCGCCGGCAGGCCGAAGCGCAGCCCGTCGCGCCGGGACCACGGCGAATGCGCGTCGTCGTCGCGCACGCGGGCGGCCGCGCTGCGCACGAAACACTCGGCCGCCTGCTGCCAGAAGGCTTCGGACAGCTCGCCGGCCGGACGCAGCAGCTCGCGCTCGTGGCGCGGGATGAAGCCGGTGTCCAGCTCGGCCTCGGCGAAGGCGCGGTGGCCGACCACCCGGCGCAGGAAGGCCAGGTTGGTGCGCACGCCGCCGACCGCGGTTTCGTCGAGCATGGACAGCAGGCGCTGGCGCGCTTCCTCGCGGTTCTCGCCCCAGGCGATCAGCTTGCCGAGCATCGGGTCGTAGAACGGCGACACCGTGTCGCCCTCGGCGACGCCGCTGTCGACGCGGCGGCCCGGGCCGGCGGCGGCTTCGCGGTACAGGTCGAGGGTGCCGGTGGCCGGCAGGAAGTCGTTGTCCGGGTCCTCGGCGTACAGGCGCACCTCGATGGCGTGGCCGCGCAGCGGCACCTGTTCCTGGCTGATCGGCAGCGGCTCGCCCCGGGCGACGCGGATCTGCCAGGCCACCAGGTCGAGGCCGGTGATGGCCTCCGTGACCGGGTGCTCTACCTGCAGGCGGGTGTTCATTTCCATGAAGAAGAACTCGCCACGGGCATCCAGCAGGAATTCCACGGTGCCGGCGCCGACGTAGCCGATGGCCTGGGCGGCCTTCACCGCCGCCTCGCCCATGGCGCGGCGCAGCGCCGGGGTCATGCCGGGCGCCGGGGCTTCCTCGACCACCTTCTGGTGACGACGCTGGATCGAGCAGTCGCGCTCGTTGAGGTACAGGCAGTTGCCGTGCTGGTCGGCGAACACCTGGATCTCCACGTGGCGCGGCTTGAGCACGTACTTCTCCACCAGCATGCGCGAATCGCCGAACGAGGATTGCGCCTCGCGCTGTGCGGAAGCCAGCGCCTCGGCCAGGTCCGCCTCGCGCTCGACCACCTTCATGCCCTTGCCGCCGCCGCCGGCGGTGGCCTTGAGCAGCACCGGATAGCCGATCACCTCGGCGGCGGCGCGGAAGGTTTCCAGGTCCTGGGTCTCGCCGTGGTAGCCCGGCACCAGCGGCACGCCGGCAGCTTCCATCAGTGCCTTGGCCGCGGACTTGCTGCCCATGGCGTCGATGGCCGAGGCGGGCGGGCCGAGAAAGATCAGCCCGGCCTGCTCGATGGCGCGCGCGAACTCGGCGTTTTCCGAGAGAAAGCCGTAGCCGGGGTGGATGGCCTGGGCGCCGCTGGCTTTCGCCGCGTCGATCAGCTTGTCGATGCGCAGGTAGCTGTCGGCCGGCTTGGCGCCGCCCAGGTCGATGCGGATATCGGCCTCGCGGGCGTGCCGGGCGCTGGCGTCGACGGCGCTGTGCACGGCGACGGTGGTCAGGCCCAGGGCCTTGGCGGTGCGCATCACCCGGCAGGCGATCTCGCCACGGTTGGCCACCAGCAGGGTATCGATGGAACGGTTCATGGCTGGTTCTCCTGCCAGGCGGGGGTGCGTTTCTCCAGGAAGGCGCTCAGACCCTCCTGGCCTTCCGGGCTGGTGCGCAGGCGGGCAATGGCCTGTTCGGTGGTCTGGCGCAGCGCGGCGTCGTAATCGCCATCGCCGACCTCCAGCAACAGCGCCTTGCAGGCCCTGAGCGCCTGCGGGCTGTTGAGCAGCAGGTTGTCGACCCAGCGCTCGAGGGCGGCGTCCAGTTCGTCGGCCGGATAGGTCTCGGCGAGCAGGCCGAGCTCGCGGGCGCGGGTGCCGTCGAAGCGCTCGGCGGTCAGCGCGTAGCGGCGCGCGGCGCGCTCGCCGATGGCCTTGACCACGAACGGGCTGATCACCGCCGGGGCCAGGCCGATGCGCACCTCCGACAGGCAGAACAGCGCGTCGCTGGCGCCGATGGCCATGTCGCAGCAGGCGATCAGCCCCAGCGCGCCGCCGAACGCCGCGCCCTGCACCACGGCCAGGGTCGGCTGCGGCAGCTGGTGGAGGCGCTGCATCAGCTCGCCGAGCTGGTGGGCGTCGTCCAGGTTGGCCTGGTAATCGAGCTGCGCCGATTCGCGCATCCAGCCCAGGTCGGCGCCGGCGGAAAAGTGCTTGCCGCGCCCACGCAGCACCAGGAAGCGGATGCTCGCGTCATCCCCCACCTCGGCCAGCGCCGCGTTCAGTTCGGCGATCACCCGGGCGTCGAAGGCGTTGTGCTTGTCCGCGCGGTTCAGCCACAGGGTGGCCACGCCACGCGCATCCTTGTTCAGTTCGATGGTCTGGAAAGCGGTCATCTCGGCATCCTCGATGCGACTGCAGGCGCCCGCGCGTGTCGCGCCGGCGTGGCGCGACTTACATGCGGAACACGCCGAAGCGGGTCGGCTCGATCGGTGCGTTCAGCGCGGCGGACAGCGCCAGCGCCAGCACCTCGCGGGTCTGCGCCGGGTCGATCACGCCGTCGTCCCACAGCCGCGCGCTGGAGTAATAAGGATGGCCCTGGCGCTCGTACTGCTCGAGGATCGGCTGCTTGATGGCCGCCACCTCGTCGTCGCCGAGGCGCTTGCCGGCGCGTTCGCTCTGCTCCTGCTTGACCTGGGCCAGCACCCCGGCGGCCTGTTCGCCGCCCATCACCGCGATGCGCGCGTTGGGCCACATCCACAGGAAGCGCGGGTCGTAGGCGCGTCCGCACATGCCGTAGTTGCCGGCGCCGAAGCTGCCGCCGATCAGCACGGTGAACTTCGGCACCTGGGCGCAGGCCACCGCGGTGACCAGCTTGGCGCCGTGCTTGGCGATGCCGCCGGCCTCGTACTTCTGGCCGACCATGAAGCCGGTGATGTTCTGCAGGAACAGCAGCGGCACGCCGCGCTGGCAGGCCAGCTCGATGAAATGCGCGCCTTTCTGCGCGGCCTCGGAAAACAGGATGCCGTTGTTGGCGAGAATGGCGATCGGGTAGCCGTGCAGGTGGGCGAAGCCGCAGACCAGGGTGGTGCCGAACAGCGCCTTGAATTCATCGAACTCGCTGCCATCCACCAGCCGCGCGATCACCTCGCGCACGTCGTAGGGCTGCTTGGCCTGTGCCGGGATCACCCCGTACAGCTCCTCGGCCGCGTACAGCGGCGCGCGCGGCGCGCGGCTCTGCAACTGGCCGAGCTTGCGCCAGTTGAGGTTGGCCACGCAGCGGCGGGCAAGGGCCAGCGCGTGTTCGTCGTTCTCGGCGTAGTGGTCGGCGACGCCCGAGGTCTTGCAGTGCACGTCGGCGCCGCCCAGTTCCTCGGCGGTCACCACCTCGCCGGTGGCGGCCTTCACCAGCGGCGGGCCGGCCAGGAAGATGGTCGCCTGGTTGCGCACCATGATGGTCTCGTCGGCCATCGCCGGCACGTAGGCACCGCCGGCGGTGCACGAGCCCATCACCACGGCGATCTGCGGGATGCCCAGGGCGCTCAGGTTGGCCTGGTTGAAGAAGATGCGGCCGAAGTGCTCGCGGTCGGGGAACACCTCGTCCTGGCGTGGCAGGTTGGCGCCGCCGGAGTCCACCAGGTAGATGCACGGCAGGCGATTCTCGCGGGCCACGGTCTGGGCGCGCAGGTGCTTCTTCACCGTCAGCGGGTAGTAGCTGCCGCCTTTCACCGTGGCGTCGTTGGCAATGATCATGCACTCGACGCCTTCGACGCGGCCGATGCCGGCGACCACGCCGGCGGCGGCGACGTCCTCGCCGTACACCTCGTGGGCGGCCAGCGGCGCCAGTTCGAGGAAGGCCGAGCCGGTGTCGAGCAGCGCGTCGATGCGCTCGCGCACCAGCAGCTTGCCGCGCGACACGTGGCGCTGCTGGGCGCTCGCGCCGCCGCCTTCACTGATGCGACCGAGCAGGGCGCGCAGGTCGTTCACCTGGTCGAGCATCGCCGCGCGGTTGGCGGCGAACTCCGGCGAGCGGGTGTTGATCTGGGTGTGCAGGATGGCCATGGTCGGCTCCGGTTCATTCCGTCGTAGGGTGGAAAACGCTTCGCGGTTTTCCGCCCTACGAGTGGGCAGGCTCACTTGGATTCGTTGAACAGCTCGCGGCCGATCAGCATGCGGCGGATCTCGCTGGTGCCGGCGCCGATCTCGTATAGCTTGGCGTCGCGCAGCAGGCGGCCGGTGGGGAATTCGTTGATGTAGCCGTTGCCGCCGAGGATCTGGATCGCCTGCAGGGCCATCTGCGTGGCGTTCTCGGCGGTGTAGAGGATCACCCCGGCGGCGTCCTTGCGGGTGGTCTCGCCACGGTCGCAGGCCTGGGCGACGGCATAGAGGTAGGCGCGGCTGGCGTTGAGCTGGGTGTACATGTCGGCCACCTTGCCCTGGATGAACTGGAACTCGCCGATGCTCTGGCCGAACTGCTTGCGGTCGTGGATGTAGGGCACCACCACGTCGAGGCAGGCCTGCATGATCCCGGTCGGGCCGCCGGCCAGCACCACGCGCTCGTAGTCCAGGCCGCTCATCAGCACCTTCACGCCGCCATTCACCACGCCCAGCACGTTCTCCTCGGGCACCTCGACGTCATCGAAGAACAGCTCGCAGGTGTTGGAGCCACGCATGCCCAGCTTGTCGAACTTGTTGCCGCGCGAGAAACCCTTCCAGTCGCGCTCGACGATGAACGCGGTGATGCCGTGCGGGCCCCTGTCCAGGTCGGTCTTGGCGTAGATCACATAGGTGTTGGCGTCCGGGCCGTTGGTGATCCAGGTCTTGCTGCCGTTGAGCACGAAGCGGTCGCCCTTCCTGTCGGCGCGCAGCTTCATGGACACCACGTCGGAACCGGCGTTGGGCTCGCTCATCGCCAGCGCGCCGATGTGCTCGCCGCTGATCAGCCTGGGCAGGTACTTGGCCTTCTGTTCGGGCGTGCCGTTGCGGTTGATCTGGTTGACGCACAGGTTCGAATGGGCGCCGTAGGACAGGGCGACCGAGGCCGAGGCGCGGCTGATCTCTTCCATCGCCACCACGTGGGCCAGGTAGCCAAGGCCGGCGCCGCCGTATTCCTCGGAAACGGTCACGCCGAGCAGACCCATCTCGCCGAATTTCTTCCACATGTCGGCCGGGAACAGGTTGTCCTGGTCGATGGTCGCGGCGCGCGGCGCCAGCTCGGCGGCGACGAAGGCCTGCACCTGTTCGCGCAGCATGTCGATGGTGTCGCCGAGGGCAAAGTTGAGGCTGGAATAGTTCATGGGGCCACCTGCTGTCTTGTAGTTGTTCTATGTTCGGGTTGCGGCGGCGGCGATTGCGCCACTCTTTCCGGCACCCCGGCCCGCTGTCCTTCGACTTTTGGAACGGGTTGTCGGGGTAGTCACCTTTACGTTAACGTAATCCTGCCCCTGGACGACTGTCAACACCATGGGCCCTTGGGAAGCAACGCCTCATAACAAACATAAGACTGAGGAAATTCGCCATGAGTCTTCCGAGTTATACCTGCGGACCGCAGAACAAACCCCTGTTGCCCATGACCATCGGCGCGGCCTTCGACCGCACCGTGGAGCGCTTTCCCCGGCGCGAGGCCCTGGTGGTGCGCCATCAGAACCTGCGGTACACCTGGGCGGAGCTGGCGCAGGCGGTGGACCGTTGCGCGCGCGGCCTGCTGGCCCTGGGGCTGCAACCTGGCGAGCGGCTCGGGATCTGGTCACCGAACAACGCCCAGTGGTGCATCACCCAGTTCGCCACGGCGAAGATCGGCGTGGTGCTGGTCAACATCAACCCGGCCTACCGGCTCAGCGAGCTGGAATACGCGCTCAAGCAGTCCGGCTGCCGCTGGCTGATCTGCGCCGATGCCTTCAAGACATCCGACTACCACGCCATGCTCCACGAGCTGCTGCCGGAGCTGGAAAACGCGGCGCTCGGCGCGCTGCAGAGCCACATGCTGCCGGAGCTGCGCGGCGTGATCAGCCTGTGCGACAAGCCGCTGGATGGCATGCTGCCCTGGCCGGCGCTGATGGAAATGGCCGAGCAGGTCGGCCCGGAACAGCTGCGCCAGTGCAGCGAACACCTGCAGTTCGACGACCCGATCAACATCCAGTACACCTCCGGCACCACCGGCTTCCCCAAGGGCGCCACCCTCAGTCACTACAACATCCTCAACAACGGCTACATGGTCGGCGAGAGCCTCGGCCTGACCGAACATGACCGCCTGGTGATCCCGGTGCCGCTGTACCACTGCTTCGGCATGGTCATGGGCAATCTTGGCTGCGTCACCCACGGCACCACGATGATCTACCCGAGCGCGGCCTTCGAGCCGCTGGCCGCGCTGCAGGCCGCGGCGGAAGAAAAGGCCACCGGCATGTACGGCGTGCCGACCATGTTCATCGCCATGCTCGACCACCCGGAGCGCCAGTCGCTGGACCTGAGCAGCCTGCGCACCGGCATCATGGCCGGCTCCACCTGCCCGATCGAGGTGATGAAGCGTGTCATCGACGACATGCACCTTGCCGAAATGCAGATCGCCTACGGCATGACCGAAACCAGCCCGGTGTCCACCCAGACCAGCGCCGACGACGACCTGGAGCGCCGCGTGACCAGCGTCGGCCGCACCCAGCCGCACCTGGAAAGCAAGATCGTCGACGAGCACGGCGCCATCGTGCCGCGCGGGCAGATCGGCGAACTCTGCACCCGTGGCTACAGCGTGATGCTCGGCTACTGGAACAACCCGGAGGCGACCCGCGAAGCCATCGACGGCGCGCGCTGGATGCACACCGGCGACCTGGCGGTGATGGACGACGAGGGCTACGTGAAGATCGTCGGCCGCAACAAGGACATGATCATCCGCGGCGGCGAGAACGTGTACCCGCGCGAGATCGAGGAATTCCTCTTCACCCACCCGGCGGTGGCCGACGTGCAGGTGATCGGCGTGCCGGACAGCAAGTACGGCGAGGAGATCGTCGCCTGGGTCAAGCTGCACCCGGGTCATCAGGTCGAGGCCGAGGTGCTGCGCGAGTTCTGCAAGGGGCGCATCGCCCACTACAAGACGCCACGCCACATCAAGTTCGTCGACGATTTCCCGATGACCATCAGCGGCAAGGTGCAGAAGTTCCGCATGCGCGAGATCAGCGTGGTCGAACTGGGCATCAGCGAACCGCACTGACCGGCACTGGCCGGGTTCGCCCGGCCAGCAGGTTCAACGCCGATCCACTCCCACGGAGAGCTGCTCCATGCCTCAGCCGATCAGTCGTTTTCCGCTGCCCGACAGCCTCGATGAACTGCCCGCCGACCTGCGCGAACGGATCCTCGCCGTGCAGGCAAAGGCCGGCTTCATCCCCAACGTGTTCCTCATGCTGGCCCATCGGCCGGCGGAGTTCCGCGCCTTCTTCGCCTACCACGACGCGCTGATGGAGCGCGCGTCCGACAGCCTGACCCAGGCCGAGAAGGAAATGATCGTGGTGGCGGTCAGCGCCGACCACGGCTGCCTGTACTGCGTGGTCGCCCACGGCGCGATCCTGCGCATCCTGACCAAGGACGCGCAGCTGGCCGACCAGCTCGCGGTCAACTACCGCACCGCGCCGATTTCCGCACGCCAGCGCACGATGCTGGATTTCGCCCTGCACCTGGCCGCCGGGCGCGGCGTGCTGGACGACGCCTGGCAGGCGCGCCTGGAGGCGCAGGGCTTCAGTCGCGACGACATCTGGGACATCGGCGCCATCGCCGCGCTGTTCGGGCTGTCCAACCGGCTGGTGTCCATGGCGCGCACGCCGCCCAACGACGAGTTCTACCTGCTGGGCCGCGTGCCCAGGGCGGTCGCCCGCTGAGAGCGAGGCGCAGTTCTCGGGCCTGATGCGTCATATCTTGACCAATCAGTCGAGCGTTTGAAAATGCCGCTTGCTGGCCGCGGAAACCGGTTGTTATCGTTTACGTAAAGGGCATCTGGCTGCGCCATAACCAACAACAACAATCAAGGTTAGAGGGCATCCCATGGAATCGCAGTTCGTGCTGGAAACGCGCGGCCTGACCAAGGAGTTTCGCGGCTTCACCGCAGTGGACGCCGTGGATCTGCAAGTCCGTCAGGGGCACATCCATGCCTTGATCGGCCCCAACGGGGCCGGCAAGACCACCGTGTTCAACCTGCTTACCAAGTTCCTCACGCCGACCCGTGGCGAGATCCTCTATCGCGGCAAGAACATCACCGCGATGAAGGCGAGCGAGATCGCCCGGCTCGGCCTGGTGCGCTCGTTCCAGATCTCCGCGGTGTTCGGCCACCTGAGCGTGCTGGAGAACGTGCGCGTCGCCCTGCAGCAGAAGCTGGGCAATTCCTACCAGTTCTGGAAATCCGAGCGCAGCCTGCACGCCCTCGACGAGCAGGCCATGCAGCTGCTCGCCGAGGTGGACCTGGAATCCTTCGCCGATACCCTGGCCATCGAGCTGCCCTACGGCCGCAAGCGCGCGCTGGAGCTGGCCACCACCCTGGCGCTGGACCCCGTCGTACTGCTGCTCGACGAGCCGACCCAGGGCATGGGCAGCGAAGACGTCGACATGGTGGTCGCCCTGGTGCGTCGCGCGGCCGTCAACCGCACGGTGCTGATGGTCGAGCACAACCTCAGCGTGGTCAGCCGCCTGTGCGACCGCATCACCGTGCTGGCGCGCGGCGCGGTGCTCGCCGAGGGCGACTACGACAGCGTTTCGGCCAATCCGCAGGTGCGCGAGGCGTACCTGGGCAGCGAAGCCGCCGTGGAGGCCCAGCCATGAAACCGACGGCCGAGCGTCATCAACTGCAGGTCAGCGACCTGCACGCCTTCTACGGCGAATCGCACATCCTGCACGGCGTCGACCTGGTGGTCGGGCGCGGCGAGCTGGTCACGCTGCTCGGGCGCAACGGCGCCGGGCGCACCACCACCCTGCGCGCCATCATGAACCTGGTCGGCCGGCGCACCGGCTCGATCCTGGTCAATGGCAACGAGACCATCGGCATGCCGGCGCACCAGATCCCGCGCCTGGGGGTCGGCTACTGCCCGGAGGAACGCGGCATCTTCGCCAGCCTCAGCGTCGAGGAAAACCTCCTGCTGCCGCCCACCGTGCGCAGCGGCGGCATGGGTCTGGACGAGCTCTACGAGATGTTCCCCAACCTCTACGAGCGCCGCTTCAGCCAGGGCACGCGGCTGTCCGGCGGCGAACAGCAGATGCTCGCCATGGCGCGCATCCTGCGCACCGGCGCCAACCTGCTGCTGCTCGACGAAATCACCGAGGGCCTGGCGCCGGTGATCGTGCAGAAGCTCGGCGAGGTGCTGATCAAGCTCAAGCAGCGCGGGCTGACCATCGTGCTGGTGGAGCAGAACTTCCGCTTCGCCGCGCCGCTGGCCGACCGGCACTACGTGATGGAACACGGCCGCATCATCGAGGAGATCAAGGCGGCGGACCTGGACGCCAGAAAGGACTTTCTCAACCGTTGTCTGGGGGTGTGACCCCTGCTTTCGACAAGGCAGGCAGCAAGCGGCCGCACGGGATGCGGCCGGTAAAACAATAAAAACAATCGTGAGGGATTTGAGCCATGAACTTTGTCCGCAACAGCGCCAGCGCCATCCTGGCTTCCAGCCTGATCGCCGCAACTGCCCAGGCGCAGATCAGCAACAACGAGATCCGCATCGGCTACCTGGCCGACATGTCCGGCACCTACCGCGACCTCTCCGGCCCTGGTGGCCTGGAGGCGCTGAAGATGGCGGTGGAAGACTTCGGCGGCACGGTCGACGGCAGGAAGATCGTGCTGTTCAACGCCGACGACCTGAACAAGCCGGACGTCGGTGCCAACACCGTGCGCCAGTGGATCGACGAGCGCAACGTCGACATGGTGACCGGCCTGGTCGCCAGCTCCGTGGTGCTGGCGGCGAGCAAGGTGGTGGAGCAGGGCGGCAAGCTGGCGCTGATCTCCGGCGCGGCGGCCTCCAGCCTGACCAACGAGCACTGCTCGCCCAACCATATCCACTGGACCTACGACACCTTCGCCCTGGCCAACGGCACTGCCAACGCGGTGCTCAAGGACGGCGGCAAGAGCTGGTACATCCTCACCGCCGACTATGCCTTCGGCCACTCGATGGAAACCGACATCAAGAAGGTGGTCCAGGCCGAGGGCGGCAGCGTGGTCGGCGCCGTGCGCCATCCGTTCCCGAGCAGCGACTTCTCCTCCTACATCCTGCAGGCGCAGGGCTCCGGCGCCGATGTGATCGCCCTGGCCAACGCCGGCGCCGACACCGTCAACTCGCTGAAGACCGCCAGCGAATTCGGCGTGACGCAATCCGGCCAGCGGCTCGCCGGCATGGTGGTGTTCCTCAACGACATCCATGCCATGGGCCTGGACGTGACCCAGGGGCTGATGCTGACCACCGGCTGGTACTGGGACATGAACGAGGAAACCCGTGCCTGGGCGGAGCGCTACCAGAAGCGCGTCGGCAGCAAGCCGACCATGGTGCACGCCGGCATCTACTCGGCCACCACCCATTACCTGAACGCGGTGAAGCAGACCGGCAGCGACGACACCGCGACCGTGCGCGCGCAGATGGCCAAGACCCCGGTGAACGACATGTTCGCCAAGGACGGCCGCATCCGCGAGGACGGTCGCATGGTCCACGACATGTACCTGGTCAAGGTCAAGACCCCGGCCGAGTCCAAGGGCGAATGGGACCTGTACCAGATGGTCCGCACCATCCCGGGCAATGAAGCCTTCCGGCCGCTCGCCGAGAGCCAGTGCAAGCTGGTGGCCAAGAACTGATCGAGCGCCGATCCAGGCACTCCCCGGTCGCCAGCGGCCGGGGGTGCGCGGACCTTCACGACGGTGGTGAATCATGACTCTCGTTTTCGGCGTCCCCCTGAGCGTGCTGCTCGGGCAGCTGCTGCTCGGCCTGATCAACGGCTCGTTCTATGCGCTGTTGAGCCTTGGCCTGGCGATCATCTTCGGCTTGCTGCGCATCATCAACTTCGCCCATGGCGCGCAGTACATGCTCGGCGCCTTCGCCGCGTTCCTCGGCCTGAACTACCTGGGCGTCAACTACTGGGCGGCGCTGCTGCTCTCGCCGCTGCTGATCGGCCTGCTGGGCATGGCCATCGAGCGCGGCCTGCTGCGGCGCATCGCCGGTGAGGATCACCTCTACGGCCTGCTGCTGACCTTCGGCCTGGCGCTGATCGTCGAGGGCAGCTTCGTCAAGCTGTTCGGCGTGTCCGGCTCGTCCTACCCGATGCCCGAGGCCCTCAAGGGCGGCTACAACCTGGGCTTCATGTTCCTGCCCACCTACCGCGCCTGGGTGATCGTCGCCGCGCTGCTGGTGTGCTTCGCCACCTGGTACATGATCGAGCGCACCCGGCTGGGCTCGTACCTGCGCGCCGGCACCGAGAACCCCAAGCTGATGCAGGCGTTCGGCATCAACGTGCCGCTGCTGGTCACCCTGACCTACGGCTACGGCGTGGCCCTGGCGGCGTTCGCCGGCGTGCTGGCCGCGCCCATCTATGCGGTGACGCCGGGCATGGGCGCCAACCTGCTGATCGTGGTGTTCGCCGTGGTGGTCATCGGCGGCATGGGTTCGATCATGGGCGCGATCATCACCGGTCTGGCCATGGGCCTGATCGAAGGCCTGACCAAGGTGTTCTACCCGGAGGCCGCCAACACGGTGATCTTCGTGATCATGGTGCTGGTGCTGCTGGTGCGTCCGGCGGGCCTGTTCGGTAAGGAGGCGTGAGCATGTCGAGTCAAGAAAGCGTTGCAGCGGTGCCGCTGGCGGTACGGGCCAATGTCGAACGCGAACGGCGGCGTGCCGCGACGCGCCGCCGGCAGCTGTTCTACCTGGCGCTGCTGGGCCTGGCGCTGCTGGCGCCGCTGGCCATCTACCCGGTGTTCCTGATGAAGCTGCTGTGCTTCGCCCTGTTCGCCTGCGCCTTCAACCTGCTGCTCGGCTACGCGGGGTTGCTGTCCTTCGGCCACGCGGCGTTCTTCGCCTGTGGCGGCTACATCACCGGTCACATGCTGAGCACGTACAGCGGGTTGAGCACCGAGCTGGGCATCCTCGCCGGCACGCTGGCCTCGACGCTGCTGGGGCTGATCTTCGGCCTGCTGGCGATCCGCAGGCAGGGCATCTACTTCGCGATGATCACCCTGGCGCTGGCGCAGATGGTGTTCTTCGTCTTCGTCCAGGCGCCGTTCACCGGCGGCGAGAACGGCCTGCAGGGCGTACCGCGCGGCCACCTGTTCGGCCTGATCGACATGCAGAACAACCTGGCGCTGTACTACGTCGTGCTGGCGGTGTTCGTGTTCGGCTTCGCGGTCATCCAGCGCACCATCCATTCGCCCTACGGCCAGGTGCTCAAGGCGATCCGCGAGAACGAACCGCGCGCGGTGTCGCTCGGCTACAACGTCGACGCGCACAAGCTGCTGGCCTTCGTGATTTCGTCGGCGCTGGCCGGCCTGGCGGGGGCGACCAAGACCGTGGTGTTCCAGCTGGCCTCGCTCACCGATGCGCACTGGCACATGTCCGGCGAAGTCATCCTGATGACCCTGCTCGGCGGCGTGGGCACGCTGCTCGGCCCGCTGGTCGGCGCCACGGTGGTGGTCACGCTGCAGAGCTCGCTGTCCAACGGCCCGCTGGGCGAGTGGGTGCATGTGATCCTCGGGGTGATCTTCGTGCTCTGCGTGCTGCTGTTCCGCTCCGGCATCGTCGGCTGGCTGGAACGCCTGGTGAAGCGCAACTTCAAGTGAGCCGCCCCCTCGGCACAGGAGAATCGCCATGCCCTGTTACAGCCTCGATGGCCTGACGCCGGTGGTGCATCCCAGCGCCTTCGTGCACCCCACCGCGGTGCTCATCGGCGATGTGATCGTCGGCCCCGGTTGCTACGTCGGCCCGCTGGCCAGCCTGCGCGGCGACTTCGGGCGCATCGTCCTGGAGGAGGGCGCCAACCTGCAGGACACCTGCGTCATGCATGGCTTCCCGGACAGCGACACGGTGGTCGAGCGGCACGGCCATATCGGCCATGGCGCGGTGATCCACGGCTGCCGGATCGGCGCCGATGCGCTGATCGGCATGAACGCGGTGGTGATGGATCGCGCCTCGATCGGCGCTCGCTCGTTCGTGTCGGCCTCGGCCTTCGTCAAGGCGGGCTTCGTCTGCGAGCCGCAATCGCTGGTGATGGGCACGCCGGCCAGCGTGAAGCGCCTGCTCGGCGACGAGGAAGTCGCCTGGAAGCAGGCCGCCACGCGCGAGTATCAGCTGCTCGCCCAGCGCTGCCGCGAGAGCCTGGTGGAATGCCAGCCGTTGAGCGCGCCGGAGCCGGGCCGTCGGCATGTCTGGTCGAGCGCGCTGCGGCCCAAGGCGGAACGGCAGCCCTGATGCCGGCGGGCAGACAGCCCCGCGGTGGCGGGGCTGCGCCGGGCTCAGGCGTTCTGCCAGCGCGCGCTGCGCTTTTCCAGGAAGGCATTCACGCCTTCGCGCTGGTCGCGGGTATCGAACAGCTCGACGAACAGATCCCGCTCGGCGGCCCAGCCCTGGGCATGCGGCGCGCTGCGCGCGTTCATCACCAGGCGCTTGCAGCGGCTGACCGAGGAGGGACTCTGCGCATGCACGCGTTCGGCCAGTTGCAGGGCGAACGCCAGCGCCTCGCCGCGCGGCACCACTTCCTCGACCAGGCCGATGCGTTCGGCCTTCTGCGCGCTGACGCGCTCGCCGCAGAGGATCATGCGCTTGGCCCAGCCTTCGCCCACCAGCCACGGCAGGTTCTGGGTGCCGCCGGCGCACGGCAGCAGGCCGACGCTGGCTTCCGGCAGCGCCATCTGCGCCTGCTCCTCGGCGATGCGGATGTCGCAGGCCAGCGCGCATTCCAGGCCACCGCCCATGGCGTAGCCGTTGATCGCGGCGATGGACACGCCGCGGAACTGACTCAGCGCCGTGAAGGCGCGGCCGAACAGCTCGGCGACCTCGCGGGCGGCGGTCTTGTCGCCGTCGGCGAACTGCTTGAGATCGGCCCCGGCGGAGAAGAACTTGTCGCCCTGGCCGGTGATGACCAGCGCGTAGACATTCGGGTCGTCGTTGAGCTGCCCGATCAACTGCTCCAGGGCGGCCAGCGATTCGCGGTCCCAGGTGTTGGCCGGCGGGTTGGCGATGGTCAACAGGGCGGTGTGCCCGTGCATGGCGAGCTGAATCTTGGCTGGGCTCATGGCGGTTCCTTGTGATGAGGTCGAGGCCCGATGCTAACAGCGGGAAAATCGTAAACCCACGGTGCTGGACGCAGAGGTAATCTGCGTTTTTGCACGGATGGCATTCGGAGGCGGCTGTGGATTGGGACAACCTGCGTTACTTCCTCGAACTGGCGCGTGCCGGCCGGCTGACCGCGGCCGCGCGGCGCCTGGGCGTCGACCACACCACGGTGGCGCGGCGCGTGCAGGCGCTGGAGAAGGCCCTCGACCGCCAGTTGTTCATCCGCGCCAAGGCCGGCTATCGCCTGTCCGAAGCGGGACGTGAACTGCTCGCCCAGGCCGAGGCGATGGAAAGCGCCGTCGCCTCCATCGAGCAACCGAGCCTGAGCGCCGACCGCCTCTCCGGGCAGGTGCGCATCGGCGCCACCGAGGGCTACGGCACGCTGATGCTCGCCGGCCACCTGGCCAGCCTGACGCGCAGCTACCCGCACCTGGGCGTGGACCTGCTGGCGGTGCCGCGCTCGGTGCGCCTGGCGCGCAACGAGGCGGACATCGTCATCACCCTGGAGCGCCCCGAACGCGGGCCCTACGTGATCACCAAGCTCACCGACTACGTGCTGCGCCTGTACGCCTCGGAAGCCTACCTGGCGTCCCACCCGCCGATCCGCAGCCGCGAAGACCTCGGCGAGCACGTGTTCGTCAGCTACATCGAGGACCTGCTGTACAGCAAGGAGCTGTTCTACCTCGACGAAATCGTCCGGCCGCGCCAGCACTCGCTGCGCAGCACCAGCATCCTCGCCCAGCAGGAGGCCGTCGCCGCCGGCGCCGGGCTGGCGATCCTGCCGGCGTTCGCCGCGCGCCGCGAGCCGCTGCTCAAGGGCGTGCTGGTCGACGAGATCGAGTTCACCCGCACCTTCTGGATGCTCATGCCCGTGGAAAACAAGGACCTGGCGCGCATGCGTGTGTGCTGGGATTTCCTGCGCGAAGTCGCGGCCAGCAGCCACGACCTGATGATGGGCCGCGCATGACCCGCGACGGCCGGGGCAGCATTTCCGTGCGGCTGGTGGAGCAGGCGCTGCTGGCCTTCACCTCGCCGCAGCGACCGGCCGAGGACCTGCTGCGCCAGCTTGGAATGGCGACGATCGACCTGTGCGACGCCGAGGCGCGGGTCGAGGTGGCGCAGTACAGCCGGCTGTGGCGCCGACTGGCGCGGCACTTCGACGACGAGTTCTTCGGCATGGATGCGCGGCGGCTGCGCGCGGGCAGCTTCGCCTTCGTCTGCCGCGCGGCGATGGGCCAGCCGACCCTGGAACGCGCGCTGCGGGTGGCACTGGAGTTCTTCGCCCTGGCCTTCGAGCGCTTCCGCGCCGACCTGCAGCGCAGCCAGAGCCTGGCGGAGGTCGTCCTGCTGGAGGCTGACGAGCGGCCGCTGCGCGCGTTCGGCTATTTCACCTTCTGGATGCTCCTGCACGGTCTGGCCTGCTGGCTGACCGGGCGGCGCATCCCGCTGCTGGCCGTCGAATTGCGCTGCGCCGAACCGGCCTACACCGACGACTATCGGGTGATGTTCTCCGACAATCTGCGCTTCGCCCAGGGCCGCACGCGGATCATCTTCGCCGCCGCCGCGCTCGACCTGCCGGTGCGCCGCAGCGAAGCGGAACTGCAGGCCTTCCTGGCCCAAGCGCCGGCCAACATCCTGGTCCGCTACCGCGACACCGGCAGTCTGGCCAGCCGCATCAAGGCCCAGTTGCGCGCCCTGCCGGCCGAGCAGTGGCCGAGCGGCGAGCAACTGGCGCGGCAGTACTGCCTGTCGCCCTCGACCCTGCGTCGCCGCCTGGCCGAGGCCGGCCTGCCGTACCAGGCGATCAAGGACCTGGTGCGCCAGGAGATGGCCACGCTATGGCTGGCCGATGCGACGCTCACCTACACGCAGATCGCCGAGCGACTGGGCTTTGCCGAGGCCAGCTCGTTCTACCGGGCGTTTCGCAAGTGGACCGGCACCAATCCGGGCCAGTACCGCGCACTGATCCTCGGCGCGCCGATTGGCGAAAACGGTCAGGCAGATTGAGACGAGCGACCATTGTCCGCGCCATTGGGGCTGCCGAAGATGACGCGGACCTGATTGCGAGGGCGGTGCCATGGACATCAAGGACAAGGTTTTCCTGATCACCGGGGGCGCTTCGGGCCTTGGCGCGGCGGCGGCCGAAGGGTTGCTGGCGGCCGGCGCCCGGGTGCTGCTGGCGGACATCAACGCCGAGGCGCTGGATGCGCGCGTGCGCGCCCTGGGCGCCCATGCGCGCGGCGTGGTCACCGATGTGTGCGACGTGGCGGCCGCCCAGGCCGCGGTGAACGCGGCGCGGGAGCACTTCGGCGCGTTGCACGGCCTGGTCAACTGCGCGGGGGTGGCCAGCGGCGAGCGCATCCTCGGTCGCCAGGGGCCGCATGGCCTGGACAGCTTCGCCCGGGTGATCGGCCTCAACCTGATCGGCAGCTTCAACATGCTGCGCCTGGCCGCCGAGGCGATCGCCGAGGGGGCGCCGGACGCGCAGGGCAATCGCGGGGTGATCATCAACACCGCATCGATCGCCGCCTTCGATGGTCAAATCGGGCAGGCGGCCTATGCGGCGTCCAAGGGCGGCATCGTCGCCCTGACGCTGCCCGCCGCGCGCGAACTGGCGCGTTACGGCATCCGCGTGATGACCATCGCCCCGGGCGTGTTCGAGACGCCGATGATGGCCGGCATGCCGCAGGAGGTGCGCGATGCGCTGGCCGCCGGCGTGCCCTTTCCCCCGCGCCTGGGCCGTCCGGCCGAATTTGCGGCCCTGGTGCGGCAGATCGTCGAGAACGACATGCTCAACGGCGAAGTGATCCGTCTGGACGGCGCCCTGCGCATGACCGCGAAATAAAGAGAGGTGAACCCCATGCACAGCGATCCGGTAGTGATTCTTGGCAGCGCGCGCACGCCGATGGGCGGCTTCCAGGGCGACCTCGCCAGCCTCAGCGCCCCGCAACTGGGCGCCGCCGCCATTCGCGCGGCGGTCGAGCGCAGCGGCGTGGCGCCCGAGCGCGTGCAGCAGGTGCTGATGGGCTGCGTGCTGCCGGCCGGCCTGGGCCAGGCGCCGGCCCGTCAGGCGGCCCTGGGCGCCGGCCTGGACCAGGGCACCGCCTGCACCACGCTGAACAAGATGTGCGGCTCCGGCATGCAGGCGGCGATCTTCGCCCACGACGTGCTGCGCGCCCGCAGTGTCGACCTGGTGGTGGCCGGCGGCATGGAGAGCATGTCCAACGCGCCATACCTGCTGGAAAAGGCCCGCGGCGGTTACCGCATGGGCCACGGCAGACTGCTCGACCACATGTTCCTCGACGGCCTGGAGGATGCCTACGACAAGGGCCGCCTGATGGGCACCTTCGCCGAGGACTGCGCGCAGAGCCACGGCTTCAGCCGCGAGGCACAGGACGCCTACGCGCTGAGCTCGCTGCTGCGCGCCCGCGAGGCGATCAGCGGCGGGCGCTTCGCCAGCGAGATCGTCCCGCTGACGGTCACCCGCGGCCGCGAGCAGCGGACCATCGCCGACGACGAGCAGCCGCCCAAGGCCACCCCGGAGAAGATCCCCACGCTCAAGCCGGCGTTTCGCGATGGCGGTACGGTGACGGCGGCCAACTCCAGCTCGATTTCCGACGGCGCCGCCGCGCTGGTGCTGACCCGGCATTCGGTCGCCGAACGCCTGGGCCTGAAGGCGCAGGCGGTGATTCGCGGCCATGCGGAGTTCGCCGATGCGCCGAACCTGTTCCCGACCGCGCCGATCGGCGCCATCCAGGCCCTGCTGGCCCGCACCGGCTGGCACCTCGACGAGGTGGACCTGTTCGAGATCAACGAGGCCTTCGCGGTGGTGAGCATGGTCACCATGCGCCAGCTCGGGCTGGACCACGCCCGGGTCAACGTCAACGGCGGCGCCTGCGCCCTCGGCCATCCTATCGGCGCCTCGGGCGCGCGGATCCTGGTCACCCTGCTCGCCGCACTGCGCGAACGCGGCCTGCGCAAGGGCATCGCGGCGATCTGCATCGGCGGCGGCGAGGCCACCGCCATGGCCATCGAGCGGCTGGATTGAGGGCGTTCGCGGGGCGGCGCTCAGTCCCAGTCGCGCGCCGCCACTGAGCCCCGGATCGCTCCCGGCGTGCGCGAGAAGCGCGGCGCCGGGGCGGCGTGCAGCACGCCGTCGATGTCGCGGTACACGCCACGCTGGCGCATGTGCGGATGCCGCGCGGCTTCGGCCAGGGTCAGCACCGGGGCGAAACAGGCGTCGCTGCCTTCGAGCAGCGCGCACCACTCGGCCTGCGTCTTGCGGGCGAACAAGTCTGCAAGTTCGCGGCCCTGTGCGGGCCAGTTGTCCGGGTCGGCGCAGCCGGCGAGCAGCTCCGCCGGCGCCTCGATGCGCCGCAGCAACTCGGCGAGGAACTGCGGCTCCAGCGGGCCGATGGCGATCTCGCGGCCGTCGGCGCAGCGGTAGCAGCGGTAATGCGGGGCGGCGCCGCCCAGCAGGTTGCGCTCGCGCTCCAGGGAAATCCGGCCGCCGGGCAGCAGGCCGGCGAAGAAACTCATCATCGAGGACACGCCATCGACGATGGCCGCGTCGACCACCTGACCCTGCCCCGAACGCTCGCGTTCCCACAGTGCGGCGAGGATGCCGAACGCCAGGTACAGCGAGCCGCCGCCGAAGTCGCCGACCAGGTTGAGCGGCGGAGTCGCCGGCCCGCCGGGCGTGCCGATGGCGGCCAGCGCGCCGCTGAGGGCCAGGTAGTTGATGTCATGCCCGGCGCTGTGGGCCAGCGGGCCGTCCTGGCCCCAGCCGGTCATGCGCCCGTACACCAGGCGCGGATTGCGCGCGTGCATCGGTTGCGGGCCGAGCCCGAGACGCTCCATCACCCCGGGGCGGAAGCCCTCGATCAGCACATCGGCGTTCTCGGCCAGCGCCAGGCAGCGTTCGCGCCCGGCATCGCTGCGGATGTCCAGGGTCAGCCGCTTGCGACCGCGATCGACCACCGGATTGGGCCAGCCGTTGCCGCCTTCGCGCTCGATGCGCAGCACCTCGGCGCCCAGGTCGGCGAGCAGCATGGCGCAATGCGGGGCGGGACCAATGCCGGCGAATTCCAGCACACGCAGGCCGCGCAACGGGCCTTGGGTAGGGGTGTCCGACATGGCGTGTTCCTGACGGTCGTCACGTTATCCGTAGGGTGGATGTCGCTTTCCACGTCGCCGCAGGGCGGATCGATGACACACGATCCGCCGCCTTCGCAAACGCTACAGGCTCGCCGCGCTCGTTTCGCCGGTCTCCAGATCGAGCAGGTACGAGCGATAGCGGTCGCGCAGCCGCTTCTTGTCGATCTTGCCGGTGGCGGTGAGCGGCACCGTGTCGATGATCACCGCGTCCGGCATCCACCATTTGACGATGTGCGGCTCCAGGTGGCCGAGCACCGTGGTGACGCAGATCTCCACGCCGTCGTGGGGCTCGATGATCAGCACCGGGCGTTCTTCCCATTTGGGATGGGTGACGCCGACCACCGCGGCGATGCGCACGCCCGGGCAGCCGACGGCGATGTTCTCGATGTCGATGGAGCTGATCCATTCGCCGCCGGACTTGATCACGTCCTTGCTGCGGTCGGTGATGCGCATGAAGCCGTTGGCGTCCAGGGTGGCGATGTCGCCGGTGTTGAACCAGCCGTCCGCGTCCAGCGCGCTGGTTTCGCTGCGGAAGTAGCGCTCCACCGTCCAGGGGCCGCGCACCAGCAGGTTGCCGGAACTGACGCCGTCATGGGGCAGTTCGCGGCCCGACTCGTCGACGATCTTCAGCTCGATGCCGAACTGCAGGCGCCCCTGGCGCGTCCAAATCACCTCGTCGGCGGCGGCCTGGCCCAGCGCCTCGAGCTTCGGCGTCGGCGTGGCGACCACGCCCAGCGGGCTGGTCTCGGTCATGCCCCACAGCTGGCGGACGCTCACGCCATAGCGGGTCTGGAATTTCTGCGCCATGACCCTGGGCACCGCCGAACCGCCGATCACCAGGCGCTCCAGCTTGCCGGCGTCTTCCCCGGTGCGTTCCAGGTAGTCCAGGTACATGGTCCAGATGGTCGGCACGCCGCCGGAGAAGGTCACGCCCTCGTTCTGGATCAGCTCCTGCAGGCTGGCGCCATCCATCTTGTCGCACGGCAGGACGAACTTGCAGCCGTTGATGGCGGCGGTGAAGGGTACGCCCCAGGCGGTGCCGTGATAGAGCGAGGAGCAGGGCATGATGCAGTCGAACGCCGAGAAGCCGAAGGCGCCGCTGAGCCCGGCCGCCATGGCGTGCAGGACGATGGAGCGGTGGCTGTAGAGCACGCCCTTCGGGTGGCCGGTGGTGCCGGAGGTGTAGCAGAGAATGGCGCCGGCGTTCTCGTCGAACTGCGGCCAGGCGGTGAGCGGCGGCGCGTCGGCGATCAGCGTTTCATAGCTCAGCGCGCCGACCGCGCCCGGCTCGGCGCGCTGCGCATCGGACAGCATGATGAAGGTGTGGATGCGCTCCAGCTTCGGGCGCAGGCGTTCGACCAGGGCCAGGAAGTTGCGATCGAACAGCAGCACGCCGCTGCCGGCGTGGTTGAGCGTATAGATGATCTGCTCGTCGGACAGCCGCGGATTGGCGGTGTGCAGCACGGCGCCGATGCCGGGCACGGCGAAGAACAGCTCGAAGTGACGGTGGGTGTTCCAGGCCAGGGAGGAAACCATGTCGCCCGCCCGCACGCCAAGACGGTGCAGCATCGAGGCGGCCTGGCCGGCGCGTCTGGCCAGGCCCGCGTAGTCATAGCGCCACAGGGGTTCGTCGACCAGCCGCGAGACGATTTCCCGGTCGCCGTGGGCCATGGCGGCGTGGGTGAGGATGGCGCTGAGCATCAGCGGGGTCTGTTGCATCGTTCCAGTAAGCATCGTCGTCGTCCTTATTATTGTTGTCTCGGATGCGGCCCCGATGCCCGGGGCCGACGCAGAGCGGACCGGCCGCCCGTGCGCGTGCAGATCGAAGTCGTCGTTCCTCCCTGTCTCCAGCGGGGCCGTGCCTAGACGCCGTAGTTGCGCAGCTCGCGGGCGATCAGCAGGCGCTGGATCTCGCTGGTGCCCTCGTAGATTTGCGTGATGCGCGCATCGCGGTAGTAGCGTTCCACCGGATAGTCCTCCAGGTAGCCGTAGCCGCCATGGATCTGCATGGCCTTGGAGCAGACGTACTCGGCCATTTCCGAGGCGAACAGCTTGGCCTGCGAGGCTTCCGACAGGCACGGCAACTCGGCGCTGCGCAACCGCGCGGCGTGCAGGATCAGCAAGCGCGCGGCGTTGATCCGGGTGTGCATGTCGGCCAGCAGGTTGGCGACGCTCTGGTGCTCGATGATCGGCTTGTCGAACTGGATGCGCTCGCGGGCATAGACCAGCGCCGCTTCGAAGGCGGCCCGAGCGATGCCCAGCGCCTGGGCGGCGATGCCGATGCGCCCGCCCTCCAGGTTGGACAGCGCGATGGCCAGGCCCTTGCCGCGCGGGCCGAGCAGGTTGGCGGCCGGCACCCGGCAGTCGCGCAACGTCACGCCGCAGGTGTCGGAGGCGCGGATGCCCATCTTGTGCTCGGTGCGGTCGACGATGAAGCCGGGCGTGTCGGTGGGCACCAGAAAGGCGGACAGGCCCTTCTTGCCCAGCTCCGGATCGGTGACGGCAAACACGATGGCGATCTTCGCGCGCTTGCCGTTGCTGACGAACTGCTTGGTGCCGTTGAGCACCCAGTCGCCGTTGTCCAGCACCGCGCGGGTGCGCAGGTTGTGCGCTTCGGAGCCGGCGTGCGGTTCGGTGAGGGCGAAGCAGCCGATGGCGCGACCGCTGGCCAGCTCCGGCAGCCAGGTGTCCTGCTGCTCTGGCGTGCCGTAGTTGAGGATGGGGCCGCAGCCCACCGAGCTGTGGACGGACATCAGCGTGCCCAGGGCGCCGTCGCCGGCGGAGATCTCCTCCACTGCCAGCGCGTAGGCGACGTAGTCGATATAGCTGCCGCCCCAGCGCTCGGGGACGATCATGCCGAGCAGGCCCAGCTCGCCCAGTTTGGCCACCGTGGCGTCGTCGATCCAGGCGGCCTTTTCCCAGGCCTGGGCGTGCGGCGCGATCTCGGCGCGGGCGAAGTCGCGCGCCAGGTCGCGGATCATGCGCTGCTCTTCGGTCAGTTCGATGTCATGCATGGGCTGATCCTCGTTCAGGCGCCGTCAAAGAAAGCGGCAATGCGTTTGGGGGTCACCTCGGCCAGTGTCGGCGGGTTCCAGTTCGGGTTCTTGTCCTTGTCGACGATCAGCGCGCGGATGCCTTCGATGATGTCGCCCCGGTCGAACCACTGGCGGCCCAACTGCAGCTCCAGGCGAAAGCACTCGGCCAGCGACAGCGCGCGACCGCGCCGGAGCATTTCCAGGGTGACGCTGACGGCCAGCGGCGAACGGCTGTCGATCACCTGCAGGGTGTGTGCCGCCCAGTCACGGTAGGCGTCACGGCTTTCGCTCGCCAGGGACGCACGGATGGCGGCGATGCTGTCGTGGGCGAAGTGTTGCTCGATGGCCGGCAACAGAGTGCTGAACGAGGGTTCCGGCAGCTCCCGGCTGCCCAGCTCGGCGAGCAGGGCGGTCAGCACCAGGCTGGCCGGCATGCTCCAGTCCTGCTCGTCCAGGTGCCGTTCCAGTTCGGCGAAGCGCGCCTCGGGCAGGCAGTAATCGGCGAGTCCGGCATACAGCGCATCGGCGCAGTCGACCTGGTTGCCGGTCACGCCCAGGTAGATGCCGAGGTTGCCGCGCAGGCGCGACAGAAAGTGGCTGGCGCCCACATCCGGGAAATAGCCGATGGCTGTTTCCGGCATGCCCATGCGCGTGCGTTCGCCAATCACCCGCAGCGCCGCGCCCTGCACCAGCCCCATGCCGCCGCCTAGCACGAAGCCGTGCATCAACGCCAGCAGCGGCTTGGCGTAGGCGTGGATGTACTGGTCCAGCGCGTACTCCTCGACGAAGAAATCCCGGTGCAGGCGTTCGCCATTGCGGTAGCTGTCGTACAGCGAGCGGATGTCGCCGCCGGCGCAGAAGGCCTTCTCCCCCGCGCCGCGCAGCACCACGGCGACCACCTGCGGATCGTCCGCCCAGGCTTGCAGCTGGCGATGCAGGATGCGCACCATCGGCAGCGTCAGCGCGTTCAGCCCGGCGGGGCGGTTGAGGGTCAGATAGCCGACGCGGTTGCGCAGCTCGACGAGGATCGGAGCGTCCTGGCTCATGTCGCGTCCTCCGGGCGGTACAGGCGGATGATCGCCGAGAAGTCCAGCGCCCCCTGGCCGCGCAGGCTGCTGGCCTGGTAGAGCTGCTGGGCGAGCGCGCCGAGGATCACCGGCTGGCGCACCTGCTTGGCCGCCTCGCTGGCCAGGCCGAGGTCCTTGAGCATCAGGTCGGTGCCGAAGCCGCCGCTGTAGCCGCGCGACGCCGGGCCGTTCTCCAGCACGCCGGGGAACGGGTTGTTGACCTCCGAGCTCCAGCAGCGGCCGCTGGAGGAATTGATCACCCCGGCCAGCACCTTGGCGTCCATGCCCAGCGCCACGCCCAGCGACATGGCCTCGGCGACGCCGATCATCGAGATGCCCAGCAGCATGTTGTTGGCGACCTTGGCCACCTGGCCGTTGCCGCTGGCGCCGCAGTGCACGATGTTCCTGCCCATCGCCGAGAGGATCGGCTGGGCCTGCTGGAACTGCGCCTCGCTGCCGCCGACCATGAAGGTCAGGGTGGCGGCCGCGGCGCCGACGGTGCCGCCGGACACCGGCGCATCGACCATCGGATTGCCGTTGCGGGCGGCGGCGGCGGCCACCTCGCGGGCGCTCATCGGGTCGATGGTGGACGAATCGATCAGCAGCACCCCGGCCGGTACATGGGCCAGCAGCCCGTCATCGCCCAGGTAGACCTGCCGCACCTGCGCGGCGGCCGGCAGCATGGTGATGATCGCCTCGACGCCCGCCCGGGCGACGGCGGCGGGGGAGTCGGCCGGCTGCGCGCCGGCTTCCGCCAACCCGGCGACCGCGGTGGCGGAAAGATCGTAGACGCTGAGCCGGTGGCCAGCCTTGAGCAGATTGCGAGCCATCGGCCCGCCCATGTTGCCGAGTCCGAGAAAACCGATATGCATGGCCGTGTTCCTTGTTGTTGTTGGCGGCGAGTGCAGCGGCGCCGGCGCACAAGCGGGGCGCCGCTGTCGGTCATTTCAGCGTGATGGTGGTGTTCACCGGGCCGCCGACTTCGTTCTCGTCGAACCAGCGCTGGGTCACCGTCTTGGTCTGCGTGTAGAACTGCACCGCCTGCTTGCCGTAGGGCCCGAGGTCGCCGAGCTTGGAGGCGCGCGAGCCGCTGAAGGAGAACATCGGCGCCGGCACCGGGATCGGCACGTTGATGCCGACCTGGCCGACGTCGATCTCTTCCTGGAAGTGCCGCGCCGCCGCGCCGGAGCGGGTGAACAGCGCCGTGCCGTTGCCGTTGGGGTTGGCGTTGACCAGCGCGATGGCCTCATCGAGGCTGGCGGCCTGCATCACGCAGAGCACCGGGCCGAAGATTTCCTCGCGGTAGATGTCCATCGTGGCGGTGACCCCGGAGAAGATCGTCGGCGCAATGAAATTGCCCTGCGGGTAGCCGGCCACCTGCGGCTGGCGGCCATCCAGCACCAGTTCGGCGCCTTCGCCGATGCCACGCTCGATCAGCGCGCCGATGCGCTCCAGCGCCGCGCGGGACACCACCGGGCCGACGTCGGTGCCGCCCTCGACACCGGCATTCACCTTCAGGGTCCTGGCCTTGGCCACCAGATCCGGCAGCCAGTCCTGCGCCTCGCCGACCAGGATCACCACCGACAGCGCCATGCAGCGCTGGCCGGCCGCGCCAAAGGCGGCGCCGACCAGGTTGTTGAGGGTCTGCTCCTTGTGCGCATCGGGCAGCACGATGCCGTGGTTCTTCGCGCCCATCATGCACTGCACGCGCTTGCCGGCCTGGCTGGCGCGGTTGTAGACGTGGGTGCCGACCCTGGTCGAGCCGACGAACGAGACAGCCTTGATGTCCGGGTGATCGCAGATCAGGTTCACCGCATCGGCGCCGCCGTGGATGACGTTGAGCACGCCCGGCGGCACGCCGGCCTCCAGGGCCAGCTCGGCCAGGCGCATGGTGACCATCGGGTCCTGCTCGGACGGCTTGAGCACGAAGGTGTTGCCGGTGGCGATGGCCATCGGAAACATCCACAGCGGAATCATCGCCGGGAAGTTGAACGGCGTGATGCCGGCGCACACGCCGAGCGGCTGCTGCAGGGTGTAGGTATCCACGCCGCCGGCGACGTTGTTGGCCAGCTCGCCCAGCTGCAGGTTGCCGATGCCGGCGGCATGCTCGACCACCTCCAGGCCGCGGAACACATCGCCCTCGGCGTCCGGCAGGGTCTTGCCCTGCTCGGCGGTGAGGATCGCCGCCAGCTCCTGCATGTGCTCGCGGATCAACTGCTGGTACTTGAGGAAGATCCGCGCCCGCGCGCCGATCGGCGTCTTGCGCCAGGTCTTGAAGGCCTCCTTGGCGCTGGCAACCGCCGCGTTCATCTCCGCCTCGGTGGCGAACGGCACCCGCGCCAGCACTTCCTGCGTGGCCGGATTGACGACATCGCGCCAGTGGCTGGTGGACGACTCGACCAGCTTGCCGCCGATCAGGAGTTTGACGGTTGGAATGACACTGGGCTGGGGCATGGGCTGTCCGTCCTGAAGATGTTGTTATGGGATGGGTGTGAGCCTTTGACTTGATCCTAGGGTGCAGAATTGCCGACATCAATGTGGGTTGGCGCATAGGGGGTGTGCGGAAATGCACGATGGGCGATAGGGCGATGCCTCTGGTGGGGGGATCGCAGCTCAACCGCACGTCGCCCTTTACCCGTACATGAAGACACGCATAAGGTGGCGATCTCATGGCAGATCGTGGCACCCAAGGGATGGTTTCTACCGCTGCAGCCTTCCAATGCTCTGCCTCCCTATCCAAGCTGCGGGCTGAAGCCTGGCAGTCAGCTTTTTCGGAGTGTTTAGGTGAGCAGTACCGAGGCCTATTACAACCGCCACGCCCAGCAATTCGTCGACGACACGCTGCACGTCGACCTGCGCAGCCTTTACGTGCCCTTCCTTGCCGGGTTGCCGGTTAATGCCCGTATTCTCGATGCTGGTTGCGGCTCCGGCCGCGATGCCCGGGCGTTTCAGAAGCAGGGCTATCAGGTCAGCGCCTTCGATGCCAGCGAACAATTGGCCAGCCGTGCCAGCCAACTGCTGGGCTTCACCGTTCCGGTAAAGCGCTTCGATGAGGTTGAGGAGATCGAACGCTATGACGGCATCTGGGCCTGCGCCAGCTTGCTGCACGTGCCCGAACGCCAATTGCCAGAGGCCTTTGCGCGCCTGTGGCGGGCGCTCAAGCCTGGCGGATTGCTGTATTGCAGCTTCAAATGGGGGCAGGGCGAACGCCAACACCATGGCCGCCACTTCACCGATGCGGATGAAACACGCATTGGCGTGTGGACCCGGACGCTTCCCAGCCTGAGTCGCACGACCTGTTGGCTGACTCCGGACCAGCGGCCGGGCCGGGATGAACAGTGGCTGAACGTCCTGCTGCATAAGGCCGCCAGCAAACTGGTGACCGGCGGCGACGACAATCCCTTCCTGCCGTACCTGTGCGCCGCCATTCACCAAGCGCACCGGGTCGACATGGCGGTGGCCTTCATCAAGACCACCGGCCTGCGTCTGTTATTGCCCGACCTGCTGGAATCGCTGCAGCGCAACGAGGCGGCGCTGCCTGCCGCGCAGGTGCGCATCCTGACTAGCGATTATCTGGACGTCACCGACCCGGAGGCCTTGCGCCTACTGATGCTGCTGGCCGAGCAGGGCGCGCAGGTGCGCATCTACCAGAGCGCTGGCAGCAGTTTTCATCTCAAGGCCTACCTGTTCAGCGGGCTGGACTGGGGGCGCGCGTTTATTGGCTCCAGCAATATCAGCCGGCAGGCGCTGCAGCAGGGACTGGAGTGGAACTATCGAATCAATTACCCCGGTGACGATGGCTATCTGGAGGCCTGCCGGCGTTTCGATGAACTGTTCGAACACCCGCGTTGCATCACGCTGAGCGATGCGTGGATCGACGCCTATGAGCGGCGGCGCATCAAGCCTGTGCAGCAGATCGAGCCGGGCAGCACCGAACATGAACCCCCGCCGGTGCCTAGCAAGGTGCAGCAGGAAGCGCTGCACGCGCTACGCGCTACCCGTGAGCAAGGCTATATGCGTGGGCTGGTGGTGTTGGCTACGGGCTTAGGTAAAACCTGGCTGGCCGCCTTCGACGTCAAGCAAATGGGCGCGCGTCGCGTGCTGTTCGTTGCCCACCGCGAGGAAATCCTCAATCAGGCGGCGGCGACCTTCACGCGCATTCAGCCCTCGGCGCGGGTCGGCTTCTATCGCGGCCAGCAGCGCGACAGTCAGGTCGACGTCCTGTGCGCGTCGGTGCAAACGCTCGGCAAGCTCGAGCACTTGGAGCGCTTCAGGCCTCAACACTTCGATTACATCGTGGTCGACGAATTTCACCACGCCTCGGCGCCGACCTATCATCGCCTGCTGCAGCATTTCGTACCTGCATTCCTGCTTGGCCTGACCGCGACGCCAGATCGCACCGACAACGCCAATATTCTTGCGCTGTGCGATGACAACCTGGTCTACGAAAGCGATCTGTTTAGCGGCGTGAGCGAGAAGCTGCTGGTGCCGTTCCACTACTACGGCATCTTCGACAGTGACGTGGATTACCAAGGCATTCCGTGGCGCAACGGCCGCTTCGATCCCGAGCTTTTGGCCAACAAACTGGCCACCCTCGGCCGCGCCCGGCATGCACTGAGCCAGTGGCGCTTGCATGCGCAAGCGCGCACCTTGGCGTTTTGCGTCTCCACCCGGCACGCCGATTACATGGCCGAGCATTTCCGCAAAGAAGGCATCCGTGCGGCGGCGGTGTACGCGGACTCGCATTTGTCGCGGGGCGAAGCGCTGGAGCAATTACGCGCTGGGGAGTTGCAGGTGCTGTTCTCCGTCGACCTGTTCAACGAAGGCGTCGACTTGCCGGTGATTGATACGGTGATGATGCTGCGTCCCACCGAATCGAAAATCCTCTTTCTGCAACAACTCGGGCGCGGTCTGCGCAAGGCTGAGGGCAAGGACAAACTGGTGGTGCTGGATTTCGTCGCCAACCACCAGAGCTTCCTGCACAAGCCAATGGCGTTGATGAACCAGAGCATGAACCGCCGCCAATTGGCCGAGTTCGCCCGTCAGGAAGCAGGGCTTACGCAGGGAGAGTTCGCAAAAGCTCTGGAAAGGCCGCAGTCCTTCGCCAGCGACATCGAGCGCGGCCTGCGTCGGCTCGACCTAGTACAGCTTCGCGACATCTGCCAAGTCTTGGGGATCGGGCTAGTTCAGTTCGTGCAGCGCTTCGAAGACACGTTAGTAGAGGCAGGGAAATCGAACCCAGGATGATGAAATGGTCTGATTTCCAGCCTCCGAACAAGTCGTGGGCTATTTCAGAGCCTCCGTAGAGGCTCTACCTTCCTCACTCTACCCCAGCAGGCAGGCGGGCCTTCCTGTCATGTGCATCAACCTTTTGGTGCATGATACGGAAAACAACCTCAGCAATCCTGGAGGCAAGCAGTGGCGGCACGGCATTGCCAACCTGATGAAACTGCTCTGTCCTGTTGCCTTGGAAGAAGTAGTTGTCCGGGAAGGTCTGAAGACGCGCAGCCTCACGCACGGTCAGACTGCGGCACTGACCGGGGTCGTAATGAATGAAGTAATGCCCATCCTTGGAAATGTGGCTGGTGATGGTCGTGGCAGGCGCCTTCTCCATTTGCACCCGGAAGCGATCACTGAACTTTCCGCTCTTCCAGTTCTTGTGGTCGGGAGCAAGCGCTTCCAGTGCGAACTCCTTGTGCCCCTTGGGTGAGGCATCGTGCGCCCGTGCATAGAGGGCAGCATACAGATAGCGGAGAAGGTCCGAAGGCATATGCCCCCGGGCGTCATGGTTCAGCCAGTAATCCAGGTTCTCATCCAGATACCAGGCATCCAGTGGATCGATACCCGTGGAGCCATCCCTCCTGCCAGCCACCCTTGCCACACGACGCCCTCCCGAATGCTCGGGGGCATCAAAGCGGTTCCAGAGCGTGTTCAGCTCTGACCACATGGAGGCATTCACGGGATCGATCTCGCTCCGGAGATACTCGAGATGCTCCCTGATCACTGTCTCCCAAGCATCTCGGCTATCAGCCATCTTCGTCAGGGTGCTGCGAAGCTTCGGCAAATTCCACAGGACCTCGCCGACAGAAACCCTTGATGCCGCCTTGCGCAAGGTGACCAGGTTCGCAGAGACAGGAAGGCTGTCCGTGGCAATGCCCAGCAGGATGACGCGGTGTCTCGCCTGGGGAATGCCGTAGTCCTCGGCCTTGAGGATGAACGTCTTGGGATCGATCTTTTCTACGTCGTCGCCCGGGCCGAATGATGCGCCGGTTGCTAGCGAGTAGATGCGGTACTGCTTGCCACGCCCTTCCGTGTGAAGCGCCTGATGCGGATCGGAAAGGTCTCTCAGAATGCTGGAGAAGATCCGTTGGTCATTGACCTTCGAAGACAGGATGCCCTTCACATTCTCCATCACGAAGACAGTGGGCTGACGCTCCCGGATGATCCGGAGGTATTCCTTGTATAGGAAATGTCGATGATCGTCCTCGGCCTTGTAGTCGGCCTTTGCCTGATTGCGGGCACGACCGACTATCGAATAGGCCTGACAGGGCGGCCCACCGATCAGCACCCAGGGCCGATTTCCGTCCAACCGTTCATCAAGTGCCTTGTCTAGGATACCGTTGCCCAGATCACTCCCCAGGGTTATGCACTTGGCTTCCTCGCCGGCCTCCTCCCAGAGCGGCAGGGTAACCGCCGAAGGAGTGAAGCCTCCGGTCGCTGACGGGTTGTTGCAGTAGCTGTAGTACTCGAACAGCCGCTCGGGCATCTTCTTCCCGAGCAACCGATAGAAGGCTCTCAGCCGCAAGGTTTCCCATGCCTTGGGGTCCATTTCGGCGGAAACGATGATCTCGAAACTCTTCCCGCCTCCTGACGACGAAAAGCCCTCGCCAAGTCCACCGGGACCGGCGAAGAGGTCCACCACTTGGATCGGCTCCTCGAGCACTCCTGCGAGCTCCGGCGGCGTATCCTCAGGAAGGGTTAGGGTCATCTGGTCTTGATTCATGGACATCGTCAGTAAGGAAGTCAGGTCTCGCATGATGGCGGGCATTCGCGGTAGCAACACCTCTCCGGAAGTGAAGGTGCGGCGCCTGCTGCATCGGCACGGCTTCCGGTATCGCCTCCACCATAAGGGGCTGCCGGGGAGGCCGGATCTGGTGCTTGCCCGGTACAGGCTCTGCATTTTCGTTCACGGCTGCTTCTGGCACAGGCATCCGGGCTGCCGTTACGCCACAACGCCTCGTACTCGTGAAAGCTTCTGGCAGGAGAAATTCGCTCAGAACGTCGCAAGGGATGCCCGTAATCGCGCCCTGCTCCTCGAGCAGGGATGGAGGGTGTTCGAGCTATGGGAGTGCGGAATCCGGCGACCGGATGCAGAAATGCTCTGGATCCTCGAGGCAGTACGCAATTGTAATGAAAAACATCTCAGCTGGCCCGACCTATCGAGCCCCTGATCCGCAAGGCAGGGCAGTCACCTGAATGAACAACCTGCTCCTGCCTACGAACGCCCTCGGGGTAAAACTCGGTCAAGCCAGCTCCAAACGAGCCTCAGGCACGGCAACCGCAGGTGCCGAGAACGGACGAGCGAACATCGCCGTCTTGCACTCCGGGCGCTTTGCCCACTCCGAGATCATCTTCCCGTTCGCTGTCTCATGCAGTCGCTCATTGACCTCCCGAGCCCAGATCCTGACCTGCTCCAGAAACTGCGGAGAGACGCCCTGTCGGCTCCAGACCCTTTCAAGGTCGAAGGCATCCTTGTAGGACTCTGCGACTACTGCAACCGTGTATGCGGCAACGTTTGCAAGGAACGCCGAGACAAGAGGCCTGGCTGCCTTGTGCACAGCTTTAAAGATAATGGCCTTGGCGACCAGAGCCTTGAAGAAAGGCGGATCCAGCACAACTGGCGAACCGGCTGCCTCGGAGTCTGTCAGCGAAGTCATGAACCTGTCGAAGCACTTCTGAGTTCCGAGGCTTACAACATCGGGCTTGCCCTCCCAAGCCATGAGGTACTTCGCTAGATCCGTTTTAGTGATCTTCCGTGAGACAGGTACCGACTCCCTTAAGGCTCGCAGCTTCGCCGGAGTCGTCCCCTCCCGGGCTAAAAGGGTGTTGTAGCTACCAGCGGCCCGCTCGTAGAACCAACGCCCTGTTCCATCGGGACAGTAGACCGTGAGCGAAAGACGCTCGACATCGACATGGAAAGGTTTGTTGGCCGAAAGGTCGGACTGCCGTACCGCATTCTGGCTGTTGGCATAGCGCGAGATATCAGAAACGAGAGCCTCCTCCCTGGCAGGATCCTCCTCCTTCAGCACGATGATCTTGGCCGGCACGCGAACCTTGGAAAGATCCGTATCACCGTATTTCTTCTTCGCGAAATAGATGGACGCTGTCGTCTGGCCACCGTTCACGATCTGCATGCCCCGCAGCCAGGCAATTCCCGGAGCACCATCGCTGGTCCGGTCGAGCTTCATGTCATCGGCCACGAGCACGATGCCGTTGTTGTAGGCCATGAACCTCTCCGGGGCAGTCCGGAGGGTGCTCTGGATACCGGCGTTGACGCCCCTGGACTTCACGCTCAGGAAGGAGCGGACGTTGGCCTCCAGCAGACGAGGCCCGAATTTTTCATAGATGAACCGCAGAGCCTCGCCCGGGATGGCAGTCAAGGCGTAATCATAGTCACCGGTCTCGCCTGGCACGAAGACGCATGGTAGCGGCGATCCGGAAACCTCGTTGAAGTCAACAACGAGTTCGTCGCGCGGCTTGCCCTCTGAGCGGTGTCTGTACAATCGCTCGATGTCCATGACCTCAAGCTTCACGGATTTGCCACCAACCTCCCGACTCTTGAAGCTCTTGGACTTGGCGACCCCATCCGTGAGTACAAAGATGCGAACTTGCTCCAGCTCGTTGTAGATTTCCTGAATTGTCAGGGTGAGAGAGTGCTCGTCACTCGAGGGGTCGAACTTGTCTGCGAGGCGCCCCGATGCACAGTACTCGAGAAAGCGGATGCACTGGGAAGCGGCTGTCTTGGTGTCCTGATCAGATACCGGAGTCAGGGCTTCAACCCCCTCATATAGACTGACGAACAGGTCCAGTTGATCGGCATCCTCGGACATGGCATAGCCACTGAGGCGCAAATTGGCATTACCGACCTTCTTGTCGAAATGACAGACAACCGGCTCGAAGGTCATCCCAGCCTCGACCAGATGCTGCATCACCACTTCGCAGAATTCGAGTTCGGCAAAGGGGGACCCGTCGCTCATCTGGGCCGCGACCTCGGCCTTTGTCTCGGCAAAAAATTCTTCTAGGGTCATTGCAATACTCCAAGAGAACTAAGAGCAGCGGGAAGGTCCGTGAGGAAGTCCTTCGCGCGGTCCAGATCTATTTCGTAAATGGCACGGGAAATCCCGTCGGGCACAGATCCTGTAGTCAATCTTGGGAAGTCTCTGGTTACCCCGTATACACGGATCTCTTTGAACTCAAAGGTCCGGGTGTATGCCGAGGCATGCGACTCCACGTAACCGGCGGTCAGCAGCCTCTCCCTGATGAAGGCGACCGCAGCGGGGATATCGGCCAGCTGGCGCTCGATGCCGGAGATGACCTCGGGAAGCGTCGACCCTTCAGCTCCCCGGGAGAACCGGACTGCTGCCAAGAAGAGTGGCGAGGCTGTTGCGTCATCAAGCTGCTCGAGAGAACCGATCTTCACAGGAAAACCAGCTGTGGAAAGTGTGGCCTTCACCTCGACTGCTCCATCTCCGAGAGCGAAGTCCTGCGGAGCATCGTCCGGCCCGAGCCATCCCTCCAGAACAGTTTCCGTCGAGACACCGGCCTGGAGCAGCAATGACATGAAAGTCAGCTCACCAGCGAGCCCCAACTCTGCCTCTGGCCCAAGAGGCGGTGTACCGCGAGACATGAACTGTTGCCACATCCGCACCCTGCGGAGCATGGTCTTGAGGACGCATGCCTCGCCATTCTGAACCTCGGCGTCCATCGCTCGGGCTACGTCACCTACCATTTCTGCAAACAACTCGGGGCTGCCGGACTCCTTGCGAGACAACGCAATCCACGTTTTCCCGTCCCCGTTCGGATCGGCCCTGACGACCTCGAAGCCCTTGCCCTCAGGCAGGCGCTCCGACGGAGCTAGGCGGGCGCTTGGGAAGCAAGTCAGCAGTGCCTCTTCATTGCCTGGAAATCTGCGCGCAGCAAGTAGCTCGCACGAGCCAACTGGCGTCACGGGAATACCGCGCCACCCTCCCGCACAGTCACTGCCGGAGAGTGCCTCCCACGCTGCGACAAACTCGTCAATCTGCCGGGCCATACTCATTCTCCCAAAGCAGATGGTCTACTTCGTACTTGACCGTTGTAATTGATCGACTGGCTGGGAAACTAGCCCCAAAGGCCACAACTGGCGGGCTATCCTCCGGCAGCCCGGCAGCCTTCGGATCGAGAGGATAAACGAGCAAGAGCCCCCGCTCGGGTGCGGCAGGAATACCCTCCGCACCGTAGCCTCGCACACGCCTCACTGCCGGCCCGCTGGGAGTCTTCGGCTGCTCCTTGCCAGCTTCATCAGTCTGCCGCGCAGGATCCTTGGTCCATGCCGAAATCGTAAGTTCCAGCGCGGCCCTCCAGGCATCCTCCCCCAAGTCAATCGACTCGTCTCGAGGCGAAAGAAGCCTTCCGATTGAATAGTGCCCGCTTCCATCCTTGGGCTTTCGTGTAACCATATTGTCAATCGAATACTTACCACAGAAAGAGTTGGGGCCTCCCTCACCCCCGCCCATCAGCACGACGGTCCATGAGGTCAGCTCGCCGTTGGCGACCATGGCCTTGATGAAGTCCATCAGCAGAGCACTGTTCACCTTGCGAGCTGCCGGGTGGGTCAGATACGCCCCGAAGAAGTCTATGACGTGGTCAGCCGGGACATCCTTCCAGAGGAATCCTTTCCAGTCCTGCGTCCCTTCGCCCCGCTTCCGCGTAATAGTACCGGCCTCGGCCGGCACTCCAGCTGCTTCGAATAGATGCTCTGCTGCCGCGAGATTCTTGCCGAGGATCCCCGGATCGCGATGAAAGGCAACAGTTTCGAGTACCTCACCACTGAACGAGAGCTGGAGACTCTTCGCACTACGCATCTTCAACGGGGAGGTGACCATCAGAACCGGATGGGACTGAACCTTCATGCCATATTCACGCGGCGTAGCACGAGTAGCCACCATCGTGTCGAACTCTTGGCGCAACTCTTCGGCAGCATCGGCAATGTGTCCGAACCACTCGACGAGATCAGGCGTCGTGTAGAGTCGGCAGAGGTCTACATAGCCAGGGCGATAGCCGAACCACCGCCCCATCTGCATAAGGGTGTCATACATCTTCGTCGTCCTGACGAAGTAGCTGACGCAGAGGCCTTCAAGGGTCAACCCCCGAGCAAGCTTGTCGCCACCGACTGCGATGACCTTCAGGCCAGTCTCTTCCCTCTCGGCATAGTCGAGAACATCTCCTGCTGTACCGTTGATGGCCCTGACACTCAAGTCGCCGAAGACTTCGGGCAAAACGGCTACCACATCCTCCCAGTCAGGGAGGTCGCAGTCTGCTTCCAGATCTTTCAGAGCGTGGCCTATAGCCGCTGAGGTTGGAACGAAGTCATCCAACCAGAGACGCTTCCACTCTGCCAGCAACTCATCTCTCTCGAATCCTCGCTCTATGCGCTGCCGGAATCGTTTCACGAGAGCATCGACCTGACGCCGTACTTCCTCTTGGACAGCCGTATAGCGCGTCACATGGATGAGCATCGAGGAGTGACGTCGCCCCTGCCCACGCAGAATCCTGACAGCGCAGGCGAGCACAAACGCTCCTACGGCGTTGCGCAGGGAGGGCGGGACTTCATCCAGCCCATCGTGAAGAGGTACATGATCCTTGGGATGTTTAGCCGGCATCCAGCCGCCGCTTCCCTCCTCATCGAGGTGATCATCCACCTCCCTCGAGAGAGGGAGACCACCTATCCTGCCCTCTGGTGAGCGCAGACCAAACACACGGGCGGGCCCGATATAGTTCGACGGTGCAGAAAGATTGACGATGAAGGATTGCGGGAAGAGGTCCGGTCCCTCTTCCTTGGTCTCATTGCGCCGATGGATGAAGATATTGGCAAACGGGGTAGCCGTGTAGCCTACGTATGCCTTCTTGGCAAACGAGTGGAGAATTCTTCGAATACGACTGTTGATTGCCTTGGGCTGATGATCTTCGTCGGGCGTCCCGTCAGAGTTGAAGAGCTGCTCTCCGGTATCGACCGAAGCGTGGTCAGTCTCATCGTCAATCAGCAATAGTGGCAGATTGGTGACGATGGGGCGTCCGTCAGCATCCTTCGCATCGGCGACGTGATTGCGTATCCACTTCAGGAGCCGCTCGAGGACCGTCTTGTTCTTCTTGACCACAAAGAGCCAAGGCCTCTGCTCCGGAGTGATGGCGTAGTGTCTTGCGACCCGAGTATTGAAATCCCCATTGTCGGAACGATTTGTCGCGCAGTTCGGACGGATTTCAGCATCCCTGCCGTTTTCACCTACGCCGATGAATCGGACCACATCATTGCGAACAGAGGTCTCGTACCCCAGAAATCCCTCTTCGAGGCGAATCTGGGTCTGTGATCGCAGATTGTTGTGAAGCCCGGCAAGAACGATGATGATCTTGTAGCCAGCATCAGCTGCCTTGCAGATCAACCCAGTGTAGTTACCCGTCTTTCCCGATTGAACGTGCCCCACCACAAGACCGCGCCGATCCCAGCGCCCTTCGCGCGCAGGGTCCTCAAGCAACTCGAGGATTTGGTTGGTGGACTCGTCCAGAGCATCCACAGCCTTCAGCGACATCTTGCGCTCAAGAAAGTCCCGGTAACGCTGCCAGTAACGCCAGTCCCTTCTTCGGGCTGCGGTAAGCCAGTCCTTGTGTCCTTCTTGGTCGGCCAGGGTCGAGGCGTTTCCGATCCAAAGACTGAACCGCCGGATCAACTCAGCCACCGCCGCTTTCCTGTCGATCTCCACTCCCTGAACCATGGCCCCAGCGACGAAGTCGACCTGTTCCGCAATGAGGGCTGGCGTCACCGTACCCTTTTCCATGGCATCCGCCAGAAAGGTCTGGGCGACGCTCACAATGCGTTGAAACACCTTGCTCTGTTCTTCCGTCACTTCAAGGTTCCTTCTTTGCTCCTGTCCACCTCGGGCAGGGAGGCGACCAGGGCTGGATAGTTATGAAACGGATCAGTGCACGACAGGGCTCGGACCGCAGCCTCGGCACTCATACCCCGCCGTCCGGTCATGTCGCGATAAAGAGTAAGGAGAACCGTGCGAACACCTTCCGGGGCCTCCTCCGGTTCTCCTGAGAAGCCGGTCTTCGGGGTATCCTTGTTCTCTGCTGTATCCAGCCATATCCGCTGAACCGGAACCGTCTCCTCGACGACCCTCAGCATTGCCCTGACGAGATCAGTACGGTCTCCAATCGCCTCAAGCACAGCGGCCACGGCTGGATGCCCCTCATCGATGCGGTAACGAACTCCGTCCCTGAGCCTCTCGACACGCCAGGCCTGTTCGACCTGGACACCACCGGGGCCGGGTGCCGGAGCCCCACGAAAGGCGAAGACCCTTCTGGCCCTTTCCCTGGTGTCCTCGGCAAGCTTCGTGAGCCACGGGCGCACCGATACCGGAGGGCGAGCAGTCGATTTCTTTACATCGATCTTCCAATCAGCATCGGAGGTATTCGGAATGTCGAGCCGGATTCGAGCAAGCCGATGCGACTCCTCGCGGTTCCACGCTCGCCCTTGGCCAAGGCCCAGCCATCCGCCTGCAAGCAGCAGGCGCCGGTTCCGGTAGACATAGAAGCCCTGCTGTGATGTCCACCCTTCAGCCCCCCCCGCCTTGTGGAAGTCATCTGCGGATAGTCGATCCTTGTGCGGAAGAACATGACACTGGGCCTCGACCGTGCCGGAGAGCGTGAGGATCCTGGCGACAGGCGACTGCCACGGCTTCGCGGGATGCCCCATCATGAAAGGATCCCAGGGGCTTACAGACTTTCCATTGATGGAAAGCCGAAAGGCTGGATTCGGGCCTTCCAGAAGCCGATGGAAGATCATCGCCAGTCGCATCTCCACGTCGTCCACAAGATCGGCGAAATGGTCGATGTCGTAACCAGGTGTCACGATGCGATCCAGGCGCTCCCAGAGGACAATGGTTCCGGATCGGAGACCTCTGATCGAATCTATAAAGGGCTCAGAGCCATCGGCGGGTCCCTCGAACATGCGCCAGCCGTCATCCGGCGAGGCAGCGATGGCATCCAGATCCCATCGCAGGCAGGCAAGGGGGGCATCCATCTTCTTCGATGCAACCGTGAGACGACGACACTGTGAGAAGGAGGCGGTCTTCAACCCCATTCCGAAACGCCCGAGATCAGTCGGAGCCCTTTCGTCGAGCGGATTCTTTGCACCAAGCGTCATGGCGGTTTCGAGCTCGGCGTCATCCATGCCACGACCGTCGTCCAAGACGGAAATTCGACTGGAGTCTCCATCCCAGTCGAACTGCACATGGACCTCGGAGGCCCCGGCGGACACACTGTTGTCGATCACATCAGCCAAGGCTGCGGCGGTCGAGTATCCGAGGCCACGCAAAGCTTCCAGCATTGCTCCGGCTCGCGGCGGTGCGAGCCTCGCTCTATGTGTCATCATGTCGATCCCTGTGAAAAAACTGGAGCCGGTTGATGTCATCCTTCCGGCGAAGGAGCTGGCAGAGCTTGCGGTGCAGGCGATGATGTGGCTATGGTCTTCTGAGCAGATACGCTATCCATAAACGACTCCGCATCCCTCATCATCCTGCGAGAGAGCTTGCCGATGGCTTTCGACTCGATCTGGCGAATACGCTCGCGGGTTACATCGAAAAACAGCCCAACCTCCTCTAGGGTCATCGCATCCTCCCCTCCGAGCCCAAAGCGAAGGGTTATAACCCTGGCAGAGCGCTCGTCGAGCTCCCCGATTATCCCGTCCAGGGCCTTCCGCAGGGATTCAGCCTCCGAAACGGAGGCAGGATCTGACGCGGCATCCATCAGGAGATCGCCCCGAGGAAGCCCTACCTCGGAATCCAGCTCGTCCAGAGAAGCTATATCCTCGAGAACGCTCAGAAGGTATCCGACCTTGGCCTGCGGAATACCCGTACGGAGGGAGATTTCACGCTCCGACTCCGGGCGCCCTTCCCTGGCCTCGAAGGCCTCGCACTCGCGCAGGATTTTTCGGACAGAGTCATGCATGTGGACAGGAACCCGGACGACTCTTGCCTTGTCAGTTATCGCGCGCGCGATTTGCTGGCGGATCCACCACATCGCGTAGGTGGAGAAGCGGAACCCCCGGCGCCAGTCGAAACGATCGACGGCCTTCATCAATCCGATGTTGGCCTCCTGCACAAGATCATCCAGGGACTCCGTGGACCACTGGTATTTCTTTGCCACTGAATAGGCAAGACGCAGGTTGGAGCAGATCATCCGCTCTCGAGCGGCGGCCTGACGGCGAACAGCCGAAGTGAACAGGACGCCAGCCGGATCATCACCCGCCTTTGCTGCCAGCTCGAGCATGAACCCTCGGGACAGCCCTGCGGCGGCGAGAGCAGCTCGAATATGTACAACTTCATCTCTGTCCAACGATCGCGCCTGGGAAACAGCGGACACAAAGGCAGCGGCATCCCGATCGAGTTCTACCTCGTCTGCGTCGTCGAGCGAGGTGTTCAGTACGCTGGCCTCACCCTCTTCTGAGGGCTCGGCTCCAGAGCTGAACGCCTCGACATCTGCCTCCCCACTGGCGACCCTCTCGGCCACATCGAAAACAGCCGCAAGCCCTTGTGGCCAACGCGAAAGGGCGTCCAGTGCCTCGGAACCGCACTCCTCCATCTCTCGACTCAGGGCGACTTCCTCTTCGGCCTCCAGCAGATCTCCCCTGAACTCCTTGAGGTTTAGATAGATGCGCAGAGGGTCGTTCCGTCCCGAGGCCAGATCCTCGGCAAACTCGAAGGCTTCGGCGATTGCAAGGTCCTCCTCGGCCGTAGGCTCGCCAAGAAATGGCGGCCCATCAATTTCCGGCACGCCATCGATAACGGCTCCGAGATCACCGACAACGAAGGTCAGCAGGCTCTCCGCTTCCTGATTGCGCGACTCATCCGCCTTCAGGCACGCATCGATCAGAGCAGACTCGGGTACCGAACCCTCACGCAGAGCACGGAATAACAAGCCGCGAACACCTGCTGCCTCTCCGTCGTCACGGGCCAGCGGAAGGGCTCTGTCGGGAAGGAACAGATCTATGTCGTCCCAGCCCTCGTCGACGTCGATCACCTGGTGCCGCCCAATAGCCTCGTGTAGAACACGAGCCTCTTCGGCAACTCTTTCATCACCCTGCGGAGCAACTACCTCTGGCTCCGCCTCCCAGTCATCTAGGTCGTCAAGAGCTGCATCGTCCAGACCAGCAACACTCAGGGGCTCGCTCAGACAGAGCGGAGTATCCGTAGCCACAAGGGGTGGCCCCTTGGCAAGTTCGACCGCAGCCGCAACAGGTCGCAACGCTGCAAGAGCCTCTCGCAGCAACACTGCACACTCTTCGCACCCGACCTTTTCCGCATAGGCAAGTGCATCTCTGCCTTCAGGGTCGGATAACGCCGGATTTGCACCGGCAGCTAGGAGCAGCCGGACGATACCAACCTTCTTCCGTCCAGCAGCCAGCATCAGGGGGGTTACCCCCTTCCCATCTCTCGCATCGAGGTCATCGCCTCGACTGATATGGTGCTTGACCGCAACCTCGACGCCGGCAATCGTCGCCATACGGAGCAAGGGATTCAGAGCATTCAATGGACTATCCACGCTCTAGGACCTCCGGCGGCGGGACGTAGCCTGGCGCAATGGCTGCGCTCTCTACGTCGTAGAGGGCAAGCGGATCATGCAGCCACAGGCGGTATTCGGGACCGCGCAGGGAATGATCAGGGGAGCAGTCAACACTCCACCGCCTCAGCACGTAGCCCGCCAATGCCGCGCGAGCAACGATCCGCAACTTCCCGTCAACCATTGGATAGTCGAGAGCAGCAAGCTCGAGGCGCTCGGCATGTGGATGGGGAACAAGCTCTAGGTCGACGAGCCTTGACCACTGGATGTCGCGCCCAGGTTCTTCCGCCGGCAAAGCCGAGCCCTCAGCCAGACCTGCCGCAACGATCCGGTTCAGGGCAAAGTCCCTGAACGACGAGCTTTTCCGGTCGAAGGCTCGGGTGTGCCAGCGCAGCCCGTTGTCCACTAGCGCGAAGGGCACAATGACACGCTCGGATAGACCGCTCGCGGAGGAAACGTAGGAAATCCTGAGAGCAGACTTGGCTCGAATGGCCCGGGAAACGACCGCAAGCGTCTCGATTGAGGGGCGACTTATTGAAGTTGGGAACTCGCAGGGCACGAGCCCTCTAGGAGTCCCACCCAGGCCGTCACCAAATCCCATGGATAGCGCAGAAAGCACTCGCTCAATGGGATGCTCGAAGACTGGCTTGAAGCCCGCGCCGATGAGGTAGGTCTTGGTACGTGCGTCGAAAAGAATGTTGTCGGGTGCCAAGGCTCGGTAGCGAGCCAGATCGCGCGTGGCGGCAGCAGCAGCCACTCCGAAACGTGCCGAGATGTCTGACCTGGACACCGCGCCAAGGAAGTACAGCCGAAAATCGATGTAGGCGAGCCTCTCTCTTTGAGCGCCCCCTACCTCCTGAACACCTGCTCGCACGACCGTCTCCCTTGCCCCATGGCATGGGCCGAGTCTACTGGTGGCTTATAGCTGTGTACACCCGGCCTCATCTTTTTGATTAGCAGGCTTGGGGGCGATGAAGAAGACCACTCATCGCCGTCCTAGGAAGGTAGATCAGGTGAGGGAGCAAGGTCACCGTGAGCAGCCTTCAAGCTCCGAAAAGAGGAGCATGCTGCTCCGACCAGATATCGGCATGGGGAATGCCTCGCCCGGAGCTGGCCGCAAGAGTCAGGCAAACGGTGAAAAGTAGTCCCGTATTTTCTCTAACTGGAGCTGGATCGGGCGTCAAATCCCTACCCCAATCCTACCCCATATCAAATTTTGCCCACAAAAAAGGCCTACGATCACTCGTAAGCCTTTGTTTTGTATGGTGCCGGCACCAGGAGTCGAACCCGGGACCTACTGATTACAAGTCAGTTGCTCTACCAGCTGAGCTATACCGGCGAAAACGTCCGGCATTATACCGACCGGGGCGCGGGAGTAAACCGCTGTGCTGTCGATGGGGTCACGGCCGGCGGGCCTTATGCACAAAGCGAATGAAATCAACACGCTGTGAGATGGAATTTGTGAAGCGCTCGGCCGATTTCGCAACTTATTGTTTTTGCTGGTTATTTTCGGATTGTTCAGAAATGGATCAGTGCGGGCAAAGGCCCGCGCGGCGGGCTTTTGCGGGGCTTACCCCAAACTCGTTCACAGAGTTATCCACAGATTCTGTGGGCATCGTTGCGCTCGGCGAGGAGGAGCAGGTTGCGGGGCGTGAGCCGGTGTTCGCAGAACTGGCCCAGTCGCACTTGGTAGCCCTGTTCCTCCAGAAACAGGGCCCGGTCGAGAACCAGCCAGAGCTCCATTGGGCGGCGGAACAGGTTGCGTAGCAGCTCCAGGTTGCGCACTTCGGCCAGGCGCTGCCAGCCGGCGCTCTCCAGTGCGGCCCAGTCCTGTTTGCCCGGCTTGGGCAGTTGCTTGAGCTCGGCGAGGTCGTGGCAGTACTGGGCGAAGGGCTTGTCCAGCCAGTGGCTCGGGAGCGACGGGGTGGGCAGGTATTCGTCGCGGCCGCGCAGTTGGCGCTGCAGCAGGTCGAAGGCCAGTCGGCGCGCCATGGACTGATCGCGCTGGCGACGTACCCGGGCGCCGGCGGTGGCGGTTTCGCACAGGGGCAGGGCCAGGTCGTCGCGACTGAGCCGCAGCTCGGAATCGCGGGCCGCTGCCGACAGCGGCTGGTATTTGTCGGTGCCGATGCGGTTGTAGCAGCAGGGCGCCACGGCCAGGTGCGCGCAGCCGCGCTGGCTGGCCAGTTGCAGCAGGCGCACATGCAGGTCGCCGCAGGCATGCAGGGCCACGGGGCTGTGTTCGGGCGCTAGCTGCTGGGCGGCGTCGGCGGCGAGCACGTCCTGTTGGAGATGCCGGGCCTGCAGCTGCTGGCGTTGGCTGAGCGCGGCGCCGGCTTCCACCAGCGAGGGATCGTATTCCAGGCAGGTCAGGTGGGCGCCGTCCTGGGCCAGCAGGCGGCCGAGATGGCCCTTGCCGGAGCACCAGTCCAGCCAGTGGCGCGGCGGCTCGCTGAACTGCAGGCGTGAGGCGAAGGCGCGGATCTGCTGCCACTTGCGACCCGGCACGTCGACGCTCAGCCGCGCGGGCGGCTCCGCGCCCGTATGGCCCGGCAATTCATGCACATGACCCAGTTCCCAGGCGGTGGCGGCCAGCTCCGGAAATGGGGCTGGGGCGGGCAGGCGCTCCGGGTGGGACTGGTCGGCGTCGGCTTGCTCCAGCGTGCGTGCGCGCAGCCAGGCGGCCAGACGGGGATGCTCCGCTTCCCAAGGCAGGTGCAGGTGGGTAAAGGGCTTGGGGCGCCAGAGCGTCTGGTGGGCGATCAGGAAATCGTCCAGGGCCTGGAAGCGGGCGAGCAGATCGGGACCGGTGAACATGATGGATTTGGAAAGGCGCGCCCCTCGGGCGAGGGGCGCGCTAAAGGGTCAGCGTCCCTGGCAGGCATCCACGCGCAGCCAGCGTTCCAGCAGCTTGAATCCCTGCACCAGCACGAAGGCGATGATCAGGTAGATCACCCCGGCGGCGAAGAAGAACTCCACCGGCAGGTAGGTGCGCGCGATGATGGTGCGCGCCGCACCGGTGAGTTCCACCAGGGTGATGGTGCTGGCCAGGGCGCTGGCCTTGAGCATCAGGATTACTTCATTGCTGTAGGCCGGCAGGCCGATGCGGATGGCGCGCGGCAGGGTGACGTGTAGCAGGGTCTGCGTGCGCGACATGCCCAGCGCCCGCGCCGCCTCCACTTCGCCGGGCGGCACCGCCTGGATGGCGCCGCGAATGATTTCGGCGATATAGGCGGCGGTGTGCAGCGTCATGGTGATGATGGCGCACCAGTACGGGTCACGCAGGTACGGCCACAGCGCGCTCTGGCGCACCACATCGAACTGCGCCATGCCGTAATAGACGAGGAACAGCTGCACCAGCAGCGGAGTGCCGCGGAAGAAGAAGATGTAGGCGTAGGGCAGGGCGCGCAGGTAGAGGTTCTGCGAGGCACGGGCGATGCCCATCGGCAGGGCCAGGATCAGCCCGAGCAGCACGGAAATGGCTACCAGCTGCAGGGTCAGCACCGCGCCGTCGAGCAGGCGCGGCAGGTATTGAACGATCACATCCCAGTTCATGCCGCGCTCCTCACGAAGCCGCGGCTGGCGCGCCGCTCAAGGAAATGCAGGCCGATCATCGCGACGACGGTCAGGCCGAGGTAGATCAGCGCCGCCACCATGTAGAAGGTGAACGGCTCCTTGCTGGCGGTCACTGCGATCTGCGAGCGGCGCATCAGCTCTTCCAGACCGATCACCGAGACCAGCGCGGTGTCCTTCATCAGGATCATGAACAGGTTGCCCAGGCCCGGCAGGGCGATGCGCCACATCTGCGGCAGGATCAGCCGCCAGAAGATGCGCGGAGCCGACAGGCCCAGCGCCAGGCCGGCTTCACGGTGACCCTTGGGAATGGCCAGGATGGCGCCCCGGAAGACCTCGGTGGCGTAGGCGCCGAAGCACAGCCCCAGGGCAATGGTGCCGGCGGCGAAGGCGGAAAGCTCCAGGCTTTCCATGCCCAGCAGGTCGGCCAGACTGCGCATCAGGCCCACCGTGCCGAAATAGATCAGCAGCACCCAGAGCAGCTCGGGCACGCCGCGCACCAGGGTGGAGTAGGTGCCGCCCAGCCATTGCAGGGGCTTGAGGGGCGAGGTCTTGGCCAGCGCACCGAGCAGGCCGAGGACCAGGCCCAGCGCCAGGGAGGCCAGGGCGAGCTGGATGGTCATCAGCGTGCCGGCCAGCAGCGCGGGGCCGAATCCGTGGAGGTCGAAGATCATGAGGAAAAGCTAGCGTGAGGCCGGCGCGCCCGAAGGCGCGCCGGGGGTCGATCAATAGATGCTGAACGGGAAGTACTTGGCGTTGATCTTTTCGTAAGTACCGTCCGCGACGATTTCCTTCAGCGCGGTGTTCAGGCGCTCGCGCAGCGGGTCGCCCTTGCGCACGGCAATGCCGATCTTGTCGTTGTCGAACACCGGGTCGCCCTTGAACTCGAAGTCCTTGCCGGCGTCGCTCTTGAGCCATTCCCACTGCACGAAGGTGTCGGCGAGGATGCCGTCCAGGCGGCCGGAGGCCAGGTCCAGGTAGGCGTTCTCCTGGGTGTCGTAGAGCTTCACGTCGACTACCTTGGCCAGGTTGTCCTCCAGCCAGGTGCCGGCAATGGTGGCGCGCTGTGCACCGATCACCTTGCCCTTGAGGCTGTTCTGGTCGGTCTTGAAGTCCACCGACTTGGGCGCCACGAACTGCAGCTTGTTGGTGTAGTAGGGCTCGGTGAAGTCGACGGCGCGCTTGCGCTCTTCGGTGATCGACATGGAGGCGATCAGGAAGTCGAACTTGCGGGCGTTCAGCGCCGGGATGATGCCGTCCCAGTCGGAGGTGACGACTTCGCATTCGACCTTCATCTTGGCGCACAGCGCCTGGCCGATTTCGATGTCGAAGCCGACCACCTGGCCGCTGGCGTCGATCAGGTTGAAGGGAGGGTAGGCGCCTTCGGTGCCGAGCTTGAGCTTCTCTGCCGCGACGGCCTGGCTGCCGATGGCCAGGGTGGCGGCGGCGGCCAGCAGGAACTTCTTGTAGGTCTGCATGCGGTGTTGCTCCGTGTTAGCGATGGCTGGACATGAATTGTTTACAGCGCGCCGATTGCGGGTTGTCAAACACCTGCTCGGGCGACCCCTGTTCCTCGACCAGACCCTGGTGCAGGAAGACCACTTCACTGGACACCTGGCGGGCGAAGTTCAATTCATGGGTCACCAGTAGCATGGTGCGTCCCTCATCGGCGAGCGCACGGATCACGTTAAGCACTTCTTGTACCATCTCCGGGTCCAGCGCCGAGGTGGGCTCGTCGAAGAGGATCACCTTGGGCTGCATCGCCAGGGTGCGGGCGATGGCGGCGCGCTGCTGCTGGCCGCCGGACAGCTGGTTCGGATAGGCGTGGCGCTTGTCGGCGATGCCGACCTTGGCCAGCAGGGCCTCGGCCACGTCGATGGCTTCGGCCTTGCTCTGCCCCAGCACGCGGCGCGGGGCCTCGATGATGTTGTCCAGCACGCTCATGTGTGGCCAGAGGTTGAAGTTCTGGAACACGAAGCCGACCTGGCTGCGCAAGCGGTTGATCTGCCGGCTGTCCGCCGCGACCAGTTCGCCAGCCTTGCCGGGCTTGAGCTTGAGTTGTTCGCCGGCGACGAGGATTTCCCCTTCGTTGGGGTTTTCCAGCAGGTTGATGCAGCGCAGGAAGGTGGACTTGCCCGAGCCAGACGAGCCGAGGATGGAGATCACGTCACCGTCACGGGCGGTGAGGGAAATGCCCTTGAGCACCTCCAGGTCGCCGTAACGCTTGTGCAGGTTGCGGATTTCCAGTGCAGGCGTGGCCTGAACCATACGTTGTCCTCTTGTATGACTCCGCTGCAGACGGCGACGGGGGACGTTGCCTGCAAGCTAGCACAGGGGCGAGAGGCGGCCAACACGGCCAACCGCCGGAGCTCGCCTGGCCCTGCGAGCCGTGCGGATGAAGAATCGTGCAGCTCCCGGAAACGGGGCTCGAAAACGCGGCATTCTACGGGATGTCGTCGAGCCGTTCCACGTTGTGCGATGTCGTGCCGGTGCCTTGTTGCGATGCCCAGAAACGACAAACCCCTGAAGTCTTGCGACATCAGGGGTCTGGAATATTGGTGCCCAGGGACGGAATCGAACCGCCGACACGGGGATTTTCAATCCCCTGCTCTACCAACTGAGCTACCTGGGCGAATCAGGGCGTGAAGAGAAAGGCACCTGAGTAAGTGGTGCCCAGGGACGGAATCGAACCGCCGACACGGGGATTTTCAATCCCCTGCTCTACCAACTGAGCTACCTGGGCAACAACGGGCGGCATTAAACCGGTTTTACCGCCGGCGAGTCAACCGCACGCGACGGAAAAATCAGTTTTTTTAAGCACTTGCCGGCTTACGGGCTCGGCGGCACGTAACCTTCGGCCTGGGCGTAATCCTCGCCGGCGAGGAATTTGTCCATCTCGGCCTGGATGAACTTGCGGTCATCGGCGTTCATCATGTTCAGCCGGCGCTCGTTGATCAGCATGGTCTGGTGCTTCTGCCATTCTTCCCAGGCTTTCCTGGACACGTTGTTGAAGATGTCCTCGCCCTTGGCGCCGGGATACGGCGGGCGATCCAGGCCGGGCAGGTCCTCGTTGTACTTGCGGCAGTGCACGGTACGGGTCATGGCAGTTCTCCAATCGAATCTTCAGCGACGCGCCTGAGCAGCTTCTTCACCGGGGCGGCCAGGCCCAGGCGCGGCGGGGCGGTCAGGTTATACCAGAGCCAGTCGCCCTCGGCCACGACGCTTACCCTGGGGCTGGCCGGCACCAGCCAGGGCTCGATGCTCAGCTGGAAGTGGCTGAAGGTGTGGGTGAAGGCCGGCAGCGCGCGGGGTTCGCCCAGCTGCAGGCCGTGGCGCTCGGCCAGCGCGTGCAGGTCGGGCAGCGCGTCCATTTCCGGCAGGCTCCACAGACCGCCCCACAGCCCGGTGGACGGGCGTCGGTAGAGCAGCACGTTGCCTTGTGTGTCGGTGAGCAGCGGCATCAGCGTGCGCTTTTGCGGCAGTGCCTTGCGTGGCTTGGGTTCGGGGTAGGCGGTTTCGCGGCCCAGCAGGTGTGCGCGACAGCCGTTGCGCAACGGGCAGATCAGGCAACTGGGCTTGCTGCGCGTGCACAGGGTGGCGCCCAGGTCCATCATCGCCTGGGTGTAATGGTTGCAGCGCTCGTGCGGCATCAGGCGTTCGGCGGCGGCCCACAGCTGGCGGGCCACCTGCGGTTCGCCGGGGTAGCCGTCCTGCGCCAGGTAGCGGGCCAACACGCGCTTGACGTTGCCGTCGAGGATCGGTGCACGCAGGCCCATGCTCAGGCTGGCGATGGCGCCGGCGGTGGAGCGGCCGATGCCGGGCAGCTCGCAGAGCTGCTCCACGTCGCGGGGAAACTCGCCACCATGCCGCGCCACGACGATCTGCGCCGCCTTGTGCAGGTTGCGCGCGCGGCTGTAGTAGCCGAGCCCGGTCCACAGGTGCAGTACCTCGTCCTCGGGCGCGGCCGCCAGGGCCTGCACGGTCGGCAGGGCCGCCATGAAGCGGTCGAAGTAGCCGAGCACGGTGGCGACCTGGGTCTGCTGCAGCATGATCTCCGAGACCCACACCCGGTACGGGGTGATGCCCTGTTGCCAGGGCAGGTCCTTGCGGCCGTGCTGGTCATACCACGCCAGCACGGCCGGACCGAACTGCGGATCGGTCATCGCTTGAACAGGCCCTTGAGGGCGTCCTTGAGTTCCGGGCTGACCTTGTCGCCAAGCTTCTCGTCGAGCTTCTCGGTGAGCTTCTCGCCGGCCAGCTTGGCGGTGATCTTGCCCAGGCCGTCCTGGTCGATGCGGCAGGTCTTGGCGCCCAGCTCCAGCGGGCCACGGCAGCGCAGCGGCCATTCCAGGCCAACGTAGCGCTCGTTGACCTGGCAGGCCGGGTCGGGCATGGCGCGCTTGTCGCCTTCGATGATGATGCCGATCAGGTAGTCCAGGCCGAGCACGCGCAGGTCCAGGGTGCCGTTGCCGTTGACCGTCAGGCCGGGAACGCTGGCCTTGAAGTCCGGGTTGCGCGCCACGCCGTTGGTGATCTGCAGGCTGCCGCGCAGCGCCTCGAAGGGCGTGTCCTTGGTGGAGGTGCGGGTCAGCGACTTGCGGTTGAGGGTGGCCACCGCGCGGCACAGGTAATGCTCCAGATCGGCGCCGACCAGCAGGCCGTCGCTGAGCAGGAAGTTGGCCTTGCCGTTCAGGTTGTCCACCCAGGTCTTCTGGCTGTTGCCTCGGGTGGTCAGCGTAGCCGTCAGGTCGAGCAGGCCCTGCACCGGGGATTCCTGCTTTTCCAGCTTGACGAATTTCTCGATCGGCAGCTTGCCGAGCTGCGCTTCGATGCTCAGCTGCGGCAGCGCCTGCCGCACGTCGACCTTGCCGTTGGCCTCGAAGCGCGCGTCGTAGACGTTGCCGCGCAGGGTCTGCAGGGCGAGCAGGCCCTCGCGGCTCTGGGCGTTCAGGTCCAGGTTGGTGAAGGGGTGGTCATCGAACAGCAGCTCGTCGAAGCCGACCGTGGCCTGCACATCCAGCAGGCGCAGGGCGTCCATCGGCAGCACCGGGGCGTCGCTCCAGGCATGCCGGGTCGGGGCGGCCGGCAGCGGCGAGTCGCCGGCCGAGGCGGCCTGGGCGGTTTCCTGTACTTCGCTCTGGCGCGCGGCGCTGGCGCTGTCGGTGGCCTTGGGCGGCAGGTAGCGGCTGATATCCAGGCGGTCGCCCTTGAGCTGCAGGCGCAGGGCCTGACGGGCGAAGTCCTCCACGGCGATTCGGCCGGTGAGGATGGTGTCGTCCACCTTCAGCGTGAGCTCTTCCAGCGCGAAGCTGGTCGGCGAGCCATTCAGGCGGGTGGCCATCTCCACACGGGACAGCGCGTTGGCGTCGGCCGTGGTCGGCAGCTCGCGGCCCAGGCCGGCGAGGAAGTCGCGCAGGTTGAAGCTGGCCACCGACAGGCCGCCGCTGATGCGCGGTTCGCGGTCCAGCTCGCGCACCTTGATGTCGCCCAGGCCGCGCAGCTGGTTGGCGGAGAATTTCAGTCCGGTCCATTCGGCGATCTGCGCATCCAGGTCGGCGAGCAGCTCGCCCTGGGCGCTGAAGTTCAGGGTCTTGCCGGCCAGGGGCTCGCCGGAGGCTTCACCGCTGAGGCGGAATTTCTCGAACTGGTAGCGCTTCTGGCCCAGGTCGAAGCGCAGCTCGCCGAGGATCTCGCTGCGCGCGCGCATCAGCGGCTGGTTGCTGCCGAAGAAGGCGGTGAGCTTCACCGGAATGGCGCTGCCTTCGCGGATGGCGCCGGTTTCCAGCTGGATGCTCTCGGCGCTGAACTGCTGGCCGGACTGGGCATCCTGGTAGGTGATGCGGGCGTCATTGACGGTGAGGCTGTCGATGTCCAGCTTGATGGGCATGCCGGAACGGGCGCCGGTGCTGTCCGCCTCGTTGCCGCGGGGCTCGGCGGCGGGTTCGGTCGCCGGTGCGCCGGCGGGCTTGCCGATGTTTTCCCAGTTGCCGCGTCCTTGTTCGTCGCGGCGCAGGATCAGCGCCAGGCCGTCGATGCGGATGTCGCTCATCTGCACTTCGCGGCGCAGCAACGGCAGCACGCGCACCGACAGGCCGAGCATGCGCAGGTCGGCAAACGGCTGCTCGGGCGTGGCGGCGCTGGCCAGGCTGGTCTGGTGCAGTTCCAGGCCGAGCCAGGGGAACAGGCTCCAGCCGATTTCCCCGTTGATGGCCAGCTCAAGATTGGCCTTGTCGCGGGCCAGCTGGCGAATCTCTTCCTTGTAGTCGTTGGGGTCGAAGAAGTGCGTGAGCGCGAACCCCAGGCCGATGACAAGCAGCAAGAGTCCGAGCAGTACCAGGCCCAGGATTTTGCCGAACGCTTTCATGGACAGTCCCTAAATGGCGGTTGGTCTGAATGGCGAAGGAGTATACGCATTTGCCGGCCCGGCAGCAGTCGGGACGCTGCTCTCGATGCTGTCGGGCTTCGGGGTCCGCGCCAGGCAATAGACATCCACCCGCGCCGCTCCGGCGGTGACCAGCAAGCGGGCCAGTGCCTCGCAGGTGGCGCCGGTGGTCAGTACGTCGTCCACCAGCGCCAGGTGGCGGCCGCGCACATCGGCCCTGGACGCAAGCTCGAAGGCGTGGCGCAGGTTGCGCCGGCGGGCGCGGGCGTCCAGCGTCTGCTGGGCATCGGTTTCGCGGGGGCGCAGCAGCCAGTGCTCCTGCACCGGCAGGCGCAGGGGGGTAGCCACCCAGCGGGCCAGCAGGGCCGCCTGGTTGAACCCGCGCTGCCGCTGGCGCCTGCGGGCCAACGGTACGGGCAGCAAGAGTTCGGGGCGGGGCAGGCCCTCCAGGTAGGCGTGGCGGAGGTGGCGGGCGAGCAGTTCGCCCAACAGCCGGCCGAGCGGCCAGCGGGCCTGGTGCTTGAAGCGGGTGATCAGGCTGTCGAGGGGGAACGCGTAGCGCCAGGGGGTCTCGACCCGGCTGAAGCTCGGCGCCTGCTTCAGGCATTCGCCACACAGCAGGTTGGCATCGCTCAGGGGCAGCGCGCAGATCCGGCAGGCCGCCGACAGCCACGGCAGCTCGCGTTCGCAGGGGATGCACAGCGCCTGCGGGCCGTCGGCGCGCTCGTCGCACAGCAGGCAGGATTGCTTGCTGGTCAGCCAGTTGTAAACCAGTTTCCTTGAGTTCGGTTGACAGCTCATGGCGCCTTCCCTAGCGTATGCCGCACCGTGTCGCGCCAACTCTAGCAGGCGCCATAACCACAAAAGGGAAGCCCCGATGAGTGCCACCGTCCGTCACGACTGGACCCTCGACGAAGTGCGCGCGCTGTTCGCGCAGCCGTTCAATGACCTGCTGTTCCAGGCGCAGCAGGTGCATCGCCAGCACTTCGATGCCAACCGGGTGCAGGTCTCGACCCTGCTCTCCATCAAGACCGGCGCCTGCCCGGAAGACTGCAAGTACTGCCCGCAGTCCGGTCACTACAACACCGGTCTGGACAAGGAAAAGCTGATGGAGGTGCAGAAGGTGCTGGAGGCGGCGGCCGAGGCCAAGGCCATCGGCTCGACGCGCTTCTGCATGGGTGCCGCCTGGAAGCACCCTTCGGCCAAGGACATGCCGTACGTGCTGAAGATGGTCGAGGGCGTGAAGGCCATGGGGCTGGAAACCTGCATGACCCTCGGCCGGCTCGATCAGGAGCAGACCCGGGCGCTGGCCGCCGCCGGCCTGGACTACTACAACCACAACCTGGATACCTCGCCGGAGTTCTACGGCAACATCATCACCACCCGCACCTATGCCGAGCGCCTGCAGACCCTGGCGTATGTGCGCGAGGCGGGGATGAAGATCTGCTCGGGCGGCATCCTCGGCATGGGCGAGTCGCTGGACGACCGCGCCGGCCTGCTGATCCAGCTGGCCAATCTGCCGGAGCATCCGGAAAGCGTGCCGATCAACATGCTGGTCAAGGTCCAGGGCACGCCGCTGGCCGAAGAGCAGGACGTCGATCCCTTCGACTTCATCCGCATGCTGGCCGTGGCGCGCATCATGATGCCCAAATCCCACGTGCGCCTGTCCGCCGGTCGTGAGCAGATGAACGAGCAAATGCAGGCCCTGGCCTTCCTGGCCGGCGCCAACTCGATCTTTTACGGCGAGAAGCTGCTGACCACCGCCAATCCTCAGGCCGACAAGGACATGCAGCTGTTCCAGCGCCTGGGCATCCAGCCGGAGGCCCGCGAGGAGCACGCCGACGAAGTGCACCAGGCAGCCATCGAGCAGGCGCTGGTGGAGCAGCGCGATTCCAGGCTGTTCTACAACGCGGCCGTTTGATGATTGGTGGTCCGGGCGTGCAGGGTGGCCAACGCGAGGCGTTGACCACCATACACAGGCCCAACGCTTCGGTTTTCGGGGTTGCCCATGAGTTTCGATCTCGCTTCGCGTCTTGCCTCCCGCCATGCCGAGGATCTGTATCGCCTTCGCCCGCTGCTCGACAGCCCCCAGGGCCCTGAGGTGGTGGTGGACGGTCAGCGCCTGCTGGCCTTCTGTTCCAACGACTATCTGGGGCTGGCCAGCCACCCCGAAGTGATCCGCGCGCTGCGCGAAGGCGCGGAGCGCTGGGGCGTGGGTGGCGGCGCTTCGCACCTGGTGATCGGCCACAGCGCGCCGCACCACCAGCTGGAGGAGGCGCTGGCCGCGTTCACCCGCCGGCCGCGCGCGCTGCTGTTTTCCACAGGCTACATGGCCAACCTGGCGGTGGTGACGGCGCTGATCGGGCGCGGCGACACGGTGCTGCAGGATCGCCTTAACCACGCCTCGCTGCTGGATGCCGGGCTGCTCAGCGGGGCGCGCTTCTCCCGCTACCTGCACAACGACACGGTCAGCCTGGCCGCGCGCCTGGACAAGGCCGAGGGCGACACCCTGGTGGTCAGCGACGGCGTGTTCAGCATGGACGGCGACCTCGCCGACCTGCCGGGCCTGAGCGCCGCCGCGCGGGCCCGCGGCGCCTGGCTGATGGTCGATGATGCCCATGGCTTCGGCGTGCTCGGCGCCGGGGGCGGGGGTTGCGTGGAACACTTCGCGCTGGGCCTGGAGGAGGTGCCGGTGCTGGTCGGTACGCTGGGCAAGGCCTTCGGCACCGCTGGCGCATTCGTGGCCGGCAGCGAGGAACTGATCGAGACGCTGATCCAGTTCGCCCGGCCCTATATCTACACCACCAGCCAGCCCCCGGCCGTGGCCTGCGCGACCCTGAAAAGCCTGCAGCTGCTGCGGGAGGAAGGCTGGCGCCGTCAGCACCTGCGCAACCTGATCGTCCGGTTCAGACGTGGCGCGCAGGAACTGGGATTGACCCTGATGGACAGCCCGACACCGATCCAGCCGCTGCTGGTCGGCGACAGCGGGCGGGCCATGCGCCTGTCGGCGCGGCTGCGGGAGCGGGGGCTGCTGGTCGGCGCCATCCGTCCGCCGACGGTGCCGGCCGGCACGGCGCGGCTGCGCATCACCCTGACGGCGGCGCACGACGAGGCACAGGTGGATCGCCTGCTGGACGGGCTGGCGCTGGCCTGGCGGGAGCTGGGCGATGACTGAACGACTGGTGCTGCTGCCCGGCTGGTCCTGTCCCGCCGCAGTGCTGCGGCCATTGGCCGACGCGCTGCGCCGCGAAACGCTGCGCGTGGAGCTGGCCGAACTGCCCGTGCTGGACGATCCGCAGGGTTGGCTGGACGAGCTGGATGCGCGCCTGCCCGGCGACTGCTGGCTCGGTGGCTGGTCGCTGGGCGGCATGCTGGCTACTGCGCTGGCGGCGCGGCGCGCAAAGGCCTGTCGTGGTCTGATCACCCTGGCCAGCAATGCCTGCTTCGTGCAGCGCGACGACTGGCCGGCCGCCATGCCGGCGGCACAGTTCGCCGATTTCCGCGAAGGCTTGGTTGCTGCGCCGGCCGCTACGCTCAAACGCTTCGATCTGCTTGCGGTGCGCGATGCCGACGAGCCCCGTGCGCTGGTCCGCCGCCTGGCGGTTCGCGCCGAGGCGCCGGCCGGCCTGCTGGCCGGACTGGATTGCCTGGCCTCGCTCGATCTTCGGCCCGCGTTGGGTGAATGGCGGGGGCCACGCTTGCATCTGTTCGGCGACCGCGACGCCCTGGTCCCCGTGCAGGCGGCGCAGGCGCTGCGCGAGCAGTATCCCGACTCGTCCGTCGCACAGCTGGACGCCAGTCATGCTCTGCCGCTCAGCCATGCCGATCAGGCGGCGGCGGCGATCCTCTCCTTTATAAAGGAAGCCTCCCGATGAACGCGCAGCATACGTTGCCCGACAAGGGCCTGGTCGCGGCCTCCTTCTCCCGCGCGGCCAGCAGCTATGACGCGGTGGCCGGGTTGCAGCGCCAGGTCGGCCGGCAGTTGCTGGACCTGCTGCCAGCCAGCCTGGCGCCGGAGCGCTGGCTCGACCTGGGTTGCGGCACCGGGCACTTCGCCCGTCAGTTGGCCGCGCGCTATCCGCAGGCCGACGGACTGGCGCTGGACATTGCCGAGGGCATGTTGCGCCACGCCCGGCCGCTGGGGGGCGCGCGGCATTTCCTGGCCGGCGATGCCGAGGCGCTGCCCCTGCGTGACGCCAGCTGCGAGCTGATCTTCTCCAGCCTGGCGCTGCAGTGGTGCGCGGACCTGTCGGCGGTGCTCGGTGAGGCGCGGCGTGTGCTGCGCCCGGGTGGGGTGCTGGCCTTCTCCAGTCTCGTCGAAGGCACGCTGGGCGAACTGCGCGAGAGCTGGCGGCAGGTGGATGAGCGGGTGCATGTCAATCGCTTCCGACATTTTGCGGACTACCAGGTGCTGTGCGCCGGCAGTGGCCTGCGTGTGGTGCACCTGGAGCAGCGCCCGTTGGTGCTGCATTTCGCCGATCTGTTCTCGCTGACCCACGAACTCAAGGCGCTCGGCGCGCAGAACCTCAATCAGGGCCGGTCGACGGGGCTCACCGGGCGGGCGCGTCTGCGCGCATTGGCCGAGGCCTACGAGCGCTTCCGTCAGCCGCAGGGACTGCCGGCCACCTACCAGGTGATTCATGCCGTGCTGGAGAAGTGCTGATGGGCCACGCCTTCTTCGTTACCGGCACCGACACCGACATCGGCAAGACCACGGTTGCTGCTGGCCTGCTGCACGTCGCGCGCCGGCAGGGCCTGAGCACGGCGGCCGCCAAGCCGCTGGCCTCCGGCTGCCAGGCGAGCGCGGAAGGGCTGCGCAACGCCGACGCCCTGACACTGCAGGCCGAGTGCGATCCGCCGCTGCCCTATGCACTGATCAATCCCTACGCCTTCGAGCCGGCCATCGCGCCCCATGTGGCCGCGCGCGAGGCGGGCGTGGACCTGGACGTTACGCAGCTGGCCGCCGCCGTGCAGCGGGTGCTGGCGCACGGCGCAGACTTCACCCTGGTGGAAGGCGCCGGTGGCTGGCGCGTGCCGCTGTCCGGCGAGGTCTACCTGTCCGATCTCGCTGTGACGCTGGGGCTGCCGGTGATTCTGGTAGTGGGAATGCGCCTGGGATGCCTCAATCACGCGCTGTTGACGGCCCAGGCCATTCGGGCGGATGGTCTGCATCTGGCAGGCTGGGTGGCCAATCAGGTCGACCCGCACATGCCGCGTCAGGCCGAAAACCTGCAGGACCTGCGGGCGCGCCTGGATGCGCCGTGCCTTGGATGGGTGCCGCACCTGGCGCCTGCCGACGCCGCGCAGGTGGCGCAACACCTGCGATTGGAGGGGTTGGTGGAGCGCTGAGCGAACATTGGTCCTTGTGGGAGCAGGCTTGACAAGCCAGGGAGCTAAACGTAAGTTTCAAACAACTGTTTGAGCGTGCGTGGTTGTGTCGCAGCTCGCCACCCCAAAGACCTACTGCAGAGGTTTACCGCAATGCCCGACTACAAGGCCCCCTTGCGTGATATCCGTTTCGTTCGCGACGAGCTGCTCGGCTACGAAGCCCACTACCAGAGCCTGCCCGGTTGCGAAGATGCGACCCCGGATATGGTCAACGCCATTCTCGAGGAAGGCGCCAAGTTCTGTGAGCAGGTCATCGCTCCGCTGAACCGCGTCGGTGACCAGGAAGGCTGCAAGTGGTCGCCCGAAGGCGTGACCACGCCCACCGGTTTCAAGGAAGCCTACCAGCAGTTCGTCGAAGGTGGCTGGCCTAGCCTGGCCCATGACGTCGAGCACGGCGGTCAGGGTCTGCCGGAATCCCTTGGCATGGCGGTCAGCGAAATGATCGGCGAGGCCAACTGGTCCTGGGGCATGTACCCGGGCCTGTCCCATGGCGCCATGAACACCCTGAGCGCCCATGGCACCCCCGAGCAGCAGCACACCTACCTGACAAAGCTGGTGTCCGGCCAGTGGACCGGCACCATGTGCCTGACCGAGCCGCATTGCGGCACCGACCTGGGCATCCTGCGCACCAAGGCCGAGCCCCAGGCCGACGGCACCTACAAGGTGACCGGCACCAAGATCTTCATCTCCGCAGGCGACCACGACATGGCCGAGAACATCGTCCACATCGTGCTGGCCCGCCTGCCCGATGCCCCCGCGGGCACCAAGGGTATCTCGCTGTTCATCGTGCCGAAGTTCCTGCCTAACGCCGAAGGCGAGGTGGGCGAACGCAACGCCGTGTCCTGTGGCTCGCTGGAGCACAAGATGGGCATCCACGGCAACGCCACCTGCGTGATGAACTTCGACGGCGCCACCGGCTTCCTGATCGGCCCGCCGAACAAGGGCCTGAACTGCATGTTCACCTTCATGAACACTGCGCGCCTGGGTACCGCCCTGCAGGGTATCGCCCACGCCGAGATCGGCTTCCAGGGCGGCATCGCCTATGCCCGCGAGCGTCTGCAGATGCGCGCGCTGACCGGTCCGAAGGCGCCGGAGAAGGCCGCCGACCCGATCATCGTGCATCCGGACGTGCGCCGCATGCTGCTGACCATGAAGGCGTTCGCCGAAGGCAACCGTGCAATGCTGTACTTCGCCGCCAAGCAGGTCGACATCGTGCAGCGCAGCCAGGACGAGGAGCAGCGCAAGGCCGCCGACTCCCTGCTGGCCTTCCTGACCCCGATCGCCAAGGCGTTCATGACCGAAACCGGTTTCGAAGCAGCCAACCATGGCGTGCAGATCTACGGTGGCCACGGCTTCATCGCCGAGCACGGCATGGAGCAGAACGTGCGCGACAGCCGGATCTCCTGCCTGTACGAAGGCACCACCGGTGTCCAGGCCCTCGACCTGCTGGGTCGCAAGGTGCTGATGACCCAGGGCGAAGCGCTGAAGGGCTTCACCAAGATCGTCCACAAGTTCTGCCAGGCCAACGAAGGCAACGACGCCATCAAGCACCTGGTCGGCCCGCTGGCGCAGATCAACAAGGAGTGGGGCGAGATCACCATGAAGGTCGGCATGGCCGCCATGAAGGATCGCGAGGAAGTCGGCGCCGCGTCGGTGGACTACGTCATGTACTCAGGCTACGCCTGCCTGGCTTACTTCTGGGCCGACATGGCTCGCGTGGCCGCCGAGAAGCTGGCCGCCGGCACCGACGAGGAAGGCTTCTACAAGGCGAAGCTGCAGACCGCGCGCTTCTACTTCGAGCGCATCCTGCCGCGTACCCGCGCGCTGGTGGCCACCATGCTGTCCGGGGCCAACAACCTGATGGAGATGGCTGACGAGGACTTCGCACTGGGCTACTGATCGCTCAGCGCGTGACCCTTGTGACTGAAGCCGCCGGGCCTGTGCCCGGCGGCTTTTTTCTGGCGCCGGAAAAAATGACAGACTGGCCACCAGTGAAAAAAAGCCATCATAATGGCAGCTATTTTTCTGGGTCTTTGCGAGGCCGTTTTGCCGAACTTCTCTGCCTATCGGGCAAGTCATTTCCTGCCATCCGTGCTGATCATTCTGGCTGGCGTGGCGCTGGGCTTCTGGCTGGAGGGGGAGGGTTTTCTCACCGTTCTGCTGGAAGTCCTGCCCACGTTGCTGGCGGTGCTCGGCGGCGCGCTGTGCCTGTTCTACGGGCGTATGCGCCAGGCCATGCTGCTGGTGGTGGTCTATCTGGCCTATCTGGCGCTGAATGGGGAAGTCGAGCACTTTCGCGAGCACCGGGCGGTCAGCGACTACACCAAGGCCCAGCTGGCCTTCCACCTGACCAGCCTGCTGTTGCCGTTGCTCTATGGCCTGTATGGCGTGTGGTCCGAACGCGCGCAGCTGCTGCAGGACCTGGTCGCACGCAGTGCCGTGCTGCTGGCGCTGCTCGGCGTGGCCGGCGGCATGGCGCTGCGCTACCCCGATCCGCTGTTGCAGTGGCTGAGCCTGGTGCACTGGCCCGCGCTGCACGCCCAGTGGATGAAAATGGTGCAGTTGGCCTATCCGCTCTTCGCGCTGGCCTTTGTCGGTCTGCTCATCCAGTACCTGCGTCAACCGCGTGTGCTGCATGCGGCCCAGCTGGTGGGCGTGCTAGGCCTGTTCTGGATGGTGCCGGAGATCTATGTGCGACCTTACGCACTGGCCGCCATGAGCAGCATGGTGCTGCTGGCGCTGGTGGTGGCGGTGGCCCACGAGGCCTACCAGATGGCCTTCCTGGACGAGCTCACCGGGCTGCCGGGCCGACGGGCGCTGAATGAGCGCCTGGGTCGGCTGGGCCGCAATTACGTGATCGCCATGACCGACGTCGATCACTTCAAGAAATTCAACGATACCTACGGCCATGACGTGGGTGACGATGTGCTGCGCATGGTGGCCAGCCAGCTGCGCAAGGTAACCGGCGGCGGTACCGCCTACCGGTACGGTGGCGAGGAGTTCACCGTGCTCTTTCCGGGCAAGAGCCTGGCGCACTGCCTGCCACACCTTGAGGTGCTGCGCCGCAACATCGAAAACTACCAGATGGCGCTGCGCGACAAGCAGAACCGCCCGGAGGATCCGGCAAAGGGCCGCCAGCAACGGGGCAGGGCAAGCAAGAGTCCGTTCGTCTCGGTCACCATCAGCATCGGCGTCGCCGAACGCGATACGGAGCGCCGCGAGCCGGAGGAGGTGATCAAGGCGGCGGACGAAGCGCTCTACAAGGCCAAGGGCGCCGGACGCAACTGTGTGGTCTCCTACGAACAGAAACCGGCGCGCGCCACGCGCGGTCGCAAGACGGCGGCGCGCTCTTGAGTGACTGAGGTTGACTTGATGGTCACCAACTGACGCTACATGTCTTTAGAGTTGTTCGGCTAGACTCGCGTTTTCTTCGTTCCCGGCCTTTGCGGTCATCGTTGAATCGAGGTTTACATGGCTGATTACCAAGCGCCCCTGCGTGACATGCGTTTCGTCCTCAATGAGGTTTTCGACGTTGCCAACCTGTGGAGTGAACTGCCCGGCCTGGCCGAGGTGATCGATGGCGAGACCGCCATCGCCGTGCTGGAAGAAGCCGGCAAGGTGATCGCGGGCAGCATCGCGCCACTGAACCGCAGCGGTGACGAAGAAGGCTGCACCTGGAACGAAGGCGCCGTGAAGACGCCCGCCGGCTTCATCGACGCCTACAAAACCTATGCCGAGGGCGGCTGGGTCGGCGTGGGTGGCGATCCGGCGTTCGGCGGCATGGGGATGCCGAAGGTGATCGGCGCCCAGGTCGAGGAAATGGTCAACTCCGCCAACCTGTCCTTCGGCCTGTACCCGATGCTTACCGCCGGCGCCTGCCTGGCGCTCAATTCCCACGCCAGCGAAGAGCTGAAGCAGACCTACCTGCCGAACATGTACGCCGGCGTATGGGCGGGTTCCATGTGCCTGACCGAGCCGCACGCCGGCACCGACCTGGGCCTGATCCGCACCAAGGCCGAGCCGCAGGCCGACGGCAGCTACAAGGTCACCGGCACCAAGATCTTCATCACCGGCGGCGAACACGACCTGACCGAGAACATCATCCACCTGGTGCTGGCCAAGCTGCCGGATGCGCCGGCCGGCTCCAAGGGCATCTCGCTGTTCCTGGTGCCCAAGGTGATGGTCAACGCCGATGGCAGCCTGGGTGCGCGCAACAGCGTCAGCTGCGGCTCCATCGAGCACAAGATGGGCATCAAGGCCTCGGCCACCTGCGTGATGAACTTCGATGGCGCCACCGGCTGGCTGGTCGGCGAGGTCAACAAGGGCCTGGCGGCGATGTTCACCATGATGAACTACGAGCGCCTGGGCGTCGGTATCCAGGGCCTGGCGCTGGGTGAGCGCTCCTACCAGAGCGCCGTGGAGTATGCCCGCGAGCGCCTGCAGAGCCGCGCGGCCACTGGCCCGGCGGCGCAGGACAAGGCCGCTGACCCGATCATTGTGCATCCGGACGTGCGCCGCATGCTGCTGACCATGAAGGCATTGAACGAAGGTGGCCGCGCCTTCTCCAGCTACGTGGCTGTGCAGCTGGACATCGCCAAGTACAGCGAAGACCCGACGGCTCGCAAGCGTGCCGAGGATCTGGTCGCGCTGCTGACACCGGTGGCCAAGGCGTTCCTCACCGACATGGGCCTGGAAACCACCGTGCATGGCCAGCAGATCTTCGGTGGCCATGGTTTCATCCGTGAATGGGGCCAGGAGCAACTGGTGCGCGACTGCCGCATCACCCAGATCTACGAAGGCACCAACGGCATCCAGTCGCTCGATCTGGTGGGCCGCAAGGTGGTGGGCAACGGCGGCATCTTCTATGCGCTGTTCGCAGACGAGATCAAGGCATTCATCGCTGGGGCCGATGCCTCGCTGGGCGAGTTCACCGCGCCGCTGAAGGTCGCCGTCCATCAGCTCGATGAATTGACCGCCTGGGTGCTGGATCGCGCCAAGTCCAATCCCAACGAGATCGGCGCCGCGTCGGTTGAATACCTGCAGGCCTTCGGCTACGTCGCCTACGGCTACATGTGGGCGCTGATGGCCAAGGCCGCGCTGGGCAAGGAAGGTGAAGAGAGCTTCTACGCCAGCAAGCTGGGCACCGCGCGCTTCTTCTTCGCACGCCTGCTGCCGCGCGTGCAGTCGCTGAGCGCGGCGGTACGTGCCGGCAGCGAGCCACTCTACCTGCTCGACGCCGAGCAGTTCTGAGCTGGCGGCAAAGGCTGAATGAAAATGCCCGTATCGTGAGATACGGGCATTTTTGTTTGCCCCCGTAGGTAACCGTGGGACTCAGGGCTTGGCCAATCGCTCGGCCTGTGCGGGGTCGTCGATGAACCGATTGCGGGTGCCTTGCAGCATGGCGATGCGGTCATTGCGGATGCGTTCTGTCTGGTCGGCGGGATCTTCCCGGTGCCAGCGCTGCAGCACATCCAGCGCCAGCGGCAGAGGCAGATCGTACTCGGCATGCATGTGGAAGAGTGCGCGCGCCACATTGCCCTTGGCCGAGGCGGGCGGTTCGAGCAGCTTGAAGCCTGTGCGCAACCCGCATTCGCCGGGCGGTCCATCGCTGGTGACCTCGCCGAAGCGGTCATTGCGCCGATGCTCCTCCAGCCGCGCCTCGTTCGGGTAGAGGTTGTGCAGGTCGCCGACCATGTTCAGGTAGCGCGGCGTCTGCACCGCGCACTGGTTGGTGGTGGTGCAGCGCAGGGCCTGGCGGATTTCGCGTACACCGTAGATGGCGCTGATGGCCAGGCCCTCGTTGCGGGCGAACGTCTGGCCGCAGAACAGGGTTTCGCCGCCACTGGCATAGAGCTCGGCCCAGAAGGCCTGCTCGGCCTCATCCTGGCCGTGATAGCGGGTCTGTATGGCCGCCACCTGGCCGTAGGCAGGCAAGCCTGTGGCGATTACCAGCAGGGACAGAACGAGGTTGCGCATGTGTCGACCCTTTGATCCTCTTGGTGGGGATCTGTTGTTGTTATGGGGTGTCTCGATTCTGCGCCCCTGTAACGTCGCTGCCCATTGGTAAAGACGGACGCTGCCGTAGGAAAAGGCTTACAAAGTCTGCCGGCATTTGGCGCTGTCGTCCTCGGCTGCGCCTGCGTAGTCTTGCCACCAACGGAAAGCGCGCAGGAAGCGCCAAGAACAAAAAAGGAATTTCCGGACCCCCAGGATGGCGGGTCGAACATGGATGTAAGGATTCAATCTGCAAGCCCCGCGATGCGGGGTTTTCTTTTTTGTGCCATCTGCAGACTCGCCCAGCGCTTTGTGCACTGTGCGTCCCTCTCCCGAAGCGTAGAAATTGCCGGTGGCTTCTGCGATAGTTAGCCGCCTAAGCGCATCCGCTGACCCTGTCGCGAGCCCAAAAAGCCCCAGCGACGCCCCAACGCCTTGTGCGTTACCTTCCCAAGCGTCTACCCGGCGCGCCCAGACGACCTATCCGGTTGTCATCGGATCTGCCATGCCTCTGTAGGCAATGGCTGTTCGCATTCCAACAAAGATCACGATCCCAAGGACGCTCCCATGAAGCTCAGCCGTTGTTTTACGGCGCTGGCCGCTGCCGCCGCGCTGACCGCCGCCTTTAGTGCGCACGCTCGCGAATACTCCGTTTCAACCGTATTGTCCGATGCCTTCCCCTGGGGCCAGGCGGCCAGCAAGTGGGCCGAACTGGTCAAGGAACGCTCCGAAGGCCGCATCACCCTGCGCGTGTATGACAACGCCCAACTGGTCGCCGGCGACCAGACCAAGGAATTTTCCGCCATGCGCTCCGGCCTGATCGACATGGCTGTCGGCTCGACCATCAACTGGTCGCCCCAGGTGCCGGAGCTGAACCTGTTCTCGCTGCCGTTCCTGGTGGCCGACACCGCCGATACCGACGCCATCACCCAGGGTGCGGCAGGCGAGACCGTGTTCAAGGCCATCGAGAAGCGCGGCGTGGTGCCGCTGGCCTGGGGCGAGAACGGTTTCCGTGAACTCTCCAACTCCAAGAAGCCGATCCGCAGCCCGGAGGACCTCAAGGGCATGAAGATCCGTGTGGTCGGCTCGCCGCTGTTCCAGGACACCTTCAGCATCCTGGGCGCCAACCCGACGCAGATGAGCTGGGCCGACGCCAAGCCGGCGCTCACCACCGGCGCCGTGGACGGTCAGGAAAACCCGCTGTCGGTGTTTGACGTGGCGCGCATCGACCAGGTTGACCAGAAGTACCTGACCCTGTGGGGCTACATGGCCGATCCGCTGATCTTTGCGGTCAGCCCGAGTGTCTGGAAGAGCTTCTCCGCCGAGGACCAGGCACTGCTCAAGCAAGCCGCCATCGATGCCGGCAAGTGGGAGATCGAGAAGTCCCGTGCCGAGGAAGCTCAGCGTCTGGCCGCCATCCGTGAGCGCGGCGTACAGGTGATCGAGCTGAGCGCCACCGAGCGTCAGGCGTTCGTCGAAGCCACCGCGCCCCTGTATGCCAAGTGGGAGAAGCGCATCGGCGCCGACCTGCTCAAGGCCGCCCGCGACGCCGTCGCCGGTAACTGAGTAGCGAAGGCGCCCGCCTTCGGTTGTACGTGCCGGCACCCCAGGTGCCGGCCCTTGAGGTTCTAGCTATGAGTCATCGACCGGATGCCAGGCCCGAACGCTGGCTGGCCACTCTCGCCCTGACGGTGATCAGCCTGATCAGCCTGGCCAACGTGGTGGTGCGCTACGTCACCGACGCCTCGTTCGCCTTCACCGAGGAAATCTCCATCTTCATGCTGGTGGTGCTGACCTTCGCCGGCGCCGCCGTGGCCATGCGCCGCAACGGCCACATCCGCATCGCGCTGATCGAGCGCAAGTTCCCACGTCTGCGTGTGCCGTTGATCCTGTTCCAGTGGCTGTGCGGCATGCTCGTGCTCGGCCTGGTGGTCTGGTACGGCGGCGTGTTCGCCTGGCAGGAATACCAGTGGGAATCCGAATCGCCAGGCCTGGGGCTGCCCAACTGGTGGTACGTGGTCTGGCTGCCGTTGCTGGCGCTGGCCGTGGCCTGGCGCCTGACCCAGATGACCCTGGACCGCCTGCGCGGGAGGCTGAAGGATGAGCCCTGATCTCTGGATGCTGCTGAGCTTCATCGCCTTCCTGGCCTTCGGCGTGCCGGTGGCCTTCGCCCTCGGCCTGGCCGGCGCGGTGGGCATTCTCACCGGGCTGTCGCCGGACATGCTGGCCACCCTGGGCACCAACACCTACAACGGCATCGCCAAATACCCGCTGATCGCCATTCCGCTGTTCATCCTCACTGGGCTGATCTTCGAGAAATCCGGCGTGGCGCTGCGACTGGTGCAGTTCGCTCAGGCGCTGATCGGTCAGCGGCATGGCGGCCTGGCCGCGGTGGCGGTGCTGGTCTGCCTGATCATGGGCGGCATGAGCGGCTCGGGTCCGGCGGATGCCGCGGCGGTGGCCATGGTGATGCTGCCAAGCATGACCAAGGCGGGCTACCCCAAGCCGTTCTCGGCGACGCTGATCGCCGCGTCGGCATCGACGGCGATCCTGATTCCGCCGTCAATTGCCCTGATCCTGTACTCGATCATCGTGCCGGGCGTCGACCTGCGCGCGCTGTTCGCCGCCGGCCTGTTCCCCGGTATCCTCGCCGGCCTGGTGCTGCTGCTGCCCGCCTGGTGGCTGGCACGCCGCAACGGCTGGGAACCGCCGACCGGCGAGCCCCGCCCGCCGCTGTGGCCGGCCTTCCGGCAGGCGCTGCCGGCGCTGTTCGCCCCGGTGCTGATCCTCGGCGGGCTGCGCAGTGGTCTGTTCACCCCCACCGAAGCGGCGGTGGTGGCGGTGGCCTATGGCATCGTGGTCGGCCTGTGGGTGACCCGCGAGCTGCAGTGGAAGCACTTGTGGGAACTCATCGGCGAGGCGGCGGTGATCTCCGCCGTGGTCATGCTGATCATCGCCCTGGCCGGCATATTCGCCTGGTCCGGCACGCTGCTCGGCACCTTCCGCCATCTGGCCGAGTGGCTGATCTCGCTGTCCGACAACGGCACCGTGCTGTTGCTGCTGGTGATGATCGCCGTACTGCTGGCCGGCATGCTGCTGGACGCCATCTCGATCTACATGATCCTGATGCCGGTGCTGATCCCGGTGATGCAGCATTTCGGCTGGAACCCGGTGTGGTTCGGCATCCTGCTGGCGATGAACATCGCCATCGGCCAGTTCACCCCACCGGTGGCGGTCAACCTGCTGGTCACCACCGAGGCGGCGAAGATCCGCCTGGAACAGACCGTCGGCTGGGCGTTGTTGTTCGTCGTCACCATGGGGCTGGCGTTGCTGCTGGTGGCGGTGTTCCCGGAAATCGCCCTGTGGCTGCCGCGCGTGCTGGGCTACGAGCTGGGCTGATGCAGGCTGCGGCGGGGCTGCCGCCGCTTCTGTGGGAGCGGACTTGTCCGCGAGCTTTTCGTGCCGATTGCGGCCAACTGCTCGCGAATAAACTCGCCCCCACAGGGTCTCCCGCCAGGACGTTGCGCAGCCCCCTCAGGCCTTGCGTGCGCCCCAGCCGTCGCTACGCGGTTCGGCCGCCTGGAGGCTGAAGCCGTAACGGCGGCAGGCGGGGCTGTAGAGGCGCAGGTAATGGCCGAACACCCGCCACAGGTAGATGGAGCCGAACTGCCGATAGCCGAGGCGGAAGCAGGACTTCAGCGAATCGACGTTGGTCGATTCCACATAGGAAACCAGTCCCTTGGCGCCCTGCTCCAGGTAGTGCTGCAGCGCTCGGTTCATGCCAATGGCGTGCAGGCGCTGGCCGCGGTACTCGTGGCGGGTCAGCCCCTTGTACATGTACACGTGGCCCGCATCGAAGCCGAGCAGCAGCTCCGGTGGATCGATGCGCGTGGGCTGGCGGGAGTACCAGCCGTAGGCCGCCAGGCGCTCACCGTCGAGGATGGCATAGCAGCGGTCGCCCTTGGCCAGGGCCTCGTTGAGAAAACTGGCGTCCAGGGCATTCTCCGGGTCGCGGGCCAGTTGCCAGAGACGGGATTCGTCGAGAAAGCCGGGCGTCAGGTGCGGCGGGCAGTCGAGGAAGGCGGGGTCCACCTTCACCAGCAACACGCCACGCAGGATCTTGAACAGGCTGAAGTGGTCGAGCAGGCGTACCAGCATGAGATGAGCCGTCTGGCTCGGCCCCAGTTTTTCCAGCTTGCGGCGAAAACGGCCGATCAGGTGGCGGGGGGATGAACGTTCCATGTGCAGCCTCGCTAGCGGGGGAGGTTTGTGAAGTTGACTTCACAAAGGCCGTTCCGTTCCGAAAGAAACCGGAACGGTGGTTTACCCCGGAAACGCTAGCCCGGTTGCGGCGGAAAACAACATTCCTCGACGAATGTATAGGCGCAGGACGCTTTGCCTACCGTGGCCGGTAGGCGCAGTAGCCGGGTCGCGGGCCGATCTGCGGATGGTTGCGACAGGTGTCCGGGCGCTTGTCATACACCGTGCAGCGGCGGGTCTTGCGGTCCAGGTACAGGCAGTCGCCATTGGACATCTGCTGCAGGGTGAACAGCTCGCGCTTCTGGTTGAAGTGCTGGATCACGCCGTCCTTCATCAGGCGCTTGGCCAACTGTCGCGGCGGCTCGCCGGCGTCGAACTCGTCCAGCACGCCGAGGCGCACCAGATCCGCGATGCGCACCTCGGCTGGCATTGTGCAGCACACGGCCTGGCAGCTGTCGCACAGGCCCTTGTGGTACTTGGCCCAGGTTTCCAGGCGGTCGAGTTCGGCGGCGGCAATCAGGGTGGGTTTCATGTGGGATGTACAGCGAGAGGCCCGCGGCGGGGCGGAGAGGGCGCGGATTTTAAAGGGCGCCGGCGGGCGCGGAACAGTATTTTTTGTCGGGGCGGCGCTGGCAGCAGAGCCGTGGGCGGTCGGCGCTTTTCTGGCCGCCGGGTGTTGGATCGGCGGTCAAGGCTGCCAAAACGAAACAGCCCCGCGGGGCGGGGCTGTTTCGTTAGCGCGGCAAGGCTCAGTTCACCTTGGCATCCAGCTCGCCACGGGCGTAGCGCTGGAACATGCCTTCCAGGGAGATCGGCTTGATCTTCGAGGCGTGGCCGGCGGTGCCGAAGGCTTCGTAGCGGGCGATGCAGATGTCGCGCATGGCGTCGATGGTCTTGGCGAAGAACTTGCGCGGGTCGAACTCGCTCGGGTTCTGGGCCATGAAGCGGCGCATGGCGCCAGTGGAAGCCAGACGCAGGTCGGTGTCGATGTTCACCTTGCGTACGCCGTGCTTGATGCCCTCGACGATTTCCTCGACCGGCACGCCGTAGGTTTCCTTGATGTCGCCGCCGAACTCGTTGATGACCTTCAGCCACTCCTGCGGCACGCTGCTTGATCCGTGCATCACCAGGTGGGTGTTGGGGATGCGCTTGTGGATTTCCTTGATGCGCTCGATGGCCAGGATGTCGCCGGTCGGCGGCTTGGTGAACTTGTAGGCGCCGTGGCTGGTGCCGATGGCGATGGCCAGGGCATCCACCTGGGTGGCCTTGACGAACTGGGCGGCTTCTTCCGGATCGGTCAGCATCTGGCTGTGGTCGAGGATGCCCTCGGCGCCGATGCCGTCTTCCTCGCCGGCCGAGCCGGTTTCCAGGCTGCCCAGGCAGCCCAGCTCGCCTTCCACGGACACGCCGCAGGCGTGGGCGAAGGCAACGGTCTGCTTAGTGACGCGCACGTTGTAGTCGTAGTCGGCCGGGGTCTTGCCGTCTTCCTTCAGCGAGCCGTCCATCATCACCGAGGAAAAGCCCAGCTGGATGGAGCGCTGGCAGACGTCCGGGCTGGTGCCGTGGTCCTGGTGCATGCACACCGGGATGTGCGGGAATTCTTCGATCGCGGCGAGGATCAGGTGGCGCAGGAAGGGCGCGCCGGCGTACTTGCGGGCGCCGGCCGAGGCCTGGACGATCACCGGGGAGTCGGTCTTGTCGGCCGCTTCCATGATGGCGCGCATCTGTTCGAGGTTGTTGACGTTGAATGCCGGCACGCCGTAGCCGAATTCGGCGGCGTGGTCCAGCAGCTGACGCATGCTGATAAGGGCCATCGGTATAGCTCCAGTGGAGAAAGGTCATTCGGGGCGTAGGGTGGACAACGCGTGTAGCGCTTGTCCACCTGCCGTGTCGCTGTCGTGGTGGACAAGGCTGCGCCGTTGTCCACCCTACGGTCGTTATTTCGCGCGCTGTTCCAGCACTTCCACGGCCGGCAGCACCTTGCCTTCCACGAATTCCAGGAAGGCGCCGCCACCGGTGGAGATGTAGCCGATCTGCTCGGCCACGCCGTACTTGTCGATGGCCGCCAGGGTGTCACCGCCGCCGGCGATGGAGAACGCCGGGCTGGCGGCGATGGCCTGGGCCAGCACCTGGGTGCCGTTGCCGAACTGGTCGAACTCGAACACGCCGACCGGGCCGTTCCACAGGATGGTCTGCGAGGCCTTGAGCATCTCGGCGAACAGGCGCGCGGTCTGCGGGCCGATGTCGAGGATCATGTCGTCGTCGGCCACGTCGGCGACCGCCTTGACGGTGGCTTCGGCGCTTTCCGCAAATTCCTTGGCGACCACCACGTCGACCGGCAGCGGTACGGAGACCTTGGCAGCGATGGCCTTGGCGGTGTCGACCAGGTCGGCCTCGTACAGCGACTTGCCGACCTTGTAGCCGGCCGCGGCCAGGAAGGTGTTGGCGATGCCGCCGCCGACGATCAGCGAGTCGCAGATCTGGCTCAGCGAGTTCAGCACGTCCAGCTTGGTGGACACCTTGGAACCGGCGACGATGGCCACCATCGGACGGGCCGGCTTGTCCAGCGCCTTGCCCAGAGCCTCCAGCTCGGCGGCCAGCAGCGGGCCGGCGCAGGCGACCTTGGCGAACTTGGCCACGCCGTGGGTCGAGCCCTCGGCGCGGTGTGCAGTGCCGAAGGCGTCCATCACGAACACGTCGCACAGCGCGGCGTACTTCTGCGCCAGCTCATCGGCGTTCTTCTTCTCGCCCTTGTTGAAGCGCACGTTCTCGAACAGCATGATCTGGCCGGGCTGCACATCCACGCCATCCAGGTAGTCCTTGACCAGCGGCACCTCGCGACCGAGCGCCTTGCTCAGGTAGGCGGCTACCGGCGCCAGGCTGTTCTCGGCGCTGAACTCGCCCTCGGTGGGGCGGCCCAGGTGCGAGCAGACCATCACGGCCGCGCCTTTTTCCAGGGCCAGCTTGATGGTCGGCAGGGACGCCACGATGCGAGCGTCGCTGGTGACCACACCGTCCTTCACGGGGACGTTGAGGTCCTCGCGGATCAGCACGCGCTTCCCGGCGAGATCGAGGTCGGTCATCTTCAAAACGGTCATGGATATCAGTCCTTGCTGGGCTGTTGGCTGTGAACGACGCGCAGGTAATGTTCCGCCACGTCGAGCATCCGGTTGGCGAAGCCCCACTCGTTGTCGAACCAGGCCAGCAGGTTGACCAGGCGCGGGCCGGACACACGGGTCTGGCTGCCATCGACGATGGCCGAGTGGGGATCGTGGTTGAAATCGCAGCTGGCATGCGGCAGTTCAGTGTAGGCCAGCAGGTTCTTCAGCGGCCCCGCCGTGGCGGCGTCGCGCAGAATGCCGTTGACCTCGGCGGCGCTGGTGTCGCGGCGGGTCTGCAGGGTGATGTCCAGGCAAGAGACGTTCACCGTCGGCACACGAATGGCCTTGGCCTGCACCCGCCCGGCCAGTTCCGGCAGCAGGCGCTCGATGCCGCGCGCCAAGCCGGTGGACACCGGGATCATCGACTGGAACGCCGAGCGGGTGCGGCGCAGGTCGGTGTGGTGGTAGGCGTCGATCACCGGCTGGTCGTTCATCGCCGAGTGCAGGGTGGTGATCGACACCTGCTCCAGGCCGATGGCCTCGTGCAGCAGCTTGAGCAGCGGCACCCCGCAGTTGGTGGTGCAGGAGGCGTTGGACAGCAGGCGCTCATCGCCGCGGAGCGCCTGGTGGTTGATGCCGTAGACCAGGGTGGCGTCGATATCCGCCTCGCTGTTCATCGGCTGGGAGAACAGCACGCGCGGCGCGCCGGCGGCGAGGAAACGCTGGCCGTCGGTGCGGGTGTGATAGACGCCGGAGCATTCCAGCACCAGGTCGATGCCGTGGGCCGCCCAGTCGATGGCTTCCGGGGTGCTCTCGCGCCACACGGGCAGGCGCCGGCCATCGATCAGCAGGGCGTCGCCATCCAGGCCCACCTCGCCGGGAAAGCGGCCGTGGGTGGAATCGAAGCGGGTCAGGTATTCGATGCTGGCCAAGTCGGCCGGATCGTTGATCAGCACCACCTGCAGTCCCGCCTGGGCACCGCGCTCGTGCAGCGCGCGCAGCACGCAGCGACCGATACGGCCGTAACCGTTGAGCGCGATGTTGTAGGGGCGGTTGGGCATGGTGTTCGGGGCCTGATGGTGGAAAACCGCTGCGCGGGCTTCCACCCTACATGGGATTAGCCGTCCGCGGGGTGGATGGCCGTGGCCATCCGCCCCGCGCGACATCAGTCTTCCAGCAGCTCTTCGGCGGTGGCGACGATGTTGTCGACGGTGAAGCCGAATTCCTCGAACAGCTGGGCGGCCGGAGCCGATTCGCCGTAGGTGGTCATGCCGATGATGCGTCCTTCCAGGCCGACATACTTGTACCAGAAGTCCGCGTGGGCGGCCTCGATGGCGATGCGCGCACCGACTTCCACCGGCAGCACGCGCTGCTTGTAGGCGGCGTCCTGGGCGTCGAACACGCTGGTGCAGGGCATGGACACCACGCGCACCTTGCGGCCCTGGACGGTCAGCTTGTCGGCCGCCTGCATGGCCAGGCCGACTTCCGAACCGGTGGCGATCAGGATCAGTTCCGGCTCGCCGGCGCAGTCTTTGAGGATGTAGCCGCCGCGGGCGATGGCCGCCTCGGTTTCCGCGTCGCGCAGCTGGTGCGGCAGGTTCTGGCGGCTGAAGATCAGCGCGCTCGGACCGTCCTGGCGCTCGATGGCGTACTTCCAGGCCACGGCGGACTCCACCGCGTCGGCCGGGCGCCAGGTGTCCAGGTTCGGGGTGCTGCGCAGGCTGGTCAGCTGCTCGACCGGCTGGTGGGTCGGACCGTCCTCGCCCAGGCCGATGGAGTCATGGGTGAACACGTACAGCACGCGCTGCTTCATCAGGGCGGACATGCGCACCGCGTTGCGGGCGTACTCCATGAACATCAGGAAGGTGGCGCCGTAGGGGATGAAGCCGCCGTGCAGGGCCACGCCGTTCATGATCGCGGCCATGCCGAACTCGCGCACGCCGTAGTGCACGTAGTTGCCGGACAGGTCGGTGTGGGTCAGCGACTGGCAGCCCTTCCACAGGGTCAGGTTGGAGCCGGCCAGGTCGGCGGAGCCGCCGAGCAGTTCCGGCAGCAGCGGGCCGTAGGCGTTCAGGGCGTTCTGGCTGGCCTTGCGGCTGGCGATGGTTTCGCCCTTGGCGGCCACGTCGCGGATGTAGGCCGAGGCCTTGGCGGCGAAGTCGGCGGGCAGCTTGCCGGCCATGCGGCGCTTGAGCTCGGCGGCCAGTTCCGGGTACTCGGCGGCGTAGGCGGCGAAACGTTGGTTCCACTCGTTCTCGCGGCTGGCGCCGGTGGCCTTGGCGTCCCATTCGGCATAGATGTCGGCAGGGATTTCGAACGGCCCGTGATTCCAGCCCAGCGCGGCGCGGGTCAGGGCGATTTCGTCGTTGCCCAGCGGGGCGCCGTGGCACTCTTCCTTGCCCTGCTTGTTGGGCGAGCCGAAGCCAATGGTGGTCTTGCAGCAGATCAGGGTCGGCTGTTCGGCGTTCTTGCGCGCGGTCTCGATGGCTTGCTTGATCTCGTCGGCGTCATGACCGTCGACGTTGCGGATCACCTGCCAGCCGTAGGCTTCGAAACGCTTCGGAGTGTCGTCGGTGAACCAGCCTTCCACTTCGCCGTCGATGGAAATGCCGTTGTCGTCGTAGAAGGCGATCAGCTTGCCCAGCCCCAGGGTGCCGGCCAGCGAGCAGACTTCATGGCTGATGCCTTCCATCATGCAGCCGTCGCCGAGGAACACGTAGGTGTGGTGGTCGACGATGCTGTGGCCCGGGCGGTTGAACTGCGCGGCCAGCACCTTCTCGGCCAGCGCGAAGCCGACACCGTTGGCGATGCCCTGGCCCAGCGGGCCGGTGGTGGTTTCAACGCCGGCGGTGTAGCCGAACTCCGGGTGGCCCGGGGTCTTGCTGTGCAGCTGGCGGAAGTTCTTCAGGTCGTCGATGGACAGGTCGTAGCCGGTCAGGTGCAGCAGCGAGTAGATCAGCATCGAGCCATGGCCGTTGGACAGCACGAAGCGGTCGCGATCGGCCCACAGCGGGTTGCTCGGGTTGTGCTTGAGGTAGTCGCGCCACAGGACTTCGGCGATGTCCGCCATGCCCATCGGGGCACCCGGGTGGCCGCTGTTGGCTTTCTGCACGGCATCCATGCTGAGGGCACGAATGGCATTGGCTCGCTCACGACGGCTGGGCATCGCTAATCTCCTGCGGGGGCTGAAACGAAGGGGCATGAAAAAGGCGGGCATTTTCGCCCAGCGCAGCCTTCGGAGCAACGAGAGAAGACAGCTGGAGCCGGAAGCGTGGCGCGGTCAGCGCTGTTCTGGCCGCCGATGGTCCCGGTGTTGACGCAGTGGTGGCCAAGGAAAACGGTGTCCATCCTGCGTCGGGGTGGGCACTTGCGTAGGACGGTCGGCGCTTTTCCGGCCGTCGATGGCGCGGCACAGGCGCAAGGGTGGACACGAAAACGTATCCACCCCACGGCGGGGGCTAGCGCCCCGAGCAGTGACCGCCAGAGGCGGCCTGGCCGCTGCCGAAGGCGAATGGCGGCGGCTCCACGCGCACGGTGGCGGTGGCGACGGTGTCGAGGATCACCAGACCCACGGCCACCAGCCAGAACAGCAGGGTGCAGGTCAAAAAGGCTTGCTTGCTCATGTCAGGTCGCTCCGCTTACTGGGCCAGGCGCTTGCGCAGGCGCACGCCGTAGATCGAGCCGATGAAGGCCAGGGCGAACCATACCCAGCCGTGCAGGCTGGCCGAGGCGATGCCGCCCAGGTAGGCACCGACGTTGCAACCGAAGGCCATGCGCGAGCTGTAGCCCAGCACCAGGCCGGCGATGGAGGCGATGATCAGGCGCCGGGCCGACGGCGAGCTGATGCTCGGCGTGCCGTTCCAGCGCGAGGCCGCCAGCGCGCCATAGATCAGGCCGATGTTGGTCACCGAGGTCACGTCCGCCAGCAGCGGCTCGGCCAGGCGCAGCGCATGCGGATCGACACCCCAGAAGGCATCACCGACCGGGCTCCAGCCGATGGCGCTGGCGATCTTCGCGCCCCACAGGCCGATGCCGTAGACGATGCCCCACGGCTGGCCGGCGACCAGCAGGTGCAGCACGTACAGGCCGGCGAGCAGCAGGGCGCCCAGCCACCAGCGGCGCGCCCAGACCGCGGGCGGCGTGGGGGTACTGACCGAAGCCGCGCCGACCGACCAGGTCACGTTCAGGGTGCCGGAGACGGGCGCGGCCGTGCGCTTGGACATCAGACCGGCCATCAGCGCGACGGCGGCACAACCAGCCACGGTGACCAGCACCGCGGTCGGCACGCCGAACTTCAGCAGATCCACCGCCGGCAGGCCGCCGAGGGCGATCCACGCGGGCTGGTGCGAGGCGCCCAGGAAGCTGCCAAGCATGAAGGTCGGCAGCACCGCGAAGGACAGCGGCGCACCGGCGCCGGCCTTGTACAGGGTGCCGGAGCCGCAGCCATCGGTGATCTGCATGGCCAGCCCGAACAGGAAGGCGCCGAGGACCAGGCTGATGGTCAGCGGCGACACCGCGCCGACCAGCTCGCCGCCGCTGCCGGCGATCAGCGGCAGGGTCAGCGCGGCGGCGAGGCCGAGCAGCAGCATCTGCGCCCACAGGCCCTGGGGGTTGCGCGACTCGATGAAATCGCGCCAGCCGGTGGTGAAGCCGAAGCGCGCGCCCTGCAGCACGGCACCGAAGCCGATGCCCAGCAGCACCAGCAGGCCCTGGCGCACCCCAGCGGCGTAGGCAACGGCCAGCGCGCCGGTCAGGCCGCCGAGAACGAATAACAAACGGGAGAGAGACAGCATGGGAAAGGGCTTCCGCAATTACTTGTTGAGGGCGTTGGACAGGTCCTGCAGCAGCGCGCCGAAGCGCGACGGCTGGTTCTCCATCGGCAGCTCGCTGCGGCTCCACTCCACCATGGACGCCGGGTACATGCGCGCCGCCTTGTTGCCGGCGATCTCGGAGATGACGAACCAGTTGGTGGCGGCCCAGTGGCCGGTGTTGCAGAAGGAGACGGTGTCGCCCTGGTCGGCGCCGGTCTGTTGCACCAGCGCCAGCAGCTCGGCGCGGGGCTTCAGGCGAAAGCCGTCGGCGGCGAAGAATTGCGCGTTGTCGAAGGAGTCGGCGCCCGGCAGGGTGCCATAGCGGGCGGCGGTGGCCGGCTTCACCTCACCCTTGAAGAACGGAGCGGGACGGGCATCCAGCAGGCGCGCCGTATCACCGTTGCCTAAGGTCTGCGCCAACTGCTCGCGGGTGACGATCTGGCGCTCGTCGTAGACGTAGGTGAAGTCACTGGGCTCGACCTGCTGCGCCTCGGTGGCCAGCTCGCCGCCGGCTTCCTTCCAGGCGCGAAGGCCGCCGTCGACCACGGACAGACGAGTCAGGCCGCCGACCTTGAGCGTCCAGTACACCCGGGCGGCGGCGCCGAAGTCGGTGTGGTTGCTGCCGCCGTGAATCACGATCACATGCTGGTTGGCGCGGATGCCGGCGCGTTGCACCACCTGGGTCAGGTGCTCGGCGGTGGGCAGCTTGCCGGGATTGTCGGCCGGGCCGCGGTACTGGCCGTAGGGCGTGTTCACCGCGCCGGGAATGTGGCCTGCGGCGAAATCCTGCGGTGCGCGGATGTCCAGAAGACGCACCTCTGGCCGGCTCAGTACTGCGCGAAGATCGTTGACGTCGAGCAGCGGCGCAGGGGCGGTGCGAGGTGCGACGAGGCGGCTGGCCTGCGCAGTGGGTTCGGCCAGGGCGGGCCCGGTTAGGAGCAGGCAGATGCCGGCAAAGGCAAGCGAAGAAAGACGTCGGGTCGACATGATGATTCCGCGGGTCGAAGGCTGTCCGCCTGGCGGCGGCAACGAGGGGCTTTTCAAAGGCGCGCAGGATACGGCAAAGCCGCTGATGACGCGAAAGAGCTAACTGCGCTTTGCTTATAACCAAACCTTCATAGGCGCCGCAGCCGTTCGTACTCAGACCGCAGGGCATCCAGCGGAAAATTCGCCAGTTGGCGGCGCTGCAGGGCCTGCTCCAGATGCCGGAAATTGCGGCGGATGTGCCAGGCGGATAGCGGCAACGGCTTGAGGTGCAGGTCGAGCAGGTCGATGAGTCCGAATCCCCCACTCTCCAGCAGCAGAATGTTGCCTGGGTGCAGCGAGCGGAAATAGATATGCCGCGCATGCAGCTGGAGTATGAAGCGGGCTAACGCCGGTATCAGTGCGGCCAGGCGCTCGGGATGCTCGGCAAGCAGCTCTTCCAGCGATTGGCCGGCCAGCGGTTCATAGCGGCAACCGCTAAGCCCGTGTGGGCGATCCAGCCAGAACGCTTCCCTGACGTGCGGTGCCGGAAAACCGAGTCGCAACAGGCATTCGGCGTTGCGAGTGAACCGCCCGGCTGCGGGAAACAGGCGAGCCAATGCTATGTGACGGCGCGGCCTGAGAATTTTCAGTAACAGCCCATCCCTGCAGCGGACCACCTTTGGGCCGCGGCCATCGGCAACAAGCACCTCGCCCGTCGCGATCCAGCTCGCCAGTTGTTCCGTGGGGAGGGTGTCCATGGTGGTGAGTTCCCAAGGCGCCTGGAAGTCAAGTAAAGGCCACCCCTGCGCTCGAGTCGTGCCTCCCGTCGCCGCCGAGGAAGCAGGCGTACCTGAGGCAATATCAATTAATTTTGATATTGGTCATTGCCCGGCAAAATGTGACCGACTAGACTGCCGCCCTCATGAACCTGCCGCTTTGCGCGTCCGCGACGCCTGCCAGTGACACCCTCGCCGCCCTGTGCAAGGCCGGTGGTGATGCCCTGCGGCTGAACATCCTGCGCGCGCTGGCCAACGATTCGTTCGGCGTGCTGGAGCTGGCGCAGATCTTCGCCGTCGGTCAGTCGGGCATGAGCCACCACCTCAAGGTGCTGGCGCAGGCTGGTCTGGTGGCTACCCGTCGTGAAGGCAACGCCATCTTCTACCGCCGCGCGCTGGCGCCGGCGGGCGAACTGGGCGGCGCGCTGCAGAGCGCGCTGCTGGAGGAAGTGGACCGCCTCGAACTGCCTCTGGACGCACAGGCGCGCATCGCCCAGGTGCATGCCCGGCGCGCCGAGGCCAGCCGCGACTTCTTCGCGCGCATGGCCGGCAGCTTCCAGGCGCGCCAGGACCTGATCGCCAGCATCGGCCAGTACCGCGACAGCCTGCTGGCGCTGATCGACGCGCTGGGTTTTGCCGGCGATGCGAGTGCCATCGAAGTCGGCCCCGGCGACGGCGCCTTCCTGCCGGAACTGGCGCGGCGCTTCGCCCGGGTCACCGCGCTGGAAAACAGCCCGGAAATGCTCGAGCTGGCCCGCGAGCGTTGCCTGCGGGACGGCTTGGCTAATGTGGAGCTGCGCCTGGCCGATGCCTTGGCATCGCCCCTGGTACAGGCCGACTGCGTGGTGATGAACATGGTGCTACACCACTTCGCCGCACCGGCCGAGGCGCTGCGAGCGCTGGCCGGCCTGGTGAAGCCCGGTGGCAGCCTGCTGATCGCCGAGCTGTGCAGCCACGACCAGAGCTGGGCCCGCGACGCCTGCGGGGATGTCTGGCTGGGGTTCGAACAGGAAGACCTGGCCCGTTGGGCCACCGCCGCCGGCCTGGCCTGCGGCGAAAGCGTGTACATAGGCTTGAAAAACGGCTTTCAGATTCAGCTGCGGCATTTCGCCCGGACGGATGCACGAAGCCCCTCACAGGAATGAACCGATGAGCGAATACTCGATTTTCACCTCCGAATCCGTCTCCGAAGGGCACCCGGACAAGATCGCCGACCAGATCTCCGATGCCGTGCTGGACGCCATCATCGCCCAGGACAAGCATGCCCGCGTGGCCTGCGAAACCCTGGTGAAGACCGGTGTGGCCATCGTCGCCGGCGAAGTGACCACCAGCGCCTGGGTCGACCTGGAGCAGATCGTCCGCGACGTGATCTGCGACATCGGCTACACCAGCTCCGAAGTCGGCTTCGACGGCGCTACCTGCGGCGTGATCAACATCATCGGCAAGCAGTCCGTGGACATCGCCCAGGGCGTCGACCGCGCCAAGCCGGAAGACCAGGGTGCCGGCGACCAGGGCCTGATGTTCGGCTATGCCAGCAACGACACCGACGTGCTGATGCCCGCGCCCATCGTGTTCAGCCACCGTCTGGTCGAGCGCCAGGCCGAGGCGCGCAAGTCCGGCCTGCTGCCGTGGCTGCGCCCGGACGCCAAGAGCCAGGTCACCTGCCGCTATGAGAACGGCAAGGTGGTCGGTATCGACGCCGTGGTGCTGTCCACCCAGCACAACCCGGAGATCAGCCAGGCCGACCTGAAGGAAGCGGTCATGGAACTGATCGTCAAGCACACCCTGCCGGCCGAGCTGCTGCACAAGGACACCCAGTACCACATCAACCCGACCGGCAAGTTCGTCATCGGCGGCCCGGTGGGCGACTGCGGCCTGACCGGCCGCAAGATCATCGTCGACTCCTACGGCGGCATGGCCCGCCACGGCGGCGGCGCCTTCTCCGGCAAGGACCCGTCCAAGGTCGACCGCAGCGCCGCCTACGCCGGCCGCTACGTGGCCAAGAACATCGTCGCCGCGGGCCTGGCCGAGCGCTGCGAGATCCAGGTGTCCTACGCCATCGGCGTGGCCCAGCCCACCTCCATCTCGCTGAACACCTTCGGCACCAACAAGGTGCCGGAAGCCACCATCGTCAACCTGGTGCGCGAAGTGTTCGACCTGCGCCCGTACGCCATCACCCGCATGCTCGACCTGCTGCACCCGATGTACCAGGCCACCGCGGCCTACGGCCACTTCGGCCGCACCCCGCAACAGAAGACCGTCGGCAACGACACCTTCACCACCTTTAGCTGGGAACAGACCGACAAGGTCGAAGCCCTGCGCGCGGCGGCGGGGCTGTAAGGCGTACTGCCTCACGGCTGTTAGTTCGCGATAAAGAAAACCCCGCGCGGCGCAGGCCGGGCGGGGTTTTTTGTTGGGCTTGGGAAAAGGGGAGGGAGCAAAGATGGGGTGGACAGGGTGATGGCGTAATAGTAGCGTCGGGCTGAGTGTTATATGGAAGCCAAGCGAATACGCCTGGTTGTGGCTGGGAGGCTGTATCTTTATGAAATTAAAAAGAATTTTTCGGAGGCTGCGGAGCGCCGAGGGGGGGTTATATCGACCTCCATCGTTATCCGTTGGCATGGATTCCATCTAATCACTGTTGCCCAGACAATATGACGCAATGTAGTAGTGGAACTGTAAATGGCAAGGAAT
>NZ_JRUD01000013.1 GCF_000802425.1 Pseudomonas flexibilis | reverse complement strand
CAGCTGCTTGCCGGCCTGGCCATCTCGAAAGCGCGGCTCGAAGGCGTAGCTTTCCGGGCTGAGCACGGCGTGGGACTGCTCGGCGTCCTGATCGGCCGGCGGCTGGGTGAAGGACGCCTCCAGCTTCAGGTGCGACTGCTGGAAGTCATAGCTGCGCAGGGCGAGGGCCGAGGGCCGGCTGGCCAGGCGCAGGCCAAAACGCGTGACGGCCGCGGCGGCGGCGCTGGGCAGATAAGGCAGCGGCTGGGCGAGACTGCCGAACACCTGGGCATCGTTGCCGAAGACCAGCACATGGCCGGTATCGCTGTGCCGGAAGTGATAGTGCAGGCCGTCTTCCTCGCACAGGCGCTGGAAGAACTGCAGATCGGTCTCGGCGTACTGCACGCAGTGCTCGCGCGGCGGATAGTCCTCGGGCAGGGCCTGGAAATCGGCGGTGTCGGCGGGAATGCCGTGCTCCTCGAGCAATTGGGCGAGGATCTGCGGCACGGAGCGCTGCTGGAAGATGCGCGAATGGGTGCGCAGGGCCAGGCGGGCCAGGTGCGGCACCAGGGACAGGGAGTAGCGGGTCAGGCGGTTGCCGGTTTCGCCCTGGGCGAGGGACTCGATCAGGCCATGCACGCCGCCCTGGTCTTTGCCGAAGGACAGAAAGGCCGGCTGCAGCAGCAGCGCGTCGAGGTTGATGTCCGCGTCGTCGCTGACCAGCTCGAGGTCGAAGCGGAAGGGCGCACCGATGGCCTCGTGGCCGGAGAAGGCGAGGACCTTGAAGTCGCCGGGGGCGCCGGGAATCGTCAGGGTGAAAACGACAGGCTGGGCGGTGGACATCCGTGACTCCTCACGCGCTGGGCATACGGTTCCGCACGAGCGGAAAGCTGTGGTTCAGACAAACGGCAACGGCCAGGAAGCCTGGCCGTTGTTTAACCTTGAGGACGATTAGACGCTCGGTGCGCGCCAGTCATCGGAGCCGGAAGTGCCGGCCACTTCATGGGTCCAGACGATCTTGCGGTAGGTGAAGTAGACGTCTTCCAGGTGGGTGAAGTGCGTCATGTTCGGGTCCTGGCAGTTGGGCATGCGCGACTGCACGTCGACGATCACCGCATCTTCCAGCTCGATGGTGAAGTAGTGCTCCTGGGTGCCGGTGGCCGAGGTGCGGTACCACTCCAGGCGGCACTTGTTCAGGCGTTCGCCGGAGGTCAGCGCGGCGAAGATCAGCGGCGAGGACTTGTCGAAGACCTTGCTGATCATTAGCGGCTTATGGACGCGCTGGCCGGTCGGTTGGCCGGACTGCGGGTCACGGGGAATGATCACCTGGTGGCTGAAAGCCTGGACCAGGATCTGATCTTCGTGGCCTTCCTGGAAGATGTTGCCGACCGAGTCCTGGGTAAAGGTGCCAGCGGTAATCAGGCCCTGCTTGCTGCCCTCGATGGTCATAAAGGCGGGAGTTGGCATGGTGAAGCTCCTTGTGGAATGGATGGATATGCCCGGAGCGTGTTCATCAAATTACATGCCAGTTTCAGAAAATCCTTTTAATACAACAAGTTGTGATTGGAACGTCTCTTGATTCCAAGATCTAATAATTTCCTTTGAAAATTATGTGCAATAAGTTGCTCGGCGTGCGCAATAAGTTGCTCAGTGGCCTAGGGCCAGTATGCGGGGCGGGTTACAGGTCGATCGAAATCTCCAGACGCTTATTGGGTGCGCAAGATACTGCTCGCTTTCTTCTCAACGGCTGTGTGTGCATCTAAGTGGTCCGTCCTTCACCTGTATGGGTAACCATCTTGTCACTATTCCCTCCTGTGGCTTATCAGCTCCGCCACCCGCCTTACGGCTTCCAACTCGCTGCAGCCATGCTCTTGCATCAGCTCCCAGCGCTCCGCCTTCTCCTCCGCCTCGGTCATCGCCAGGGCAAGGAACAGGCTGGGCGGCACCACGCGGAACAGCGCCTCGAGCTTCTTCGACAGCACCACGCCCTCGGTGAACTTGCCCGGCTCCTTGCTGGCTGACAGCAGCAGGGCTTTCTGCGCGGTCGTCAGCTTGCGGAAGCGCGCGATCTCCTCGATTTCCGCCGGCGGCATGTTCAGGCAGATCCACCACTCGATCATGTTGAGCATGGTCTGCGCCGCGTCCGGAAAGTCCGCGAGGTTCTGCGTGGCCAGCCAGAACCAGGCGCCCAGCTTGCGCCACATCTTGGTGCCCTTGACCACGAACGGGGCGAGCAGCGGGTTGCGGGTGATGATATGGCCCTCGTCGGTGACCATGATGATCGGCCGGCCGAGAAACTGGTCGCGCTCGGCCATGTTGTTCACGGTGTTCATCAGGCTGATGTAGCTGATCGACAGCTGCGCCTCGTAGCCCTCGCGGGCGTAAGTGGCCAGGTCCACCAAGGTGACGTCGGACTCCGGCCAGGGCGTGCCGGGGCGGTCGAACAGTTGCCCCTCGAAGCCCTGACAGAACAGGTCCATGGACTCGGCCATTTCCTGGGCGCGCTCGCGTCTTCGCGCCGGCCACCGCGGATCGGCCGCGCAGGCCTGCAGGGCGGCTCGCACGTCGCGGGTCAGCACCTGGCGTTGTTCGCCGGTGGCCTGTTGCGCGGCCGTCACGATGCACTCGCGGATCAGGCTGCGGTCGGCGCGGGTCAGCCGCGTTTCTTCCTTGGCCTCGCCGCCGGTGATCATCAGCCGGGCGGTGATCTCCAGCTCGCCGAGAATGTCGCGCTGCTCGTCGCGGCCGGGGTTGGGCTCCTCGTCCTCGGCATCGATACCGCTGGCGGCCAGCAGCTCGGGCTGTTCGATCAGCCGGCGGGCATCGGCGAAGGGCGCCAGGCTGACCGCGCTGCCGGGCTTGAGCTGCACGCGGTGCACGCTCAGGCCCAGGGTGGCGAAGTAGTCGGCCTGCAGGCCGAAGCTGTTGCCAGCCTCGACGATGAACAGCCGCGGGCGGTGCACGGCCATGACCTGCATGAGCAGGCTGACCAGGGTGGCCGACTTGCCGGCGCCGGTGGGGCCGAACAGCAGCAGGTGGCCGTTCATGGCGCGGTCCTGCGCGGAGAGCGGGTCGAAGCTCAGCGGCTCGCCGCCCCGGTTGAAGAAGCTGATGCCGGGGTGGCCGGTACCGGTGGCGCGGCCCCACAGCGGCGCCAGGTTGGCCAGGTGCTGGGCGAAGATCAGTCGGGTGTACCAGTCGCGCGGGTCCTGGGCGGGGTGGTAGACCATGGGCAGCCAGCGCAGGTAGCTGTTGCAGGCGGCCACCTCGTCGGCCGGCTGCACCGGTTCCAGGCCGGCGCCGAGCAGCACGTTGGCCAGGGCGGTGGAGCGCTGGCGCAGCTCGGCGTCGTCCGCGCCGCGCAGGTAGAAGGCCAGGGTGCCCCGATACAGTTTGTGCTGGCGGCCGAGGATGGCGCGGGCGGTGTCCACGTCCTCGCGAGTCTGGGTCGAGGTGAGGTTTTCGCCCATGGCCTTGCGTGACAGGCGGGTGAGCTGCGCTTCCAGCACGTCCTGCGGCTTGATCACCAGGGTCAGGCTGAGAATGCAGCCCTCGGGCAGTTGGTCGAACAGCGCGTTGAGGGCATCGCCGCGCGGCAGCTCGCCGCACAGCTGGCCGATGCGCGGCGCCCGGCGCAGGCGATCCACGACTATGACCCGGTGTGGCTGCTGGTCGAAGTACCACAGCCCTTGATCGCTGTCGGCACGCGGTTCGCTGAAGAACAGTCGCTCGGCGAAGGCGTGGTCGAAGGGCAGTTCCAGGGAGCCCTCAGCATCCGCCTCGGGCTGGCACACGCGGCGGTAGAAATCTTGGGCTGGTTCGCCGGTCAGCGTGGGGGCCGGATTGAACCAGGGCAGCAGCCAGGCGTAGAAGGCCCGGCCGTCGAGGCGCCGGCTGGCGACTCCGGCCGCCTGCAGGCCGGCAGTCAGGCGCTCGCAAACGTGGTTGAGCGCCTGTTCCGGCATGTCGCTGTCCTGCGCGCTGCGCCGGTAGATGACCAGGCGCACGCGGCGCTGGCGGCCGCGCCAGGGCAGGTGGGTGACCGTGCGATCCTCGAACAGGCCGCCCGGCCGGCTGATGGCGGTCAGATGGCGTTCGATGAGCGCGAGGTAGGCTGCGCTGAACGCGCTGCCCCGGGCGCGCTCGCGCACGTAGCTGCGCAGGCGCTGCAGGTAGGGTGCGAAGTCGTTGTCGTCCTGACAGAAGAACTGCACCACCCAGGGAGCGCTGTCGCGTTCCTCGAAACTGTCCTGCAGGGCGTCCTCGAGGGCGTCGCGGGCCTGCATCAGCCAGTCGCGTTCGCGGCCCTCGGTGCCGATCGGCTGCAGCTCGTACAGCGCGCCGACCGAACGGTTGTCATCGAGCAGGAAGCACTAGCTGTCCGGCAGGTATTCGACCCAGGGCAGCAGGTCGGTGAAGCTCGGGCCGTGGGCGTAGCTGCGCGCCTCATCGGCCAGGGTGGCGGGGCGGCGCGGCTGGCCCATCAGTAGGCCTCCAGCCGCTCGCCGGGCAGCGCGTAGTGCACCTGGCGGTAGAAGGGAAACACCGTGCTGTAGCCGGGTACGGGCGCCTGCTCGCTGCCGGCCAGATGCGGAAACACATACAGCACCAGGTCGGGATTCGGCAGGCGCGGGAACTGGCTGCGGAGCTCGTTGGCGGCGCTGCGGGTGTAAAGCTGCTGCAGCTCCGCCGGCTCAATGTGTATAGGGCGACGCAGGGCCAGTCGGGCTTCGTGCAGAGTGGTGTGGCCTGAGGTGGCGCCATTCCAGATCGCCTGCATGTCGTGCGCGCCGGGTGGCAGCAGGGTCTGCGCGTCGCCGGCGCAGCCCTGCAGCAGGGCCAGCAGGCTAATCCAGGTCAGGTACGGGCGAAGCGATTTGGGCATGGCGGACTCTCCGGCCGGTGGAGGCGTAGTCGAGGGTAATGTCCCGGTCCAGGTGCACGGCGACCGGCGCGCCGGGAGCGACATAGACGGCGGCGAAGGCCTCGCCGTAGAGCTGGTTGACCCAGCTGCGCAGATCGCCGACGCCGGCGCTGAGGATGCTGTTCAGCGCGTCCTGGCCAGCGGTGTGGGTGACGAGGGCGCCGCCGGCGTTGCCAAGCAGGGTGGTGCCGGACTCGTCGTCGGCGAACAGCGCGGCGACCCCGGCGCCGGCGGCGGTCAGCAGGCTCTGAGTGCCCAGGTACTGCTGGGCGTTGGAACGCCGCTCGCCACCGATGCAGGGAATGCCCTGCGGGTCGGACAGGTAGCCCAGTCCGCCGCGCAGGCGCTGGCCGTTGCCGCCGGCGGCGCCCTGGTTGCGGCTGGTGACGGTTTGCGGCGGCGGCACGCTGCGAATGGTGCCGTCCTCGAACACGAAGGTGATCGACTCGATCTGCCCGCGCACGCAGGACAGTGTCCAGTCGCCGGTGGCCGTGCCGCTGAGCACCGCGCCGGCCACCTCGGGCAGCTCGATGCCGTTGGCGGTCAGGTTGTCGGCGCCGACCAGCACCTTGAAGGGGTAGGGATCTTTGACGGTGCCATCCACCGGCACACGGCCGATCAGCGCGGTCATGGCCACCGAACCGAGCAGGGTGGCGTTTTCCGGCAGAGTGTAGACCGGCTCTGCGGCAACGCTGGCGTCGTGTAGCTCGCGTTCGCCCTGGGTCACGGCGCGCAGCTCGCGCTGGCCGCGCTCGATGGGGTTGGCGGGCAGGGTGAAGCCGCTCGGCAAGGCGGGTGTCGCAGGCGCCCGTGGGACACGGTTCGGGGTGGGAGAAGCGTCGAGGGGCTCGATCCATAGCAGGTCACTTCCGGTGTGGGTGGGGAAGTCCTGGCCGTCTTCGGGACGCAGGCCGAGCCCGATGGGCAGCTCGTTGTCCTGGCCGTGCAGGCTGGCCAACTGGTCCTGCAGGCTCTGCAGCAGGCTGCGTGCTTCCCGGCTGTTTTCTTCGCTCTTGCGCCGGGCTTCCTCGGCCTGGCGGCGCTCGTGCTGAGCGGCTTCGCTCAGCCCACCGAGCGTCGACTGGATGCGCGCGTCGATGCCGCTTTCGCGGGCGCGCAGGCGGAGGTTCTCCTCGCTGAGCGTGGCGTTGCCGCGTTCCAGGGACTGCAGTTCATTGCGCATGGCCTTCACTTGGCCGACCAGGGTGGCCAGGGTGTCATGCGGGGTGTCGCCGGCGATGCCCAGTGCCTGGGCTTCGGCCGCCGTCAGGGCAACGCTTGCATCCAGTGTGGGTGGGCTGGCCGGTGGCGGGGCGCTCATCCAGTGGTTGCCGAGCAGCAACGCCACCCCCAGCAGGACCGCCGGCACCAGCCATTTCAGCAGCACGTTGGCATTCATTCGCGGGCCTCCGGGCGGGGCTGTGGCGGCAGGGCCTGTTCCAGGCTGCCGCCCCGGGTCACCAGGTAGGCCACGCTGGTGTCCTCCGGCGTACCCCGGGCGCCCAGGTATTCGTGCTGAAAGCTAGCGGCATGCAGGTGGGCATTCAGGCGGCGCGGGTCCAGGGTGACAGGCTGATCGCTGCGGTTGCGCAGCAGCACGGCGGTCACCCAGTGATCGGCCAATCGCCAGGCGGCCAGCGGCCGGGCATCGACCGGGTCGCTTGGCAGCAGGTGCTTCAGCGCGGGCGGCAGATTCGGACGCACCGGGCGCACGCCGGGCAGCGGCTCGACGGTGCGCAGCGGCGCGTACAAGTGCTGGGCGGCGTGGCGCACTAGGGCCACGGGTATCGGTGTCGGCGCAGCGGTGGCAGCGGGTTCGGTTGCGGTGGTGGCGCTGGCCTGCACGATGCGCAGCGGCTCCAGCGCCGGGCTGTCGGCGGTGGCGGAAAGGTCGAGCAGGATCAGCTCTCCGGTGTCGGGCAGCTGCAGGTGCAGGCGGCTGCTGGCAAAGGGCGCGCTGGCCAGCAGATACAGAGCGCCGTTGGCGCTCTGCACGCGCAGCTTGCCGGTCAGCGCGGCGGGCAGGCCGACCCGTACCGGCTGGTCGAGGAACACCACCCGCTCCTGGCCGACCGCCAGTGGCACGTCGAGCGGCAGGCGCTGCCAGTGGCGGATCTCCAGCGCCTGGGCAGCGCCACTCAGCACACCCAGGGTCAGGCAGAGCAGGGCGCGGATCATGGCGGGTCTCCCGGCAGCTGGAGTTTTTGCGGCACATCCTGGTAACAGTCCAGGGCCAGGCCCCAGCGGTTGCGCTGCGGGTCGAGGTCATAGCGCACCACGCGCAACGGGTAGCGCACCAGGGCGCGCTTGACCGGTTCGGCAGCCAGGTACTCGTCGGCGTTGAGGTCGAGGTTGACCCGCCAGCTGTTGTGGTCGAGCTGCTGCACGCGCAATTGCGGGTCGTCGCTGTAGCCGCGGCCGAGAATCTCGTGCACGCCACGCACGCGCTGGCGCAGCTCGCCGGCGGACTTGCGGTAGGCGAAGTCGCCGTCCAGAAACGCCTGGCAGGCCGGAGTCAGGTAGGCATTCAATGCCTGGATGGCCGCCGGATAGTCCTTCTCACCATCGGACGGCCAGCGATTCAGCTGACCGAAGATGTACAGCGCGAAGGCATAGATGTTCTCCGGCGGGATGTCCCACCACAGGCGCGTGCTGCCGGCGCGCAGGTCCGGCGGCACATGCACGGTCAGCGCGCGCGGCGCCGCCTGCCAGCCGAACCACAGACCCAGGCAGAGCAGGGTGAGCAGCCCGAGCGCCAGGCGCAGGCTGAGGATATGCGCCTGCTGGGCATCGACGCGGTTGCGAAAGCGGCTCATGGGCGACGCCTCCGATGCAGGCGCCGCGTGCGGCGCACGGTCCAGGGACCGGACTGCACCACCAGCCCGGCGCGGTTGACGCGCCCGCGCCGGGCCAGCCACCACTGCGCGCGACGGTACAGCCAGGTGTCCGGACGACCGCGCTTGGCGCGGCGCAGCAGGGTGCCTGCGCTGAACAGGCTGAGCGCCGCCCCGGCGATGGCCACGGTGGGCACCAGGGCCAGCGCGGAGAACAGGAAGGCCAGTACCACGCCGAGCAGCACGCCTCCCGCCGCGCCAATGCCCAGGGCCAGCCACATCTCGTCGCCGGTCAGGCCGCGCAGTACCACCGGATCGCGATTGAGGCGCTCGGGCAGGAAACGCAGCGTACCGTCCTCCAGGCGCTCGATCTCGTCGCTCATCGGGCGCTCCTTAGAGAATCTCGGCGGCCTGGGTCAGGAACCAGATGATCACCACCACCAGCAGGGCGCCGACGCCGACCACCGCGCCCAGGTCCTTCCAGGTCTTGCGTTGGTTCTGCACGTCCGCGTAGACGGTCAGCGAGTGCCAGGCCACGCCGAGGAAGGCGAGCAGGGCGATCATCAGGCCGAGCAGGATGCCGCCGTCGTAGGCGTAGTTCTTGATGGTCTCCACCAGCCCGCTGCCGGCGCCCCGCGACGGCGGCTCCATGGTCGGCAGATCGGCGAACGACAGACCGGGAGCCAGCAGCAGATACGCGGCCAGCAGGCGCAGGACAAGGCGGTCGTAGAGCTTGCGTTGCACATCAAACGGGGCGGGGCGCATGGGGTGGTTCTCCGTGGGGTCAGGAAAGGATGAAGAACAGCAAGACGAGCCAGGCCAGCAGCACTCGCGCCGCCGAACCACCGAAGGCGCCGAATGACAACGCTCCGGTTGCCCAGCCGCGATAGCCGCTCCACAGCACCCAGGCGCACCACAGCAGGGCCAGGGTGGTGACCAGGGCCAGCCACAGGGTGGCGCTGTCGGCGGGGGCGTAGCCGCTGGCGATTTCGAAGGCGGCAACCTGCGCGGGGCTCATGCTCATGGCTGGGCCTCGGCGGGTGCGCGGCGGTAGTCGCCGCTCAGCTCGGCCGGATCGCGTGGCTGGGCGCGGGAGGGGTGCAGGTAGTCGGTGATGCCCTGGCGCAGGCGTTCGAGGTCGTGGCTGAAGCGGGGGTAATCGAAGGCGTAGCGCTGATGTGGGACTTTCGAGGCGCTGGCTTCGGCTTCGTTGGTCAGAATTTCCACCTGGCGCAGTTGCTCAAGCAGCAGGGCCAGCCGGATGTGTTCGTCAGCGGAGGAGGCCTGCGCCATGGGTGCGCTGGCGACGCTGTGCAGGCCGAACAGTGCGAGGATGAACAGGTTGCGCATGACGATGCCCCGTTGGGTGTGCGGGCATCATTGGCGGGGCGGGACTCGCTGTCAGCCGAAAAACTGAAAGGCAGGGATTCGCTTTATGCGGGGCTTGACCGGCCGACAGGTGGGTTTTCCCAAAACTAGCAAATACTTTTTCTTCGGCGGGTCACGGTTTGCGGCCGCACGCTACAGATGGAGGCCGTCGTGCGGCCCACGCCCCCTGGCTTGCTTTAATTCCTAGCGGTTTATATTCTTTGAAAAAGATGTCCTATTGGTTTTACTTTTCCTATGAAAATAAACCAGCTGCTCGCGGATTGGCCTCCTGGCGTCGTCGCTACTCAAGCCTGGCTGCACCGGCAGGGGGTCGGTAGCAGCCTTGCGCGCAAGTATCAGCAGAGCGGCTGGCTGGAGAAGGTTGGGCACGGCGCCTGGCGGCGCAGTGGCGACCGGATCGACTGGCAGGGGGCGCTCTACGCCTTGCAGCAGGACAGTCCGTTGCGCTTCTGGGCCGGCGCGCAGACCGCTCTGGATCTGCAAGGCTACGACCATTATCTGAGGTTGGGTGGGGAGACGATCAGTCTCTGGGCCGCGCCAGGTGCCACCCTGCCGACCTGGTTCGCTCAGCACGACTGGGGAATGCCGGTCAGTTGTACATCTGCCCCCCTGTTTGCCGATTCGGATACGGCCACATGGCAGGGCTTTCGACCGCCGCATCATGATTTCGAAGTGTGGATTTCCAGCCCGGAACGGGCAGTGCTGGAGTTGATTCACGTGAGTGACGGTGAGGCGCTTTTTAGCTCGGTCGCCGATCTGCTGGCCGGGCTGGCGACGCTCAGCCCCCGGCGTTTGCAGCGCTTGCTGGAGGCTTGTCGCTCGGTCCGGGTCAAGCGGGTATTCCTGCTGCTGGCTCGGCACGCCGGGCATGCCTGGTACGCGCGCCTGGATCTGACTCGCCTCGATCTCGGTAGTGGCAAGCGCCAGCTCATCTCCGGTGGGCACCTGGACAAGCAGTTTCTGATCACCGTACCGGGGTCGTTCGCTAATGCTTCTTGAGGCACGTATCCAGAGCATGAGCGAGGAGAAACGGAGGGAGGCGGTGGCGCGCCTGGAAACGGTAGTTGAACGCCTGCTATATGGCGGGACGTGAGCAACCAAGCCAATCTGGGCGTGGGGTGATCGGGTAAGCCAACCTGGCACGAGGCTGTAGATGATGAGCAGGGCACGGCCGGTATTTATGGATACGCCCAGCAGGCCTAAGCCATAGGTAAAGCGGTGCGCTGGCGAGAGCCAGCGCACCCGCAGCTGCATCACCTCGTGTGGCAAGCGGTGCTGCAATGGATACACCCATTGGCCGTTCGGAAGATGACCCGAGCTGCCTGCACCGCGCTTTGGCAACTGGAGTGGGTGCCCAAACCTAGCCGATTAACCAGCGATGGGAGGTACCGACAGGTAGCGGTATGTACCTCGTGGTCTCCATTGTCCTGGGCGCGAGTGTTCACGCAGTACTGTTGTTCCATGCGTCACCTCCTCAACGAGCCTTATTGCTTTGGGCAACCACCGATGCGGCGAGGGTTTTGGTCGCCTCCGCGTACTTGGGACTTTGCAGGGCTTTACCGGCTTTCGTTTCCATCTCGGCGCTGGTCTGTTTATCAGAAGAGGATTGCGCCAATGCTGATGCAGCAAGGCTTTTTGCAATGGCGGAGCTATTCGGGTTCCGCAGGGTCTCGGATGCCAAGCTGGCGACTTCGGCTGAAGTCTTTTTCGTGTTGGTCATGAACAAAACCTCATCTTGCTGGGTTTGTACCAAGCCTGTGGATGGGCACCAGGCTTAGCGTGCTAGTTGCAATTCAAGCGCAATATGTTGTGCCTAGCATGAAACTTGGTCACAAAATAAAGGCAGTCGGTTGCATGTGCAAGAACGCCGAAGAGGTTTGTCTGCGGATTTTTGTCACAGGTATTTCTTGAACGTCCCCGCCGTGATCGCCACCGCCACGCCGAGCAATCCGGCGCTGGGCAGCAGCACCCACATGGGATGCAGGCTCACTGGCAGCGCCAGGTAGAGCAGCCAGGGCGCGCTGATGGTGGGCAGGATCAGTCGCTTGGCGCGGTGATAGATGAAGCTGCTTTCACGCCCGGCGCCGAACTTGCGCAGGTCGCGGCGGACCAGGCCGTCGACCAGGCCGCTGAGCATGGCGAGGGCGAACAGCGGCAGCGCCAGGGTGAGGATGATCAGCCGCACTGCGAAGGTCAGGGTGACGAACAGACTGGCCAGCACGAAATCTTCGATGAGCAGGTAGAGCTGGGCGAGCAGGCCGGTGAGGTTCCGTTCGTGATGGTTGGCCCGCGCCTGGCTGGCGTAGTCGAGCAGGCCGCTGCGCTCGAACAGCGTGGTGTGCAGCCAGTCGAGGGTAACTCGGGTGCTGGCGTCGGGATCTTGGAGCAGCAGCGAGCGCGGAAACTGCTCGCCCAGCCAGCCGAGTTCGGCGTGCAGCATGGCCTGGCTGTGCTGCCAGCCCTCTTCCGGCCAGAACCACAGCATCCCTGCGTATTCCATCAGCAGCGAGCAGAGTAGCGACACCAACAGCAGGCCGAGGATGCGGCCGGGCAGGCTTAGCAGTTGGCCGAGCAGGGTCTGCCGCTGGGGTGGCTGGACGGTGCTTCCCTGAGCCGCCATTTCAGTCCGCTGACTGCGCGGCGGCCGGCGGTTGCGCTGCGCTGCCGTTGGCGCGCCACCACTGGCCGGCGTTGTCGTTGTAGCTGGCGCGCATCAGCCGGGCGAGCTCCTGCAGGTTCTCCGGCATGGCGTCGTCGGGTGCCGGCTTGGGCAGCGGCATGCGCACCTTCCACAACTGGCCGCCTTCCTGAAAGGAGAACGCCTGGCCCTTGGGCAGGCTGACCAGGTGCGCAGGCTCCAGCAGCGGCACGGCGGTGCTGCTGACCCGGTCCTGGGAGGAGGAGGTGAAGTCGGTGCTGGCGCTCGGGTCGGCGGTGTCGGTGGCGCCGGACACCAGTGTCTTGGTCAGCACGTTGACCCTGGGCAACTGCTGGGTGAGTAGCTCGGCGGTGGCGGTTTCGCGCACGCGCAGCATCTGCAGGGTGTTGAAGTTGCCGATCACCTGGCCGGCCTTGGCGCGGTTGCCGAGGCGTGCCTCAATGTCGCTCAGGGTCTGGGTGTAGGCCGTCACCTGAATGCCCGCGCCGCCGCCCTTGTTGATCAGCGGAATGAACTCGTCGCCCATCAGCTCGTTGAACTCGTCGGCGTGCAGGTTGATCGGCACCGGGCGCTGCGGCTTGTGGCTGGGCGGCAGGCCATGGTCGAGGCCGTGCTTGTAGAGGTGGCCGGCCACCGACACCAGGTCGGCGAACATGGAGTTGCCCACGGCGGCGGCGACTTCGGCGTCGCTCAGCGCGTCCAGGCCGACGTAGACGATGCCGCCTTTGCGGATCACCTGCAGCCAGTCGAAGATCGGCCGCGGATCGTCGAGGTCGCTGTAGTCGGGGGCCAGCAGCTGGGCGGTCTTGCCGGTGGTGAGCTTCTCCAGCAGCGGCAGCAGGCTGGCGACGATCTTGTCGAAGTAGGTGCGGTCGTAGCGCACCGCCGAGCGCAAACCATCCAGCACCGGATCGAACAGACGATGGCTGGCCAGGTACTGCTCGATGGCCACCACGCGCCGCTCGCGGCCCTGCATGTGGCGCGGGATGTTGCGCTCGGTGAGCCGGCTTTCCAGCGCGAGGATCTGCGGCCAGGCCTCGCCGTCCTGACGGGCGAAGAGGTGTTCGGCGTATTCGATGAACAGCGCGTCGATGTTGATCACGTGGCGCTGGATCTGCAGGTAGTCCGGGCGCCGGCCGAGTTCAACCAGGGCGCGGGCGATGATGTTGACGAAGCGCCAGGCGAACTCCCGAAAGGCCGCCGAGTTGCCCTCGGCGCTGAGCTGACTGGCGATGCGCGAGGCGACCTCGGTGACGCGGCTGAAACGGCCGATGGCGTTGTAGCGGCAGGAGATGTCCGGCCAGCCCAGGTGGAAGACGTAGAACTCGCGCTCGCGGCCGGCGCGGCGCGCCTCGACGTACATGCGCTTGAGCAGGTCGGCGTCGCCCTTGGGATCGAAGACGATGCACACCTCGCCCCGGTGAATGTCCTGGGTGATGTACAGCTCGGCCAGACGGGTCTTGCCGACGCGGGTGGTGCCCAGCACCAGGGTGTGACCGACGCGTTCGTTGAGCGGCAGCGTGACGTGGGTTTCGTTTGGCTCCACGCCGTGCAGCAGCGGCGAGCCGCCCACCGGCGGCAGCGGACGCAACGGGTTGAGCGGGCTGTCGCACGCGGTCAGGCGTGTCAGCCAGGACAGCGGCGGCGGGCTGTGCTCCAGACGCTGTTCCAGGACCCGAGCCAGCCGGTGGGGCCAGGGCTGGCGCAGGTAGCGGGCCACCGCCGGTTCCTGCGCCTCGACCAGGCGCTGGGTGTGCACGCGGGTCCAGCGAAAACCCCGACCCATGAACAGCCGCTGGCGACTCAGCGGGATCTGCCGGCTGGTCAGTGCGTAGCGCGGCAGGCGGCGGATATGGCGGCGGTAGCGCAGCACCTGTCCGGCCTGGCGCAGGCGCAACAGGCCGAACAGCGCGAAGCCCGCCGCGCTCCAGTGCCCCAGAGCCGGTGACAGGGCCACCGCCCAAGGGGTCTGCAGACAGAGCAGGGCGGCGCCGGCGCTGACCGCGACGCTGTACAGCTCCACCGCCGGGCGCAGCCGGGACTCCAGCACCTGTTCGGCCATGCCTCACTGTTCCAGGCGGTTACTGCGGATCAGCACCGGGTAGTGGCGCAGGCCCAGACGCTGGCCGATGTCCTCGCCGCTGACCGGCAGGATGGTCAGCCCCGGGCCGGCGGCGCGGATGCGCTGCAGGGCCTGCATATCCGCCACCTGTATCGCCAGGCCGGCGGCGCCGAGCTGGCGTAGCTGTTCGGCGTGGTGCTCGAGCCAGGCCAGTGAGCGCGGATCGTCGCCGACCAGAAACAGCCGGGTCAGCGCCGGCAGCTGCAGAGTGCGGGGCTGCACCTCGCCCGGACTGAGGCTGGGGCTGCTCACCGGCAGCATGGCGCTTTCGTCGTAGCGCAGATTTTCGTGTTGTGGGGCCGGTTGGGCGGCGACCAGGGTGGTGCCGCCGGCCAGGGTCAGCAGCAGGGCGTTGGCGAGGGTGCGGGCGGGGGTCATGGGCGTGCCTCCGTGGCGGGGGGAAGGGGAAATTTCAGGCGGGCCAAGTGACGCGCCACGCCCTGCCGGTAGCGGGCGGCGGGCGCGCCACCGGCGGGGCGGTGGTAGTGCCCGGCGGCCCGCAGCCAGTCGCCGCTGCGCCGGTGCTGCTCGCGCAGCAGCTGGGCGGCAACGCGCAGGTTGCGGATCGGCTGCAGCGCGGCGCAGGGGCTGGCGAAGCGCTGACCGTGGTAGCCCCAGTTGATCTGCGTGAGGCCGATGTCGATGCGTGTCGGCGGGGTGGTGGTCAGCGCCTGATGCAGGGCCCGGCAGGCGGCAGGCTGGTTGGCGAAGCGCTGGGGCCGGCCGGCGACGTTCAGCGTCCAGGGCCAGGGGCGCAGCTGGCCGCGCAGCAGCAGGGCGCTTTCCTGCAGGGCGATGGCGTAGAGGATTTCGGCGGGAATGCCGGCCTGCTCGGCGATCCGCTGGTAGGTCGCCGGCGGCAGCTCCCGCGCCTGGGCGCTGCCGAGCAGGGCCAGCAGGAGCAGGCTCAGTCGAGGCGCTGCCATCGGCCCTCCCGCTGCTGGAAGCTGGCCGGCAGTTGCGCGTCCTGGCCTAGGCGCTGCCAGAGACCCTGGGCGTGATTGAGGGTGATCTGCCGGCGCTGCACGCGCGCGGGCTCGATGCCGGCCTGGCGCGCCCAGTCGCGCAGCAGCTGGTCATCGTTGTGGCTGTCGACCAGATACAGATCGAAGGCGCTGCCGCCGGCCTGCAGCTGGCGGGCCCGTTCGCGGCAGGGGGCGCAGTCACGGCCGACGAACAGGGCCAGGCGATTGACCACCGGGCTGTGCAGCGGCGTCGCGGTACCCTGGATCGGCAGCAGGCTTGGATATAGCCGCTGCCACGCCTCGTCGTAGGCGCGCTGGTAGGCCAGTTCGCGCTCGGCGCGGGCGGCTTCCAGGCGCACCTGCAGTTCGGCGTAGCGTTGACGCTCGGCTTCGTCACGGGCTTCCACGCCCAGTGCGGTGAGCGGATCCAGGTTCGGGCTCCAGTAGCCGCGCGGGCCGCGCTGGATCTCTTCGAAGCGGGTCCATTCCTGCTCGGTCAGACCCCAGGCCTTGGCGGCTTCACTGCCGCTCTGTTGCAGGGTGAGCCGCGTGCTGTCGAGTCGTTGGGTTTCGGCCGGCTCGGCATGCGCGCTGCCGGCCAGCAGGCCCAGCAGTACCAGAAAGATCACGGGCATGCGCAGCACCTCAGGGCAGGGCCAGGGTGTGGTCGGGCTGGCCGGGGGAGGCGAAGACGGCGGCCTGGCGCTCGAGGCGCCGCAGTGTCCAGGCGTCGATGCGGTCCCCAGCGCGCAGCAGACGCACCTCATTGAGGGTCCGGCTGCCGGCTGGCGCTACGGCCAGAAAACGTTCGGCACCGCGCAGCTCAACACCGATCAGCAGCGGCAGCGCGGGCAAGGCTGGTGCGGCACGGACTGGGGCAGGGCGTTGTGGCGGCTTGCGCGCGCTGGCGACGGGTTTGGGCGGCTGCGTGGTGCGGGTTTCCAGCTGCTGGATACGCAGGGACAGGCTGTGCCAGCGCGGGTCTTCAGGCGGGTTCAGCAGGGCCGTCAGTTGAGTCTGTTGGCGGGTTAGGCGCTCATCAAGCTGCGCCTGAGCCTGGTTGAAGGTGGTCAGTTGGTTGACCAGGTCATCCAGCTCGCTCTGAAGCTGTGTCTGGGTGGTTCGCAGGGCATCGAGTTCACTCTGGAGGGTTGGCAGCCGGGTAGCGTCCAGTTGCTGTCGTTGCAGTTCATCCAGGCGCTGCTGGTGATGGAGGAGTCCGCTGCCGATCACCAGCCAGGTGCCCAGGCTCAACAGAGCTGCCGCCCAGTATCGGGTTTTCATGAGCGCTCTCCCGGGGTGGTTTGTGATGTCTGGCGACGCGGGTCGAGTTCGCCGCGGGGGCGGAAACACACTTGGCGTTCGCGGTCATCCACGGTGAGCTGCCAGGCTGGGCCGCCGAGCAGTTGCAGCGCCTGTTTCAAGGGGAGGGGGCCGAGCTGGTAGTGGGCCGCCGGCAGGGCATGCCGGTACAGCGTCGGCCCATCGCTCGGCTCCGCGCAGAGGCTGTAACCGGTGCGTTGCAGCAGATGCCGCAGCGCCTCACCTACGGTCGGGTTCAAGTTGGCGGGGATGCGGATGTCGATGATCTGGGCGAGCAGATCCAGCTGTTCGGGTAGCGGTTCGGTGCTGATCAGGGTGTAGCGTGCGTGGCTGATCCGCTGCGCTGCGTGCGTTTCGGCGATGACGGCGGGGGCGCTGTCCGCTTCCGGGGCCGAGTGAGCGGCGCAACCGGCAAGCAGGCTGAAGACCGAGGCAAGAAGAAGCTGACGAGACATGGACAGGTCTCCTTTGGGGAGGCCTGACGTTGGCAGATCCCGGCGGGCCAGGCATGCGAAAACCTGAAACCCATCGTCTCGCTTTATGGCACGCAAATAACAACGGCGCCCGTGGGCGCCGTCGCGTTACAGCCAGCCGTATTCGGCCAGTGACAGAGGATGGCCTGCGCCGACGATGAAGTGGTCCAGCACGCGCACATCGATGAGAGCCAGGGCGTCCTTGAGGCGCTCGGTGAGGTGGCGATCCGCTTCGCTCGGCTCACTGCAGCCGGAAGGGTGGTTGTGGGTGATGATCACTGCGGCGCTATTCCAATGCAGCGCGCGCTTGACCAACTGCCGGGGGTACACGCTGGCGCCGTTGATGGTGCCGAAAAACAGCTCCTCGAAGGCGATCACCCGGTGGCGGCTGTCCAGAAATACGCTGGCGAACACCTCGTGCTCGTGGCCGGCCAGTTTGAGTTTCAGAAAGTCCCGGACATCCTGGGGCGTGTGCAACGACGGTCCGCGGGTGAACATGCGTCGATCCAGGATCAATGAGGCCTCCACAATGATCAGGTCTTCCCGGGCGCGCTGCGCGTCCTCGTTTTCCACCAGGCAAAGGGGTGCGTTCATGGGGTGTCTCCTGCGAATGACGGCAGGAACACCGCCCTGGCAGGGTGATGATCCTGCCAGGGGGATGGGTAGGGCTCAGCCGTTACGGCGTGGCTGCATTGGTCTTGGCGCTACTGCGGGAGCGCTTGGGTTTGGGACTGGACGCGGGGGTGGACTGCTCGGGTTGCTGGGCAATCGCTTCAGCCGGCTCGGGACGGGCGGGCTCGGCAGCGTCACCCGGACGAGGCTCGGCTTTGTAGACCAACTGGCCGTCAATCTTGATCCAGCCCAGGTACAGCAGACGGGCTTTGAGGCTTGCGCCTGGCTGACCGGCCCTTTCGCCTTTCTCGTAGAGAAACGGATCGACCCACAGGTCGCTGATGCGAAACGCCACCAGCACTTTTTTCTGAGCGTTTACGGCATCCCAGCAGCGGCGTACCAGGCGCTCGGCTTCCGCGCCAGTCACCTTGCAGTCGAAGCGGGTGTATTGAACGGCATCGGCCGGGCCATACAGCGCGGCGATATCGCACGCCATAAATCCAGGTCCACGACGAACCTGAACCTCGCGAATGCGGTTCAGGTAGCCGATGCCTCGGGTGTGCAGGTCGAAGTACTTCAATTCTTCGGAGGTGTTCTGTGTCATGACGGATTCTCCAGGGTGTTTGGGGAATCACCCCGCCAGGGATGAATCCCGTCGGGGGCAGACAGCAGGAAGCGAAGATCCACAGCGGATCCCATGGCGATGTAGCGGGGCGGGCAGAGGCCAGCAGCATGAAAATGGCGCTCATCACCGAAGTGACCGTGCGAGCTGCCGAGCGCTGATCGCACTGGGGTTGACCAACCCTTGCGGGCATAGCCTCGAAGGTCGTGACTATCTGGGCTTGACCGTCAATGACGGGGCTTGCCGGGGGACTTAAGCAGTGGTGCTTGGGGGCGTCAAGCAGGCTCAAAATCGAAGCCATTTTCCATTGGCTGACGATGGATCGCAGCGAATGTTGATGGACAAGCTGCGCCGCATTTTCTTGCTCCCCAACACGCGATATTTTCTGAAACCGCACGAGGCGTGCATACTGGATAATCATGTCGCCACGGTGCGTTCGACACCGCGCATTATCGCTATCAGCGATCGGGGCTGATTGATCGAGGGAACGCAGTGGGGCTGTATAAGAAGTGGTGCAAGTCCACCAAAAAAAAGGACAAGCGCAAGCATTACTGGACCTATGTCGAGAAGGATGGTGGCCGCGACGAGATCCGCGATGACCTCGCCGAGACCATCCGCTCTCACTACGATCGACTCGAACTCATCGCCGAAGATGTGAAGCGACTGGGATACAAGGTCGCCAGTGAAATCCTCAGCGCCGAAATGCCTCAAACGGCCAAGGGCCGCTCCGGCGATCTCGGCGAGATTCTCGCGACCGAGCTTGTTGAGGAAGAGATCGGCCTTCGCGTCCCCGTGCGTCGCCTTCGCTACAAAGACGGCCGCAACATGGCCATGCGCGGCGATGACTTCATCGGCGCCGGATACGATGGGGCCGGCGAGAAGCTCTGGCTTCTGAAAGGCGAAGCCAAGAGCAACAAGGTACTCGGCAAGGCCACGGTCACGAGCGCCCGCAAGGTACTTAACCGCGACAACGGCCGTTGCACGCCCGACTCTCTGCTGTTCGTCGCCAACCGCCTGCTGGAGAGCAACGACCCTGACGACAACGTACTGGGTCGCAGCCTGCGCGACGAGGTCGGCCTGAAGTCGCTGCGCGCCGATCGCATCGACCACATGCTCTTCACAGTTTCGGGCAACGGCCCCCACGCCTCGCTGAAGGAGGACCTCGACGCCACTGGGACCAATCGGGACCATTACGTCGTGAACATCCACGTCGAAGACCACCAAGACTTCATCGCGGCTATGTACCTGGAGGCAGAAGACCTTGGAGACGATTGACGAACTGACCGCGTTCCTGACGACCGCGACCGTCGACGGCATCCTTGGGCGCCTCCTCTATCGCGGCGCGGCTTGGTCGCTCATGCGCGACGAGGGCGTGCTGCCGCCGAACGCACCGCCCCTTGGTGCGACAATTGAAACCGATCTCGCCGAACACGGCTTCGCCCTGCTCCGAGGCGCGATGGCCCTGCGCGCTCAGGCTGGCGCTTCGGAGCTGACCAGCAAGGCCTTCGAGCGCGCCGCCAACGCATTTGAAGCCCTAGTGCGCAACGGTGACCCCGAGGCGCCTGAACGCGGGTTCCGCCGCACCATCGCCGCCGCTGCCTACCATCTGGCCGGCTTCTCGGCTGTCGCCTATTCGCTCTTCAATGAGACGGCGGACGACCTCAACACCTCGCCGGGCGAAACGGCGATCCGCCATCTGATTCTGCGAGATCTCGACCAGTTGCGCGGCTTCGCTCGCGAATGGCTCGGCGACGCGGCTCATGGCGGCGAGCAGATCGCCGAGGCGCTACGGGGCGAAGACCCCGACGTCGACGAGGTGCTGTCGACCATCCTCAACACGACGATCTGCCGGGCCCTGGCGTTTTTCGACTTCGCGCTTGAGACGGGCGAACCCGAGCCGATTGAAAGCGCACGTGCCTTGCTCGCCACGGCAGTCAGCCTGGCAGGCAACGCCGAGAATGTTCCGCTGTGGTGGATATCGAACCTCTGCCATCACCTGATCGACGACCTGTGGCAGCACTCGTTGCACCAGAACCTGCCGACCGAGCCCCCCGAGGGTACAGAGGAAAAATATCCAGACCTGCGGCGGCTGTTCATCTCCTCGCTCTATGCCCGCAAGACCTCGGAGGTGGAGCTATGGCCCTCGCAGCGCGAAGCCGCCCAGCGCTCCACGGACGTCATGGACGACTTGGTCGTCGCCCTGCCCACCAGCGCGGGCAAGACGCGGGTAGCCGAGATCGCAACGCTGATGACCCTGTCCTCGGCGCGCCGGGTGCTGATCGTCACGCCGCTGCGCGCCTTGTCCGCTCAGACCGAGAGGTCCTTCAGGAAGACCTTCGCGCCCCTCGGCTTCAGCGTCTCCTCGCTCTACGGCGCCAGCGGCCTTTCGGCCGGTGATGAAGACGCCCTGCGTACCCGCGAGATCATCATTGCGACGCCCGAAAAACTCGACTTCGCGCTGAGAAGTGACCCGTCGCTGATCGACGATGTAGGCCTGATCGTCCTCGACGAGGGCCACATGATCGGTCCGAGTGAGCGCGAAATCCGCTACGAGACGCTCGTGCAGCGCCTGCTTCGGCGCGCGGACGCGGCCGAACGCCGGATCGTCTGTCTTTCCGCGATCCTGCCGAGCGGCGACGAACTCGACGACCTCACCGCCTGGATTCGTTCCGACGAACCGGGTGAGCCGGTGCGTTCCGACTGGCGTCCCACGCGCCAGCGCTTCGGCGCACTCTCCTGGCGTGGCAAAGACGCGTTGCTGCGGCTTGACCTTGATGACGATGGTCCCTTCCTCGACAAGTTCGTCGTGGAGAAACCAGCGCGCGGGAGGGAGAACAAGCCCTATCCACGCAAGAACTCGCACCTCGCTTTGTTCGCGGCGTGGGAGTTTGCGAGCCAGGGCAAGCGCACCTTGATCTTCTCCACCCAGGCGAACTGGGTCGAGAGCTACGGCAAACAGGTCGTGGACCTCTGCAAGCGCGGCTATCTGGACTCGCTGCTAGATGACGAGGCGTCGATCGCCCGCGCCCTGGAGGTCGGCAAGGAATGGCTGGGCGAGGATCATCCCGCCGTGGCCAGCTTGAAGACGGGCGTCGCCATCCACCATGGCCGGCTGCCGAGCCCGTTCCTGCGTGAGCTGGAAATTCTCCTGTCTGAGGGCGTGCTGAAGGTGATCGTCGCCTCACCCACGCTTTCGCAGGGCCTCAACCTCAACGCCGCCGTCCTGCTGGTGCCCGCGCTCTATCGGGCGGGCGAGAAGATCAAAGGCGAGGAGTTCGCCAACGTCGCCGGCCGCGCGGGGCGCGCCTTCGTCGACGTCGAAGGGCTGATCGTCCATGTCATGTTCGACCGGATCGACTGGCGAAAGCGCGAATGGCGCAGGCTGGTCGCCTCCGCTAAGCCCGAACCTTGAAGAGCGGCCTCATCCAGATCGTCGCCGAGATCCTTGAGCGCCTGTCGCGCGAAGGCGTCCTGGATCGCGCCGACGCCTGGGAGTATCTCGCCAACGCCCGCGAGGCCTGGAGATCACCCGACGAAGAAGTCGAGGTGGCCGAGCGGCTGGCCGCCGCCGTGGAATACGACGCCGACGCTGGCGCCGATGACGACGATGAAGTCGACGAGGAGGAAACCATCGACGAGGAGCCGCTGTTTCAGCTCGTCGAACGCCTCGACGCGACCGTGTTCGGCCTGATCGAAGCGCTTGACGCCGATCGCGCCGATCTACCCAAGCTTCTGGACGAGGCGCTTAAGGGATCGCTCTGGGCCCGCCAGATCGCCCGCGAGGACGAGGACGTCGCCCCTCTGCACAAGAAAGTGTTCGAAGCGCGCGCCGACCTCATCTGGAAGACCACCACGGCGCAGGCGCGGCGCGGGCATTTCGCCATGGGCGTCGGGCTCGAAGCGGGCCTCACTATCGACGCCATGGCCGACGAGCTGGCCGAACTGCTCGACCGGGCAGACGAGGCGGCGCTAAGCGGCGACATCGACGAACTCGTCGACGCGCTCCGCGGTCTCGGCGAGCGGCTGCTGTTCATGCGGCCCTTCATCCCCGACAAGGCCAACGCGTTGCCGGCGAATTGGAAGGCCATCCTGCGTAGTTGGGTGTCCGGCGAAGAGGTCTCCAAGATCGGATCGCAGAACATGCGCGCGATCGAAGAGGCTTTCACCTATCGTTTGGTCTGGGCGCTGGAAGCCGTCCGCACCCGCCGCATGTCCCTCGGCTGGTCGCCGGAGACGGTGGCGGGCGGCGCAGCGGCGGCAGTCGAAACCGGCGTCCCGCGATTCATGATGGCAATGCTGATCCGCTCGGGCCTGCCGTCACGGCGCGCGGCTATGGTGGCCATCGAGGACGCCGAGCCGGTCTTCGTCACCCCGGCGGAAATGCGGGCCTGGCTCGAATCCGACGAGATCATGGCCTACACCGACGCCGGCGACTGGCCGACGCCCGACACCGCCGCGCTATGGGCGCGCTTCCGAACCGAGGCTCTCAGCGGCGGTATCCAGAAGTGGTCGGTCGAACGCTACAAGCGCCTGCTCGACATCGAGGCCGCCCCGCCCGCCGGTCTCTATCGGATCGTCACCGACGACGGGGACGGACGGACCTGGCTGGCAACCCCGGACTACCAGCGGGTCGCCGCCTTCAAGAAGCCGGCGGTCGATCCCAAGCCCAGCCTCTTCTCGGGCCGGTTGCTGGGCAAGACCAGGCTCGTGGAAGCCTTGCGCGTCGGCCGCGGAAAACTGCGCTGGCCGCCCGCAGATGCGTAAAAGGGACAGGTTAGTTAGCCGGCGCTATCGGTCAGTTAGTGGGTGGGGTGGCTTAAGGGGATCGATTATGCAATGGGACACTCTGCCAACGGATGTCCGCTGTAGGTCGGTAGCTGTCTCTCTGGGGCCCTTTCGCCTGCGACGCCGCTACCGCTCAACCTCGCCTCTGCCGCAGAGAAGCTGCCTTGGCTGGCATTGCCAGACACGCGTTCGCCGCCATACCGCCGAGTACGTAGAATTCTCTCGTCAGCATTTTTCTCAAGGTCATTGGCGTGGAAGGGCAACTGGGTTTCGTGCTGACGCGGCACTGGCGCGACACGCCTGCGGGCATCGAGGTCGAGTTCTGGCTGGCGACCGATAACGGTCCCTGTCGTGTGCGGGTTCCCGTGCAGCCAGCGGTGGCCTTTGTGCCGGCCGAACAGCGCGAGCGCGTGGAGCAACTCTTGTACGGCGAGCCGGATGCCGAGCTGCGCGAGCTTGGGCTTTGCGATTTCCGCCATCGTCCGATGCTCGGGCTTTACTGCCCTCAGTACCGCCAGCTGCTGCGTCTGGAAAAGACGCTGCGGGCCGCAGGCGTGGATGTCTACGAGGCGGACATCCGTCCGCCCGAGCGTTTCCTCATGGAGCGCTTCATCACCGCGCCGGTGTGCTTCAGTGGCACGCTGGGCGACGACGGTCTGCTGCGGGAGGCCCAGCTGCGCTCCGTGTCTGACTATCGACCGCGCCTGCGGCTGGCCTCCCTCGATATCGAGACCAACAGCCGCGGCGATCTGTATTCCATCGCCCTGGAGGGCTGCGGCCAGCGCCAGGTGTACATGCTCGGCCCGGCCAATGGCGAACCGACCGCGCTGGATTTCGACCTGGAGTATTGCGAAAGCCGCGCGCAATTGCTGGAGCGGCTCAACGACTGGCTGGCGCGCCATGATCCCGATGCCATCATCGGCTGGAACCTGGTGCAGTTCGACCTGCGCGTACTGCGCGATCACGCCCAGCGCCTGAAGGTGCCGCTGCGCTTGGGGCGCGGTGGCGACGAGATGGGCTGGCGCGAACATGGCAGCCGCAACAGCCACTTCTTCGCCGAGGCCGCCGGACGGCTGATCATCGACGGCATCGAGGCGCTGCGTTCGGCGACCTGGAATTTCCCCTCGTTCAGCCTGGAGAACGTGGCGCAGACGCTGCTGGGGGAGGGCAAGGCGATCGACAACCCCTACCAGCGCATGGCGGAGATCGATCGCCGCTTCGCCGAGGACAAGCCGGCGCTGGCGCACTACAACCTCAAGGACTGCGAGCTGGTGACGCGCATCTTCGCCAAGACCGAGTTGCTGACGTTCCTGCTGGAACGGGCCACGGTCACCGGCCTGGCGGCCGACCGCAGCGGCGGTTCGGTGGCGGCCTTCACCCATCTCTACCTGCCATTGATGCACCGCCAGGGTTTCGTTGCGCCCAACCTCGGTGAACGCATGCCGGAAGCCAGCCCCGGTGGTTTCGTCATGGATTCGCGCCCGGGCCTCTACGAGTCAGTGCTGGTGCTGGACTACAAGAGCCTGTACCCGTCCATCATCCGCACGTTCTTGATCGACTCGGTCGGCCTGATCGAGGGGTTGCGCCAGCCCGATGACGCGCATTCGGTGCCGGGTTTCCGTGGCGCGCGCTTTTCGCGCACCCGGCACAGCCTGCCGGCGATCGTCACGCGGATCTGGGAAGGCCGTGACCGGGCCAAGCGCGACGGCAACCAGCCTCTGGCGCAGGCGTTGAAGATCATCATGAACGCCTTCTACGGCGTGCTCGGTTCGAGCGGTTGCCGCTTCTTCGACCCGCGGCTGGCGTCCTCGATCACCCTGCGCGGCCACGAGATCATGCGGCGCACCCGCGAGTTGATCGAGGCGCGCGGCTACCAGGTAATCTACGGCGACACCGACTCCACCTTCGTCTGGCTCGGCAGCGGGCACGCGGAGGAGGCGGCGGGCCGCATCGGCCGCGAGCTGGTGCAGCAGGTCAACCAGTGGTGGCGACACCATCTGGCTAGCGAGTTCGGCCTCGACAGTGCCCTCGAGCTGCAATACGAGACCCATTACCGGCGCTTCCTGATGCCCACCATCCGCGGCGCCGAGGAGGGCAGCAAGAAGCGCTACGCCGGACTGGTGCAGCGTGCCGACGGCAGCGAGGAGATGGTCTTCAAGGGCCTGGAAACCGTGCGCACCGACTGGTCGCCGCTGGCCCGGCAGTTCCAGCAGGAGCTCTACCAGCGCATCTTCAGGCGGCAACCCTACGAGGAGTACGTGCGTGACTACGTGCGCGGCACCCTGGCGGGCGAGCTGGATGAGCTGCTGATCTACCGCAAGCGCCTGCGCCGGCGCTTGGACGACTATGAGCGCAACGTGCCGCCCCATGTGAAGGCGGCACGGCTGGCCGATGAGTTCAACGCCCGCCAGGGACGCCCGCTGCAGTACCAGCGCGGTGGCTGGATCAGCTATGTGATCACCGTTAGCGGCCCCGAGCCCCTGGAGAATCGCCAGGCGCCAATCGACTACGACCACTACGTGACGCGCCAGCTCAAGCCAGTGGCCGACGCCATCCTGCCCTTCGTACACAGCGACTTCCAGCGTTTAGTGGACGGGCAGATGGATCTGTTCTGAGGCGAGGCTTGCGCCCCAGGGAGGCTGGGAGGCTGGTGAACAACACGACATCGCCGCGGGCAGCTAACCAGCAGGTCGTTGCCATGGGCCATGCAAATGAGGCTGCCATTCGTGAAGTCGATGCCGGCGGCGGGCAATCAGCACAATGGTCAGCCAGTAGCGATAACGACTGGCGGGGGAGAGGGTGACGCTGTGCTCCTCCAGAAACCAGCGCAGGTGCTTGGCTTGCCAGCGGTGTGGGTTGGCCAGCCCCCAGTGCTGATCGATCGCTTGCTGAAGGAGGGCTGCCTGACGCAGATGGCGCTGGCGGGAGGCCTTTGCGCCGGTGAGCACATCGCGCAAGAACAGGTTCATATCATTCATCGCCGGCCACCAATGTAGGCGGCCACCACATCAATCCTGTTGTGTCCCAGCTCCTGGGCTATCCGCTCGCGGGCGCGGTAATCCTTCTCTCTGTCCTCTCGAAGCAGTTGCCCGCCATTCACCGGGGCGGGTTGCCCGGTGATCTGCTGGTAGCGTTCGCAGGCATACGCCGTGCGCAGCTCATGGAAGCCCTTGATGCCGTGGCACTGCAGCAGGTTGCGAGCCGGGCGGACCTGCCGCTGGATGAAATCGACGTAGCGTTCTCCGGGCTCGAGCAGGTTGCGACTGCCCTTCGGGGCGACTGACGCGGCTTGCAGCAGTGCCTGGCGCAGACCTTCGCTGACCGGTATCCAGCGTGGTGCGGCGGCGCCTCGGCGGCCACCCTTGGTGCCGTCTGCGATGTTGAGGCTGCCGTGTTGTGCGGCTTCGCGCTGCAGGCGGGGCAGGTCGGCCAGAATGGCTTCGCGCAGGCGCAGGCCGCCCTCGCGTGCCAGATGTATGATGGCGGCCACCCGTGTGAAGCCCTGTTCTCGTAGCGTCTGGCGGAGTGGGAGCAGTTGGCCGCGCTCCTGCCCTTGGGGTGCGTGTGTACGCAGGTTGCAGCGGTTCTGACCCAGGGCTGCGCTGGGGCTGACGCGTACCTGCTGATCACCGCGCAGCACTTCGAGGGTGCGGTTGACGGTGGACAGGCGATTCTGCGCGGTACTGACGGCCAGTTCGCCCTGCGCCACTGCTTGGCTGAGGTGGCGCGCGTAGTCTTGTAGCAGCGCCTGGTTCAGATGGCGTGCGTCATTCAGGCCATGCCGTTGGCTGCACCAGGCTGCAAACAGCCTCCAGCGCTCGCCATGGGCCTGCACGGTTGCGAAGCGGCCGGCACCGTAGCTGTCACGCAGCGCCTGAAGCCCGGCGTAGTTGAGCTGCCGGCCGTAACCGAAGTTGCGTTTGTCCTGGTTCGTGAAATGCGACATTCCCTCATCCCTGTTCGATGATCTGCGACAGATCCCTGGACTCGCCAGGGGCTTCCTCACGTATCCCCGCCTTGGGTCGTTTAGTGTTTTCTGGGTTTGAGGCCCCAGCGGCCTGTGAGGTATCCATGCGCTGGATGGGCGAGCTGTTCGTCCAACCTCCGGAATTTCCTAGGGAAACGGCGGATGGAGGCATGCAACGGGGACGAGTCGTTGCCGGGGGACGTCGAGCGGGACAAGGCACATGAGCGGGTTGGTTGCGTCTGGCCTGAGCGTCACCCAGGTGTTCTCCGGCGGGAGAACGTCAGCAGCCGTACAGCTCATGTGGTGGGCGGCAGAACCACGTTTGTCACGTGGATTGTCGCAGGGGGAGATGCCCGTACTGCGTGCAGGACCTGGGCTGCGGCGCTGTTTTCGCGCCCGTCTCTGTGTCGGAGCTACAGAGACGGGCGTTAGCTGTCGCAACCCAGAAACGGCTAGGGCAGGGAGAGGGACTGCAGCAGGTGCAACGATTCGCTCGAAACGCGCTGAGCATGGGTGAGGACACTGGCATCCATCGCCGAGAGGACGGCAACCGTGCGCGCTGCCGGATGCTGAACGCACTTGGGTTGAACCACCGTTTTACGGCGCAGCCTTGAAGGTTCGGGCTACCTGGGTGCTGTCAACGACAGCGGTTTACCTGACGGAATAAAGCAGCGGCGAGCCGGTGGGTCAAGCAATATGCGCCATAACGGTTGGCTCATGCTCGCTTGAAATCACCGTGAATGACCTTTGTTGTTGGCGCGGTGGTTGCGTAGGTCGCCCAGTCAGCCATAAGGGCGCGGCGCTTTTCAAAAACATTGCTGCGCCAATAAGCGGCTTCCGCACCTGTGGCGACCGTGTGCGCTAGCGCCAGTTCGCAAACTTCACGCGGGTAGTGGGTGTTCTCGGCTGCCCAGTCGCGAAAGGTTGAGCGGAAACCGTGCATGGTGAGGTCGCTGCGCCCCATGCGGCGCAGCCCCATCAGCATTGCCATATTCGATAGTGGTCGACCTTTTCGAATGCTGGGGAAAAGGTAGGGGCTTCCCTCGATACATGGAAGGCTGGCCAGTAGATCGAGGGAAGCTTCGGATAGCGGTACGCGGTGTTCCTTGCGTGCCTTCATCCGTGCAGCAGGGATTGTCCAGGTACGCGACTCGAGATCAATCTCTTTCCATGTTGCCCCCAGCACCTCGGATGTCCGGCAGGCGGTGAGAATGGTCAGGCGCATGGCGTGATAGGTCAGGTCATCATGCTTCGCCAACTCAAGTATAAATTCTGGCAGCTTCGGCCACGGTAGCGCTGCGTGGTGTTGTCGCACCTGGATCATTGCGCGCTTGGGTAGCAGTTTATCCAGGTGTCCGCGCCAGCGGGCCGGGTTCTCGCCGTCGCGCAGGCGGCGTGCCTTGGCTGCGTCCAGGATCAGTTCGATCCGGTTTCGCACACGATTAGCGGTTTCGGTTTTTTCTGCCCAGATTGGTTGCAGGATTTCCAGAAGATGTTCGGTGGTGACTGCGTATGTGGGCAGGTGGCCAATAATCGGCTCGGCATAGGTGGCAAGGGTATTTTCCCACTGCTGCACATGCTTGGCATTCTTCCAGCCGGCACGGTGAACTGCTATGTAGTCGGCGGCCACGGTCTTAAAGGTGATGTCTCGCAGTTTGGCTCGCTCCATCGCTGCGCGCTCCTCCACGATTTGTAGCCGCTCGCGTTCGGCCTCGACCTGCTGGCGCTCGCGTTCGGCATCACGGGCCGCAAGCGGGTCTATGCCGAGCTTGGATGCCTTGCGTGCTTCGGCTGCCTTATCGCGTGCTTGCGCCAGACCGGTTTCCGGGTAGCGACCCAGGCCCATCGTGCGAGCCTTGCCGGCGATCTTGTAGCGATAAACCCAACTTGTGCCGCCTGTCTTGCTGATCTGGAAGTACAAGCCCTCTCCGTCGCCGGTCAATCCGGGGATACGGGCCTTAACCAGGCTCTCGATTGTTCGAACGGTCAATTTCCGCATTCACTCCCCCTGACCCACACCCTTGGACGTTGTTCTGACCCACACCCTGACCCACACCTTTGCAGCTGGCTTTCGTTGTGCCTCACTGGCGCTTTGTGGATGAGGCTAGGTCACAACCCCCGTTATCTCTAGGCCGCAAGGCGGTTTGTGAAGATTTTGGTGGTGATGGCTGGAAGTAAATAAGGCGGTCTGCGCTTCCGCCATCTGATTCGCTGAAAGCCCCGCACTGCGGGGCTTTTGCGTTTTCGAGCACTGTATATCCGAGCCAGCCCATGCTGCGCCGGCGCGGAAGGCCGCCCGGCCTTCAATACACATCGCGCCGGTAGCGCCCGGCCTCGACCAGCGCCCGCACGGCTTCGGCGCCCAGCAGCTCGTGCAGCGTGGCGTCGACCCCCGCAGCCATGCCGTCCAGGCTGCCGCAGACATACAGCGCCGCACCTTCGGCCAGCCAGTCGCGCAGGCGATCCTGCCGTCGGCGCAGCAGATCCTGGACGTAGAACTTGTCCGGCTGATCGCGGGAGAAGGCCAGGTCCAGGCACTGCAGATCGCCGCATTCCAGCGCCGCCTGCAGTTCCGATGCGCAGTGGAAGTCGTGGGTGCGCTGGCGCTCGCCGAACAGCAACCAGTTGCGCCGCTGCCCGGCCAGGATGCGTGCGCGCAGCAGGGCGCGCAGGCCGGACAGGCCGGTACCGTTGCCGATCAGGATCAGTGGGCGGTCATCCGCCGGAAGGTGGAACGCGCTGTTGCGGCGTATCCGACCCAGCAGTTGCTCACCCTCGGCCAAGTGAGCGGTCAGCCAGCCGGAGCAGAGGCCCAGGTCGCCGGCGTGCCGCACCTGGCGGACGAACAGCTCCAGCACCCCATCGGCCGGGATGGAGGCGATGGAGTACTCGCGGCTGGCGAGCGGCAACAGGCTGTCGACCAGTGCCTGTCCGTGCAGGCCGACCCGGTGGGCGAACGTTTCCGGCAGTTGCCGGGTGCTCAGTGCCTCGGCCAGGCGGACCGGCTGCCCGTCGAGCTCGACGGGCTCGTCGGCGTCGCCTCCGTGGCGCTGCAACCAGGCCACGACCCTGGCCTGCGCATGACGTGGACGGATCTCGAGGATGTCCCCGGCTCGCCAATCGCTCGGGCCATTCGACGTCAGGGTAAGCCGGAAGACCGGACCGCCCTGGCTGCCAGGATTCAGAAGCTGGCGCCGCTGGAGGGTCCAGCCGGTCCAGCGGTGGTCATGCCAGGCGGGAACTGGCGTGCCGGTCAGCTCGCTCAACTGGTGTTGCCAGTGCCGCAGGGCGCTCGAGTCCTGGTCGTCGACCTCCACGGACTCGAACAGGCGCTTTCCGCCCTGGCGCTCCAACCAGGCGTCGACGCGGCGGGCGAAGGCGCAGAACTGCGCGTAATGCCGGTCGCCCAGGGCCAGCACCGCATAAGCGAGCCGATCCAGCGGCAGGGTGGCTCCCAACAATCGGCGCTCGAAGCCTCGGGCGTTATCCGGCGCTTCGCCGTCGCCGAAGGTGCTGAGCACGAACAGGGCGCGAGGGTGCCGGAGCAGACTTGCCGCGTCGAGGCGCGCCAGGGGTTCGACGCGCACCGCCAGGCCGGCGGCCTGCAACTGGCAGGCACTCTGCCAGGCAAGCTGCTCGGCGAAGCCGCTCTGGCTGGCGTAGCCGATCAGCCAGCCATCTCCAGGCGCAGCAGTTGGCGTGCTGCGGGCCGCCCGCGCGGCGCGGCGCTTGCGACGGCGATCCAGGTAGAGCAGCCAGCCAGTGACCAGGAACAGCGGCATGAGCGCGCTGGCCAGCAGCATGAGAACTTTGCCCGGCAGGCCGAAATACTCGCCCGAGTGCAGCGCGTAGACGCTGGTGAGCAGGCGGGCCTTGAGCGTCTTGTCGGCATAGCGTTCGTGGCGGACGATCTCGCCGCTGCGCGGATCGAGCTGCAGCAGGTTGAAGGCACGGACGTGCTCGGCGTCGCGCAGGATGTAGAAGACTGTTGCCGGCTGGCCTGCCGCGGCCGGGAGGCGCAGGTTCCAGGCGATCAGCTGCGGGCCCGTCGCCTGCCGTATGCCCTGCCAGAGGGCGGCATAGTCCGGGGTTGCCGGTGCATCGGCCGCTGGCTGGCGGGCTTGCGCGGCCGACGGCGGGTCGGCGAGCAGCGCGGTAAGCCCCGCGCGATACCAGTCGTATGACCAGTACAACCCCGTCAGGCTGGCGCACAGATAGAACGGCAGGACCCAGGTCCCGGCGACCGAGTGCAGGTCCCAGTGGAAGCCGCGTCCGGTCTTGCGCCAGTCGAGGCTCAGCCAGGTCTGCCAGTGGCCGGCCCGGCGCGGCCAGCGCAGATACAGCCCGGACAGGCACAGGAAGACCAGCATCAGGGTGCTGGCCGCGGTGATCTGCTTGCCGGTCTCGCCCATGGCCAGCCAGCGGTGCAGCAGCAACACCACCTGGAAGAATTCCTGGCCGCGCGGGGCACCCAGCACGTGCCCGGTGGCGGGGTCGAACAGGATGCGCGCGCCGCGCCGCTCGCCGGGAGGCGGCGCCAGGTAGGCGGTGGCGGGGCCTGCGTGGCGGTCGTCGATGCGCAGATCCACGATCCGTTCGCTACTGCTCGATTCGAGCCGGGCAATCAGTTCGCCGAGCTCGAGCCGCGGCGCTCCGGCCGTTGCGAGCTGTCCGTGCCCGCCGTTGAGCAGGCGGAGGATTTCGCCCTCGAAGCTGTACAGGGCGCCGGTCACGCCCATAACGGCCAGCACCAGGCCGGCGCTGATGCCGAACAGCCAGTGCAGCTGGAAGAGGATTTTCTTGAGCACGAGGGTACATCCATGGGGTATCGGAATTCTTGCGGATCGGATGCGCTGGCTTGAGCTGGCAGCATCCGATCCCGGGGGCGCCTTAGAAGTCGAGCTGGTAGCCCAGGGTGAAGGTGCGCCCGCGCCCGGCGAAGTACTGATCGTCCCGGGTGCTGGCAGCCTGGGCGTAGTAGGTCATGTAATCGCGGTCGAGCAGGTTCTCGACCCCCAGGCTGACCTCGCCGACCGGCAGACGGTAGCCGAGCGAGGCATCCACCAGGCTGTAGCCGTCGAAGTGCAGGCCGGGGGTGTCGAAGCTGCGGCTGGCGTAGTGGTTGGCCTGCAGGCGGCTGTTCAGCCGGTCGGTCCAGCGGGCCTGCCAGCTCAGCCCGAGGCGGTCCGGCGCGATGTTGGCGCCGTCCAGGTCGGTGTCGACCTTGCCGTCGCCGTCGGTGTCGGATTCACCGGTAAGCCGGGCATAGCTGGCCTGCAGGCGGTGCGCGTCGCTGACCTGCCAGCCAGCGGTGGCCTCGACGCCGGCGATCTCGGTGCGCTCGCGGCGCACCTGGAATACCCCGCCGACCCGCTCGAGCCGCGAACCCAGGTCCGAGTCGGACTCGAAATAGCTGATCTCGAAGTCGACCGCCTGGCCGCTCAGGCGCAGGCCGACCTCGCGGTTGTCGGTGACCACCGGCTGCAGGTCGAGGAAGCTGTCGACCCGCTGACCGGGCTGGCTGATGCCGCGCAGCACGCGACCGACATCGGGCATGCCGAAACCTTCCGAGTAGTTGGCGAACAGTTGCGCCCACTCGTTGACCTGGAATACCACCCCGGCGTTGTAGAGGGTTTCCTCGAAGTCGGGCTTGCCGCCTTCGACGCTCACGCCGGCGGGCGGGTTGTTGGAGGCGAGGGTGCGGAAGCTGTCGACCTTCAGTTCGGCGAATTCGTGGCGCACGCCACCGTGCAGGGTCAGGCGGTCGGTGGCGCGCAGTTCGGCCTGGGCGAACGGGGCCACATTGCGGAACACGGTTTCCGGTACCCATTCGCGGTCGGTGGCGATCAGCATCTGGCGCGTGGTGTCCTGCAGGACGTCGATGCCGCCGGTGAGCTTGAGGTGCCCGTGGAACAGGCCGTCGCGACTGAGGCTGAGCTTGCCGCCGAACTTGTCCGACTCGTTCTGTGACTGATCGAACAGCGTTCCGACCGGGGCGATGGCGGCATCCTGGAAGCTGCCCAGGACCCCGCCGCCGTAGCGAGCGCGAAAGCGCTGGCCGAACAACTGGGCGGTAAGCAGATTGCCGGCCAGGTCGGCATCGGTGTAGGTCAGCGCGCCGGCCAGCACATCGTTCTGCGGCGCCTTGCCCAGTGGTTGGCCCTTGCGCGAGGTGGCCGGGATATCGGCGGCGCGGTCGCCTGGCACGTTGACGTAGTCGTGCTCGCCTTCGAGCTGGAAGCGGTTGACCATCAGCTCCAGGTTGCGGTCGGAGTCGAACCAGTAGCCGAGCTTCGCCAGCAGATCGGTGCTGGTGGAATCCATGATGTCGCCCTGGGTGTCGTCGACGCCGATCAGCCGGTCGTTGGCGTCGTAGTGCATGCCGCGGCTCTGGCCGCTGATGGCGGCCAAATAGTCCCAGTCGCCCTGGTTGCCTTCGATGCGGTAGTCGAGCTTGTAACCCATGCCCGCGCCGGCGAAGTCGTCGGCGGCTTCCAGGCTCACGCCGGCATGCTGCTTGAGGGTGCCGCCCTGCGGCCGGCGGGTGACGTAGTTGATGATCCCGCCGGTAGCGCCCAGGCCGTGCTCGGCGCTGGCGCCGTGGATCACCTCGATGCGCTCGACCATCGACAGGTCCAGGGTGTAGCCGTCGCGCCCACCGGCACGCAGGGGCGTGGATTGCGGTACGCCGTCGATCATGATCAGCGCTGCCCGGCCCCGGAAGGTTTCGCCCGCGTTGCTCAGCTTCTGCCGGCTGGGCGAATAGGAGGGGATCAGATTGCTCAGCACCTGGCCATGGTCCGAGGTGATCGCCAGCTGTTCCTCGATCTGTGCCCGGGTGATGACGGTAATCTTCTGGGGTGTCTTGCCGACGGCGCTCTTGCCGCGAGTGGCGTTGATGGTGAGGGTGTCGAGTTCGAGCGTTTCCGCGGCGATGACCGTTGCGCAGGGCACGGTCATGAACGCCAGGGAAATGCAGACGCAGAGGCGGGTTTTGCGGAACACGTGAAAGCTCCAGGTGGTTTTTTATTGAGGCACAGCGGGAACCGAGGGGGCCGGCCGAGCACCGGCAAGAGGCGGAGAGAATGCTAAAGGGCTGTCGCAAGGCAATCAATAGTAAGCATTATCATTTAGATTAAGTTTGCCTGTTGCCGGCAAGCCATCCGTGCGCCCCGCTGGTAGACTCCCGCGATTCGTCCGCAGTCCCGGGAGGGGAGATGAACCTGTCGTTGCTCAGCCGCTACGCCTTCTTCGCTGGTTGTGTGCTGGTCACCCTGGTGTGCCTGCCGCTGCTGCCCGGCCAGGCCTGGCTATGGCCGCTGGCACTGCTGGCGGGGGCGCTGAGCCTGCTGGGCCTGCACGATCTGCTGCAGACCCGCCACGCGGTGCTGCGCAACTACCCGGTGCTGGGCTACATCCGCTACCTGGTGGAAAGTATTCGTCCGGAGATCCGCCAGTACCTGCTGGAAGGGGACGCCGAGCAACTGCCGTTCTCCCGCTCGCAGCGCTCGCTGGTGTACGCGCGGGCCAAGAACGAGCCCGCTGACCGACCGTTCGGCACCCAGAGCGACGTTTACCAGACCGGCTTCGAGTTCATCAGCCATTCCATGTTGCCGGCAGCGCACGGCAACCCCGACGATTTCCGCGTCACCATCGGTGGCCCGCAGTGCCGGCAGCCGTACTCGGCCTCGGTGTTCAACATCTCGGCGATGAGCTTCGGCTCGCTCAGCGCCAACGCCATCCGCGCGCTGAACAAGGGCGCACGGCTGGGCAACTTCGCCCACGACACCGGCGAAGGCAGCATCAGCCCGTACCACCGCGAGCATGGCGGCGACCTGATCTGGGAGCTGGGCAGCGGCTACTTCGGCTGCCGCACCGAGGACGGCGCATTCGATCCGCAGCGCTTCGCCGCCCAGGCGCAGCAACCGCAGGTGCGGATGATCGAGATCAAGCTCAGCCAGGGCGCCAAGCCCGGCCACGGCGGCATCCTGCCGCAGCACAAGATCACTGCGGAGATCGCCGCCGTGCGCGGCATTCCGCGCGACCGCGACTGTGTCTCGCCGGCCCGTCACAGCGCCTTCGGCACACCCATCGAACTGCTGCAGTTCATCGCCCGGCTGCGCGAGCTGTCCGGCGGCAAGCCGGTCGGCTTCAAGTTCTGCCTGGGGCACCCCTGGGAATTCATGGCCATCGCCAAGGCCATGGTGGTGACCGGCATCCTCCCCGACTTCATCGTCGTGGACGGCAAGGAAGGCGGCACTGGCGCGGCGCCGCTGGAGTTCAGCAACCACATCGGCGTGCCGCTGCGCGAGGGACTGCTGTTCGTGCACAACACCCTGGTCGGCCTGAACCTGCGTGACAAGATCCGCATCGGCGCCAGCGGCAAGATCATCAGCGCCTTCGACATCGCCTCCGTACTGGCCATCGGCGCCGACTGGGCGAACTCCGCGCGTGGCTTCATGTTCGCCATCGGCTGCATCCAGTCGCAGAGCTGCCACACCAACAAGTGCCCGACCGGCGTCGCCACCCAGGACCCGCTGCGCCAGCGCGCCCTGGTGGTGCCGGACAAGGCCCAGCGGGTGTTCAACTACCACCGCAACACCCTCAAGGCGCTGGCGGAGATGCTCGCCGCCGCCGGCCTCAGCCACCCGTCCGAGTTGGAGCCGCGCTTCCTGGTGCGCCGGCTGTCGGCCACCGAGATCCAGCTCTACTCGCAGATGCACGTCTACCTCAAGCCCGGCGAGCTGCTGGACGGCACGGTGCAGGGCGAGTTCTACCGGCGCATGTGGGCAATGGCCCAGGCCGACAGCTTCGTCCCGGCGACCGTGGAGGCCTGAAGGTAGGGGCGCCCTAGGTGCCGGCGCTCGAAGGCTTTACTTCATATATGGCGGATAATATATTCGCCAAAACGAATTAACAGCCGAGCCTCACGATGAGCAGTAAGACCAGAGGCACGAGCGCATCAGGATGTTCGTGCTGGTGAAGAACAAACGCTGAGGATTGCCATGGTCGAGCACCTGACCCCCGCCACGGTTTTCAAATCCCTGGCCGACGAAACCCGCGCGCGCATGACCCTGCTGATCGCCCGCGAGGGTGAGCTGTGCGTCTGCGAACTGACCACGGCACTGGAAGAAAGCCAGCCGAAGATCTCCCGTCATCTCGCGCTGCTGCGCAGCAGCGGTGTGCTGGAGGATCGCCGTCAGGGCCAGTGGGTGTATTACCGCCTGCACCCCGATCTGCCGGACTGGGTGCATGAGATGCTCAGCACCATCCTGGCGGCCAACAAACACTGGCTGCGGCCGAATGCCGAGCGCCTGGAGGGCATGCGCAACCGCCCCGAGCGCAGCAGCGCCTGCGCCTGACGCATGAGTAGTCCCATGAAAATTCTGTTCCTGTGCACGGCCAACAGTTGCCGCAGCATTCTCTCCGAAGCCCTGTTCAACCACCTGGCCCCGGCTAGCGTGCGTGCGTACAGCGCCGGCAGTGAGCCGAAGGGATTCGTCCATCCACTCACCCTTGAGGCTCTGGAGCGAGCGGGCGTGGCCTGCGACGGCCTGTTCAGCAAGCCCATCGAGGCGCACGCCGAGCTGCAACCCGACGTCGTCATCACCGTCTGCGACAAGGCGGCCGGCGAGGCCTGTCCGGTGTTTTTCGGCCCGGCGCTGCGTGCTCACTGGGGGCTGGAGGACCCGTCCGAGGTCAGCGGTTCGGACGCCGAGAGCGCAGCGGCGTTCGACGCCACGGTCGGCCGGATCAAGAGCCGTATCCAGGCCTTTCTCGCCTTGCCGTTCGACCAGTTGAACGCCGATACCCTGAAGACCGAACTGACCCGTATCGGCAGCCTGTAACCCTTTGCCCGGATAGACACCATGCACGACGATCTGCCCAACATCGACCCCACGCTCCTGGACCTGCCCAGCCACGAGCGGCTCGGCCTGCCGGATGCCGCAGGCCATAAGCCACGTATCCTGCTGCTCTACGGCTCCTGCCGCGAGCGTTCCTACAGCCGCCTATTGGCTGAGGAGGCGGCTCGACTGTTGCGACGCTTAGGTGCCGAGACCTGCATTTTTGACCCGTCCGGCCTGCCGCTGCCCGATGATGCCCCGGAAGATCATCCCAAGGTGCGTGAGCTGCGTGAGCGAGTGCTTTGGTCCGAAGGCATGGTCTGGTGCTCGCCAGAGCGCCACGGCGCCATGAGCGCAGTGTTCAAGGCGCAGATCGATTGGATCCCGCTGAGCATGGGCGCAGTCCGCCCGACCCAGGGCAAGACCCTGGCGCTGATGCAGGTCTGTGGCGGGTCGCAGTCGTTCAATGCGGTCAATCAGATGCGCGTGCTCGGTCGTTGGATGCGCATGGTGACCATCCCCAACCAGTCCTCCGTGCCCAAGGCGTTTCTGGAGTTCGACGAGGCCGGGCGCATGAAGCCGTCGCCCTATTACGACCGAGTGGTCGATGTGATGGAGGAACTGTTCAAGTTCACTCTGCTGGTGCGTGATCGCGCCGACTATCTGGTGGATCGCTATTCCGAACGCAAGGAGTCGGCAGAAGAGTTGTCCCGGCGCGTCAATCTGCGCAGCATCTGAATCCCAAAGGAAACTCACTGTGTCCCATCCCTACGACATTCTCAACGTTCCTGGCTGCTCCGGCCGATTGATCTTCACCCCCTGCCCGGGTAGCAAGGACACCAGCGTGGCTGAGGCCCTGGATACCCTGCGGGCCGCCGGCGCCGAGGCGCTGATCACCCTGATGCCGAGTGGCGAGCTGGGGCAGCACCAGGCCGCCGGCCTGCCAGCGCTGTGCGCCGAGCGCAACCTGCAGTGGTTTCACCTGCCGGTGGCAGACGAGCAGGTACCACGGGCCGACTTCGATGCCGCCTGGGAGCAGACGCGCGAGCGCATGCAGGCCTTGCTTGGCCAAGGCGGCACCCTCGCGATCCATTGCAAGGGTGGCTCTGGGCGCACCGGTTTGATCGCGGCGCGCTTGCTGGTGGATCGCGGCCTGCCGCGTGACCAGGCGGTGGCGATGATCCAGACCTTGCGGCCCAAGGCTATTCAGCATCCGGCGCATGTCGCCTGGCTCGCGCAGTACGACTGCAAATAATTCCCCCCCGTGACCAACACCCAGAGCCTGCTCGGCCAGCCCCACAAGGACCTGCGCCGCGCTGATGAGCCTGATCCCGACCACCACCGGCTCGGCCACCGCCAGACCTTCCCGGAACTGCGCGGCAAGCTGAACGGCCACGCGGTGCTGGCGCTGGTCAGCCTGGTGCTGCTGAAGAAGGACCTCGGCAAGGCGAAGAACAAACCCAAGTTCCGCGACCTGCTGTCCAAGAGCCGGGCGATCAACATTCTTTCCGCCGCACGGTTGTTCCTGTTCGGCGCCCGCGATGTGTGGTTCGTGGTGGCCCTGCCGGTGTTCCTGGCCAGCCGCTTCGGCTGGGACTTCTGGCAGGTCGGCGGTTTCCTGGCCAGCTGGGTGATCGGCTACGGCATGGTGCAATCCGTTGCCCCGTATTTCACCGGCAAGCGCAGCGGCCGGGTTCCCGACGGCCGCGCCGCCATCGCCTGGGCCTGCACAGCGCGCTGCTGGCGCAGGCGGTGCTGATCGGCGGCCTGCTGCTGGCGGCGCTGATTTCCATCGGCTTGCCGCGCCATGGCGCGGCGGCCAGAACCTGACGATGCAGGGAGACCGTGATGACTGAGACCAAGACCAAGATGACCTTCCAGGTGCGCTCCATTCGCCAGGATGCCCACGGCAGCGAAGCGCAGTGCAAGGACGCCTGCATTCAGTTGGACACTGACCTGGCCGGGCGGCGTGACGCCTTCAACCCGGCCGAGCTGCTGCTCGCCGCGTTGTCGGCCTGCATGATCAAGGGCATCGAGCGGGTCGTGCCGATCCTGAAGTTTTCCTTGCGCGGCGTGGAAGTGCGCATCGACGGGGTGCGCCAGGATGTGCCGCCGAGGATGGAGTCGATCCACTACGAGATCATCGTCGACACCGACGAGCCGGACCGGCGCCTCGACCTGTTGCACGAAAACGTCCGGAAGTACGGCACGGTTTTCAACACCGTCGCCCCCGGTACCGAACTGAGTGGTGTCCTGCGGCGCGGCTCGGTCCAGGAGTAGGGGCGGCACCTGATATACCCTCTGAGGGTATGTTGGGGCGCGACTCAACGCGACAGGTCTCTGAACGATGAAGGCTGTAGAAGAGGCCGCGTTGGCCCCGGCGGGCAAAACGCCAACCCCGTCGTTCCCGCCCGGCGCCGGGCGGGCTACCCTGCGGATGCCGCCGACGCTCAGGAGAGCCCGCATGATCACCACCCTGATCGAGCACGTGACCCGCCAGCACATCGCCCTGCAGTCGGGCGCCGCCCGCCTGCGGGCCCGCACCGATAGCGAGGCGCTGCACGACATGCGTGTCGCCGTGCGTCGCCTGCGCAGCCTGTTACGACCGCTGCGCAGCCTGACGCCGTTCGCCGCCCTGGAAGCCGCCGCAGCCGCCTTCGGCCAGAAGAGCACCCCGCTGCGCGACAGCGAAGTCCTGCTGGAAGAACTGCGCCGGCGCGGCAATACCCGTCTTTCCAGCCGCCGCAAGGCCCTGGAACGTGGCTACGACAGCCTTCTGGCCGGTCCGGAACTGGCCCTGCTGCTGCAAACCCTGGATGCCTGGCCCGCCACCCTGCGCCTGGCGGTATGGCACGACGAACTGGGCGACCTGGCGCCGTACATCCGCAAGCGCCTGGCCCGCCAGCAACGGCGCCTCGGCCTGGCCCTGCGCGACCCCGAGCACGACCGCCACCGCCTGCGCGTGCTGATCAAGCGCGTGCGCTACGCCGCCGAAGCCTACCCGGCCCTCGCCGCACTGCCGAAACCCGCCGCCCGCCAGTTGAAAGCCGCCCAGGCCGCCCTCGGCGACTGGCACGACCACCTGCAATGGCTGCACCGCGCCGAAACCGAGCGCGACCTGCAGCCGTATTGCGAAACCTGGCGCCGAGCCCAGATCGCGGCCGAACGCCGTGCGGATCGTGCGCTGCAACCGTTGCTGGACGTGTTCACATAAGAGCGGAACGGGCCGGCGGTGAGCCCGCGCTGGGGCGGCGCGCGAAGCAGCCATCAACAACGCCCTCGCAATGCCCTCGCAATTGCTGCGATGAGCCGCAGCCCGTCTCCCGTATACTCCCGGCACACCTCATCCCAGGAGAGCACCATGTATCGCCCCGAAGATTTTCGTCTTGATGGTCAGGTTGCGGTCGTCACAGGCGCCGGCGCGGGCATCGGCCGGGCCATCGCGCAAACGTTCGCCGCCGCTGGCGCGGCGGTGCTGGTCAGCGACCTTTCGGTGGCGGCCGCCGAGGCGGTGCGTGACGAGATCATCGCCGCCGGCGGTCAGGCTGCCGCCCACGGGTGCGATATCACTGACGAGGCCCAGCTCGAACAACTGGTCGAGCGCTGCGTGGCCACCTTCGGCTCGCTCACGCTGCTGGTCAGCAATGCCGGTGGCGGCGGTCCGAAGCCCTTCGACATGCCGATGGCCGATTTCCGCCGCGCCTACGAACTGAACGTGTTCTCGCTGTTCCGCCTGGCCCAGCTGGCGGCGCCGCACATGGAGCGCGCCGGCGGCGGGGCGATGCTGGCGATCTCGTCGATGGCCGGCGACAACCGCAACCAGCGCATGGCCTCCTACGGCTCTTCCAAGGCGGCGGCCAACCACCTGGTCCGCAACATCGCCTTCGACCTGGGGCCGCGCGGTATCCGCGTCAACGGCATCGCCCCCGGCGCGACCCTTACCGATGCGCTGAAAAGCGTGCTCACCGAAGACATCCAGCGCCGCATGCTGGCGCACACACCGATCCAGCGGCTCGGCGAACCGCAGGACATGGCCAACGCCGCGCTGTTCCTCTGCTCGCCGGCGGCGGCCTGGATCAGCGGCCAGATCCTCACCGTCTCCGGCGGCGGGGTGCAGGAGCTGGACTGACCCACCCAGCGAGACGTGCTGATCATGAAGACCCAATACTTCGCCGCCGCCAGCCTGGATGGCTTCATCGCCACCGAGGACGACTCCCTGGACTGGCTGTTCCCCCTGGGCGATCTCGACGACTCCAGCTACCCGGCGTTCATTGCCGAGGTCGGCGCGCTGGCCATGGGCGCGGCCACCTATGAGTGGCTGCTGCGCAATGCCGACGCGGTCACCGCTGAAACCGGCTCGCCCTGGCCCTACACGCAACCGGCCTGGGTCTTCACCCACCGCACGCTGCCGACCCTCGAAGGCGCGGACATCCGCTTCGTGCACGGCGACGTGCGTCCGGTGCACGCCCAGATGCGCGCCGCCGCCGGCACCCGCAACCTCTGGATCGTCGGCGGCGGCGAACTCGCCGGCCAGTTCTACGACGCCGGCCTGCTGGACGAACTGATCATCCAGATCGGCTCCGTCACCCTGGGCCACGGCAAACCGCTGTTTCCGCGTCGCGTACTGAGCCCGGTCCTGCGCCTGCTTTCCGTTCGCCAGATCGGCGCCGGCATGGCCGAACTGCGTTACGCAGTGGAAAAGGGCGGCGCTGCGTAAGGGACGGGCCCGGACTCCCGATCCGGGCCCGCAGCCTTGCAAGGATTGTTTCGCCCGCACCGCTCGCGCTAACCTCCGGCCCATCCCCTCCGCTGGCAAAGGATTGCTGTCTTGCTGCGCTGCTTTCGTCATCCCCCTGCTTTGCGTCTTTCCCGGAACCGTTCTTCGACGGGGCTGGCGATTGCCTGCGCGTGTGTCTGGCGAATGGCGCGGGTTATATCGAATGCACGCGAATACGGAGTAGGTCTGTGGGATTGGGGTAGGCGATTGGTTTTAAAGGGATTTCGCTCGGGGGTCGTTGGTGAGCGAGTGGAGTTATACCGAATCCACTGTTATTCGTTGGTGTGGATTCCATCTAATCACTGTTGCCCAGACAATATGACGCAATGTAGTAGTAGAACTGTAAATGGCAAGGACTGTCGCTTATAAACATCTGACGCTGCCGACGACTCCATACGTGTAGATATCGTTGGGTCGTGTATCATTCTACAAAATGAAAAGATACGGACTACAACACTCCGA
>NZ_JRUD01000012.1 GCF_000802425.1 Pseudomonas flexibilis | reverse complement strand
GGCACAAACATACAAGCGGACAAGTTCGCTCCCACAGGTCCCGCGTCGAACCCTGTTTGATGTGCCGCGCTACGCGCGGACTGTGCAAGGGCGCACCGCCCGGTTCACGGCGAATCGCTAACCTGCCGAACCATCGTTCTCAGCAGGAGCCGCCCATGTCCGCTTCCACCCCGCCCGCTGCCGACCGCTGGCTGGAGCTCGGCGGCCTGCTGCGCGAGCTGGTCGCCAGTGGCCGCCTCACCCAGGACGGCGCCGAGCAGTGCCTGGCGCGCCGGGGCGCCGCCACGGGGCGCCAACACCCGCTGGAAGTCATCGCCGCCCAGCAACTGGATGACCTCGCCCACCCCGGCCGCGCGCTGGACCTGGAAACCCTCACCCAGTGGCTGGCCGAGCAGGCCGGCCAGCCCTACCTGCGCATCGATCCGCTGAAGATCGATGTCGCCGCCGTCGTGCCGCTGATGTCCCATGCCTTCGCTCAGCGCCACCGCATTCTCGCCGTGGCGGCGGACGGCGAGGCGGTGACCATCGCCAGCGCCGAGCCCCACGTGCACGGCTGGGAAGCCGACCTGCGCCATGTGCTCAAACGGCCCTTGCGCCGGGTGATCGCCAATCCAGCAGACATCCAGCGCTACACCCAGGAGTTCTACCGTCTGGCGCGCTCGGTGAGCGGCGCGGCCAGCCTGGACCAGAAGATCAGCGGCATCGGCAACTTCGAGCAACTGCTCAGCCTCGGTGCCAGCGACCAGGAGCCGGACGCCAACGACGCGCACATCGTCAACATCGTCGACTGGCTGTTCCAGTACGCCTACCAGCAGCGCGCCAGCGACATCCACATCGAGCCGCGCCGCGAGCAGGGCACGGTGCGCTTTCGCATCGACGGGGTGCTGCACACCGTCTACCAGCTGCCGCCGCAGGTGACCCTGGCGGTGATCAGCCGCCTGAAGAGCCTCGGCCGGCTGAACGTGGCGGAAAAGCGCAAGCCCCAGGACGGCCGCATCAAGACCCGCACCCCGGAGGGCGGCGAGGTGGAGCTGCGGCTGTCCACGCTACCGACCGCGTTCGGCGAGAAGATGGTGATGCGCATCTTCGACCCCGAAGTGCTGCTCAAGAGCTTCGATCAACTGGGCTTTTCCCCGGACGACCTGCAGCGCTGGCAGGCCATGACCCGCCAGCCCCACGGCATCATCCTGGTCACCGGCCCCACCGGCTCGGGCAAGACCACCACGCTGTACACCACCCTCAAGCAGCTGGCCACGCCGCAGGTGAACGTCTGCACGCTGGAAGACCCGATCGAGATGATCGAGCCGACCTTCAATCAGATGCAGGTGCAACCGCAGATCGACCTGGGCTTTGCCAGCGGCGTGCGCGCGCTGATGCGCCAGGATCCGGACATCATCATGATCGGCGAGATCCGCGATCTGGAAACCGCCGAGATGGCCATCCAGGCGGCGCTCACCGGGCACCTGGTGCTGTCCAGCCTGCACACCAACGACGCGCCCAGCGCCATCACCCGCCTGCTGGAGCTGGGCGTGCCGCACTACCTGCTCAAGGCCACCCTGCTGGGCGTGATGGCGCAACGCCTGGTACGCACCCTGTGCCCGCACTGCAAGGCGCCGGCGCAGATTGCGCCGGCGGACTGGCAGGCGCTGACCCGGCCGTGGAGCGCAGCGCCCCCCGGTGGCGCCCAGCGCGCCGTGGGCTGCGCGGAATGCCGCGACACCGGCTACCGGGGCCGCGCCGGGGTGTACGAAATCCTGCAACTGAGCGATGCGCTCAAGCCGCTGATCAACCCGGACATGGACCTCAACGCCCTGCGCCACGCCGCCTTCAAGGAGGGCATGCGCAGCCTGCGCCTGTCCGGCGCGCAGAAGATCGCCGCCGGACTCACCACCGTGGAAGAGGTGCTGCGGGTGACGTAGCCGGGAGACATCGCAGGAGTGGCGTAGGCGGTTGGCGCCTTTTCGGCAGCCATAATGCACAGGGTCTGGCTTCGTGCCCGCCCTTTCGGCGGCCAGAAAAGCGCTGTCCGACCTACATCTGCCTCAACCGTCCGTGCGCTGGCCGAGGATGCTGGCCACCCGCTCCGGCTCGCAGTTCAGGTAGGCGGAACTCTGCAGCCATTGTTGGTCCGGGTACCAGGCAAACAGGTACTGGCCGCCCTTGAGGCTGTCCACCACCATGCGCCCGACCTCCGGGCGTACCGCCGGGCAGCCCTGGCTGCGGCCGATGCGTCCCTGGGTGGCGATCCACTGCGGGTTCACATAGTCGGCGGGGTGAATGACGATGGCGCGCTCGCGGGCCCGATCGTTGATACCCGGCTCCAGGCCGTCCATGCGCAGCGAATAGCCGTGCTTGCCCCGGTAACTCTCCGCGGTGCGGAACAGCCCCAGGCTCGATTGGTGACTGCCGACCCGGTTGGAGAACACGGTTGCCTCGTTGGCGCCCGACTTGTTGCCATGGGCGACGTAGTCCTTGAGCAGCAGGCGCTTGCTGCGCAGATCGAAGATCCACAGCCGCCGCTCGCTGGAGGGCAGCGAGAAGTCGATCACCGCCAGGCGGTCGGCAGCCTCGGCGCCATGATTGACGGCGCACTGCATGGCCGAAAGGGCATGGACCAGGACCTGCTTGTTGAGTTTCGGGGCGCTGCGCGACAGCTCGTCGGCCAGCGGCGTGGAGGGAACCGCCGCCAGCAGCGGCATACCGGGCAAACAAAGCCCGGCGGCGAGCAGTAGCGCTCGTCGCAGAAGGGTCATGGGCGAAGGCCTCGTGGTTACGACTCCAGACGTCCTGTCTCGTAGCGGCGGTAGCCTGCCTATACTTTTCGCGAACTCTTGTAGTGGGCGCCACCGTGTGAGCTGGCGGCGTCCTTGAAGGTATCCGGAGTGCTGATTTGTATAAAAAACGCGCAGCATTGTACTTGAGCACCTGGCTGATGGCGGCTCCGCTTGTCGCGTGGGGTGCTCAAGACATCATCAGCGTCGGGCCGCCGCTTCGCCAGGCGCTGGAGCAGTCGCTGTGCCCGGTCCCCGTCGAGCCGCAGGCTCGTCAGCGACTGGAAGTCTTCTATGCCTTTCTCGGTCATCAGCCACAGTGGCAGGCCGCCAGCCGCCGCGACGATCTGGCCCGCCAGCTGGAAGCGCTGGTCGACGATGGTCTTGACCCCGCCGAGTACCTGCCGGTTCGCTCGCCGGACTCGGCAAGCGACACGCTGCAACAGGCCTGCCTTGAACTGCGCATCAGCCACGCCTATCTGCTGGCGCTGCAACACCTGAGCGAGGGCCGCCTGGCGCACACCGGACTGGATCCCTTCTGGCGCCTAGAACCCAAGATTGACAGGCAGGCCAGCCTGCTGAGCCTGGCCGTGCGCGGCCTGGACGACCTGCCTGGCGCGTTCGACGCGGCACGCCCTGACCTGCCGCAATACCGGGCGCTGCGTGATCACTACGTCCGCTTGCGCAGCCAGCCTCTAGCCGAATTCGAGCCGCTACCGAGCGGTCCGTTGCTGCGTCCGGGACGCACGGATGCGCGCACCCCGCTGCTGCGGCGTAGCCTGCACCGCGCCGGTTACCTGCCCGAGCCGCTCGCCCCGTCCGGCAGCGATCCGCTGCGCCACGATGCCGAACTGGCCGCCGCGCTGGCGCGCTTCCAGCAACAGCATGGCTTGAAGGACGACGGCATCCTCGGCCCGGCGACCCTGGCCGAGCTGAACATCGGTCCCGCGCAGCGCCGCGCCCAGGTGCGGGTCAACCTGGAGCGCTGGCGCTGGCTGTCCGGCGACATGGAAGCCAACCTGCTGGTGGTGGACATCGCCGGCGGGCGCCTGCTGCTCTATCGCGAGGGTCTGCTGACCTGGGAAACGCGTACCCAGGTGGGCCGCGCGGACCGTCCGACCCCGCAACTCAAGTCGCGCATCGAGCGCCTGACCCTGAACCCGACCTGGACGGTGCCGCCCACCATCCTGCGCGAGGACAAGCTGCCGGAGATTCGCCGCGACCTCGGCTTCCTCGCCCAGCACCAGATGACCGTCCTCGATCACCAGGGGCGCCGCCTGAACCCTGCCAGCGTGGACTGGTCCCGTCCGCGCGGCATTCTGCTGCGCCAGGCGGCCGGCCCCAGCAATCCGCTCGGCAAGGTGGCGCTGCGCTTCGACAACCCCTTCTCCGTGTACCTGCACGACACGCCCAGCCAGCGACTGTTCGCCGAGGCACAGCGCACCTTCAGTTCCGGCTGCGTGCGGGTGGAGCACGCGCTGGGCCTGGTCGATCTGCTGCTGGTTGAAGGCGAGCACGAGCGGGTCAACCGCCTGCTGAGCGGCGGGCGCACCCAAGAGTACCGTCTGGCGCGCCCCATGCCGATTCTCATGGCCTACTGGACCGCCGAGGTGGACAACGAGGGTCGATTGCGCTTTCGCCCCGACCTCTACCATCGGGATGCCGCGCTGCAGCAGGCCCTGGTGGAACGTGACCCTGCGCCGGGGCAGCGGAACTCCGCCGCCACTGCGCGCTTCTGAACTGCATCGGGACAGCCTTGCCCCATTTCGTTCAGGAGTTGCCGCCATGCGTTCCGTCACCGCACTGTTCTGTGCCTCACTGCTGGTTGCGCCGGGCCTGACCCTGGCCAGGGATGCCAGCGACTATGCCACTTCGGCAGGGATCTCCGCCTCGCTGTACTCGACCTTCAAGGACGACAAACTGGTGGTCGCGGCCAGGGAGGATGCCGGCGCCTTCGTCGCCAGCGCAGGCTCGGTACGCGGCGCCTACCTGGAAGCGGCGTTGCGGCACCTGCGCGACACCCGCCCGGAACTCGCGGCGCACAGCGACCTGCAGCTGGCCGAGGCGCTGCTCGCGCAGGAATAGGAAATGGGGAACCGCCCCACTCCGGCGGCCGGCGTAAAGCCGGCCCTGCTGGAGAAGCTGCGAGCCTCACACGAGTGCGCGGGAGCGCACCGTGTGGGGGCGAGGCGCGTCAGCCGGCCCCAAGGGACTGGAATGGACTCAGGCGCTGGCAACCTGTTCGTAGCCGGCGGCGTCCAGCAGCTTGTCCAGCTCGGCGCTGTCGGTCGGGCGTAACTGGTAGAACCAGCTGCCATAAGGTTCGCTGTTGATCAGTTCCGGGCTGTCCACCAGGGCGCCGTTCACCGCCACTACCTCGCCGCCTACCGGCGCATAGATGTCCGAGGCGGCCTTCACCGACTCCACCACCCCGGCCTGCTCCCCGGCCTGCAGGACGCGACCGATTTCCGGCAGTTCGACATACACCACATCGCCAAGCGCCTCCTGGGCATGGTCGGTGATGCCCACGGTGACGATGCCGTCGTTCTCCAGGCGTGCCCACTCATGAGTGGCGGCATATCGCAGATCGGCGGGGATTTGGCTCATGTCGGTTCCTCTCTTGTTGGATGTCGCCAGGCATTCAGATCAGGATGCGGCCGTGGCGTACGAAGGGCGGGTTGACTACCCGCACAGGATGCCACTTGCCGCGAATTTCCACTTCGGCGCGCTCGCCGGCGGCCATCGGCAGGCGGGCCAGCGCGATGGATTTGCCCACCGTCGGTGCAAAGCTCCCGCTGGTGATCTCACCTTCGCCGATGCCCTCCACGCGCACCGCCTGATGGGCGCGCAGCACGCCACGTTCTTCCAGCACCAGGCCAACCAGCTTGCGCGCCACACCGAGGTCGCGCTCGGCTTCCAGCGCGGCGCGGCCGATGAAATCGCGTCCCGGCGTCCAGGCCACGCTCCAGGCCAGGTTGCTGACCAGCGGCGAGACACTCTCGTCCATGTCCTGGCCATACAACCCCAGGCCGGCTTCCAGGCGCAGGGTATCGCGGGCACCCAGCCCGATGGGCGCGATGCCGGCCCCCACCAGGTCGTTGAAGAAATCCGCCGCGTCGCTGGCCGGCAGCATGACTTCCAGACCGTCCTCGCCGGTGTAGCCGGTGCGCGCGATGAACCAGCCGTTTTCCTCCAGTCCCTGGAAGGGCTTGAGTTCCTTGATCAGCGCGGCGCGGGCAATGGTCACCTGGGCGCTGAGCCGGGCGCGCGCATCGGGACCCTGCACGGCGAGGATAGCCAGGTCACTGCGCTCGCGCAGTTGCACCGCGAAACTGGCGGCCTGCTGGCGCAGCCAGCTGGCCAGGCGCTGACGGGTGGCGGCATTGCTGACCAGCCGATAACCGTCGACGGTCAGGTAGACCAGCAGATCGTCGACAATCCCGCCCTGTTCGTTCAGCACCACGCTGTACAGTGCACTGCCCGGCGCATCGAGACGCGCCACATCGTTGGCCAGCAGGCGCCGCAGAAACGCCTGGGCCTGGGCACCGGTCACGTCCACCACGCACAGATGGGACACATCGAACACGCCGCATTCGCGACGCACCTGATGGTGCTCCTCCACCTGGGAACCGTAGTGCAGCGGCATCTCCCAACCGCTGAAATCAATCATCTTGGCCCCGAGGGCCAGATGCAGGTCGTACAGAGGCGTACGTTCACCCATGGGTCTCTCCTTGCAGACGTGACTCCGCGACGGGCGCGGCTGCGTCGAATGGCGCGCATTGTAGCCGCCCGGTCTTACGAAAGCACGACAAGGGGTCCGACCGGCACGGCGGCCAGACAAGACCCTGGCCGGTGGCGGAAAGTTCCGCAGACTCAGCGCCGGGCGGAGCGGCGGATCAGCAAAATCACCGGCAGCAGGCCGACCGCCACCAGGGTCAGCGCCGGCAACGCGGCGCGCGCCCACTCGCCTTCACTGGTCATCTCGAAGATGCGCACGGCCAGGGTGTCCCAGCCGAACGGGCGCATCAGCAGGGTGGCGGGCATTTCCTTGAGCACGTCGACGAACACCAGCAGCGCCGCGCTCAGCACGCCGGGCAGCAGCAGCGGCAGGTAGACCTTGAAGAACAACGCCGGTCCGCCGACACCGAGGCTGCGCGAGGCTTCCGGCAGCGATGGACGGATGCGCGCCAGGCTGCTTTCCAGCGGCCCGTAGCCGACGGTCAGGAAGCGGATCAGGTAGGCGACCAGCAGGGCACCGAGGCTGCCGAGCAGCAACGGCTTGCCGGCGCCCCCCAGCCAGGCGGACAGCGGCACCACGATGTGGGTGTCCAGGTAGCTGAAGGCGAGCATGATGGACACCGCCAGCACCGCGCCGGGCAACGCGTAGCCGAGGTTGGCCACGCCCACGCCGGAGCGGATCGCCCGGGTCGGAGCCTGGCGCCGAGCGAAGGCCAGCAGCAGCGCCACCGCAACGATGATCAGCGCCGCCATGCCGCCCAGGTAGAGGGTGTGCAGGATCAGGGCGGCGTAGCGCTCGTCCAGATCGAAACGCCCGCGCTGCCAGAACCACACCAGCAGTTGCAGCAGCGGAATGACGAAGGCGCAGAGGAACACCAGGGCGCACCAGCCGCTGGCCAGTGCTGCCTTCCAGCCGCTCAGCCGGTACAGCGCCTTCCCGCGCGGACGCTCACTGGCCGGACGGCTGGCGCCGCGGGCGCGCCGCTCGCCATACAGCACCAGCATCACCGCCAGCAGCAGCAGGCTGGCCAGCTGGGTGGCGCCGGTCAGGCTGTAGAAGCCGTACCAGGTCTTGTAGATGGCGGTGGTGAAGGTGTCGAAATTGAACACCGCGACGGCGCCGAAGTCCGCCAGCGTTTCCATGATCGCCAGCGCCAGGCCGGCGCCGATCGCCGGCCAGGCCATCGGCAATGCCACCCGCCAGAAGGCCTGCCAGGGTGACTGTCCCAGCACGCGGGCAGCCTCCATGAGACCCTTGCCCTGGGCCAGGAAGGCCGAGCGCGCCAGCAGGTAGACATAGGGATAGAACACCAGCACCAGCACCAGGATCACGCCACCGGTGGAACGCACACGGGGGAAACGGATGCCGCTGCCGAACCAGTCACGGGCCAGGCTTTGCACGGGACCGGAGAAATCGAACAGGCCGATGAACACGAACGCCAGCACGTAGGCGGGGATCGCGAACGGCAGCATCAGCGCCCAGTCCAGCCACTTGCGACCGGGAAACTCGCAGAGCGCAGTGAGCCAGGCCAGGCTCACTCCCAGCATGGCCACGCCGACACCGACACCCAGCACCAGGATCCCGGTATTGCCGATCAGTCGGGCCATCTGGGTTTCCCAAAGGTGGTTCCAGATCTCGCCGTCCACTTCATGCCAGCTGAACAGCAGGATGCTCAGCGGCAGCAGGACCAGGGCGGCCACGCTGAACACGACGGGGTACCAACGGCGCTGGATCGGATGAGACACGCGCGAACTCCTGGCGGCTCGGAAACGACGACGCCCCGGACGGAGCGGGGCGCGCAAGTTAAACAGTGGCAATGGGCCGGTGGCAACCGGCCCGTTGCGCGCTGGACTCAGCGCCAGCCCACCCGATCCATCAGACGAATGGCCTCGGCCTGACGCTTGCCGGCCACTTCCACCGGGATGGTGTCGGCCTTGAAGCTGCCCCAGCTGGCCACTTCTTCGGAGACCGGCGCCTTCGGGTTGGCCGGGAATTCCTTGTTGGCGCCGGCAAAGATGGCTTGCGCCGTTTCACCGGTCATCCATTCCACCAGCTTGCGGGCGCCTTCCGGGTTCGGCGCGTACTTGGTCAGGCCGATGCCGGAGAGGTTGACGTGTACGCCACGGTCGTTCTGGTTCGGCCAGAACAGGCGCACCTTCAGGTCCGGGTTCTGCGCATGCAGGCGACCGAAGTAGTAGGTGTTGACGATACCCACGTCGCACTGGCCGGCGTCGATGGCGTTGATCACCGAGTTGTCGTCGGAGAACACGTCGGTAGCCAGGTTGTTGACCCAGCCGGTGAGGATCTGCTCGGTCTTCTTCGCGCCGTGGGTTTCCAGCAGGGTGGCGGTCAGCGACTGGTTGTACACCTTCTTGCTGGTGCGCAGACACAGGCGGCCTTCCCAGTTCTCGTCGGCCAGCGCCTCATAAGTGCTCAGCTCGCCCGGCTTGACCCGCTCGGTGGAGTAGACAATGGTCCGCGCGCGCAGCGACAGGCCGGTCCAGGCACCACTGGAAGCGCGGTACTGGGGCGGGATGTTGGCGGCCACCACATCGGACTTGAGCGGCTGCAGGATGCCCATCTGCTCGGCCTGCCAGAGGTTGCCGGCATCCACGGTGAGCAGCAGGTCGGCCGGCGTGTTGGCGCCCTCGGCCTTGATGCGCGCCATGAGGGGAGCTTCCTTGTCGGTGATGAACTTGACCTTCACACCGGTTTCCTGGGTGTAGGCGTCGAACACCGGCTTGATCAACTCGTCGATGCGCGAGGAGTAGACCACCACATCCTCGGCGGCCTGGGCCTGACCGATCCAGACACCCAGCGCCAGGGTGGCAAACAGCGCGTTACTGACCCGCATGGCAATGCCTCTCGTTTTGGTAGGAAATTGCCCCAGATGATAGTGACTATCACTTATCACCACAACGCGCGGTTTCGCCGCAGGTAAACACCACTCGCGTGGTGCGGATATTGCAGTCGGCCCCGCCCCGCGTCAGCGGTTCGCCGACGCCCCTTTGTTTCCTGCAGTAAGGCTGTCCCTTGCAACATTCTGTTATTCGCGCCGCCTGCGCGCTCATCGCCCTGGGCGCACTGGGCGCCGAGGCTCAGGCTTCCCATGTGCTGAGCCTTCACTACGGCCCCTACGTTCACCACTGGAAGCCGGATCCCCTTCACAATGACACGCCCGACCTGTTCGGCCTGGAGGTGGAAAATCCCGACCGCTGGCTGGCCGGAGCCATGTGGTTCCACAACTCCTACCATCAGCCCAGCCAGTACTTTTACGTGGGCCGGCGCTGGTCGTTCGACGAGCAGGTGCCTGGCCTCTACGCCAAGCTGACCGCCGGTCCACTGCTGGGCTACAAGGGCGAGTACGAGGACAAGATCCCGGTCAACCGGGACGGCGTTGGCGTCGGCGTGATTCCGGCGCTCGGCTATCAGTACCGGCGCGTCAGTGCCCAGTTTGCGATCCTGGGCACCGCCGGTTACATGATCACCTTCGGCAGCGATCTGCTGAGCTGGTAAGGCTCAGCCCCTCGCCAGCTCCGGCAGGTCACCGTCCAGGCCCAGGGCCTGACGCACGAACAGCGACTTGAGCAGATGATGACGGTCGGCCAGACGCAGACCGGCGTTGCGCAGCCAGCGCAGCGCCGGCAAGTCGGCCTGGAACAGCCGCTCGAAGCCTTCCATGGACGCCATCATCGCCAGGTTGTAGGGCATGCGCCGGCGCTCGAAGCGGGCCAGCACGCGCTCGCTGTGCAGGGCTTCGCCTCGCGCCCGCGCCTTGAGCAACTCCTCGGCCAGCACGCCGGCATCCAGGAATCCCAGGTTCACGCCCTGTCCGGCCAGGGGATGAATGACGTGCGCGGCGTCACCGATCAAGGCCAGCCCCGGCGCGATGTAACGCTTGGCGTGACGCTGGCGCAGCGGGATGCAGACACGCGGATCGACCTCCAGCACCTCGCCCAGGCGGTACTCGAACGCCTTGCCCAACTCTGCACGGAAGGCCGGCTCGTCCAGCACCATCAGCCGCTCGGCCTCGCCCGGGGTGCACGACCAGACGATCGAGCACCAGTGGCGGTCGCCGTCGCGGTCCAGCGGCAGGAAGGCCAGCGGGCCGTCGTCGGTGAAGCGTTGCCAGGCGGTCAGTCCGTGCTCGTCGGCGCAACGCACACTGGTGACGATGGCGTGGTGGAAATAGTCCCACTCGCGGGTCTGGCAACCGGCCATGCGGCGCACCGCCGAATTGGCGCCATCGGCGGCCACCAGCAGCGGCGCCTGCAGTTCGCGCCCATCGGCCAGGCTCACCCGCCAGCCGGCCTCGCCCTGCTGCAGGCGCTCGACCCGCGCCTGGCCGAGCAGCCGCACCGGGCCGTCGCGCAGGCAGTCGAGCAGGGCATCCTGCACCACGCGATTCTCGACGATGTGCCCGAGCACTTCGGCATGCACGCTGGCGGCCGAGAAGCGAATCTGACCCGTCCCCGAACCGTCCCACACGTGCATGTGCGCGTAGGGACTGCAGCGCCGCGCGCGGATGCCCGGCCAGGCGCCGAGACGCTCCAGCAGGTTCTGGCTGGCTGCCGAAAGGGCGCTGACACGCGGCTCGAACGGGGCCGCCGGATCGAAAGGCCGGGGCTCGAGCGGGGCACCATCCACCAGCAGGATGTCCAGCCCGCTGTCCTTCAAGGCCAGTGCCAGGGCGCTGCCGACCATGCCGGCGCCCACGATGATGATGTCCGCGTGCATGTCAGTCCCTCGTTAAATGATGCGGGCGCCCAGGCCCATGGCCTGCCGGGCGAACCAGTGCTTGGCCGGCGGCAGCAGGTCCAGGCCGAGCAATCCCAGGTGGCGGGCCTGATCCAGCAGCGGCAGGTTGGCGCCGAACAGGCGGGTCAGACGGTCGGAGAAGCCGATGGTCAGGTCCTGATCGAACCGCTGGCGCTCCTGGTAGCGCGTCAGGGTGGCCAGGTCGCCCAGTGCTTCCTCGCTTTCCAGCAGGGTCTCGGCCAGCGCCACGGCATCGCGCAGGCACAGGTTGAAGCCCTGACCGGCGATCGGATGCAGGCTGTGCACCGCATTGCCCAGCACCACCAGGTGCGGGCGCACCTGCTCACGGGCCTCGACCAGCGCCAGCGGATACAGGTGCCGGGCGCCAACGTGTTGGAAGCGCCCCAGGCGGTAGCCGAAAGCCTGCTGCAGCTCGTCGAGGAACGCGGGCTCGGGCAGCACCTGCAGGCGTTCGGCTTCCTGCGGGTCGCGGGTCCAGACCAGCACGCAGCGGTTGTCGAGGAACGGCAGCAGGGCCATCGGCCCCTGGGCGGTGAAGCGCTCGAAGGCTTCGCCACCATGGGGCAGGCTCGGCGTAACGTTGGCGATCAGCGCGCTCTGCCCGTAGGGGCGGCGCTCGACGCCAATGCCCAGCCGCTCGCGCAGCCCGGAGCGCCCGCCGTCGGCCAGTACCGCCAGGTCGCAGTCCAGGCACGCGCCATCCTTGAGTTGCAGTCGGTAGCCGTCAGGCAGCGCCTGCAGGTCGGTGACTTCCGCCGGGCAGCGCCAACTGACGACCTCGGGGTCGAGCGCCTGCCACAGGCAATGCCCGAGCCAGGCGTTCTCAGCCACATAGCCAAGGGCCGGCACGCGCTCGTCAGCGGCATGCATGCGGGTGGCGCCGAAACGCTCCCGCTCGGAAACATGGATGTGCAGGATCGGCTCTGCCCGCAGGGCCAGCCGCTGCCACAGGCCCAGCCGCTCGAAGATCAGCCGGCTGCCATAGGCCAGCGCCGAGGAGCGGGCGTCGTAACTGGGCTGATAGCTGTCGCCGGGCGCAAAGGGTTCGATCATCACGATGCGCCAGCCGCGCGCCCGCGCGCCGTCCTGCAGGGCCAGGGCCAGGCTGGCGCCGACCAGGCCTCCGCCGATGATCGCCAGCTCGACCCGTTCCATCAGGCGTGCTCCCGGTTTCCGGCCATCAGGGCCTCGATCTCGGCGACCGACTTGGGCACGTCGCCGGTGAGAATCTCGCAACCACTGGCGGTGACCACCACGTCATCCTCGATGCGCACACCGATGCCGCGCCAGCGGGGCTCGACCTGCTCGTTGTCCGGTGCGATATAGATGCCCGGCTCGACCGTCATGCACATGCCCGGCTCCAGCTCGCGCCATACGCCATTGACCTTGTAGTCGCCGACGTCGTGCACATCCATACCCAGCCAATGTCCGGCGCGGTGCATGTAGAAGGGCTTGTAGGCTTCGCGTTCGATCAGCGCATCCACCTCGCCCTGCAGCAGCCCCAGCTCGACCAGGCCGGCGGTGATCACCCGCACGGTGGCCTCGTGCGCATCGTTCCAGCGCTTGCCGGGGGCGATGTGCCGGAAGGCTTCCAGATTGGCCTTGAGGACCAGCTCATAGATGGCCTTCTGTTCCGACGTGAAGCGCCCGCTGACCGGGAAGGTGCGGGTGATGTCACTGGCGTAGCAGTCGATCTCGCAACCGGCGTCGATCAGCACCAGGTCGCCGTCGTTCAGCGGGGCGTCGTTCTCACGGTAGTGCAGGATGCAGGCGTTGCGCCCGGCGGCCACGATGGAACCGTAGGCCGGCAGACGCGCACCGCCCTTGCGGAATGCGTAATCCAGTTCGGCTTCCAGGTGGTATTCGTACAGCCCGGCGCGGCTGGCCTGCATGGCGCGCACATGGGCGCGGGCGGAGACCTGCGCGGCGTAACGCATGACCGCCAGCTCCGCTTCGGACTTGCGCAGGCGCAGCGGATGCAGCAGCGGCGCCAGGGCCACGAACTCGCTTGGCGCCGTCACCCCCTGGCGCACCTTGGCGCGCACGCGGTTGACCCAGCCCATGACCTGCTGGTCGAAGCTGTCCTGCTGGCCGACGGCGTAGTAGACCCGGCGCCGGCTCTCCATCAGCGACGGCAGGAGCTCATCAATGGCCCGGATGGAAAAGGCATCGTCCGCACCGTGGTCGCGCACCGCGCCGTCCTGGCCGGCGCGCCGGCCATCCCAGAGCTCGCGTTCCGGATCGCGGTCGCGGCAGAACAGGATGTACTGCCCCTCATCGCGTCCCGGGATCAGCACCAGCACCGCCTCCGGCTCGGGGAAGCCGCTGAGGTACTGGAAATCGCTGTCCTGCCGATAGGTGTGCTCGACGTCGCTGTTGCGCAGCTGCAGCGGGGCCGCCGGCAGGATGGCGATGCTGCCGGGTTCCATGCGCGCCATCAGCGCGGCGCGACGGCGGGCGTATTCGTCTTGCGGGATGCGGATCATCGGCAGGTTCCGGTCAGTGCAGGGAGGGTTTGGCGGCAGGCGCATCGCGTCCGACGAACATCAGCAGCAGCGGGGCCAGACGCACGTATTCCATGACTTCCATATAGTCGCTCTCGCCGTCCTCGGACTCGTCGAGCGCGCTCTGCACCTGGGCAATGGCGGCCAGGTCCTGGAGCACTTCCATGGCCTCGGCGGACAGCGCCTGTTCGCGCGGCGCCAGACCGAAGCCGGAGAGGAACCCCTGGCACCATTGCCCCAGCGCGCTGGCCCGCTCGGCCAGCGGCGCGTCGTCGCCGGGCAGCAGCAGCACCATGGAAAACTCCTCGCTGGTCAGTTCCTCCTTGACCATTGCCTGCAGGCCCAGCAGCGCCTGGCGCACGTTGTCCTGCGGCTCGCTGCCGAGCAGCTCGCGGGCGTCTTCCAGCCAGCCGTCGGCCTCGAACCCCAGGCCCGCGCAACTGCGGCCAACCAGCAGGCCGTGCAGTTCGGCGGGGGAAACGGAATAGCCCGAGGAGGCGAGCAGGGTAGCGAAGGCGGCGTAGGGCGAGGTACTGGACATGACGACTCTGGGCGGGAAACAGAAGGCTCCGTATCCTAGCAGCCCGAGGCGGGCAAGGCAGCCCTGGCGCACTGCCCCGTGACATCACGGCGCCGTCACGCACGGCGTTTGACCCCCTTGCGTCCTCCTCCCTATAGTCGGAGCCCCGTTGCCTCCCCGAGCCCTCATGGAAAACACCGAACTGCAGCGCCTGGCAGCGAAACTCGACGAGCTGCTCGAGCATTACGAACGTCTCAAAGCCCAGAACCGGCTGTTGCTGGCCAATGAAAGGGCCTGGCGCGAAGAACGCGCCCAATTGATCGAGAAGAACGAACTGGCTCGCCAGAAGGTCGAAGCGATGATTTCCCGCCTCAAGGCCCTGGAGCAGGACTCATGACCCCATCCACCACTGTCACCGTCACCATCCTCGACAAGGAATACTGCATCGCCTGCCCGAGCGATGCCCGCGCCAGCCTGGAAAACGCCGCACGCTTCCTGGACGGCAAGATGCGCGAGATCCGCCTGAGCGGGAAGGTCATCGGCTCCGAGCGCGTCGCGGTCATGGCCGCGCTGAACATCGCTCATGATCTGCAGCGCCTGCAGCAGCAGCAACAACAGCAGGACAGCCTGGCCCGCGAGCAGGTACGCGAACTGCTGGACCGGGTGGATACCGCCCTGGGCAGTGAGTGACTTGAGGGAAAAACGGCGTATACTCCCGGACAACTCCCTGGTGTGTGCGCCAGTTGGCACGTCCCTCTCCCGATAAGCAAAACTTCTGGAGGCCGTACGTGCAGCCCGTGTGCATATCCGCTCGACGGAGAGCCTTAAGGTTGCCGGCGGTCGCCACCTTGAACTCTCGGGTTCAAGGGTCACGCCGACAGCGGCATGCCGGGGAGTCGAATTCCATACCGCTGGCCCGGAGCATCCGCGCCGGCGGTTTTCATTTCAGGGCCGCCTCTCGCCATGATCCAGCGTGACGACCTTTCGCGCACCGAATTGCGCCGCCTGCTGCGCCAGCGGCGCCGCCAGCTGACCCCACTCGAGCAACGCCGCGCCGCGCGCGACCTCTACCGCCAGTTGAGCCACCATCCGCTGTTTCGCCGAGCCCGGCATGTGGCCCTGTATCTGGCCAACGATGGCGAAATCGATCCCGCCTTGCTGTTGCGCGAAGCCCAGCGACGCGGCAAGGCGACCTACCTGCCGGTACTCAACCCCTGGCCGCGCACCCGCATGGTGTTCCAGCGTCTGCGCAAGGGCGAGAAACTGCGACCCAATCGTTTCGGCATTCCCGAGCCACACTTCTGCCGCGCACGGCAACGCAAGGCCTGGACCCTGGATCTGATCTGCCTGCCACTGGTGGGTTTTGATGGGCGGGGCGGCCGCCTTGGCATGGGCGGCGGTTTCTACGACCGCAGCCTGGCGTATCTCGACCTGCGCAAAAATTGGCACAAGCCGACACTGATGGGCATGGCCCATCAGTGTCAGCAAGTGGATCATCTGGCGCTGGCCAGCTGGGATGTTCCCCTGCAGGCCACGGTGACCGACAGAGGCTGGTATTGCGCAGGGGCCGGCCGAGCCGGCCCGGAAACCGCGCAGCGCGCTTAGCGCTGCGACGTGGTGGGAGGCGCCTCGGCCTGGCGCTCCCAGAGACCCTGGGTATAGCCGGTAGTGACCATGCCCAGGCTGAACACAATAACCAGTACCCACAACAAATCGGGTTTTTGCCGTCTCATTGCCTTGTCTTCCCCTACAGACAACTTCAAGAATGCCGGTGGCTGTTTTTGTAGTAGGACGCTCGGTGAACTGAACGTCCGCTGACCTGCCGGCTCCAATGCCCGCGACTCGGACCAAAAGAGGAAGGCAAAGTTCATGCCGTACTGGCTGATGAAATCCGAACCCGACGAACTGTCCAGCGCGGACCTATCACGTCTCGGCGAAGCGCGCTGGGACGGGGTTCGCAATTACCAGGCACGAAACTTCCTGCGCGCCATGCAACCGGGTGATCTCTTCCTGTTCTACCATTCCAGCTGCCCACGTCCGGGCGTGGCCGGCATCGGCCGCATCCTCGGCACGAGTTACCCGGACCCCACCGCGCTCCAACCGGAAAGCCACTATTTTGACATCAAGGCAACTTCCCAGCGGAACCCCTGGAGCGCCGTTGACGTCGGCCATGTGGAAACCTTCGATCGTGTCATCGAACTGCCGCGCCTGAAGACCGAGCCGGCGCTGGCCGACCTGCCGCTGGTGCAGAAGGGCAGCCGCCTTTCGGTGATGCCAGTGACACCGGCGCAATGGGAGGCCATCCTGGCGCTGCGTTGAGGGTTCCCGGGGGCTGTGCTAAACCCACAGCACTGCAAAGGATTTGCTCATGACCCGCGTCGCCCGCCCCCCCGCCGTCTACCTGTTGCTCGGCTTGCTGCTCTGCGCCCTGTGCGCGGGCAGCCTGCTGCTTTGGCAGCGGCTGGAAAACGACCGTCAGGCGCGCGCCCGGGAGCAACTGCACCTGCACGCCCAGCATCTGGCCCGCCAGTTCGAAGCCTACCTGGCAGACCGTGGAGTCAACCTGCAACGACTGGCCGAGCGCTGGAACAACGAGGGCCGGCTGCGCCGCGAAGACTGGCAACGCGAGGCGCGACTGCTGCTGACCGGACGCGACGGCTACCACGCCATCGAATGGCTGGACGCCGCGCGTCGTTTGCGCTGGCAGGTGCCCGCCGGACGCAGCGAACCCCTCGAACCGCCCAATCCCGACAGTGCGCTGGGCGCCCGCGACCAGGGCGAGCCGCATTTCAGCGGCAGCTTCCCCCTGGCCGATGGCAGCCCGGGCATGGCCCTGTACGTGCCCCTGTATGACCGCAACACCCCCGGTCCCGGCTTCGACGGCTACCTGCGCGGCACCTTTCGCCTCTCCGATCTGCTGGACAGCTGGCTGACGCGCCTGGGTGAGTGGCGCTTCAGCGTGGCGCTGCTGGAGCAGGATCAGACCCTCCATGATCAGAATCTTGCCAACTCCGCTACTGATCTGCGCCAGCGGGTGTCGCTCAGCCTGCCCGGCGAGCCGGTATTCACCCTGCTGCTCACCCCCACCACGGAGATCCTGCAACGCCTGAATACGCCATGGCCGCGCGTGGTCCTGGGCGCCAGCCTGTCCATCAGCCTGCTGCTGGTGGCTGCGCTGTACCTGGCACTGGAAAACCACCGCCGGGCCTCCGCCCTGCTGGTCAGCAACCGTTTACTGCGGGCCGAGGCGCAGCGACGCCGGCGCATTGCCGCCCGCCTGCGCGAGAGCCGCGCGCAGCAGCGCCTGATCCTGGAACTGACCGATTTCAGCCGCGACGGGCTGTTCATTCTCGATCTCCAGGCGCACGCGTTCCTCTACATGAACCGCGCCATCCATGTCGGCCTCGGCTACGACCGCGAGACCTTCCACACCCTGTTTCAACGCGATCCCGAGCACCTCATGCCCGGCTACCAACAATGGCTGGACGAAGTACGCCAGCTGCACCGCGAGGGCTCGCCACGCCTGCTGCAGCGCGAGCTGCGCTGCCAGGACGGCACCCTGCAGCCGGCGGAGATCAGTACCCAGCTGGTGGAACGCGCGGGCCGTGAATTTCTTATCGGCGTGTCGCGCGACAACACCGAACGGTTGCGCATGGAGGCACGCCTGCAGCGGCTTTCCCAGCAGGACGGACTGACCGGCCTGCACAACCGGCGCTTCTTCGACCAGCAACTGCAGGCCGAATGGCGACGCCTGCGCCGGCTCGGCACGCCCCTGTCGCTGCTGCTGGTGGATATCGACCACTTCAAGCGCTACAACGACAGCCTCGGCCACCTGGCGGGGGACGACGCCCTGCGGCGCGTCGGTCGACTGCTGCACGAATGCCTGCAGCGCGAGGGCGACGTGGCCTGCCGCTACGGTGGCGAGGAGTTCGCCATCATCCTCGCCAATACCCGCCTGGAGGGTGCCGAGCACCTGGCCGCGCGCATCCACGAGCGCCTCGCGGAACTGGCCCTGCCGCATCCGGAGAGCCCACTCGGGCGCCTGACCCTGAGCATCGGTATCGCCACTTCCGACCTGGAATGCCAGGACAGTCCGCAACGCCTGATCGCCCACTGCGACCAGGCGCTGTACCGCGCCAAGCACGGCGGTCGCAACCGCAGCTGTGTCTGGTCGCGGCTTGATGGTCATCAACACTCCACGCCCCCGCTGTCGGCAGAATAAACTCCTTCCTTTGCAGCGGGCCTCCCTACGGTAAGGAGCGGATCATGACCAAGAGCACACGCTGGATCACCCGTGTGGGCATCCCCCTCGCCATCATCGCCGGCCTTGCCGGCCTGGCCTGGTACGAGCTGCGCCCCAGCGGCCTGGGTGACGGCTTCGCCTCGGGCAATGGCCGCATCGAGGCCACCGAGGTCGACGTGGCCACCAAACTCGGCGGCCGGGTAGCGGCCATCGATGTGGAGGAAGGCGACTTCGTGGACGCCGGCCAGGTGCTGGCGCGCATGGATACCCAGGTACTCGAAGCCCAGCTGGCCCAGGCGCGCGCCCAACTGCGCCAGGCCGAGAATGCCATCCACACCGCACGCGCCCAGGTGGCCCTGCGCGAAAGCGAGAAGAGCACCGCCGAGGCCGTGGTTCGCCAGCGCCAGGCAGAACTCGCCGCCGCACAGAAGCGCCACGCGCGCAGTCAGACGCTGGTGAAGAGCAACGCCGTGCCGCGCCAGCAGCTGGACGACGATCTGGCCGCCCTGCAGAGCGCTCAGGCCGCGCTGGCTGCCTCGCGCTCCCAGGTCAGTTCCGCCGAGGCCGGCATCGCCGCCGCCCAGTCGCAGGTCATCGAGGCGCAATCCGCGGTGGAGGCGGCACAGGCCAGTGTCACCCGTCTGCAGGTGGACATCGACGACAGCCAGCTCAAGGCGCCGCGCGCCGGCCGGGTGCAGTACCGTATCAGCCAGCCGGGCGAGGTGCTCGGTGCCGGCGGCAAGCTGCTCAATCTGGTCGATCTGTCCGACGTCTACATGACCTTCTTCCTGCCCGAGCGCCAGGCCGGGCGCGTGGCGCTGGGCGCCGAGGCGCGTCTGGTGGTCGACGCGGCCCCCGAGTACGTGATTCCGGCGCGCATCACCTACGTGGCCAGCGTCGCCCAGTTCACGCCCAAGACCGTGGAGACCACCAGCGAGCGGGAGAAGATGATGTTTCGCGTCAAGGCGCGCATCGACCCCGACCTGCTGCGCAAGCACCTGGCCCACGTAAAGACCGGCGTGCCGGGCATGGCCTACCTGCGGCTTGATCCGGCGGCCGAGTGGCCGGCGCACCTGGCGATCAAGGTTCCGCAATGAGCGCCGCGGGCGAGCCGGTCGCGCGGCTCCAGGGGGTCGGCCTGCGCTACGGCAAGACCCGCGCGCTGGCCGACATCGACCTGGAGCTGCCCGCGCAGCGCATGGTCGGCCTGATCGGCCCGGACGGCGTCGGCAAGTCCAGCCTGCTGGCGCTGGTCGCCGGCGCCCGCAGGATCCAGGACGGCCGCGTCGCGGCGCTAGGCGGCGACATGGCCGATCCGCGCCACCGCCGGCGTGTCTGCCCGCACATCGCCTACATGCCCCAGGGGCTGGGCAAGAACCTTTATCCGACGCTCTCGGTGGTGGAGAACCTCGACTTCTTCGGCCGCCTGTTCGGCCAGCGCCAGGCCGAGCGCGAACGACGCATCGACGAGCTGCTGCGCAGCACCGGCCTATCAGCGTTCCGTGAACGCCCGGCCGGCAAGCTCTCCGGTGGCATGAAGCAGAAGCTCGGCCTGTGCTGCGCGCTGATCCACGACCCGGACCTGCTGATCCTCGACGAGCCGACCACCGGTGTCGATCCACTGTCGCGCAACCAGTTCTGGGAGCTGATCGCGCGCATCCGCGCCGAACGCCCGCAGATGAGCGTGCTGGTGGCCACCGCCTACATGGAGGAGGCCGAACGCTTCGACTGGCTGGTGGCCATGGATGCCGGCCGGGTGCTGGCCGCCGGCACGCCCGCCGAGCTGCGCCAGCAGAGCGCGAGCAGCAGCCTGGAGGAAGCGTTCATCGCCCTGTTACCGGAGGAAAAACGCCGGGAACACCGCCAGCTGGTGATTCCGCCACGCCCCTCTGGCGAGACGGACATTGCCATCGAGGCGCACGGCCTGACCATGCGTTTCGGCGACTTCGTGGCGGTTCGCGACGTAAACCTGCGCATCCCGCGCGGCGAAATCTTTGGCTTCCTCGGCTCGAACGGCTGCGGCAAGTCCACCACCATGAAAATGCTCACCGGCCTGCTGCCGGCCAGCGAGGGGGAGGCCTTCCTGTTCGGCCAGCCGGTCGATCCCCACGACCTGCAGACCCGACGACGGGTCGGCTACATGTCGCAGGCCTTTTCGCTGTACCGCGAGCTGACCGTCGAGCAGAACCTCGACCTGCATGCCCGGCTGTTCCAGATGCCCGAAGAACGCATCGCGCCACGCATCGCCGAACTGGCCGAGCGCTTCGACCTGCGCCCGGTGATGGACCAGCTGCCCGAGCGCCTGCCGCTCGGCCTGCGCCAGCGCCTGTCGCTGGCCGTGGCGGTGATCCACGAGCCGGAGCTGCTGATCCTCGACGAACCCACCTCGGGCGTCGATCCGGTGGCCCGCGACGGCTTCTGGCAGTTGATGATCGACCTGTCGCGGCGCGACGGCGTGACTATCTTCATCTCCACCCATTTCATGAACGAGGCGCAGCGCTGCGATCGCATCTCGCTGATGCACGCCGGCGTGGTGCTGGACAGCGGCACGCCGCAGGAGCTGATGGAACGGCGCGGGCTGCCCAGTCTGGAAGCCACCTTCATCGCCTACCTGGAGGAGGCGGCCGGCGCCGACACGCCCGCTCCGAAGACGCCCGCCACCTCGGTCGCCGCGCCGCTGGCCCGGCAGCCGCGCCAGCGCTTCAGCCTGCTGCGCCTGTTCAGCTACGCGCGCCGCGAGTCCCTGGAGCTGCGTCGCGACCCGATCCGCGGTAGCATGGCGCTGCTCGGCAGCCTGCTGCTGCTGTTCATCATCGGCTACGGCATCAGCCTGGATGTCGAGGACCTGTCGTTCGCGGTGCTCGACCACGACCAGACCACCACCAGCCAGGCCTACAGCCTGAACCTGTCCGGCTCGCGCTACTTCCTCGAGAAACCGCCCCTGCGCGATCACGCCGACCTCGACCGGCGCCTGCGCAGCGGCGAGATCAGCCTGGCGGTGGAAATCCCCCCCGGCTTCGGCCGTGAGCTCAAGCGCGGCGCCAGTCCGGCCATCGCCGCCTGGGTGGACGGGGCCATGCCGACCCGCGCCGACACCATCAAGGGCTACGTGCAGGGCATCCATAACGACTACCTGCAGAATCTGGCCCGCGCGGCCGGCCAGTCCACCGCGCTGCCAGCCTCGCTGGAGGTCCGCTACCGCTACAACCCGGACGTGGAAAGCCTTAAGGCCATGGTGCCGGCGGTGATTCCGCTGCTGCTGATGCTCATCCCGGCCATGCTCACCGCCCTGGGCGTGGTGCGCGAAAAGGAGCTGGGCTCGATCATCAACCTGTACGTCACGCCGGTGACCCGCCTGGAATTCCTGCTCGGCAAGCAGTTACCGTACCTGGCACTCGGCCTGCTGAATTTCGTCCTGCTGGTCGTGGCGGCAATCATCCTGTTCGATGTACCGCTCAAGGGCAGCCCGCTGACCCTGCTGCTTGGCGCCGTGCTCTACCTGGGCTGCGCCACCGCGCTGGGGCTGCTGATGTCCACCTTCACCCGCAGCCAGATTGCCGCGGTGTTCGGCACCGCCATCGCCACGCTGATCCCCGCCATCCAGTTCTCCGGGCTGATCTACCCGGTTTCCTCGCTGGAAGGCTTCGGGGCCGTGGTCGGCCAGCTGTATCCCACCTCGCATTTCCTGGTCATCAGCCGCGGGGTGTTCTCCAAGGCGCTGGGCTTCGGCGACCTGGGTAGCTACCTGCTGCCGCTGGCCATCACGATTCCCGTCCTGCTGGCGCTGTGCACCAGCCTGTTGAAGAAGCAGGAGGCCTGAGATGCGTCGCAGCAACGTGCTGAACCTGGGCATCAAGGAGCTGCGCAGCCTGTATCGCGACGTGGCGCTGCTGTTGCTGATCGCCTGGGCCTTCACCCTGGGAGTCTACACCGCCGCCAGCAGCATGCCGGAAAGCCTGCACCATGCCAGCCTGGCAGTGGTCGACGAGGACCGCTCACCGCTGTCGATGCGCATCATCAACGCCTTCCAGCCGCCGTTCTTCCTGCCGCCGCAGTTGATCGACCTCAACCAGATGGACCGTGGCATGGATGCCGGCGACTACACCTTCACCCTGAACATCCCGCCGAACTTCCAGCGCGACCTGCTGGCCGGACGCCAGCCGACGGCGCAGCTGAATGTGGACGCCACCCAGGTGAGCCAGGCATTCACCGGCGCCGGCTACATCCAGAGCATCGCGGCCAGCGAGATTGCCGAGTTCCTGCAGCGCCACCGGGGCGGCAGCAACCAGGCCGTGGAGCTGGAGATGCGCGTGGCCTTCAACCCCAACCTGACCCGCTCCTGGTTCGGCTCGGTGATGGAAGTGATCAACCAGATCACCATGCTGTCGATCATCCTCACCGGGGCGGCGCTGATCCGCGAACGCGAACACGGCACCGTCGAGCACCTGCTGGTGATGCCGGTGACGCCGCTGGAGATCATGCTCGGCAAGGTCTGGTCGATGGGCCTGGTGGTACTCGGCGCGACCGCGCTGTCCCTGGTGGTGGTGGTGCAGGGCTGGCTGCAGGTGCCTATCGAGGGTTCGCTGTGGCTGTTCCTGTTCGGCGCCGCTCTGCACCTGTTCGCCACCACATCGATGGGCATCTTCTTCGGTACGGTGGCGCGCTCGATGCCGCAGCTCGGCCTGCTGATCATCCTGGTGCTGATGCCGCTGCAGATTCTCTCCGGCGGCACCACGCCACGCGAAAGCATGCCGGAGGTGGTGCAGTACATCATGCTGGTGGCGCCGACCACCCACTTCGTCAGCCTGGCCCAGGCAATCCTCTACCGCGGCGCCGGGCTGGCCATCGTCTGGCCGCAGCTGCTGGCCATCCTGGGCATCGGTGCGCTGTTCTTCTTCGGCGCGCTGGCGCGCTTTCGCAAGACGCTGGCGCAGATGGCCTGACGCTGGAAGCTGCGGGCGCGGACTTGTCCGCGAGCTTTTCCGACGGCCAGCCAGACTGCAAGCCTTACCAGGGAGCTCGCGAATGAATTCGCTTGTATGTTTGTGCCTGTCGGGGATGAGGGACCCAGTTCGCATCTGACGCAAGTACAGACCGTGGGAGAGATCGTCCCGCCCCCACTCACCAAGGGCCGATAAGGAATCCTGTCTCTTAGACAAATCTCCGAGCCCCCGAGACGGACCCGCATCACGCATGCCGCATTC
>NZ_JRUD01000011.1 GCF_000802425.1 Pseudomonas flexibilis | reverse complement strand
TCGGGCCGGGGGGCGGCGTGCGAGATAGACCGTAGAGATTAGCGTGGAGAACATCTGGTATGATTGCTACTCATTCTAACGGTATTTTTTTTGTCTGAATCGCGCGCTCACTCGACTCTAAACGGCTGGCGGCCTTGGGAGCGTCAGATGTGTATAAGTGACCGCTCTCAACCCCACCTCGACCAGCAGCCCGCTTCCTCTAGCGAGCCCCACCAGGCAGATCCGAAAATCCAACTCGTTGATTTACAAGGAGTTTTCAGCAGCTCTGCGCTGGAAGTGGGGCGCATTATAAGCCTATCCAGCAGACCGTCAACCACTATTTGACTCACTGAACCAAATTGCGCCGAGCAGCTACCACCCTGCCCAGCCAACGCCGCCCCCAAGGGGTGCGGAAAAACAGCAGCGCACTAGCGAGGCACATATAGAGCGCCCACAACCCTAGGTCGGAGCGCACAACCCAGAGCATGTGCAGCAGAACCACGAGCAGAATCGGATAGACCAGGCGGTGCAAGCTCTTCCAACCGGCCCCTAGGCGACGCATGCTCCACCTGTTAGAAGTCAGAGCCAGCGCCAGCAACCCCAGGAAAGCCAGCGCCCCTACCATCACATAAGGTCTTTCCAGCAGCTCCGCGGGCAGGCGCTGCCATTGGGCACCCATGATGAACAATACAAAGCAGGCAATATGCAGGGTGGCGTACGCGAAACTCCACAACCCCAGCTGTCGCCGGATCGCCAGCCAGTGTGGCCAGCCTGTCAGTCGTGACAGCGGCGTCATGGCCAGCGTGAGCAACAGCAACACAAGCGCCCCCTGCCCCAAATGGTCCAATAGCCACTTACCCGGTTCGGGACCGAGGGCCAGCAGCCAACCGAGGTACAACCAATAGAGCGGCACACCCAGCGCAACGAGGAAAACGGCAATACGCAACCAGGCATGTTTCATCAGTAATGCTTCCGCAGATCCATGCCCCGGTAGAGGTCCGCAACCTGTTCACCATAGCCGTTGAATAACTCGGTCGGCCGCACGTTAGGGCTGAACAACGTATTGGGCAGACGGCGCTCCTGGGCCTGGGACCAGCGCGGATGGCTGACCGAGGGGTTCACATTGGCGTAGAAGCCATACTCGTCAGGGGCAATACCCATCCAGGAGCTCTCCGGTTGCTCGCTGACGAAGCTGATACGCACGATCGATTTAATGCTTTTGAAGCCATACTTCCATGGCACCACCAGACGCAGAGGCGCACCGTTCTGGTTAGGCAACACGCGGCCATACATCCCGACTGCCAGGATCGTTAACGGATGCATCGCCTCATCCATCCGCAGCCCCTCCACATAGGGCCAGTCGATCACCGAGAACCGCGACCGGGTACCGGGCATTTCCACCGGCCTATGGAGCGTTTCGAAACGCACGTAGCGGGCATCACCCAACGGCTCGACCCGCCGGATGAGGTCTGCCAGTGGAAACCCCAGCCAGGGAATCACCATCGACCAGGCTTCTACACAACGAAGCCGGTAGATCCGCTCCTGCAATCGGCTCTGTGCACAGAGCTGGTCCAGATCGTAAGTACCCGGCTTGGCCACCAAGCCATCGATGCGAACCGACCAGGGTTCGGTCTGCATCGCCGAGGCGTAGCGTGCCGGGTCGGTCTTGCCCGGCCCGAACTCGTAGAAGTTGTTGTATTGGCTGGCAACGTTGAAGGGAGCGACCCGCTCATCCGAAGACGACCACTGCACGTCGGCCAGGCGCCGCTGCAGCCAGGGCGGCGCAATGGCCGGCTCCACGTCGGAGTACTGCGCCCAGCCGACACTAGGCAGTGCGCCACTGGCAACACCCAGCAACGCGCCTTGCATCAGCCGGCGACGGGAAAGATAGACAGATTCGGGGGTGACCTCGCCTTCGCGACAGTCACTTGAAGGGGGGGACTTGATCAACATACTGCTTACCTCGCTCAACGGGCGCATGATGCACCCGCGAGCGAGATTGGAACAGACCTTATTCTTGCCCCGCGCGCCCCTGGCGACGACGAAGCTGAAGCACGAACTGCACCGGGCCGGATACCGCGTAGGCCAGGAAGATCAGCAGCAGCACTCGCGGCGGGTCGCTGAACACCACAGCGAACACCAGCACCACGACAAGAATAGCCACGAAGGGTACGCGCCCCTTCAGGTCCAGATCCTTGAAGCTGTAGTACTTGATGTTGCTGACCATCAGCACGCCGGCCAACGCCACCAGCAGGGCAAACAGCATGACGGTGGCGACAGGCATGTCGACGCCCTCAACACCGAAATCCTTCAAGGCCCAGACGGTACCAGCCACCACACCGGCCGCCGCCGGACTGGCGAGACCCACGAACCACTTCTTGTCGACCTTGCCGATCTGCGTGTTGAAACGAGCCAGACGCAGTGCGGCACAGGCGGCGTAGATGAAGGCTACGGTCAGGCCGACATTGCCCAGCTCCGAGAGCGCCCACTGATAGGCGAGCAGGCTCGGCGCCAGACCGAAGGCCACCATGTCCGACAGCGAATCGTATTCTGCGCCGAAGGCACTCTGGGTGTTGGTCAGGCGTGCCACGCGACCATCCAGGCTGTCCAGCAGCATCGCGACGAAAATGGCGATGGCCGCCACCTCGAACTTGCCGTTCATGGCACTGACGATGGCGAAGAAGCCGGCGAACAGGTTGGCGGTGGTGAACAGGTTGGGCAGCAGGTAGACGCCACGGTGACGCACCTTGCGCCCTTCTGCATCCTGGCCCTCCTCGACGTGCTCGTCGATCGGCAGCAGGCTTTCAACGGCGGAGTCCTTGTTCGGCTCCTCGGGACTTTCGCTCATGGACGATTACCTTGAAACAGAAGGAAGAAGACAGTGATCCAGTGTATGCCGGATATCACCGCCGGGCTTTATACCAGATGCTTCGAGAACAACGAAAAAACGCGGCACCAGGCCGCGTCTTTTCGGATCGTGCAAGCGCTTAGTTCTTGCTCTTGTCGACGATCTTGTTGGCAGCGATCCACGGCATCATGGCGCGCAGCTTCTCGCCGACCACTTCGATGCCATGGGCAGCATTGTTGCGGCGGTAGGCGGTCATCGACGGATAGTTGGTGGCGCCTTCGCTGATGAACATCTTGGCGTACTCGCCGTTCTGGATGCGCTTCAGGGCGTTGCGCATGGCGGCACGGGACTGCTCGTTGATCACTTCCGGACCGGTGACGTACTCACCGTACTCGGCGTTGTTGGAGATCGAGTAGTTCATGTTGGCGATGCCGCCTTCGAACATCAGGTCGACGATCAGCTTCAGCTCGTGCAGGCACTCGAAGTAGGCCATTTCCGGCGCGTAACCGGCTTCGACCAGGGTTTCGAAACCGGCCTTGACCAGCTCGACGCAACCGCCGCACAGCACGGCCTGCTCGCCGAACAGGTCGGTTTCGGTTTCGTCCTTGAAGGTGGTTTCGATGATGCCGGTACGGCCGCCACCCACGCCAGACGCGTAGGACAGAGCGACATTCTTGGCATTGCCGGAAGCGTCCTGGTAGACGGCGATCAGGTCAGGGATGCCGCCGCCGCGCACGAATTCGGAACGCACGGTGTGACCCGGTGCCTTCGGGGCGATCATGATCACGTCCAGGTCGGCGCGCGGCACCACCTGGTTGTAGTGGATGGAGAAACCGTGGGCGAAGGCCAGGGTGGCGCCCTTCTTCAGGTTCGGCTCCAGCTCCTCGCGGTACAGCTTGCCCTGGAACTCATCCGGGGTCAGCACCATCACCACGTCGGCCTGGGCGACCGCCTCGGCCACTTCGGCGACTTTCAGACCATGGTTCTTGGCCTTGGCGATGGAGGAAGAACCGGCACGCAGACCGACAGTGACATCCACACCGGAGTCCTTCAGGTTGCACGCATGCGCATGGCCCTGCGAACCGTAACCGATGATGGCGACCTTCTTGCCCTGGATGATGGAGAGGTCGCAGTCTTTGTCGTAATAAACTTTCATGAAATTTCCTCGGTATCTGGCCGTCTGGGCCACTTCAATAAAACGTCAGATGCTCAGCACTTTGTCGCCACGGGCAATCCCGGTGACACCGCTGCGCACGGTCTCCAGGATCGACGTGGTGCCGATGGCCTGGATGAAGCTGTCCAGCTTGTCGCTGGTGCCGGCCAGCTGGATGGTATAGACGCTCGGCGTCACGTCGACGATCTGCCCACGGAAGATGTCGGTGGTGCGTTTGACCTCGGCGCGCTGGGCGCCGGTGGCCTTGACCTTGACCAGCATCAGCTCGCGCTCGATGTGGGCGCTTTCCGACAGGTCTACCAGCTTTACCACCTCGATCAGCTTGTTGAGGTTCTTGGTGATCTGCTCGATCACCTCCTCGTGGCCGATGGTAGTCAGCGTCAGGCGCGACAGGGTCGGATCCTCGGTCGGCGCCACGGTCAGGCTTTCGATGTTGTAGTTGCGCTGGGAGAACAGGCCGACCACGCGGGACAGGGCGCCCGGTTCGTTTTCCAGCAGCAGGGAGATGATGTGTCGCATGCTCAGGTCCGCTCCGTCTTGCTCAGCCACATGTCGCGCATCGCGCCGTCCCTGATCTGCATCGGGTAGACGTGCTCGCTGGTATCCACCGCGATGTCGAGGAACACCAGGCGGTTCTTGAGGGCGAAGGCCTCTTCCATCTTCGGCTTGAGATCCTTCAGCTCGGTGATGCGCATGCCGACGTGGCCATAGGCTTCGGCCAGCTTGACGAAGTCAGGCAGCGATTCCATGTAGGAATGCGAGTAGCGGCTGTTGTACTGCATGTCCTGCCACTGACGCACCATGCCCAGCGCGCCGTTGTTGAGATTGACGATCTTCACCGGCAGGTCGTACTGCAGGCAGGTGGACAGCTCCTGGATGTTCATCTGGATGCTGCCCTCGCCGGTCACGCACGCCACGTCCACATCCGGGAAGTTCAGCTTGGCGCCCATGGCCGCCGGCAGACCGAAGCCCATGGTGCCCAGGCCGCCGGAGTTCAGCCAGCGATTGGGCTTGTCGAAGCGGTAGTACTGGCAAGCGAACATCTGGTGCTGGCCCACGTCGGACGACACGAACGCATCGCCCTTGGTGACTTCATAAAGGGTCTCGATGACCTTCTGCGGCTTGATGATCGAGCCGTCTCCCTCGTTGTAGGGGAACAGCCGGCCGCTGCCGCGCCACTCGTCGATCTGCTTCCACCAACTGGCCACCGCGTCCTTGTTCGGCGTCTGGCCGATTTCCTTGAGCACGGCGACCATCTCGGTCAGCACGCTGTCCACCGGACCGACGATCGGGATGTCGGCCTTGATGGTCTTGGAGATGGAGGCCGGGTCGATGTCGATGTGGATGACCTTGGCATTCGGGCAGAACTTGGCCGGGCCGTTGACCACGCGATCATCGAAACGCGCGCCGACGGCGAGGATCACGTCGGCATGGTGCATGGTCACGTTGGCGGTGTAGCTGCCATGCATGCCGAGCATGCCGATGAACTGGCGGTCGCTGCCAGGGTAGCCACCGAGGCCCATCAGGGTATTGGTGACCGGCAGGTTGAGCATTTGCGCCAGTTCGGTGAGCTGCGCGGACGCATTGCCCATGATCACACCGCCGCCGGAGTAGAGCACCGGACGCTTGGCGGCCAGCAGCATTTCCGCGGCCTTGCGGATCTGTCCGGAATGGCCTCGCACCGCCGGGCTGTATGAGCGCAGCTTGGCCTTCTTCGGGTAGACGTATTCGTATTTTTCGCCCGGAGTACCCATGTCCTTGGGAATGTCCACCACCACCGGGCCGGGACGACCGGACTCGGCGATGTAGAACGCCTTCTTCAGGGTTTCGGGAATCTCCGAGGGATGCTTGATCATGAAGCTGTGCTTCACGATCGGCCGGGAAATGCCGACCATGTCGGTTTCCTGGAAGGCGTCGGTGCCAACCATGGTGCTGGGCACCTGGCCGGAGATCACCACCATCGGAATGGAGTCCATGTAGGCGGTGGCAATACCGGTGATGGCATTGGTCGCACCAGGACCGGAGGTCACCAGCACCACGCCGGCCTTGCCGGTGGCGCGAGCATAGCCGTCGGCCATGTGAGTGGCGGCCTGTTCGTGGCGGACCAGGATATGGGTGATTTCCTTTTCCTTGAACAGTGCATCGTAGATGTGCAGCAGGGCACCGCCCGGGTACCCGTAAACATATTTCACGCCTTCGTCGCGCAGGAAGCGGACGACCATTTCAGCGCCGGATAGAAGCTCCACGTTATTCCCCTCTAGAACGCCAGAATGCCGCCTGGGGCCAGGCAGCCTGTTTAGGTCTACTCCTCGGCAGAGCATGTGCGACGGTTGGCCGCAAATGGAAACAGCTCTACTGAGCAAGTACTGGGAGCAACCCTGGTGTGTTGCGGATGGCTCCCACCCAGCGCGAGGTAACGCGTTGCGGGTGTTACAGATTCGGCACGGGTAGGCGCCTCGAGTCGCGTGAATCGGAGCCGTCGGCTCAAGATGCAGCGAGCGTGGAATTGTTCGGATAAGGCGCGAGCAAGTCAAGTCGCACGTGCTGCGAGGCGGGCATTGTGCGCCCTCGCGCCGACAGAGCCGTCCGTCATCTGTTATTCAGGCACGCTCCACCCACCCGGAACCTACCATGCATCCACTGCTTTCTACCCTGCTGCTGCTCAACGCCTCGTCTGCCCTGGCGGCTGCCGTCCACAGCTGGACGGACGAGCATGGCATCCGCCATTTCAGCGACCGCCCCAGCGCACTGCACAGTACGCAAGCACAGCCCCTGCCCAGCGCACCATCGCCCGGCCCCAGCCAGCAGCGAAGAGACAATACCGCGCAACGCGCGGCCGCAGAGCAACGCCGCTTCAACGACGTTCTGCGCCGGGATGCCTTCAGGGAGGAGCAGGCACGCCAGCAGCGCTGCAGAACGCTGGAGGAACAACTGGCAATGCTGCGCGACCGGCCACGCCTGAGACTGGCTGATGCCGCAGGCTCCCCACGGCCGCTGGACGAAGCCGAGCGGGAGGTATTGATCCGCGACACGCGGGAACGACTGAGGATCAGTTGCCCGCGGTGATCAGGCGATCAAATTCCGTCAGGGCCACCAGCAGGGTGCGCACCTCGCCGAGTCGCTCGGCATACACCACTTCGGCCATTTCCGTGATGCCGGAAACGGCCGGCAATGGACGACCACTCTCCACCAGGATCTTCATGCGCGGCAGGAAGATCCACTGCAGCCACTGATGCAATTCGAGGGTGTCCACACAGAACGGCTGCTCACTGGACAAGGCTTGGGCACTCGGCGGGACGCTACTCCACCACCCCAGCAGCCGCAGCTCCCGCTCGATCAACAACAACTGATCGGCGACGGCCGAAACTCGATTGTCCATCAACTGCTCACCTTGGCTCGTTGTCGGGCCTGCGCGGCCCCGGCGGGATCGCCCTGACGCTCACGGGCCTTGGCGATCAGCTCCCAGAGACTGGCCTGCAGCGCGGGTCGACCACCGGCGTAGGTGAGCGCCCGGCGGGCCAACTGCTCGGCCTGGGCAGGATCACCCTGCGCCAGGCGCAAGTCCGCCAGCCGGTAGAGCACCTGCGGCTCGCGGGGAGCGATGCGCTGTGCGCGCTCCAGACTGGAGGCGGCGCCATTCAGGTCCCCTCCATTCTGCATCTGCCGGGCGGATGTGAGCAGCGCCAGGACCGGACCGTCCAACTGCTCATCCGGCGCCAGCTCACCCTGGGGAATCCCGGTCGGTGCCGGCACGCGCGGCGATGCGGATATCACCGGAGACACCCCACCGGTCGACTGCCCTTGCCCTGCGCCGGGAAACGCAATGGCACCCGGTGCGGTCTGCAGCGGTGCCGAACCGGCATCCTGCGGCACCATCACCACGACACCGGCATCTTCCTCCTCGACGGGCGCGGGAGCCGCAGCGGGCGTGCGCGGCGTGGGCTGACGACCAAGCGGCTCGGCGCCCATCCACTCCTGCTCCTGATAGATCGAGGCGCCATTCTCCTGCACCGGGACCACCCCGCGCGGATTGCTCGCACAGCCCGAGAGCACCAGCAGAACCGCCACGGTGACAAGCCATCTGTTCACAAGCACACCTCTGTCGTCAGTTCAGCCAACCGCGCACCCAATCCATGACCGATTCGGCCGGCGGGATCCCACAGGAGACGCCCGGCAGCGGCTCGCTGCCGCGGATGTAGGGCATCTGCACGGCATCCGGACAATGTTCGGCGGAACCCTCGCCGGTATGCGCATTCACCCAAGCCAGCACGATGTTGTCCGGTACCGGCATCTCCAGCGGCATCGGATCGGCCTTGGCCATGAACCGCGTCCAGACCTGCAACCCTCCACTGGCGCCGGTCAGCGGCGTTGAGCCGTTGTCGTCACGCCCCATCCAGACGACCGCCAGCAGGTCTTGACTGAAACCGGCGAACCAGCTGTCGCGCGAGTCATTACTGGTCCCGGTCTTGCCGGCCAGCGTCAGGGATGTCGGCAACTGGTTGTAGACGGAGCGACCGGTACCCTCGCGCATGACGCGCTGCATAGCGTTCTGAATCAGATAGATCGCGCCAGGATCGAAACGTTGCTGGATCTCGAACGGATAACGCTTGAGCGGTTCGCCATTGCCGTCGAGCACGCTGCGAATGGCCCGCAGCGGCGTATTGAAGCCGCCGTTGGCCAGCGTCTGGTACATGCCGGCCACCTCCATCGGTGTCAGGCCGCCCGCGCCGAGCAACATCGAGGGGTAGGCCGGCCATTGCCGTGACACGCCCAGGCGCTGCAGGGTGCGCAGTACATTCTCGACGCCCAAGTCGAGACCGAGCCTGGCCGTGGACAGGTTGTAGGAGTTGGCCAGCCCCTGGTACAGGTAGACGGTGCCATGAGCCTTCTGATCGTAGTTCTGGGGCTGCCAGACCTGACCGTCGCGCGCGGTCACGGAAAACGGCTCGTCCTCGATCAGCGAGGTCAGTGTGTACTGACTGGGCCGCTCCAGCGCGGCCAGATACACCGCTGGCTTCACCAGCGAGCCAATCGGGCGCACCGCATCCAGCGCACGGTTGTAGCCCGCGAAGCGCGGCTGGCGACCGCCGATCAGCGCCTGCAACTCCCCCGTTTCCGGGTTGGCGACCACCATGGCCGCCTCGATCTCATCGACGCCCTTGCGCGCGCCCAACCGTTGCAGCGTCTCGGCCAGGGCTTCCTCGGCCTTCAACTGCAGCAGTGGATCGAAGCTGGTGAAAATGCGCAGCCCTTCCTCGGTGAGGTCCTGTTCCTGGTAGTCCTCACGCAGTTGACGCTTGACCAGGTCGAGGAAGCCCGGGAAGGAGGTATCGGCCAACCGGCCGCGCGGTGTGACACCCAGCGGCTGCTGTTTGGCCTGGGCCGCCTGGGCGACATCCAGGTTGCCTTGCTCGACCATCAGGTCGAGCACCAGATTGCGGCGAGCCAGCGCCCGCTCGGGCTGGCGTCGGGGGTTGTAGTAGGTGGGCCCCTTCACCATGCCGACCAGCAGGGCCACCTGATGCGCCTTGAGTTCGGAGAGCGGCTGGCCAAAGTAGTACTGGCTGGCCAGGCCGAAGCCGTGGATGGCGCGCTGGCCGTCCTGACCGAGGAACACCTCGTTGAGGTAGGCCTCGAGAATCTCCCATTTGTCGTAATGCAGCTCCAGCAGCAGGGCCATCGCCGCTTCCATCGCCTTGCGGCTGAGCGTGCGCTCGCTGGTCAGGAAGAAGTTCTTAACCAGTTGCTGGGTCAGGGTGCTGCCGCCCTGGCGCAGGCCACCGGCACTGACGTTGACCCACATGGCCCGGGCGATGGACTTGGGCGACACACCGAAATGATTGAAGTACTCGCGATCCTCGACGGCCACCAGCGCATCGACCAGCAGCGGCGGCACCTCGTCGATCTTGATCAGAATGCGGTCTTCCTGATGCGCCGGGTAGATACCGCCGATCAGCAGCGGCTCCAGACGCACCACGGCCAGCTCGCCGCCGCCCGGACGGCTCATGCTTGCGACCCGGTCACCGGCGAAGCGCACGCGAATATGCTGAGGCGATTCGGCGCCCTCGTAGAACTGGAAGCCGCGCGTCTGCAGCTCTACGGCGCCCCCGGTCACGGCGAAGGCGCCCGGCCCGGCCACGCTCGACTCACGTCGATAGCCGAGCGCTTCCAGCTCGCGCAGGAAATCCGCCTGGCTCAGCTTGAGCCCGCCGAATACCTCCAGCGGCCGCGCGTAGACTTTGGCTGGCACGGTCCAGCGCTTGCCGGAGAATTTCTCCTGCACGACCGCATCGAGATAGATGGCAAAACCGGCCAGTACCACCAGGCCGACCAGACCCAGCTTGACCACCCAGCCAAGCCATCTACGGCGAGGCCTGGAAGGTTTCTTGCCACGGGAACGAGGAGTAGGGGAATGCTTCATGGCGGCGGATTATACGCAGTTTATCCACAGTGCGCAGACGGCCACCGGCCGTGGCTGTGGGTAAGTCGTTCGCAAAATGGGTAATGGATGGCCTGAGCCGGTAAGGCCCGGATGATCGAGCTAAGACATGAAAAAAGGTCGCAGAGTTTCCCGCAGGCCGGCACAGCCGCCATAATGTCGCCTTTTCCTGACGAGACGTAAGGACTGACCCGTGAGCCTAGCCCTGATCTCCGCCCTGCAAAATCCAGCCCTTTACCCCCACCCCGTGGACGGTTTCCAGGTCATCGAAACCCACATCTCCTGGGTTCTGCTCACCGGCCCCTACGCCTACAAGATCAAGAAGCCGGTGAATTTCGGCTTCCTCGACTTCACCGAACTGGCAAGTCGCCAGCACTTCTGCAACGAGGAGCTGCGTCTCAACCAGCGTCTCGCGCCGTCGCTCTACCGACAGGTTCTGCCGATCTGCGGCAGCGAACAGGCCCCACAGTTCGGCAGCGACACTCCGGTCATCGAATATGCCCTGCAGATGCGCCAGTTCCCGCAGAGCCAGCTACTGGCGGAGCTGCAGAGCCGCGGCGAGCTGCGCAGCGAGCACATCGATGCCCTGGCCGAATTGATCGCGCACTTCCACCTGCAGGCACCTCGTGTTCCGGTCGAGCATGCCCTGGGTACACCCGAGGCGGTTATGGCGCCGGTGCAGCAGAATTTTGACCAGATCCGTCCGTTGCTCACCGATGCGGCCGATCTGGCTCAGCTGGACACCCTCGAGCACTGGGCACAGAGCACCTACCAGCGTCTGTATCCGCTGCTGGCCACACGCAAGGCCGATGGCTTCATTCGCGAATGCCACGGCGACATCCACCTGGGCAACGCCACCCTGCTGGACGGCGAGGTCGTGCTCTTCGACTGCATCGAGTTCAATGAACCGTTCCGCCTGACCGACATCGTCGCCGACTCCGCCTTCCTGGCCATGGACCTGGAATCGCGCGGCCTCAAGGCCCTGGCCCGGCGCTTCGTGAATCGCTGGCTGGAACTCACCGGCGATTACGCCGCCCTGGAACTGTTCAATTTCTACAAGGCCTATCGCGCCCTGGTTCGCGCCAAGATCAATCTGCTCAGCCTCAGTCACGAGCCGGATGCCACCTGTCAGGCCACCGCCCTGGCCGAATACCGCCGCTACGCCAGCCTGGCCGAACAATACTGCGCCATTCCCTCGCGCTTCATGGCCATCACCCACGGTGTGGCTGGCGTAGGCAAGAGCCATGTCTCGCTGCGCCTGGTGGAAGAACTGGGCGCCATCCGCTTGCGTTCGGACGTTGAGCGCAAGCGGCTGTTCGGCAGTCAGCCCAATGACCAGCAGGGCCAACTCGCCAGTGGCATCTATCAGGCCAGCGCCAGCCAGGCCACCTACCAGCGCCTGGCCGACCTGGCCAGCCTGGCGCTGCGCGCCGGCTATCCGGTGGTTCTCGACGCCACCTTTCTCAAGCGCACGCAACGGGACGCCGCACGGCACGTTGCCGAAGAGAATGGCGTGCCCTTTCTGATCCTGGATTGCCAGGCGCCCGAACCGGTTCTTGAGCAGCGTCTGGCGCAGCGCCAGCGCGAGGGCGGCGATCCGTCCGACGCCACCCTGGAAGTGATGCATGCGCAGCAGGCCTCGCGTGAGCCCCTCGCCGAAGACGAGTTATCCCGCCAGCGGGTCATCAACACGCAGGATGGCAGCGGCCTGGAACAGGCCATCGCCGATCTGCGCCAGCGCCTGCCAGGGCTCTGATCCGTCCGTTCGCCGGCGGCCGGCCCCTCCCCGGGGCCAGCCGCTACACTTGCCACTGGCAAGGAGGCACGATGAACGACGAACTGCTGCGCCTGAAGAACCTGGGCAAGACATCTGCACAATGGCTGCACGCCAGCGGCATTCACAACCTCGATGATCTGCGCCGACTCGGCTCGGTAGACGCCTACCGAGCCGTGCAGGCCCGTGGGTTTCGCGCATCCCGCGTCCTGCTGTATGCCATCGAGGGCGCGCTTCTGGACATCCCCTGGAGCCAACTGCCGCATGACCACAAGGCAGCGCTAAACGCGGCCCTGGAGCAGCGGCCTCCCAGACCCGCCTCGAAACACTGAAGCGCCGGCAACACAACCGCGCTTGACTATCAAATGATAATCGTTATTATTAGCTTCAACTGATCGCGAGATCAGCCGGTAAGCTGCAAGAGCAGGTGGCCCCAACCGGGCGGCGGTTCTTCAGACTATCTCCTCATCAGGCTAATCACGGTTTTAGACCCGGCACCCGCCGGGTCTTTTTTTGTCCGCCGACCACGCGCCCCACTCAACGCCTCAGGGCCGCCGTTCCCGCCATTCTGCACAGTGATCCTTTTCCGGCAGAGCGCGGGTATACCAGACGAAATCCGCCTGCCGCTCGCTGAGGTCGGCCCCCTCCTCGGCGAGGATCAGCACTCGGGTCACGCCCCGTGCCCCGAGGTCGTCGAGATGCAACGGCACGCCCAGATCACGGCGCACATGGAAGGCACCCGCGAACAACAGGGCCGGCCGTGGCGCCTGCAACAGACGCTCGGCCATGCGCCGGTCGCGCTGCTGCTGGACAAGGCGCATGGCCGGCACCTGCGACTCGGGCAGCATTCCGCAATGCGACTCCCGGATCTGGACATCCAGCGCGGCCAATACCGCCGGCGCACCGCTGCGTTGGCCGCCCAGCTGTGGCTGGCGTCGATAAATGTCGAGGATTTCGCTGCGATCCAGGTTGGCCGCCAGCAGCGGACTGGGCAGCCCCAGCGCGTACTCCACCAGCTCGCCATACAACGCCCAATCCCAGCCAGGCTGCCAGGCCAGCGCCTCGACCAGGTCTCCAGGGCGTTCACCCGCCGCCCAGCGGGCGCGCACGGCATCCACGCGCGCCTGCTGATCGGGGTTGAGCATTTCCAGCAACAGGCTGCCGGTCTGGCGCCGCTGCGCAAGCGCCTCCAGCAGCCAGCGCTGCAAGACGTGATGATCCGGGTGATCGTGGCGTTCGCCGACCAGCACCCAGTCCGCCCTGGCCAGCTCGCCTACCAATTGTTCGGGGGTTAATCGCTCGCCGCTCCGCAGATCGACGATTCCATTGTCGATCTGCCCGCTCGGCAGCGGCGGCAGCTGCTGGCAACCGGTCAGCAGCCAGAGCATGGCCAGCACTATCAGACGCATGTCGATCTCCCTTTATGAAACGAACCCACGCGGCGAAGCATAAGTTTCCGTTTGTCAGCCGATCAGTCGGCCGGCCGCTTGGCATTTGCCGGCAGGGCTGGATAATGCGCGGCCTCACCCGCAGAGGTCCCCCATGATTCGACTGTGTGCCCCCGAAGAACTGGCCGAAGGCCAGAGCCGCGGCTTCAGCCTGCCCGGCACCCGCGTGCTGGCCGTGCGCCGCGCTGGCCGTGTATATGCCTACGAGAATCGCTGCCCGCACCGCAACACGCCCCTGGAATGGCAGGCGGACCGCTTCCTGGATCAAAGCGGCACGCTCATCCAGTGCGCCAGCCACGGCGCCCTGTTCAGCATCGAGACCGGCGAATGCGTCTCCGGTCCCTGCGTGGGGCAGGAGCTGAACTTGATTCCCTGTGAAGAGAACGCGCAAGGCATCTGGGTCGACCCCTAAAGCACCTCCAACTGCCGCACCAGGCTGATGCTATCTGGGGTCAGCTCGGCGCCGTAGGCCAGCACCTCCACACCGGCGCGCTTCGCTTCGCGCAGCGCCGCCGCGTAGGCAGGGTCAATCTCCTCGGCGGCACGGACCGCCTCGATGCCGGACAGGTTCACGCAATACAGCTGCACCGCACGGATACCACTGCGCGCCAGGGCCGCCAGCTCGCGCAGATGGCGCGCGCCGCGCTCGGTGCGTGCATCCGGAAAGGCCGCCACCGCCTCGCCGGCGTAGCCAAGGGTGACGCTTTTCACCTCCACGTACACTGCCTCACCAGCAAAATCCAGGCAGAAGTCGATCCGGCTGTTTTCCACGCCGTAGCGCACCTCGCGGCGCAGGCCATCGAAGCCGGCCAACTCGCGAATGACGCCCCCACGCAGCGCCTCCTCGACCAGCGGATTGGCCCGCGCGGTATTGATGCAGGCAAGCCGGCCATGCGGCGTTTCACTCAACTCCCAGGTGCCGGGTAGCTTGCGCCGGGGATCATCGCTGCGACTGAACCACACGCGCCCGTCCGCCTGCATGCAGTTGAGCATCGAACCCGTGTTCGGGCAGTGGATGCACAACTCCTCGCCCTGCTCGGTCACCACGTCAGCCAGGAAGCGCTTGTAGCGACGACGCAGGCGCCCCCGCTCCAGCGGTCGCTCAAAGTGCATGGGGCCGCCAGCTGCGCAATCCCCGGGCAATGCGCGCCACGGCTTCTTCCAGGCGCGGCAGGCTCTGGGTATAGGCGAAACGCACATGCCGGTCGGCCAAGTGATGGCCGAAGTCGATGCCGGGCGTGACGGCGACGTACTCGGTTTCGATCAGATGGCGACACAGGTCGTAGGCGTTGCCACCGAACGCCGAGATATCCGCATATAAATAGAAGGCGCCCTCCGGCTCCACCTCGATCCGGAAACCCAGCTCGCGCAGGGCGGGTAGCAGGTAGTCGCGGCGCCGGGCGAATTCGCCGCGCCGCGCCTCGAGGATCTCCAGGGTGGCCGGCGCGAAGCAGGCCAGCGCGGCGTGCTGGGCCACGGTGGAGGCGCTGATATAGAGATTCTGCGCCAGTTTTTCCAGCTCCGGCACGGCCGCGGGGGGTGCCACCAGCCAGCCCAGGCGCCATCCGGTCATGCCGAAGTACTTGGAAAAGCTGTTGAGCACGAAGGCGTCGTCATCCACCTCCAGCACGCTGTGCGCGTCCGTACCGTACGTCAGACCGTGGTAGATCTCGTCAACCACCAGGTGACCGCCGCGTGCGCACGCAGCCGCGGACAGGGCCGCCAGCTCGTCGCGGCGCAGCAGCGTTCCGGTCGGATTGGCCGGCGACGCCACCAGGGCGCCTACACTGTCCGCATTCCAGTAACCTTCCAGCAGTTCAGCGGTCAGTTGATAACGCGTCTGCGGGCCAACCGGCACCAGCTGTGCCGCGCCTTCGACCAGTCGCAGGAAATGCCGGTTGCAGGGATAGCCCGGATCGGCCAGCAACCAGTGCTTGCCGGGATCGACCAGCAGGCTGCTGGCCAGCAATAGCGCGCCGGAGCCGCCGGGGGTGATCAGGATGCGTTCGGGGTCCAGCGACAGGCCGTAACGGTCGGCATAGAAGCCGGCCAGCGCCTCACGCAGTTGTGGCAGGCCGCGGGCCGAGGTGTAACGGGTGTGGCCGGCGGCAAGGGCTGCCTGACCGGCGGCAACAATGGGATCGGCGGTGGTGAAATCCGGCTCGCCGATCTCCAGGTGGATGACGTCATGGCCCGCCGCCTGGAGCTCATTGGCCCGCGCCAGCAGCGCCATGACATGAAAGGGTTCGATGGCGCGACTGCGCGCGCTGAAGGAGCTGAGCAATGCAATCTCTCCCGCCGTGGCGATGGGGAAAACCGGCGATTCTAGCGAACCATGAGCACCGCGGGCAGTTACGACCGTCCGGGAGTAGCGCACCCCGGTACGTTCTGGTAATTTCGCCCGCTTTGATGCGCGGGGGTCCGGTTTGCAACTGACCGGAAGGACTTTCCCCCACGTCTGGGGAATTGAGAAAGCGAGAGGCGGACATCCATGCCCACCAAAGCAAAAGAGCAACAAGGCCAACTCAACCGTGGCTTCGAGCCCTACCAGCCGGCCAAGGGTGAGGAGTACATGAGCGATGCCATGCGCGCTCACTTCACCGATATCCTCAACAAGTGGAAGCTGGAACTGATGCAGGAAGTGGATCGCACCGTGACCCACATGCAGGATGAAGCCGCCAACTTCCCCGATCCGGCCGACCGCGCCAGCCAGGAAGAAGAGTTCAGCCTGGAACTGCGCACCCGCGACCGTGAGCGCAAGCTGATCAAGAAGATCGACGAGACGCTGACCCTCATCGAAGAGAACGAGTACGGCTGGTGCGACTCCTGCGGTGTCGAAATCGGCCTGCGCCGGCTGGAAGCCCGCCCCACCGCCACGCTGTGCATCGACTGCAAGACCCTGGCGGAAATCAAGGAAAAGCAGATCGGTTCCTGATCCCGAACGGGGCGCCAGCGGCGCCCCGTTTCGTTTCCGATGCCCATGCCCCAACGTCCCGCCTACACCGGCCGCTTCGCCCCGACGCCCAGCGGCTATCTGCACTTCGGCTCACTGGTCGCCGCCCTGGCTTCCTATCTGGACGCCCGCGCTGTCGGTGGCGTCTGGCGGGTGCGCATGGAAGATCTCGACCCTCCCCGCGAAGTACCCGGCGCACAGGATGCCATCCTGCACACCCTGGAAACCTACGGTTTCGAATGGGATGGTCCGGTGCTGCGCCAGAGCGACCGGCATGAGGCCTATGCCGAGGTGGTGGGCCGCCTGCTTGCGCAGGACCTGGCCTATCCTTGCCACTGTTCGCGCAAGCAGCTCGAGGGCCAGGCGATTTATCCCGGCACCTGCCGCGATGCGCATCTGGACCGCCACGACGCCGCCATCCGCCTGCGTGTCCCGGACCGTGAATACGCCTTTGTTGACCGGGTGCAAGGCGCGTTCCGCCAGCATCTGGGTCGCGAGGTGGGCGACTTCATCATCCAGCGCCGCGACGGCTTTTACGCCTACCAGCTGGCGGTGGTCCTGGATGACGCGTTCCAGGGCATGACCGATATCGTGCGCGGCGCCGACCTGCTGGACAACACGCCGCGCCAGCTCTACCTGCAGGAACTGCTCGGCCTGCCCCAGCCCCGCTACCTGCATGTCCCCCTGCTGACCCAGCCGGATGGCCACAAGCTGGGCAAGCGTTACCGCTCGCCGCCGCTGCCGGCCGAGCAGGCCGCACCCCTGCTGTGCCGAGCCCTGCGTGCTCTGGGCCAGGCGCCCAAGCCCACGCTGGAGCAAGCCACTCCCCGGGAGGTGCTGGCCTGGGGTATCGCCCACTGGGACGCCGGACGCATTCCCCGCCAAGCCACCCTGGCCGAAGCGCAACTTCGCTAGCCCTATCGCGCAGAAATCGAACGGCAATACCGACCGTCGCTTGCAGCCTGGCGTCCATCGCTTATAACGTTGGGCCCGACGACCGCAACCCGCGAAGCCTGCCCCACCATGTACATCTATCGACTGGTCCTGCTTCTGGTGGTGGGCATCTACCTGTTCTCACCGGCCATCATGGACGGCTGGATCCAGCCGGGCAGCGCCTGGTACCGCCCGTACCTGCTGTGGCTGATCCTGATCGTCGTCACCTTCCTGCTGCTGAGCAACCGCGATGCCGATGAGCTTTAACCTCAGCCAGCTGCTGCTGCTCAGCGCGCTGTACCTGCTTGCCCTGTTCGGCGTCGCCTGGCTGAGCGAGCGCGGCGCGATTCCGCGCGGTCTGGTGCGCCACCCGATGATCTACACGCTGTCGCTGGGCGTATACGCCAGCGCCTGGGCCTTCTACAGCTCGGTGGGCCTGGCCTACCAGTACGGCTATGGCTTCCTGGCCTGTTACCTCGGGGTGAGCGGCGCCTTCCTGCTGGCACCCGTGCTGCTGCAGCCGATCCTGCGCATCACCCGCACCTATCAGCTGTCCTCGCTGGCCGACCTGTTTGCCTTCCGCTTTCGCAGCAGCTGGGCCGGCGGGCTGACCACCACCTTCATGCTGATCGGCATCCTGCCGCTGCTGGCATTGCAGATCCAGGCGGTCACCGACGCCATCGGCATCCTCACCCGAGAGCCGCCGCACGCACGGGTGGCACTCAGCTACTGCGCGCTGATCATCCTCTTCACCATCCTGTTTGGCGCCCGGCACATCGCCACCCGGGAAAAGCACGAAGGCCTGGTGTTCGCCATGGCCTTCGAATCGGTAGTCAAGCTCAGCGCTCTGGCCGGCATCGGCCTGTATGCGCTCTATCGGGTGTTCGACGGCCCCCAGGGCCTGGAAGCCTGGCTGCTGCAAAACCAGGAAGCCCTCGCCACACTGCACACGCCCTTGCAGGAAGGCCCCTGGCGCACCCTGTTACTGGTGTTCTTCGCATCGGCAATCGTCATGCCGCACATGTACCACATGACCTTCACCGAGAACCTGCGCCCGCGCAACCTGGCTTCCGCCAGCTGGGGCCTGCCGCTGTTCCTGCTGCTGATCAGCCTGCCAGTGCCGTTGATCTTGTGGGCCGGGCTCAAGCTGGGCGCCGGGACCCACCCGGAGTTCTTCACCCTGGGCGTCGGCCTCGCACTGGACAACCCGGCGCTGACCCTGCTGGCCTACATCGGCGGGCTGTCGGCCTCCAGTGGCCTGATCATCGTCGCCACGCTGGCGCTCTCCGGCATGGCGCTGAACCATCTGGTGCTGCCGGTGTTCCAGCCCAGCGGCGAGAGCAACATCTACGCCTGGCTGAAATGGACCCGCCGCAGCCTGATCGTCGCCATCATTCTCGCCGGCTACGGCTTCTACCTGATGCTGGGTGCCGAGCGCGACCTGTCGGCGCTGGGCATCGTCTCCTTCGTCGCCACCCTGCAGTTCCTCCCCGGCGTGCTGGCAGTGCTCTACTGGCCAAGCGCCAACCGGCGCGGCTTCATCGCCGGTCTCCTGGCCGGCTTCGGCATCTGGCTGGTGAGCATGCTGCTGCCGCTGGTCGGCAACCTGCCCGGGGTGTACCTGCCCGTCCTCGACCTCATCTATGTGCTGGATGACAGCAGCTGGCACCTGGCGGCCATCACCTCGCTGACCGCCAACGTACTGGTCTTCGCCCTGGTGTCGCTGTTCACCGAGCCGAATCCGCGCGAACGCAGCGCCGCCGAAGCCTGCGCCGTGGGCAACGTGCGGCGCCAGCCACGCCGCGAGCTGATCGCCACCTCGCCGCAGGACTTCGCCTCGCAGCTGAGCAAGCCGTTGGGCGCAAAAACCGCCCAACGTGAAGTGGAACGCGCGCTCAATGAACTGAAGCTGCCGTTCGACGAGCGCCGCCCCTACGCCCTGCGTCGCCTGCGCGACCAGATCGAAGCCAACCTGTCCGGCCTGATGGGCCCCAGCTTCGCCCAGGACATCGTGTCCACCTTCCTGCCCTACAAGAAGAGCAACGAAGCCTACGTCTCCGAGGACATCCACTTCATCGAAAGCCGCCTGGAGGACTACCGCTCGCGCCTCACCGGCCTGGCCGCCGAGCTGGACAGCCTGCGCCGCTACCACCGACAGACCCTGCAGGACCTGCCGGTGGGGGTCTGCTCCCTGGCCAAGGATCACGAGATCCTCATGTGGAACCACTGCCTGGAAGAACTCACCGGCATCCCCGCCCAGCGTGTGCTGGGCGAACGGCTGTCGGCCATCGACGAGCCCTGGCGAGACCTGTTGATGGACTTCATCGCCGCCCCCGACGAACACATCCACAAGCACCGCCTGCTGCTGGATGGCGAGGTGCGCTGGTTGAACCTGCACAAGGCCGCCATTGAGGAACCCCTGACCCCAGGACATACGGGCCTGGTGCTACTGGTCGAGGACCAGACCGCGACCCGCGCCCTGGAGGACAAACTCGTGCATGCCGAACGCCTGGCCAGCATCGGCCGCCTGGCTGCCGGCGTGGCCCACGAGATCGGCAACCCGATCACCGGCATCGCCTGCCTGGCGCAGAACCTGCGCGAGGAGCGTAGCGGCGACGCAGAAGTTACCGAAAGCAGCGCGCAGATCATCGAGCAGACCAAGCGGGTGTCACGCATCGTCCAGTCGCTGATGAACTTCGCTCATGCCGGCGCGCGTCAGCCAGGCAGCGAACGCGTCTGCCTGGCCGAGATCACCCGCGACGCCATCGCCCTGCTGCAACTCAACCGCGAAGGCACCGAGGTGCAGTTCCTCAACCTGTGCAATCCGCAGCACTGCGCGGAAGGCGATCCGCAGCGCCTCGCCCAGGTGCTGATCAACCTGCTGTCCAACGCCCGCGACGCCTCCCAGCCGGGTGGCAGCATCCGGGTGAGCAGCGAGGCGGACGAGCACAGCGTGGTGCTGTGCGTGGAGGACGAAGGCAGCGGCATCCCCAAGAGCGCCATGGACCGCCTGTTCGAACCCTTCTTCACCACCAAGGATCCCGGCAAGGGCACCGGCCTGGGCCTCGCGCTGGTCTATTCGATCGTGGAAGAGCATTATGGCCACATCGCCATCGACAGTCCGGCCGACCCGGAACGCCAGCGCGGCACCCGCTTCCGGGTGACCCTGCCGCGTCACGTCACGCCCATCAACGTCCCGTCCTGAGCCGTCGAGGAGAACCCTGCTCCATGCCCCACATTCTCATCGTCGAAGACGAAACCATCATCCGCTCCGCCCTACGCCGGCTGCTCGAGCGCAACCAGTACGCGGTGAGCGAGGCCGGTTCCGTGCAGGAGGCCCAGGAACGCTACAGCATTCCCGGCTTCGACCTGATCATCAGCGACCTGCGCCTGCCCGGCGCGCCCGGCACCGAGCTGATCCGCCTGGCCGAAGGCACGCCGGTGCTGATCATGACCAGCTATGCCAGCCTGCGCTCGGCGGTGGACTCCATGAAGCTCGGTGCGGTGGACTACATCGCCAAGCCGTTCGACCATGACGAGATGCTGCAGGCCGTTTCGCGCATTCTCAGTGAGCGTCCCGCCACCGTCCCAGCCGCTACGCCGGCCCGCGAGGAGAAGCCGGCCAGCCCGAACGACCTCGGCATCATCGGCTCCTGCCCGGCGATGCAGGACCTGTTCGGCAAGATCCGCAAGGTGGCACCCACCGACTCCACCGTGCTGATCCAGGGCGAATCCGGCACCGGCAAGGAGCTGGTGGCCCGCGCCCTGCACAATCTGTCACGCCGCGCCCGCGCGCCGCTGATCTCGGTGAACTGCGCGGCGATTCCGGAAACCCTGATCGAGTCGGAACTATTCGGCCACGAGAAGGGCGCCTTTACCGGCGCCAGCGCCAGCCGCACCGGCCTGGTGGAAGCCGCCGACGGGGGCACCCTGTTCCTCGACGAGATCGGCGAATTGCCGCTGGACGCACAGGCGCGCCTGCTGCGCGTGCTACAGGAAGGCGAGATCCGCCGCGTCGGCTCGGTGCAGTCGCAGAAGGTCGACGTCCGCCTGATCGCCGCCACGCACCGTGACCTTAAAAGCCTGGCCAAGCTGGGCCAGTTCCGCGAAGACCTTTACTACCGGCTGCACGTCATCGCCCTGAAGCTGCCCCCGCTGCGCCAGCGCGGCAACGACGTCATCGAACTCGCCGACACCCTGCTGGCCCGCCAGTGCGCCCGCATGGGTCGCACACCGATGCACTTCACCGAAGAAGCCCGCCAGGTCATCACCCACTATGCCTGGCCCGGCAACGTGCGCGAGCTGGAAAACGCCATCGAGCGTGCGGTGATTCTCTGCGAAAGCGAGAAAATCCCGGCCGACCTGCTGGGCATCGACCTGGAACTGGACAGCCTGGGCGTCGGCGACGAGGACTTCCCGGACAGCTCGATGCTCTCGCCGCAACCGCGTAACGAGCCCGCCGAGAATCTTTCGCTGGAAGACTACTTCCAACACTTCGTCCTCGAGCATCAGGACCACATGACCGAAACCGAACTGGCCCGCAAGCTGGGCATCAGCCGCAAGTGCCTGTGGGAACGTCGCCAGCGCCTGGGCATCCCACGGCGCCGCACGGGGGTGGGCAGCGGCTCCTGAGTCGCAGCGGGTGTTACCGGCAACCCGACGGGTAACGCACCCAGGTTCCGACGGTAACGAAAATGCCATCCCCAACCTGCACGAACGGTCACCGGATTCAGCTAACTCATTGAAAACAAAGCTTTTTATTTTTCTGGCACAACTTCTGCTTTATCTCAGGCACAACAACAACAAAAACCAAGAAACTCCATAACAAGAACAACACGCAACGACTCCTGCATAACAACGATAAAAAGGCGGAGACGCAGCAAACTGATCATTTTGGAGCAGAACGGTCTATGGAGCTTCCCCGGGCACATGCGAAACAACAAGACTGCCTGTGATGCAGCGAAGCGCATGGCCGGATCATCGATCAGGACCACGTCAGCAACCAAAGTAATCCGTTCGCTATTGGCCCCCGATTGGGGGTGCGTATGCGGGCTTCGGCCTGGCCTACGCTTCGGCGATAACAACACCAACAGCCGAAACAATAACAACAACAGCAACACTACTTCAGGGGGAGCTTCGGCTCCCCCTTTCCATTGGCCAATAACCTTGCGTTCCCGATTGCCCCACCCCGGTGCTAGAATTCCCGGCCATCGCATGCCCGGCAGTCACCGGCGGCCATGATCGCCCCCTGCGCGTTCCCGCCCAGCCCCCTGCCGGTTACCCCTTCCCGACACAGTAGCGCCCATGCTGAAGAAGCTGTTCCAGTCATTCCGATTCCCCTTGCGTCGCGCCGCGCAACCGCGCAGCACGCCCCAGGTGCTGGGCAGCCGCCAGCATTCCGTGAACCGTTCCAGTATCAGCCGCAACGCCGTGATGGTGGTGGAGCGACTGCAGAAGGCCGGCTATCAGGCCTACGCCGTGGGCGGCTGCGTCCGCGACCTGCTGCTCGAGCTGCCGCCCAAGGATTTCGACGTGGCCACCAGCGCCACGCCCGAACAGGTGCGCGCCGAGTTCCGCAACGCACGCATCATCGGCCGGCGCTTTCGCCTGGTTCATGTGCATTTCGGGCGCGAGATCATCGAGGTGGCCACCTTCCGAGCCGGCCATGGCGCCGATGACGCCGAAGAGGACAGCAACCGGGCGGCCCACCACGAAAGCGGGCGCATCCTGCGCGACAACGTCTACGGCACGCTGGAAGATGACGCCCAGCGCCGCGACTTCACCATCAATGCGCTCTACTACGACCCGGTCACCGAGCGCATCCTCGATTACACCCACGGCGTGCCGGACATCCGCAATCGCCTGGTGCGCCTGATCGGCGACCCGCGCCAGCGCTACCAGGAAGACCCGGTGCGCATGCTCCGCGCGGTGCGTTTCGCCGCCAAGCTGGACTTCGACATCGAGAAGCACAGCGCCGCGCCCATCAGAGAACTGGCGCCGCTACTGCGCGACATCCCCGCCGCACGCCTGTTCGAGGAAGTGCTCAAGCTGTTCCTCGCCGGCCGGGCCGAACGCACCTTCGAGCTGCTGCTGCACTACGACCTGTTCGCACCGCTGTTCCCGGCGACCGCCCAGGCCCTGAAGGAAAACCCCGAGTACACCGGCACACTGATCCGCCAGGCGCTGATCAACACCGACGAGCGCATTCGCCTCGGCAAGCCGGTGACCCCGGCGTTCCTGCTCGCCGCACTGCTCTGGCCGGCCCTGCCGGCACGCGTGCTCCAGCAGCAGGAGCGCGGCCTGCCGCCGATCCCTGCCATGCAGGAAGCCGCCCACGACCTGATCGCCGAGCAGTGCCGGCGCATCGCAGTGCCCAAACGCTTCACGCTGCCGATCCGCGAAATCTGGGACATGCAGGAACGTCTGCCGCGCCGCCAAGGCAAGCGCGCCGACCTGCTGCTGGAAAATCCGCGCTTCCGCGCCGGCTATGACTTCCTGCTGCTGCGCGAAAGCGCCGGCGAGGAGACCGGCGGCCTGGGCGACTGGTGGACCCGCTATCAGGAGGTGGACGACAGCACCCGTCGCACCATGATTCGCGACCTCAGCAAGGAAGACGGCGGCGCCGCACCGCGCAAGCGCCGGCGCAGCCCGCGCAAACGCCGTCCCGCCAGCCAATCGGGCGGCAGCGACGACTGAGATGGAGCGCGCCTACATCGCGCTGGGCAGCAACCTCGCGACACCGGTCGAGCAACTGCACGCCGCACTGCGGGCGTTGGCCGCACTGCCCGGCAGCCAACTGGCGGCCGTTTCCTCCTTCTACGCCAGCGATCCGCTTGGCCCGCCGGAGCAGCCGCGCTTCGTGAATGCCGTGGCCGCGTTGGACACCGAACTGGCGCCCCTGGCGCTGCTCGATGCCCTGCAGGCCATCGAGCGTGAACAGGGCCGCGTTCGCAAGGCCGAGCGCTGGGGGCCGCGCACCCTCGACCTGGATATCCTGCTGTTCGGCGACCTGCAGCTTGCCAGCGAGCGCCTGACCTTGCCGCACTACCATATGCACGCCCGTGCCTTCGTGCTCTATCCACTGGCGGAGATCGCCCCCGACCTGAGCCTGCCGGATGGCCGGCCGTTGCGCGCGCTGCTCGCCGACTGCCCGTATGCCGGACTGGAACGGTTACCCCAGGCAGCCACGAAGTAACCCCCGGTAACATTCGTAATTGACTTCGCCCGGACCCATCTGGACTATAAGCGCCCCAAGACCCGGCAATGGCGGTAACAGCCCCGGGCGCGCGACCCGGACCTCAGCGAAAGGACGGGGCGCGGAGCCTCCCACTTTCCTGCAGTTCACTCCGGCCCGTGTTGACGTCCGGAGTCATCCGCTCCGCGAAGAGGATCCACCATGCCCATCACGCTGACCACGCTGCAAAGCCGCAAGCAGAACGGCGAGAAGATCGCCATGCTGACCTGCTACGACGCCACCTTCGCCGCCGCGGCGAACGCGGCCGGCGTCGACATCCTGCTGATTGGCGACTCCCTCGGCATGGTCCTGCAGGGCCATGACAGCACGCTGCCGGTGACGGTCGCCGACATGGCCTACCACACCGCCTGCGTGAAGCGCGGCAACAGCGAGGCAATGATCCTTGCCGACCTGCCGTTCATGGCCAATGCCTCCCTGGAGCAGACCCTGCTCAACAGCGCCGAGCTGATGCGCGCCGGCGCGCACATGATCAAGGTGGAGGGGGCCGGCTGGTTGGCCGAGTCCATCCGTCATTTGGCCGATCGCGGCATTCCGGTGTGCGCTCACCTGGGCCTCACTCCGCAGGCGGTCAATGTGTTCGGCGGGTACAAGGTGCAGGGTCGCAGCGAGGCCCAGGCTCGCCAGCTGCGTGCCGATGCCATTGCCCTGGAGCAGGCAGGCGCCGCCATGCTGCTGCTCGAATGCGTACCCAGCGCCCTTGCGGCGGAGGTCACCCAGGCGGTTTCCATTCCGGTGATCGGCATTGGCGCCGGCCCCGGCACCGATGGCCAGGTCCTGGTGATGCACGACATGCTCGGCCTGTCGCTGACCGGCCGCACGCCCAAGTTCGTGAAGAATTTCATGGAGGGTCAGCCGAGCATCCAGGCGGCCCTCAGCGCCTATGTCCAGGCCGTCAAGGCCGTCACCTTCCCCGCCCCCGAGCACGAATTTTCCGCATGAACACCGTCACCACCGTCCAGCAACTGCGCGACGCCGTCGCCCAGGCGCGCCGCGCGGGCCAGCGCATCGGCCTGGTTCCCACCATGGGCAACCTGCATGCCGGCCATGTCTCGCTGATCGAGCAGGCCCGCCGCAGCGCCGACTTCATCGTCGCCAGCATCTTCGTCAACCCGCTGCAGTTCGGCGCCAACGAGGATCTGGACAAGTACCCGCGCACCCTGGCCGAGGATCAGGACAAGCTGGCGGCCGCCGGCTGCAACCTGCTGTTCACCCCGACCGTCGCCGAGATGTATCCCAATGGCATGGACGGCCAGACCCGCGTGCTGGTGCCCGGTGTCTCCGAAGGCCTGTGCGGCACCAGCCGCCCCGGCCACTTCGAGGGTGTGGCCACCGTGGTATGCAAGCTGTTCAACATGGTGCAGCCGGATATGGCCGTGTTCGGCGAGAAGGATTACCAGCAGCTGGCGGTGATCCGCACCCTGGTGCGCGACCTGAACCTGCCCATCGAGATCCAGGGCGCGCCCATCGTGCGTGCCGCGGACGGTCTGGCGCTGTCCTCGCGCAACGGCTATCTCAGCGCCGAGCAGCGATCCGTTGCGCCGGCGCTGTACCGCAGCCTGCAACAGCTGGCCGAGCGCCTGCGCAGCGGCGAGACGGACCATGCCGCGCTGGTCGCCGAGGCCCGTCGCAGCCAGGAGGCCGCCGGCTTCCGCCCGGATTACCTGGAAATCCGCGAAGCCAGCAGCCTGCGCCCGGCCACCGCGGACGACCGCAAACTGGTCCTGCTGACCGCTGCCTATCTCGGCAACACCCGACTGATCGACAACCTCTGCGTCGAACGCTGACCCCGCGCGGCGGCTTGCCCACCCCCCGGGGGTGAGGCACACTCGCCGCCGCCCGCATCCCTGGAGGATTACCCCGCCATGCATGCCATCATGCTCAAGGCCAAACTGCACCGCGCCATCGTTACCCACGCGGTGCTCGACTACGAAGGTTCCTGCGCCATCGACGGCGACTGGCTGGACATGTCCGGCATTCGCGAATACGAGCAGATCCAGATCTACAACGTCGACAATGGCGAACGTTTCACCACCTATGCCATTCGTGGCGAAGCCGGGTCGCGCATCATTTCCGTCAACGGAGCCGCTGCCCACAAGGCCGACGTGGGCCACCGCCTGATCATCTGTGCCTATGCTCACTACGCCGAAGCCGAGCTGGATGACCACACACCACGGGTGCTGTACATCGGCGCCGACGGTGCGCTGAGCCATACCAGCAACGCCATTCCGGTGCAGCTGGCCTGAGGCCGGCCATCGGTCGGCCGGGGGAAACCCCGCGAGTTTTTTCGCTCCAAGGACAGTAGCGCGCCTACGCGCAGGACTTGCCCCGCCGCGCCACAGCCTTCGCGGCATCGCCCCAGGAACCCGGACGACATGCTGCCGTACTACCAGACCCCGCACGACATCACCCTCCTTCCCGCCTGGCAACAGCTCGCCGAGCATCGCCAGGCCATGCGGGGCTTCAGCCTGCGCCAGGCGTTCGCCGAGGATCCCAAGCGCTTTGCCAGCTTTTCCATGGACAGCTGCGGGCTGTTCCTCGACTACTCGAAGAATCTGGTCAACGAGCAGACCATCGCGCTGCTGATGCGCCTGGCCCGCGAGGCAGGTCTGCAGCCGTCCATCGAGGCCCTGCTGGATGGCAAGCCGGTGAACGCCTCCGAGGGGCGCCCGGCGCTGCACACCGCCCTGCGCCGCCCGGTTGGCGAGCAGGTGCTGGTCAACGGCCAGGACGTGATGCCCGAGGTGCACCGGGTGCTGGGGCAGATGACCGACCTGGTCGGCCGCATTCACAGCAGCCTGTGGCGCGGCTACAGCGAGAAGAGCATCACCGACGTGGTGAACATCGGCATCGGCGGCTCCTACCTGGGTCCCGAGTTGGTCTCCGAGGCGCTGTTGCCGTTCCGCCAGCGCGGCGTGCGCTGCCACTACCTGGCCAATATCGACGGCAGCGAGTTCCGCGAGCTGACCGCGCGGCTGAACGCCGAAACTACCCTGTTCATCGTCTCCAGCAAGTCGTTCAGCACCCTGGAAACCCTGAAGAACGCCCTCGCCGCCCGCGAGTGGTACCTGGCCAGCGGCGGCTGCGAGGGCAAGCTGTACCGGCACTTCATCGCCGTCACCAGCAATCGCCAGGCGGCCATCGACTTCGGCATCCGCGAAGAGAACATCTTCCCCATGTGGGACTGGGTCGGCGGCCGCTACTCGCTGTGGTCGGCCATCGGCCTGCCCACCGCGCTGGCCATCGGCATGGCCAACTTCAAGGAGCTGCTCACCGGCGCCTACAGCATGGACCGCCATCTGCGCGACGCGCCGTTCGAGCGCAACATGCCGGTGCTGCTGGCCATGCTCGGCGTCTGGTACCAGAACTTCTGGGGCGCGCGCAGCCATGCGTTCCTGCCCTACGACCACTACCTGCGCAACTTCGTGAAACACCTGCAGCAGCTGGACATGGAATCCAACGGCAAGAGCGTGCTGCAGGATGGCCGCCCGGCGCCCTGCGACACTGGCGCGGTGGTCTGGGGCGGCGTCGGCTGCAACGGCCAGCATGCCTACCATCAGCTGCTGCACCAGGGCACCCAGTTCATTCCCGCCGACTTCATCGTCCCGGTGGTCAGCTACAACCCGCTGGGTGACCACCACCAGTGGCTGTACGCCAACTGCCTGTCGCAGAGCCAGGCGCTGATGCTCGGCAAGACCCGCGCGGAAGCCGAAGCGGAGCTGCGCGCCAAGGGCCTGGCCGAGGCCGAGGTGCAGCGCCTGGCGCCGCACAAGGTCATCCCCGGCAACCGCCCCAGCAACACCCTGGTGATCGAGCACATCGACCCGCGCCGGCTGGGCGCCCTGGTGGCGCTCTATGAGCACAAGGTCTTCGTGCAGAGCGCCATCTGGGGCATCAACGCCTTCGATCAGTGGGGGGTTGAGCTCGGCAAGGAACTGGGCCGCAACGTCTACGACAGCCTCACCGGCCAGCGCCCGGCCAGCGACGAGGATGGCTCGACCCGCGGACTGATCGACTTCTTCCGCAGCCGCCATCGCGGCTAGCGGTAATGGGTAGGCAGGAGGTCCACCGGCCCCCAAGAGCATGAGGCGACCACGATGGAATTCCTGCGCCAGCGCATCGAGCGCCATGTGCTCAGCCTGAGTGGGCTTACCCTCTCCGGCGTCGACATGGAACACCCCAAGGGGGATCCCGGCCTGTTCGGCCCGGACTCGGTGTGCTGGCGAGTACACAGCGACTTCACCTCGATGCTGATCGGCGGCATCTCCGCGCTGATGATCCAGATGCTGCATCCGCTGGCCCTGGCCGGGGTCTGGGAGCATTCCAACTTCCGCCAGGACATGCTGGGCCGCCTGCGCCGCACCGGCCAGTTCATCGCCGGCACCACCTTCGCCAGCCGCGCCGATGCCGAACGGCTGATCGCCCGGGTGCGCGCCATCCATGACCGGGTCAGCGGCATCGCGCCGGATGGCCGACCCTACGCGGCCAACGATCCGCACCTGCTCACCTGGGTGCACGTGGCCGAGGTGTACAGCTTCCTGCAATCGCACCTGCGTTATCGCAACCCCCATCTGAGCGGCGCCGAGCAGGACCGCTACTACGCCGAGATCGCCCAGGTCGGCGAACTGCTCGGTGCCCGCGACATTCCGCGCTCACGCCAGCAGGTGGCCGACTACTTCCGGGCGATGCAGGCGGAACTGCTTTGCGACTGGCGCTGCCGGGAGGTGCTGGATGCCCTGCTCGATGCGCCAGCCCCGAGCACCCTGACCCGTCCCTTCGGCAGCCTGATGCTGCAGGCCGGCATCGAGCTGCTGCCCGACTGGGCGACTCACCTGCTGGGCTTTCACCTGGCGGCACCACGCCGCCAGCTGATCCGCACGGCGGTGCGCCACAGTGCGCCCGTGCTGCGCTGGGCGGTGCGCAACGGCTCGATCCACCGTGCCCGGCGCCGCATGGGCATGCCGCCGGGCGGCTAGGTTTCGAGAACGTGCTCGGCATATCGCTGCGATCCCGGGCACGTGCGCCGGCCGCCGAGGTGGCCACGTGTTGCGTTGACCACCCTGCCAGCCCCGCCGCGGAGCGGGCGGGACCATACCCACGAACAAGGGGGTTCTGCTGGTCGCGGGCGATTTCCGTTAGAATCGCCGCCTCTCCCCGTCCCTCCCGAGTAGCTTCGCATGCCTGCTCTGCAACAGGCGCTGCGCGCCGCCCTCGCCTCCCGCCGCGAACTGATCGAGCGCCTGCATGGCCAAGGTACCGACTGCTATCGGCTGTTCCATGGCAGCCAGGAAGGCGCGCCCGGCCTCACGCTGGACCGCTACGGCCCGCAGCTGCTGATCCAGAGCTTTCACGAATCACTGGATCCGCAACAGCTGCCCCTGCTGGTCGCCGAAGTCGAGGCCTTCTTCGGGCATCCGCTGCTGCCGGTATACAACGATCGCGCGCGCGGCAACTCGCGGGTCGATCGCGGAGCGTACCGCCCCGATGCGGACGCCGTCGCCGAGCAGGTGGGACATGAATGGGGACTGAACTACCGGGTGCGTGGCCGGCATGCCGGACAGGATCCGCTGCTGTTTCTCGACCTGCGCAACGCCCGCGGCTGGGTGAAAGCCAACAGCCAGGGATTGTCCGTGCTCAACCTGTTCGCCTACACCTGCGGCGTCGGCCTGTGCGCGGCAGCCGGCGGCGCCTCGGAGGTGTGGAACCTGGACTTCGCCGCCGGCAACCTGGCCGTCGGTCGCGAGAATGTCGCACTCAATCCGCAACTACCGACCATGCGCTTCGTGCAGTCCGACTACTTCCCGGCCATCCGTCAACTGGCCGGGCAGCCCGTCGCCCATCGCCGCGGTCAGCGCCTGCCGGTCTACCCGCACCTTGAGGCGCGGCAGTTCGACCTGGTGTTCCTCGACCCTCCGGCCTGGGCGAAGAGCCCGTTTGGCACCGTCGATCTGCTACGCGACTACCAGAGCCTGCTCAAGCCGGCCCTGCAGGTGACCGCCGACGGCGGCACGCTGGTGTGCAACAACAACCTGGCCAAGGTACCGCTGGACGAGTGGCGCAGCCTGGTGCTGCGCTGCGCCGAAAAAGCCGGCCGACCGGTGCGCGACTGCCAGTACCTGCCCCCGGCCAGTGATTTTCCCTCGCTCGCCGGGGACCCGCCGCTGAAGACGCTGATCCTGAGGCTCTGAGTTCCCGGGCAGACCCGCATTCAGCTGCCATACTTGGCGCCGTCAAAGCTGGCGGAACCCTCATGTCGAACCTGCCCCTGCGCCTGGCTCGCGGCCTGGCCATCTTCCTGGCGTTCTATGCACTGATCGGCTTCTTCATCGTGCCCGGGGTGGCGCTGCGCATCGCCAATCAGCAGCTGGCACTCTATGCCACCGAACCGGCGCGCCTGGAGCGCCTGGAGTTCAACCCGTTCCGCCTGACGCTGGACCTTTACCACCTGCGCATCGGCGATACCGAAGCCCCGCAGCTGGCCTTCGAGTTCCTGCATGTCGACCTGGAATGGCGCAGCCTGTGGCAGCGCACCCTGCATCTGGCCGAGGTGCGCTTGGTCCGCCCGCACACGGAAGTGCTGTTCGACGCTGAAGGGAAGCTCAACCTCAGCCGGCTCTTCGCCTTTCCAGCCAGCGAGGAAAGCCCCAAGCCGGTGAACGCGGAACCGAGCCGCCCCTTCCCGCTGCGCATCGATCGCCTGCTGCTGGAGCGCGGTCTGGTGCATTTCCAGGATCGACGCCCTGGCGAAACCGTCGACTTCACCTACGACCCGCTCGATCTGGAGCTGCACAACCTGCGCACCCGCTCCGATGATGAAGCCGAAGCTCAGTTCGTGGCACAGGGGCCGGCGGGCGGCACGCTCCACTGGCGCGGCCAGCTGCATCTGCTGCCCTTCCGCTCCAGCGGCCACCTGGAACTGAAGGATCTGCGCCTGGCTAGCATCTGGCCCTATGTGCAGGAAAACATCGCGGTGTCGCTGCGTGACGGCGTGCTCAACGCCGCCGCCGATTACCGCCTCGACCTGGCGGAGGGAACGCAACTCACCCTGGCCAATGGCCGCCTGCGCCTGGCACCCTTTGCGGTTCAGGACCTCGACGGCCAACCGCGCCTGAACCTCGAGCATCTGGACATCCAGCAAGCCAGTCTGGACCTGGCCGCGCAACGGCTGGAAATCGGCCAGCTGCGCAGCGCCGGGCTGGAAACCTGGGCCGCCCGTGAAGCGGACGGGGAAATCGACTGGCTGCGCCTGCTCAAGGCGGACGGCGGCGCAACAGAGCAAGCCCCGACCACGGAGGGCAGGCCCTGGCAGATCCTGCTGAATGACGCCCAACTGCGCGGCTACCGCGCCCACCTGACCGATCGCGCCACGGAACAACCCGTTGAACTGCTGGTCGGCCCGCTGGACCTGGACGTACGCCAGTTCGACAGCTCGGGACAGGCGCCTTTCCAGCTGCGCCTGGACAGCGGCCTCGGCGAGCAGGGACGCGTGCACGCCGAGGGCGAGGCCGGGTTGCAGCCGCTCGCCGCCCAGCTGGCGGTGACGCTGCAGGCCATCGATCTGCGCGTCGCCCAGGCCTACCTCTCGCCGTATGTACGTCTTGAACTTCTCGGCGGTGAGCTGGCAGGCAACCTGGATGTGCAGGTCGCCCACGGCGAACAGCTAGCACTGCAGGTCAGGGGGCAGGCCAGCGTACAAGGTCTGCATACCCGTGACACCCTGCGTCACCGCGACCTTCTCAAATGGCAGGCGCTGCGCCTGGACGGGCTGGACTACCGGCACGGCGAGCAGTTGCACATCGAGGGCATCGAACTGGAGCAGCCCTACGCACGGCTGATTATCCAGGAAGACCTCAGCACCAACCTCAATGAACTGATTGTCGAGCAGCCCACGACGGCCGAAGCCGGCGAGGCCACCTCCGCCAATGAACCCCCTCTGGGTATCCACGTCGGCGGCATCGCGATTCGCGACGGCTCGGCCAACTTTGCCGACTTCAGCCTGCGACCGAACTTCGCCACGGCCATCCAGCAACTCAACGGCCGTATCGGCACCCTCGACAACCGGAGCAAGCAGGCCGCCAGCGTGGACATCACCGGCAAGGTCGATCGCTACGCGCCGGTCACCATCAAGGGCCGACTGACGCCGTTCGACCCGCTGCACAGCCTGGATATCGCCACCGTTTTCAAACAGGTGGAGCTGACCACCCTGACACCCTACTCCGGCAAGTTCGCCGGCTACCGCATCCGGCGCGGCCGTCTCAACCTGGATCTGCACTACCGCATCGACGAGGGCCGGCTGAATGCCGAGAACCATGTGCTGCTGGAGAACCTGCAGCTGGGCGAGCGGGTCGACAGCGACGACGCGGTGGATCTGCCGGTGCGCCTGGCCGTGGCGCTGCTCAAGGACACCAAGGGCAACATCGACATTGCACTGCCGGTGCAGGGTGACCTCAACGACCCGCAGTTCAGCGTCATGCCGATCATCTGGCAGACGTTGCGCAATCTGGTGCTGCGGGCTGTGCAGGCGCCCTTCAAGTTCGTCGCCGGGCTGGTGGGCGGCAGCGATGAGGACCTCGACCGTGTTCCCTTCGAGCCCGGCAGCAGCGTACTGGGCGATGCCGCTCGCCAGCGCCTGGACACCCTGGCGGCGGCGCTCAGGCAGCGGCCGCAGTTACGACTGGAGGTGGAAGGCGCCAGCGCGGTGAGCGCCGATGGCCCGCTGCTGGCCGAGCGGCGCCTGCAGCGTGAGTACCGGCAACTCTGGTACAACAGCTTGCAGCGCCGCGGTCAGCCGGTACCCGCCACCCCAGACGATCTGGAGATCGACGAGGACCTGGGTGATTCCTTGCTGCAGGCCATCTACCGCAGCCAGCTGGGGCAACCTCCCGCCAGCTGGGCTGAGCTTGCGGACGAGCAGATCCACGACAACATGCGCCAAGCCCTGCTGGCACGCTGGAGCGACAATCCCACGGCCCTGCGCCGCCTGGCCCAGGAACGTGCGGCCAGTATCAAGGCGTATCTGGTGGACCAGGGCGGACTCGAAGATAAACGCATCTATCTGCTGGACAGTACGCTGGTCACGGCCGGCACCACTGGCAGCGTGGAGACACCCTTGCATCTGGACAGTCAGTGATGATGAAAACAACGCTGCTCGCCGCCCTGTTGTTACTCGCGTCCCTGGCGCAGGCATCCTCGACGCTGCGTTGCGGCAGCGAGCTGATCAGCCTGGGCGACTCGGCCTGGGAGGTACTGCGCAAGTGCGGCGAGCCGGTGAATCAGTCCCAGCTGGGCCTCAAGCTTCAACGTGACGAATACGGCCTGCGCTACGACGTGGGTGTCGAGGAATGGATCTACGGGCCACGCAACGGCATGTACCACATCCTGCGCTTTGAAGGGGGACGGTTGCGGGACATCCGTAGCGAACGCAACCTGTAAACGCCGAAGCCGCCTGGACGGCGGCTTCGGGCTTTCCGCATGGCGGGCTCAGTCCATGGTTTTCAGCCCATCCGCCATGACCTCGCGCACGCCCTTGATCTCCTTGGCCTTGGTAATGGCCATCTCGCGCTCGGCCTCGGTGGCCACCGTGCCGGTCAGCGAGACCACGCCATCCTTGGTCTCCACTTCGATATCCATGCCGGGGGTGCTGTCATCCACCAGCAGGGCGGATTTGACCTTGGTGGTAATCCAGGTGTCGGACACCGCATCACCCGCTTCGTCCATGGTCGACTCGCCGGCCGCCAGCAGGACACCTGCCATGGGCTGGTCTGCCCAGGCGGGTACGAGAGGGAGGCCGAGAACCAGGGCCAGCGCGGAGGCGCTCAACGTTGTCTGGACTTTCTTCATGCTGTTCACTCCTGTGTTTTCAGGGGACTCCACGGCACTCTCCGGCCGCAGTGGAGGGGTAGACCCGGCAATCCCTCGCGCAGTTCAGAGCAGCCTGCCGATTGGCCTCGCTCGCTTTCTCTGTCCGGAAACGAAAAAGGCCCCTTACGGGGCCTTTTCGTACCGGTGTCGCTTAGACCTGGGAGGCCTTGGCGGCGGCGACGTCCTTGATGGACAGCTTGATGCGGCCGCGGTTGTCCACGTCCAGCACCAGCACTTCCACTTCCTGACCTTCCTTGAGGATGTCGGTGACCTTCTCCACGCGCTGATCGCTCAGCATGGAGATGTGCACCAGGCCGTCCTTGCCGGGCAGGATGTTGACGAAGGCGCCGAAGTCGACGATGCGCTCGACGCGGCCGGTGTAGATCTTGCCGATCTCGGCCTCGGCGGTGATCGCCAGCACGCGCTGCTTGGCGGCCTCGGCGGCTTCCTTGGTCTCGCCGAAGATCTTGACGGAGCCGTCGTCCTCGATGTCGATGGAGGCCTTGGTCTCCTCGCAGATGCCGCGGATGACCGCGCCGCCCTTGCCGATCACATCGCGGATCTTGTCCGGATCGATCTTCATGGCAATCATGGTCGGCGCATTGGCCGACAGCTCGCTGCGGGACTGCGAGATCACCTGGTTCATCTGGCCGAGGATGTTCAGGCGCGCTTCCAGCGCCTGGTTCAGCGCGATTTCCATGATCTCTTCGGTGATGCCCTGGATCTTGATGTCCATCTGCAGGGCGGTTACGCCCTTGGCGGTACCGGCCACCTTGAAGTCCATGTCGCCCAGGTGGTCTTCATCACCCAGGATGTCGGTCAGCACGGCGAACTTGTCGCCTTCCTTGACCAGACCCATGGCGATACCGGCTACCGGAGCCTTCATCGGCACGCCGGCATCCATCAGGGCCAGCGAGGCGCCGCACACGGATGCCATCGAGGAGGAGCCGTTGGACTCGGTGATCTCGGACACCACGCGGATGGTGTAGGGGAACTCGTCGGCGCTGGGCAGCATGGCCTGCACGCCACGACGGGCCAGACGGCCATGACCGATCTCGCGACGACCGGTAGCGCCCATGCGGCCGCACTCACCCACTGAGTAGGGCGGGAAGTTGTAGTGCAGCAGGAAGGGATCCTTCTTCTCGCCTTCCAGGGTGTCGAGGATCTGCGCATCGCGGGCGGTGCCGAGGGTGGCGACCACCAGGGCCTGGGTTTCACCGCGGGTGAACAGCGCGGAACCGTGGGTCTTGTCCAGCACGCCGACTTCGATCTTCAGCGGACGCACGGTGCGGGTGTCACGACCGTCGATACGCGGCTTGCCGTTGACGATGTTCTCGCGCACGGTGCGGTACTCGATCAGGCCGAAGGCTTCCTTCACCTGGGCAGGGGTGTAGGCGGCGTTCTCGTCACCGGCCAGCTTGGCCACCACCTGGTCGCGCAGCTCGCCGAGGCGGGCATAGCGGTCCTGCTTGACGGTGATGGTGTAGGCCTGGGAAACGGCATCACCCAGCTCGGCCTTGATGGCGTCCAGCAGCGCGGTATTTTCGACCGGAGCGTTCCAGTTCCAGGCCGGCTTGCCGGCTTCGGCGGCAAATTCCTTGATGGCCTGGATGGCGGTCTGGAACTCCTGGTGGGCGAACAGCACGGCGCCCAGCATCTGGTCTTCGGTCAGCTCCTTGGCTTCCGATTCAACCATCAGCACAGCGTCCTGGGTGCCGGCCACGACCATGTCCAGGCTGGAAGCCTGCTGCTGTTCGTAGGTCGGGTTCAGCAGGTAGCCGGTTTCGGGGTGGAAGGCCACGCGCGCGGCGCCAACCGGGCCCTGGAAGGGAATGCCGGAGATGGCCAGCGCTGCGGAGGTGCCGAGCATGGCGGCGATGTCCGGATCGGTCTTCTTGCTGGTGGAAACGACCGTGCAGATGACCTGCACTTCGTTCATGAAGCCTTCCGGGAACAGCGGACGGATCGGACGGTCGATCAGGCGCGAGGTCAGGGTTTCCTTCTCGGAGGGACGCGCCTCACGCTTGAAGAAACCACCGGGGATCTTGCCGGCCGCGTAGGTCTTTTCCTGGTAGTGCACGGACAGCGGGAAGAAGTCCTTGCCCGGGTCGGCCTGCTTGGCGGCGACTACGGTGACCAGCACGGTCACATCATTATCGATGCTGACCAGTACGGCGCCGGTGGCCTGGCGGGCAATGCGGCCCGTTTCGAGCGTTACGGTCGACTGACCGAACTGGAATTTCTTGGTAACCGGATTCACGGTGTTTTCCTTCTCTGTGTTGCCCTTGGGGAAATCGGTTGGAATGCCGGGAGTCGGACCCGATCCTTCCAGTACAGAAAGCGGAAAGCTGGAAGTGGAGAGTTGCAAGCGGGACAGCTAACCCACTTCCAACTCCCCACCCCCAGCTTCCAGCCTTCCAGCTCGCGTACGTCTTAGCGACGCAGGCCCAGACGCGCGATCAGGGCGCTGTAACGAGTGGCATCCTTACCCTTCAGGTAGTCCAGCAGCTTGCGGCGCTGGTTAACCATACGGATCAGACCACGACGGGAGTGGTGGTCCTTGCCGTTGGCCTTGAAGTGATCCTGCAGCTTGTTGATGTTGGCGGTCAGCAGAGCAACCTGCACTTCGGGGGAACCGGTGTCGCCTTCGTGCTGCTTGTTCTCGTTAACGATCTGGGCTTTTTCTTCAACGCTCAGTGCCATGGTATGGGCTCCTTGAGTGAACAGGCCGGGAATCGCTTCCCGTGTTTATGAATAGAGGCATGACCGTGCCTGTTGACAGCCACCCTCGGGGTGCGCCGCACGAGGCGGCGCGTTACGGTCATTCCGACCGAATCAGTCGACGCGGGGCGATGCGCCCGTCGTCGCTCGCCTCACCGATACCGATGAAGCGTCCCGCATGATCCTGCACCCGCATCAGCCCCTGCTCCGGTGCGCCAGGCGCGCGTACCGGCTGTCCGTGCAGCCAGTAGTAGGCGCTGTGCTCGGTCAACTGGATCACCGGCCAGTCCTGCAGGCCGCAATCCACCGGCAGCAGGAAACGATCCAGCGCCTCGGAGCCGCCTTCTGCGTGGGCCTGTTCCAGCGTTTCCAGGCTCACCGCCTGGGCCAGCGTGAACGGGCCGGCCTGGGTTCTGCGCAGCTCGGCGACGTGCGCGCCGCAACCGAGCATCTGCCCGAGGTCTTCGACCAGGGTACGAATATAGGTGCCCTTGCTGCAGCTGACGGCCAGGCGTGCCTGGTCATTATCCAGAGCCAGCAGTTCGAGCTGCGAGATAGTAACAGAACGCGCCTCGCGCTCCACTACCTCGCCGGCGCGCGCCAGCTTGTACAGCGGCTGGCCGTCCTTCTTCAGGGCCGAATACATCGGCGGAACCTGCTGGATATCGCCACGAAAACGCGGCAGCAGCGCTTCGATATCGGCGCGGGTCACTGCAACATCACGACGCTCCAGCACCTCGCCTTCCGCGTCGCCGGTACTGGTGGTGACGCCAAGCCGGGCCAAGGTCTCGTAGGCCTTGTCGGCATCCAGCAGGTATTGGGAGAACTTGGTGGCCTCCCCGAAGCACAGCGGCAGCACACCCGTCGCCAGCGGATCGAGGCTGCCAGTGTGGCCGGCCTTCTCGGCGTTGAGCAGCCAACGCACCTTCTGCAGCGCGGCGTTGGAGCTGAAACCGCGTGGCTTGTCGAGGATCAGCACGCCATGCACAGCGCGGCGAATACGTTTGACTTGCGCCACGCTCACTCCTCGCCCTGATCGTGCCGACGGTCTTCGGCCACCGCGCGCTCGATCAGCGCCGACAATTCGGCGCCACGGCGCACGCTGGCGTCGTAGTGGAAATGCAGTTGCGGCACGCTACGCAGCTTCATGGACTTGCCCAGCAGCATGCGCAGGTAGCCGGCGGCATCGTTGAGGATCTCCAGGTTCAGCGCCAGCTTCTCGTCGTCGAAGTCACCCATCAAGGTGATGAACACCTTGGCATGGCCGATGTCACGACTGACATCCACGGCGGTGATGGTGATGAAACCCAGGCGCGGGTCCTTCACTTCACGGGGGATCAACAGGGCCAGCTCGCGCTGCATCTGGTCGCCGATGCGCTGGGTACGGCTATATTCTTTGGCCATCATTCATTACTCGCTAAAAGCCAAAAGCTGGAAACCCCAGCCGGCGCCGCCCACAAGGGCGGCTCCGGCTGACGGCTTCCAGCTTCCGGCAGGTGTCCGCTTACAGCGTACGGGCCACCTGGACCTTCTCGAAGACTTCGATCTTGTCGCCGACCTTGACGTCGTTGTAGCTCTTCACGCCGATACCGCACTCCATGCCGGCGCGCACTTCGGCGACGTCGTCCTTGAAGCGGCGCAGCGATTCCAGCTCGCCCTCGAAGATCACCACATCCTCGCGCAGCACGCGGATCGGGCGGTTACGGTGCACGATGCCTTCAACCACCATGCAGCCGGCTACCGCACCAAACTTCGGCGAGCGGAACACATCACGCACCTCGGCGATGCCCAGGATGTGCTCGCGCACCTCGCTGCCCAGCATGCCGGTCAGCGCCTTCTTGACGTCTTCGATGATGTCGTAGATGACGTTGTAGTAGCGCAGATCCAGGCCTTCCTGCTCGACGATCTTGCGCGCGCCGGCGTCGGCACGCACGTTGAAGCCGAACAGCACCGCATTGGAAGCCAGCGCCAGGTTGGCATCGCTCTCGGTGATACCACCGACACCGGCGGCGACCACGCGCACCTGCACTTCCTGGTTGCCCAGCTCGGACAGGGCGCCCTGCAAGGCCTCCAGGGTTCCGCGCACATCGGTCTTGAGGACGATGTTGAGCATCTTCTTCTCGTCCTGACCCATGGTCTCGAAGATGTTCTCGAGCTTGGCGGACTGCTGGCGAGCCAGTTTGACCTCGCGGAACTTGCCCTGACGGAACAGTGCCACTTCGCGGGCCTTCTTCTCGTCGGCCACCACGGTGAGGTCATCACCGGCTTCCGGCGTGCCGTCCAGGCCGAGAATCGCCACAGGGATGGAGGGCCCGGCTTCCTTCACGTTCTTGCCGTTCTCGTCCAGCATCGCGCGCACGCGGCCGTAGTTCACGCCGCACAGCACCACGTCGCCCTGACGCAGGGTACCGTCCTGGACCAGCACGGTGGCCACCGGGCCACGGCCCTTGTCGAGACGGGACTCCACCACCACACCGCGACCGGGTGCGGACGGCGTGGCCTTGAGCTCAAGCACTTCGGCCTGCAGCAGCACGGCTTCCAGCAGATCGTCGATACCGGTGCCCAGCTTGGCGGAAACCGGGATGAACGGAGCATCGCCGCCCCACTCTTCCGGAATCACATCGAGCGCGGCCAGGCCGTTCTTGATGTTGTCCGGATTGGCTTCGGGCTTGTCGATCTTGTTGATGGCGACCACGATCGGTACACCGGCGGCCTTGGCATGCTGCACGGCTTCCTGGGTCTGCGGCATCACGCCATCGTCCGCCGCCACCACCAGGATGACGATATCGGTCGCCTGGGCACCACGGGCACGCATCGCGGTGAACGCGGCGTGGCCGGGGGTATCCAGGAAGGTGACCATGCCACGATCGGTCTGCACGTGGTAGGCGCCGATGTGCTGGGTAATGCCGCCGGCTTCGCCGACCGCCACCTTGGTACGACGGATGTAGTCGAGCAGCGAGGTCTTGCCGTGGTCGACGTGACCCATCACGGTCACCACCGGTGCGCGCGGTGCGCTCTCGCCCTCGAACTTCAGGGATTCGGCCAGTTGCTCTTCCAGGGCGTTGTCGCTCACCAGCTTGACCTTGTGCCCGAATTCCTCGGCGACCAGTTGAGCGGTCTCCTGATCGAGCACCTGGTTGATGGTGACGGGCGAGCCCATCTTGAACATGAACTTGATGACTTCGGCGGCCTTGATGGCCATCTGCTGGGCCAGTTCGGACACCGTGATGGTTTCGCCGATGGCCACGTCGCGCACGACCGGGCCGCTCGGGCTCTGGAACCCATGCTGGTTGCGCTTCTTCAGGCGGCCCTTGCCGCCACGACCGCCACGACGGAAGGCTTCGCCCTCGTCTTCGGCATTGCGCGGCGCGATACGCGGCGCCGGACCCTTGTCCTTCAGCGACGGACGCTGGGCGCCCTTGCGGTCACGACGCTCGTCGTCATCGCGGGCACGCTCGACGCGGCGCGGCTCTTCCTTCTTGCGTTCTTCGCTCGGCGCGGCAACGGCCACGGCAGCCGGGGCCTTGGCAGCTGCCGGAGTCGGTGCGACCACCGGAGAACCGGCCCTCTTTTCCGCTTCCAGGCGTGCCTGGCGAGCCGCTTCTTCTTCCGCCTGACGGCGGGCTTCCTCAGCCTTCTGGCGCGCGGCGGCCTCCTCGGCGGCGCGCTGGGCCTCCAGCTCGCGCTGCTGCTCGGCCTCGATCTCGGCAGGGCTGCGCTTGACGTAGGTCTTCTTCTTACGGACTTCTACGCTGATAGTCTTGCTGCCAGACACCTTCAGGGTCTGGGTAGTCTTGCGCTGCAAGGTGATCTTGCGCGGACCTTCGGCCTTGGAGCCGTCCCCCTTCAGGTGGTTCAACAGGGTCTGTTTCTCATTGTCGGTCACCACTTGCTCGGCACTCGTGTGCGGTAGACCCGCCTCACGCATCTGCTGCAGCAGGCGCTCGACCGGTGTTGCGACCACATCGGCCAGTTCTTTCACCGTGACTTGCGTCATGCATCTCTCTCCTCAGGCCGCGACTGCTTACTCGAACCAATGGGCTCGGGCGGCCATGATCAGCTTGCCGGCACGCTCTTCGTCCATGCCGTCGATCTCGAGCAGGTCGTCGATCGACTGCTCGGCCAGGTCTTCGCGGGTAGCCACGCCCCGCACTGCCAGTTCCACCGCCAGCTCCTTGGTCATCCCATCGAGCGACAGCAAATCTTCGGCCGGCTGTACGTCTGCGAGCTTTTCCTCGGTCGCGATCGCCCTGGTTAGCAGGCGATCCTTGGCGCGGGCACGCAGCTCGTTAACAATTTCCTCATCGAATCCATCGATGCTCAGCAGTTCTTCCATGGGTACGTAGGCGATTTCCTCCAGGCTGGTGAAGCCTTCTTCGACCAGCACCTGGGCCAGTTCCTCGTCGACCTCCAGATCATCGACAAAGGCCTTTAGAATGTCGCCGGTTTCAGCCTGCTGCTTGGCCTGAATGTCCGACTCGGTCATGACGTTGAGGGTCCAGCCTGTCAGCTGGCTGGCCAGGCGCACATTCTGACCCCCGCGGCCGATGGCTTGGGCCAGGTTGTCTTCCGCCACGGCAATATCCATGGCGTGGGCGTCTTCATCGACAATGATCGCCACCACTTCGGCAGGCGACATCGCGTTGATGACGAATTGGGCCGGATTTTCATCCCAGAGCACGATGTCCACACGCTCGCCGCCGAGCTCACCGGAAACGGCCTGCACCCGGGAACCGCGCATGCCGATGCAGGCGCCCTGCGGGTCGATACGCTTGTCCTTGGAGCGCACGGCGATCTTGGCGCGCGAACCCGGGTCGCGGGAGGCAGCCATGACCTCGATGAGTTCCTCGGCGATTTCCGGCACCTCGATGCGGAACAGCTCGATCAGCATCTTTGGATCGGTGCGCGACAGGATCAGCTGCGGGCCGCGGTTCTCGCTGCGGATTTCCTTGAGCAGGGCGCGCACGCGACCGCCAACACGGAAGATCTCGCGTGGAATAGTTTCCTCGCGCGGCAGCAGGGCTTCGGCATTGTTGCCCAAGTCCACGATGCAGCTGTCACGGGTCACCTTCTTGATGGTGCCGGAAACGATCTCGCCGACCTTGCCACGGTAGGCATCAACCACCTGGGCACGCTCGGCTTCGCGAACCTTCTGTACGATGACCTGCTTGGCGGTCTGCGCGGCGATGCGACCAAATTCGATGGACTCGATGGGCTCCTCGATCAGATCGCCCACTTTGGCGTCAGGCTTGCGCTCCTGCGCCTGCTCGACGGTCAGCTCGGCAGCCGGGTTGACCAGGTCCTCATCGGCGACCACGGTCCAGCAGCGGAACGTTTCATAATTGCCGCTCTGACGATTGATGGCGACCCGCAGATCGACCTCTTCCTCGTAGCGCTTCTTGGTGGCGGTGGCCAGAGCCAGCTCCAGCGCCTCGAAAATCACACCAGCCGGTACACCTTTCTCATTGGATACCGACTCAACCACCAGCAGTACTTCTTTGCTCATGTACGCCTCGCCTTCGCAATCCATTGGATCCGCGGGATCCGTGCCTTAATCAAAACGGGGAACGATGTTGGCCTTGTCGATCGAATCGATCGGCAAGAGGAATTCGTGATCGTCTACAAGCACCACCACATCCTGTTCCTCGACCCCGCGCAGGACACCCTGGAAATTGCGTCGCCCCTCGAAGGGCACGCGCAACTTGATCTTGACCTGCTCTCCGGCATGAGCAGCAAACTGCTCCAGGGTGAACAAAGGCCGATCCATTCCCGGGGAGGATACTTCCAGGGTGTACTCATTGCTGATCGGATCTTCCACATCCAGTACACCGCTCACCTGACGACTGACCTTTTCGCAGTCCTCGATGAAGATGCCATCGGCATGATCAATATAGATTCGCAGCAGGGAATGCTTGCCCTGGGAGAGAAACTCGATACCCCAGCACTCATAGCCAAGGGCTTCTATTACAGGAGCAACTATCGCCTGCAACTGTTCTAGCTTGCTCGACATCGAGAGCCCCCTCTTTTTTTCTTGTGAAATAAAAAATGGGCGAGACGCCCATCCATGCTTGCCATTCCTTACGAATGACTCGAAGACTGCGCAGCCAACAAAAAGCCCCTGGACAGGGGCTTGGCTACAGCGGGTTGCGAGACCGGAACCATCAGCCCTCCGGAAAAACGGAAGACCGGCTTCCCGGCGCCACGCCGCGACAAAGCTGGGCCACGAGTATACGCAGGAGTCCCAACACGGTCAATCGCACCTGCCGGAACGCAAGAGACCCGCATGAAGCGGGCCTCTTGGATATGGTACCGAGGAGGGGACTCGAACCCCTACAGCCTATGGCCACTACCACCTCAAGGTAGCGTGTCTACCAATTCCACCACCTCGGCAAAACCTTGCCTTACCGTTCCGGAACCTCCGGAACATCACCCGCTTCCTGCGGAGCCGAACGCCCCTCAAGAACAGGAACATCTTCTTCGACAACCTTCTTCGGCACTTCCAGCACCGCCGGATCAGGCAAGCCGATCTGACCGAGCTGTTCCGCCTTCTGGCTGGCGAAATACGCCAGACCCAGACTGGTCACGAAAAAAACCGCGGCGAGTATACCAGTAACGCGACTCAGAAAGGTAGCAGAACCCTGGCTTCCAAACACCGTGCCAGACGCACCAGCACCAAAGGAAGCACCCGCCTCCGCACCCTTTCCCTGCTGCAGCAGCACAAGACCAACAAGGCCTAGTGCCATTAGCAGATGAACTACGATCACGACAGTCTCAAGCATCTTCAGCTTCCCGCGGCACGACAGATCGCACCAAACTCATCCGCATTCAGAGAGGCCCCACCAATGAGACCACCGTCGATATCCGGCATGGCAAACAGCTCAGCCGCATTGGCAGCCTTCACACTGCCGCCATACAAAATTCTTACACCGCGCGCCACATCGGCACTCTCGGTTCGCAACTGCGCCCTGATCGACGCATGCACTTCCTGAGCCTGCTCAGGACTTGCCGTCAGCCCGGTACCAATTGCCCAGACAGGCTCATACGCAACTACCGCTCGTGCAAATGCACCAACACCCAGCTGCTCAATCACACTGCCCAACTGACGCTGCACGACCTCGAGGGTCTTACCCGCCTCACGCTGCGCCAGCGTCTCACCGATACACAGGATCGGAATCAGCCCACATGCCTGCGCAGCGGCGAACTTTCGGCTCAGCATCGCCTCGCTTTCACCGAGAATCTGACGCCGTTCGGAGTGACCAACCAATACGTAGGCACACCCGGAGTCAGCCAGCTGACTAGCAGCTATCTCACCCGTCAACGCACCTTGCATCGGCTCGACCGCGCAATTCTGCGCACCCACACCGATCGCCTTCCCCTCGAGCCCAGTCACCACCTGAGTGACGTACAGCGCGGGCGGAATCACAGCAATCTCGACCCCTACCGGCAAAGCCAGCTGACGAAGACCCCTGATCAATTCAGCTACGCTGGCGCGGGTACCGTGCATCTTCCAGTTACCGGCTACCAGTGGTCGACGCATGCTTTACCTCGTCGGTCAAAGTGGGCGCAGATGTTACCCAAGACTTTCAATACAGGCAAGCGAATCAAACACATAGATTCACCTGCCTGACCATTTCGCTTATGCGCAGGCGTCGGCGACGACCCTGGCAAGCGCTTCGGCATGCTGCCGCACCTGGGCCTCGTCATCGCCTTCGACCATGACGCGAACCAATGGCTCGGTGCCGGACTTGCGCAGCAAGACCCGACCTCGCCCGGCCATCTTACGGGTAACCTCATCACATGCCTCCTGCACTGAGGGATTATCGACGGGATCCTTGCCGCCGCTGAACTTCACGTTGACCAGCACCTGCGGGCATTTGCGAATGCCACTGCAGGCCTGCTGCAGTGTTTCGCCACGCCGCTTGAGCGCCAGCAGGACCTGCAGGGCGGCAATTATGGCATCTCCGGTGGTGGTGTGCCGGCAGCAGACGATATGCCCTGAATTTTCCCCACCGAGCTGCCAGCCACGCTCCTGCAGCTCAGCCATTACATAGCGGTCACCCACCTTGGCACGAGCGAACGGGATTTGCATGTCGCGCAACGCCAGCTCAAGACCCAGGTTGCTCATCAGGGTGCCAACGACGCCACCATCCCCCATCAGGCCGCGCTCCTTCAAGTCGCGCGCGATGATGAACAGCAGCTCGTCACCATCGACCACGCGCCCAGTGTGGTCGACCATCAGCACCCGGTCACCATCACCATCGAAAGCAACACCAAGGTCCGCACCCTGACTGACCACTTCAGCCTGGAGTGACTCCATATGGGTCGAACCACAACCTTCATTGATATTCAGCCCGTCCGGCTGCGCCGAGAGCACGCTCACCGTAGCCCCCAGCTCGCGAAAAACGCTCGGCGCCACCTTGTAGGTCGCACCGTGCGCGCAATCGACCACCAGCTTCAGACCAGCAAAACGAGTGCTGGTGGGCACGCTGCTCTTGCAGAACTCGATGTAGCGGCCAGCGGCGTCGTTGATGCGCGACACCTTGCCGATCGACTCGGACACAATCATCGGCTCGTCGAGCAGCGCCTCGACTTTCGCCTCGATATCGTCGGGCAGCTTGGTGCCCTGACCAGAGAAGAACTTGATGCCGTTGTCGTAATAGGGATTGTGCGAGGCACTGATGACGATGCCGGCCTCGGCATGGAAGGTGCGCGTCAGATAGGCAATGGCCGGTGTCGGCATTGGCCCCAGCAGCATCACGTCGGCACCGGCGGCCACCAGTCCAGCCTCCAGGGCCGATTCGAACATGTAACCGGAGATGCGCGTGTCCTTGCCGATCAGTACCCGGCAGATGCCTTCGCGCCGAAACGCGACGCCCGCCGCCCAGCCCAGCTTGAGCACGAAGTCAGGGGTAATGGGGAACTGGCCAACCCGACCGCGAATGCCGTCGGTACCGAAATACTTTCTCGTCATCTCTACTCCATCTGCCTCAATCGGCAGTTTCGACTGCTGCAATCATCCTGACTACATCGACCGTTTCCGCCACATCATGAACGCGAATGATTCGAGCCCCCTTGATCACCGCCAGCGCCGCCAGCGCCAAACTGCCGGGAAGGCGCTGCTTGACGTCGCGCCCCAACACCTGGCCGATCATGCTCTTGCGAGATACACCCACGAGCAGCGGGCGACCCAGCTGGTGCAATTCTTCCATATGCCTGAAAAGCACCAGATTGTGGTCGAGGCTCTTGGCGAAACCAAAACCGGGATCCAGAACGATGCGCTCAGCAGCAATACCAGCCGACTGACAGACGTCCATGCGCTCACGCAGGAACTGCTCAACGTCCCGAGTAACGTCTCCATAGGACGGATTGTCCTGCATGTTGCCGGGCTCGCCGAGCATGTGCATCAGACAGACCGCCATGGCACTGTCCGCCACCGCATCCAGCGCACCATCGCGTTGCAGCGAACGGACATCGTTGATCAGCCCGGCACCGAGCCGCCCGCATTCACGCATCACTGCGGGGGTTGAGGTGTCGACAGAGATCACCACATCCAGCTCGCGAGCAATGACCTCGACCACCGGAGCCACACGCTCCAACTCCTCGCTGGGAGAGACCGCGCGCGCACCGGGGCGAGTCGACTCACCGCCGACATCAATCAGGGTCGCCCCTGCCTCGACCATCGCCGCGGCGTGCCGCAACGCCTTGTCGCGCTCAGTGTAGCTGCCGCCATCGGAAAAGGAGTCAGGGGTGACATTCAGGATGCCCATCACATGCGGACGGGCCAGATCAAGAACCCGGCTGCCACACGGCAGCCGGGTCGGGAGACAAATGTTACTCATGCTCAGTGTTCGCCCGCCGGGCCTCCGATCGGCGACTCCGGACGCTCACCTTGCGGTGCGGAGCTTCCAGAGGCACCCGTACCACCCTGCCAGTCGCGCGGTTCGCGTGGCGGACGTCCGGACATGATGTCGTCGATCTGTTCGGCATCAATGGTTTCGTACTTCATCAGCGCCTCGGCCATCATTTCCAGCTTGTCGCGATTCTCGGTCAGCAGACGCTTGGCCGTGGCATAGCAGGTGTCGATGATGCTGCGCACCTCTTCGTCGATCTGCTTGGCGGTCTCGCCGGACACATTGGTGTGCTGACTGCCGGCACTGCGACCCAGGAAAACTTCACCTTCCTCTTCGGCATACATCAGTGGGCCCATCTTTTCCGACAAACCCCACTTGGTGACCATGTTCCGCGCCAGCTGTGTGGCACGCATGATGTCGTTGGAAGCACCGGTGGTGACACCATCGAATCCCAGGGTCATCTCCTCAGCGATACGGCCGCCGAACAGCGAGCAGATCTGGCTGATCAGCGCGCGCTTGGACAAGCTGTAGCGATCTTCCTCCGGCAGGAACATCGTCACACCCAGCGCACGACCACGGGGGATGATCGATACCTTGTAGACCGGGTCGTGCTCGGGCACCAGGCGACCGACGATGGCGTGGCCGGCCTCGTGGTAGGCGGTATTGAGCTTCTCCTTCTCGGACATGACCATGGTCTTGCGCTCGGCGCCCATCATGATCTTGTCCTTGGCCAGCTCGAACTCCTTCATTTCCACCAGGCGCTTGTTGACCCGCGCGGCAAACAGCGAGGCCTCGTTGACCAGGTTGGCCAGGTCGGCACCGGAGAAGCCGGGGGTGCCACGGGCAATCACGGCCGGGTCGACGTCGTCACCCACCGGCACCTTGCGCATGTGCACCTTGAGGATCTGCTCGCGGCCACGGATATCGGGTAGACCGACCACCACCTGGCGGTCGAAGCGGCCGGGACGCAGCAGCGCCGGATCGAGCACGTCGGGACGGTTGGTCGCGGCGATGACGATGATGCCGTCGTTCATCTCGAATCCATCCATCTCCACCAGCAGCTGGTTGAGCGTCTGCTCGCGCTCGTCGTGGCCTCCGCCGAGGCCGGCACCCCGATGACGACCCACGGCATCAATCTCGTCGATGAAAATGATGCAGGGCGCGTGCTTCTTGGCCTGGTCGAACATATCGCGCACGCGGCTGGCGCCGACGCCGACGAACATTTCAACGAAGTCCGAGCCGGAGATGGTGAAGAACGGCACCTTGGCCTCGCCGGCGACCGCCTTGGCCAGCAGAGTCTTGCCGGTACCCGGCGAACCGACCATCAGTACACCGCGCGGGATACGGCCACCCAGGCGCTGGAACTTGCCCGGGTCACGCAGGAACTCGACCAGCTCGGCGACTTCCTCCTTGGCCTCGTCGCAACCGGCAACGTCAGCGAAAGTGGTCTTCACCTGATCTTCCGAAAGCAGGCGCGCCTTGCTCTTGCCGAAGCTCATCGGCCCGCCCTTGCCTCCGGCACCGCCCTGCATCTGGCGCATGAAGAACATGAACACCGCGATGATCACCAGGATCGGGAAGCTGGCCACCAGCAACTGGGTCCAGATGCTCTGCTGCTCAGGCTGCTTGCCTTCGATGACCACGTTGTTGTCTATCAGGTCACCGATCAGTCCGCTGTCCTGGATCGCCGGACGCACGGTCTTGAACGTACCGCCATCGGTGCGTTTGCCGGTGATCACGAAGCCATCGACGGTGACTCGCTCGACACGGCCATCCTGAACCTGGCTCAGGAATTCGGAATAGTTGAGCGTCTGCGGCTCGCTGGGGCTGGAGAAATTGTTCATCACCGTCACCAGGACGGCGGCGATGATCAGCCACAGGATCAGATTTTTTGCCATATCGTTCAATTCGCTACCCTCTGAGTCGCTCCGTTCGAGGCAACTCCCGCACGCGGCTGGTTGATTACCCGGCCTAACTTACTACACAACCCCTGCCGGGGCAGGTGGCGTCTGTAACCCTTTATGAACCTTTGACTACCGGCTCGGCACTTCACTGCATCGGAGCGCCGCGGAAACCACGCGCCAGGAGGTACTGCTCCCGGGAGCGATCACGCGAGGACAACGGCTTGCGGATCTGCACCTTCTCGAACATCTCCCGCGTCTGCTTGTGGTACGCATCGAAACCTTCGCCCTGGAAGATCTTGATCAGGAAATCGCCACCAGGCCGCAGCACGCGACTGGCCAGATCCAGCGCCAGCTCGCACAGGTACATGGCACGCGGCTGATCCGCGGCCCGCACCCCACTCATATTGGGGGCCATATCGGAAATCACAAGGTCGACGGGATGATCACCGATCGCTTCGAGCAGCCGGGCGAACACCGCATCGTCGGTGAAATCGCCCTGGATGAAGGTGACGTCGGGGATCGAGTCCATCTCCAGGATGTCCGAGGCGATCAGCCGCCCCTTGTCGCCAATCACCCGGCTGGTCACCTGCGACCAGCCACCGGGGGCCGCGCCCAGATCGACGACCGTCATGCCGGGGCGCAGGATGCGGTCCTTTTCCTGGATCTCCAGCAGCTTGTAGCTGGCCCGCGAGCGATAACCGTCGCGCTGAGCCATCTTTACGTAAGGGTCGTCGAAGTGTTCTTTCAGCCAGCGTTGACTGGTCTTGGATCGGGCCACGGAATACCTCTTGGGCGGCGGCTCGGGTACACTAGCCGCCTTTTTCGTACAGTGAAACGTCAGGGCTTGATTATGGCGCTCTCGCAAGAGCAGAAGAAACAGTTCAAATCTATCGGCCACCATCTGAAGCCGGTATTGACCATTGCCGACAACGGTCTCAGCGAAGGGGTAATGGCCGAGCTGGAGCGCGCCCTCGCCGACCACGAGCTGATCAAGATTCAGCTGCGTGTGGCCGAGCGCGACGACCGTCACGCACTGGTCGAGGAGCTTTGCCGTAGCGCGGGCTGCGAGCTGGTGCAGAGTATCGGCAAGGTGGCACTGGTGTACCGCAAGAACCCCAAACCGAACCGCCACCTCTCCAACATCCTGCGCCACCAGGCGTAACCGGCAAGACGAGGCGCGGAACGTCTACGACCGCGCCTCGGGTGGCGCCTGTACCACCAGCAGCAGGCCACAGCAGGCCATGGCCAGGTAACTGAACATCTGCCAGTAGTCGGACACGAGCCAGCCGGCGCGCGCGGCGAGAAAGCCAAGCGCCAGCAGCAGCACCGCCAGCAGCAGCTGGCCGCGCATATCCTTCCACACGGCCCGCACGCCCAGCGCGACGGCCAGACTCAGCGCCTGCAGCAGCACGCAGACCACCGCAAAGCCCACCAGCAGCGGCCGCAAGCCGTTCGCCACCTCCTGCACCAGCAGCGGCGCGAGGCCGATCTTGCCGAGTGCCGGCAGCAATACGAAGTGCAGCAGCCACAGGCCGCCGACCCAGAATGTCTGGGCCAGCTGCCAGGCGATCACCGGCGCGCGCAGGCGCGGCGGATCAGACGTGACGGACTTCGACAATCTCGTACTCGACCACGCCACTGGGGGTGCGCACCGTCACCACGTCGCCTTCGGACTTGCCGACCAACGCGCGGGCGATCGGCGAGCTGACCGACAACTTGCCGGACTTGATGTCCGCCTCGTCGTCACCGACGATCTGGTAGGTCACTTCCTCGTCGGTTTCGACGTTCACGATGTCCACTGTGGTGCCGAAGATCACCTTGCCGGTATGCGGAAGGGTCGAGACATCGATGATCTGGGCGTTCTGCAAACGCCCCTCGATGTCACGGATGCGCGCCTCGGCCAGCCCCTGCTGCTCGCGGGCGGCGTGGTACTCGGCGTTCTCCTTCAGATCCCCCAGCTCACGCGCTTCGGCGATGGCCTGGCTGATCTTCGGGCGCTCCGCCTTGAGGATCTTCAGCTCTTCTTCCAGGGCGCGAGCGCCCTGGACGGTCATCGGGTATTTCGTCATGCCTTGATTCCTGCGTGCAAATCCTGCAGCCGGCGCACGGTCCGCTCGGGACCGAACTTGATGGCCTCACAGACTGCCTGACCACCCGCCAGGGTGGTGGTGATGCAGACCTTGTGCTGCAGGGCGTTACGACGGATGGAGTAAGAATCGGCGATCGACTGGCGCCCCTCGGTGGTGTTGATGATCAGGGTCACTTCCTCGTTCTTGATCATGTCCACCACATGCGGGCGGCCTTCGGTCACCTTGTTGACGCGGCGCACCGGCAAGCCAGCCGCCTCGATCACCTTCGCGGTTCCGGCAGTAGCCACCACTTCGAAGCCCTGAGCGATCAGGTCACGCGCCACATCGGCCACGAAAGGCTTGTCGTCCTCTCGCACACTGATAAAGGCGCAACCGCCGGTGGGCAGGATCTCGCTGGCACCCAGCTGAGCCTTGGCAAAGGCCTCGGCGAAGCTGTCGCCGACACCCATGACTTCGCCGGTGGATTTCATTTCCGGGCCGAGGATGGTATCCACCCCGGGGAACTTGGCAAAGGGGAACACGGCCTCCTTGACGCTGAAGTACTCCGGAATGATTTCCTCGGTAAAACCGGTTTCCTGCAGGGTCTTGCCGGCCATGACACGGGCCGCGACCTTGGCCAGCGATTCGCCGATGCACTTGGACACGAACGGCACGGTACGCGAAGCGCGCGGGTTCACTTCCAGTACATAGATGTCGTCGCCCTGAACGGCCATCTGCACGTTCATGAGACCGACCACACCCAGCTCCAGCGCCATCTTCTTCACCTGGTCGCGGATTTCGTCCTGAATGTGCTGGGGCAGCGAGTAGGCCGGCAGCGAGCACGCCGAGTCGCCGGAGTGGATGCCGGCCTGCTCGATGTGCTGCATGATGGCGCCGATCACCACGTCCTTGCCATCGCATACGGCATCGATATCCACTTCGATGGCCGAATTCAGGAAATGGTCCAGCAGTACCGGGCTGTCGTTGGAGACCTTCACCGCCTCGCGCATGTAGCGCTTGAGCTCTTCTTCCTGGTAGACGATTTCCATCGCCCGGCCGCCCAGCACGTAGGACGGACGCACCACCAGCGGGAAGCCGATGGCCTTGGCGTGCGCCAGGGCTTCGTCTTCGCTGCGTGCGGTGGCGTTCTGCGGCTGGCGCAGGTTCAGGCGCTGCACCATCTGCTGGAACCGCTCACGGTCTTCGGCGCGGTCGATGGCGTCCGGGCTGGTGCCGATGATCGGCACGCCGGCCTCTTCCAGAGCGCGGCACAGCTTCAGCGGGGTCTGGCCACCGTACTGCACGATCACGCCCTTGGGCTGCTCGACGCGGCAGATTTCCAGCACGTCTTCCAGGGTCACCGGCTCGAAGTACAGGCGATCGGAGGTGTCGTAGTCGGTGGAGACGGTTTCCGGGTTGCAGTTGACCATGATGGTCTCGTAGCCGTCTTCACGCATGGCCAGCGCGGCATGCACGCAGCAGTAGTCGAACTCGATGCCCTGGCCGATGCGGTTCGGACCGCCACCGATGACCATGATCTTGTCGCGGCTGGACGGGTTGGCCTCGCACTCTTCCTCGTAGGTCGAATACATGTAGGCGGTGTCGGTCTGGAACTCGGCGGCGCAGGTGTCGACGCGCTTGTAGACCGGCAACACCTTCAGCTTGTGACGGTGGCTGCGCAGGCTTTTCTCGCTCACGCCCAGCAGGGTCGCCAGGCGGGCATCGGAGAAGCCCTTGCGCTTCAGGCGGAACATCAGGTCACGGTCGATGCTGGCCAGGCCGAGGGTCTTGACCCGCTCCTCTTCCTTGACCAGGTCCTCGATCTGCACCAGGAACCAGGGGTCGATGTTGGTGAGTTCGAACACCTCGTCGACGGTCTTGCCGGCGCGGAAGGCATCGGCCACATACCAGACGCGCTCGGCGCTGGGCACGGTCAGCTCACGCTTGAGGACGCTCTCGGCTTCCGGATCGGCCAGGTCCAGCTTGGGATCGAAACCGGTGGCGCCGACTTCCAGGCCGCGCAGCGCCTTCTGCATGGATTCCTGGAAGGTACGGCCGATGGCCATGACTTCGCCCACCGACTTCATCTGGGTAGTCAGACGAGCGTCGGCCTTGGGGAATTTCTCGAAGGCGAAACGCGGCACCTTGGTGACCACGTAGTCGATGGCCGGCTCGAAGGACGCCGGGGTGCGACCGCCAGTGATGTCGTTGCTCAGTTCGTCCAGGGTGTAGCCAACGGCCAGCTTGGCGGCGATCTTGGCGATCGGGAAACCGGTGGCCTTGGAGGCCAGCGCCGAGGAGCGCGACACGCGCGGGTTCATCTCGATGACGACCATGCGGCCGTCCTTCGGGTTGATGCCGAACTGCACGTTGGAGCCGCCGGTCTCCACGCCGATCTCGCGCAGCACCGCCAGCGAGGCGTTGCGCATGATCTGGTATTCCTTGTCGGTCAGCGTCTGCGCCGGGGCCACGGTGATGGAGTCGCCGGTGTGCACGCCCATCGGATCGAAGTTCTCGATGGAGCAGACGATGATGCAGTTGTCCTGCTTGTCGCGGACAACTTCCATCTCGTATTCCTTCCAGCCGATCAGCGATTCGTCGATCAGCAGTTCCTTGGTCGGCGACAGATCCAGACCGCGGTTGCAGATTTCCTCGAATTCCTCACGGTTGTAGGCGATGCCGCCACCGGTGCCGCCCATGGTGAAGGACGGACGGATGATGCACGGGAAGCCCACCTGGTCCAGGACGCCGTAGGCTTCCTCCATGTTGTGGGCGATGCCGGAACGCGGGCACGCCAGGCCGATGTCACGCATGGCCTTGTCGAAGCGCGAACGGTCCTCGGCCTTGTCGATGGTGTCGGCGTTGGCGCCGATCATTTCCACGCCGAACTTTTCCAGCACGCCGTGGCGTTCCAGGTCCAGGGCGCAGTTCAGCGCGGTCTGGCCGCCCATGGTCGGCAGCAGCGCGTCAGGGCGCTCCTTCTCGATGATCTTGGCGACAGTCTGCCACTTGATCGGCTCGATGTAGGTGGCGTCGGCCATGGCCGGGTCGGTCATGATGGTGGCCGGGTTGGAGTTCACCAGGATGACGCGGAAGCCTTCCTCGCGCAGGGCCTTGCAGGCCTGGGCGCCGGAATAGTCGAACTCGCACGCCTGGCCGATCACGATGGGGCCGGCGCCGAGGATCAGAATGCTTTTGAGGTCTGTACGTTTTGGCATGGGAGTCTCGTAGCGGTAATCAGGTCAGGGTTGCGGTGGCCAGCTTCACGCCAAAGCCGACGAACAGGGCGCCCACGCCGCTGGTGGCGCTGGCGGCCAGACGCTGCCGTCGGCGGAACCAGTGCGCCAGGCGGGCGCCGGTAAAGATCAGGAGGCTCAGGTAGCTGAGACTGATGATTTGCAAAATCGCGCCCAGCACCAGGAACGACAATCCCGGATGGGCGTAGGCCGGGTCGACGAACTGGATGAAGAAGGACACGAAGAACAGGATCGCCTTGGGGTTCGACAGGCTGAGCAGCAGGGCGCGGCGGAACGGCTGACCCAGGTCCTGCTCGGGTTCAACCCGTGCATCCGCGGGATGCCGCCACTGGCGCCAGGCGCCGCGCAACATGCCAATGCCGATGTAGCAGAGGTATGCGGCACCCAGGTACTTGAGCCCGGTGAACAGCATCGGCTCGGCCTTCAGAAGCGAAGCAACGCCCAGTGCGGCGGCCAGCATTAGCAGGGTATCGCCGACGAACACGGCGGCGGCGGCGCTGTAACCCGCCGCGATACCGCGACGCGCCGCGCTGGCCAGCACGAACATGGAGTTCGGGCCGGGCAGCAGGATCACCAGCACCGTCCCCAGGACATAGGTCCAGAGGTCGACGATTCCCAGGCTTGCCAGCATGCGCGACAGCCCTTATTGCTTGCGGGCCGCCATGGCGGCGACAAAGCGGTCGAACAGCGGAGACACGTCGTTCGGGCCGGGGCTGGCTTCCGGGTGTCCCTGAAAGCTGAAGGCGACCTTGTCGGTGCGCTCGATGCCCTGCAGGGTGCCATCGAACAGCGACTTGTGGGTGGCGCGCAGGTTGGCCGGCAGGGTGGCTTCGTCGGCACAGAAACCATGGTTCTGGCTGGTGATCATCACCACGCCGCTGTCGAGGTCCTGCACCGGGTGGTTGGCGCCATGGTGGCCGCAAGCCATCTTCACGGTCTTGGCGCCGGAGGCCAGGGCCAGAAGCTGGTGTCCCAGGCAGATACCGAACACCGGGATGTCGGTTTCCAGAATGTCCTGGATCGCCTTGATGGCGTAGTCGCACGGCTCCGGATCGCCTGGGCCGTTGGACAGGAACACACCGTCAGGATTCAGCGCCAGCGCCTCGCTGGCCGGCGCCTGGGCGGGCAGCACGGTCACCCGGCAGCCGCGCTCGACCAACATGCGCAGGATGTTGCGCTTCACGCCGTAGTCATAGGCCACCACGTGGTACGGCAGCTGCTCGGCGGGAATTTCCGGATGGCTGTCGGTCTGTAGCGACCACACCGAGGAGCGCCATTCGTACGGCGCCTTGGTGCTGACCACCTTGGCCAGATCCAGCCCCTTCATGCCCGGAAATGCTCGCGCCAGCTCGAGCGCCTTTTCTTCGGTCGCATCCGCACCAGTCAGGATGCAACCGTTCTGAGCGCCCTTTTCGCGCAGGATGCGCGTCAGGCGACGCGTATCGATCCCGGCGATGGCCACGGTACCGTTTGCCTTCAGGTAGGCATCCAGCGGCTGCTTATTGCGCCAGCTGCTGGCCAGCAGCGGCAGGTCGCGGATGATCAGGCCGGCGGCCCAGACCTGGCTGGACTCGGCATCTTCCGGCGTGGTGCCGGTATTGCCGATGTGCGGATAGGTCAGGGTGACGATCTGCTGGGCATAGGACGGATCGGTGAGAATTTCCTGATAGCCGGTCATGGCGGTGTTGAACACTACCTCGCCGACGGTATGCCCATCGGCGCCGATGGATTCGCCGCGAAAAATGCTGCCATCAGCAAGGGCCAGAATCGCTGGCGTAGTGGCTGGCGTAGTCAAGAGACCTCCGGTAAATCTGCCTGGTGCGTACGCAGGTTGTAAAAAAGCGGGATGACGTGTGAAGGTCATCCCGCTTTTTTTGAATTCGGCCATCTGCGTAACTTTAGTGGACACACTAAAGCGCGAATCATACAGAAACGGCCTTTTTGGGTCTACCCAAACTGCAGACCGATGCGTGACCGCTCAGCGCAGGCCCAACACATCCTGCATGTCATACAGGGCCGGCGCGCGACCCTGCAGCCACAACGCCGAACGGACGGCGCCCTTGGCAAAGGTCATGCGGCTGGATGCCTTGTGGGTAATTTCCACCCGCTCGCCGTCGGCGGCGAACAGAACGGTGTGGTCGCCCACCACATCGCCGGCGCGCACGGTGGCGAAACCGATGGTTTCCCGAGCGCGCGCACCGGTCTGCCCTTCGCGTCCGTAGACCGCCACTTTCCGCAGATCGCGACCCAGCGCCTCCGCCACCACCTCACCCATGCGCAGCGCAGTACCCGACGGCGCATCGACCTTGTGACGGTGGTGGGCCTCGATGATCTCGATGTCCACGTCGTCCCCGAGTACCCGGGCCGCGGTGTCGAGCAGCTTCAGGCACAGGTTCACCCCGACGCTGAAGTTGGCGGCGAAGACGATCGGGATCTGCTTGCCCGCCTCGGCCAGCCGCTGCCTTTCTTCAACCGAAAAACCGGTGGTGCCAATGACCATGGCCTTGCCGGCCTGACGGCAGATCTCCAGGTTCTTCAGGGTCACGCTCGGATGGGTGAAGTCGATCAGCACATCGAAGCGGTCCACCACGGCTGCGAGATCACCGCTCAGGGCAACCCCCAGGCGCCCCAGCCCCACCAGTTCGCCGGCATCCGCACCGATCAGGCTGCTGTCCGGCCGGTCGATGGCCGCAGCCAGCTCGGCGCCCTCAGCCTGGCGGACCGCCTCGATCAGGTTCTTGCCCATGCGCCCGGCGGCGCCCATCACTGCAATTCGCATATACCCAAGCTCCACACTGCCGGCCGTCGCAGCAGGCGAGTGCCCGCTGCCGGCGCAGGATTCAAAGATCGTCGAAGAACCGCTTCATGCCCTCGAACCAGCCACTGGCACGAGGGGAATGGGAGCTGTCGCTCTGCAGGCTGCGGCGGAACTCTTCGAGCAGCTCGCGCTGATGCTTGTCGAGCTTGACGGGTGTTTCCACCACCACCCGGCACATCAGGTCGCCCGCACTGCCGCCACGCACCGGGGTCACGCCCTTACCGCGCAGGCGGAACAGCTTGCCGGTCTGGGTGCCTTCCGGAATTTTCAGCTTGACCCGGCCATCCAGGGTCGGCACTTCGAGCTCGCCACCCAGCGCCGCGTCGGCGAAGCTGATCGGCACCTCGCAGTACAGGTCGCGACCGTCGCGCTGGAAAATGTCGTGCTCGCGCACGTTGACCACCACGTACAGGTCTCCGCTCGGACCGCCCTGGGCGCCCGCCTCGCCTTCGCCCGCCAGGCGGATGCGGTCGCCGGTATCGACACCGGCCGGCACCTTGACCGACAGGGTCTTGTGCTCCTCGACGCGGCCCTGGCCATGGCAGTCGCCACAGGGGTCGGTGATCATCTTGCCGCTGCCATGGCAGCGCGGACAGGTCTGCTGCACCGAGAAGAAACCCTGCTGCATACGCACCTGACCGATGCCGCCGCAGGTGCTGCAGGTGGTCGGGCTACTGCCCTTCTTGGCACCGGAGCCGCCACAGGTCTTGCAGTTGGCCAGGGTCGGCACGCGAATGGTCACCGTGGTGCCGCGCACCGCCTCTTCCAGGCTCAGCTCCAGGGTGTAGCGCAGGTCGCTGCCCCGTTGCGGGCCGCCACGCTGGCCCCCACGGGCACCCCCGAAGAAGTCGCTGAACACGTCACCGAAGATGTCGGAGAAGCTGGCGCCGCCGGCAAAGCCCGCGCCAGCGCCACCCATCTGCGGATCGACACCGGCATGGCCGTACTGATCGTAGGCCGCGCGCTTGTTGGCATCGGAGAGCACCTCGTAGGCCTCGTTGGCCTCCTTGAATTTCTCTTCCGCCGCCTTGTCGTCCGGATTGCGATCCGGATGGTACTTCATCGCCAGGCGTCGATAGGCCTTCTTCAGCTCGGCGTCGTCGGCGCCCCGCTCGACACCCAGCACTTCGTAATAGTCTCGTTTCGCCATTTCTCTCGAATTCCTCTGACACACCCTCCAGACACGCCAACGCGGGAGAGGGCTCCCGCGTGGCGAGTCAGGGGCGCGCGAACACGGTCACGCGCATGAGGCGGAAGCAAACGTGACGTTTACTTGTTGTCCTTGACCTCTTCGAACTCGGCGTCGACTACGTCGTCACCCGCGTCCTTGGCCTTGCCGTCGGCCGGCTGAGCCTGTTCGGCCTGGGCCTGCTCGGCGTACATCTTCTGCGCCAGCGGCGCGGTGGCCTGGGACAGCGCGCTCATCTTGGCCTCGATCTCGGCCTTGTCGTCGCCCTTGATGGCGACTTCCAGGGCAGCGATGGCGGCTTCGATGGCGGACTTCTCCTCGGCGGTGGCCTTGTCGCCGGCCTCGGTGATCATCTTGCGGCTGGCGTGGGCCAGCTGATCACCCTGGTTGCGCGCGGTCACCAGCTCTTCGAACTTGCGGTCTTCCTCGGCGTTGGCTTCAGCGTCGCGCACCATCTTCTCGATCTCGTCATCGGACAGACCGGAGCTGGCCTTGATGACAATGGACTGCTGCTTGCCGGTGGCCTTGTCCTTGGCGGACACGTGCAGGATGCCGTTGGCGTCGATGTCGAAGGTGACCTCGATCTGCGGCACGCCGCGCGGCGCCGGCGGAATGTCGGCCAGGTCGAACTTGCCCAGCGACTTGTTCTGCGCGGCCTGCTTGCGCTCGCCCTGCAGCACGTGGATGGTCACCGCGCCCTGGTTGTCGTCGGCGGTGGAGAACACCTGCGACTTCTTGGTCGGGATGGTGGTGTTCTTGTCGATCAGCGGGGTCATCACGCCACCCAGGGTCTCAATGCCCAGGGTCAGCGGGGTGACGTCCAGCAGCAGCACGTCCTTCACGTCACCAGCCAGCACGGCGCCCTGAATGGCGGCACCCATGGCCACGGCTTCGTCCGGGTTGACGTCCTTGCGCGGTTCCTTGCCGAAGAACTCGGCAACGGTCTTCTGCACCAGCGGCATGCGGGTCTGGCCGCCGACCAGGATCACCTCGTCGATCTTGCCCACGTCGATGCCGGCGTCCTTCAGCGCGGTGCGGCACGGCTCGATGGTGCGCTGCACCAGATCCTCGACCAGCGACTCCAGCTTGGCGCGGGAGATCTTCACGTTCAGGTGCTTCGGACCGGTCTGGTCTGCGGTGATGTACGGCAGGTTGACGTCGGTCTGCTGCGCGGAGGACAGCTCGATCTTGGCCTTCTCGGCGGCTTCCTTCAGGCGCTGCATGGCCAGGGCGTCGCCCTTGATGTCCATGCCCGACTCCTTCTTGAACTCGTCGACGAGGTAGTCGATCAGGCGCATGTCGAAGTCTTCGCCACCCAGGAAGGTGTCGCCGTTGGTGGCCAGCACTTCGAACTGGTGCTCGCCGTCGACTTCGGCGATCTCGATCACCGACACGTCGAAGGTACCGCCACCCAGGTCATAGACGATCACGGTGTGGTCACCGCGCGACTTGTCCATGCCGTAGGCAAGGGCCGCTGCGGTCGGTTCGTTGATGATGCGCTTGACGTCCAGACCGGCGATGCGACCGGCGTCCTTGGTAGCCTGACGCTGGCTGTCATTGAAGTAGGCCGGCACGGTGATCACCGCTTCGGTGACCGGCTCGCCGAGGTAGTCTTCGGCGGTCTTCTTCATCTTCTTCAGCACTTCGGCGCTGATCTGCGGCGGCGCCATCTTCTGGCCCTTCACATCCACCCAGGCGTCACCGTTGTCGGCCTTGATGATCTTGTAGGGGACCAGCTTGATGTCCTTCTGCACCACGTCCTCGTCGAAGCGACGACCGATCAGGCGCTTCACGGCGAACAGGGTGTTGTGCGGGTTGGTGACCGCCTGGCGCTTGGCGGACTGGCCGACCAGGATTTCGCCATCGTTGGTGTAGGCGATGATCGACGGGGTGGTACGACCACCTTCGGCGTTCTCGATGACCTTGGCGGTGCCGTTTTCCAGGATGGAGACGCAGGAGTTGGTGGTCCCCAGGTCAATACCGATGATTTTTCCCATTTTCAATTCTCCAGAATCGGGTGGTGCCTGCGTCCCCGCCAGGGCCGCCGCGGCTCAAATGTGCTTGGTGAAACAGATGGGGTCGGCCCGATGGATTTCAAGCCTTTTCGTTGATCGAAGACGGCGTGTCGGCCGGTGCCTTGCTGACCACGACCATCGCCGGGCGCAGCAGGCGACCGTTGAGCAGGTAGCCCTTCTGGAACACCTTGAGCACGCTGCCCGGCTCCAGCGTGGCGCTTTCTTCCATCGCCATGGCCTGGTGATGCTCGGGGTTGAAGGGCTCGCCCTGCGGATCGAGCTGCTCCAGCTGGTGGCGCTTGAGGCTGTCGAGCAGCAGCTTGTGGGTCAGCTCCATGCCTTCACGCACCGCCTTGCTGGCCTCGTCGTCCGGACGGGTCAGCTCCAGGCCACGCTCCAGGCTGTCGACCACGGCGAGCAGATCGCCGGCGAACTTTTCCAGGGCGAACTTGTGGGCCTTTTCCACGTCCTGTTCGGCGCGGCGGCGCACGTTCTGCATATCGGCGGCGCTGCGCAGCACCTGATCCTGGGCGGCGGCCAGCTGCTCTTCCAGCTCCAGCACGCGCGCCTGCAACGCCTCGGTGCCCTGCTCGCCGGCGGACGGTTCGGCGTTGGGGGTTTCCAGGTTCTGTTCATCCACCATTGGGGGTCTCCTCTAGACGAAGGGATGCCGGCCGGGCCGGCGCCGAATGCAGCCCTATATGGGGACGGTGAAACCTTCTTCAAGGGGGAGCGGAGAAATGCTTGAAGGCGACTCACCGACCACTGTATAAATAGCCAGCCTGGCGAACCTGGGGAGCCTTCCATGCTGGTCCATCTGTCCATTCGCAACTACGCCATCGTCGATCAACTGGATCTGGAACTGCGCAGCGGCATGAGCGTCATCACCGGCGAAACCGGTGCCGGCAAGTCGATCATGCTCGACGCGCTCGGCCTGGCGCTGGGCGATCGCGCCGACAGCAGCGTGGTACGCCCCGGTACCGACAAGGCGGACATTCTCGCCAGCTTCGACGTCTCGCAGATTCCCGAAGCCCAGGCCTGGCTGCGCGAGCGCGACCTGGAGCAGGACGGCCCGTGCATCCTGCGCCGGGTCATCACCGCTGAAGGTCGCTCGCGCGCCTACATCAATGGCACGCCGTGTCCGCAGGGCGACCTCAAGGCGCTCGGCGAACTGCTGATCGACATCCACAGCCAGCACGAACACCAGTCGCTGCTCAAGACCGATACCCACCGCCGCCTGCTGGATGCCTATGCCGGCGCCGGCGAGCTGGCCCGTCAGGTATTGCTCGCCGCGCAGCGCTGGCGGCAGACCCGTCAGGAGCTGGAACGGGTGTCCAGCAGCGGCGACGAACAGCGCGCCCGCCACCAGTTGCTCAGCTACCAGCTCGAGGAGCTAGAAGCGCTGGCGCTGGGCGAGCAGGAACTGGAGCAGCTGGAAGAAGAACACAAGACCCTGAGCAACGCCGAGCATCTGCTCGGCGCCTGCCGCCAGGTGCTGGACCTGTGCAGTGAAAGCGACGCCGGCAACGTGCTGTCCGCGCTGAACGCCAGTCTGAACCGGCTGACCGCCTTCAGCCCGAACGCCGGCGCCATGGCCAGCGCCGTCGAGTTGCTGGCCAGCGCACAGATCCAGGTCGAGGAAGCCATCGGCGAGCTGAACCGCTTCATCGACCACTTCGATGCCGATCCCGAGCGCCAGCAACAGCTGGAGGAGCGCCTGGACAGCATCTATACCCTGGCCCGCAAGCATCGCGTGCAGCCCGGCGAACTGGGCGAGCTGCAGCAGCGACTGCTGGAGGAGCTGGAAAGCCTGAACGCCGATGACCAGGCTCAGGATCGCCTGACCGAAGAGCTGGCTGCCTATGCCCGTCACTATCAGGAGAAGGCCGAGGAACTCAGCGCGCTGCGTCATCGCGCCGCCAGCGAACTGAGCAAGGCCGTGGAAGTGGAAATGCAGCGCCTGGGCATGCCCGGCGGGCGCTTTCAGATCGAGCTGCGTGCCAACGCCACGGACGAACCGCATCCGGCCGGGCTGGAACAGGTGGAATTCCTGGTCAGCGCCAACCCCGGCCAGCCGCTGCGCGCCCTGGCCAAGGTGGCTTCCGGCGGCGAACTGTCACGCATCAGCCTGGCCATCCAGGTCATCACCGCGCAGACCTCGCGCGTACCGACGCTGGTGTTCGACGAAGTGGACGTCGGCATCGGCGGCCCGACCGCCGAAGTGGTCGGCCAGCTGCTGCGCCGCCTGGGCGAACGCGGCCAGGTGTTGTGCGTGACCCACCTGCCGCAGGTCGCCGCACAGGGGCATCAGCACCTGTTCGTGCACAAGCAGCGCGGCCGCTCGGACACCAGCACCGCCGTAGCGCACCTGGAGCGCCAGCAGCGTATCGAGGAAGTCGCGCGCATGCTCGGCGGGGTCGACCTCACCGACGAATCCCTGGCCCACGCCGCGAAGCTGCTGGCCAACGCGCAGGAATAAGGCCCGGCTGCGCCGTGGGAGCGGACTTGTCCGCTCGCGAATCAATTCGCTCCTGCAGGGTGCCGTGCCAACGCGCCAATGAAAAAGGCGACCCTGGGGTCGCCTTTTATCGGAACCGTTGCGCGCCGGTCAGGCTTTCTTGCGTACGTACAGCACCAGGTTGTGGTCCACCAGCTCGTAGCCGTGCTCGGCGACGATTTCGCGCTGGCGCTTTTCGATCTCATGGTCCATGAATTCGATCACTTCACCGGTTTCCACACAGACCATGTGGTCATGGTGCTCACCATCCGAAAGTTCGAAGACCGCATGGCCGCCATCGAAATTGTGACGAGTTACCAGGCCGGCCGATTCGAACTGGGTCAAGACCCGGTAGACGGTGGCCAGGCCGACATCCTCGCCCGCTTCCATCAGTGCCTTGTACACATCTTCGGCACTCATGTGGCGCTGATCGGTCGTATCCAGCATCTGCAGGATCTTGACGCGCGGCAGGGTGACCTTGAGGCCAACCTTGCGCAATTCGTTGTTTTCTACCATGTCAGTTTCTCATGCTCTGTTTCGCAGCATCCGTCATGCGGGTATGATCCGGAGCCTCGAATTCCCGGCCAAGATAGTGGAAGTCAGCCCCCGATGCAAAACACCAAGCTCCTGCTTTCCAGTTTCAGCCTGACGGCATTCTTGGCAGTTGCCGGCTGTTCCTTCCCTGGCGTTTACAAGATCGACATCCAGCAGGGCAATGTCGTGACGCAGGACATGATAGATCAGTTGCGTCCCGGAATGACCCGGCGCCAGGTGCGGTTTATCATGGGCAACCCCATGATTACCGATACCTTCCACCCCAATCGCTGGGACTATCTGTACAGCATCCAGCCCGGCGGCGGCGAGCGACGCCAGGAACGTGTCAGCCTGGAATTCGACGCTCAGGATCGCCTGACCACCATTTCCGGCGACTTCCGCCCCGGCCAAAGCCGGGACGAAGCCATCCTGGGCAGCAGCCCGCGCAATTAAGGCCGTTCGGCCTTCGCCTGCGCCGCCTTCGCGGCGCGCTGCTTGCGCACTTCCTTGGGGTCGGCGATCAGCGGGCGGTAGATTTCCACACGCTCTCCCTCCTCCACGGCCCGCTCCTCCGGCTTGGCGACGGCCTTGCCGAAGATGCCCAGCGGACAGGTGTGCAGATCCAGCTCCGGGAAGAACACTTCCATGCCGGAGCGCAGGGCCACGTCGCGCACCGTGGTGCCGACCGGCACGCTCAGGCGCAGCAGCTTCTGGCGCTCGGCCAGTGCATAGACGACCTCGACGGCAATCTGATTCGACTTATCCATGGAGTTGCTTGGCCCTTTGGCAGAAGGCATCGACCAGCGTGTTGGCCGCCTGGTTGAACAGTGGCCCCAGCGTGGCTTTGATCAACGGCCCGTCATAGTCGAAGGCCAGATCCAGACTGATCTTGCAGGCCTTGTCGGTCAGCGCCTTGAAGTGCCAGACACCGTGCAGCTGCTTGAACGGCCCCTGTTCCAGATCCATGACGATGGACTCGCCGGGCGTGAGCTGATTGCGCGTGATGAAGCGCTGGCTGACGCCGCCCTTGGCCACCGTCAGGCTGGCGCGCATCTGACCGGCGTCGCTCTCCAGCACTTCGCTGGCCGAACACCAGGGCAGGAACTGCGGATAGCTCGCAACATCGTTGACCAGATCGTACAGCGCCTGCGCCGGATACGGCAGCAGCGCCGAGCGTTGAATATGCGTCGTCATGCAGAGCCTTCATTGCGGACCGGCACCCGGAGGGTGCGCGTAACAGACCGCATTGTCGGGGATTCGTTTTGCCCCCTCAAGTTCTATGCGCCCGGTCACACGCAGGAGCACGCCTGAAAAGCTGCGTGGACAGTCGCCAGCGCAGCCGCCAGTCCCTATAATGCGCGCCCTATGGCTAAGCAAAAGAAACAACAGCAGGGCAGCATCGCGCAGAACAAAAAGGCGCTGCACGATTATTTCATCGAACAGAAGTTCGAGGCCGGCCTGGCCCTGGCCGGTTGGGAAGTTAAAAGCCTGCGTGCCGGCAAGGCCCAGCTGGTCGACAGCTACATCCTGCTCAAGGATGGCGAGGCCTGGCTGATGGGTTGCCACATCACGCCACTGAAGACCGCCAGCACCCACGTGATCGCCGATCCGACGCGCACGCGCAAGCTGCTGCTGCATGCGCGCGAGCTGGAGAAGATCACCGGCGGCGTCCAGCAGAAGGGCTACACCTGCGTCGCCCTGTCGCTGTACTGGAAGCAGCACCTGGTCAAGTGCGAGATCGCCCTGGCCAAGGGCAAGAAGGAATACGACAAGCGCCACACCGAGAAGGAACGTGACGCCGATCGTGATATCCAACGCGCCATGCGCAGCAAGGGCAAGGACGCCTGATCCACTCCCGCCTCAGGTAAGCAGGGTCCGCTCCCGGTGCCTGCGCTGCGCACGTGCCAGCCGCTGCGCCTCTTCCCGCCCCTCCGCCAGGACTTCCTGCACATAGTCGATGTGCCGGTGAATCACCTCGCGCGCCTGCTCGGCCTGGCGCGCCATGATCCTTTCATAAAGCTCGCGGTGCTGGCTCATCAGCATCTGGCGGGTCTCGTCGCGCAACGCATACATGCCGCCGATGTTGGTCACCACGTTGCGCTTGAGCAGATCGAACAGCCCGCGCATGGTGTGCAGCAGCACTGCATTGTGGCTGGCTTCGGCAATTGCCAGATGGAACCCGGCATCGGCGGCGCCCTCCTCGGTACGGCAGACAACATCACGGTCATAGCACGCCTGCAGCGTTTCGAAGGCCTCCGTCAGCCGCTGGCGATCCACCTCAGTGGCCCGCTGAGCCGCGTAATAGGCGCAGCTGCCCTCCAGGGTATGGCGGAACTCCAGCAGATCGCGCTGGGCATCCTCGTTGTTCTCCAGCAGCTGCAGCAGCGGGTCGCTGAAGGTGCTGCCCAGGGTCTGCGCCACATAGTTGCCGCCGCCGTGCCGACTGGTCAGCAAACCCTTGGCGACCAGCTTCTGGATCGCCTCGCGCAATGAAGGCCGGGACACGCCGAACTGCTCCGCCAGCGCCCGCTCCGCCGGTAGCCGCTCCCCGACCTTGAAGGTTCCCTCGAGGATCATCGCCTCCAGCTGGGCCACGATGTCGTCCGCCAGCCGACGCTGGCGCACCTTGTTTAGCTCCACACTTGCTCTCCGCAAAATTGGCCTGACCACTTTTCGTCGGATCAAAGCCTAACCATTCGCAAAGGTCCCCAGCAAGGGCCCTTTCTACGACCTACGTCTATCTGCACAGGATTGACGCGGCAAACCGTCACTGCGTAGCCTGACCACTCGCAACGCGTAATTGGTATTACCAATTTACAAAAACAATAACGAGGACTCTGCTATGCATCAGCACACCGCTTCCATGCCTGCGGCCCTGCGCCTGCACCTCGCGCGAGGAGCCTGACCATGTCGAACGGATTGCTCGCCCTGTGCGCCTTCTCGCCCATCCTGCTCGCCGCCATCCTGCTGATCGGCCTGCGCTGGCCCGCACGCCGCGCCATGCCAGTGGTGTTCCTGCTCACCGCAGGCATCGCGCTGTTCGTCTGGGACATGAGCTTCAACCGCGTGCTGGCCTCCACCCTGCAGGGCCTGGTGATCACCGCCGGTGTGCTGTGGATCATTTTCGGCGCCATCCTGCTGCTCAACGCCCTCAAGCATTCCGGCGGCATCACCGCGATCCGCGCGGGTTTCGCCACCATCAGCCCTGACCGCCGCATCCAGGCCATCATCATCGCCTGGCTGTTCGGCTGCTTCATCGAAGGCGCCTCCGGCTTCGGCACTCCGGCCGCGATTGCCGCTCCGCTGCTGGTGGCCATCGGGTTCCCGGCGCTGGCCGCCGTCATGCTCGGCATGATGGTGCAGAGCACACCGGTGTCCTTCGGCGCGGTCGGCACGCCGATCATCATCGGCATCAACGGCGGCCTGGACACCGCCACCATCGGCGCCCAGCTGGTCGCCCAGCAATCCAGCTGGGACGCCTTCCTGCAGCTGATCACCAATGAAGTGGCGATCCTGCACGCGCTGACCGGCACCCTGATGCCGGTGATCATGGTGCTGATGCTGACACGTTTCTTCGGCAAGGAAAAAAGCTGGAAAGCCGGCTTCGAGGCGCTGCCGTTCGCGCTGTTCGCCGGCCTGGCCTTCACTGTGCCCTACGCCCTCACCGGCATTTTCCTCGGCCCGGAATTTCCCTCGCTGCTCGGCGGGCTGATCGGCCTGGCCATTGTCACCTTCGCCGCGCGCCGGGGCTTTCTGGTACCGAAGAAGACCTGGGACTTCGCCGACGCCCGCGAGTGGCCCAGCGAGTGGCTCGGCAGCGTGGAGATGAAGCTTGACGAGCTGACCGCCAAACCGATGAGCACCCTGCGCGCCTGGCTGCCCTACGTGCTGGTCGGCGCCCTGCTGGTGCTCAGCCGCACCGTGCCGGAAGTCGGCGCCTTCATGAAATCCGTGGTGCTGCTGTTCCCCAACCTGCTCGGCGAAACCGGCGTGAACGCCGACTTCATGCCGCTGTATCTGCCCGGCGGCATCCTGGTGCTGGTGGTGCTGGCCACCTTCTTCCTGCACGGCATGAAGGTCCGCGAGCTGGGCGCGGCCCTGGGCGAATCCAGCAAGGTGCTGCTCGGCGCCGGCTTCGTGCTGCTGTTCACCGTGCCGATGGTGCGCATCCTGATCAACTCCGGCGTCAACGGCGCCGAGCTGGCCAGCATGCCGATCACCATGGCGCGCTTCGTGGCCGACAGCGTGGGCGGCATCTACCCGCTGCTGGCGCCGACTGTCGGCGCGCTGGGCGCCTTCATCGCCGGCTCCAACACGGTGAGCAACATGATGCTCAGCCAGTTCCAGTTCGGCGTCGCCACCAGCCTGGGCGTTTCCAGTGCGATGATCGTCGCCGCCCAGGCAGTCGGCGCCGCCGCGGGTAACATGGTGGCGATCCACAACGTGGTGGCCGCCTCCGCCACGGTGGGCCTGCTGGGTCGCGAGGGCACCACCCTGCGCCGTACCATCTGGCCGACCCTGTACTACCTGCTGATCTCGGGCCTGCTGACCCTGATCGCGATCTACGTGCTGGGCATCACCGACCCGCTGGTCGGCGTGTAAGGCATAACCGGACCTGTTCCGCCCCAAGCGGACAGGTCCCCCGCAACACTCAACCGGGCCAAGCCGATGAGCGACCTCTTCTACGACGCAGCCCCCAACGCCACCCGCGTGGCGCCGCCGCTGCCCACTCCGCGCCAGTATCCGGCCAAGCCGCAGCAGGTGTACCTGTTCGGCACCTGCGTGGTCGACCTGTTCTTCCCCGAGGCCGGCCTGGACGCCATCCGCCTGCTCGAACGCGAAGGCCTGCGTGTGCACTTCCCCCAGGAGCAGACCTGCTGCGGCCAGCCGGCCTACACCAGCGGCTACACCGAGGAAGCGCGCAAGGTGGCGCGCGCACAACTGGCGCTGTTCGCCAACGACTGGCCGGTGGTAGTGCCGTCCGGCTCCTGCGCCGGCATGTTGCGCCATCACTACCCGGAACTGTTCAAGGACGAGCCCGAGACCCTGGCGCAGGTGAAGGCGCTGGCCGAACGCACCTTCGAGCTGGCCGAATTCCTCCTGCATGTCTGCCAGGTCGAGCTGCAGGACCAGGGCGAACCGGTCCAGGTCGCCCTGCACACCTCCTGTTCGGCGCGCCGCGAGATGAACACCCACCTGCACGGCCGCGCCCTGCTCGCCCAGCTGCAGCGGGTCGAGCGCGTCGAGCACGACCATGAAAGCGAATGCTGCGGCTTCGGCGGCACCTTCAGCGTGCGCATGCCGGACATCTCCGGCGCCATGGTGCGCGACAAGACCCGCGCCCTGCAGGACTCCGGCGCCGCGCAAGTGATCAGCGCCGACTGCGGCTGTCTGATGAACATCAACGGCTCGCTGGAACTGCAGGACAGCCCGCTGCGCGGCCAGCACCTGGCCAGTTTCCTCTGGCAGCGCACCGGAGGCCGTCCATGAGCCAGCGCATCCCCGTCGTCGAACTGAGCAGCCGTGACCTGAAGCGCAACGCCCGCCAGGCGCTGGGCGACAGCCAGCTGCGCGGCAACATGCGCTCGGCCATGGACTCGCTGATGGCCAAGCGCCTGGCCTCGATGCCCGACGAGTACGAGCGCGAGCACCTGCGCGAGATGGGCAACCATGTGCGCGCCCGCGCGCTGTCCAAGCTGCCCGAGCTGCTGGAGCGCCTGGAAGCCAACCTGACGCGCAACGGCGTGAAGGTGCACTGGGCCGAGACCGTGGACGAGGCCAACACCATCGTCCTGGCGATCGCCCAGGCCCACCAGGCCCGGCAGGTGATCAAGGGCAAGTCGATGGTCAGCGAGGAAATGGAGATGAACCATTTCCTCGAAGGCCACGGCATCGAGGCCCTCGAGTCCGACATGGGCGAGTACATCATCCAGCTCGACCACGAGAAGCCCACCCACATCATCATGCCGGCGATCCACAAGAACGCCCGCCAGGTGGGCTCGCTGTTTCGCGACACTCTCGGCATCGACTACACCGAAGACGTCGACACGCTGATCCAGACCGGCCGCCGCGTGCTGCGCGAGAAGTTCTTCGCGGCCGACATCGGCGTCTCCGGGGTCAACTTCGCGGTGGCGGAAACCGGCACCCTGCTGCTGGTGGAAAACGAAGGCAACGGCCGGATGTCTACCGGCGTGCCGCCCGTGCACATCGCCGTTACCGGCATCGAGAAGGTGGTGGAAAACCTGCGCGACGTGGTGCCGCTGCTCTCGCTGCTGACCCGCTCGGCCCTCGGCCAGGGCATCACCACCTACGTCAACATGATTTCCGGGCCGCGCCGCGCCGACGAACTGGACGGCCCGCAGGAAGTACACCTGGTGCTGCTGGACAACGGCCGCAGCCAGGCCTTCGCCGACGGCGAGCTGCGCCAGACGCTGAACTGCATCCGCTGCGGCGCCTGCATGAATCACTGCCCGGTGTACACGCGCATCGGCGGACAGGCGTACGGCACTGTCTATCCGGGACCGATCGGCAAGATCATCTCGCCGCACCTGATGGGCCTGGAAAACACCCCGGACCACCCCTCCGCGTCGTCGCTGTGCGGCGCCTGCGGCGAGGTCTGCCCGGTGAAGATTCCGATCCCCGCGCTGCTGCGCCGCCTGCGTGAGGAGAACATCAAGAAGCCCGACGACCCGCACCGCGTCATGCGTGGCCAGGGCAGCAAGTACTCGGCGACCGAACGCCTGGTCTGGCAGGGCTGGCGACTGCTCAACACCTCTCCGCTGCTCTATCGGCTGTTCGGTTTCTTCGCCACCCGCTTGCGCAGCCTGACGCCGAACATCGGCCCCTGGGCGCAGAACCACGCCGCCCCGAAACCGGCGGCCCGTTCGCTGCACGAACTGGCGAAACAGCACCTGGAGGGCAAGTGACATGTCTGCCAAAGCCAACATCCTCGCCAAGCTGCGCAACAGCCTGGCCGGCACCCAGCCGCTGGTCGACGATTTCGACGAGGCCCTGGTGTCCGAGCCCTGGCGCTACGCGCCGGAGCAGCGCGTGCCGCGACTGCGCCAGCTGATGGAGGCGGTGCACACCGAAACGCACCTGACCACCCTGGCCGACTGGCCGGCGCTGCTGGAACGGCTGCTGACCGAGAAACAGCTGGGCAGCCTGCTGATCGCCCCGAGCACGCCGTGGGGCGCGCAGCTTGCCGAGCACTTCGCCGGCCGCAGCGATGCGCCGCACCTGAAAGCCTATGACCGCCCCGTCGAGGAATGGAAAGCCGAGCTGTTCAACGACACCCCGGCCAGCCTGACCGGCACCCTGGGCGCCATCGCCGCCACCGGCAGCCTGATCCTCTGGCCGACCCGCGAAGAACCGCGGCTGATGAGCCTGGTGCCGCCGGTGCACTTCGCCATCCTCAAGGCCAGCGAGGTGTACGACAACTTCTACGAGGTGCAGCAGCAACAACAGTGGGCCGGCGGCATGCCGACCAACGCCCTGCTGGTCTCCGGCCCCTCGAAGACCGCCGACATCGAGCAGGTGCTGGCCTACGGCGCCCACGGCCCGAAGGATCTGATCGTGCTGATCCTGGAGGACGCATGAGCCTGCCCGCCGCCTTTCGCCAGGCCGTCGAGGCGCTGATTCCCCGCGAGCGGCTGTTCGACGACCCGCTGTCCACCCTGGCCTTCGGCACCGACGCCAGCTTCTACCGGCTGATCCCCAAGCTGGTGGTGCGCGTCGAATCCGAAGCCGAAGTGATCGAACTGCTCAGGCTGGCCACGGCCGAGCAGGTGCCGGTGACCTTCCGCGCCGCCGGCACCAGCCTGTCCGGCCAGGCGATTTCCGACTCGGTGCTTATCGTGCTGGGCGAGCGCTGGAACGGTCGCGAGATTCGCAACGGCGGGGCGCAGATCCGCCTGCAGCCCGGCGTGATCGGCGCCAGCGCCAACGCCGTGCTGGCCCCGCTGGGCCGCAAGATCGGCCCCGATCCGGCCTCCATCAACGCGGCGAAGATTGGCGGCATCGTTGCCAACAACTCCAGCGGTATGTGCTGCGGCACCGCCCAGAACAGCTACAAGACCCTCGCCGGCCTGCGCCTGGTGCTGGCCGATGGCACCCTGCTGGACACGGAGGACCCGGCCAGCGTCGCCGCCTTCCGGCACAGCCACGCGGCGCTGCTCGAACAGTTGGCCCGACTGGGCAGGGAAACGCGCGCCAACAGCGCGCTGGCCGAGCGCATCCGCCACAAGTACCGGCTGAAGAACACCACCGGCTACTCGCTCAACGCCCTGGTCGACTACGACGACCCGCTCGACATCCTCGCCCACCTGATGGTCGGCTCGGAGGGCACGCTGGGCTTCATCAGCGCGGTGACCTACCACACCGTGCCCGAACACCCGCACAAGGCCAGCGCGCTGATCATTTTCCCGGACGTGGAAAGCTGCTGCCGCGCCGTGCCGGTGCTGCGCCAGCAGCCGGTCTCCGCGGTGGAACTGCTCGACCGCCGCAGCCTGCGCTCGGTGCAGGACAAGCCCGGCATGCCGGACTGGGTGAAGGCGCTGTCCGCCGGCGCCTGCGCGCTGCTGATCGAATCGCGCGCCGCCAGCCAGCCGCTGCTGCACGAGCAGATCGCACACATCATGGCCGCCCTCGACGGCTTCCCGGTGGAACGCCAGGTCGCCTTCAGCGAGGATCCGGCGGTCTACAACCAGCTGTGGAAGATCCGCAAGGACACCTTCCCGGCGGTCGGTGCGGTGCGCCGCACCGGCACCACGGTGATCATCGAGGACGTCACTTTCCCGGTCGAACAGCTGGCCGAGGGCGTCAACCGCCTGCTCGAGCTGTTCGACCGTCACCATTACGACGAGGCGATCATCTTCGGCCATGCCCTGGAGGGCAACCTGCACTTCGTGTTCACCCAGGGCTTCGACAGCGAGGCGGAAAAGGCCCGCTACGCGGCCTTCATGGAGGACGTGACGCAGCTGGTGGCGGTGGAATTCGGCGGGGCGCTGAAGGCCGAGCACGGCACCGGGCGCAACATGGCGCCGTTCGTCGAGCTGGAATGGGGGCGCGACGCCTACCAGCTGATGTGGGCCATCAAGCGCCTGCTCGACCCGCGCGGCATCCTCAACCCCGACGTGGTGCTCAGCGAAGATCCGCAGATCCACCTGAAGCACCTCAAGCCGCTGCCGGCCGCCGACGAGATCGTCGACAAGTGCATCGAATGCGGCTTCTGCGAACCGGTGTGCCCGTCCAACGGGCTGACCCTGACCCCGCGCCAGCGCATCGTCATCTGGCGCGACATCCAGGCTAGGAAGCGCGCCGGCGTCGACACCACGGAACTGGAGCGCGCCTACCGCTACCACGGCATCGACACCTGCGCCGCCACCGGGCTGTGCGCGCAGCGCTGCCCGGTCGGCATCAACACCGGCGATCTGGTGCGCAAGCTGCGCGCCGCCACGGCGGACCATCGCGGCACAGCCGACTGGCTGGCCGAACATTTCGCCGCTGCCCTCAAGGGCACGCGGCTGACCCTGGCCGCCGCCAACGGCGCGCGCCGCCTGCTCGGCGCGCCGCTGCTGGCGCGCACCAGCGCCGGGTTGCGCACGCTGTCCGGCAACCGCCTGCCCGCGTGGACGCCGGCCATGCCGCAGCCGGTCAAGCCGATCGCCATCACGCCCGCCAGCGACGACAGTCGGCCGCGCGTGGTGTACCTGGCGGCCTGCGTGTCGCGAGCCATGGGCCCGGCGTTCGGCGACGCCGAGCAGACCCCGCTGATCGAGCGCACCCGCGCCCTGCTGGAGAAGGCCGGCTTCCAGGTGGTGTTCCCCGAGGCGCTGGACAGCCTGTGCTGCGGCCAGCCGTTCGCCTCCAAGGGCTATGCCGACCAGGGCGAGCGCAAGAAGCGGGAAACCCTGGATGCGCTGCTCAAGGCCAGTCGCGGCGGCCTCGACCCGATCTACTGCGACACCAGCCCCTGCACGCTGCGCCTGGTGCAGGACCTGGCCGACACCCGGCTGAACATCCACGACCCGGTGCGCTTCATCCGCGAGCAGCTGTTCGAGCGCCTGGAGTTCGTGCCGCAGCGCGAGCCGGTGGCCGTGCACGTGACCTGCAGCACCCAGCACCTGGGCGAGGCGCAGGGGCTGATCGACATCGTGCGGCGCTGCACCGAGCAGGTGGTCATCCCGGAAGGCATCCATTGCTGCGGCTTCGCCGGCGACAAGGGCTTCAACCAGCCGGAACTCAACGCCCACGCCCTGCGTACGCTGCAGGACGCCGTGCAGCAGTGCCAGGAAGGGATCTCCACCAGCCGCACCTGCGAGATCGGCCTGTCCAGCCATTCGGGCATCGACTACCACGGTCTGGTCTATCTGGTCGACCGGGTCACTCGGTCCAAAGCCTGCTGAAGCGCGTCCGGCCAGGGAAGGCCGGGCGGCGACCCTTGCGATTGTCCTCCCGGCGGAACCCCTGGCCGTCCGACGCGTCAACCCTTGCGGACCCCACACGCGAGGAACCTCCATGAAAAGTCCCGCTCTGTTCATCTCCGCCGCCCTGCTGTTCGCGCCCGCCGCCTTCGCCGCCGACAACCAATGCGAAGCCCGCCTCGACCAGTTGGACGAGGCCATGGACCAGCGCGAGCTGACCGATGCCGAGGAAGACCAGATCGACAAGCTGCGTGACGAGGCCGAGGAGTACAAGGATGCCGACCGCATGTCGGAATGCCTCAGCACAGTCGACCAGGCCATGCAGATGCTCAACAGCGCCCCCATGAAGGAATGAACCCGGATCGGCCTGGCGTAGGGAGTCGCCGTCGTGGCCGATCCGTCCGGAGATATCCATGAAACCGACCCTTTTGCTACTGGCTACGTGTCTGGTCGCGGCGCCCGCCTTCGCGGACGCGGACCGCTGCAACGAGAACCTGCAGAAACTCGAGACAGAGACCGGCAACCCCACCGAGCACACGTCGGCCAATGAAGCGAAAATGTTCATCGAACAGGCGCGCGAGGCCCAGGCGCGTGGCGATACCAACGCCTGCGTGACCGCCAGCGAACGCGCGCTGAAGACTCTCGACCAATCCTATCGACAAGGAAACGGCTCAGGGTCGGGTCCGGGAGCAGGCTCAGGCAACGCTAATTGAACGGCTGCCCCTTGAAAGCCGCCTGACCGTCTCCATCTAGGTGTCAGGACGGTTGAAGGCTCCCAGCCTTAAGCCGACAAGAGGTTCGACGCAGCGATGCAATTGACGTACACTGCGCCGGACCTTTCTAGCGACACCTGGGGCCGATTAGGATTCGACGCCGGTAATGAAACTTGAGGGGCATGCCGAGTAGGTGACAGTTCTCGTAAATTCGCTGCCACAATTCATAGTTGCCAACGACGACAACTACGCTCTGGCCGCCTAAGGGCGCCAGCAGACCCTAGGGGATGCCTGTAAACCCGAAGATTAGGTCTGTCAGATAGAACAGGATCGCCGCCAAGCTCGCTGCAGGTGTAACGGCTAAAACTTATGCAGCTCGCTCCAAGCACCCTGCCACTCGGGCGGCGCGGAGTTAACTCAATAGAGATGGCTAAGCATGTAGAACCGATAGCGGAGTCCTGGCGGACGGGGGTTCAAATCCCCCCGGCTCCACCAAATCAAGCAAGCTAAGCCCCTGATTCCTAGAGAATTTCAGGGGCTTTTCTTTTGCACATCCTAAAGTGTCGAAGAAGCGTCGAGCCGTCGACTGCAACACCGCCCCGCCAATCCCGGGAACTCCCCACTCGCACCGGCTTCGTAACCCTGCAGGATGCGTTCTCGTTCCAGGCGCCGGGAGGCCTAACAGCAGGGGGTCGGTCATGCTTGCAAGTCATCATCTCAGCGCGACGGGTGACGAGGCGGATCGCGTCCGACGCGCCACATCGCCTGCGGTCAACGACGAGATCGATCGCCGGACCCAGCAGAACATTCGCCACTTCAGCGGCCTGGACCGCCAGGACATCCTGCGGCGCATCGACGCGCTGGAGCGGGAATGGGATATCGAGCGCGTCCTGGAGGTCAATGCCTCGACCCTCGCGCTGACCGGCCTGGTGCTGGGGCTCACCGTGAACCGCAGATGGTTCATGCTGCCCGGCGTGGTGCTGCCCTTCCTGCTGCAGCATGGCCTGCAGGGCTGGTGTCCGCCGCTGCCGATCCTGCGCCGCCTGGGCGTGCGCACCCGGGGCGAGATCGACCGGGAGAAATTCGCCCTGCTGGAAACTGTGCGGGGCAACCGCAATGCTCCGTGACGTTCAGCGCTGCGACGCAAACATCGGCGACTGCGCAAACGCCTCCACCAGGTAGTCGATCATTACCCGCACCTTGGCCGGCGGGCGGCGATCCGGCGGATACAGCACATGGATGCCGCCCAGGGTGCAGGTGGGCTGGTCCAGCGTCACTTCCAGCAGCTCACCCCGCTCGAGGGCATCGGTGACGATGAACAGCGGCTGGTAGATCAGCCCCTGGCCGCCGATGGCCGCCGCCGTCAGCGCGTCGCCATTGTTGGCGGTCAGGTCGCCGGTGACCGGCACCCGCACGCCGCCATCGTGGCCGAACGCCCATTCCTTGCCGCCCGCCCAGGACGACAGGCTGTAGCCCAGGCAGTTGTGCTGCACGAGTTCGGCCACGCGCCGAGGGATGCCACGTTGCTCCAGATAAGCCGGAGCGGCACACACGCACATCGGACAATCACCCAGCTTGCGCGCTTGCATCTGGCTATCGGCCAGGTGGCCGATGCGAATGATCAGATCCCAGCCCCCCTCGAGCATGTCGACCTGGCTGTCGGTCAGTCCCAGCTCGATGCGCACGGCGGGATGGCGGCGACTGAAGGCGGGCAGCAATGGCGCGATGAAACGGCTGCCGAACGACAGCGGCGCGTTGAGGCGCAACAGGCCGCGCGCCTCTATGCGCTGCGAGGCGGCCACGGCCTCGGCCTCGTCGATCTCCGGCAGGATTCGCTGGCAGGCCTCCAGGTAGTCGCTGCCCGCTTCGGTGAGGCTCAAGCGACGCGTGGTGCGGTGCAGCAGCTTGACGCCCAGGCGCGACTCCAGCGCATCGATGTGCTTGGTGGCCATGGCGGCGGACATGTCCAGCTGGCGCGCCGCCGCTGACAGACTGCCGGCGGCAACCGCCCGCACGAATACCCGCATTCCGGTGACCCGATCCAGCATGACTTCCAACCCTTGGTTAAAGGTGAACCCCCAGATCGGCCGATTATCACTTCTTCGACAGCAAGAGATACTGCCTACAGAATTATTTACCGGAGCACGCCCATGGCCACCGCCGCACCCCTTCGCCAACCGACGCTGTTTATCCCCCATGGCGCTGGCCCCTGCTTCTTCATGGACTGGAACCCGCCGACCGCATGGAACCGCATGGCCGACTACCTGCGCAGCGTGGCCGACACGCTACCCGAGCGGCCGCGCGCCATCGTCATGGTCTCGGCGCACTGGCTGGAGCCGGCGTTCAGCGTGACAGGTACGCCCCGCCCCGAGCTGATCTACGACTATTACGGTTTTCCGCCGCACACTTACGAGCTGCGTTACCCCGCGCCCGGCGAACCGGCGCTGGCCGAACGGGTGGCCACGCTGCTCAATCAGGGCGGCCAGCCCGCCCGGGTGGATCCGCAACGCGGCTTCGACCATGGCATGTTCATTCCGCTGAAGCTGATGTTCCCGGATGCGGACATCCCGGTCATCCAGCTGTCCCTGCGCCATGACCTGGACCCGCAGGCCCACCTGGACGCCGGCCGCGCGCTGGCGCCACTGCGCGACCAAGGCGTGCTGATCATCGGCAGCGGCATGAGCTTTCACAATATGCGCGCCTATGGCGACGCCCGTTTCGGAGCGCCGTCCGAACAGTTCGACCGCTGGCTGACGGAAACCGTGGAAGCCGAGCCCGCCGAGCGCTACCAGCGCCTGGTCGACTGGGCGCAGGCACCCGCCGCGCGGCTGTGCCATCCGCCGCGCGCCGAGGAACATCTGATCCCCTTGCTGGTGGCGGCGGGTGCCGCGGACAACGACCCCGGCAGGCGCGCCTTCACCGATCGGGTGCTTGACGTCACCCTTTCCGCATTCCACTTCGGCTGAGGGTCTTTAACAATGCCGGAATCCAGCACCCAGATCGCCACGGACAATCCACAGCGCCTGATCACCCGCCTGAGCAACCACTGGGCGCACAAGTTCCCCGTCACGCGCGGGGAAGGACGCAGCGAAATATCGCTGAGCCTTGGCCTGTGCCAGCTCGAGGCGCACGGAACCACACTGCGGGTGCGACTGAAAGGCGAGGAAGACGCGCTACGGCAACTCGAGACGGTGGTGGCCAGTCATTTGCAACGCATGGCAGCCGAACCGCTGCCCGAGTTCATCTGGAACCCGAGTCACCCCGATTCGACAAGGAGCAACCCATGAACGACTCAGCCCACCGCTATGGCAGCGTGAGCCGCATCCTGCACTGGGGCATGGCCCTGCTGCTGACCCTGCAATTCCTCAAGCTGGGGGACCGCATCGACGAAGGCGAGCACTGGATCGGCCAGACCCTGGTGCCCACTCATGTGAGCATTGGCGTCTTGCTGCTGGTACTGGTGCTGCTGCGCCTGACCTGGGCGGTGGCGCAGCGGGGTCGGCGACCGCAGCCGGCGGGGCCGCTGGGCGGGCTGGCACGCATCGGCCACGGCTTGCTGTATCTGTGCATGCTGGCGATGCCGCTGCTTGGCCTGGCCGTGATGCTCGGCAACGGTTACGGCCTGAAGGTGTTCGGCGTGCAACTGGTGGCCCGCGGCGGCGAGGAAATTCCCTGGCTGGCCGGCCTGGGCAGCCTGCACTCGCCGCTGGCCTGGTTGTTCCTGTTGCTGGTCCTCGGCCACGTTGCCGCGGCGCTGTTTCACCATTTCGTGGTGAAGGACGACACCCTGCGGCGCATGGCGGGTTGAAGTCGGAGCGGGCATTGCGCCCGCTCCCTGCCCCTCAGCCCAGCGCATCTTCGATGGCCTGCACGAGCAGCGGATCATCCGGCGCGGTGCGCGGCGCGAAGCGGGCCAGCACGCGACCATCCGGACCGACCAGGAACTTCTCGAAGTTCCAGGTGATGTCGCCGGGAAACTCCGCGCCCTCGCCGGCCAGCAAGCGGTACAGCGGATGGCGGCCCGGCCCGTTGACTTCGAGCTTGCGGCTCATGGGAAAGCTCACCCCATAGTGCTTCTCGCAGAAGCGTGCGATCTGCGCCTCGCTGCAGGGCTCCTGGGCACCGAACTGGTTGCAGGGCACGCCCAGCACGCTGAAGCCGCGCGTGGCGTAGCTGCGCTGCAGCTTCTCCAGCCCGGCGTACTGCGGGGTCAGCCCGCACTCCGAAGCGACGTTCACGATCAACAGCACCTTGCCCTCGTAGGGTTTGAGGGGTAGCTCCTCGCCCGTGAGGCTCGTCAAGGTAAGGTCGTGCAGGGCACTCATGGAAAAACAACTCCTTTCTCGCACGCAAATAAAAAAGGCGCCCCGCTGGGCGCCTTCTTGAGCAGTCCAGCCCGGGCTGCAATCAGTGGTGGTGACCACCTTCGCCATGGATGTGGCCATGGGCGATTTCTTCGGGGCTGGCTTCACGCACCTGCACGACCTTGACGTCGAAGCTCAGGCGCTGACCGGCCAGCGGGTGGTTGCCGTCGACGGTCACGTCGTTGCCTTCGATGTCGCGGATGGTCACGACCTGCATGCCGCCATCCGGCGCGGAGGCGTGGAACTGCATGCCGACTTCCAGCTCGTCGACGCCTTCGAACATGGCGCGGTCCAGCACGGCGACCAGTTCGGCGCTGTATTCGCCGTAGGCGTCTTCCGGTTCGATGGTGACGGTCAGCTGATCGCCAGCCTGCTTGCCTTCCAGTGCCTTCTCCAGGCCGACAATGATGTTGCCGCAGCCGTGCAGGTAGACCAGCGGCGCGCCGCCAGCGGAGCTGTCGATCACCTCGCCGGCATCGTTGGTGAGGGTATAGTCGATGGAGACAGCCTTGTTGGCGGCGATCTGCATGGGGAAGACCTTTTGGTAGAGAGTTTGGAACGCGGAAGTTTACCCGCGCGGGCGGTCGAAAGCGAACCATGTGCGGACAGGCGGGTCGCGCCAGCGCTGCTCGGTTTCCGTCAGGACGATGAAGGCCATTGGGTTGCGCTACTGTCTTGTGGACATACCCAGCACCTGCGTCATTCGCCACCCTGGCAGTCGCGCGCCTGGGTGCTGGATGCCGACAGCCGCGCCCGTCGCATCGGCCAGCCATTCGATTGCGGCTGGTGCCGGCAGGCCGGCCCTGCCGAGAGGGTGCCCGATGAGCGCGCGCAACGTTCTGGTGATCAACTGCGGTAGTTCGTCGCTGAAGTTCTCGCTGCAATGCGAGGCCCATTCCCGGGCTTTGCTCAGCGGGCTAGGCGAGCGGCTGGGCAGCGCCGAGGCCAGCCTGCGCTGGTGGCGCGGCGAAGCCATCCGCCAGCAGCGGGCACTGCCCGGCGCGGACCACGGCGCGCTGCTGCGGCAACTGCTGCCCATGGTCAACGAGGCGTGCGGCGGACGCCTGCACGGCGTCGGCCACCGGGTGGTGCACGGCGGCGAGCAGTTCACCCAGTCCTGCCGCATCGACGCCGAGGTGATCACGGCGATTCGCGCCACGGTGCCGCTGGCGCCGCTGCACAATCCGGCCAACCTGCTGGGCATCGAAACGGCCCTGCAGGTCTATCCCGACCTGCCGCACATCGCCGTATTCGACACCGCCTTCCACCAGAGCCTGCCGGAGCACGCCTTCCGCTATGCCCTGCCCGACCAGCTGTACCGGGAACAGGGCGTGCGCCGCTATGGCTTCCATGGCACCAGTCACCGCTATGTCAGCCGCCGCGCGGCGCAACTGTGCAACCTGGCGGTCGGCGACAGTTGCTGGCTGGTTGCGCACCTGGGCAACGGCAGCTCCACCTGCGCCGTCGTCGATGGCCAGAGCCGCGACACCAGCATGGGCCTGACGCCCCTGGAAGGCGTGGTGATGGGCACCCGCAGCGGCGACGTGGACCCGAACCTGCATGGCCACCTGGCCCGCACCCTGGGCTGGAGCCTGGAGGATGTGGAGCGCCTGCTCAATCATCAGAGCGGCCTGCTTGGCCTCTCGGGGCTGTCCAACGACATGCGCACCCTGGAACAGGCACGCGGCGAGGGGCATCGCGCCGCCACCCTGGCCATCGAGGTGTTCTGCTACCGGCTCGCCAAGTCGCTGGCAGCGATGAGCTGCGCCCTGCCACGCCTGGACGGGCTGGTGTTCACTGGCGGCATCGGCGAGAACTCGGTGCTGGTGCGCGCGCGCACCGTGGCCTGGTTGCCGCTGTTCGGCCTGGCCATCGACCCGCAGGCCAACGCCCTCTGCGTCGGCGGCGTAACCGGCGCCATCCATCGCCCGGGGACACCGCGCATCCTGGTGGTACCCACCAACGAGGAGAAGCAGATCGCGCTGGATACCCTGGCCCTTCTCGATTGACGCACGAACGGCTCTGAACGGCGGTTATCGTGACCATTCGGTCACTCTCGACGCTTGCAGTTGAGTGCACAATCGTTAACCTTGCGGCCAATTTTCCCTGACGAGAATCGGCCAATGCTGAGTTTTCTCCCTGCCACCCTGCGCGGCATCATCGCCAGCCTGATCCTGGCGCTGAACACGCTGTTCTGGTGCTGGCCGCTGTTCGCACTGTCCCTGCTCAAACTGCTGCTGCCGATTCCGGCCGTGCAGCGCGCGCTGCGTTCCGGCATGCACTGGATCGCGGAAACCTGGATGGCCATCAACAGCTTCTGGATGGACCTGGTGGGGCGTACCCGCTGGGACGTTCAGGGCCGCGACCTGGTGGACATGCGCCACTCCTATCTGGTGAGCAGCAACCACCAGAGCTGGGCGGACATCCTGGTGCTGCAGTACCAGTTCAACCGCCGCATGCCGATTCTCAAGTTCTTCCTCAAGCAGGAACTGATCTGGGTGCCGGTGATCGGCCTGTGCTGGTGGGCGCTCGAGTTCCCGTTCATGAAGCGCTACAGCAAGGAATACCTGCGCAAGTATCCGCACAAGCAGGGCCAGGACCTGGCCACCACCCGCAAGGCCTGCGAGCGCTACAAGACCAACCCGGTGTCGGTGTTCAACTTCCTGGAAGGCACCCGCTTCACCCCGGCCAAGCACGACCAGCAGCAGTCGCCGTTCCGCCACCTGCTCAAGCCCAAGGCCGGCGGCATCGCCTTCGTGCTGGACGCCATGGGCGAGCAGCTGGAGTCGATGGTCGACGTGACCATCCACTACCCGGCCGGCCGGCCCACCTTCTGGGACCTGCTGAGCGGCCGCGTGCCGCAGGTGGTCATGCGCGTGCGCAAGCGCGAGATCCCCACCCAGTTCCTCGGCCGCAGCTACGACAGCGACGCCGAGTACCGCCAGGCCTTCCAGCAGTGGGTCAACCAGCTGTGGCAGGAGAAGGACGCGGAGCTGGAACAGCTCAAGCAGCAGTTTCCGGGCTGAGGCAATTCGTGATTCGTAGGGTGGTCAAGGCAAAGCCTTGGCCACCGGATGGCTTGCGCACACCGCACGGCGGCCAGAAAAGCGCTGACCGCCCTACGCCAATGCCGACGCACCGTAGGGTGGACAACGTTTTCCTTGTCCACCGCCGCCCCCGCAGCGAGTCCACAGAACCGCACGACAGCTCCCCCCTACACCACCAGCGCCGCCAACCAGCGGCTCAACCCACCCAGCAACACCACTACTCCCACCGTCATCAACAGCAGGAACAAGGGCCGGAAAGGCTTGCGCTCGACCCGGTGCTGCGGGGCGTTGAGGTACTCGTTGACGCGCTGCTGATCTTCGCTGCTCAGGCGACTCGGCATGGTTCCATCCTCCGACAGGTTCTCCACCGGTATAGCCCAGGATGCTCAGCACCTATAGTGTGTCGACCATTCATTCCACGGAGCATCGCCATGGGCAAATGGATCGGCATCCTTCTGCTGGCCACGCTGGGCACGGTCGTGCGGGCCGCCGACTATCCCAGTGAGCAAGGCATTCTGCAGGTCGATGAAATGATCGGCGGCCTGGAGCATCCCTGGTCGCTGACCTTCCTGCCTGATGACCAGGGCCTGCTGATCACCGAGCGTCCCGGCCGCCTGCGCCGGCTGGACGCCAGCGGTAGGCTTTCGCCACCCATCGACGGCGTGCCGGCCGTGTATGCGCGCGGCCAGGGCGGCCTGCTGGATGTCGCGCTGTCGCCGGATTTCAAACAGGACCGGCTGGTCTACCTCGCCTACGCCGAGGCCGGCGATGGCAAGGCCGGCACGGCCGTCGGGCGCGGACGCCTCAGTGACGATGGCGCGCGGCTGGAGGACTTCCAACGCTTCTTCCAGCAACAGCCAAAGCTCTCCACCGGCATTCATTTCGGCGCGCGCCTGGTGTTCGATCGCGACGGCTACCTGTTCATCGCCCTGGGCGAAAACAATCAGCGCCCCACCGCCCAGGACCTGGACAAGCTGCAGGGCAAGCTGGTGCGTCTGCACGCCGATGGCCGCGTGCCGGCGGACAACCCCTTCGTGAACCGCCCGGGCGCGCGCCCGGAAATCTGGTCCTACGGCCATCGCAATCCGCAGGGCATGGCCCTGGATCCGCGCAGCGGCACGCTGTGGCTGCACGAGCATGGCCCGCGCGGTGGCGACGAGATCAACCTCCCGCGCCCCGGCCGCAACTACGGCTGGCCGCTGGCCACCCACGGCATCAACTACAGCTTCACAGCGATCCCGGAGGCCAAGGGCAAGCAGGTCGAGGGCACCGAGCCGCCACATTACGTCTGGGAAAAGTCCCCGGCGATCAGCGGCATGGCCTTCTACAACCACAGCCGCTTCCCCGCCTGGCGCGACAACCTGTTCATCGGCGCGCTCAAGGGCGAGCTGATCAGGCTGCAACTGGACGGCGAGCGCGTCGTCCACGAGGAACGCCTGCTCGGCCAACTGGGCAAACGCATCCGCGACGTGCGCCAGGGGCCGGATGGCTACCTCTACCTGCTGACCGACGAACCGAACGGCAAACTGTTGCGTGTCGGCCTGAAGCCCCGGGAACAACGGTAGAATGCGCGCCCTGACGTAACGAGGCACACCCCAACATGGCACTGATCGGTCGATTCAATTCACTGCAGGTCACCAAGCACACCGACTTCGGCCTGTACCTGGACGACGGTGCCGGCGACGAAATCCTGCTGCCCAAGCGCTACATCCCCAAGGACGAGCCCAGCGAGGAAGGGGACTGGCTGAACGTCTTCGTGTATCTCGACAGCGAGGACCGCCCCATCGCCACCACGCTCAAGCCCAAGGTGGAAGTCGGCGGTTTCGCCAGCCTCAAGGTGGTGGAGATCAACCGCATCGGCCTGTTCCTCGACTGGGGACTGCCCAAGGACCTGCTGCTGCCGCACTCGGAGGAAAAGCGCCCGCTGCAGGTCGGCGATTACTGCGTGGTGTATGTCTACCTCGACCCGCGCACCCGCCGTATCACCGCCACCGCCCGCCTGGATCGCTACCTCGACCAGACGCCGCCGCGTTACAGCCGTGGCCAGGCGGTCGACCTGCTCGTGGCCGAGAAAACCGACCTGGGCTTCAAGGCCATCATCAACAACAGCCACTGGGGCCTGATCCACAAGAACGAGGTGTTCAAGTTCCTGCGCCCCGGCTCACGGGAGACCGGCTACATCCGCGAGGTGCGCGACGACGGCAAGATCAGCCTGAGCCTGCAGCCGCCGCCGGAACAGGTGCGCGACAGCCTCGGCGAGCAGATTCTCGACCAGCTGCGCGCCAACGGCGGCAGCCTGCCGCTGGGCGACAAGAGCGATCCGCAGCTGATTGCCCAGCGCTTCGGCGTCAGCAAGGGCAACTTCAAGAAGGCCATCGGCGGGCTGTACAAGCAGGGCTTGATCCACATTCACGATGAGCGGATCGAACTGACCTGACGCCTTTTTTCAAGGAAGAACCATGCCCTGGAACCGCCTGCTCTGCCCCCTCGACCGCCTGCCAACCGGCGCCCTGCCTGCGTGGTACGCCCACCTGCAGGACCAGGCAAACGGGCTATCGACCGCCCAGCTGGCCATCCTCGGCGGCCGTCTGGCCGCTACCCCGGGGCTGGCCTTCCTGGCCGGCTACCAGGCGGCGCTGCGCGCGCTCTGGCCAGAAGCACCCGCCAGCCTAGGCGCCTTCTGCGTAACGGAGCGACGCAGCGTGCGTCCGGCGGACATGACTACCCGCTTTCACGAAGGACGACTCAGCGGCTGCAAGGATTTTGTTACCGGCGGCAGCGAAGCCGACTGGTTTCTGGTGGCCGCGCGCAGCGAGCCAGAGTGCGAACCGGTGCGTATCACCCTATGCAGCGTTGCGCGTGACACCGCCGGTGTCGCGCTGGAACACCTGCCGCCACTGCCCATCGCCCCGGATATCCCACACGCCCGCCTGCTGCTCGACGGCGCCGAGGCGCAGGCGTTGCCGGGTGACGGCTGGGATGACTACGCCAAGCCGTTTCGCACCCTTGAGGATGTCCACGTGCTGCTGGCGCTGAGCGCCTGGCTGTATGGCGTTAGCCTGGAATGCCGGTGGCCGCAGGGGTTGCGCCTGAAACTGGCCGGCGTGCTGGCGGCGGGGAGCGAAGTCGCTCGCCTCGATCCGCGTGAAGCCGCGACGCATCTGCTGCTGGGTGGGGTGTTTGCGCAGTTCGAATCCCTGCAGGCCGAACTCGACTTCGCCTTGAATGGCGCCGGTGAATGGGCCGCACTCTGGCGGCGCGACAGAGGGCTGCTGAAGATCGCCGGATCGGCGCGGCAAAAACGTCTGGAACAGGCCGAAGCAGCGGTGATGAACGCCCTGCTCCTGTAGGAGGGGCTTCAGCCGCGACCCGGCGCGCACCAAACCCAAAAGATCGCGAATGAATTCGCTTGTA
>NZ_JRUD01000010.1 GCF_000802425.1 Pseudomonas flexibilis | reverse complement strand
GGATCTATATGCGGAGATGTAGATGAGAGGAGGACTATACTCGTACAGTTTTCTAGGCAGCGTAAGATGTGTATAAGAGACAGGAGTAGGTCATCGTCAAGCACCTAAAACCAAAACCCCAATCCGCAACCGCGGGTTGGGGTTTTGTCTTTTCCGACTTTGGGAATTCAACTTTTCGCCCGTCAGGCCGTTAACTTCTTACATTCATTTTCTAGGCGCTCCGCAATGGCTGTTCAACAAGACAACGCTCTGATCAATGACCTGATGGAACAGGTACTATTCCTGGTTTCCCACCCCACCCTGAATGCGGAAGCGCCTGATCAACAGGAAGTGGATCAACTGTTCGTCGAGGTTCGCCAGAACATCTGGCACATGCTGTCCGACAAACTGGACCTGGCTGGCAAGGAACTCAACGAGCACACCGCCAAAGCCCTCGATGCCATCATTTATGTGGTCACCGGGCTGGGTCAGTCCATTGGTGGGGCGGCCGACGAAGAGGCGCAGTTGGCTCTGCTGAACAAGGCACGCGGAGAAGTCTGGTACGTGGTAGAAAACCACATCCTCTGACCCGGTGCTGGGCCCACTCGTTATTGCAGCGGGCCCAACAGTGTGTTGACATCCTCTTCGCTGAGTTGCCAGCCACCCTCAGCGCCGCGAAGCAGGCCGTCGGCCAGCTGTGCCTTGTGGCGTTGCAGCTGCTGAATCTTTTCTTCCACACTGCCCCTGGCGATCAGCTTGTAGACGAAAACTGGTTTGTCCTGCCCGATGCGATAGGCGCGGTCACTGGCTTGCGCTTCGACAGCCGGGTTCCACCAGGGATCGAAATGAATCACCGTATCTGCAGCCGTCAGGTTGAGGCCGGCGCCGCCCGCCTTGAGGCTGATCAGAAAGACCGCATGCTTGCCAGCCTGGAATTCGCGCACTGGCGTGGCGCGATCCCGGGTGTTCCCGGTCAGCAGGGTGTAGCTGATATGGCGACGTTTCAGTTCCTGTTCGATCAGCTCCAGCATGGCGGTGAACTGCGAAAACACCAGTACCCGTCGGCCTTCGGCATTCAGTTCTTCCAGCATCTCGAGTGTGGCCACCAGCTTCGCCGAGTGTTCCGCCCTGCCGTGCCCTTCATCCAGTAGGCGTAGGTCGCAACAGGCCTGACGCAGACGCAGCAAGGCCTCAAGGATCACCAGCTGGCTGCGTGCCAGCCCCTGGCGCTGGATCTCCTCGCGCACCTTGCTATCCATTGCCAGGCGCAAGGCCTCGTAGCGATCACGCTGGGCCGGGGTCAGTTGTACCCACTGAGTGATCTCGGTCTTCGCTGGCAGTTCGGGGGCAACCTGTTGCTTGGTGCGGCGCAGCAGGAAGGGCTGCACCCGTGCGCGCAGCAGGGTAAGTCGTTCGAGATCGCTGTGTTTTTCGATGGGAGTTCGGTAATGGCGGGCGAACTCCTGCTCCCGTCCCAGCCAGCCCGGCATCAGGAAGTGGAAGAGCGACCAAAGTTCACCCAGATGATTTTCCAATGGCGTCCCGGTCAGACAGAGGCGTTGCCGGGCGTTGAACATTCCCAACGCCAACGCGGCCTTGCTGCGTGCGTTCTTGATGTTTTGCGCCTCGTCAAGGATCAGCAGGTGCAGGTGCTGACGGCTCAGTCGCTCGGCATCACGCGGCAGCAGGGCGTAGCTGGTCAACAGCAGATCATATTCCGCAAGCCGTCCGAATTCCTGATGGCGGCGCGGCCCTTGAAGAGCCAGAACCTTCAACTGCGGGGTGAATCGTGCGGCCTCATCCAGCCAGTTGGGGATCAGGCTGGTGGGCATGACAATCAGCGCCGGCGCGGTCAGTCGCCCTGCATTCTTCTCCGACAGGATGAACGCCAGGGTCTGCAGTGTCTTGCCCAGCCCCATGTCGTCGGCCAGTACACCGCCCATACCCAGTTCGCCCAGCGCACGCATCCAGGCCACACCCTGCTGTTGATAGGGTCGCAACTGGGCCTGCAGGCCGGCGGGTTGTGGCATAGGCTGCGAACCCAAAGTGTTGAGCCGGTGCGCCAGTTCTCGCAACCGTTCACCACCCTCCCAGCGCAAGGCATCGTCCGTCGCCTTCAGCTGCTGCAGGCGTGCCGCATCGGCCAGCGGCAGGCGTAGCTGCTGCAGATCGGCCGGCTGCTCCTGGAAGTACAGCTCGCCCAGGTTCTGCAGCAGCGGCCTGAGGCGAGCCAGTGGCAAGGCTACGCGCTGTCCGCCGGGCAAGAGGGCGAAGAGAACCTCGTCATCCGCGGCGTCCTGCGCGTCGGCCGTCAGCAACCAGGGCCGGCTGCGAATGGCCTGCAGCAGAATGGGTAACAGGCTGATGCGCTGCCCGTCCACTTCGATGCCCATTTCCAGATCGAACCAGTTCGGATCGCTCGCTTCGTTGACGTGGGCATACCAGTGATCCACCTGGGCGAGGTTGAAATGAAAGTCCGGCAGGATGGTGATATTCCAACCCTCCTGGCGCAGCATTGGCACGCCATCGCGGGTGAACTGCATCCAACTGGTGGTATCGGGCAATTCGAAAGGCTCGCCATCCTTTTCGCCAAGGGCCTCGCTGACCCGCAGGGCGATGCTGAACCCCAGCTCGGCGAGGCGCTGGCGATAGAGGGTTTCGCGCTCCACATCACGGCGGATACGCAACTGGCGGCCCGGAGCGATGAAGCGCAGCAGGTCGCCGGTGGCCTTGCCGTGTACACGCTGTCCGTCGTACTCGAATGTCAGCGCGGCGCGGTGCTGGATCTGCTCGGTCATGCGCCCTTTGCGGGCATCGAAATGCACACGGACATGGCTGTTGAGCAGCAGGTGTGGCCGCGGTTCCAGGTCGGTGCGCAGGATCTGTTCGACTTCGGGCTCGCTGGCCCGCGGTGCGATGCCTCGGCGATGGGCATCCTCCAGGGCCAGCAGGGCTGCTACCACGTGTTTGCAGTTGTACCCCACCGGGCAGCTGCACAGACCGTGCACTTCCCAAGGGGCGTTACTGCGGGGCTGCAGGCGTATGGACTGCCGATAGTCGTGCTCTTCGGAGCCCCGGCAGCGGGCTTTGAGAATCTGCCCTTCGATGGCGAGCAACGTGGAGCGGCCCTGTTCCGCGTAGCGCCGACCGCGCGCCACGCAGCCCCCTTCGAAACGCTCGAGCCAGTCGCGCTGGGTCACCCCGCGGATGTCGGCGCTCATGAGCGGCGATCCGCTGTTGGAGAAAGGTACAGGTCGAACTGCATCAACTTCACAGGCCGAATCAGGGAAACCGCAAATTCTCGCACGGCCGCCGGCACCTGGGCAGCCCCGGGCGATGCGTTGCATCGTTACAGGGCAGGATTGCGAGCGAGTTGCCGCGATGGTGCGCACCCGTGCGCAACCGGAAACGCCGCGATGCTCTGGAATGCCATAGTTGCCGTTGGTCGGAAGCCGCGCAAGCTGGTGCGCCCCTTGCTCTGCCTGTGATGAGACTTACCAACGGCGAGGGCGGCAACCATGTTCGATCCCTATCGGTACCTGAGGCTCGCCTTTGCGGATGACTTTCGCGTGTGCTTCAGCCCGCAGCGGGCGGATGGCAGCCGCCTGCTGGTGCTGTGCGATCGTCAGAACCGGCTGATCCGGCGCCGGCTGTCGGCGCGCGAGCTGCAGGATCCGGACGCGTTGCGCCGGCTGATTCGCAGCATTCGATTTGGCATCGCCGTCGAACGTGGCCAGGCATTGCTCTGGCTGATCAGAACTGACGCCGTAGACCGAAACGCTTGCTCAGCACGCGATCCAGCACGCCGCCGGGTAAACAGGCGGCCATGAGCGGCAGGCTGCGGCTGCCGTTGCCCAGGCGCAGCACGCGGGGGCGTCTGCGCGCCTGGACAGCGGCGAGCACCGCGCGGGCGAAGTCCGCCGCGGGTGTCGGGTTTTGCTGGGAGGCTCTGGCACGGGCCCGGATGCCATCTCGCATTGGCCACCAGGGGGAGGACTCGTTCAGCATTGCCTCGGCCTGCTGGCTGGCATGAGCACCGAAGCTGGAGGCGATGGCGCCGGGCTGGACTTCCATGACCTGGATACCGAACGGTGCCAGTTCCAGGCGCAAGGCGTCGGAGAGTGCATGCACCGCAGCCTTGGAAGCGCAGTAGGCGCCAGCGAACGGCGTGACCAGCACACCGGAGACACTGCCTATGTTGATCACCAGGCCACGGCTGTCGCGCAGCAGGGGGAAGCAGGCGCGGGCCAGCTCGATCGGGGCGAACACATTGGTCTCGAACTGCCGGCGCAGCGCGTCGGCACCACCATCCAGCAGTGGGCCCATGGCGCCGTAGCCGGCGTTGTTGACCAGTACGTCGAGCCGTCCGGCCCGCTTTCGCAGATCATCGCCCAGCTCCAGTACCGCTTGGGCGTCGTTGACGTCCAAGGCCACGGCGGTGAATCCCGCCGCGGCCAGGGCGGCTAGATCCTCGGGTTTGCGGGCGGTGGCCCATACGTGGTAGCCGGCCGAGAGGAATGCATCGGCCAGGGCGCGGCCGATGCCGCTGGAGCAGCCGGTTATCAGGGCAACAGGTTGGGTCATGGCGTGCCTCGCTCGTTGTTATGTCGGGCACTGTAAACAAAAAAGGGAGCGCCTGGCGCTCCCTTGTTTTGCATGGCCTGCTAGTCGAACAGGCCGAAGGTCAGGCGGCTCCACCAGGAGCGCTTGCGTTCCGTCTTCAGCTCGTCGGGCAAGGCGTCCTCGGCTTCCTCGTACTGGCGTTGCACGTCCTGGCTGGCCCGGGTTTCGCCGGGTTCCAGGGTGGTGTCGGTCTCGACCAGCCCAAGGGGCGCGCGGGCCAGCCAGCCGCGTTCGTCCATGCTTTCCCGCGGCACGAAGCGGCCGTTGTCCAGGCTCGGGTGCTGCGGGTAGTTGAGTTTCAGAGTCGCCAGGCTGCTGGCCGCGAGGTCATCCAGCCCCAGGTGCTGATAGGCTTCGACCATCAGGGCCAGGCCGTCACCCACCGCTGGCGTTTCCTGGAAGTTCTCCACCACATAGCGGCCGCGGTTGGCGGCCGCCACATAGGCCTTGCGGGTCAGGTAGTACTGGCCGACATGCACTTCGTTGGCGGCCAGGCGGTTGCGCAGGAAGATCATGCGCTGCTTGGCATCCGGGGCGTAGCGGCTGTTGGGATAGCGGCTGGTGAGTCGGGCGAATTCGTTGTAGGAGTCGCGCGCCGCGCCGGGATCGCGCTTGGACATGTCCAGCGGCATGAAGCGCGCCAGCAGTCCGTTGTCCTGGTCGAAGGCAGCCAGGCCCTTGAGGTAGTAGGCGTAGTCGACCTGCGGGTGCTGCGGATGCAGGCGGATGAAGCGATCGGCGGCGGACTTGGCAGCCTCCGGCTCCATGTTCTTGTAGTAGGCGTAGATCAGTTCCAGCTGCGCCTGCTCGGCGTAGCGGCCGAAGGGGTAACGGGACTCCAGGGCCTTGAGCTTGTTCACGGCGGTGGTGTAGCTCTTGTCGTCCAGCGCGGACTGCGCCTGGCGATACAGCTCGGCTTCGCTGAGTTCGTCGTCCTTGGACTCCTGGGAGGCGCAGGCGGCAAGGGCCAGGGTGGCGATCAGCAACAGATGTTTCACGTGCATGGCGGCTTGCGTCCCTGTGACGGCCGCGGGCCGTCCTGATATAGTGTGCGGCCCGGAACTCCGGGCCAGGACGCCGTATTTAATCACAAGCGCCGCCCCAGTCCAAAGGCCGCGCCCCGTTGCCCAGCATGTCACCGACTCCCACGCAAACCATTCAGCTGCGCGCCGAAGTTCCCTACGAACTGGGTGGCCAGCGCCTCGACCAGGTTGCCGCACAGCTGTTCGCCGACCATTCGCGCTCGCGCCTGACCAGTTGGATCAAGGACGGCCGCCTGACCGTCAACGGTGCGGTGCTGCGTCCGCGCGACATCGTGCACGGCGGCGCCGTGCTGGAGCTCGAGGCCGAGCAGGAAGTGCAGGGCGATTGGGTAGCCCAGGACATCGCCCTGAACATCGTCTACGAAGACGACCAGTTGATGGTGATCGACAAGCCGGCCGGCCTGGTGGTACACCCGGCGGCCGGGCACGCCGACGGTACGCTGCTCAATGCGCTGCTGCACCATGTACCGGGTATCGATCAGGTACCGCGTTGCGGCATCGTGCATCGCCTGGACAAGGACACCACCGGCCTGATGGTGGTGGCCAAGACCCTGGAAGCCCACACCACGCTGGTGGATCAGCTGCAGAAACGCACCGTCAGCCGCATCTACGAGGCCATCGTGATCGGCGTGATCACCGCCGGCGGCACCATCGACGCGCCCATCGGCCGTCATGGCACCCAGCGCCAGCGCATGGCGGTGAGCGTCGGCGGCAAGCCGGCGGTCAGCCATTACCGGGTGCTGGAACGCTTCCGCTCGCACACCCACGTGCGGGTCAAGCTGGAAACCGGACGCACCCACCAAATCCGCGTGCACATGACCCACATCGGCTATCCGCTGGTCGGCGACCCGGTGTACGCGGGCCGCTTCCGCATTCCGCCGGCGGCCAGCCCCACGCTGGTCGACAGCCTGAAGAACTTCCCCCGGCAGGCGCTGCACGCGCGCTTCCTGGAGCTGGAGCACCCGACCACCGGCAAGCGCATGAAGTGGGAATCGCCGCTGCCCGAAGACTTCGTCTGGCTGCTCTCCCTGCTGCGCCAGGACAGCGAGTCCTTCGTCTGATGATGACCGACTGGCTGGTCCCCGACTGGCCGGCGCCGGCCGGCGTACGCGCCTGCGTGACGACCCGCAGCGGCGGCATCAGCCAGTCGCCGTTCGACAGTTTCAACCTCGGCGATCACGTGAATGACGATCCGCAGGCGGTGGCCGAGAACCGCCGCCGCCTGCGGGACGCCCTCGATTGCCAGCCCGCCTGGCTGAGCCAGGTGCATGGCATCCGCGTGGTGGAAGCCGATCCCGCCCGCGTCCAGGAAGCTGATGCCAGCTGGAGCGCCACGCCGGGCGTGGCTTGCGCCATCCTGACCGCCGACTGTCTGCCCGCGCTGTTCTGCGACCGCGCTGGCACGCGCGTGGCAGCGGCGCATGCCGGCTGGCGCGGGCTGGCCGGCGGCATGCTGGAAGCCACCCTCGATGCGCTGGATTGCCTGCCCGGAGAGGTGCTGGTCTGGCTCGGCCCGGCCATCGGGCCGGAGGCGTTCGAAGTGGGGCCAGAAGTGCGCGAGGCCTTCCTGGTCGGACATCCGCAAGCGGACGCGGCGTTCCGGCCGAGCGCCAATCCCGGTAAGTACCTGGCCGATCTTTATCAGTTGGCGCGCATCCGCCTGGCCGCGCGCGGCGTCACCGCCGTGTATGGCGGCGGGCTGTGCACCTGGAGCGACCCACGCTTCTATTCCTACCGTCGCGCTGCGCGTACCGGGCGTTTCGCCTCGCTGATCTGGCTGGCGCCGCGATAACAGGCACCGCTGCCGATTGTGTAGGGGCGGAGCCGCGATGCGCTTGTGCAGGCGCCACCCAGGAGCTCGCGACTGAAGTCGCTCCTACAGTTGACCCTGCAGCTTCGCGGCACCTGCGACCTGGCGTCACGGCTCGCCCGGCGCCCTTGAATCCTTGGGCATCATCCTCATCTAAGGAGCATCCACGGGCCGTTCACCGCCCGCTCGCTTCTCAATGAGGAACCTCTTCATGCGTATCGATCGTTTGACCAGCAAGCTGCAGCTCGCGCTGTCTGACGCGCAGTCCATCGCGGTGGGCTTCGATCACCCGGCCATCGAACCGCTGCACCTGATGCAGGCGCTGCTGGAGCAGCAGGGCGGCTCGATCAAGCCGCTGCTGATGCAGGTCGGTTTCGACGTCAACAGCCTGCGCCAGGCGCTGACCCGCGAGCTCGACCAGTTGCCCAAGCTGCAGAACCCCACCGGCGACATGAACCTGTCCCAGGACCTGGCGCGCCTGCTCAACCAGGCCGACCGCCTGGCCCAGCAGAAGGGCGACCAGTACATCTCCAGCGAGCTGGTGCTGCTCGCCGCGCTGGACGAGAACACCAAGCTTGGCAAGTTGCTGCTCGGCCAGGGCGTGAGCAAGAAAGCGCTGGAGAACGCCGTCACCAACCTGCGCGGCGGCGCCGCGGTCAACGATCCCAACGCCGAGGAAGCGCGCCAGGCGCTGGACAAGTACACCGTCGACATGACCAAGCGCGCCGAGGAAGGCAAGCTCGACCCGGTGATCGGCCGCGACGACGAGATCCGCCGCACCATCCAGGTACTGCAGCGCCGCACCAAGAACAACCCGGTGCTGATCGGCGAGCCCGGCGTTGGCAAGACCGCCATTGTCGAGGGCCTGGCCCAGCGCATCGTCAACGGCGAGGTGCCGGACGGCCTGAAGGACAAGCGCCTGCTGTCGCTGGACATGGGCGCGCTGATCGCCGGCGCCAAGTTCCGCGGCGAGTTCGAGGAACGCCTGAAGGCGGTGCTCAACGAGCTGGCCAAGCAGGAAGGCCGGGTGATCCTGTTCATCGACGAGCTGCACACCATGGTCGGCGCCGGCAAGGCCGAGGGCGCCATGGACGCCGGCAACATGCTCAAGCCGGCCCTGGCCCGTGGCGAGCTGCACTGCGTGGGTGCCACCACGCTGGACGAGTATCGCCAGTACATCGAGAAGGACGCCGCCCTGGAGCGCCGCTTCCAGAAGGTGCTGGTCGACGAGCCCAGCGAGGAGGACACCATCGCCATCCTGCGCGGCCTCAAGGAGCGCTACGAGGTGCACCACGGGGTGACCATCACCGACGGCGCGATCATCGCGGCCGCCAAGCTCAGTCACCGCTACATCACCGACCGCCAGCTGCCGGACAAGGCCATCGACCTGATCGACGAGGCCGGCAGCCGCATCCGCATGGAAATCGACTCCAAGCCCGAGGAGCTGGACCGCCTGGATCGCCGCCTGATTCAGCTGAAGATCGAGCGCGAGGCGCTGAAGAAGGAAGACGACGAGGCCACCAGGAAGCGCCTGGAAAAGCTCGAGGACGACATCGCCAAGCTGGAGAAGGAATACGCCGACCTGGAGGAAATCTGGAAGTCGGAGAAGGCCGAGGTGCAGGGCACCGCGCAGATCCAGCAGAAGATCGAGGTGGCGCGCCAGGAAATGGAGGCCGCGCGGCGCAAGGGCGACCTGGAAGCCATGGCGCGCATCCAGTACCAGACCATTCCCGACCTGGAACGCAGCCTGCAGATGGCCGAGCAGCATGGCCAGGTGGAAAAGCAGCTGCTGCGCAACAAGGTCACCGACGAGGAAATCGCCGAGGTGGTCTCCAAGTGGACCGGCATCCCGGTGGCCAAGATGCTGGAAGGCGAGCGCGAGAAGCTGCTGAAGATGGAAGACATGCTGCACCAGCGCGTCATCGGCCAGCACGAGGCGGTGGTCGCGGTGGCCAACGCGGTGCGCCGCTCGCGCGCCGGCCTGGCCGACCCGAACCGGCCGAGCGGCTCGTTCCTGTTCCTCGGCCCGACCGGCGTGGGCAAGACCGAGCTGTGCAAGGCGCTGGCCGAGTTTCTCTTCGACACCGAGGAGGCGATGATCCGTATAGACATGTCCGAGTTCATGGAGAAGCACTCCGTGGCTCGCCTGATCGGCGCGCCGCCCGGCTATGTCGGCTACGAGGAAGGCGGCTATCTGACCGAGGCGGTACGCCGCAAGCCGTACTCCGTGGTGCTGCTGGACGAGGTGGAGAAGGCCCACCCGGACGTGTTCAACATCCTGCTGCAGGTGCTGGAAGACGGCCGGCTGACCGACAGCCACGGCCGCACCGTGGACTTCCGCAACACGGTGGTGGTGATGACCTCCAACCTCGGCTCGGCGCAGATCCAGGAACTGGTCGGCGACCCGGACGCGCAGCGCGCGGCGGTGCTGGATGCCGTCAGCCATCACTTCCGGCCGGAGTTCATCAACCGCATCGACGAGGTGGTGGTGTTCGACCCGCTGGCCCGCGAGCAAATCGCCGGCATCGCGCAGATCCAGCTGGGCCGCCTGCGCCAGCGCCTGGCCGAGCGCGAGCTGAGCCTGGAGCTCTCCGACGAGGCCATCGACAAGCTGATCGCGGTCGGCTACGACCCCGTATACGGCGCCCGCCCGCTCAAGCGCGCCATCCAGCGCTGGATCGAGAACCCGCTGGCGCAGCGCATCCTGGCCGGCGACTTCGCGCCCGGCGCGGTGGTGCAGGCCAAGGTGGAGGGAGACGAGATCGTCTTTGCCTAACCTGTTTCGTCTACGACCAATGAACAACGGGGGCCTCTGGCCCCCGTTTTCGTCTGCGGGCATGCTGCAGGTTCAATTTTGCCTTGGAGACCTGCCCATGCTGATGCGCGCCGACCGTTCGACCCTGCTGGTCATCGATATCCAGGAACGCCTGTGCCCGGCCCTGCACGAGGCCGAGGCGCTGGTGGACAACAGCGCCTGGCTGATCCGTGTGGCGCGCAAGCTGAACGTGCCGGTGCTGGTCAGCGAGCAGTACCCGAAGGGGCTGGGCCCGACCGTGGCGGCCTTGCAGCCGTTGCTGGAGAGCGTGACGCCGGTGGAAAAACTGCGCTTTTCCACCGCCCGGGAAGCGGCGCTGCTGGCCCAGCCCGGCGGCGAGCGGCAGCAGTTCGTGGTGTGTGGTGCGGAGACCCACGTCTGCGTGCTGCAGACGGTGCTGGAACTGCTGGAAGCCGGCCGGCAGGTGTTCGTGGTCGAGGAGGCGGTGACCTCGCGCACGCCGGCCAACAAGCAGCTGGCGCTGGCGCGCATGCGGCAGGCCGGCGCGCAGATCGTCTCGGGCGAGATGGTGGCCTTCGAGTGGATGGAACGGGCGGGGACCGAGACGTTCAAGGAAATCAGCCGGACGCTGATTCGCTGAACTGCCAAAGAGTTGGCGATATCGCGCCGATATCATGGCAGGCTTCTTGCTGGCGCACGGACTAACGTCAATCCCTGCACCATTTGGAGGCACGATGAGGCCTGTTCCGTTGCACAGCCCTTGGCGCGACCGTCGCCACCGACTCTATGCACTGCTCGTCTGGATGCTGGTCGGCCTGCTGCTGACCCGTCCGCAGACCCAGACCGGTGTTTTCATCGCGCTGGGTGTCTTTCCGCTGCTGGGCATCCTGGCCTTGCTGCTGCACCGCTGGTGGATCAATCGTTTCGCCCGCAGCAACCTGATGCACGCCATCTACGTCGGGCTGGTCATGCTGGTGAGTGGCGGGGTGTTCGAAGCCATCCAACTGCTGCGGCCATACCTGGGCGAACATTTTCTCTGACGCGCCGCAGGTGCGCCGTGCCCGGCGCGATGGTGGACAGGAAAGACGCTGTCCGCCCTACGGGTCCGCGCTGTTTCGTAGGGTGGATCGCGCTCCACCGATCCACCATGCGCGCCGTCAGGCAGCGCTAGCCGCCTTCTCCGCCCTGCCAGCCCTTGCGCCAGGCCTCGCGCTGCTTGGGCGTCAGGAAGGTCCATGACACGAAGCGGCTCTGCTTCTGGCCCTGCGCCATCGGCGTGATGCGGATATCGCGCGCGCCCAGCGCTTGCAGGCGGCTCTCCAGGCCCGGCAGGTTGCCCGCCTTGGACACCAGCGTGCTGAAGCGGTAGACCTGCGTGGCGACCTGCGCGCTTTCATGGGCCAGCGTGTCGATGAACGCCGCTTCGCCCCCGGGACAGTGCAGCTCGTTGCCCTGCCCACCGAAGTTGAGCACCGGCAGGGCACGCTTGGGGTCCAGCTTGCCTAGGTTGCGCCACTTGCGCCGGCTGCCGCTCAGCGCTTCGTCCGCCGAGGCGTGGAACGGCGGGTTGCACAGGGTCAGGTCAAAGCGCTCGTCCGGCTGGATCACGCCCTGGAAGATATGTGCGGGTTCGGCCTGCTGGCGCAGCTCGATACGTTCCTGCAGGCGATTGGCGCGCAGGATCTCCGCCGCCGCCTTAAGCGCGGTGGCATCGATGTCCGCACCGACGAAACGCCAGCCGTATTCATGCAGGCCGATCAGCGGGTAGACGCAGTTGGCGCCGCTGCCCACATCCAGCACCCGAATCCGCGAGCCCTCTGGGATGCGGTTGCCGTTGTCGCCGGCCAGCAGGTCGGCCAGGCCGTGCAGGTAGTCGGCGCGGCCGGGAATGGGCGGGCACAGGTAACCGGCCGGAATGTCCCAGTGGCGCAGGCCGTAGTGCTGGCGCAGCAGCGCGCGGTTGAACACCTTCACCGCTTCGGGATTGGCGAAGTCGATGCTCGGCTTGCCATAAGGATTGGTGATGACGAAACGCGCCAGTTCCGGACAGATTTTGATCAGGGCGGGAAAGTCGTAGCGTCCCTGGTGGCGGTTGCGTGGGTGCAGGGCGGGGGCAGCGGTGGACATCGGGAAACATCGGCGGGGGGATAGGGCGGCGATTTTCCCATATCCGTGCGGGTGGAGGGGAGCGTCCCTCGCTCGTGGGTGCGCCCCTTCTCTCCGGCCCTCTCCCGCGAGGGGAGAGGGGGGAAGCCGGCTCAGCCGCGCTTGCCCAGCACGCCGCGCAGGGTTTCCTGGATATCGGCGGGGATCAGCACGGTCTTGGCGTTGGTGCTCTTGCTTAGGCCTTCCATGGCGGCGATGTACTTCTCGCCGAGCAGGAACATCATCGGGCCGGTTTCGTTGCCGATGGCCGAGGTCACGCGACGAATCGCCTCGGCCGACGATTCCGCCAGGGTCACCTGGGCATCGGCGTCGCGCTTGGCCGATTCCAGGCGGGCCTCGGCCTCCAGGATCGCCGCCTGCTTGGCGCCTTCGGCGCGGGTCACGGTGGCCTTGCGCTCACGCTCGGCGGCGGCCTGCATTTCCATGGCGCGCTGCATGGATTCGGACGGCTTGATGTCCTGGATCTCCACCGACTTCACGGTCAGGCCCCAGTCCACGGCCTCGTCGGCGATGCTCTCGCGCAGGCGGGCCTTGATCTTGTCGCGCGAGGACAGCGCCTCGTCCAGCTCCATCTCGCCGACGATCGAACGCAGCGTGGTCATGATCAGGTTGCGGATCGCCTCGGAGAAATCGGTCACCCCGTATACCGCCTTCACCGGATCGGTGACCTTCACGAAGGCGATGGCGTTGGTGAGGATCACCGCGTTGTCGCGGGTAATCACTTCCTGCTCCTGCACGTCGAGGATGATGTCCTTGGTCACCAGCTTGTAGGCCACCCGATCCAGATAGGGAATCAGGATGTTCAGCCCCGGTCGTAGCGTGCTGTGGTACTTGCCCAGGCGCTCGACCACCCATTCCTCACCCTGCGCCACCAGGCGCACACCTTTGGCGACGGTGACCAGAATGAACACCAGCAGCACTACCGCAACAATCAATCCTTCATTCATGGATCTACTCCTTAAGCCTTGGCAACCTTGAGAAAACTGCCTTCCACGGAAATCAGCCGCACGCGCTCACCGGCGGCAATTGCGGATTCGGCCACGCAGGCCCATTCATCGGCGCCGAGGATCGGGCGCTGGAAGCGCACCTTGCCGCGCTGGAACGGCTCGACCGCGCCGACCAGCAGGCCGACTTCGCCCAGCACCGTGCCGTCGGCGGTGCCGATCAGCGTCTTGTGCCGGTCGCGGCGGAACACCTTGAACCACAGCGCCACCATGGCCAGCGAGGCCAGCCCCCAGACCAGCAGCTGCGTGGTCAGCGCCAGAGCGCCGGCCAGCAGCATCAGCAGGCCGACCAGCAGCGCGCCCAGGCCGAACCAGAGTACGAAGAAGGCGGGGATCGCCAGCTCCAGCAGGATCAGCAGCACGCCACCGACCACCCAGTACCACCATTCGATCGTCATCGTTTCCCTCCGGGATGAATCGCCCGCGCAGCCTACCAGTTCGACCGCCGCATCGCCCGTCGCAGACGCTTACAGCGGAAACACCAGCGGCACCAGCAGTACCGTCACCAGCATCACCAGCAGGGTGAAGGGCACGCCGATCTTCACGAAATCGCCGAAGCGATAGCGGCCCGGTCCGAGCACCAGGGTGTTCACCGGTGAGGAGATCGGTGTCATGAACGCCGCCGAGGCGGCCAGCGCCACGGTCATGGCGAAGGGGTAGGGCGACACACCCAGCTGTTGGGCCAACGACAGCGCAACGGGCGCCATCAGCACGGCGGTGGCGGTGTTGGAGATGAACAGCCCGGTCAGCGCCGTGACGGTGAACAGGCAGGCCAGCAGCACCTGCGGGCCGGCGTCGCCGAGCAGCGCAAGCAGGCCGTCCACCGCCAGCGCGATACCGCCGGTCTTCTGCAGGGCCAGGGCAAACGGCAGCATGCCGACGATCAGCACCAGGCTCGGCCAGTGGATGGACTTGTAGGCGCTGTCCATGTCGATGCAGCGGAAGGCGCCCATCAGCAGGCAGGCCAGCAGCGCGGCCAGGGCATTGGGCACCAGGCCGCTGACCATCAGCAGGATCATCACCGTCAGGCTGAACAGCGCGTGCGGCGCGCGGTCGCCGGCCGGCACCACCTCGTTCACTTCCATCGGCAGGCTGAGCACCAGGAAGTCACGGGACAGGCCGTGCAAACGGTCGATGTTCTTCCAGGACCCGGCGACCAGCAGGGTGTCGCCGGGGCGCAGCTTGTCATCGACCAGCACGCCTTCCAGCGCTTCGCGGTTGCGGCGCAGGCCCACCACGTTGAGCTGATGGCGGCTGCGGAAGCCCAGCTCCTGGATGGTCTTGCCCGGCAGCGTCGATTCCGGCGGCAGCGCTACCTCCGCCAGGCCCAGCTCATGGGCGTGGTCGGCGTAGTAGGAACTCTTCAGTTGCAGTGGCGCCAGGCCCAGCTCGTCATAGGCGCCCAGCAGGGCGATGGCGGGGCTGGCCAGGTCGACCAGCAGGATGTCGCCGGCCTGCAGGTTGGTGCTGCCGGTGGCCATCATCAGTTGGTTGCGGAAGCGCCCGTGGCGTTCGACGGCGATCACGTTGATGCCGTACTGGCTGCGCAGCTCCAGCTCGTTGAGCAGGCGGCCGGCCAGCGGCGACTCCGGCAGCACCCGCAGGCGCCGCTCGCGTTCGGAAAGCCGGTAGTCGCGCGCCAGGTCGGCCAGGGTATGGCGCGAGCGGTCGCCGGCCGACTGGCCGTCGTCGCTGCGCAACCAGCGCCGGGCGAACAGCATGTAGCCGATGCCCAGCGCCAGGATGGCGAGGCCTATGGGGGTGAAGGCGAAGAAATCGAAACCGCCCAGCCCGGCGCGGCGCAGCTCGCTGTGCACCACCAGGTTCGGCGGGGTTGCCACCAGTGTCAGCATGCCGCTGATCAGCCCGGCGAAGGCCAGCGGCATCATCAGTCGGCCGGGATTGATGCGCAGCCGTGCGGCGATGCCCATGACGATCGGGATGAAGATCGCCACCACGCCGGTGGAACTCATCACCGAGCCCAGGGTGGCCACCGCCAGCATCAGCAGCACCAGCAGGCGCGTCTCGCTGCTGCCGGCGGTGCGCACCAGCCAGTCGCCCATGCGGTAGGCGATACCGGTGCGCACCAGGCCATCGCCGATGATGAACAGTGCGGCGATCAGCACCACACTCGGGTCGCTGAATCCGGCCAGTGCCTCCGGTACCGTGAGGATGCCCAGCAGTGGCAGCGCCACCATGGCCAGGACGGCTACCACGTCCATGCGCGGTTTATTGCGTACGAACAGTGCGACACAGCAGGTGAGCAGGGCGAGAACCAGCAAGAGATCAAGGGTCATGGGAGATACGACAAGGAAGGCGTGGCGAAATGCCGGCATACGATACCGGTAACCGGGGTTTTTGGAAGGCCCCGGGTCGGTCGTAGGATGGATCGCGCTTCACCGATCGATCGCGCCGCCAGGTGCGGCTGGCTAGGTGCGGCTGGCTAGGTGCGGCCGGCTAGGTGCGGCAACCCTCAGCCGCAGCGGGGCGCTGTGCCTTCCTCGCCGTGGGCGTCCAGCGGCTCCTCGCAACCGAGGCCACCGTCGCGGCGCGGGCGGATGAACACCGCGCCGAGGTGGTAGCCGGTCAGGCCGAAGGCGATCAGCCAGGCCAGGCCGCTGGCGACGATCAGGGTGCCATAGGGCCAGCCGGGCAGGCCGGCGGCCAGGCGCAACAGCGCGCCGGCTACCAGCAAGGCGGCGCTGGTGGGCACCCAGGCGCGTGGGTCGAGTTCCTCGCCGCTGTGGGTGCGTCCGGCGATGTTGAGCACCGCGAACACCGACAGGCCCATGCCACCGAGGGTCAGCAGGTGCCGGCCGGCACTCATCGGCAGTGCTTGCCAGAGCAGGGCCGCCCCCAACGCGGCGTAGCCGAGCGCCATCAGCCAATAGATCAGGTACAGCGACAGGGCCCAGCGGCTGAACAGCGCGCGGCCCACATGCCAGTCGTTGAGGATGTTGAACAGCGCGGCGGCGCAGGCCAGCGCCAGCCAGCCGCCGACCCTGGCGCCCGGCAGCAGGAACTCCGCCAGCGTGTAGAGCGCTATGCAGAAGATCGCCAGGTTGCGACGCGGCGGCAGGGCGCGGTAGACCCGCGGCTCGTCCTGCGGATCATCGGCCTGCCGCGCCTCCAGGGCATCGTTGACGATGCGCATGGAGATGCGGCTGAGGGCGATCAGCACCAGCGCGAGCATGGCACCGATGCCGGCGTGCAGCCAGCGCATCGGCGGCAGGCCCTGCAGCAGGTCGCTGTAGAAGCCGATGGCGGTGAGCGCGAAGCTCAGCAAGCCGGCGGCAAAGGCCCATTGGCGCCGACTCGGCTCGGCGAACAGGCGGCGCGCCAGCAGCAGCGGCAGGGCCAGCGCCAGGCCGACGTTGCACAGCGCCGCCGGCCAGGGGCCGAGCAGGCCGCTGAGCCAGAAGCTGGCGCGGGCCAGCAGCCACAGCACCAGCAGCCAGAAGAACAACGGCCGGCCCACCGGCGCGGTGCGGGTGAACTCCGGCACGGCGGTGAGCACGAAGCCGGCCACGGCAGCCAGGCCGAAGCCGAACAGCAGCTCGTGGGCATGCCACACCAGCGGCCCGCCGAGCGCCGTCGGCAGCGGCCACAGGCCGCGCAGATATCCCAGCCACAGGCCGATCAGCAGCACGGCGCTGGCCAGGGTGGCCAGGAAGAACGGGCGGAAGGCGCAGAGCAGCCAGGGTGCGCCCTGCCATCGGGCGGGAACGGCGAGTTTCAGCATCGGCTCGGGCTCCGGGGGGGCGCGTCAAGGGAGCTGTCGGGCAGCACCGAAAGGGTTGCCGGTTGGCCGGCGGGCTGGACGGCGACGGCATCCGGCAGGCCGAAGCTGTCGCGCACCACGCGTTCCTGCAGCAGCTCGGCGGTGGTGCGATACACCCAGGCATCGTCGCGCTGCGCGCGCGGCTGGGCGAGGGCGAAGCGGCCGACGATGCGTCCCGGTTCGGCGGCCATCAGCAGGATGCGGTCGGACAGGCGCACGGCCTCCATCAGGTCATGGGTGATCATCAGCACCGCCATGCCGCGCTCGGCCTGCAGTTGCTGCAGCAGTGCGTAGAGCTCGGTCTTCAGGCCGATATCCAGCGCCGCGAACGGCTCATCGAGCAGCAGCAGGTCGGGCTCGGGCAGCAGCGCGCGGGCCAGCGCCACGCGGCTCTGCATGCCGCCGGAGAGCTGGCGCGGGAACTTGTCCAGGTCGTCACGCGACAGGCCCAGGCGCGCGGCCAGGCGGATGGCGGCGGCCTCGCGCCGCGCGCGCGGCACGCCGCGGGCCTTGAGGCTCAGGGCGATGTTGCCCTGCGCGGTCTTCCAGGGCAGCAGGCGTGGCTGCTGGAACAGTGTCACCGGGTTGGCGAAGCCGTTGGCGATTCCGCCGTCCTGCACATCCAGCAGGCCATTGCACAGGTGCAGCAGGGTGGTCTTGCCGCAGCCGGAAGGGCCGACCAGCGCGCAGACCTCGCCAGCGCTCAGGGTGAAGGAAATGTCGGCCAGCACCTGGGTGCGCACGAAGCTGTGCGCCAGTTGGCGGACCTCAAGGCGTGGATGGCTCATCAGGACGGCTCCCGCCAGCGCTCGACTTCGCGTTTGAGCGGCTCCAGCAACAGGTATTCGATAGCCAGCAGCAGGCCGACCACGGCGCTGACCCAGGCCAGGGTGCCGGCGCTGTCCAGGTGCGAACGGGTGATCGCCAGGGCGGCGCCGACGCCGTCCTGGCTGGCCAGCAGCTCGGCCATGATGACGATCTTCCAGGACATGCCCAGCGCCGCCACCCAGGCCGGGAACAGGTAGGAGAACAGGTGCGGCAGATACACATCCAGCACCATCAGGTGTGGCGGCAGGTGCAGGGTACGCGCCATCTCGCGCAACTGGCCGTCCAGTGTGCGGGTGCCCTGCAGGGCGCCGATGAACACCACCGGGAAGGCGGCGACGAACACCGTGAACACCGGCGTGCCGTCGCTGGCGCCAAACCACAGCATGGCCAGGACCAGCCAGGCGATCGGCGGCATGCCGAGCAGCACGGTGACCAGCGGGCGCGACATCATCGAGGCGGTCATCGACACCCCGGCAGCCAGCCCCAGCGCACTGCCGATCAGCAGCGCCAGCGCCAGCCCGCTCAGCGCGCGGCGGCCGGTGATCGCCAGCTCCTGCACGGCGCTGCCCTCGGCCCAGAAACGACCCAGGGAGGCGAATGCCTCCAGGGGTTGAGCCAGCACCAGCGAACCGTAGTGTTCGGCGGCCAGCTGCCAGCCGGCGAACAGCAGCAGCAGGCTGGCCAGGGCACCCCAGCCGCTCCACAGGTAGGCCGGCCAGTCGCCCAGCAGGGTGCGCAGCAGTCTCATGGGCGGGCGTCCAGGTAGAAGCCGTCATCCGGCAACTTGCCGCCGATCAGCGCCGGGTTGCGCGCCTGCAGCTGCTCGAACAGGAACTCCACCTCCGGGCGGGCGTCCGGTGCGGCCATCGCCTGCATCTGGCTGACCGCCATGGCGTCGCTGACCGCTTCGGGCAGCAGCGCCGGCAGGTGCTTGACCACCAACTGCCCGCACGCCTCGGCGTTGGCCTGGCACCAGGCCAGCGAGTCGGCGTAGGCGCTGGCGACGCGCGCGGCCAGAACGGCGTCCTCGCGGGCCGCGCCGACCAGCGCGATGCCGGCCTGGGCGATGCGCGGCGCGCGCTGGAAGCTCAGTCCCCAGGCCTGCTGGATGTCCAGGCTGCGGTACAGCTCCGGGGCCACCAGGCTGAGCGGGAAGGAGCCGCTCTTGCGCAGCGCCATGGACACCGCCGGCTCGGCCAGCAGGGCATGGTCGACACGGCGCATCAGCAGCAGCTGCAGGGCGTCCATCGGATTGGCCACGTAGCGCAGCGTGAGGTCCTGGCGCGGGTTCAGCCCGGCGCGCTCGGCGAGCAGGCCGAACAGCACGTCGGGCATGTCGCCGCGAAACGGCATGGCGATTTCCTTGCCGCGAAAGTCCTCGATGCGCGTCAGTCCCGGTTCGCGGGACACCATCCACAGCAGCCCCCAGGTGGAGACGTTGAGCAGCGCCACCGGGGCGCCACGGTTGTAGAGGTTGGCGGCGACGTTGACCGGCATGGCCAGCACGTCAGCCTGGCCGTTCAGCGCCATCAGCCGCAGCTGGTCCGGGTCGCGCCAGCTGACGAACTCCACGCGCTCGGCCAGGTCGGCGAGCGCGCCGGACTCGACCATGTGGATCAGCGGGTTGGACACCGCCGACAGCGGCCCGGCCAGCAGCAGCCGCTGGCGCGGCTCGGCCTGCGCCGCGCCGACCCACAGCAGGGCGGCGCACATCAGGTACAGCAGACGAGTGATCATCAGAATGCTCCGCTTACCGCCAGCACGGCGCCGCGCCCCGGCATGGCCAGTTCCTGGCCGCTGACGCCGTCGGCCAGGTGTTCGTGGTAGCGCTTGTCCAGCAGGTTGTTCAGGCGCAGGTCGAGGCGCGCGGTATCCAGCACGCCGAGGCTGCCGAAGCCCCAGCCGACCCGGGCGTCGACCACCGCGTAGCCGGGCGTGGCGTCCTCGGTGCCGTTGGCGAAGCGGGTAGCGATGCGCTCCTGCTCGGCCACCGCGCGCACCCCTGCGCGCCAGGACAGGCCGCGCTCGGCCGGCTGGCCGATGCCCAGACGCAGCTCATGGGCCGGCATCTGGTACAGCGGCTCGTCGTACTGCTGGTTCTCGCCGCGCAGCCAGGTGAAGCCGGCATCCAGCAGGAAGGCGCCCAGCGGCAGGTCGAGGTTGCCCTCCAGGCCGTAGATCTCCACTTCGTCGATGTTCTCGGTGCGCTTGACCGGCAGGCCGGCCTGCAGTTGTCCGGCGACCACGCGGCCGGCGATGTAGTCGTCGATGCGCGTGTGGAAGGCCGCCAACTGGTAGCCGAGCGCGCCGTCGCGACCCTTGAGGCCGATCTCCACGCTGGTGGAGCGTTCCGGGTCCAGCTGTGGGTTGCCGATGTGGTAGTAGCCGTCGCCGCGCGCCGCGTCCTCGAAGCGCTCGCGCAGGTCCGGCGAGCGGTAGGCTTGGCCGAGGTTGGCGTAGGCATTGAGGGTGTCGGTCAGCGGCTGCACCACGCCGAGCGACCAGGAAAGGTTGTTGTCACTGCTTTTCAGACCCTGGGTCTGCGCCATGGGGCCGCTGCCCTTCTGCGGCATCGCCCTCGACCCGGTCGTAGCGCAGGCCGGCCGTGAACTGCGTCTGGCCGAGGCTGTATTCATCCTGCACGAACAGGCCGGCGGAGGTGACCTCGCCGTCCTCGAAGGGGTTGTTGAGCACACGCGTGCCGGTCGGCGACAGGTAGCGCTCCGGATCGCCGGTCATCTTCCAGCCGTCGACGCCGATGCTCAGCTGGTGGCTGTCGCCCAGCGAGGCCAGCCAGGTGCTGCGCAGGCCGTGGGTGATGAAGCTGACGTCGTTCTCCACGTAGTTGCGCTGCTGCCGCGAGGACCAGGCGCGGATCTGGCGGAACACCTCCTGGCGGTACAGCTCGGTGGACAAGCTGCCGACGCCGAGCGGCGCATCCAGGCCGAGGGCATAGAGCTCGCGGGTCTGCTCCGGCGAATGCATGGTGATCTCGCCGAGCAGCGCGGCCTGGGCGGGCGGCGCGGACTTGCGCGAGGCCGGATACCAGACGTCGCGGTCGTCGTGGCGTTGGGCGTTGAAACGCAGCACGTAGTCGTCGGCGAGCTTCTGCTGGTACTTGAGCAGCAGGCTGTTGGAGCGGTAGCCGGTGTTCGCCTGCGTACCGTCCGGGCTGTCGTAGTCGCCGACATCGCTGCCGGCCACGCCCGCCACCAGACCGTGATCGGGCCCGGAATCCTCCAGCAGCAGCGCGCCGCTCAGGGCATCGTCGACCGTGCCGGCGCTGAGGCCGAACCGACCCCCCTGCCGGTGCCGGTCGCTGAAACGCGCCGGCGGAGTGAGTAGGTTGACCGCGCCACCCAGTGCGCCGCTGCCGTAGAGTACCGAGCCCGGGCCCTTGACCACTTCCACGCGGTCCACCAGGCCCAGGTCGCTGAACGAGGCCAGCGCGCCCTGCGGCTGCGCGGAGTTGACTCGCACGCCATCGACCAGCAGCACCACGCTTTCCTTCTTCAGGCCGCGCAGCACCGGGTTCTGCCCCCAGGCGCCGTCGCTGTGCACGGCCAGGCCGGGCTCGCCGCGCAGCAGGCTGCCCAACGGTTCGCTGCTGGCCGGTTGCGGGCGCAGCACTTCGATGGCCTGCGGGGTGTTCTGGCTGTCACTGGCGTAGCCACGGGCGGTAACCACGGTGCTGTCCAGGGTGAGGGTGTCGGCGAACGCGGGCAGACTGGCCAGGGTGAGGGCCAGGGCGAGCGGGGTGGGGCGCAGGTGCATGTGGAACTCCCAGCGGAATGCGGTTTGGGAGCAATGCTAATACGAACGAGAAGTATTCTCGCTTGACGAAAATCAAGTCAGGGGTAGCCGAGGATGGCCTTCAGTTGCGGCAGATGGTTTTCGATCCAGCGCGGATCGATCGGGCCCCAGTCGCGAATGCGGTAGCGGCCGGCGTTGTGGCGTTCGCCGTCGCCTTGCTCGAAGGTGCAGTCGATGTCCAGCTCGGCCAGTGCCTCCAGGGTGTCCTGGGCGGTGCGGCGCGGCATGCCGGTGGCGGCCATGATGGCCGGCACGCTGCTGGCGGTGTCGCTGTGGATCAGCCAGGCCACGTACAGGCGGCGGTAGAAGCTGGTCTTGGTCTTGCTCGGTGGCATGGAGGTGACTTCCTTGTCAGGCGGGGCGCCGTAGCGCCCCGGAGGAGGAACATCAGAGCATGTTGATCGCGAAGTAGGCGGCCGCGCCGGCGGTGTACCCGAGGAAGGCCAGCAGGCTGACCCGCTTGATGTACCAGAAGAAGCCGATGCGCTCCATGCCCATTGCGGCCACGCCGGCGGCCGAGCCGATGATCAGCGAGCTGCCGCCGGTGCCGGCGCAGAAGGCCAGCAATTCCCAGAAGCGACCGTCGGTGATGAACTGGGAAAGCCAGCCAGAGTCCTCGGCGGCGGCGGAGGCCAGCATGCCGTCGCTGACCAGCGGGTACATCTTCATGGCGCCGGCCACCAGCGGCACGTTGTCGACCACGGCGGAGAGCAGGCCGATGGCGTAGTTGATGGCGAAGATGTTGCCCAGGCTGTCGCGCAGCAGAGTTGCAACCTGGGTCAGGTGACCGGCGGTGGCCAGCGAGGATACCGCCAGCAGGATGCCGAGGAAGAACAGGATGCTCGGGGTGTCGACGCGGTGCAGCACACCGATCACCGACAGTGGGTGCTTGTGCTCGGCGAGCTTGTTGCGGTGCAGCATCTCGGTGGCGACCCACAGCACGCCGAGGCCGAACAGGATGCCCATGTAGGGCGGCAGGCCGGTGACGGTCTTGAACACCGGTACGAACAGTAGGGCGCCCAGGCCTAGGGCCAGTACCAGGTTGCGCTCGAAGTCGGTGGTGACGGGCGGGTGTTTCTCACCCAGGTGCTTCTGGCTGCGCGGACGCGGCGCCTCGCCGTGCAGGCGGAAGCTCAGCACGATCAGCGGCACCAGCAGACAGATCAGGCTGGGGATGAACAGCTGGGTGATCACGCCCTGGGCGGTGATCTGGCCGCCGATCCACAGCATGGTGGTGGTCACGTCACCGATCGGTGACCAGGCGCCGCCGGCGTTGGCGGCGATCACCACGACGCCCACGTACAACCAGCGTTCCGGCCGGCCGCGTACTAGCTTGCGCAGCAGCGAGATCATCACGATGGTGGTGGTCAGGTTGTCCAGTACTGCGGACAGGAAGAAGGTCAGCAGGCCGATGATCCACAGCAGCGACACACGCTTGCGGGTGTGGATGCGGTCGGTAATCACCTTGAAGCCGCCGTGGGCGTCGATCAGTTCGACGATGGTCATGGCGCCGAGCAGGAAGAACAGGATCTCGGCGATCTCGCCCAGGTGGTGGCGCAGTTCGCCCACGACGAAGGCGGAGGAGTCCGCCGGGTTGTGGGTGCCGAGCTCTAGGAGCGGCAGGATCTGGTCGGCGCCCAGAACGAGCACCGCCCAGGTGAGGGCGGCGGTGAGGATGGCCGAGGCGGCCTTGTCGAGCTTGAGCGGATGTTCGAGCGCGATGCACAAATAGCCAACGATAAAGATGGCTGCCATCAGGAGATACATGGACATGACTCCAAAGTGAGGGGATTCGTGCGCGGGAGGCTCGGCTGGCGTGGAGCTAATGAGGTAATAGCCAGGCGCCATCATCCGTCATGGCTGGGCATTATGCCTGTTTGGACGGGTGAGCGAAATTGTCGCAGGTCAAGCGCGCAGTAAAACCCGGAAACAGATCGCGAAGGGATCTGCTTCCGGGCTTCGGGGATTACAGCGTGGCGATGCGCTTGTGCTGTTCGACCAGCTTGGCCAGGGCCTGTTCGGCTTCGGCCAGCTTGGCGCGTTCCTTGTCGATCACCGCCGGCGGGGCCTTGTCGACGAAGCTGGCGTTGGACAGCTTGCCGCCGACGCGCTGCACCTCGCCCTGCAGGCGGGCGATTTCCTTGTCCAGGCGCGCCAGCTCGGCATCCTTGTCGATCAGCCCGGCCATCGGCACCAGCACGCGCATCTCGCCGACCAGGGCGATGGCGGCCAGCGGCTCGCGCTCCTCGGCGCCCAGTACGCGCACCGATTCCAGCTTGGCCAGCTTGGCCAGCAGTGGCTCGAAGTCGCGCAGGCGGCGGCGATCCTGCTCGCTGGCGTTGGCCAGCACCACGTTGATGCGTTTGGCCATGGAGATGTTCATCTCGCCGCGAATCTGCCGCACGCCGAGCATGAAGGTCTTCACCCAGGCGATGTCGGCCTCGGCATCGGCGTCCAGCCTGGCCTCGTTCGCCACCGGCCAGGGTTGCAGCATCAGGGTCGGGCCTTCCTTGCCGGCCAGGCCCTTGATGCGCTGCCAGATCTCTTCGGTGATGAACGGCATGATCGGATGGGCCAGGCGCAGGATCACCTCCAGCACGCGCACCAGGGTGCGGCGGGTACCGCGCAGGCGCTCGGCGGGAGCGTTCTCGTCCCACAGCACCGGCTTGACCAGCTCCAGGTACCAGGCGCAGTACTCGTCCCAGATGAACTCGTAGAGGGCCTGGGCGGCCAGGTCGAAGCGGAAGGCGTCCAGGTGGCGGGTGACATCGTCCTCGCAGCGCTGCAGCGCGGAGATGATCCAGCGGTCCACGGCGGACAGCTCGACGGGCTCATCGTTGACGCCGCAGTCCTTGCCGTCGGTGTTCTCCAGCACGAAGTTGGTGGCGTTCCACAGCTTGTTGCAGAAGTTGCGGTAGCCCTCGACGCGGCCCATGTCGAACTTGATGTCGCGACCGGTGGAGGCCAGCGAGCAGAAGGTGAAGCGCAGGGCGTCGGTGCCGTAGCTGGCGATGCCGTCGGGGAACTCGGCGCGGGTCTGCTTGGCGATCTTCTCGGCCAGCTTGGGCTGCATCATGCCGCTGGTGCGCTTGGCCACCAGGGTTTCCAGGTCGATGCCGTCGACGATGTCCAGCGGGTCGAGCACGTTGCCCTTGGACTTGGACATCTTGTGGCCCTGGCTGTCGCGCACCAGGCCATGGACATAGACGGTCTTGAACGGGATCTCGCCCATCAGGTGGGTGGACAGCATGATCATCCGGGCGACCCAGAAGAAGATGATGTCGAAGCCGGTGACCAGCACGTCGGTGGGGTGGAAGGTCTTCAGGAAGTCGGTCTGCTGCGGCCAGCCGAGGGTCGAGAAGGTCCACAGGCCGGAGCTGAACCAGGTGTCCAGCACGTCGTCATCCTGGCGCAGCGCCTCGTCGTTGCGGATGCCGTGCTTCTTGCGCACCTCCGCCTCGTCGCGGCCGACGTAGACGTTGCCCGCTTCGTCATACCAGGCCGGGATACGGTGACCCCACCACAGCTGGCGGCTGATGCACCAGTCCTGGATGTCGCGCATCCAGCTGAAGTACATGTTCTCGTACTGCTTGGGCACGAACTGGATCTCGCCGCTCTCCACCACGGCGATGGCCTTCTCGGCCAGCGGCTTGGTGGACACGTACCACTGGTCGGTCAGCCAGGGCTCGATGACCGTGCCGGAACGGTCACCCTTGGGTACCTTCAGGGCGTGATCGTCGATCTTCTCCAGCAGGCCCATGGCCTCGAACTCGGCAACGATGGCCTTGCGGGCATCGAAGCGGTCCATGCCGGCATAGGCGGCCGGCAGTTCGGCATCGACGTGCTCGTTGACGCTGCCGTCCAGGTTGAACACCTGGGCGCGCGCCAGCACGGCGGCGTTCTTGTCGAAGATGTTGATCAGCGGCAGGTTGTGGCGCTTGCCGACTTCATAGTCGTTGAAGTCGTGGGCCGGGGTGATCTTCACGCAGCCGGTGCCGAACTCGCGGTCGACGTACTCGTCGGCGACGATGGGAATCAGGCGGTTGACCAGCGGCAGCAGCACGTGGCGACCGATCAGGTCCTTGTAGCGCTCGTCCTCAGGGTGCACGGCCACGGCGGCGTCGCCGAGCATGGTTTCCGGGCGGGTGGTGGCCACCACCAGGTAGCTCAGCCCTTCGGCGGTCTTCGCGCCCTCGGCCAGCGGATAGCGCAGGTGCCAGAGATGGCCCTTCTCGTCGTGGTTCTCCACTTCCAGGTCGGAAATGGCGGTGTGCAGCTTGGTGTCCCAGTTGACCAGGCGCTTGCCGCGGTAGATCAGGCCGTCCTCGTGCAGGCGCACAAAGGCTTCCTTGACTGCCTCGGACAGGCCTTCGTCCATGGTGAAGCGCTCGCGCGACCAGTCCACCGAGCTGCCCAGGCGACGGATCTGCCGGGTGATGGTGCCGCCGGACTGCTCCTTCCATTCCCAGACCTTCTCCAGGAACTTCTCGCGGCCCAGATCATGGCGCGACAGGTTCTGCGCGGCCAGCTGGCGCTCCACCACCATCTGGGTGGCGATGCCGGCGTGGTCGGTGCCCGGCTGCCACAGGGTGTTGCGACCCTGCATGCGGCGGAAGCGGATCAGCGCATCCATGATCGCGTTGTTGAAACCATGGCCCATGTGCAGGCTGCCGGTCACGTTCGGCGGCGGCAGGGCGATGGTGTAGGACTCGCCGGACCCTTGCGGGGCGAAATAGTTGTTCGCCTCCCATTCGGCGTACCAACGGGATTCAATGGCGTGCGGCTGGTAGGTCTTGTCCATGCGGCGGGACCCTTAACGGCTGATCGGAAAAAGCCGGTGAGTATAAGGCAAAGCCGCGATGCCTGTGGGAGCGGCTTTTGCCGCACGAATTTCCCTGCGGCGCGTTCCCGTTACGACTTCCCGGCGCGGATCAGAGTGCTCATGCGCTGGCGCAGCCGCTTGCGGATTTCGTCCTCGATGCGCGGCAGGTACTCATCCAGCACTTCCTGGAAGACCAGCTCGGCCGCATTGCGCAACTCGTCGTTGCTGCGCCGCTCGGTACTCGGCGCGGCGGCCGGCTTTGGCGGGAGAACGCCCGGCTCGAGCACATCGCTGAGCACGGGAATGCCATCGGCATCCAGGGCATCGGTGAGCAACGGCGGCTCGGGGGCGACCCGAGGGCGTTGCGCGCCCGGACTTTGCAGCGGGGAAGTGGGGCGGGGCGGCGGTTTGCGTTCCATGACGGCTGGTGGACGCTCAGAGTTCGACACGCTGTGGAGCATAGCCGCGTTGGCGGTACTGGCGGAAATGTTCCCGGCAGATGGTCAGCAGCTCGGGCGCCTGGTTGACGATCTCGATCACCCGGCTGTAGCGCTCGGGGTCGGCGGGCAGATCGGGGTGCAGGTTGATCAGCAGACCCTGCGCATGGGCCGGTTGCTGGTCGACGCCGATCACCACCGGAGCATCCGCGCCATCCTCGTGGCGGTTGTGGGGGATGAAGCTGGCGCTGCGGTAGCTCCACAGCAGGTTGTCCAGCGCTTCGCAGTCGGCCTCGTCCGCGCCGCGGATGAACACGGTCAGGCCGGCTCGCCAGGCCTTGCCGGCCAGCTGGCAGGCGACCTTGAGGCGCTGGCGCGTATCGGTATCGGGCAGGACGTAGAACTCGACGCGTGGCATGCGGCTTCCGGGTCAGGTGAGGCGGGCGCCGGATCTCGACGCCCGCGCGGGAGGATCAGCCCTCGCTGCGGTCCAGCAGGTACTGGGTAAGCAGCGGAACCGGGCGGCCGGTGGCGCCCTTTTCCTTGCCGCCGCTGATCCAGGCGGTGCCGGCGACATCCAGGTGCGCCCAGGGATACGCCTTGGTGAAGCGCGACAGGAAGCAGGCGGCGGTGATGGTGCCGGCCTTCGGGCCGCCGATGTTGGCGATGTCGGCGAACGGACTGTCCAGCTGTTCCTGGTAGTCGTCGAACAGCGGCAGCTGCCAGGCGCGGTCGTCGGCGGCGACGCCGGCGCCCAGCAGCTGCTGCACCAGGGCGTCGTCGTTGCCCATCAGGCCGGAGGTCTGGCTGCCCAGCGCGACGATGCAGGCGCCGGTCAGGGTGGCGATATCCACTACGGCCTTGGGCTTGAAGCGCTCGGCGTAGGTCAGGGTGTCGCACAGCACCAGGCGGCCTTCGGCGTCGGTGTTGAGGATCTCCACGGTCTGCCCGCTCATGGTGGTGACGATGTCGCCCGGGCGGGTGGCGCGGCCGCTCGGCATGTTCTCCGCGCAGGCCAGCAGGCCGACCAGGTTGATCGGCAGGCCGAGTTCCAGCACGGTCTTGAAGGTGCCGAGCACGCTGGCGGCGCCGCACATGTCGTACTTCATCTCGTCCATGCCCGGGCCGGGCTTGAGGCTGATGCCGCCGGTGTCGAAGGTGATGCCCTTGCCGACCAGCACGTAGGGCTGCTCGCTTTTCTTCTTCGCGCCCTGGTACTGCAGGACGATCAGTCGCGGCGGCTGCTCACTGCCCTGGGCCACGGCGAGGAAGGCGCCCATGCCCAGCTCGCGCAGCTTTTTCTCGGTGAGAATTTCGACCTTCAGGTGCTTGTGCTCGACGGCCAGCGCCTCGGCCTGTTCTGCCAGGAAACTCGGGTGGCACAGGTTCGGCGGCAGGTTGCCCAGATCGCGGGCCAGTGCCATGCCGGCGGCGATGGCGCTGGCCTGGCGGGTGGCGCGCTCGGCGTCATCGGTGGCGGCGGTCAGCAGGGTGATCTTCTTCAGCTTGCGCGGCTTGGCCTTTTCGCTCTTGAAGCGGTCGAATACGTAGTTGCCGTCGGCCAGGCACTCGGCGATCAGGCGGGCGCGGCCGTAGGCGTCGCGGTCCTTGACCTGCACGTCGTCGAAGGCCAGCGCGGCATCGCCGCCGGCCAGTTCCTTGAGCACGCCGAAGGTGGCGCCGAGCACCTTGCGGAACTGCTTGGCGGACAGGGAGTCTTCCTTGCCGCGGCCGACCAGCAGGATGCGCTCGGCCTTGATGTTCGGCAGGCCCTGCAGCAGCAGAGTCTGGCCCGGCTTGCCGGCCAGGTCGCCACGCTTGAGCAGCGCGCCCAGCGCGCCCTCGCTGGCGGTGTCCACCGCACGGGCCTGCTCGCCCAGCTGCTGGTCTTCGCCGACCGCCAGCACCAGCGTGGCGGTCTTCAGGGTTTCCGGGCGGGTATTTTTGACAAGGAATTCCATTGCTGTGTGTCCCCAAGACAAAGGGTCGGCTTTGCAGGATAATCGCCGGCTGATTTCAGTGGCTCGCCGGACGGTGGGCCGGCCCGAGAATGCGGCTAGTGTGAGCGTTGCCGCCCGCGGCTGACAACCCTGGAGTGCCCCGTGTGATCATCTTCCGCTACCTGTCCCGCGAGCTGTTGGTCACCGCCACCGCGGTCAGCGCCGTGCTGCTGGTGATCATCATGAGCGGGCGCTTCATCAAGTACCTGGCACAGGCGGCGCAGGGCATGCTCGACCCCAGCGTGCTGATGTGGGTGATGCTCTATCGCATGCCGGGTTTCCTGCAGTTGATCCTGCCGCTGGGCTTCTTCCTGGCGATCATGCTCAGTTACGGCCGCCTGTACCTGGAAAGCGAAATGGCCGCGCTGTCGGCGTCCGGCATGAGCCAGCAGCGCCTGCTGCTCTACACCCTGGGACCGGCCGCGCTGCTGGCGCTGGTGGTGGGCTGGCTGTCGCTGGCGCTGGCGCCGACCAGCGCCCAGTCCTCGTGGGAACTGCTGGCGTCGCAGAAGAACCTGAGCGAACTGGAGACGCTGTCCGCGGGGCGCTTCCAGGAGCTGAGCTCCGGCAGCCGGGTGACCTACACCGAGTCCCTGAATGCCGAGCGAACGGTGCTGAACGGCGTGTTCATCACTGAGCGTGACAAGAATGGGCAGATCACCAACCTGGTGGCCGAAACCGGTCGGCAGCTGATCCAGGAGGATGGCCGACGCTATCTGGTTCTGGAGAACGGCTACCGGTACGACGGCGTCCCGGGCCAGGCGGATTACCGGGTGCTGCGGTACGACCGCTACGGCGTGCTGCTGCCCAGCCCGGAGGGCGGCCTGACCCCTAATCGCAGCCTGGATGATGATCCCACCGCCAGCCTGTGGGGACACGCCGGCCGGGCCCAGCAGGCGGAGCTGCAGTGGCGTCTGTCGCTGCCGCTCATCGTGCTGGTGATGACCCTGTTCGCCGTGCCGATGGCCAAGGCCAACCCGCGCCAGGGCCGTTACCTCAAGCTGCTGCCGGCGCTGTTTCTGTACATGAGTTATCTCGGCCTGCTGATCGCCATGCGCAGCCAGGTGGAAAAGGGCGGCATCCCCCCGCAGATCGGCCTCTGGTGGGTGCACCTGCTGTTCCTGATCATTGGCGCGCTGATCTTCTTCTGGGAGCCGCTGTCGTTGAAGTGGGCCGCGCTGCGCGCCGCCCGGCAGGAGGGTCGCCCATGAACCGGCTGGATCGTTACATCGGTCGCCAGGTGCTGATGTCCATTCTGGCGGTCCTCGGGGTCCTGTGGGGATTGTCGCTGCTGTTCGCGCTGATCGATGAGCTGGCTTTCATGCGCGGCCAGTACGGCGTGCCCGAGGTGATCGAGTATGTGCTGCTGACTTCGCCACGCCGTCTGTATGAATTGCTGCCGATGGGCGCGCTGATCGGCTGCCTGATCGGCCTGGGCACGCTGGCGAGCAGCAGCGAACTGACGGTGATGCGCGCTTCCGGTGTGCCGCTGGTGCGTATCGTCGGGGCGGTAATGGCGCCGATGCTGCTGCTGATGGTGCTGGGCCTGGCGTTGTCCGAATTCGTGATGCCGAAAACCGAGGTACTCGCCGATTTCAAGCGCGAAATGGCGCGCAACGGTGGTCAGGCGCTGAGCTCCAAGGGGTTGTGGCATCGGGAAGGCAACCAGTACGTGCACATCAACGCCGCGCGCAGCGATGGCGTGATGCTGGGTATCACGCGCTTTACCTTCGATGACGCGCGGGTGCTGCGGGAGTCGAGCTTTGCCGCCCGCGCCGAGTTCGTCGGCGATCACTGGGTCTTGCACGAAGTGGTCGGCACGCGTTTCGCCGAGCAGAGCACCGAGGTTATCCGACAGCCCACCGAGATCTGGCGGGTGGAACTGACGCCGCAGCTGGTAGGCACCCTGATCACCGAACCGGACGCCCTGTCCATCAGTGGCCTGTGGCAGTACGCGCGCTTCCTCGGCGGCCAGGGGCTGGACAACGGCCCCTACTGGCTGGCGTTCTGGGGCAAGGTGCTGCAGCCGCTGATCACCGCCTCGCTGGTGATCCTGGCCATCTCCTTCATCTTCGGCCCGCTGCGCTCGGTGACCCTCGGCCAGCGCATCTTCACCGGCGTGCTGGTGGGCTTCGTGTTCCGCATCATCCAGGACCTGCTCGGCCCGGCCAGTCTGGTATTCGGCTTCTCGCCCCTGCTGGCGGTGGTGCTGCCGGGCGCGGTCTGTGCCCTGATCGGCCTGCGGCTGTTGCAGCGCGCAGGCTGACCTGAGGGATTCAGCGCTGGCGGCGCCAGGCGTTGCCAGCGATCACCAGCAGGGTGACGGCGGTCAGCGGCAGGGCGTAGCCGACCAGGGCATGACCGAGAATGCTGGCTTGCGGCAAGCCGACGCTGAACAGCACCAGATAGCTGGTGTAGGCGACGTAGTAAGCCAGGAACAGAAGGCCTTCCCAGCGGTTGATCCGGTAGCCGACGAAGAACACCGGTAGGCAGGCCACGGCCACGGCGATCATCACCGGGAAATCGAAGGCCAGGGCGTTGGGGGAGACCGAGATCGCCGCAGGCGATACCAGCGAGGCCAGGCCGAGTACGGCGAGCAGGTTGAAAATGTTGCTGCCGACGATGTTGCCTACCGCGATATCGCGCTCGCCCTTGACGGCGGCAATCAGCGAGGTGGCCAGCTCTGGCAACGAGGTGCCGACCGCGATCACCGTCAGGCCGATGACCAGCTCGGAAAAGCCCAGCGCCCGCGCCAGCGACACGGCACCTTCCACCAGCAGGTTGGCGCCACCCACCAACAGCGCCAGACCGGCGACCAGCAACAGCAGATCGCGGGCCCAGGCGTAGGGCCTGGGCGTCTCGTGCAGGCCGTATTCGGTGCCGAACTCATCGCTGGCACTGCCCGGATCCTTGCGGCTCTGCACGATCAGGAACAGCGTGTAGGTCACCACGGCGGCAAACAGCAGGGCGCCGTCGAGGCGGCTCAGCTCGCCATCCCAGGCCAGGGCAAACACCACCAGGCTGGCGCCGATCATGATCGGCACGTCCAGGCGGATCAGCTGGCGCGACACCGTGAGCGGCGCGATCAGCGCGGTGAGGCCGAGGATCAGCAGCACGTTGGCGATATTGCTGCCCACCACGTTGCCGATCGCCAGGTCGCCGCTGCCGGCCAGTGCCGACTGCACGCTGACGGCGGTTTCCGGCGCGCTGGTGCCGAAGGCCACCACGGTCAGGCCGATCACGAGGGGTGAGATGCCGAAGCGCGCGGCCAGGCGCGCGGCGCCCCGTACCAGCAGCTCGGCGCCGATCACCAGCAGGATCAGCCCCGCGATCAGATAGACGAACGTCATCAGACTCATGAATGTGCATCCTGGAAGCGGGCCGGCGGGCCCGAAGGGTTTCGTTCAGCGGGGCCGCGCTTGTGCCGGCCACGCCATCAGGGCGAGAAAAAGGTATTCAATTGCGGCTGGTCAATCGCTCCACGCGCACCTGGGCGACACCGCTGCGCAGCATGTCCAGACGTTTGGCGGCGGCGCGCGACAGATCGATCACCCGTCCCTTGGCATAGGGGCCGCGGTCGTTGATGCGCACCACCACCGACTTGCCGTTCTTCAGGTTGGTGACTTTCACACGCGTGCCGAAGGGCAGGCTGCGATGGGCGGCGGTGAGGTCATACTGGTCGAAGGGCTCGCCGCTGGCGGTCTTGCGACCGTGAAAGCGGGGGCCATACCAGGAGGCCTTGCCTTCCAGGGTCTTGTGCGGGCTGGCTTCGACCGGGGCGGGAAGCAGCGCGGTGTGCTGGTTGCCGGGGTTGCTGCAGGCGAATAACAGAACGGCGCTGAGCAGGATAAAGAGATAACGCATGCGAGGACCGGATGGGTTAGGCGCCCACGATGGGCAGGATAACGGCATGCCGGTGATCCGCCCGGATACGGCATGCCCCGGTGCCGGCCTTCCATGGCCGACGGGTAATCAACCTTCGAGTTTCTTCTTGAGCAATTGGTTCACCTGGCCGGGGTTGGCCTTGCCCTTGGAGGCCTTCATGGCCTGGCCGACGAAGAAGCCGAACATCTTGGCGCGCTTGGCCTCGTCGCTGGCGCGGTACTGCTCGACCTGCTCGGCGTTGGCCGCCAGCACCTCATCCAGCATGGCTTCGATGGCGCCGCTGTCGGTGACCTGCTTGAGGCCCTTGCTTTCGATGATCGCATCGGCCGTCGCGCCTTCGCCGGCGGCCAGGGCTTCGAAGACCATCTTGGCGATCTTGCCGCTGATGGTGTTGTCCTGGATGCGCTGGATCAGCCCGCCGAGCTGGGCGGCAGAGACCGGCGACTGCTCGATGTCCAGGCCTTCCTTGTTGAGCAGGCTGGACAGCTCGCCCATCACCCAGTTGGCGGCCAGCTTGGCGTCGCCGCAGACCTGCTGCACGGCCTCGAAGTAGTCGGCCATTTCGCGGCTGGCGCTCAGCACGCTGGCGTCGTAGGTCGACAGGCCGAACTGGCTTTCGAAGCGTGCGCGCTTCTCGGTCGGCAGCTCCGGCAGCTCGCCGCGCACCTGCTCGATGAAGCTGTCCTCCAGCACCACCGGCAGCAGGTCGGGGCAGGGGAAGTAGCGGTAGTCGTTGGCTTCTTCCTTGCCGCGCATGGAGCGGGTCTCGTCCTTGTTCGGGTCATACAGGCGGGTTTCCTGAATGACCTTGCCGCCGTCCTCGATCAGCTCGATCTGCCGCTGGATCTCGTGGTTGATCGCCTTCTCGATGAAGCGGAACGAGTTGACGTTCTTGATCTCGGCGCGGGTGCCGAACGTTTCCTGGCCCTTGGGGCGCACCGACACGTTGCAGTCGCAGCGCAGCGAGCCTTCGGCCATGTTGCCGTCGCAGATCCCCAAGTAGCGCACCAGGGCGTGGATGGCCTTGACGTAGGCCACCGCTTCCTTGGCCGAACGGATGTCCGGTTCGGAGACGATTTCCAGTAGCGGCGTGCCGGCGCGGTTCAGGTCGATCCCGGACATGCCATGGAAGTCCTCGTGCAGGCTCTTGCCGGCGTCTTCTTCCAGGTGCGCGCGGGTGATGCCGATGCGCTTGACCGTGCCGTCTTCCAGGGTGATGTCCAGGTGGCCCTTGCCGACGATGGGGTGGTCCATCTGGCTGGTCTGATAGCCCTTGGGCAGGTCCGGGTAGAAGTAGTTCTTGCGCGCGAACACATTGGTGCGGCCCAGTTCGGCGTCAATGGCCAGGCCGAACTTCACCGCCATGCGCACGGCCTGCTCATTCAGCACCGGCAGGGTGCCCGGCATGCCCAGGTCGACCAGGCTGGCCTGGGTGTTGGGCTCGGCGCCGAAGGTGGTGGCGCTGGCCGAGAAGATCTTCGATTGGGTGGAGAGCTGGGCGTGGATTTCCAGGCCGATCACGGTTTCCCATTGCATGTGGGGCGTTCCTCGAATTCTGTAAGCCCCTCTCCCCTCGCGGGAGAGGGGCTGGGGAGAGGGGGCAAGCCTTTTAAAACCCTTCCGGCGCGCGGGTATGCCAGTCGCTGACCTGCTGGTACTGGTGCGCCACGTTGAGCAGGCGGCCTTCCTGGAAGTACGGTGCCAGCAGCTGCACACCCACCGGCAGGCCGTCGACGAAGCCGGCCGGCATGGACAGGCCCGGAATGCCGGCCAGGTTGGCGGTGATGGTGTAGATGTCTTCCAGGTAGGCGGCGACCGGGTCGTTGGCCTTTTCGCCGAGCTTCCAGGCCGGGTTTGGTGTGGTCGGGCCGAGGATCAGGTCCACCTCGCTGAAGGCGGCGACGAAGTCGTTCTTGATCAGCCGGCGGATCTTCTGCGCCTTCAGGTAGTAGGCGTCGTAGTAGCCCGCCGACAGCGCGTAGGTGCCGACCATGATGCGGCGCTTCACCTCGGCGCCGAAGCCTTCGCCGCGCGAACGCTTGTACAGGTCTTCGAGGTTGACCGGGTTCTCGCAGCGGTAGCCGAAGCGCACGCCGTCGAAGCGCGACAGGTTGGAGCTGGCCTCGGCCGGGGCGATCACGTAGTACGCCGGGATGGCGTGCCGCATGTTCGGCAGGCTGATGTCCTTGACGGTGGCGCCGAGCTTCTTCAGCTCCTCGACCACGGCCAGCACGCGCTCGGCGATGCGGCTGTCCAGTCCGTTGCCAAAGTACTCCTTCGGCAGGCCGATGCGCAGGCCGGCCAGCGGCTGGTTCAGCGCGGCCAGGTAGTTGTCCACCGGCTGGTCGACGCAGGTGGAATCCTTCGGGTCGAAGCCGGCCATGGCGCCGAGCAGCAGCGCGCAATCCTCGGCGGTGCGGGCGATCGGGCCACCCTGGTCGAGGCTGGAGGCGTAGGCGATCATGCCCCAGCGCGACACACGCCCGTAGGTGGGCTTGAGGCCGGTGAGGTTGGTCAGTGCCGCCGGCTGGCGGATCGAGCCGCCGGTGTCGGTGCCGGTGGCGGCCGGGATCAGTCGCGCGGCCACGGCGGCGGCCGAGCCGCCGGAGGAGCCGCCCGGTACGCAGCTGGTATCCCAGGGGTTTTTCACCGGGCCGTAATGGCTGGACTCGTTGGCCGAGCCCATGGCGAACTCATCCATGTTCAGCTTGCCGAGGCTGACGGCGCCGGCGGCGGCGAGCTTCTCGACCACGGTGGCGTCGTACGGCGCCTTGAAGCCGGTGAGGATCTTCGAGGCGCAGCTGGTCAGCACGCCCTGGGTGCAGAACAGGTCCTTGTGGGCAATCGGCGCGCCGAGCAGGGCGCCGCTCTCGCCGGCGGCGCGACGAGCGTCGGCGGCGCGGGCCTGTTCGAGGGCCAGGTCCTCGGTGACGGTGATGAAGCTGTTCAATTGCGGGTCGAGCTGGTGGATGCGGCCCAGTAGCGCGCGGCTCAGCTCTTCGGCGGAAAACTGCTTGGCGGCCAGCGCGCGGGCGATCTCGGCCAGGGTCAGTTGGTGCATGGGAAACCCTTTCCTTTATTCGATGACTTTCGGCACGAGGTACAGGCCGTTTTCCACGGCCGGGGCGATGGCCTGGTAGTCATCGCGATGATTCTGCTCGGTGACCACGTCGGCGCGCAGGCGCTGGGTGGCTTCCAGCGGGTGGGCCAGCGGCTCGACACCGTCGGTGTCCACAGCCTGCATGGCGTCGATCAGGCCGAGGATGTTGTTCAGGGTCTCGGTGGTTTGCGGAATCTCGCTTTCGCCGAGCCCCAGGCGGGCCAGGTGGGCGATCTTTTCCACGTCGGAGCGTTCAAGCGCCATCGGGGAGTCTCCAGGAAACGCGCGGAAGGCGGGGCCGCGATGGCGCTGCCCCGCGAAATGCCGATGCATCGGGCCTCTGGCCCGGTCGTGAGCGTGGCAATCTAACACAGAGCCAGCCTTGCCCAAAATTCCCCCACTTTGCTAGAGTCAGCTGCCTTTTTTCCACGCGTTGCCTTTAGGGTCCCCGACTAATGTTCAAAAAACTGCGTGGCATGTTTTCCAGCGATCTGTCGATCGACCTGGGCACAGCCAATACCCTGATTTATGTGCGCGAACGCGGCATCGTGCTCGACGAACCCTCTGTCGTCGCCATCCGTAGCACCGGAAACCAGAAAACCGTCGTCGCTGTTGGTAGCGAAGCCAAGCGCATGCTGGGTCGTACCCCGGGCAACATCGCAGCCATCCGTCCGATGAAGGACGGCGTGATCGCCGACTTCAGCGTCTGCGAGAAGATGCTGCAGTACTTCATCAACAAGGTGCACGAGAACAGCTTCCTGCAGCCGTCGCCGCGCGTGCTGATCTGTGTGCCCTGCAAATCCACCCAGGTGGAGCGCCGCGCCATTCGTGAGTCCGCGCTCGGCGCCGGCGCCCGCGAAGTGTTCCTGATCGAAGAGCCCATGGCTGCCGCCATCGGCGCCGGCCTGCCGGTCGAGGAGGCCCGCGGCTCCATGGTCGTCGACATCGGTGGCGGCACCACCGAGATCGCCCTGATCTCCCTGAACGGTGTGGTGTATGCCGAATCCGTGCGTGTCGGTGGCGACCGTTTCGACGAAGCCATCGTCACCTACGTGCGCCGCAACTACGGCTCGCTGATCGGCGAATCCTCTGCCGAGCGCATCAAGCAGGAAATCGGTACCGCGTTCCCGGGCGGCGAAGTCCGCGAGATGAACGTGCGTGGCCGCAACCTGGCCGAAGGGGTGCCGCGCAGCTTCACCCTCAACTCCAACGAAGTGCTGGAAGCCCTGCAGGAATCCCTAGCGACCATCGTCCAGGCGGTCAAGAGCGCCCTCGAACAGTCGCCGCCGGAACTGGCCTCGGACATCGCCGAGCGCGGCCTGGTGCTGACCGGCGGCGGCGCGCTGCTGCGCGACCTGGACAAGCTGCTGTCCCAGGAAACCGGCCTGCCGGTGATCATCGCCGAGGACCCGCTGACCTGCGTGGCTCGTGGCGGCGGTCGCGCACTGGAGATGATGGATCGCCACTCCATGGACCTGCTGTCCACCGAGTGAGCCTTGTAGCGGCGTCCGGCCCTCGGGCAACGCGGCTTTGCGGCCGGACGCACTGACCAGGCACCCAGCGAGGATCCGCCCATCAAACCCTTATTCGTCAAAGGCCCTGCGCTGAGTGTGCGCCTGCTGGTGCTTACCGTGCTTTCGGTCGTGCTGATGGTGGTGGATGCCCGCTTCGAAACCCTCAAGCCGCTGCGCAGCCAGCTTGGTCTGTTGCTCACCCCGGTCTATTGGCTGACCGACCTGCCGCTGCGGGTCTGGGAAGGCATGAGCGAGCAGGTGGCCAGCCGCAGCGAACTGATTGCCGAGAACCAGCAACTGAAGACCGAGGCGCTGCTGTTGCAGCGCCGCCTGCAGAAACTCGCCACCCTCACCGAACAGAACGTGCGTCTGCGCGAACTGCTCAACTCCGCCGCGCTGGTCGATGACAAGGTCATCATCAGCGAGCTGATCGGTCTCGATCCCAGCCCCTTCACCCAGCGCATCATCATCGACAAGGGCTCGCGTGACGGCGTGTTCGTCGGCCAGCCGGTGCTCGACGCCAGCGGGCTGATGGGCCAGGTGGTCGAGGTGATGCCCTATACCGCGCGGGTCCTGCTGATTACCGACAGCGTGCACAGCGTGCCGGTACAGGTGAACCGCAACGGGCTGCGTGCCATCGCCAGCGGCAGCGGTTCCGACTATCTGGAGCTGCGCCACGTGCCGGAAACCTCGGACATCAAGGAAGGCGACCTGCTGGTCAGCTCCGGTCTGGGCCAGCGCTTCCCGGCGGGCTATCCGGTGGCACGGGTCAAGTCCGTGGTGCATGACGCCGGCCAGGCTTTCCTGCAGGTCCAGGCACTGCCGACCGCGATGCTCAACCGCAGCCGACACCTGCTGCTGGTGTTCAGCGATGCACGCACGCCCGAGGAACGCGCCAGCGCCGCCGGCCTCGCGCAGGATCGGGTCGACGCCGATCACGAGGTGGAGCCGCCGAGCGAGCCGGTCGAGGCGCAGGATCAGGAGCTGGAGCCGTGAGCAGCGAACGTCCCAACAACGGCTGGGTTATCTGGGCCACCCTGCTGGTCGCCCTGCTGCTCAGTGTCGCGCCGCTGCCCGGGAACCTGGATCTCATCCGCCCGCTGTGGCTGGGCCTGGTGGCTGCCTACTGGGCGCTGGCCCTGCCGCATCGCGGCGGCATGGCGCTGGCCTGGGGCTTCGGGCTGCTGCTGGATGTGCTGTCCGGCACCTTGCTGGGGCTCAATGGCATCCCGCTCGCGCTGATCGTCTTTCTGGTGCTGAACCTGCAGCAGCGCCTGCGCATGTTTCCGCTCTGGCAGCAGGCCATGGTGCTGATGGTGATTCTAGGTATCGCGCAGCTGGTGCTGCTGTGGCTCAACACCCTGGCGGGCAACCGGCCGCCGACGCTGCTGTTCCTGGTGCCGGTCCTGACCAGCTCGATTCTCTGGTTCTGGCTGTACCTGGCCCTGCACTGGCTGCGCCGTCGCTTCGACGTCTATTAGCCGCCCGCTAGGAATCTTGCCGGCTGCGTAACCGCTGTACGCGTAGCCGGGCTTCGGATATTTGGAAGGATCTGACATGCCCGCGCTATACCTCGCCTCGGCCTCGCCGCGACGCCGCGAATTGCTGACCCAGATCGGCGTCGTGCACGACCTGCTGCCGGTGGACATCGACGAGACTCCCCGACCTAACGAAGCTCCCGCCGCATACGTGCAGCGCCTGGCGCAGGAGAAGGCTCAGGCCGCGCTGGCGCGCCTGGACCCCGCGCAGCCGCTGTGCGTGCTGGGGGCCGACACCACCGTGGTGCTGGCCGGCCGGATCCTTGGCAAGCCGGCCGATCGCGCCGACGGGCTGGCGATGCTCGCGGCCCTGTCCGGCCAGACTCACCAGGTGCTGACCGCCGTGGCCCTCGCCGATGCCCGGCGCTGCGAAGTGCGCCTGGTGGAAAGCCGCGTCACCTTCCGCGCCATTGCGGACGAGGAAGCCGCCCGCTACTGGGACAGCGGCGAGCCCGCCGACAAAGCCGGTGGCTATGCGATTCAGGGGCTGGGCGCGGTGTTCGTGCGCGAACTGCAGGGCAGCTATTCCGGGGTGGTCGGCCTGCCGCTGTGCGAAACCGCCGAACTGCTGGCCGCGTTCGGCGTGCCCTGTTGGTCGGGAACGTTATAGGCTGGGAACAGGATGTTCACGCGAAGCCGTCATCCGGCTTCGGTCATTTTTCAGGAATCAGCCATGAGCGAAGAAATTCTGATCAACATCACGCCGATGGAATCGCGCGTGGCCGTGGTCGAGAACGGTGTACTGCAGGAGGTGCATGTCGAGCGCACCCAGCGTCGCGGCATCGTTGGCAACATCTACAAGGGCAAGGTCGTCCGCGTGCTGCCCGGCATGCAGGCGGCCTTCGTCGACATCGGCCTGGAGCGGGCCGCCTTCATCCATGCCTCGGAGATCTCCCAGCGCGAAGGCAGCGCCATCGAGCCGATCAGCGCCCTGGTGCACGACGGCCAGAGCCTGGTGGTGCAGGTCACCAAGGACCCCATCGGCACCAAGGGCGCGCGGCTGACCACGCACCTGTCGATTCCTTCCCGCTACCTGGTCTACATGCCGCGCACGCGCCATGTGGGCATCTCCCTGAAGATCGAGGGCGAGGCCGAGCGCGAGCGCCTCAAGCAGGTGGTGGCCGAGTGCGTGGCGAAGGAGGGCATCGAGCAGGCCGGCGGCTTCATCCTGCGCACCGCCGCCGAAGGTGCCGGCGCCGACGAAATTCTCGCCGACATCCGTTACCTGCACCGCCTGTGGGGGCAGATCGCCGCGCAGATGCAGACCGCCGAGGCCCCCTCGGTGATCTACGAGGACCTGCCCCTGGCGCTGCGCACCCTGCGTGACCTGGTGCATCCGGGCATCGAGAAGATCCGTATCGACTCGCGGGAAACCTTCCAGAAGGTCGGCCAGTTCGTCGCCGAGCTGATGCCGGAAATTGCTGATCGCCTGGAGCACTACCCCGGCGAGCGGCCGATCTTCGACCTCTACGGTGTGGAGGACGAGATCCAGAAGGCCCTGGAGCGCAAGGTGCTGCTCAAGTCCGGCGGCTACCTGATCATCGACCCCGCGGAGGCGATGACCACCATCGACGTCAACACCGGCGCGTTCGTCGGCCATCGCACCCTCGAAGAGACCATCTTCAAGACCAACCTCGAAGCGGCCATGGCCATCGCCCGCCAGCTACGGCTGCGCAACCTGGGTGGCATCATCATCATCGACTTCATCGACATGGAGGACGAGGAACACCGCCGCCAGGTCCTGCGCACCCTGGAGAAGCAGGTGGAGCGCGATCACGCCAAGACCAACATCATCGGCATCACCGAGCTGGGCCTGGTACAGATGACCCGCAAGCGCACCCGGGAAAGCCTCGAACAGGTGCTCTGCGAGCCCTGCAGCGCCTGCCAGGGGCGCGGCAAGCTGAAGACGGCGGAAACCATCTGCTACGAGATCTTCCGCGAGATCCTGCGCGAGGCGCGCGCCTTCCAGGCCGAAGCCTACCTGGTGCTGGCCAACCAGAAGGTGGTCGACCGCCTGCTGGACGAGGAGTCCGGCAACGTGGCGGACCTCGAGGCGTTCATCGGGCGCACCATCAAGTTCCAGGTCGAGCGTGAATACTCGCAGGAACAGTACGACGTGGTGCTGCTCTGACGTGATTTCGCCGCTTCGCCTGCTCAACAGTCTGTTGCGCCTGTGCCTGGGTCTGCTGGCGGCTGGGCTGGTGCTGGCCGCCCTGTACGTCAGCCTGGGCCGCGAGCTGGCGCCCCTGTTCGCCGACTATCGCGAGACGCTGGAGCAGCGGGCCAGCGAGGCGCTGCGCACGCCGTTGCGCATCGGCCGCCTGAGCGCGCGCATGAACGGCTTCCTGCCGGAGCTGGTGGCACGCGACATCAGCCTGGGTGAGGAAGCCGGGCTGCGCATCGACCAGCTGCGCCTGCGTCCCGATCTGCTGGGCAGCCTGCTGCACTGGCAACCGCGTCTGCAGGGGCTGGAGTTGGGAGGTGTACAGCTGCTGTTGCGTCAGGATCAGGACGGACGCTGGTCTCTGGCCGGCGTGCCGCAGGGGCAGGTGCAGAGCGAGGCGCAGAGTGGCGTGGACCCCGCCCACTGGCTGCGGCAGTTGCGCCGCTTCAAGCATGTTTCTGTGGTGGACAGCCAACTGATCGTGCAGCCACGCCAGGGCGTGCCGCTGAATCTCTCCTACCTGAATCTCAACCTCGACCTCAGCGAGGGGGGTGACCTGCACCGATTGGATGGCCGCCTGCTGCTGCCGGACGGCAAGCCGCTGGCCCTGCATCTGGATCTCCGGCTACGTCCCAGCCGCTGGCAGGAGGCCAGCGCCGATCTCTACCTGCGCTTGCCGCAGAGCGACTGGGCGCGCTGGTTGCCCGAGGGCTTGCTGGGCGACTGGCACCTGCAACGGCTAGTGGGTGGCGGTGAAGTCTGGGCGCGCTGGTCAGAGCGCACCCTGCAGCGTGCGGTGATGCGGCTGCACCTGCCGCTGGCGCAGGTGAGTTATGCCGATCAGGCGCCGGTGCGCCTGGAAGAACTCAGCCTCAGTACCTATTTCGAACCCGGTCCGAACGGCCGGCGCCTGCTTGTGGACTCGCTGGCGGTGACGCTCGACGGCACGCGCTGGGGCGAGGCGCGCCTGCGCCTGGAGGAACAGCGGGATACCGACCGTTGGGACCTGGCCAGCGATCGCCTGAGCCTGGCGCCGCTGGTGCCGCTGGTCCAGCAACTGGCGCCGCTGCCGGAGCCGGCGCGCGAGTGGCTGCAGGCGCTGCGCCCGGAAGGTCAGCTGCGCAACATCCAGTTGAGCTATCAGCCGGATGCCGAGCCGGCCGAGCGGCTGCGCTATACGCTGAACCTGGAAGGCGTTGGGTTCGCCGCGCATCGCGGCGTACCGGCCGCGGCGGGGGTGAGGGGGCGTCTGGACGGCAATCTGGCGGGCGGCGAACTGCAGATCGACAGCCGTGACCTGATGCTGCATCTGCCGCAGCTGTTTCCCGCGCCCTGGCGGTACCGTCGTGCCCAGGGACGGCTGGGCTGGCGTCTGGGCGAGGAGGGCTTCAGCCTCTGGGCCCCCTATCTTTCGCTGGATGGCGAGGAAGGCCGCCTGGCCGGGGATTTCATGCTGCGGTTTGCCCATGATCCGGCCGCCGAAGATTACATGGATTTGCGTGTCAGCCTGCGCGAGGGGGACGCGCGCTTCGCCGGCAAGTACCTGCCCACCGCCAGCGCAGCCCTTAGTCCGGCGCTGGCCGACTGGCTGCAGCGGGCCATCCGAGGTGGCGAGCTGGAGCAGGGTTTCTTCCAGTATCAGGGTGCGCTCAATGCGGGCGTGCCACCCGAGGCGCGCAGCCTGGCGCTGTACTTCAAAGTGCGCGATGCAGAGCTGGACTACCAGCCAGGCTGGCCGATGTTGCGCGAGGGGCGTGGCGAACTGTTCGTCGAGGATAGCGGCGTGCGTGTCGCGCTCAGCGATGGCCGCCTGCTGAACAGCCGCATCCGCGAGGCCAGCTTCGCGGTCCCGCATGCCGAACCCGGCCAGCCCAGCCGTCTGCTTGTGAATGCGCGGTTGCTCAGCTCGGTAACCGATGCTCTGCAGATCCTGCGGAACAGGACTATGCCTACTGCCGAGGCGTTTGCCGGATGGGAGGGGGAGGGCGACGTGGAAGCGGCGCTGCGCCTGGACATTCCCCTGGATGCCGGCCATGCCCCCCAGGCCGACGTGCAGTTCACGCCCAAGGGCGCGCGGCTCAGGTTGCCGTACCTGCCCGGCCTGGAGCTCGACAGCCTCTACGGCGAATTTCGTTACCAGACCCGGAGCGGCCTCAGCGCTCGAGGGCTGCGCGCGCGCTTCCTGGAACAAGGCCTGCAGGGGCGGATCGACAGCGATACCGTCGGCGGCCGCCAGCGCACCTTGGTGGATGTCCAGGGGCGCATGCCGGTTGATCGCCTGGCCCAGTGGCTGGGGCAGGGCCGGCCGCTGCCGGCCAGTGGCCTGCTGCCGTATCGCCTGCGCCTGCGCCTGGACGGCAATGACAGTCTGTTGCGCGTGGACTCCAGCCTGCAGGGTGTCGCTCTCGACCTGCCGGCCCCGTTCGGCAAGCGCGCGGCCGAAGCGCGGTATGCCGACTGGCGCATGAGTCTGGGCGGCCCACAGCAGCGCTACTGGCTCGACTACAACGATTTCCTCAGCCTGGCGCTGAGCATGCCGGGGCAGGACTGGCAGCAGCTGCGCGGTGAGGTGCGCCTGGGGCTGGGCCTGGCACCGCCGCCGAGCGCCGAGGGTGTGCGGCTGCGCGGCCGGCTTGACAGCGTTGACGTCCCCGCCTGGCGTACCTTCTGGCAGCGCTACGGCAGCAGCGCGGGTGAGCCGGGCGGCACGCCGCTGCTGCGCGAGGGGCAGCTGCATATCGGGCGCCTGACCGGCGTGGGAATCGACCCGCAGGATCTGCTGGTGCGCGTACGTCGTGTATCACAGGCCTGGGCGCTGGACCTGGACAGCCGGGTGATTGCCGGTGACATCCTGGTGCCCGACGATGCCGCGCGGCCGCTGCGCGTACAGCTGGAACAGCTGCGTCTGCCGGCGCCGACCGCCGACAGCAAGAGGGGAGATGCGCTGGCGGGCATCGATCCGCGCACGCTGCCAGCCGTCGATCTGCGCATCGACCAGGTGCTGCTGGGCGACGAGCCACTGGGCGCCTGGTCGTTTCTTGCGCGTCCGAGTGGCAGTGGCTGGGCGCTGCGCGAGCTGGCCCTCGACTTAAAGGGCCTGAAGATCAATGGCGAGGCCGGCTGGTCGCGCCTCAACGGCGCGGATGCCAGCTGGTTCCGCGGCCGCCTGCACGGGGGCGACCTGAGCAAGATCCTCAAGGCCTGGGGCTTCGCCCCGACGGCCAGCAGCGAGCGCTTCAGCCTGCAGGTTGATGGCAACTGGCCGGGTGCGCCGAGCGCGCTGCGCCTGGCCAACTTTTCCGGCACCTTAGATGCCGATCTGCGCAACGGCCAGTTCTCCGAACTGCAGGGCTCCGCCTCGGCGCTGCGGGTATTCGGCCTGTTGAACTTCGATGCCATCGGCCGTCGCCTGCGGCTGGACTTTTCCGATCTGTTCGGGCGTGGCCTCAGCTATGATCGGGTCCGGGGCAAGCTGCTGGCCCGCAATGGTCTGTACACCAACCTGGCACCGACGACCCTGACCGGCCCTTCGGCCAACCTGGAAATGACCGGCAGCCTGAACATGGTCAGCGAGCAGGTGGATGTGCGCATGCTGGTAACCCTGCCACTGACCAACAACCTGCCGCTGGCCGCACTGATCGCCGGTGCGCCGGTACTGGGCGGGGCGCTGTTCCTGGTGGATCGCCTGCTGGGCAACCAGATGTCGCGTTTCGCCGCCGTGGAGTATTCCATCAGCGGCCCGCTCAATGCGCCCCGCATCGTACCCGGGAAGCCGAGGGACTGAAGCCATGAACCTTGCCGTTATCCAGATGGTCAGCGGCGCCGATGTGCCGACCAACCTGCGCAGTGCGCGCGGTCTGCTGGAGCAGGCCGCCGCCGAGGGTGCGCGACTGGCGGTGCTGCCCGAGAACTTCGCCGCCATGGGGCATGCCGACCTGGCCGCGCTGGGGCGGCTGGAAGCGCAGGGCGACGGCCCGGTCCTGCCCTGGTTGCGCCGAACGGCGCGCGAGCTGGGCCTGTGGATCGTTGCCGGTACCTTGCCGCTGCCACCGGATGACAGGCCCACTGCCAAGCCGCGTGCCTGCTCGCTGCTGATCGACGCCCACGGCGAGCGGGTGGCGCGCTATGACAAGCTCCACCTGTTCGATGTCGATGTCGGTGATGCCCGGGGCAGCTATCGTGAGTCGGCGGACTTCGATCCCGGCGAGCATCTGGTGGTGGCGCAGACACCGGTCGGCCGTCTGGGGCTGACCGTTTGCTACGACCTGCGCTTCGCGGAGCTGTATGCGGCGCTGCGTGAGCGCGGTGCCGAATTGATCAGCGCGCCAGCGGCCTTTACGGCGGTGACTGGCGCGGCGCACTGGGAGGTACTGATTCGCGCCCGAGCCATCGAGACCCAGTGCTACCTGCTGGCGGCCGGGCAGGGCGGCGAGCACCCGGGACCGCGGGAAACCCACGGCCATTCGGCGATCGTCGACCCCTGGGGCGTGTTGCATGCCGCCCCGCCACGTGGCGAGGGTCTGTGTCTGGTGCGGCGCGATGCGCAGGCGCAGGCCGGGGTTCGCCAGAACATGCCGGTGCACCGTCACCGGCGCTTTTCAGTGTCGCTCGCGGCGTCGCGGGCGAAGTATTCGGAGTGACCATGAACGATCTGTTATTGCCTGTCAGCGAGCGGCTGCTGGCCCCAGGTGGCCTGAGCATCGAGCAATTGCCGCGTCTGCTGGGCGAGCTGGCGGGTCCGGGCATAGACGCCGCCGACCTGTACTTCCAGTCGCTGGTGTCGGAGTCCTGGATCCTGGAGGACGGCATCGTCAAGGAAGGCAGTTTCCACCTCGATCAGGGGGTCGGCGTGCGCGCCCAGTCCGGCGAGAAGACCGGCTTCGCCTACAGCAACGCCATCGACGAAACGGCCCTGGCCGCTGCCTGCCGCGCCGCCCGCTCGATCGCGCGGTCCGGCCAGCAGGGCCGGGTACAGGCGTTCTCCGCGCCGCAGGTGCGCCACCTGTATGCCCATGCCAATCCGCTCGACGTGCTGGAGCGCTCGGCCAAGGTGGAGCTGCTCAAGCGCATCGACCGGGCGACGCGCGCGCTGGACCCGCGCATCCAGCAGGTGACGGTCAGTCTGGCCGGCGTCTGGGACCAGGTGCTGATCGCCGCCAGCGATGGCAGCCTGGGTGCCGACATCCGTCCGCTGGTGCGTTTCAACGTGAGCGTGATCGTCGAGCAGAACGGCCGCCGCGAACGGGGCAGCCATGGCGGCGGCGGGCGCACCGACTATCGCTTCTTCCTCGAACAGCTGAACGAGCATGAGGACCGGGCGATGGGCTACGCGCGCGAGGCCCTGCGCCAGGCGCTGGTCAACCTGGAGGCGATCGCCGCCCCGGCCGGCACGCTGCCGGTGGTGCTCGGCCCCGGCTGGTCCGGCGTGCTGCTGCACGAGGCGGTCGGCCATGGCCTGGAGGGCGACTTCAACCGCAAGGGCAGCTCGGCCTACAGCGGCCGGATCGGTGAACAGGTGGCCTCGCCGCTGTGCACCATTGTTGATGACGGTACGCTGGCCAAGCGCCGGGGCTCGCTGAGCCTGGACGACGAGGGCACCCCGACCCAGTGCACCACGCTGATCGAGAACGGCGTGCTCAAGGGCTACATGCAGGACAAGCTGAACGCCCGGCTGATGGGCGTGGCCTCCACCGGCAACGGGCGGCGCGAGTCCTACGCGCACCTGACCCTGCCGCGCATGACCAACACCTACATGCTGGCCGGGCAGAGCGAGCCGGAGGAGATCATTCGTTCGGTGAAGCGCGGGCTGTTCTGCGCCAGCCTCGGCGGCGGCCAGGTGGACATCACCAGCGGCAAGTTCGTGTTCTCCACCAGCGAGGCCTACCTGATCGAGGACGGGCGCATCACCGCGCCGGTCAAGGGTGCGACCCTGATCGGCAATGGTCCGGAGGTGATGAACCAGGTGTCGATGGTCGGCAACGACCTGGCGCTGGACAGTGGCGTGGGCACCTGCGGCAAGGACGGTCAGTCGGTGCCGGTGGGCGTCGGCCAGCCGACGCTGAAGATCGATGCGATCACCGTGGGCGGAACCGGGAATTGAATGCCGTAGGGTAGACAACGGCGCAGCCTTGTCTACCGGCGCGCAGGCGGTGGGCAATCGCTGCGCGAGTTGCCCACCCTACGAACGTTCGAGTTGGATTAGCGCAGCCCGCGCTGCAGCTCGTCCAGCTCGCGCAGGTACTTGAACACCTTGCGCGCGGCGGCCGGCGGTTTGTTGTGGGCCGCCTCGTGCTGGGCCTGGCGCAGCAGGCCGCGCAGGTGCTGGCGGTCGGTGTCCGGATAGGCCGTCACGAAGGCGTCCAGGTCCGCATCGCCGCCGCCCAGCAGGCGGTCGCGCCAGCGCTCCAGGGCGTGGAAGCGCTCGTTGTATTCGCGGGTCGAGGCGTCCATCTGGTCAACCAGGGCGAGAACGGCCGGGATGTCCTGCTCGCGCATCAGCTTGCCGATGTACTGGACGTGGCGCTTCTTGGCCACATTGGCGGTGTGCTTGGGTGCATCGGCCAGGGCGCGACGCAAGGCCTCGGTGATCGGCAGCCGGTCCAGCAGCTCGGGCTTGAGGGTGGTCAGGCGCTGGCCCAGCTCCTGCAGTGCATGCAGCTCGCGCTTGACCTGGGATTTGCTCTTCTCTTCGGGGAAGTCGTCGTGGAATTCAGACATGGGGCGCATCCAGTGGATAATGCGCGCCATGATAACAGCAGCCCGTTTGCGCAGCTCGCCAGCCGGGCGCGGGACGGATGAGGGGCGTGGCCAGCGGTCACGACCGGGGAGTCGCCATGAATGCTAGTGAAAAGGTGGGGCCGCAGACGCTGCCGTCCCTGCAGGAAAAGGTCGAACGGATCATCGCCGAGGCGCGCCGTCAGGGCGCCAGCGACTGTGAGGTGTCGGTCAGTGCCGGCCAGGGCCTGAGCACCACGGTGCGCCAGCGCGAGGTGGAAACTGTCGAGTTCAACCGCGATCAGGGCTTCGGCATCACCGTGTTTGTCGGCCAGCGCAAGGGCTCGGCCAGTACCTCCGCCGTCGAGGAGGACGCCATTCGGGAAACCGTGGCGGCAGCTCTGGCCATCGCCCGGCATGCCTCGGAAGACGAGTGCGCCGGCCTGGCCGCCCCCGAGCTGATGGCCCGTGAGCTGCCCGACCTGGACCTCTACCACCCCTGGGACATCGAGCCGGAAGCGGCCATCGAGCTGGCGCTGCGCTGCGAGGCAGCGGCATTCGACCATGACCCGCGCATCCGCAATGCCGACGGCACCAGCCTGAGCAGCTACCTGGGCTGCCGCGTCTACGGCAACAGCCATGGCTTCGTCGGCGGCTATGCCAGCAGCCGGCACAGTCTGAGTTGCGTGATGATCGCCGAGGACGGCGGCCAGATGCAGCGCGACTACTGGTACGACGCCAGCCGCATCGGCAGCGCGCTGACCGACGGCGCCGTCATCGGCCGGCGCGCCGCCGAACGCGCGGTCAACCGCCTCGGCGCGCGCGCCGTGCCGACCTGCGAGGTGCCGGTGCTGTTCTCGCCGGAGCTGGCCACCGGGCTGTTCAATCATTTCCTGGCGGCGATCGCCGGCGGCAACCTGTACCGCAAGGCGTCGTTCCTGGAGGGCGCTTTGGGCCAGCGGCTGTTCCCTGACTGGCTGACCCTGGACGAGCGCCCGCATATCCCGCGCGCGCTGGGCAGTTCCGCCTTCGATGGGGATGGGCTGGCCACCTATGCCAAGCCCTTCATCAAGGACGGCGAGCTGGTTTCCTACGTGCTTGGCACCTATTCGGGCCGCAAGCTGGGCCTGCCGAGCACGGCGAATGCCGGTGGGGTGCACAACCTGTTCGTCACTCACGGGAATGAGGACCAGGCGGCGCTGCTGCGGCGCATGGGCCGCGGCCTGCTGGTCACCGAGCTGATGGGGCAGGGCCTGAACCTGGTGACCGGCGATTACTCAAGGGGCGCCGGCGGCTACTGGGTGGAGAACGGCGAAATCCAGTTTCCGGTGCAGGAAGTGACCATCGCCGGCAACCTGCGGGATATGTTCCGGCAGATCCTGGCCATTGGCAGCGACCTGGAAACGCGCGGCACCATTCGCACCGGCTCGGTGCTGATCGAAAGGATGACGGTGGCAGGACGTTGAGTCGTCGGGGCCGGCCAGCGCCGGCCCTTCTGTCTTATTCGCCTTCGCCGAAGCGGTCGTTGATCAGTTCCACCAGGGCGTCGAGCGCCTGCTGATCCTGTTCGCCTTCGGCGTGCAAATGCAGCGGAGTGCCCTGGCCGGCGGCCAGCATCATCACCGACATGATGCTCTTGCCATCCACCAGGGCGTCCGCCGTGTGGCCGACGCGTACTCGGCAGGGAAAACGCCCGGCAGTGGCGACGAACTTGGCTGCCGCGCGGGCATGCAGGCCAAGCTTGTTGACGATCAGGACTTCGCAGGCAGGCATGGGGCTTTCGGATTCCTAGGGCTTCTAGCGCAGGTCGCGATGACGGACCTGGACATTCTTCAGTTGGGCCTTCAGGGCCGCTCCCAGGCGCTCGGCCAGGTACACCGAGCGGTGCTGGCCGCCGGTGCAGCCGACCGCGATGGTGACATACGATCGGTTGCTGGCGGCGAAGCGCGGCAGCCACTTGTGCAGATAGACCGCGAGGTCCTGATACATCTCCTCGACCTCCGGCTGGGCGGCCAGGTAGTCGATAACCGGTTGGTCGAGGCCGGTGAAATCGCGCAGCTCCGGCTTCCAGTAGGGGTTGGGCAGGCAGCGCACATCGAACACCAGGTCGGCATCCACCGGCATGCCGCGCTTGAAGCCGAAGGACTCCACCAGGAAGGCGGTGCCCGGCTCGGGCTTGTTGAGCAGGCGCAGCTTGAGGGTGTCGCGCAGCTGGTAGAGGTTCAGGTGGGTGGTGTCGATCTTCAGGTCGGCCAGGTCGCTGATCGGCCCGAGCAGCAGGCTCTCGTCCTGGATCGCCTCGGCCAGCGACCGGGTGTCATTGGTCAGCGGATGGCGGCGGCGGGTTTCCGAGAAGCGCTTGAGCAGCGTCTCCTCGTCGGCGTCCAGATACAGCACATCGCAGTGGATGTGCCGGCCACGTACTTCTTCGAGCAGTTCGGGGAAGCGCTGCAGATGGCTGGGCAGGTTGCGCGCGTCGATGGACACGGCAACCAGTGGATGCAGCAGTTCGGTATGGATCAGCGCGCGCTCGGCCAGCTCGGGCAGCAGGCCGGCGGGCAGGTTGTCGATGCAGTAGAAGCCGCTGTCCTCGAGGACATCCAGCGCGGTGCTCTTGCCCGAGCCGGAGCGGCCACTGACGATGATCAGGCGCATGTCAGTGCCCGCCCAGTTCGTCCACCACGGTCTGGTAAAGCGCCTCGTTGCTGGCGGCGCCACGCAGGCGTTCACGGATGTCGGCACGTTCCAGCAGGCCGGCAATCTGGCGCAGCAGCTCAAGGTGCTCGTCGGTGGCGGCGGGCGGCACCACCAGCACGAATAGCAGATCGACCGGGACACCGTCGATGGAGTCGAAGTCGACCGGGGCGTCCAGGCGCAGGACGGCGCTGATCGGCGCGTTGCAGTTCGGCAGGCGGCAGTGCGGAATGGCGATGCCGTTGCCGAACCCCGTGGAGCCCAGGCGCTCGCGCGCGATCAGCGCTTCGAACAGCTCGCCGGCATCCAGCCCGGGCTGCTCGCGCGCGATCAGGTTGGCGATGAATTCGAGGACACGTTTCTTGCTGCCGCCCGGTGCGTTCACCTGGGAACGCCCGGGGGTCAGGATGCTTTCGAGTCGGATCATGGAGTCGGAGTCAGCGGACGGTGGCGCCCTGCTCCCGGTCGAGGCGCTTTTCCTTGGCCTTGATCAGTTGGCGGTCGAGCTTGTCGACCAGCAGGTCGATGGCCGCATACATGTCGGTGTGCTCCGCGTTGGCAACGACTTCGCCACCGGCGATATGCAGGGTGGCTTCGATCTTCTGCTGCAGTTTTTCCACCTGCATGATCACCTGAACATTGGTGATGCGGTCGAAGTGGCGCTCCAGCCGGGAGAACTTCTCCTCGACATAGCCGCGCATGGCCTCAGTCACATCCAGCTGGTCACCACTGATGTTGACTTGCATACCTGTTCTCCTTCTTGCCGTTGGGAGAGGACCGACCTCTGGTCGACCCTCCGAATCACTTTGACGCGCCAAGGGGTTCTGGGCATTGACCCTAATCATTCCGGCGCCGTTAAACAAGCCCACTGAACGTTTTACATCAGGCGCTTACGCTCGCTCGACGGCGCGATGCCCAGGGATTCCCGGTACTTGGCCACGGTGCGGCGTGCCACCTGGATGCCCTGTTCCTCCAGCAGGCTGGCGATCTTGCTATCGCTCAGCGGTTTCTTGGCGTTTTCCGCCGCCACCAGTTTCTTGATGATCGCCCGGATGGCGGTGGACGAGCACTCGCCGCCTTCGGACGTGCTGACATGGCTGGAAAAGAAATACTTCAGTTCGAAGATGCCGCGCGGGGTGTGCATGTACTTCTGGGTGGTCACCCGCGAGATGGTCGATTCATGCATGCCCACCGCCTCGGCGATGTCGTGCAGCACCAGCGGCTTCATGGCTTCCTCGCCGTACTCGAGGAAGCCGCGCTGGTGCTCGACGATCTGGCTGGCCACCTTCATCAGCGTCTCGTTGCGACTCTGCAGGCTCTTGATGAACCAGCGCGCCTCCTGCAGCTGGTTGCGCATGAAGGTGTTGTCGGCGCTGGAATCGGCGCGGCGCACGAAGCCGGCGTACTGGGGGTTCACGCGCAGGCGCGGCACCGCCTCCTGGTTGAGCTCCACCAGCCAGCGGCCGTTGTGCTTGCGCACGATGACGTCGGGCACGATGTATTCGGGTTCGCTGGACTCGATCTGCGAGCCGGGGCGGGGGTTGAGGCGCTGGATCAGTTCCACCACCTGGCGCAGCTCGTCTTCCTTGAGCTTGAGGCGGCGCATCAGCTGGCTGTAGTCGCGGCCGCCGAGCAGGTCGAGGTAATCACCGACCAGGCGCTGCGCCTCGCTGCGCCAGGGGGTGTCTTCCGGCAGCTGGCACAGCTGCAGCAGCAGGCACTCGCGCAGGTCGCGGGCGCCGATGCCCACGGGTTCGAAATGCTGCACGCGGCGCAGCACGGCTTCGATCTCGTCCAGCTCGATGTCCAGTTCCGGATCGAAGGATTCGAGGATCTCCTCGAGGGATTCTTCTAGGTAGCCCTGGTCATTGATGCAGTCGATCAGGGTCGCCGCGATCAATCGGTCGGTGTCCGACATGGGCGCCAGGTTGAGCTGCCAGAGCAGATGGCTCTGCAGGCTCTCGCCACCGCTGGTACGGGCGGTGAAGTCCCATTCGTCATCGTCGTTGCTGGGCAGGCTGCTGGCGCTGGTCTGGTAGACATCTTCCCAGGCGGTGTCCACCGGCAGCTCGCTGGGGATGCGTTCGCTCCAGTCGTTGACCTCCTCGAGGTTCTCGACGCTGCTCTGGGTCTCCTGGTAGGTGTTTTCCGGAGGGGGGCTGCCGGCGGCGTCGTCACCGTCGGCGAGCGGATCGCTGTTGTCGAAGTCCTCGCCTTCCTCCTGCCGTTCCAGCATGGGATTGGATTCGAGGGCTTCCTGGATTTCCTGCTGCAGGTCCAGGGTGGAAAGTTGCAGTAAGCGAATGGCCTGTTGCAGCTGCGGGGTCATCGTCAGCTGCTGGCCCATCTTGAGAACGAGCGATGGTTTCATGGCAGACCTTGTGTTCCGGCGGGTGTTCGCCTGTCCCTGCGGCGCGCCGGGGCGCCGACCGCAAGCAATTTATATGCCCGGCGACGAATTGTATATCCCGTTGGTGTGTCCGCCAGTCGCTCTACAGGCGGAATTCGTGCCCCAGGTAGACTTCCTTGACCAGCTGGTTGGCCAGGATGGCCTCGGCGTTGCCCTCGGCGATCAGGCGGCCTTCGCTGACGATGTAGGCGGTCTCGCAGATGTCCAGGGTCTCGCGCACGTTGTGGTCGGTGATCAGTACACCGATGCCTTTGGATTTCAGGTGCTGGATGATCTGTTTGATGTCGCCCACCGAGATGGGGTCGACGCCGGCGAAGGGTTCGTCGAGCAGGATGAACTTGGGTGCGCTGGCCAGCGCGCGGGCGATCTCCACCCGGCGCCGTTCGCCACCGGACAGGCTCATGCCGAGGCTGTCGCGGATATGGGTGATGTGGAATTCCTCGAGCAGCCCTTCCAGGGTTGCCCGACGGCCTTCGGCGTCGAGGTCCTTGCGGGTTTCCAGGATCGCCATGATGTTGTTGGTGACGGTGAGCTTGCGGAAGATCGAGGCTTCCTGGGGCAGGTAGCCGATGCCGGCGCGCGCGCGACCGTGCATGGGCTGGTGACTGACGTCCAGGTCGTCAATCAGCACCTGGCCGTGATCGGCGCGCACCAGGCCGACGACCATGTAGAAGGTGGTGGTCTTGCCGGCGCCGTTGGGGCCGAGCAGGCCGACGATCTGGCCGCTGTCGATGCGCAGACTGACGTCGCGGACCACCTGGCGCTTCTTGTAGCTCTTGGCCAGGTGACGGGCAATGAGGGTGGCCATTATTCGCTGGACTCCGCGGGCTTCTTGCGTGGCTGGATCACCATGTCGATGCGTGGCCGGGGCGTGGTGACGTTGCCGTCCTGGGCACGGCCGGCGTTGACCACCTGGGTGCGGGTGTCATAGACGATGCGTTCGCCTTCGAAGGTATTGCCGTCGCGCACCACCTTGGCCTGGTCGGTGAGCACGATGCGCTCGTTGCTGGCGAAGTACTCGATGGTGCGTCCGTAGGCATGCACCAGCGATTCGCCGACTTCCGGCTGCTGCTCGTAGTAGGCGGGGCGCCCCTGGGCGGTGAAGGTGTCGATCTCGCCGCGGGCGTTGCGGGTGACGGTCACGGTGTTGCCGGTGATCTTCAGAGTGCCCTGGGTGATCACCACGTCGCCACGGTAGATGGCCTTGCCCTGGCGGTCGTCCAGCTCGGCGCTGTCGGCCTGCACGTGGATCGGCTGGTCACGGTCGGTGGGCAGCGCCCAGGCGCTGCAGGCGGCGGCCAGGCAGCCGAGCAGCAGAAGCGGTTTAGCGAACGTCATGTTGGCCTCTTACGTTGGACAGCAACAGCACCCTGCCTTCCTTGACGTAGGCTTGCATGCCGGTGGCGGTGGTCACGCCATCGGGGTTCTCGATGCGCACCGGCTGGGCTGTCTCGGCATATTCTCGCTCGGGGAATACGGTCAGGCGGCTGGTGGTCAGCCGGGTGAAGCGGTTCGGGGGAATGGTCTGCTCGATGCGCACGTCATCGATCAGTTCCACCTGGGTGCCCTGGGTGGCGACCTCGCCGCGCAGGCTGCGCACGCGCCAGGGCTGTTCGCCGGCGCGATGGATCAGCAGGTCGGGCTGGTACAACAGGTTCGTGTCGCTGTCCCTGAGGTGCTCCAGGCGCTCGGAGGTCAGCTCGTAACGCAGGCTGCCATCGGCCTGGTACTGCCGCGAATAGGCGTTCTGCACGAAGAAGTCCACCGAGGGCGGTGGCTGCTCGGCCTGCGGTTGATCAAGAAAACGCTCCGGCGAGATGTTCCAGTAGCCGATGGCGGCGAACACCAGGGCGATGATGATCAGCGGCAGAAACGTACGCAATTTGCCGAGCATGGCGGTGATCGTCTCTTCAGAGATAGGCGGACTGGGCTTCTTCGAGGTTGCCCTGGGCGCGCAGGATCAGTTCGCAGAATTCCCGCGCCGCGCCCGCGCCACCGCACGCCTGGGTCACGCCATGGGCGTGCTGGCGCACGAACGGATCGGCGCTGGCGACGGCCATGCCCAGGCCGACGCGGCGAATCACCGGTAGGTCGGGCAGGTCGTCACCCAGATAGGCGACCTGCTCATAATGGAGTCCCAGCTCGGCGAGCAGTTCATCGAGCACCACCAGCTTGTCCTCGCGCCCCTGGTAGAGGTGCTGGATACCCAGGTCGCGGGCGCGCTTCTCCACCACCGGGGTCTTGCGGCCGGAGATGATCCCCGTGCGCACGCCGGAACGCATCAGCATCTTGATGCCCTGGCCGTCGAGGGTGTTGAAGGTCTTGAACTCGCTGCCGTCGGCAAGGAAGTACAGACGGCCATCGGTCAGCACGCCATCGACGTCGAAGATGGCCAGGCGGATCTGGCGAGCACGTTGCAACAGGCTGTTCATCACATCACTCCGGCGCGCAGCAGGTCATGCATGTTGAGTGCGCCGACCGGCATATGGTTGTCGTCGACCACCACCAGCGCGCTGATCTTGTGGTCTTCCATCAGTTTCAGGGCCTCGGCGGCCAGCGCGTCGGCGCGGATGGTCTTGCCGGGGATGGTCATCAGCGCGTCGATGCCGGCGTCGCGCACGTCCACGCCGCGATCCAGCGCGCGGCGCAGGTCGCCGTCGGTGAACACGCCGGCCAGACGGCCATCGGCTTCGGCCACCAGGGTCATGCCCAGGCCCTTGCGGGTCATTTCCAGCAACGCCTCGCGCAGAGGGGTCCCCCGTCGGACCAGCGGCAGCTCGGCGCCCTGGTGCATGACGTTCTCGACCTTCAGCAGCAGGCGTCGGCCCAGCGCGCCGCCCGGGTGGGAGAAGGCGAAGTCTTCGGCAGTGAAGCCGCGCGCCTCCAGCAGGGCGATGGCCAAGGCATCGCCCAGCACCAGCGACACGGTGGTGGAGGAGGTGGGCGCCAGGTTGAGCGGGCAGGCCTCCTGGCTAACGCCGGCGTCCAGGTTCACCGCGGCGGCCTGGGCCAGCGGCGAGGCGGGATTGCCGGTCATGCTGATCAGGGTGATCCCCAGGCGCTTGATCAGCGGCAGCAGGGTGACGATCTCGCTGGTGGAGCCGGAGTTGGACAGGGCCAGCACCACGTCGTCGCGGGTGATCATGCCCATGTCGCCATGGCTGGCCTCGCCGGGATGCACAAAGAAGGCGGCGGTGCCGGTGCTGGCCAAGGTGGCGGCGATCTTGCGACCGACGTGCCCGGACTTGCCCATGCCGACCACGACCACACGACCCTTGCACTGAAGGATCAGTTCACAGGCGCGGGTGAAGTCGCCATTGATGCGCTGCAACAGGGCTTCGATGGCTTCGAGCTCCAGGCGAATGGTGCGCTGGGCGGATTGGATCGGCGTGCTGGTCTGGTTCATGGCACAGGGAACCGCTGGAAGGAAAAGGCGGGATTATAACGACAAAGGCGGTGGCGCTCATCAGGCCGCGCGGAATGCTTTGATGTCTAGTCATATATATGAATAGATGTCGAGATGTGTCATTATTCTGATATCAAATTAATGGCGCTGGCGGGCAAGGCTTGCGCTCCGAGTGGATGAGTCTGATGAGCGAATGGTTGGCGAATCTCAGTGTGACCTTGAAGCTGGCCCTGGGCTTCGGTCTGGTCCTGGTATTCACCGCGACGCTGGCGGTGGTCAGCTGGAACGGCCTGGACCGGGTGATCGAGCGCGGCGGCTGGGTAGCCCAGATCAACGAGCTGGGCGAGCTGCTGGGGCGGTTGCGCGCCGAGCGGCTGGGCTATCAGCTCAGCGTGGGCGACGAGCAGCAGGCCGAGCGGGTACAGCAGGCGCTTGAAGACTACAGCCGGCGACATCAGGAAGTGCTGCGGCGTTTCCCTGCCGGTGAGGGTGGCGAGCTGCTGCGCGAGCAGGCAGGGCAGCTCGCTCTCTATCAGGAGTCCCTGGCGCGTATGCGCGAGGCCTATCGCGCGGCCTGGTCGGCGCGCAATCGCATGGGCGAGCTGGCGCGGGCCTCCTTCGTCGACATCCAGCAGGTGCTGGCCGATGTGCTGTCGTTGCCCAGCGGGGCCGCATCACGCTTTGCGCGCTATCAGGCCATCCGTGACGTCAATGAGCAGCTGCAATTGGTGCGCTACGAGGTGCGCGGCTACACCGCCAACCCGACTACCAGAACCGAGCAGGCGGCGCGCGCCCAGTTCGTCCGGGCGTTCGATGCCATCGGGGCGGCGGCGACGACGTTGGGCGCCGACCATCGCCAGGCCATGACCAGCGTGCGGGCGCGCCTGGAGGCCTATCAAGGCGCGGTGGAGGCGTTTCGGGTGGCACACGCCGAGATCCTGGCTGCCCAGGAGCAGCAGCTCGGGCACGGCAACGAAATCGCCCGTCTCAGCAAGGCGCTGAGTGCCGATCAGTTTCAGCGTCGCGACCAGGAAACCGCCTCGGCACGCCAGGTGCTGATGGTCGGCGCGCTGCTGGCGCTGCTGCTGGGCGTGCTGTCCGCCTGGCTGATCACGCGACAGATCACCGGGCGCCTGGGCGAGACGCTGAAGGTCGTCGAGCGCATAGCGTCCGGCGATCTCAGCGAGCTGTCGCTGTCAGTGCGTCGCGACGAGATCGGCGTGTTGCAGCAGGGCGTGCAGCGCATGGGCCGGACCCTGCGCGAGCTGATCGGCGGCATCCGCGATGGCGCCGGTCAGGTGGCCAGCGCGGCGGAGGAGCTGTCGGCGGTCACCGAGCAGGCCCGGGCCGGTATCGGCCGGCAAAAGGACGAAACGGACCAGGTGGCTACCGCCATGCAGGAAATGTCCGCCACCGCGCAGGACGTGGCGCGCAACGCCGGGCAGGCTTCCCAGGCCGCTACCCGCGCCGATGCCGAGGCGCGCCAGGGTAGCCAGGTGGTGGTTGAGGTGCTGCAGCAGATCGAGCGGTTGGCCGCCGAGGTGCACCGCTCCAGCGGCGCGATGGCCGACCTGGAGCAGGAGAGCGACAAGATCGGTCGGGTGCTGGATGTGATCCGCGCGGTGGCCGAGCAGACCAACCTGCTGGCGCTGAACGCGGCCATCGAGGCGGCCCGGGCCGGAGAGGCGGGGCGCGGCTTCGCGGTGGTAGCCGACGAGGTCCGCACGCTGGCGCAGCGCACCGCCGAGTCCACGGCGGAGATCGAACAACTGATCGTCGCCCTGCAGGCCAGCGCCCACAGGGTTGCCGGTCAGTTGGAGAACAGCCAGGCGCTGGCGTCCAGCAGCGTGGGTTTGAGCGGCGAAGCCGGTGACGCGCTTCAGGGCATCACCCGGGCGGTGTCGAGCATCGAGACGATGAACCAGCAGATCGCCGCGGCGGCCGAACAGCAGAGCGCGGTGGCCGAGGAGGTCAGTCGGCGCATCGTCAGTGTGCGCGACGTCACCGAGCAGAGCGCAACGGCCAGCGGCCAGACGGCCGTGTCGAGCGTCGAGCTGGCGCGACTCGGTAATCAGCTGCAGGGGCTGGTCAGTCGCTTTCGGTTGTGAGCCGCCGGCCCCGTCAGGAAATCTCGATCTGGTAGCGGAAGGTGTCGGCGGCGGCGCGGGAGACGCGGTACTCGATGGGCTGGCGATCGTAGCCCAGGGCCAGGCGTTCGATCACCACCACCGGATTGCCGGCTTCCAGGCCCAGGGTGGCGGCGATATCCGCGCCGGCCGGCTCGACGGTGAGGGTTTCCTTGGCCGAAGCCACACGCTGGCCGCAGGTTTGCTCGTAGAAGGGGTACAGCAGATTGCCGAAGGCTTCCGGCTGGATATCAAGCAGGGCGGCAAAGCGGGTCGCCGGTAGCCAGATCACCTCATGGAACAGCGGCAGGCCATCAATCAGGCGCAGCCGCAGCAAGCGGAGGGTTTGCTCGCCGCTGGCCAGCCCGAGGGCCTGTGCCACCGAGGCCGGCGGGGTTTCCAGGCTGCGCGAGAGGATGCGCCCTTCCGGTACCTGTTCGCCGCCTCGGAAGAAGCGCAGCAGCGAGCCGTCGAAATTCGGTCGGCGCAGGAAGGTGCCGCGACCCTGAATGCGTTGCAACAGGCCTTCCGCCACCAGCATGTCCACCGCCTTGCGCACCGTGCCGACCGCCACTCCGTAGTGGCGCGTCAGCTCCGCCTCGGTGGGAATGGCCTGGTCGGGCAGCCAGGTGCCGTCGGCGATCTTGTCCAGCATTTCGTCTTTCAGGCGCTGATAGAGCGGCAGCCGCTCGTCATGCCCCAGGCTCGCGTGGGCCATGGCCGTCCTCCCCGGCAGGAAAATCGCGCAACTCTACCACCCGGCGCGCGGTTGACAAGGTTTTACCGCTAGAGATATGGTCAACCGATCATCTAATCATATAGATGAATTAAGCGCCCTCCGTAGTGGGGCTTCGGCTTGAACAATGATCATCAAAGGTAAGCCGTGATGCCTTCATCCGCTTGTTCCGGGATTTCCGGAATCGATACCCATGCGCACATCTTCCGCCGCGACCTGCCACTGGTGAGCGGCCGTCGCTACAGTCCCGACTACGATGCCAGCGTTGAGCAGTTTCTCGCCCAGCTGGATCGCTGCGGGCTTTCCCATGGGGTGCTGATCCAGCCCAGCTTCCTGGGCACCGACAACCGCTTCATGCTCGAGGCGCTGCGTCGCTACCCCGAACGGCTGCGCGGAGTGGCCGTGGTCTCGCCGGATATCGACGACGCCGAACTGGATGAGCTGGGCGCGGCCGGTGTGGTGGGGGTTCGCCTGAACCTGATCGGCCAGCCGCTGGAGGATTACCAGGTGCCGCGCTGGCAGGAATTCTTCAAGCGTCTGGCACAGCGAAGCTGGCATGTCGAAGTGCAGCGGGGGTTCGATGATCTGACGTACGTCATCCGGCCGATGATCGATGCCGGTGTGAACGTGGTGGTGGACCATTTTGGCCTGCCGCGCGGTGGAATCGACATGAACAACGCCGCTCACCGGGCAGCCCTGGCTCTGCTGGGACAGGCGCCGGTGTGGGTCAAGTTGTCGGCGGCCTACCGCAGCGAGAGCGATCTTGCGCAAGCGGCTGTCGTGCTGGCGCAGTTGCGCCAGGCCTGCGGCGGAGTGGGGCGTTTCCTGTGGGGTAGCGACTGGCCGCATACCCAGTTCGAGGAGCGTACCGACCATGCGGCGCAGTTCGCTTTCCTTGAGCGGCTGTTGCCCGATCCCGCCGAGCGTGCCCGCGTGCTGGTGGAAAATCCCGCCGAGCTTTTCGGCTTCCTGGCCCGATAACCGCCGCACAGAGAGAATTTCATGATCAGCATGTTAGTGGTTGCCGCGATCGTCATCGCGGTGGTGCTCGGGTACCGCACCAAGATCAATATCGGCCTGTTCGCCATCGCCTTCGCTTACCTGATCGGCTGCTTCGGCATGGGCCTCAAGCCCGCCGAGGTGATCGGCATGTGGCCACTGAAGATCTTCTTCGTGATCTTTTCGGTGTGCCTGTTCTACAGCTTCGCCATTGTCAACGGTACGCTGGAAAAGCTTGCCGAACACCTCATCTATGGCTGTCGCCGCTTGCCGCACCTGCTGCCCTATGCGGTTTTCGTCGCCTCCAGCCTGATCGCCGGCATGGGCGCCGGTTTCTATACGGTGCTGGCGTTCATGGCGCCGATCACGCTGCTGCTGTGCGAGCGCACCGGCATGAGCATGATCCTTGGCGCGCTGGCGGTTAACTATGGCGCGCTGGGTGGGGCCAACTTTGTATCCAGCCAGAGCGGCATCATCTTCCGCGGCCTGATGACTACCGCTGGCGTGCCGGAAAGCGAGGCCTTCATCAACAGCTTCGCGATCTTCGTCAGCACCATGGTCGTGCCCCTGGTGGTGATTTCCGCCTTCGTGTTCTTCTCGCGCAGCGGCCGAGCGCTCAAGGACGCCAGCTTCGCAGCCAGCGTGCCGAGCCCGCTGAACCGTGAGCAGAAGACCACCCTGTGGCTGACCCTGGCCATGATGGCTATTGTGTTGGCCGCGCCGGTGTTGCACATGGCTTTCCCGGACAGTCCGACCTTTAAGCTGATCAACGCCAAGATGGATATCGGCCTGATTGCCAGCCTGTTCTCGGTGCTGGCGTTGCTGCTCAAGGTCGGTGACGAGCGCAAGGCCATGGCCGCAGTGCCCTGGGGGACGCTGGTGATGATCTGCGGGGTTGGCATGCTGATCGCCGTGGCGATCAAGGCCGGCACCATTGATGCGCTGGCCTCCTGGATCGGGGCCACCATCCCGCCGCTGCTGGTGCCGGTGGTGTTCGGTGTGGTGGCGGCGTTCATGTCGCTGTTCGCCAGCACGCTGGGGGTGGTCACGCCGGCGCTGTTCCCCATGGTGCTGCCGATCGCCGTGCAGATGGGGCTGGACCCGATGGTGCTGTTTGTCAGCATCGTGGTGGGTTCCCAGGCCACCGCCATCTCGCCGTTCTCTTCCGGTGGCAGCCTGATCCTGGGCTCCTGTCGCACCGAGCAGGGGCGTGCGGAGCTGTTCCCGCAGCTGCTGTTGCGCGCGGCGCCGATCGGCTTTGTCGCCGCCATGCTGTTCAACGTGGTGTTGACCTTCGCCTTCTGATGAGGCGTCTTCCGCCCGCCTGACTGTTGTCGGGCGGGCGGCATCCTTCGCTCCTGTGCTGTCGCCGCTTTCGGATCATACGTTCAGTGATGAATGTTTGATGAAGGTGGTATAGTGCGCGCCGTTTTCGCCGCCACCCAGGTGGCTGCCGAGAGGCGCTACAGGAGGTTGATGTGACTGACCACGAGCATGCGGTCGAGCTGAAGGGGTTGACCTTCCGGCGCGGCGAGCGGGCCATCTTCGACAACGTGGACCTGGTGTTTCCGCGCGGGAAAGTCACCGGAATCATGGGGCCCTCCGGTTGCGGCAAGACCACCTTGTTGCGGCTGATCGCCGCCCAGCTGCGCCCCGAGAAGGGCGAGGTCTGGGTCAACGGCGTCAATCTGCCGACCCTCGGTCGCGGCGCGCTGTTCGACATGCGCAAGCAGTTCGGCGTGCTGTTCCAGAGCGGTGCGCTGTTCACCGATCTGAACGTGTTCGAGAACGTCGCCTTCCCGCTGCGCGTGCACACCGAGTTGCCCGAAGAGATGATTCGCGACATCGTGCTGATGAAGCTGCAGGCCGTCGGCCTGCGCGGCGCCATCGAGTTGATGCCCGACGAGCTGTCCGGCGGCATGAAGCGCCGCGTGGCGCTGGCGCGAGCCATAGCCCTCGATCCGCAGATCCTTCTGTATGACGAGCCCTTCGTCGGCCAGGATCCGATCGCCATGGGCGTGCTGGTGCGCCTGATCCGCCTGCTCAACGACGCGCTGGGCATCACCAGCATCGTCGTCTCCCACGACCTGGCGGAAACCGCCAGCATCGCCGATTACCTGTATGTGGTCGGCGATGGCAAGGTGCTGGGCCAGGGCACGCCCGACGAGCTGATGAATTCCGATGATCCACGGGTACGCCAGTTCATGCAGGGCACCCCGGACGGTCCGGTGCCCTTCCATTATCCGGCTGTGGATTACCGCGCCGACCTGCTGGGAAGCCGCTGATGCGCACGAAGTCTCCCCTTGAACGTATCCGCCTGCTCGGCAAGGCCGGCCTGGATGTCTGCCAGGCCCTGGGTCGCTCGACCCTATTCCTGTTCCATGTGCTGGCGGGCCGCAGCGGACTGGGCAACGGCCTGCAGTTGCTGATCAAGCAGCTGTATTTCGTCGGCGTGCTGTCGCTGCCGATCATCGTGGTGTCCGGCATCTTCATCGGCATGGTGCTGGCGCTGCAGGGCTTCAACATCCTCAGTGATTTCGGCTCCGAGCAGGCCGTCGGCCAGATGGTCGCGCTGACCCTGCTGCGCGAGCTGGGCCCGGTGGTCACCGCACTGCTGTTCGCTGGCCGCGCCGGCTCGGCGCTGACCGCCGAGATCGGCAACATGAAGTCCACCGAGCAGTTGTCCAGCTTCGAGATGATCGGCGTCGATCCGCTCAAGTACGTGGTCCTGCCGCGCCTGTGGGCCGGTTTCATTTCCATGCCCCTGCTGGCCGCCATCTTCAGCGTGGTCGGCATCTGGGGCGGCGCCATGGTCGCGGTGGACTGGCTGGGCGTCTACGAGGGTTCCTACTGGGGCAACATGCAGAACAGCGTGCGCTTCATGGAAGACGTCGTGAATGGCGTCATCAAGAGCGTGGTGTTCGCCTTCGTGGTTACCTGGATCGCCGTGTTCCAGGGCTATGACTGCGAGCCGACCTCCGAAGGCATCAGCCGCGCCACCACCCGTACCGTCGTCTACGCCTCGCTGGCCGTGCTCGGCCTCGACTTCATTCTGACTGCCCTGATGTTTGGAGACTTCTGATGCAAAGCCGCACTCTGGAAATCGGCGTGGGCCTGTTCCTGCTCGCCGGCCTGCTTGCCCTGCTGCTGCTCGCCCTGCGCGTCAGCGGCCTGTCGGCGGTCGGCTCCGGTGATACCTACCGGCTCTACGCCTATTTCGACAACGTCGCCGGGCTGACGCCGCGCGCCAAGGTGACCATGGCCGGTGTGACCATCGGCAAGGTGGTCGCCGTCGACCTGGACAAGGAACGCTACACCGGTCGGGTCACCCTCGAGGTCGACCGTGCGGTGGACAACCTGCCGACCGACTCCACCGCCTCGATCCTCACCGCCGGCCTGCTGGGCGAGAAGTACATCGGTATCAGCGTCGGTGGCGAGGAAGAGGTGCTGCGCGAGGGTGGCGAGATCCGCGACACCCAGTCGGCACTGGTACTCGAGGACCTGATTGGCAAGTTCCTGCTCAATACCGTGAACAAAGAGGGCCAATGATGACTGTTCTGATCAATGCCGTTCGGCACACCCTCCTGACCCTGCTGCTCGGCTTGCCGCTGCTGGCCAGTGCCGCGCCCACCGCCCAGCAGGTGGTGGAACAGAGCGTCGAGCGCATGCTCGGCGACCTGAAGGCCAACAAGGAGCGCTATCGCACCGACCGCGAGGCGTTCTACCAGGCCCTGAACGAGATCCTCGGTCCGGTGGTGGATGTGCGCGGGATTTCGCGCAGCATCATGACCGTCAAGTACTCGCGCCAGGCCAGCGAGGCGCAGATGCTGCGTTTCGAGGACAACTTCAAGCGCAGCCTGATGCAGTTCTACGGCAACGCGCTGCTCGAGTACGACAACCAGGGTATTCGCATCCTGCCTGGTCGCCAGACCGAGCCGGATCGCGCCAGCGTCGGCATGGAGGTGATCGGCCAGAACGGCGTGGTCTATCCGCTCTCCTACACCATGGTCAAGCAGGGTGATACCTGGCTGCTGCGCAACGTGATCATCAACGGCATCAACGTCGGCAAGCTGTTCCGCGACCAGTTCGCCGAGGCTATGCAGCGCAATGGCAACGACCTGGACAAGACCATCGACGGCTGGGTGCAGGTGGTCGAGCAGGCCAAGGATAGCGCCGAGGCCCAGCAGGCGAGCGGCCGATGAGCGCAAGTATCCGTGCCGAGTCCGACGGACGGCTACAACTGGCCGGTGTGCTGGATTTTCGCACCGGCCCCGGCCTGCGCGAGCAGGGTCGCGCGCTGATCCGCAACAACCAGAGTGGTGCGCTGTGCCTGGATCTGTCGGCGGTGGAGAAATCCAGCAGCGTCGGTCTGGCGCTGCTGCTGGCTTTCCTGCGTGACGCCGAGGCGGCCGGGAAGACACTGCGGGTACAGGCGCTGCCCGCCGACATGCGGCAGATCGCCGAGGTCTGCCAGCTGCTGGAAATCCTGCCCGCGGACGCCAGTGCGTGAGTCGCGACGTTCGGGCTTTTTTTGTATGATGCCCGGCTCGCGAGCCCAGGGCTCCGTACTATCCGAACGCGCCGAGCGAGGTTGAGATGCAGGCACTGGACGTTAAGAACTTTCTTGAAGAGCAACTGCCGGGCGTGCAGGTCGAAGTGGAAGGCGCGGGCTGCAGCTTCCAGCTGAACCTGATCGACGACGCGCTGGCCGCGCTCAGCCCGGTCAAGCGCCAGCAGCAGATCTACGCGCACCTCAATCCCTGGATCGCCGACGGCAGCATCCATGCCGTCACTATGAAATTCTACAGCCGCGCCCAGTGGGCCGAGCGCTCCTGAGGCGTCGACGCCGAGAGACCTATGGACAAACTGATCATCACCGGTGGCAATCGCCTCGACGGCGAAATCCGCATTTCCGGGGCGAAGAACTCCGCCCTGCCGATCCTGGCTGCCACCCTGCTGGCTGATACGCCGGTCACCGTGTGCAACCTGCCGCACCTGCATGACATCACCACCATGATCGAGCTGTTCGGTCGCATGGGCGTGCAGCCGATCATCGACGAGAAGCTCAGCGTCGAGGTGGATGCCAGCAGCATCCAGACCCTGGTGGCGCCCTACGAGCTGGTCAAGACCATGCGCGCGTCGATCCTGGTGCTCGGCCCGATGGTTGCCCGCTTCGGTCAGGCCGAGGTGGCCCTGCCTGGCGGCTGCGCCATCGGCTCGCGCCCGGTGGACCTGCACATCCGCGGCCTGGAAGCCCTGGGCGCCGAGATCGAGGTGGAGGGCGGCTACATCAAGGCCAAGGCGCCGGCTGGTGGCTTGCGTGGCGGACGCTTCTTCTTCGACGTGGTCAGCGTGACCGGCACCGAGAACATCATGATGGCCGCGGCGCTGGCCAACGGTCGCACCGTGCTGGAAAACGCCGCGCGCGAGCCGGAAGTGGTTGACCTGGCCAACTTCCTCAACGCCATGGGCGCGCAGGTCAGCGGCGCCGGTACCGACACCATCACCATCGAGGGCGTGAAGCGCCTGGGTGGCGGTCGCTACAGCGTGATGCCCGACCGCATCGAGACCGGCACCTACCTGGTGGCGGCCGCCGCGACCCGGGGCCGCGTGAAGCTCAAGGACACCGATCCGACCATCCTGGAGGCCGTGCTGGCCAAGCTTGAGGAAGCTGGCGCGCACATTTCCACCGGCAGTGACTGGATCGAACTGGACATGAAGGGCAATCGTCCGCGCGCGGTTAACGTGCGTACCGCGCCCTATCCGGCGTTCCCCACCGACATGCAGGCGCAGTTCATCGCCATGAACGCCGTGGCCGAAGGCGTCGGCACCGTGGTGGAAACGGTGTTCGAGAACCGCTTCATGCACGTCTACGAAATGAACCGCATGGGTGCGCAGATCCTGGTCGAGGGCAACACCGCCATCGTCACCGGCGTGCCGCAGTTGAAGGCCGCCCCCGTGATGGCCACCGACCTGCGCGCCTCCGCCAGCCTGGTGATCGCCGCGCTGGTGGCCGAGGGCGAGACGCTGATCGACCGCATCTACCACATCGACCGTGGCTACGAGTGCATCGAGGAAAAGCTCCAGCTGCTGGGCGCCAAGATTCGTCGCGTGCCCAACTAAGGCCTTTGACGGGAGCCTGGCGCTCCCGTCGTCCGTTTCTCAAGGATTCACCATGCTCACCATTGCGCTGTCCAAGGGCCGCATTCTCGATGACACCCTGCCGCTGCTGGCCGAAGCCGGCATCGTTCCCACCGAGAATCCGGACAAGAGCCGCAAGCTGATCATCCCCACCAGCCTGGAGGATGTGCGCCTGCTGATCGTGCGTGCCACCGACGTGCCCACCTATGTGGAGCAGGGCGCCGCCGATCTCGGCGTGGCCGGCAAGGACGTGCTGATGGAGTTCGGTGGCCAGGGTCTTTACGAGCCGCTGGACCTGAAGATTGCCAACTGCAAGCTGATGACCGCCGGCAAGGTCGGCGCGCCCGAGCCCAAGGGGCGCCTCAAGGTGGCCACCAAGTTCGTCAATGTCGCCAAGCGCTACTACGCCGAACAGGGCCGCCAGGTGGACATCATCAAGCTGTACGGCTCCATGGAGCTGGCGCCGCTGGTCGGCCTGGCCGACAAGATCATCGACGTGGTCGACACCGGCAATACCCTGCGCGCCAACGGCCTGGAGCCCCAGGAGCTGATCGCCACCATCAGCTCGCGGCTGATCGTCAACAAGGCGTCCATGAAGATGAAGCACGCCCGCATCCAGGCGCTGATCGAGACTCTGCGCGAGGCGGTCGAGCGACACCACGGTTGATCGGCCTATCCGCGTCATAGCCTTTTTCTCGGGCGTCCACGCGGCGGGCTTGATAGTCTAGCGACGCCCGAGCCACTGCCATTACGAGGCCTGCCATGACTGCTGATCTTTCCCTGCGTCGACTCAATGCCGCTGATCCGGAGTTCGCCCGACACCTGGATCATCTGCTGAGCTGGGAAAGCGTGTCCGACGATGCGGTCAACCAGCGCGTGCTGGAGATCATCGCCAACGTGCGCAGTCGCGGCGATGCCGCGCTGGTGGAATACAGCCAGCGTTTCGACCAGGTCGAAGCGACCTCGATGGCCGATCTGATCTTGCCGCGCGAGCGCCTGGAGCTGGCGCTGCAGCGCATCACCCCCGAGCAGCGCCAGGCGCTGGAAACCGCTGCGGCGCGGGTGCGCAGCTACCACGAGAAGCAGCGCCAGGATTCCTGGAGCTACACCGAGGCCGACGGCACCGTGCTGGGCCAGAAGGTCACCCCGCTGGACCGCGCCGGCCTGTACGTGCCGGGCGGCAAGGCCGCCTATCCGTCGTCGGTGCTGATGAATGCCATTCCCGCCAAGGTCGCCGGTGTGCCCGAGGTGGTCATGGTGGTGCCGACGCCGCGCGGCGAGCTCAACGAGATCGTGCTGGCCGCCGCCGCCATCGCCGGCGTCGACCGGGTGTTCTGCATCGGCGGCGCCCAGGCCGTGGCCGCGCTGGCCTATGGCACCGAGAGCGTGCCGCCGGTGGACAAGATCGTCGGCCCCGGCAACATCTACGTGGCCACCGCCAAGCGTCACGTGTTCGGCAAGGTCGGCATCGACATGATCGCCGGCCCGTCGGAAATCCTCGTGGTCTGCGACGGCCAGACCGATCCGGACTGGATCGCCATGGACCTGTTCTCCCAGGCCGAGCACGACGAGGACGCCCAGGCCATCCTGGTCAGCCCGGACGCCGCCTTCCTCGACCGCGTGGCCGCCAGCATCGACAAGCTGCTGCCGACCCTGGAGCGCGAAGCCATCGCCCGCACCTCGCTGCAGGGTCGCGGCGCGCTGATCCAGGTGGCCGACATGGCCCAGGCCATCGAAGTGGCCAACCGCATCGCCCCCGAGCACCTGGAGCTGTCGGTGGAAAATCCCGAGCAGTATCTGCCGCAGATCCGCCACGCCGGCGCGATCTTCATGGGCCGCTACACCGCCGAGGCGCTGGGCGACTACTGCGCCGGCCCCAACCACGTGCTGCCCACTTCCGGCACCGCGCGCTTCTCCTCGCCGCTGGGCGTCTACGACTTCCAGAAGCGCTCGTCGATCATCCACTGCTCGGCCGAGGGCGCCTCGGCGCTGGGCAAGGTGGCCTCGGTGCTGGCGCGCGGCGAGTCGCTGACCGCCCACGCACGCAGCGCCGAGTACCGCATCAAGTAAGCCGCCGGGCGGAAAAGGCCGCCGGCCTTTTCCGCCCGATGTCAGCCGGTGGAAAACGCTGCGGCGCTTTCCACCCTACGCCAAACCGCATCCATTCGAGGAGAGAAGGGCGATGAGCCGATTCTGGAGCCCTTTCGTCAAGGACCTGGTGCCGTACGTGCCGGGTGAGCAACCCAAACTGGCCCGGCTGGTCAAGCTCAACACCAACGAGAACCCCTACGGGCCGTCGCCGAAGGCCATCGCCGCCATGCAGGCGGAGCTGAACGACAGCCTGCGCCTGTACCCGGACCCCAACGGCGAGCGCCTCAAGCAGGCCGTGGCCACCCATTACCGGGTGCGCCCCGAGCAGGTGTTTGTCGGCAACGGTTCCGACGAAGTGCTGGCGCACATCTTCCACGGGCTGTTTCAGCATGATCGCCCAGTGCTGTTCCCGGACGTCACTTACAGCTTCTACCCGGTGTATTGCGGCCTGTACGGCATCGATTTCGAAACCGTGGCGCTGGACGAGGCATTCCAGATCCGCGTCGACGATTACGCGCGGCCCAACGGCGGCATCATCTTCCCCAACCCGAACGCGCCGACCGGCCGCCTGCTGGGCCTGGCCGAGATCGAGCGACTGCTGCAGGCCAGCCCGGACAGCGTGGTGGTGATCGACGAGGCTTATGTGGATTTCGGCGGCGAGAGCGCCATCGCGCTGGTCGACCGCTACCCGAACCTGCTGGTCACCCAGACGCTGTCCAAGTCGCGCTCGCTGGCCGGCCTGCGTGTCGGCCTGGCGGTCGGTCATCCCGAGCTGATCGAGGCGCTGGAGCGCATCAAGAACAGCTTCAACTCCTACCCGCTGGATCGCCTGGCGATTGCCGGTGCGGCGGCGGCGTTCGAGGACCGCCACTATTTCGAGGACTGCTGCCGCAAGGTGATCGACAGCCGCGAGCGACTGGTCGGCGAACTGGCCGGGCTGGGCTTCGAGGTGCTGCCGTCGGCCGCCAACTTCATCTTCGCCCGCCACCCGGGACAGGACGCCGCCACCCTGGCCGCCGGCCTGCGCGAGCAGGGCGTGATCGTGCGCCACTTCAAGCAGCCACGCATCGCCCAGTTCCTGCGCATCACCGTGGGCACGCCAGAGCAGAACCAGGCGCTGGTCGAGGCGCTGCGCGGAATGTGCGGTTGAGGTAGAGATTCGGCTGAAGCCGCGAGGCGGCCGCTTTTTGTGGGTGCGCCTTCTGTTGCGATGCTTTTAGTGCAATCCCGCTCAAAAGCTCGCGACTGAAGTCGCACTCACCGCCCGCTGCGGTTCGTGGGCGCGGGCGTCAGGGGCGTTCGGTGCTGGAAGGGACCGGCGGGCGCAGGCCGACTTCCGCGTCGAGCGTCAGCGGCTTGCCGTTACGCAGGATCTCGATGCTGATCTGCTGTCCCGGCCGGGCGCGGGCCACCTGGTTCATGGCGCCGCGACCGTCGACGATCGCCTGGTCGTCCATGCGCAGGATCAGGTCGCCCGGCTGCAAACCGGCGCGCTGTGCCGGCCCGTCCCGATACACGCCGGCGACGATTACGCCGCTGCGCGCGCCCAGGCCGAAGGATTCCGCCAGTTCGGGCGTCAGCGCCTGCACTTCGATGCCCAGCCAGCCGCGAATCACCTGGCCGTGCTCGGTGATCGACTGCATCACCTCCAGGGCCAGCTTGACCGGGATGGCGAAGCCGATGCCCTGCGAGCCGCCGGACTTGGAGAAGATTGCCGTGTTGATGCCGATCAGGTTGCCGTGGGCATCCACCAGCGCACCGCCGGAATTGCCCGGGTTGATGGCCGCGTCGGTCTGGATGAAGTCCTCGTAGGTGTTCAGGCCCAGCTGGTTGCGGCCGGTGGCACTGATGATGCCCATGGTCACCGTCTGACCGACGCCGAACGGGTTGCCGATGGCCAGGGTCACGTCGCCGATGCGGATGCCGTCGGAGCGCCCGAGCGGGATCGACGGCAGGTTGGGCAGGTCGATCTTGAGCACCGCCAGGTCGGTCTCCGGGTCGCTGCCGATCACCCGGGCCAGGGTCTCGCGGCCGTCCTTGAGTGCCACCACGATCTGGTCGGCGCCGCTGGTCACGTGGTTGTTGGTCAGCAGGTAGCCGTCATGGGTCATGATCACCGCCGAGCCGAGGCTCGACTCCAGGCGGCGCTGCCGCGGCAGGCTCTCGCCGAAGAAGTGGCGAAACAGCGGGTCCTGGTAGAGCGGATGGTCCGGCTTGCTGACCACCTTGGTGGTGTACAGGTTGGCCACCGCCGGCGCGGCGCGATCCACGGCGCGGGAGTAGGAGACCGGACCTTCCAGGGCGGGCAGGGGAAACACCGCCGGGGTCGGGGCACCGGACAGGCCAACCCATTCGGGATGCCGCTCGATCAGCAGCAGCGCCAGCAGCAGGCCGGTCAGCAGCGGCCAGCCAAAATAGCGCAGTGTCCTGCGCAGCTGTTGAGGATCGAGGGTGCGTTCGCCGAGCCAGCGCGGCATGGCGCGGCTCATGCGGCTGCGGAAGGTTTTGCCCTCGGCACGGGCCCGCAGTAGCGGGTGAGTGTTCAAGGCCCGCAGCAACGGTAAGATTCGCTTTCTCGACACGAGCGACCCCTCGATGAAGTCGCGACATTATACGGACGCGCATCGCAAAGAAGCAGCCGTCCGGCTGTTAAAAGGAACTGCCCATGGGTATCGACCTGTCTACTCTGGTTTTCGAAGCCGATCGTTATCTTGCTGCGGCGAAGATCGCCGATTACTGCCCCAACGGGCTGCAGGTCGAAGGCCGCTCCCGGGTGCGTCGGATCGTCAGCGGGGTGACCGCCAGCCAGGTCCTGCTGGATGCCGCGGTGGCGGAGGGTGCCGATCTGGTGCTGGTACACCATGGCTATTTCTGGAAGAACGAGAACCCCTGTGTCGTCGGCATGAAGCAGCGACGGCTGAAGACCCTGCTGACCCACGACATCAGCCTGCTGGCCTATCACCTGCCGTTGGACGTGCACCATGAGGTTGGCAACAACGTGCAGCTGGCGCGGCGCCTCGGCCTGCAGGTGGACGGTCCGCTGGAGCCCGACAATCCGCGCTCCGTTGCCTTGGTGGGCCATCTGCCCGAGCCGATGAGCGCCGCGGATTTCGCCCGGCAGGTGGCCGTGGCCCTCGACCGGGAGCCGCTGCTGGTGGATTGCGCGCGCCCCATCCAGCGGGTGGGCTGGTGCACCGGGGGTGGCCAGGGTTACATCGACCAGGCGATCGCCGCCGGGGTCGACCTGTACCTGACCGGCGAGGCGTCCGAGCAGACCTTCCACAGCGCTCGGGAGAACGGCATCGGTTTCATCGCGGCCGGTCACCATGCCACCGAGCGCTACGGGGTGCAGGCGCTGGGCGACTATCTGGCGCAGCGCTTCGGCATCGAGCACCGCTTCATCGACTGCGACAACCCGATTTGATCGCTATATGAATATGAAACTTTGTTCTAGATGTCGGGATTCTTAGAAGAAACCCCGGGTGCTATGGTGCGCGCTCGCCCACGGCCCGTAGGCCGAAACCCCGCACGTGTGAGTAGTCATGGTCGAGAAACTGACGCACCTGAAGCAGCTGGAAGCGGAAAGCATCCACATCATTCGTGAAGTGGCCGCCGAGTTCGACAACCCCGTGATGCTGTATTCCATCGGCAAGGACTCGGCCGTCATGCTCCACCTGGCCCGCAAGGCCTTCTATCCCGGCAAGCTGCCGTTCCCGGTCATGCATGTGGATACCCAGTGGAAGTTCCAGGAGATGTACCGTTTCCGCGACCGCATGGTCGAGGAGATGGGGCTGGAGCTGATCACCCACACCAACCCGGACGGCATCGCCCAGGGCATCAACCCCTTCACCCACGGCAGCGCCAAGCACACCGACGTGATGAAGACCGAGGGCCTGAAACAGGCGCTCGACAAGTACGGCTTCGACGCCGCCTTCGGTGGCGCGCGCCGCGACGAGGAGAAGTCCCGCGCCAAGGAGCGCGTGTATTCCTTCCGCGACAGCAAGCACCGCTGGGACCCGAAGAACCAGCGCCCCGAGCTGTGGAACATCTACAACGGCAAGGTGAAGAAGGGCGAGTCGATCCGCGTCTTCCCGCTGTCCAACTGGACCGAGCTGGACATCTGGCAATACATCTACCTGGAAGGCATTCCGATCGTGCCGCTGTATTACGCGGCGGAGCGCGAAGTGATCGAGATGAATGGCGCGCTGATCATGATCGACGACGAGCGCATCCTCCAGTACCTGACCGCCGAGCAGAAGGCGAGCATCCAGAAGAGGATGGTGCGTTTCCGCACCCTGGGCTGCTACCCGCTGACCGGCGCGGTGGAATCGACCGCCACCACGCTGCCGGAAATCATCCAGGAAATGCTGTTGACGCGTACCTCCGAGCGCCAGGGCCGAGTGATCGACCACGATCAGGCGGGCTCGATGGAAGAAAAGAAACGCCAGGGCTACTTCTGAGGACCACGCATCATGTCGCATCAATCCGAACTGATCAGCGAGGACATCCTCGCCTACCTGGCCCAGCACGAACGCAAGGAACTGCTGCGCTTCCTTACCTGCGGCAACGTGGACGACGGCAAGAGCACGCTGATCGGCCGTCTGCTGCACGACTCCAAGATGATCTACGAGGACCATCTGGAAGCCATTACCCGCGACTCGAAGAAAGTCGGCACCACCGGCGATGACGTCGACCTGGCGCTGCTGGTGGATGGCCTGCAGGCCGAACGCGAGCAGGGCATCACCATCGACGTGGCCTATCGCTACTTCAGCACCGCCAAGCGCAAGTTCATCATCGCCGACACCCCCGGCCACGAGCAGTACACCCGCAACATGGCCACCGGCGCCTCGACCTGCGACCTGGCCATCATCCTGGTGGACGCCCGCTACGGCGTGCAGACCCAGACCCGCCGGCACAGCTATATCGCCTCGCTGCTGGGCATCCGCCACATCGTGGTGGCCATCAACAAGATGGACCTGATGGATTTCGACCAGGGCGTTTTCGAGCGCATCCGCGCCGACTACCTGGACTTCGCCGAGCGCATCGGCCTGGATCGCCAGGCCAGCTCGCTGCACTTCGTGCCCATGTCCGCCCTCAAGGGCGACAACGTGGTCAACCGCTCCGAGCGTGCGCCCTGGTACACGGGCCAGCCGCTGATGGAAATCCTCGAGACGGTGGAGATCGCTGCCGATCGAAACCTCGACGACATGCGTTTCCCGGTGCAGTACGTGAATCGTCCGAACCTGAACTTCCGGGGCTTTGCCGGTACGCTCGCGTCGGGCGTGGTTCGCAAGGGTGATGCAGTGGTGGCGCTGCCCTCGGGCAAGGCGAGCCGCATCAAGTCGATCGTCACCTTCGAGGGCGAGCTGGAGCAGGCCGGCCCCGGCCAGGCCATCACCCTGACCCTGGAGGACGAGATCGATGTGTCGCGCGGCGACATGCTGGTGCACGCCGACAACCGTCCGCAGGTCAGCGACAGCTTCGAAGCCATGCTGGTCTGGCTGGGCGAGGAGCCCATGCAGCCGGGGCGCAAGTACGACTTCAAGCGTGCTACCAGCTACGTGCCGGGGACGATCCCGTCGATCATCCATCAGGTGGACGTCAACAGCCTCGAGGAATGCGCGGCCAGCAGCCTGCCGTTGAACGGCATCGCGCGGGTCAATGTCAGCCTGGACGCGCCGATCGCCCTGGATGGCTATGCGGATAACCGCACCACCGGCGCGTTCATCGTCATCGATCGGCTGAGCAACGTCACCGTGGGCGCCGGCATGATCATCGCACCGGCAGCCGGCCATGGACATCAGGCCGTAGGCGGGCATGTCAGCCGTGAGGAGCGGGCCGTACGCTTCGGCCAGCAGCCGGCCACCGTGCTGTTCAGCGGCCTGTCCGGCGCTGGCAAGAGCACCTTGGCCTATGCCCTGGAACGCACACTGTTCAACATGGGGCGCGCGGTGTTCGTGCTGGACGGCCAGAACCTGCGTCATGACATCAACAAGGGTCTGCCGCAGGATCGCGCCGGCCGTGCCGAGAACTGGCGTCGTGCCGCCCTGGTGGCACGTCAGTTCAACGAAGCCGGCCTGCTGACCCTGGCGGCTTTTGTGGCGCCGAGCGCGGAAGGGCGTGAGCAGGCGCGGGCGATCATCGGCGCCGAGCGCCTGATCACCGTGTACGTGCAGGCGTCGCCGATGGTCTGCCGCGAGCGGGATCCGCAGGGTCTGTACGCTGCCGGCGAGGACAACATTCCCGGCGAGTCCTTCCCCTACGATGTGCCGCTGGACGCCGACCTGGTGGTCAATACCCAGTCGCACTCCGTCGAGGAGTGCGTGCGCGAAGTGCTGGCGCTGTTGCGTGCCCGGGCGCTGATCTAGTCCAGGCTGCATGAACGAACAGGCCCGCCATCTGGCGGGCCTGTTCGTTCTGGCCGCAGGTGCTATTGGCCGGCGATCTGCTCGGCGTTCAGCAGCTTGCGGGCATGGGCGACTTCCAGGGCCTCCATGGCGCTCGCCGGCGGCAGGCTGACGGCCCGTTGCAGGTGCTCCAACGCCTTGGCCCGTTCCTTCTTCCCGTACACGTAGTTCAGCGCGTTGGCGTACTCGTAGTGGCCGATGGGCAGGCTGTCGGCCTGCTGGAAGGAGCGCTGGAAGTAGTGCTCCATCTTGTCGGGGCTGACGCCGTAGGTCATGCGGCCGACCAGCTTGCCCACCTTGCGGATCACGCCAGCGTGATAGCCGCCATACAGGGCCAGGGCGTAGGGATGCTTGGGGTGCTGCTTGAGCAGTTCATCCAGCTGATCCGGGATCTGCGAGGTGTAGCCGCGCTTGAGCACCACCGGCACGGACAGTTCCTCGCCCAGGCGAGCCTTGGCATACACGCCGCCGAACATGGCCACCGAGTCGGCGCGGATCAGCTCCCCGGCCTGTTCGTTGTATTCGATCACTTCCTCGAGCAGGCGGTGCTTCTCTTCCTGGCTGTCGGCCAGGAACATGGCGTAGATCACCTGGGCATACATGGCCGGCACCTGGCCGCCAATCCCCAGGGCCATGCCACGCGCCTTGGCTTCGGCGAAATCGCCACGGAACAGCAGACGCCAGACCTCCTGCAGCTCGGCTGCGTACACCTCCGCGTCTCCGGGCGCGCCGGAGAAGCCCGTTTCGGCCGTGGTGCGTTGCAGCGCTTCGGGATTTTCCTCCGCCATGCGGCGAACCCAGGCGGCGTCGGGGAACGGGTAATCGCCGAAGCCCAGGGTGAGGCGCGGCCACGCCTGGCGCAGCTTGTCGCCGCTGTAGTCGAAGGCGCTTTGGTCGTGGGGGAAGGCTTTCCAGTCGGGGTTGGCCTGTGCGCCGAGACTGAACAGGGCGAGCAGGACGAACAGGATGCGCATGGCGATTGAACCCTTGTTTATTGTTGTGATGGGTCGCCAGCATAGACAGGTGGCCGAGGCCGGCCGCCCCATCCTATGTTCTGTGCGGGGCGGGCCGGGTCGCGCTCGCCTGCGGTTCCTTGGGCGCGGCGTGCTGACGATACTGGTTTGGTGACAGGCCTGTGTGCTGGCGAAACAGTCGGGCGAAGAAACTGGCGTCGTCGTAACCCACTTCGTAACTGATGGTCTTGATGCTCTTGCGCGAGGCGCTGAGCAGGCTCTTGGCGGTTTCGATGCGCAGTCGCTGCAGGTAGTGCAGGGGCTTGTCGCCGGTGGCGGCCTGAAAGCGCCGCATGAAGTTGCGGATGCTCATGCCGTGGCGACTGGCGACGTCCTCGAGGCGGAATTTCTCAGTGTAATGCTCCTCCAGCCAGTGCTGGATCTGCAGGATGGCCATGTCGCGGTGCAGCTTCTGGCCGCCGAAGCCGATGCGCCCCGGCGTATAGCTGCGCTGCACCTCGTGCAGCACGTCGCGGGCGACGGTCTGGGCAATGTCCAGGCCGCAGAAACGCTCGATCAGGTGCAGATACAGGTCGCAGGCCGAGGTGCTGCTGGTGGTGCAGTACAGGCGGTCGGCGTCGGTCAGGTGTTTGTCGCGGTTGAGCTGCACCTGCGGAAAGCGTTGCGTGAACTCGTCGAAGAAGCGCCAGTAGGTGGTGGCCTCCTTGCCGTCCAGCAGGCTGGCCTGGGCGATCCAGAACACGCCGCTGGCTTCGCCGCACAGCGTGCTGCCGGCGGCGTGGCTGGCCTGCAGCCACTCGAGCACCTGGGGGTGGCGCTGACGAAGCGCATCGAAATCGCCCCAGAAGGCGGGCAGGACCAGAATGTCCGCAGCCTCGAGGCCGCCGTCGACAGGCAGGTGCACGCCGCTGAAGCTGCGTACCGGCTGACCGTCGGCGCTGACCAGGCGTGTCTGGAACGCCGGGGTGGTGCCCAGGCCCTGGCGCTTGCCCAGGCGCAGGCTGGCCATGTGGAACAGGTCGCAGGCTTGCATCAGGGTGGAAGCCAGGACGCCTTCGCAGGCCAGGATGCTGACCCGGCTGAGGGGGAGAGTTGGCATGCTCATTGTTGTTATTAAGGTGAATTAGCCAATGGGTGGCTGGATCGTCGGGTTTTTTGGCGCAACTGTCCAGTTTGAAGCCGAGCGCGGCTGACCTAGAGTCTGGACATCCATCGCAACGGCTATCAGGTGATAACAATGATTCCAAGAACCCTGTTCAGTGCTGACCACGAACTCTTCCGCGCCAGCGTTCGGAAGTTCCTCGAGCAACACGCCGTCCCCTTCCATGCTCAATGGGAGAAGGATGGACATGTGGATCGCGCCCTGTGGAGCAAGGCCGGCGAGGCGGGTCTGCTGTGTTCGCATATCCCGGAAGCCTATGGCGGCATGAGTGCTGACTTCCTCTACAGCGCCGTGGTGATCGAGGAGGTTGCCCGGCTCGGCCTGAGTGGCATCGGCTTCTCCCTGCATTCGGACATCGTGGCTCCATACCTGCTGCATTACGGCTCGGAGGAACAGAAGCAGCGTTACCTGCCGCGCATGGTGAGCGGAGAGCTGGTCAGCGCCATCGCCATGACTGAGCCGGGCGCCGGTTCCGACCTGCAGGGCGTGCGCACCAGCGCGGTTCTGGACGGTGATGAGTATGTGCTGAATGGCTCCAAGACCTTCATCACCAACGGCTGGCTGGCTGATCTGGTGGTCGTGGTGGCCAAGACCGATCCACAGGCTGGCGCACGGGGCACCAGCCTGTTCCTGGTGGAAAGCGGCACGCCGGGCTTCAGTCGCGGTCGGCGCCTGGAAAAAGTCGGCATGAAGGCTCAGGACACTTCGGAGCTGTTCTTCCAGGACGTGCGGGTGCCAAAGGAGAACCTGCTGGGTCAGCCGGGCATGGGCTTCGCCTACCTGATGCAGGAGTTGCCGCAGGAGCGCCTGACGGTCGGCGTCGGCGCGCTGGCCTCGGCCGAGGCAGCGTTGCGCTGGACCCTCGACTACACCCGCGAACGCAAGGCGTTCGGCAAGGCGGTGGCAGACTTCCAGAACACCCGCTTCAAGTTGGCGGAAATGGCGGCGGAGATCCAGGTGGGTCGGGTGTTCACCGACCGCTGCCTGGAACTGCATCTGCAGGGCAAGTTGGATGTGCCGACGGCGGCGATGCTCAAGTACTGGTCGACCGAGCTGCAGTGCCGCGTGCTGGACGAATGCGTGCAGCTGCATGGCGGCTACGGTTACATGTGGGAATACCCGGTGGCGCGCGCCTGGGCAGATGCCCGTGTGCAGCGCATCTATGCGGGGACCAACGAAATCATGAAGGAGATCATCGCGCGGTCGCTGTGATCCGCGAGACAAGCCATGGTTGCTCGTTACGACGCCGATCCACATTGTTTTCCTGGCTGGGACGGTACCGTCGCCGGGGCGCGCCGACTGCAGCAACAGCTCGCGGCGCAGGTGCGGCTGCGGGACGAGTTTCCCGTGCCGCTGCGCCTGATTGCCGGGCTGGATGTCGGCTTCGAGGAGCGGGGCAGCATCACTCGGGCGGTGGCGGTGCTGCTGGATGCCGAGAGCGCCGAAGTGCTGGCCGAAGTGGTGGTGCGGCGCGCGACCAGCATGCCGTATATCCCGGGGTTGCTGTCCTTTCGCGAGCTGCCGGCGCTGCTGCAGGCGTTGGGTGAGCTGCCGCATCGGCCTGATTTGCTGTTCATCGACGGGCAGGGTATTGCGCATCCACGACGGCTGGGCATTGCGGCTCACCTGGGAATAGTGGCGGACCTGCCGAGCATCGGCGTGGCCAAGACGCTGCTGGTTGGCGCCGCCGGACCGCTGGGGGAGAAGCGGGGCGAACGGAGTCAGCTGCTCGACAGTGAAGAGCAGGTCGGCTGGCTGCTGCGCAGCAAGGACGGCGTGCGACCGTTGGTCGTCTCGCCTGGGCATCGGGTGAGCCTGTGCAGCGCGCCCGATCTGGTGCTGCGCTACGTGACGCGCTACCGGCTGCCGGAGCCCACGCGCCTGGCCGACAGGTTGGCCTCGCGGCGCGTTTCCGGGATGCGCTAGTTGCAATTTTCCGAGGCTTGGGCATAATCCCGCGACTTTCCCGCGGGGACCGCCTAGCTCCTCGGGAAATAGGTGGGGATGCCTAGCCCGCCGCGCGATTCCTTGTTCTGCCAATGCGGACGCGAAGACCCGAGCCCCCGATAGCGTCTGCCGCGGCCCGGCCCTGGCCTTGCCAGGGTACGTACTATTCAGTAAGATTCGCCGTCTTATTTTCAGGGCGGCCCCTGAGGCTTATAACGAATGAAAACTTTTTCTGCTAAACCGGAAACCGTAAAGCGCGACTGGTACGTCGTCGACGCTGCCGGTCAGACCCTGGGTCGTCTGGCCACTGAAATCGCGAGCCGTCTGCGTGGCAAGCACAAGCCGGAATACACCCCGCACGTTGATACCGGCGACTACATCGTCGTGATCAATGCCGAGCAGGTACGTGTCACCGGCGCCAAGGCCACCGACAAGAAGTACTACTCGCACTCCGGCTTCCCGGGCGGCATCAAGGAAATCAATTTCGAGAAGCTGATCGCCAAGGCTCCCGAGCGTGTGATCGAGACCGCGGTCAAGGGCATGCTGCCCAAGAACCCGCTGGGTCGCGACATGTATCGCAAGCTGAAGGTGTACAAGGGTTCCGTGCACCCGCACGCCGCTCAGCAGCCTCAAGAACTGAAGTTTTAACGGGAATAGCTCATTATGTCGGCGACTCAAAATTACGGCACTGGCCGTCGCAAGACTGCTACCGCTCGCGTCTTCCTGCGTCCGGGTACTGGCAAGATCACCATCAACAACCGCACCCTGGAAAACTTCTTCGGTCGTGAAACCGCTCGCATGGTGGTTCGCCAGCCGCTGGAGCTGACCGAAAACACCGAGAAGTTCGACGTGTACGTCACCGTTCTGGGTGGCGGCGTGAGTGGCCAGGCTGGCGCCATTCGCCACGGTATCACCCGTGCGCTGATCTCCTACGACGAAACCCTGCGCAGCTCGCTGCGCAAGGCCGGTTACGTGACTCGCGACGCCCGCGAAGTCGAGCGTAAGAAGGTCGGTCTGCGCAAGGCGCGCAAGCGTCCGCAGTACTCCAAGCGCTAACTTCGGTTACCGCTTCAGAAGACGCCCGGTCCTTATGGATCGGGCGTTTTTTTATGCGGCAAAAACACTCGTGCGACAACGTGCCACAGCCCGGGAAGCCGCGTGGCTCAAGGGTTTTGCCCAGGCTGTTACCTTGCCAGCAGGGGGGCTTTTCTTTAACATTCAGCAAATTTTTCGGGCTCGTCCTTGAAAATTTACTTCAAGACCCGGGCTCAACCGGGTCGCAAAGCTGATGGGAGACGACTGAATGAGCAATGACGGCGTGAATGCTGGCCGGCGTCGCTTCCTGGTCGCAGCCACCTCCGTGGTGGGTGCGGCTGGAGCGGTGGGGGCAGCGGTCCCGTTCGTGGGATCGTGGTTCCCGAGCGCCAAGGCCAAGGCCGCAGGTGCACCGGTGAAGGTGAATATCAGCAAGATCGAACCGGGCCAGCAGATGGTCGCCGAATGGCGTGGCCAGCCCGTATTCATCCTGCGTCGCACCGAAGAAACGCTGAAGAACCTGACTGGTCTGGAAGGCACCGTGGCCGACCCGGCTTCGCAGGCTTCCGAGCAGCCGGCTTATGTGGATCCGAAGCACCGCGCCATCAAGCCGGAAATTCTGGTGGTGGTCGGTCTGTGCACTCACCTGGGTTGCGCACCCTCCTTCCGTCCCGAAGTGGCTCCGGCCGACCTGGGCGCCGACTGGATGGGCGGCTATTTCTGCCCGTGCCACGGTTCCAAGTATGACCTGGCCGGTCGCGTCTACAAGGCGCAGCCCGCTCCCTTGAACCTGCCGGTGCCGCCGCATTCGTATGAGTCGGATGACGTCATCGTCATCGGTGTGGACCAGGAGAACGCCTGATGAGCAAATTCATGGAATGGGTCGATGCCCGCTTCCCCGCGACCAAGATGTGGGAAGACCATCTGTCCAAGTACTACGCCCCGAAGAACTTCAACTTCTTCTACTTCTTCGGCTCCCTGGCGCTGCTGGTCCTGGTAAACCAACTGCTGACCGGCATCTGGCTGACCATGAGCTTCACCCCCAGCGCCGAAGAGGCCTTCGCATCCGTCGAGTACATCATGCGCGACGTGGAGTACGGCTGGATCCTGCGCTACCTGCACTCCACCGGCGCTTCCGCGTTCTTCGTGGTGGTGTACCTGCACATGTTCCGCGGCCTGCTTTACGGTTCCTACCAGAAGCCGCGTGAGCTGGTGTGGATCTTCGGCATGCTGATCTACCTGGCGCTGATGGCCGAAGCCTTCATGGGCTACCTGCTGCCCTGGGGCCAGATGTCCTACTGGGGCGCCCAGGTGATCATCTCGCTGTTCGGTGCCATCCCGGTGATCGGTGCCGACCTGACCGAGTGGATCCGTGGTGACTACCTGATCTCCGGCATCACCCTGAACCGCTTCTTCGCACTGCACGTGATCGCGCTGCCGATCGTCCTGCTGGGCCTGGTTGTGCTGCACATCCTCGCGCTGCACGAAGTGGGCTCCAACAACCCGGATGGCGTCGACATCAAGAAGACCAAGGACGAGAATGGCGTTCCGCTGGACGGCATCCCGTTCCACCCCTACTACACCGTCAAGGACATCGTCGGCGTGGTGGTCTTCCTGTTCGTGTTCTGCGCCGTGGTGTTCTTCTTCCCGGAAATGGGCGGCTACTTCCTGGAGAAGCCCAACTTCGAAGAAGCCAACCCGCTGAAGACGCCTGCGCACATCGCTCCGGTCTGGTACTTCACCCCCTTCTACGCCATCCTGCGCGCCGTGCCGGACAAGCTGCTGGGCGTGGTCGCCATGGGCGCCGCCATCGCCGTGCTGTTCGTGCTGCCGTGGCTGGACCGCAGCCCGGTCAAGTCCATGCGTTACAAGGGCTGGCTGAGCAAGATCTGGCTGGTGGTGTTCTGCATCAGCTTCGTGATCCTGGGCGTGCTGGGTGTACTGGCGCCGACCGACGGCCGCACCCTGCTGGCGCGGATCTGCACCGTGCTGTATTTCGCCTACTTCCTCCTGATGCCGTTCTACACGCGCATGGAGAAGACCAAACCCGTTCCGGAAAGGGTGACTGGCTGATGAAAAAGCTCTTCGCTGCACTGATGTTTTCCGTTCTGCCGCTGACCGCCATGGCGGCAGGGCCGGAGGTTCCGCTGGACAAGGTGGATATCGACCTGACCGACAAGGCGGCGCTGCAGGATGGTCTGAAAACCTTCGCCAACTACTGCATGGGCTGCCATGGCGCCAAGTTCCAGCGCTATGAGCGGGTGGCCAACGACCTGGGCATTCCGGAAGAAGTCATGATGGAAAACATCGTCTTCTCCGATGCCAAGATCGGCGACCACATGAAGATCGGCATGCAGCCGTCCGACGCCAAGGTCTGGTTCGGTGCCGCACCGCCGGACCTGACCCTCGTGGCGCGCGTACGCGGCACCGATTGGCTGTATACCTACCTGCGCACTTTCTACGAAGATCCGAAGCGTCCGCTGGGTGCCAACAACGTGGTCTTCCCGAACGTGGGCATGCCCAACGTGCTGTCCGACCTGCAGGGTCGCCAGGTGATTGGCTGCAAGCAGGTGCAAGTGGTCGAGAATGGCAAGAAGGTCTTCGATCCGCTGACCGGCACCCCGGTCACCGAGGAAGCCTGCGATCAGCTGACCATCGTCCCGGGTACTGCCAAGCAGACCGAGGCCGAGTTCGACGAGACGGTGAAGAACCTGGTGACCTTCCTGGCCTACTCGGCCAACCCGGTCAAGCTGGAGAGCCAGCGCATCGGCACCTACGTGCTGCTGTTCCTGGCGTTCTTCTTCGTGGTGGCCTACCTGCTCAAGCGTGAGTACTGGAAGGACGTCCACTGATCACTCGCTGATCTGACCGAAAGCGCGCGCGCCCCATGGCGCGCGCGCTTTTTTCCGTTTATCGACTTCCGTTTTCAGGAGGGACGCCATGGCCGCCAATCGTCTGGCCTGCTTTTCCGATCCCGCCAATCATTACAGCCACCGGGTTCGCCTGGTGCTGGCTGAGAAGAGCGTTACCGCTCACATCATTGACGTTCCTGCTGGCCAATGTCCTGCCGAGCTGCTGGAGGCCAATCCCTACGGAGAGGTGCCGGCACTGGTGGACCGCGATCTGGCGCTGTTCGAGCCGGGCGTCCTGCTCGAGTATCTTGAGGAGCGCTATCCTCACCCCGCGCTGTTGCCCAGCTATCCGCTGGCGCGCGCCAATGTCCGCCTGCTGATGCACCGTATCCAACGCGACTGGTGTGCCAAGGTCGATGCGATTCTCGACCCGTCACGAAGCGACGAGGCTAGGGAGCAGGCACGCCAGGCGTTGCACGACAGCCTGACAAGCATCGCTCCGGTGTTCGCCGGCAAGCCGTTCTTCCTGAGCGACGAGCCAACCCTGGCGGACTGCTGCCTGCTGCCAGTGCTGTGGCGTCTGCCGCTGCTGGGCGTGGAGCTGCCGCGCACCGCCAAGCCCCTGCTTGACTATATGGAGCGGGCCTTTGCGCGCCCGGCGTTCCAGGCCAGTCTTTCCAACCAAGAGCGCGAGATGCGCTGACCCAGACAGGAGCCGTCGCATGAAATCCAGTCGCCCCTACCTGCTGCGTGCCCTCTACGAGTGGATCGTGGACAACGATTGCACGCCGCACCTGCTGGTGGACGCCGAATATCCTCAGGTTCGTGTGCCTGCCGGCTATGCCCAGGATGGGCAGATTGTGCTCAATGTGTCGCCCGGTGCGGTGCGCCAGCTGCACATGGACAACGAGGGCATCAGTTTCGAGAGCCGCTTCGGTGGTGTCGCCCATGGCATCTACCTGCCGATTGCCTCGGTGCTCGCCATCTATGCCCGCGAGAACGGACAAGGCATGGTGTTCGAGCTGGAGGCTCCCGACGCAGAGGCAGCGGAAGATGAGGATGATCTGCCACCGCCGGAAACGCCGCGCCCGGGTGGTCGGCCCAGCCTGAAAGTGGTCAAGTGACCGCTGTCCAATGGAAATGCACAAGGGCGCCAGAGGCGCCCTTGTTGTCAGTACGTTCAGTCGGTGTACTGGAATAGCCTGACGATGCGCTGGACGCCCGAGACGTTCTGGGCAACGGCGGTTGCCTGGTTGGCCTGGGCGCGAGTGACAATGCCCATCAGGTAGACGATGCCATTTTCGGTGACCACCTTGATGTGGCTGCTGGGTACGCCGCTGGTTACCAGCATGCTGCTCTTGATACGCGTGGTCAGCAGCGAGTCGTTGCTGCGTGCCAACGCCGATGCCGGCTGCTGGATCTGCAGCTCGTTGTGCACCTTCTTGACACCCACCACCAGGCGGGCGGCCTGCTCGGCCTGGTCGCGCAACTCCGCGCGCGGGGTCTGCCCAGCGAGCAGGATCACGCCGTTGTAGGCGGTCACCACCACGCGCGAAGTAGGCGCCGCCAGGTCCGGGTTGGCGTCCTGGATACGCGAGAGAACCTTGGGTTCGAGGAATTGATCGTCAATCTTGTTGCCGATACTGCGGTTGCCGCACCCGGTCAGTACCAGCGCCAGGGTCAGGAAAACGAGGATCAGCGGATTGCGCGTCATTCTTCACTCCCGAACAGTTGGGTGTCGATCTGGTCGCACAGGCAGTGGATAACCAGCAGGTGGACCTCCTGGATACGGGCGGTGACCTTGGCGGGCACGCGAATCTCCACGTCTTCGGGCAGCAGCAGCGAGGCCATGCCACCCCCGTCGCGGCCGGTCAGGGCGACCACGGTCATCTCCCGATCATGGGCGGCCTGGATGGCCTGGATCACGTTGGCCGAATTGCCGCTGGTGGAGATGGCCAGCAGCACGTCGCCCGGCTGTCCGAGGGCGCGGATCTGCTTGGAGAAGACTTCGTTGTAACTGTAGTCGTTGGCAATCGACGTGATGGTCGAGCTGTCGGTGGTCAGCGCCACGGCGGGGAGGCTCGGGCGCTCACGCTCGAAGCGGTTGAGCAGTTCCGAGGAGAAGTGCTGGGCATCGCCAGCCGAACCGCCGTTGCCGCAGGAGAGGATCTTGCCCTCGTTGAGCAGGGCCCGGACCATCGCCTGACTGGCCTGCTCGATGTAGGGGATCAGCACTTCCATGGCACGCTGCTTGGTTTCGATGCTGGCCTGGAAGTGCTGGCGGATACGGGATTGCATGTCCATCGAGTGTTGACCTTTGAATGGCGGCTTTATCAGGAGTCGAACGCGTTGCGGATCCAGTCCGGGGGTTGGGTCGCTTGATCGTGGCCCAGGGCGACCACGTCGAAACGGCAAGGGTTGTTCGCCCAGCGCTGTTCGCGCTGCAGGAACAGTTGTGCGGCGATGACAAGCCGTTGGCGCTTGCGCCAGTCGATGCTTTCAATCGCGCCACCCCATGCGCGGTGTCGGCGGTAGCGGACTTCGACGAATACTACTGTATCGCCGTCGAGCATGACCAGATCGAGCTCGCCGCGCCGGCACCGCCAGTTCTGGCTGAGCAGGCGCAGCCCCTGCTGGAGCAGGTAGCGGCAGGCCAGCGCCTCGGCCTCGCGGCCGCGCTGTCCAGCGGTGCCGCCCTGCATCAGTAGACGTAATCCGGCAGGCGGCGGATCCGGCCATTCTGGATCTGGGCCCAGGGGAGTTCGCGCTCGATGCGCTGCTGCTCGGTCAGGCTGAGTGTGCCGGTCTGGCCGTGAATGCGGGTCTCCGGCAGTGCCTTGAGCTGCGAAAGGCGCGGCGCCAGCAGATAGGCGTCGATACCCATGGCGTAGAGCCGGCCGAGGCTGCCGCTGGCCTGCGGCCATTGGCGGGCGACCTGCTCGCGCAGCGGATTGTGCTCGTCGAGGAGCCAGGGGGTTTCGCTGAAGCGGATGCCGTTCAGGTCTTGCAGCTGGGTGCCGTCGCGGCTGCCGGTATACAGATGGGAAGTCGCATACACGGGCACGTCGCCAGCGTACTGGAAGGTCAGGGTCGGGCGAATCTGCTGGGCCTGCAGCGGTGTCGCGGCCAGGAAGATGAAGTCGACGTCGGCGCGTCGCGCCGGTTCCGCCGCAAACTCGACGCCCAGCACTTCCTTCAGGCGTTGGGCGCGTGCCTCACTTTGCCGCAACTGAAACAGGTCGGCGATCTGCTGGGCCAGTTGCACCGGTTGGTCGATGCGCTTGGCGGCCAGCAGTGTGCCGCCCTGTTGTTGCCAGCCGCGGTTGAAGGCCGCCAGTACGCGATCGCCCCACTCGCCGCGCGGCACCAGTGCCACGGCGCGACGCATGCCGTCCTGCCAGGCGCGCCGGGCGGCGGACAGCGCCTCGTCTTCGGCGGCCAGGCCGAACTGGAAGAGCTGGGCGGGACCGGATTCGTTGCTGTCGTCGTAGTTGAGCGCCAGGGTCATGATCGGCAGCTGCGGCAGTTGGCCCAGGTCCTTGACCAGGTTCTTCTCCAGGGGGCCGACCACCAGCTGGATGCCTTGCGCCTTCGCCAGGGTGTAGAAGTTGTCCAGCGAGACGATCTCGGTGGAGTCGAACAGAATCACCTCGGGCGGGTTCTGGCCGGTCTGCTGGGCGTGGTAATAGGCGGACATGAAGCCGTCGCGCAGGGCGCGTGACACATTCGCCAGCTGGCCCTGCATGGGCAGCAGCAGGGCAATCTTGCGCAGCGGTTCGGCGGGCAGCTCCTTGAGCTTGCGCAGCGGCTCGGGCAGGTTCAGCGCGGCGGGGTGCTGCGGGTTGGCGCTCAGCCAGCGGTCGATGCCGGCCTGCTGCATTTCCACCGTCAGCGCGTCTCGCACCGCAATGCCCAGGGTCAGCCAGCCGGCCAGATCGCCCTCGCTGGGGGTGGTCAGCTGCGTGCCGTTGAGGCGCGCCACCAGGGACCAGATTGCCTCGTGGTTTTCCTCGGCGGGCTGGCCCGTGAGCAGGGGGGCGGCGAAAACCCGCTCGCGGGTGGCGTCCAGCAGTTGGTTGTCCTCCTCCAGCGCGCGCGCCCTGGCCATGTGGGCGCGAATCTGCAGGTCGTTCGGCAAGCGGCCGATCTGCTCAAGGCTCGGATGCTGGAGGAACTGCCAGGCCGCCTGGGGGCGCTGGCGATAGAGCGAGAGTTCGGCATTGAGAATGCTGGCCAGCGCCTGCTCGGTACGCCCCAGCTGATCGAGCGGCACCTGCTGAATGATATGGGCGGCGCGTAGGGGATTGCCCAAGGCATAGGATTTGTCCGCGGCGGCCAGGCGCAGTTGGGCGGCTTCCTTGGGCGAGCTTTGCGCAGCTTTGAGCAGCAGTTGGTCGACACTGGCTTGCGGCGTCTTGGGCAGGTCGCCGGCAGGCGGCTTTGGCGTACCGGAGCAGGCGGCCAGCAGGCCGAGCAGGCACAAGACCGAGAGCAGACGCAGGCGAGAGATCATGGGTCGGTTTCCGATGCGCTGGCAAAAGGGACCCTGGATTGTACTCAAGGCTTGCGGGGTTCGCGATGTGGAATTGGCAAACCGAGTACACTGTGCGTTTTTTCAGGCTGGAGGTGTTCCGTGGCCGACCCGACGTCCGCTGGCGTGCTGTATGTGGTAGCCACGCCCATTGGCAATCTCGACGACATCAGCGCGCGGGCGCTGCGCGTCCTGGGCGATGTGGCCCTGATCGCCGCCGAGGATACGCGTCATTCCCAGCGCCTGATGCAGCACTTCGGGATCACGACGCCACTGCAGGCCTGCCATGAACACAACGAGCGCGAGCAGGGGGGGCGTTTCCTGAGTCGCCTGCTGGCCGGGGATGACGTGGCATTGATCTCGGACGCCGGAACACCGCTGATCTCGGATCCGGGCTTCCATCTGGTGCGCCAGGCGCGCGCGGCAGGGGTTCGCGTGGTGCCGGTGCCCGGACCCAGTGCGCTGATCACGGCCCTGTCCGCGGCCGGGTTGCCATCCGACCGCTTCATCTTCGAGGGCTTCCTGCCTGCCAAGGCCGCCGGTCGGCGGGCGCGCCTGGAGGCGCTGCGCGAGGAGCCGCGCACGCTCATCTTTTATGAGGCGCCGCATCGTCTGCTGGAAAGTCTGGAAGCACTGCGCGACACGCTGGGCGCCGAGCGGCAGGTCGTGCTGGCCCGCGAACTGACCAAGACGTTCGAGACGCTCAAGGGGCTGCCGGCGGGCGAGCTGTGTGAATGGGTGCGCGCCGATGCCAATCAGCAGCGTGGTGAGTGCGTCCTGCTGGTGGCTGGCTGGCAGGCACCCGAGGGGGACGAGGCGGTCTCTGCCGAAGCCCTGCGGGTGCTGGATCTGCTGCTGGCCGAGCTGCCAGTCAAGCGTGCGGCGGCGTTGGCGGCGGAGATCACCGGGGCGCGCAAGAATCTCCTCTACCAGGTGGCGCTGGAGCGGCAATCCAAGTAACCTTCGCGCCGAGAGTCGGCCGGGCAGTCGCCGCCTTCGCAAGAAGGGGGAGGAAAGTCCGGGCTCCGCAGGGCAGAGTGCCAGGTAACGCCTGGGAGGCGCGAGCCTACGGAAAGTGCCACAGAAAACTACCGCCTAAGCGCGCAAGCGCCGGTAAGGGTGAAAAGGTGCGGTAAGAGCGCACCGCACGGCTGGTAACAGTCCGTGGCTAGGCAAACCCCACTCGGAGCAAGACCAAATAGGGATCCATTGGCGTGGCCCGCGCTGGATCCGGGTAGGTTGCTAGAGGTGGTCAGTGATGGCCATCGTAGATGAATGACTGTCCTCGACAGAACCCGGCTTACAGGCTGACTCTCTCTTTTTATTTCCATCCGCACCCTGGCGGATATCCTGCGTCGCGCAGTTAAGGCAATGCTTCAAGTTCCTGCCCTATCCACATAAACGCCATCGCTATCGTGCGGCGGGCGCCTTTTGCGCTTCGTCTCAAATATTTCCACTCGTCGCTAAATTCCTGGCCTGCAAGGGTTTTCTGCCTTTGGGCAACCTTGACGCTGGGCAAGGCGCGTTCCTATAGTGTGTTCAAGTGGTGCAAAGTGGCAGGAAGTGGGTAGTGCAGGCATGACCAGCTAATCAGAGTGGGGAAGCGTCGACGTGTTTCGCGGAGCCAACGCAGTCAGCCTGGATGCCAAGGGGCGCCTCGCAATGCCGAGTCGGCATCGTGACGAGCTCTCTTCGCGCTGTGGTGGCCAGTTGGTGGTGACTGTCGACGCGTTGGATCCCTGCCTGTGCATCTACCCCCTGCCCGAATGGGAGCGGATCGAGACCACGCTGTGCGCTCTGCCTTCGCTGCACGAGGAAACCCGCCGCCTGAAGCGTCTGCTGATCGGCAACGCCGTTGACCTGGAGCTGGATGGCAGCGGGCGCCTGCTGATACCGCCGCGGCTGCGCGAGTACGTTGGCCTGGACAAGCACGTCATGCTGGTAGGCCAGCTGAACAAGTTTCAGCTGTGGGATGAACAAGCCTGGAACGCCATGGAGCAGGCCGACCGTGAAGCCGTCAAGAAGCCCGGCGGTATGCCGGCTGAATTGCTCGATCTGACTCTGTGACTATGACCAGCACCTTTCGCCACATCACCGTATTGCTGGAGGAAGCCGTCGACGCGCTGGGCGTGCGTCCGGACGGCTGCTATCTGGACGGCACCTTCGGACGCGGCGGTCACAGTCGCCGTATTCTCGAACAGCTGAACGAGCGGGGGCACCTGCTCGGCTTCGACAAGGATCCCCTGGCCATCGCCACCGGGCAGGCGCTGATGGCTGAAGACCCGCGCTTCACCATCGTGCAACGCAGCTTCGCCGAGCTCGGCCAGGCCGTGACCGAGCAGGGCCTACAGGGGCGCATCGCCGGCGTACTGCTGGACCTCGGCGTGTCGTCCCCGCAACTGGACGATCCCGAGCGCGGCTTCAGCTTCCTCAATGATGGTCCGCTGGACATGCGCATGAATCCGGGGCTGGGACAGAGCGCCGCCGACTGGATCGCTTCGGCTGATGAAGAGGAAATTGCCCGGGTCTTCAAAGATTACGGCGAGGAGCGTTTCGCCCGGCGCATGGCAAAGGCCATCGTCCAGCGGCGCGCCGAGAAGCCCTTTACCCGCACGGCCGACCTGGCCGCGGTGATCACCGAGGCCAACCCGGCCTGGGAGAAGGGCAAGAACCCGGCCACGCGGGCGTTCCAGGGGCTGCGCATCCATATCAACAACGAGCTGGGCGATCTGGAGCAGGGGCTCGAGGCAGCCCTCGACGTGCTTGAGGTGGGCGGACGTCTGGTGGTGATCAGCTTCCACTCCCTCGAAGATCGCATCGTCAAACAGTTCATGCGGCGCCAGGCCAAGGGCGAGGCCGATACGCTGCCTCGCGATCTGCCGATTATTCCCAAGGCCTTCGAGCCGCGTCTGAAGCTGCTCGGCAAGCCACAATATGCCTCCGAGGCCGAAGTCCGTGCCAATCCGCGCTCACGCAGCGCGGTGATGCGTGTGGCGGAGAAGTTGCGGTGAATGCCCATCGGCGGCTTCCCCGAGGCAGCCTGCTGCTGCCGGCGCTGTTCGCGGCCATCGTGCTGTCCGCCCTGGCGGTCACCTGGTCGGCGCACCACCATCGGCAACGGGTCAACCTGCTGTACGGGGAGCTCAACGAGCGTGACCGTGTGCTGGCGGAGTGGGGCCGGCTGGTGCTGGAGCAAAGCACCTGGACGGCCCATAACCGTATCGAGACTCTGGCCACCGAGCGGCTCGGCATGCGCATTCCCGAGCCCGCCGACGTCCAACTGGTGCGGCCATGATCGGGCTATTCGGCAAACACCTCGTCGGGCGTTTCGGCCTGGTCCTGGCGCTGTTCGCGCTGATGGTGGCCGCAGTCGCGTGGCGCATCATCGACCTGCATGTGTTCGAGCAGGACTTCCTCCAGCATCAGGGGGACGCCCGCAGCGTGCGGCATATACCCATCCCGGCGCACCGCGGCGTAATCACCGATCGGCATGGTGAGCCGCTGGCGGTCAGCACCCCGGTCTCCACCCTGTGGGGCAACGGGCGGGAACTCAAGGAAGTGCCGGAGCGCTGGTCGCAGCTGGCCCAGGCGCTCGGCCAGAGCCCGCAACGGCTGGCGGAACGTCTCGAGAAATCGGCCGATCGCGACTTTCTCTACCTGGCGCGAGGCCTGACCCCGGAGCAGGGCGAGGCGGTGATGGCGCTGAAGATTCCGGGTGTCTACCACATGGAAGAGTTCCGCCGTTTCTATCCGGCGGGCGAGGTGGCCACTCATGTGGTGGGCTTCACCGATGTGGACGACGTGGGGCGCGAAGGCATCGAGCTGGCCTTCAACGAGTGGCTGGCCGGGGTCCCGGGGCAGCGTCAGGTCATCAAGGACCGTCGCGGTCGTGTGGTGCGCGACGGCGATGTCGTGCGCAACGCCAAGCCGGGTGGCAACATCGAGCTGTCCATCGACATGCGCCTGCAGTACCTGGCGCATCGGGAATTGCGCAACGCCCTGCATGAGTTCGGTGCCCGTGCCGGCAGCCTGGTCATGGTGGACGTGAAGAGCGGCGAAATCCTCGCCATGGTCAACCAGCCGACCTACAACCCCAACAACCGCAAGCAGCTCGATCCGGCGGCGATGCGCAACCGCGCCATGATCGATGCCTTCGAGCCGGGCTCCACCGTCAAGCCGTTCACCATCGCGGCAGCGCTGGGCACCGGTCGCTGGCAGCCGGACTCCGTGGTTGACACCACGCCCGGCTGGATGCGTCTGGGCCGCTACACCATCCGCGACGTGTCGCGCGGCGGCAAGCTCGACCTCACCGGCATCCTCAAGAAGTCCAGCAACATCGGCATCAGCAAGATCGCCCTGGATATCGGCGCCGGGCCGGTCCACGCCATGATGCGTTCCGCCGGTTTCGGCGAGATCACCGGCCTGGGCTTCCCTGGCGAGCGCGCCGGCGTACTGCCCAACCACCGCATCTGGAACGAGGCGGAAACCGCCACCCTGGCCTATGGCTACGGCCTGTCGGTCACGGCCGTGCAGCTGGCCCATGCCTATGCCGCGCTGGGCAACGAAGGGCGCAGCGTGCCGCTGTCGCTGATGCGGCGCGGGCGGCCCGAGGGCGGCCATCAGGTCATGGATCCGGCGATTGCCCGCGAGGTGCTGCACATGCTGCGCGCCGTGGTTGAAGAGCCGGGCGGCGGCGGCACCCGCGCCCAGGTGCCCGGCTACCAGGTGGGCGGCAAAAGCGGCACGGCCAAGAAGGTTTCCAGCAGTGGCGGCTACACCGACGATGCCTACCGCTCGTTCTTCGCCGGCCTGGCTCCGCTCAGCAACCCGCGCATCGCCGCCGTGGTGGTACTCGACGAGCCCAGCAAGGGCGGCTACTACGGCGGACTGGTCTCGGCACCGGTGTTCGGCCGCGTCATGGCCGGCGCTCTGCGTCTGATGAACATTACCCCTGACAACCTGCCGACGGTGGAGCGTACCGCCGGCACCAGCGCCGGCAAAGGAGGGCGTAGCTGATGCCCATGCCGCTCAACCAACTGCTTCCCCAGGCCCAATCGGGGACGCTGATCCGTGAACTGACCCTGGACAGCCGCAAGGTCCGCCCCGGCGATCTGTTTCTCGCCGTGCCTGGCACCAGCCAGGACGGGCGCGCGCACATCGCCGATGCTCTGGCCCATGGTGCGGCCGCCGTCGCTTATGAAGCTGAAGGCGCGCCGCCGCTGTCAGCTGGGGCGGGCGCAGAGCTGCTGCCGGTGCGCGGGCTCGCCGGACAGTTGTCGGCCATTGCCGGGCGGTTTTATGGCGAGCCTAGCCGCAGCCTCAACCTGATTGGTGTGACCGGCACCAACGGCAAGACCAGTGTCAGTCAGCTGCTGGCCCAGGCCCTGGACCTGCTCGGCCAGCGCTGCGGCATCATCGGCACCCTGGGTACCGGCTTCCATGACGCCCTGGAAAGCGGCCGGCACACGACCCCCGACCCGCTGGCCGTGCAGGCCACGCTGGCCCGTCTGCACAGGGCAGGCGCCAAGGCGGTGGCGATGGAGGTGTCGTCCCACGGGCTGCAGCAGGGTCGCGTGGCTGCGCTGGCCTTCGATATTGCAGTGTTCACCAACCTGTCCCGCGACCATCTGGATTACCACGGCAGCATGGAAGCCTACGGTGCCGCCAAGGCGCGCCTGTTCGAGTGGCCCGGGCTGGCCTGCCGGGTGATCAATCTCGACGATGCGTTCGGTCGTGAGCTGGCTGCGCGTCCTGGCGCCCGGCTGCTGGGTTACAGCCTGGAAGATGTCGGCGCCGCGGTGCACTGCCGCAACATTCGTTTCGACGACGAAGGCGTCAGCGCGGAGCTGATCACGCCGCAGGGCAAAGGCCTGCTACGTAGCGCGCTGCTGGGTCGTTTCAATCTCAGCAACCTGCTGGCGGTCATCGGCACGCTGCTGGCCATGGAATATTCGCTGGACAGTATCCTGCGCCTGTTGCCCCGCCTGCGTGGTCCGGTCGGGCGCATGCAACGTCTGGGCGGTGGCGACAAGCCGCTGGTCGTCGTGGACTACGCGCACACGCCGGATGCCCTGGAGAAGGTCCTCGAAGCCCTGCGTCCGCATGTCAAGGGTCGCCTGTTCTGCCTGTTCGGCTGCGGTGGCGACCGGGATCGCGGCAAGCGCCCGCTGATGGCCGCTGTCGCCGAGCGGCTCGCCGATGGCGTGCTGGTCACCGACGACAACCCGCGCAGCGAGGAGCCGTTGGCCATTCTCGACGAGATCCGTGGCGGCTTCGTCCATCCCGAGGCGGTGCGCTTCGTGCCGGGGCGTGGCGAGGCGATCGCCCAGCTGATCGGCGAAGCCGCTGCCGATGACGTGCTGCTGCTGGCCGGCAAGGGTCACGAGGACTACCAGGAGATTGCCGGCGTGCGCCATCCCTTCTCCGATCTTGACGAGGCGACCGCCGCCCTGGCGCGCTGGGAGGCCGCTCATGCTTGAAGTCCTGCGCCTCAGTCAGCTGGTCGAGCCCTTGCAGGGGCGCCTGGAAAACGGCGATGCCTCATTCGGCGCGGTGTCTACCGATAGCCGCGCCATCCAGCCCGGCCAGCTGTTCATCGCCCTGGTCGGACCGCGCTTCGACGGCCATGACTATCTTGCCGATGTGGCGGCCAAGGGCGCGGTGGCGGCCTTGGTCTCGCGGCGGGTTCCCGAGGTGGATCTGCCGCAACTGGTGGTGGCCGATACCCGCCTGGCGCTGGGGCGACTGGGTGCGCTCAATCGCGATGCGTTCAAGGCGCCGCTGGCAGCGGTGACCGGCTCCAGCGGCAAGACCACCATCAAGGAGCTGCTCGCCAGCATCCTGCGTGCCGGCCTTCACGGCCCGGTGCTGGCCACCCGGGGCAACCTGAATAACGACCTGGGCGTGCCGCTGACCCTGCTGGAGCTGGCGCCGGAGCATGTCGCGGCAGTGATCGAGCTCGGCGCCAACCATGTGGGTGAAATTGCCTATACGGTCGGCCTGACCCGGCCGCACGTGGCCATCATCAGCAATGCCGGCAACGCCCATGTCGGTGAATTCGGTGGTCCGGAAAAGATCGTCGAAGCCAAGGGCGAAATTCTTGACGGCCTGGCGGCGGACGGTGTGGCGGTGCTCAACCTGGACGATGCGGCCTATCCGATCTGGCGCCAGAGGGCTGGCGCCCGCCGTGTACTGGCCTTTTCCCTCGAATCGGAACAGGCCGATATCCGCGCCACCGATCTGCATCGCGACGCGCGCGGCTGCATGGCCTTCCATTTGCATACCCCGTCAGGCTGCACGTCGGTGCAACTCAATCTGCTGGGCAGACACAACGTGGCGAACGCGTTGGCGGCTGCGGCTGCGGCCCATGCGCTGGGTATTTCCCTTGAGCATATCCGTTCGGGCCTGGAGCAACTGCGGCCGGTCAAGGGGCGCGCCGTGGCGCAACTGGCCCCCGGCGGCTTGAGGGTCATCGACGACAGCTACAACGCCAATCCTCTGTCGATGTGTGCCGCGGTCGATATTCTCGCCGGGTTCTCCGGTCGCCGGCTGCTGGTGCTGGGTGACATGGGGGAACTGGGCGAGTGGGCCGAGGAAGGACATCGTCAGGTGGGTGCGTACGCTGTCGGCAAGGTGGATGGGCTGTATGCCGTGGGACCGTTGATGGCACATGCCGTGGCGGCTTTTGGTGAAGGTGCGAAACATTTTGCCGACCAGCAAGGTCTGATCGACGCTCTGCGCCAGGAGGCTCGGGGCGAAACCACGCTTTTGATCAAGGGTTCGAGAAGTGCGGCAATGGACAAGGTCGTCGCCGCGTTGTGCGAACCCGAGGAGAATCCTTGATGCTTCTGCTCCTGGCAGAGTACCTGCAACAGTTTCACAAAGGTTTTGCCGTCTTCCAGTACCTGACCCTGCGCGGCATGCTCGGGGTGCTCACCGCGCTGGTGCTGGCCCTGTGGCTCGGGCCCTGGATGATTCGCACCCTGCAACTGCGCCAGATCGGCCAGGCCGTGCGTACCGACGGCCCGCAGTCGCACCTGTCCAAGAAGGGCACCCCGACCATGGGCGGCGCGCTGATTCTCTCCGCGATCACCATCAGCACCTTGCTGTGGGCTGACCTGTCCAACCGTTATGTCTGGGTGGTGCTGGCCGTGACCCTGCTGTTCGGTGCCATTGGCTGGGTGGACGACTACCGCAAGGTGATCGAGAAGAACTCCCGCGGGCTGCCGAGCCGCTGGAAGTACTTCTGGCAGTCGGTGTTCGGCCTGGGCGCGGCGCTGTTTCTCTACCTGACCGCCGAGAACCCGATCGAGACCACCTTCATCCTGCCGTTCTTCAAGGATGCCGTGCTGCCGCTGGGCATCGGGTTCGTCGTGCTGACCTATTTCGTGATCGTCGGCTCCAGCAACGCGGTGAACCTCACCGACGGCCTGGACGGCCTGGCCATCATGCCGACCGTGCTGGTCGGCGGTGCCCTGGGCATCTTCTGCTACCTGTCCGGCAACGCCAATTTCGCCCAGTACCTGCTGATCCCCTACGTGCCGGGCGCGGGCGAGCTGATCGTCTTCTGCAGCGCGCTGATCGGCGCCGGCCTGGGTTTCCTGTGGTTCAACACCTACCCGGCCCAGGTGTTCATGGGCGACGTGGGTGCCCTGGCCCTCGGCGCCGCGCTGGGCACCATCGCGGTGATCGTCCGCCAGGAAATCGTGTTGTTCATCATGGGCGGCGTGTTCGTCATGGAAACCCTGTCGGTGATGATCCAGGTCGCCAGCTTCAAGTTGACCGGCAAGCGCGTGTTCCGCATGGCGCCGATCCACCACCATTTCGAACTCAAAGGCTGGCCCGAGCCCCGGGTGATCGTGCGCTTCTGGATCATCACGGTGGTCCTGGTGCTGATCGGTCTTTCCAGTCTGAAGCTGCGTTGAGGCGCCGTATGTCATGAGCCTGATCGCTTCCGACCAATTCCGCATCGTTGTCGGCCTCGGCAAGAGCGGCATGTCCCTGGTGCGCCATCTGGCGCGCCGGGGATTGCCGTTTGCGGTGGCCGACACCCGCGCCAATCCGCCCGAGCTGGCAACCCTGCGCCGCGACTTCCCGCAGGTGGAGGTGCGCTGCGGCGCGCTGGACGTCGACTTCCTCTGCCGTGCCAGCGAGCTGCTGGTCAGCCCCGGCCTGGCGCTGGCCACGCCGGCATTGCAACAGGTTGCCGCACGCGGCGTGAAGCTGTCCGGCGACATCGAGCTGTTCGCCCGCGAGGCGAAGGCGCCGATCGTCGCCATCACCGGCTCCAACGCCAAGAGCACCGTCACCACCCTGGTAGGTGAGATGGCGGCGGCGGCCGGCCGGAAGGTGGCGGTGGGTGGCAACCTCGGCACGCCGGCGCTCGACCTGCTGGCTGATGATGTCGAGCTGTACGTGATCGAGCTGTCCAGCTTCCAGCTGGAAACCACCGACTGGCTGAATGCCGAGGTGGCCACCTGCCTGAACGTCAGCGAAGACCACATGGACCGCTATGCCGACCTGCAGGCCTATCACCTGGCCAAGCACCGCATCTTCCGCGGCGCCCGCCAGGTAGTGGTCAACCGCGACGATGCGTTGTCCCGGCCGTTGGTGGCCGACCAGCTGCCGTGCTGGACCTTCGGGCTCGGCAAGCCGGACTTCCGCGGCTTCGGCCTGATCGAGGAACAGGGCGAGAAGTGGCTGGCCTTCCAGTTCGAGCCGCTGATGCCGGCCCGCGAACTGAAGATCCGTGGCGCCCACAACCAGGCCAACGCCCTGGCGGCGCTCGCGTTGGGGCATGCCGTCGGCCTGCCCTTCGCGCCGATGCTGGAGACCCTGAGAACCTTTGCCGGCCTGCCGCACCGCTGCCAGTGGGTGCGCGAGCGCCGCGAGGTGAATTACTACGACGATTCCAAGGCCACCAACGTGGGTGCTGCCCTGGCGGCCATCGAAGGCCTGGGCGCGGATATACGCGGCCAACTGGTGCTGATCGCCGGTGGCGACGGCAAGGGTGCGGATTTCTCCTCGCTGCGCGATCCGGTGGCCCGGCACTGCCGCGCCGTGGTGCTGCTCGGTCGTGACGCCGGGCTGATTGCCGAGGCCCTGGGAGACGCCGTGCCACAGGTGCGCGTCGCCAGCCTGGACGAGGCCGTGCAGCGTTGTGCCGAGCTGTCCGAGCCGGGCGACGCGGTGCTGCTGTCGCCGGCCTGCGCCAGCCTGGACATGTTCAAGAACTTCGAGGAGCGCGGTCGTCTGTTCGCCGCCGCCGTGGAGGCGCTGCCGGCATGATGACCTTCCTGCGCCCGTCGCCGTCACCGCTGCTCAGCCCTCGGGGAGTCGATCTGGACGTCCCGTTGCTGCTGGGCTGCCTGGTGCTGCTCGGGCTCGGGCTGGTGATGGTGACCTCGGCGTCCTCGGAAGTGGCCGCCGCCCAGTTGAGCGGACCGCTGCACTACGGCATTCGCCAGGGCAGCTTCCTGCTCATCGGGCTGGTCGCCGGAGCGGTGGTGCTCATGGTGCCGGTGGCCACCTGGAAACGGCTGGGCTGGCTGCTGCTGGCGGCGGCCTTCGTCCTGCTCCTGCTGGTGCTGCTGGTGGGTCGCGAGATCAATGGTTCGATCCGCTGGATTCACCTGGGGCCGCTGAACCTGCAGGCCTCCGAACTGGCCAAGGTGTTCGTGGTGGTCTACCTGGCCGGTTATCTGGTGCGCCGCCAGGAAGAAGTACGCGAAAGCTGGCGCGGGTTCCTCAAGCCGATCGCCGTGCTGATCCCCATGGCCGTGCTGCTACTGCTCGAGCCTGACTTCGGCGCCACCGTGGTGCTGCTGGGTGCGGCGGCCGGCATGCTGTTCCTCGGTGGTGTGGGCCTGGTGCGCTTCGGCCTGTCCGCCGGTCTGGCCATCGGTGTGGTCTGGCTGCTGGTCAAGACCCAGCCGTACCGGGTGGCGCGCCTGACCACCTTCACCGATCCCTGGTCCGATCAGTTCGGTGCCGGCTACCAGCTGACCCAGGCGCTGATCGCCTTCGGGCGTGGCGAATGGTTCGGGGTCGGCCTGGGCAACAGCATCCAGAAACAGTTCTACCTGCCCGAAGCACACACCGATTTCGTGTTCGCCATCCTCGCCGAGGAACTGGGCATGATCGGCGCGCTGGCCACCCTGGCGCTGCTGGTGTTCGTCTGTTTGCGTGCCCTGTACATCGGCCTGTGGGCCGAACAGGCCAAGCAGCATTTTGCCGCCTATGTGGCCTACGGCCTGGCCCTCCTGTGGATCGGTCAGATTCTCATCAACATCGGCGTGAACGTCGGCCTGCTGCCGACCAAGGGCCTGACCCTGCCGTTCCTCAGCTACGGCGGCAGCTCGCTGATGATCTGCTGCGTCAGCCTGGCGATGCTGCTGCGCATCGACTGGGAACGCCGGCAGTTGCTGGGCGGGGCGACGGAATTCAGCGAGAAGGATCTTGCCGAGGAGGAAGTGATACATGCCCGGTAATGTCCTGATCATGGCTGGCGGCACCGGGGGCCACGTGTTCCCGGCGCTGGCCTGCGCGCGCGAATTCCAGGCGCGCGGTTACCGCGTGCACTGGCTGGGCACCCCGCGCGGTATCGAGAACCGCCTGGTGCCGGAGGCCGGTCTGCCGCTGCACCTGATTCAGGTCGGCGGCCTGCGTGGCAAGGGTCTGAAGGCCCTGCTCAAGGCACCGTTCGAGATCTTCGGCGCCCTGCTGCAGGCGCGCCGGATCGTGCGCGAGCTCAAGCCGGTGTGCGTGCTGGGCATGGGTGGCTATGTCACCGGCCCGGGCGGGCTCGCCGCGCGTCTGGCCGGCGTGCCGCTGATCATCCACGAGCAGAACGCGGTGGCCGGTACCGCCAATCGCCTGCTGGCGCGCTTTGCGAAACGCATCTGCGAAGCCTTTCCGAATACCTTCCCGGCCGGTGCGCAGCGTCGCACCACCGGCAATCCGGTGCGCAGCGAGGTGTTCGCGGTGCCGGCGCGGGCCGCGCTGCTCGGCCGCCAGGCCAACCTGCTGGTGCTGGGCGGCAGCTTGGGCGCCGAGCCGCTGAACAAGCTGGTGCCGGCGGCGCTGTCCCACCTGCTGGATGCGGAGCGCCCGGCCGTGGTGCACCAGACCGGTACCGCCCATGCCGACATCACCAAGGCCCGCTATGACGAGGCCGGGGTGAAGGCCCATGTGGTGCCCTTCATCGAAGACATGGCCGGTGCCTATGCGTGGGCCGACCTGGTGATCTGCCGTGCTGGTGCGCTGACCGTCAGCGAGCTGGCCGCCGCCGGGCTGCCGTCCTTCCTGGTGCCGTTGCCGCACGCCATCGACGACCACCAGAGCCGCAACGCCGAATTCCTGGCACGCGAGGGCGCCGCCGTCCTGCTGCCGCAAGCCACTACTGATGCGGCCGGGCTGGCCGCGCAGCTAAACGAGGTACTGATGCAACCGCAACGACTCGAGGCCATGGGCTCCGCCGCCCGGACGTTGGCCAAGCCGAATGCCACCCGTGACGTGGTGGATATCTGCCTGGAGGTGGCCCGTGGCTAAGTCGCCCGCTGCCGCCAAGGCTGAAGTACGGCGCATGCGTCGCATCCGCCGCATCCATTTCGTCGGCATCGGCGGGGTGGGCATGTGCGGTATCGCCGAGGTGCTGCTCAACCTTGGCTATGAAGTGTCCGGCTCGGATATCAAGGCCTCGCCGGTGACCGCGCGCCTGGAAGGCTTCGGTGCCCATGTGTTCATCGGCCACCAGGCCGAGAACGTCGAGGACGCCGATGTGCTGGTGGTCTCCAGCGCCATCAACCACAGCAACCCGGAAGTGGCCCGTGCCCTGGAGCGCCGTATCCCGGTGGTGCCGCGCGCCGAGATGCTTGCCGAGCTGATGCGCTACCGCCATGGCATCGCGGTGGCCGGCACGCACGGCAAGACCACCACCACCAGCCTGCTGGCCTCGGTGTTCGCCGCCGCCGGGCTGGATCCGACCTTCGTGATCGGCGGCAAGCTGACCGCCGCCGGCACCAATGCCCAGCTGGGCGGCAGTCGCTACCTGATCGCCGAAGCCGACGAGAGCGACGCCAGCTTCCTGCATCTGCAGCCGATGGTGGCCGTGGTCACCAACATCGACGCCGACCACATGAGCACTTACGAGGGTGACTTCAACAAGCTGAAGAAGACCTTCGTGGACTTCCTGCACAACCTGCCGTTCTACGGCCTGGCGGTGTTGTGCATTGACGACCCGGTGGTACGCGAGATCCTGCCGCAGATCGGCCGGCCGACCGTTACCTACGGCTTCACCGAAGATGCCGACCTGCGCGCCGTGGACATCCGTCAGGAAGGCATGCGCACCCATTTCACCGTGCTGCGCGAAGGCAAGGCGCCGATGCCGGTCACCGTGAACATGCCCGGCGTGCACAACGTGCTCAACGCCCTGGCCACCATCGCCATCGCCAGTGACGAAGGCATCGAGGACGACGCCATCGTCGCCGGCCTGGAGGGTTTCCAGGGGGTCGGCCGGCGCTTCCAGGTCTATGACGAGCTGCCGGTGGACGGCGGCGGCGTGATGCTGGTGGACGACTACGGTCACCACCCGCGCGAAGTGGCGGCGGTGATCAAGGCGGTGCGAGGTGGTTGGCCGGAGCGCCGCCTGGTGATGGTCTATCAACCGCACCGCTTCACCCGTACCCGCGACCTGTACGAGGACTTCGTCCAGGTATTGGCGGACGCCAACGTGCTGCTGCTGATGGAGGTCTATCCGGCCGGCGAGGAGCCGATACCCGGCGCCGACAGCCGCAATCTGTGCCACAGCATCCGCCAGCGCGGCCAACTGGACCCCATCTACGTCGAGCGCGGCACCGATCTGGCCCCGGTGCTCAAGCCGCTGCTGCGCGCCGGCGACATCCTGCTCTGCCAGGGCGCTGGTGACATCGGCAGCCTGGCGCCGCAGCTGGTCAAGCATCCGCTGTTTGCCGCAGCCGAGGAGGGCGCAGCATGAACGCCGCAGTGATCGACCCCCGCGACTTCGGCCGGGTGGCCGTGCTCTACGGCGGTCGCAGCGCGGAGCGCGAGGTGTCGCTGAAATCCGGCGCCGCCGTGCTCCAGGCCCTGCGGGACGCCGGTGTGGACGCCTTCGGCATCGACGTCGGCAGCGACCTGCTGGCGCGACTGCAGGGCGAGAAGATCGACCGCGCCTTCATCGTCCTGCATGGGCGTGGCGGTGAAGACGGCAGCATGCAGGGCCTGCTGGAGTGCCTGGGTATTCCCTACACCGGCAGCGGCGTGCTGGCTTCCGCGCTGGCCATGGACAAGCTGCGCACCAAGCAGGTCTGGCAGAGCCTGGGCCTGCCGACGCCGCGCCACGCCGCGCTGGCCAGCGTCGAGGACTGTCACGCGGCTGCCCGCGAGCTGGGCTTCCCGCTGATCGTCAAGCCGGCCCACGAAGGCTCCAGCATCGGCATGGCCAAGGTGGAGAGCGTCGAGGCGCTGGTGGCCGCCTGGCAGGAGGCCAGCCGTTTCGATTCGCAGGTGCTGGTCGAGCAGTGGATCCAGGGGCCGGAATTCACCATCGCCATGCTGCGGGGCGAGGTGCTGCCACCGATTGCGCTGGGCACGCCCAACAGCTTCTACGACTACGAGGCCAAATACCTCTCCAACGATACCCAGTACCGCATACCCTGCGGCCTGAGCGCCGACAAGGAAGCCGAGCTGCGTGAGCTGACCGCGCGTGCCTGCGCGGCGGTGGGCACTCGGGGCTGGGCGCGTGCGGACGTGATGCAGGACGCCGAGGGTCGTTTCTGGCTGCTGGAAGTGAACACCGTGCCGGGCATGACCGATCACAGCCTGGTGCCGATGGCGGCTCGCGCCGCGGGCCTGGACTTCCAGCAACTGGTCCTGGCGATCCTCGCCGACAGCCTGGAGGCACGCTCCTGACATGCTGAGCATCCTGCTTCGTCATCAGCAACCCGGGCCCGGCCGCAAGCCGGCGCCGCGGGGCGCCAGCCGTCCGGTGGTCCGGACGCCGCTGCGCGAGCGTTTGCCGAAGCCGGATTTCAGCGCATTCAAGCGTTTCACCTGGCCGTTGCTGCTGGTGGCGCTGCTGATGGGCGGCGTCGCGCTGTTCCAGCAGTTGCAGCCTTATTTGGACCGGCCGATCGCGCGCATCGGCATCGCCGGCAAACTGACCTTCACCGCGCCGGAAGAAGTCGAGCGGGTCATCGAGCCCTACGTAAGCACCCGCTTCTTCGGCGTGGACCTGGAAGGTCTGCGGCATGATCTCGAGGCGCTGCCGTGGATTGCCCACGCGCAGGTGCGGCGCGTTTGGCCGGACGAAGTGGAGATTGAATTGAACGAGCACCTGCCCATCGCCCGCTGGGGAGAGGGTGCGCTGCTGAACAATCGTGGCGAGGCCTACGCCTTCGAGGCCATCGAGCGCTATCGGCAACTGCCCCAGTTGCTCGGACCTGAGCGGGCGCGCCAGGGGATGATGCAGCAGTACCAGGTGCTCAGTCAGATGTTGCGGCCGCAGGGGTTTGCCATCGCACGTCTGGAGCTGCGCGAGCGCGGCAGCTGGTTCGCCACCCTGGAGGCGAAGGAAAGTGGGCAGCGCATCGAACTGCTGCTCGGTCGGGATCATGTGGTGGAGAAGGTCCGGCGGTTCCTGACCATCCACGACAAGACTCTCAAGGACCGGATCGAGAACATCGCACGCATCGACCTGCGTTATGCCAACGGCCTGGCGGTCACCTGGCTGGCGGCGGCGGATGCGGGCACACGGGCCGCCGGCGGCGGCGCCGTGAATTAAGGAGAAAGCGACAGCTATGTCTACTGTGCAGAGCGGCAAGATGATCGTCGGCCTGGACATCGGCACGTCCAAGGTGGTGGCGCTGGTCGGTGAAGTGCGTGAGGACGGCCGGTTGGAAATCGTCGGCATTGGCTCCCACCCCTCTCGCGGCCTGAAGAAAGGTGTGGTGGTGAATATCGAGTCCACCGTGCAGTCCATCCAGCGTGCCGTGGAAGAAGCCCAGCAGATGGCGGGCTGCTACATCCACTCGGCCTATGTGGGATTGGCAGGCAGCCACATCCGCAGTCTGAATTCCCATGGCATCGTGGCCATCCGCGACCGCGAGGTGACCCGTGCCGACCTGGACCGGGTGCTGGATGCCGCCCAGGCGGTGGCCATTCCCGCCGACCAGCGTGTGCTGCACACCCTGCCGCAGGACTATGTGGTGGATAACCAGGAAGGGGTGCGCGAACCGCTCGGCATGTGCGGTGTGCGTCTGGAAGCCAAGGTGCATGTGGTGACCTGCGCGGTGAATTCGGCGCAGAACATCGAAAAGTGTGTGCGGCGTTGTGGCCTGGAAGTTGACGACATCATTCTCGAACAACTGGCATCGGCGTATGCGGTATTGACCGAGGATGAAAAAGAACTGGGGGTGTGTCTGGTGGATATTGGTGGCGGTACCACCGATATCGCCATCTTCACCGAAGGTGCGATTCGTCACACTGCGGTTATTCCCATTGCGGGTGACCAGGTGACCAATGACATTGCCATGGCCTTGCGCACACCGACCCAGTATGCCGAGGAGATCAAGATTCGGTATGCTTGCGCGCTTGCCAATCTGGCAGGAGCGGGTGAAACAATCAAAGTTCCCAGCGTGGGCGATCGCCCGCCGCGGGAATTGTCCCGTCAGGCCCTGGCGGAAGTGGTGGAGCCTCGTTACGACGAGTTGTTCACCCTGATCCAGGCCGAACTTCGCCGCAGCGGATATGAAGACATGATTCCGGCCGGAATCGTGCTCACCGGTGGCACGGCGAAAATGGAAGGGGCTGTAGAACTGGCGGAAGAAATCTTCCATATGCCGGTACGCCTGGGAGTTCCGCACAGCGTCAAGGGACTGATCGATGTTGTGCGCAATCCCATTTATTCAACAGGCGTGGGCCTGCTGCTGTACGGCTTGAAAAAACAGGCCGAAGGCTTCGTCGTGTCGAGCCCGGGCATGTACGACGAAGAACCCAGTGTTTCTGTCCTGGAAAAAATGAAGCGGTGGTTCCAGGGCAATTTCTGAATAAGTGGTAGCAGTGGGCGATAAAGACGAGAAGAGAGGAGAGGGATTATGTTCGAGCTAGTAGACAACGTGACGCCAAGTGCGGTCATCAAAGTCATCGGTGTGGGCGGTGGTGGCGGTAACGCCGTCAACCACATGGTGCGCAGCAGCATCGAGGGCGTGGAGTTCATCTGTGCCAACACCGATGCCCAGGCGCTGAAGAATGTGCACGCCCGCACCATCCTGCAGCTGGGTCGCAGTGTGACCAAGGGGCTGGGTGCCGGCACCAATCCGGAAGTAGGCCGTCAGGCCGCCCTGGAGGATCGCGAGCGCATCGCCGAAGTACTGCAGGGCGCCGACATGGTCTTCATCACCACTGGCATGGGCGGCGGCACCGGTACCGGTGCGGCGCCGATCATCGCCCAGGTCGCCAAGGAAATGGGCATCCTGACGGTAGCCGTGGTGACCCGTCCGTTCCCGTTCGAGGGCAAGAAGCGCCAGGTGGTGGCCGACGAGGGCATCCGCCAGTTGTCCGAGAGCGTCGACTCGCTGATCACCATCCCCAACGAAAAGCTGCTGACCATCCTGGGCAAGGATGCGTCGCTGCTGTCGGCCTTCGCCAAGGCCGATGACGTGCTGTGCGGCGCGGTACGTGGCATTTCCGACATCATGTTGCGCGAAGGTCTGATGAACGTGGACTTCGCCGACGTGAAGACCGTGATGGCCGAAATGGGCATGGCCATGATGGGTACCGGCAGCGCCAGCGGCCCGAACCGTGCCCGCGAGGCCACTGAGGCGGCGATCCGCAACCCGCTGCTGGAAGACGTCAACCTGCAGGGCGCGCGCGGCATCCTGGTCAACATCACCGCGGGTCTGGACCTGTCCCTTGGCGAGTACTCGGCCGTGGGCGAGATCGTCAACGCCTTCGCTTCCGAGCATGCGACCGTCAAGGTGGGTGCCGTGGTGGATCCGGAACTGCGCGACGAGCTGCATGTCACCGTGGTGGCGACCGGTCTGGGTCCTCAGGTGCGTCAGGAGAAGCCGGTCAAGGTGGTGGACAACACCCAGGTCGCCCAGGCCGCCGCACCTGCTCCGGCAGCAGCGGGCCGTGCCGAGCAGCCGGTCAATTACCGGGATTATGACCGGCCAACGGTGATGCGCAGCACGGGTCCGTCCACCGCGGCCAAGCAGAACCCCCAGGAAGATCTCGATTACCTGGACATTCCGGCCTTCCTGCGTCGTCAGGCAGATTAATAAAAACTATGAGGGGTGAAGGATTGATTGGTGTTCACTTAAGGCCGGGTCTGCTATGATTCCGGCCTCATTTGACACGTATTCGCAATCCTATCAACAGCAGCCACTGCCATGATCAAGCAACGCACTCTCAAGAACGTCATCCGTGCCACTGGCGTTGGCTTGCACTCGGGGGAAAAGGTTTACCTGACCCTGAAGCCCGCGCCCGCGGATGCCGGCATCGTCTTCCGTCGTGTCGACCTCGATCCTGTCGTGGAAATCCAGGCGACCGCCGAGAATGTCGGCGAGACCACGATGTCGACCACTCTCTACAACGGCAGCGTGAAGGTGGATACCGTCGAGCATCTGCTCTCCGCCCTGGCCGGGCTGGGCATCGATAACGCCATTGTCGAGCTGTCCGCGCCGGAAGTGCCCATCATGGACGGTAGCGCCGGTCCCTTCGTGTTCCTGATCCAGTCCGCGGGTCTGCAGGAGCAGGATGCGCCGAAGAAATTCATTCGCATCAAGCGTGAAGTCACCGTCACGGACGGCGACAAGCGCGCCACCTTCCGTCCTTTCGACGGCTTCAAGGTCGGCTTCGAAATCGATTTCGACCACCCGGTGTTCCACGGTCGCACCCAGATCGCCAGCGTGGACTTCTCCAGTACCTCGTTCGTCAAGGAAGTCAGCCGCGCGCGCACCTTCGGCTTCATGCGCGACATCGAATTCCTGCGCTCCCACAACCTGGCCCTGGGCGGCAGCGTCGAGAATGCCATCGTGGTCGATGAGCAGGGTGTGCTCAACGAGGACGGCCTGCGGTATGAGGACGAATTCGTCAAGCACAAGATCCTGGATGCCATTGGTGACCTGTACCTGCTGGGCTACAGCCTGATCGGCGAGTTCCATGGCTACAAGTCCGGACACGCGTTGAACAACCGCCTGTTGCGCAGCCTGCTGGCACAGCAGGATGCCTGGGAAATGGTGACCTTCGACGACATCAAGAACGCTCCCATCTCCTACATGCGCCCGGCAGCAGCCGGCTAAGCCTTTTTCGCTCTCCCTCTCATGAAACAGCCACCTTCGGGTGGCTTTTTCATGCCTGCGAATTGTCGCCGGGCGGCAATCGCTTGCCGCTCGAGCCCTGCTTCAGTGCTCCCGATGCGTGATGCCCGCGCCGGTAATGGCTACTTGCCTGTATGGCTCTCTTCTTGCATGATCGCATTGAGCCATTATTCCGGGTCGTGTTTCTTGACGCGGCTGGCCAGGCGCAGGAGTGCTGCGCGCAGGGTTGGGTCGCTGATCGTGTCCGCCGTCTCGCACAAATGGGACGCGGCGGTTTGCGAAAGCTGCAAAGCGTGACCTGGGTCACGTTGCTGGGTGGCGGGAGGTTGCACCTTGAAGAGGATTCTCGATAGGTTCGCGAACTCCTCCAGTCCCCGCAATTGACGCAGCAGGCGGGGTTGCTGATAGCGCAAGCGGGTGGCCCAGTGGCCATCGGTGATGATCAGCAGCAGACAGCCTTCGCGCCATGAGGCGATATGGCAATGCGGGCGGGCGGCGGGTTGCAACTGGCTTTCCAGAAGCGCCTGCAGCCGGGCAAGCCGCTGGGCTTCGCCGAACAGCGCCTTGAGAGGTTTGGCATCGCGCAGCAGCGCGGTGGGAGTCCGGGCCGGCAAGGGACGAAAAGTCATGGCAGGAAAGCCTGTAGTTGGCGGGGTCGCATGGTAGCAAATATGCCCAGCGGTCGCGGCGTTACCCAAGGGGGAGTTATGCAAATCATTCTGCTCGGTCAGCGTAATGGTGCGGCGCGTTCGCTCAGTATCGACGTGCGGCTGTTGTCCATCGGCGCCGGTGTGCTGGCAATGCTGACCCTTGCGGGCGGCATCGCTCTTGGCGGTGCGCTGTACCCGTTCTTCAGCGACGCAGAGGGGCGCATGGCCGCCCATATGGAAGAGCAGCGCGCCAAGTTGGCCGACGCTCGCCTGACGGCACAGCGGCAGCTGGACGCCTTCGGTGTGCACATCGCGGAAATGCAGGCGCGCCTGACCCGCCTGGATGCACTGGGCGAGCGTCTGACCGAGCTGGCCAGGCTGGATACCCGCGAATTCGATTTCTCCCTCAGCGTGGGGCAGGGTGGTCCTGAGGAGCTGCTGGAAAACGCCTTCTTTGCACCGCCCCCTTTCCTGCAGACGCTCGATGAGCTGATGGAGCGTCTGGACAGCCGGGAGCAGCAGTTGGAAGTGCTGGAGGAAGTGCTTGCCGAGCGCCGTCTGAGCGAGGCTGGCAACGTGTCCGGTCGGCCGGTGACCCAGGGTTACCTGTCCTCGCCGTTCGGCCGCCGCAACGATCCGTTTACTGGCCAGCAGCGCATGCACAAGGGCGTGGACTTTGCCGCCCGCGAGGGCAGCGACGTAGTGGCGGTGGCTGCTGGCGTAGTGACCTGGTCCGGTCGCAAGAGCGGTTACGGCACCATGGTCGAGATCAATCATGGCGATGGCCACGTCACCCTGTACGCCCACAACAAGGAAAACATGGTAAGGGTCGGCGAGCTGGTGCAACGGGGCCAGGTGATCGCCAAGGTCGGTAGCTCGGGGCGCTCGACCGGGCCGCATGTTCACTTCGAGGTGATCAAGGATGGTCGCCAGGTAAACCCCTACAGCTTCATCGCGCGCGCCAAGGCTCAGAACTGAGCAGGCCGCCTGCTGACAACCCGCCTCGGCCGGTTGTCAGCCTGTTATCTGCGTTTGTGTCGGAATTTCACCCGCTTCTCCCGTGATCGCCGGCCTGGCGAACAAGCTGGACAAGGTCGCTTTCCTGATTCCCGATTCCGAGTAGAATGCCCTCTTCGTGCGCAGCCGCAGGTTGCGCGGGCGGCTGCCTGGTCGCCCTCCATTCAAATGCGTGGAAGAACCAGTCGATATGTTTGCGCCTCTCCTGAAAAAACTCTTTGGCAGCAAGAACGAGCGGGAAGTCAAACGCATGCTCAAGACGGTGAAAGCCGTCAATGCGCTCGAAGAGCAGATGCTGGCGCTTACCGACGAGCAGCTGCGCGCCAAGACCGCGGAGTTCCGCGAGCGCCTGGCCAAGGGCGAGACCCTCGATCAGTTGCTGCCTGAAGCCTTTGCCGTGGCCCGCGAGGCCGGCAAGCGCGTCATGGGCATGCGCCATTTTGATGTCCAGCTGATCGGCGGCATGACCCTGCACGAAGGCAAGATCGCCGAAATGCGCACCGGTGAGGGCAAGACCCTGGTGGCGACCCTGGCCGTGTACCTCAATGCGCTGGAAGGCAAGGGCGTGCACGTGGTCACCGTCAACGACTACCTGGCCCGCCGCGACGCCAACTGGATGCGCCCGCTGTACGAATTCCTCGGCCTGAGCGTCGGCGTGGTCACGCCTTTCCAGCCGCCGGAGGAGAAGCGCGCCGCCTACGCCGCCGATATCACCTACGGCACCAACAACGAATTCGGCTTCGACTACCTGCGCGACAACATGGCCTTCAGCCTGGAGGACAAGTTCCAGCGCGAACTGAATTTCGCGGTCATCGACGAAGTCGACTCCATCCTCATTGACGAGGCGCGCACGCCGCTGATCATCTCCGGCCAGGCCGAGGACAGCTCGCGCCTGTACCAGCAGATCAACCAGCTGATCCCACGCCTCAAGCGCCACATCGAGGAAGAGGAAGGCGTGGTCACCCAGCAGGGCCACTACCGCATCGACGAGAAGACCCGTCAGGTCGAGCTGAACGAGGAAGGCCATCAGTTCGTCGAGGACATGCTCACCGGCGCCGGCCTGCTGGCCGAAGGCGAAAGCCTCTACTCGGCGCACAACCTGTCGCTGCTCACCCACGTGTATGCCGGCCTGCGCGCCCACACGCTGTTCAACCGCAACGTCGAATACATCGTGCAGAATGGCCAGGTGCTGCTGATCGACGAGCACACCGGCCGTACCATGCCCGGCCGCCGCCTCTCCGAGGGCCTGCACCAGGCCATCGAGGCGAAGGAAGGGCTGCAGATTCAGGCCGAAAGCCAGACCCTGGCGTCGACCACCTTCCAGAACTACTTCCGCCTGTACAAGAAGCTGTCCGGCATGACCGGCACCGCGGACACCGAGGCGTTCGAGTTCCAGCAGATCTACGGCCTGGCCGTGGTGGTCATCCCCACCAACAAGGATGTCGCGCGGATCGATTACAACGACCTGGTCTACCTGACCCAGGAAGAGAAGTACCAGGCGATCATCACCGACATCCAGGACTGCCAGGCCAAGGGCCGCCCGGTGCTGGTCGGCACCGCCTCGATCGAAAGCTCCGAGTATGTCTCCCAGCTGCTGAACAAGGCCGGCATTGCCCACAACGTGCTGAACGCCAAGTATCACGACAAGGAAGCCGAGATCATCGCCCAAGCCGGTCGCCCCGGCGCGGTGACCATCGCCACCAACATGGCGGGTCGGGGTACCGACATCCTGCTGGGCGGCAACTGGGAAGTGGAAGTCGCGGCGCTGGAGAACCCCACCGAGGCGCAGATCGCGCAGATCAAGAGCGACTGGCAGAAGCGTCACCAGCAGGTGATCGAGGCCGGCGGTCTGCATGTGATCGCCTCCGAGCGTCACGAGTCCCGCCGCATCGACAACCAGCTGCGCGGCCGCGCCGGTCGCCAGGGCGACCCGGGCTCCAGCCGCTTTTACCTGTCGCTGGAAGACGGTCTGATGCGCATCTTCGCCTCCGACCGGGTGAAGAACTTCATGAAGGCGCTGGGCATGCAGTCCGGCGAGGCCATCGAGCACCGCATGGTCACCAACGCCATCGAAAAGGCACAGCGCAAGGTGGAGGGTCGCAACTTCGACATCCGCAAGCAGCTGCTGGAATTCGACGACGTGGCCAACGAGCAGCGCAAGGTGATCTATCACATGCGCAACAGCCTGCTGGCCGCCCAGGACGTGGGCGAAACCATCGCCGAGTTCCGCGACGAAGTGCTGGCCAACGCCATCAACCAGCACCTGCCGCCGCAGTCGCTGCCCGAACAGTGGGACATCAAGGGCCTGGAGGCTACCCTGCGCAGCGACTTCGGGCTGGATCTGCCGCTGCAGCAGTGGCTTGACGAAGACGATCACCTGCACGAGGAAAGCCTGCGCGAGAAGATCCGCGACGCCCTGCTGGCCGCCTACGCCGAGAAGGAGGCGCTGGCCGGCGCCGAGGCGCTGCGCACTTTCGAGAAGCAGATCCTGCTGCGTGTGCTGGACGACCTGTGGAAGGACCACCTGTCCACCATGGATCACCTGCGCCACGGCATCCACCTGCGCGGCTACGCCCAGAAGAACCCCAAGCAGGAATACAAGCGCGAGTCCTTCAACCTGTTCCAGGAGCTGCTCGAGAGCATCCGTCGCGACACCATTCGCGTGCTGTCCCATGTGCAGGTGCGTCGCGAGGATCCGGCAGAGGAAGAGGCGCGTCTGCGTCGCGAGGCCGAGGAAATGGCCAAGCGCATGCAGTTCCAGCATGCCGCCGCACCGGCGCTGGAGCCGGATGCTCCGCAACCCCAAGGCGAAACGGCTGGCGCGACCGCAGCCACAGCGGTGCGCACCGAGCCGAAGATCGGCCGCAATGAGCCGTGCCCCTGCGGTTCCGGCAAGAAATACAAGCATTGCCATGGGCAGGTCCAATAGGGACTGCCCCCTGTCTTGCCAGCGCCGCGACGGGTTCTCCCGCTCGCGGCGTTTTTCCTTACACTGCAACGCCTAAACGGCGTATTTCACTCTGAATCAGGAGCGCTTCCATGGCTGTCGGTCTTGGCCCTCTGCCCACCCTGCACCCGGTCCCCGGTTTCGAACTCGGCATCGCCTCTGCTGGCATCAAGCGCGTCGGGCGCAAGGATGTGGTGGTCATGCGCTGCGCCGAGGGTTCTCGCGTGGCGGGTGTCACCACCACCAATGCCTTCTGTGCCGCGCCGGTGCTGATCACCCGTGAGCGCATGTCGGGTGATGTCCGTTATCTGCTGACCAATACCGGCAACGCCAACGCCGGCACCGGTGCCGATGGCCTGGCGAATGCCCGTCGTACCTGCGCCGCGCTGGCCGCGCTGACCGGCGTGCCGGAAAGCGCCGTGCTGCCGTTCTCCACCGGGGTGATCGGCGAGCCGCTGCCCGTGGCCAAGATCGAGGGCGCCTTGCAGGCTGCCCTGGATGACCTGTCCGAGAACCACTGGGCCGAGGCCGCCACCGGCATCATGACCACCGACACCCTGCCCAAGGGTGCCAGCCGCCAGTTCCAGCACGATGGCGTGACCGTCACCGTGACCGGCATCTCCAAGGGCGCCGGCATGATCCGCCCGAACATGGCCACCATGCTCGGCTACATCGCCACGGATGCCAAGGTGGCGCGGGATGTGCTGCAGGACCTGGTGCGCGACGCGGCTAACATGTCGTTCAACCGCATCACCATCGACGGCGACACCTCCACCAACGACTGCTGCATGCTGATCGCCACCGGTCAGGCCAAGCTGCCTGAGATCACCGCGGCCTCCGGCGAGCTGTTCGCCAAGCTCAAGCAGGCGGTGTGCGAAGTGTTCATGGAAGTCGCCCAGGCCATCGTGCGCGACGGTGAGGGTGCCACCAAGTTTGTCACCGTGCAGGTCAACGGCGGCACCAACCACCAGGAGTGCCTGGACGTGGCCTACGCCGTGGCCCATTCGCCGCTGATCAAGACTGCGCTGTTCGCCTCGGACCCGAACTGGGGGCGCATCCTCGCCGCCGTCGGTTATGCCGGCGTGCCAAACCTCGACGTAAGCAAGATCGACGTGTTCCTCGGCGAGGTCTGCATCGCCAGCCAGGGCTGCCGCGCGGCGACCTATACCGAGGCCCAGGGCGCGGCGGTGATGGCCCGCGAGGAGATCACCATCCGTATCGAGCTGGGTCGTGGCGCCTGCAGCGAGACCATCTGGACCACCGACCTGTCCCACGAGTACGTGAAGATCAACGCGGAATACCGCACCTGATCTGCACATGAGCAGGGTGGTGAGAGCCACCCTGGCTCGGCCTGAGTCAGTCCGTGCCCATCCAGCGCCGGGATGGGGCGAGCAACCCTCCCGGCGACTGAGAGGTGCTTCATGTCCCTGACCCTGGTGATCGGCAACAAGAACTACTCGTCCTGGTCGCTGCGTGCCGCGCTGGCCCTGGAACTGACCGGCGAGCCCTACCAGGAGCGGCGCATTGCCCTGCGCCAGCCGGATACCGCGCAGCGCATCGGCGAGCACTCGCCCAGTGGCCGGGTGCCGGTACTGCTCACCGATTTCGGGCCGGTCTGGGATTCGCTGGCCATTGGCGAATACCTGGCCGAGCGCTTCCCGGAGGCCTATCTGTGGCCGCGGGGGGAATATGCCCGGGCAGTGGCCCGCTCCGTGTGCGCCGAGATGCACAGCGGTTTTGCCGCCCTGCGCACGCATCTGCCCATGGACCTCAAGCGCGAGGCCCGCCTGGAGCACATTCCCGAGGAGGCGCAGGCCGACATACGCCGCGTCTGCGCGCTCTGGCAGCATTGCCGGCAGCAGTTCGGCGCGGACGGTCCCTTCCTGTTCGGCCATGCCAGTCTCGCCGATGCCTTCTACGCGCCGGTAGCGGCGCGCTTTCACAGTTATCAGGTGGACCTGCCCGCCGAGGCAACCACCTATGTCGCCACCGTCTATCAGTGGCCGGCCTTCCAGCGCTGGTACCGGGCGGCGCTGCAGGAAACGGAGACGATCTGAACGTGACGCGTATTGAAGTGGCCGCCGCGGTGATCCGTAGCGGCGATGGCCGGGTGCTGATCGCCCGGCGCCCGCTCGACAAGCACCAGGGCGGACTGTGGGAGTTCCCCGGCGGCAAGATCGAGCCCGGCGAGACGGCCGAGGCCGCGCTCGGCCGAGAGCTGCAGGAGGAGCTGGGCATCCAGGTTCGCGCCGCCCGACCGCTGATCCGCATCCACCACGATTACCCCGACAAGCAGGTGCTGCTGGATGTCTGGGAAGTGACCGCTTTCGACGGCGAACCCCACGGAGCCGAAGGCCAGCCCCTGGCCTGGGTGCGTCCGCAGGATCTGCCTGAGTACGAATTTCCTGCCGCCAATCGGCCGATCGTGGCGGCGGCCCGTCTGCCCGACCGCTACCTGATCACGCCCGACGGGCTTGCGCCCGACGAGCTGCTGCGCGGGCTGCGCCTGGCGGTGGAGCAGGGCGTACGTCTGGTTCAACTGCGCGCGCCGTCGATGTTCGATCCCGCCTACCGCGATCTGGCCCTGGATGCCCTGGGGCTGTGCGCCGGGCGTGCCCAGCTGATGCTCAAGGGGCCACTTGAGTGGCTGGGCGACTTTCCGGCTGCGGGCTGGCATCTGACCGCGGAGCAGTTGCGCCGCTACGCCCCCAACGGCCGGCCGTTTCCCCGCGAACGCTGGCTGGCCGCCTCGTGCCACAGCGCCGAGGAGTTGGCGCTGGCGGCGCGCATGGGTGTGGATTTTGTCACTTTGTCCCCGATTCTGCCCACGCTCAGCCACCCCGACGCCGAGCCGCTGGGCTGGGGCATGGCAAGGGCACTGACCGAGCGCTGCACCTGCCCGGTGTTCGTATTGGGCGGGCTGTCCCACGAACATCGGGCACAGGCGCGGAACATCGGAGCGCAGGGCGTCGCCGGCATCCGCGGATTCTGGCCGCTGGCCTGATTCTTGTATCCGGCGCAGCGGATGCCCGGTGCCGCCAAGATTCTGCCAAGCCGCCGACCGTTGCGCGTCGCTTCGGTCTGGCCGGTGTGCGTCGAGGCGAGCAGTAGTCTCGATCTATGGACGTGTCATGAAACCACACACTTTCAAAAGACTTGCCCTGACCCTGGGTGGCCTGGGCCTGGCGGCGGTATTCGCCTTCGCCTGGCAGAGCAAGCCGCAACCGCAACTGGCCGGCTTTGCGTTGCCCCAGACGCAGGTTGTTCCTCTGGCAGGAGATCAGCAGCCGGTGTTCGAGTCGCGCTTCGCGTCTTCGAACCTGCAGAATTTTGCGCACGCCTCGGCGATCACCGCGCTGCCCAACGGTGACCTGTTGTCGGTCTGGTTCGCCGGATCGCGCGAAGGCGCCGCCGATGTACAGATCCGCGGTGCACGTTTCGATGTCCGCAGCGGTACCTGGGGTGAGGAAATGATCCTGGCTACCCGGGAATCCACCCAGCGCGGATTGCAGAAGCACATCCGCAAGCTGGGCAACCCGGTGGTGGTGGTCACTCCGGATGAGCGCCTGTGGATGTTCTATGTATCGGTTTCCATCGGTGGCTGGGCTGCCAGCTCGATCAATGCCATGTTCTCCGATGACCTCGGCAACACCTGGTCCACTCCACGGCAATTGGTTACCTCGCCGTTCCTGAATATCAGCACGCTGGTACGTGGCGCGCCGGTCGTCCATGCCGATGGCTCGATTGGTCTGCCGGTCTATCACGAGTTTCTGGGCAAGTTCGCCGAGTACCTGTACCTGGACCGCAACGGCGAAGTGGTGGACAAGTTCCGCATCAGTCATGGCAATCATTCCCTGCAGCCGACCGTTGTGCCGCTGGACGGACAGCGTGCGGTGGCGATGCTGCGTTACGCCGGTGATGAACTGCATCGCGTACTGGCCAGCCGTACCGAGGACGGTGGCCAGACCTGGAGCGCGCCGGTGCCACTGGCGCCGAACAACCCCAACTCGTCACTGGCGGCGATCGTCACCCCCCGCCACGGTCTGCTGGTGGCGCTCAACGACCTGACCGAGGGCCGCTTCCGCCTCAGTCTGTACGGGGCCGATGCTGAGCTGCAGCAATGGACGCCGCTGATGGATCTGGACGAGTCCCCCGATCCGGAAGGCGACCCTGTGGACGAGGCGACCTACCAGAGCCTGCTGCGTGCCGAGTACCGACAGGCTCGCGCAGACCTCGGTGATGCTGATCTGGATGCCTTGCTTGAGCGCCACGATCGGCGCGTCTGCAAGCGCGGGCGTTGCAACCTGGAGTACGACTATCCCTACGTGATTCGCGGGGCCGACGGCCGTTACCACCTCGTGTATTCCTGGAACCACTCGTTCATCAAGCACGTGAGCTTCAATGACGCCTGGCTGGAGCAGCAACTGTGACCCTCGACTTCTGGCATATCCACCTCTGCTTCGCCCTGTTGGCGTTTCTGCTGCTGCCGCTGCGCGGCCGCCCCTGGCCACTGCAACTGGCGGTGCTGGCTGGGCTCCTCGTGCTTGGTTTCGTGCCGGTGGGTGAGCTGCCGCTGGCGCTCTACGTGCGTACGCTGATCCCCGAGCCCTCCGTTGTCGGCCTGCTGGCGCTGGTCTGGGCGGCGCTGGTTCGCCTGGAGCTGGTTGCGCCGCTGGCGGCTCGTCAGCGCTTTACGCTGTTGATAGTGTTCGGTGCGCTTGGATTGATCCTCTATCCTGCCGCCCTGGGCATCGGCCCCTTCGATCCCTACCGGTTGGGATTCAGCCCCCAGCCCATGATCCTCGCCGTTGGCGTGCTGGCGTTGGCGCTGCTGGTGAGTGGCAATCTCTTGGGCACCCTGTTGCTGAGCCTGGCCACCCTGGCCTTCGGCCTCGACCTGCTGGCCTCGGAGAACTACTGGGATTACCTGCTCGACCCCTTTGTTGCCCTGTATTGCTGGTTCGCCCTGCTGGGTCATGGGGTGCGGCGATTCAGGCGTGCCGGCCCGCGAGAACTGGCTCGCTGAACGATACCGGCCCCGCCTGCGCGGGGCTTTCGCATGTTTACCGCCGGCTGCTTTGGCCGGCGTTGGTTGGTCTTGAGGTGAAATGATGGATTGGCTGCAGTCCCGCCGCTTGCACTACTGCTTCGGCGTCGTGGCAATACTCTTCCTGTGGTTCGCCGTCCTGCGGATGGTGTTCTTCTTCGGCTTCTCCGGCCTGGACAGCAGTGCGCTGACCGATAACGGCGCGGTGCCCGAAACCCTGGGCATCGGCCTGCGCTTTGACCTGCGTCTGGCCATCCTGCTGACCTTGCCGCTGGCCGTACTGGCCTGGCTGCCGCGCTGGAACCTGACCAGTCTGCCCTGGCTGCGCTGGTTGCCGCGCCTGTACCTGGCGCTGGCACTGGCCGTGCTGATGCTGGTGTACATCATCGATTTCGGCCACTACGCCTATCTGGGCGTGCGGATCAATGCCACGGTGTTCCGCTTCCTGGGTGATATGCAGATCTCCCGCGACATGCTGTGGCAGACCTACCCGGTAGTGTGGATCAGCCTCGGCTGGGTGGTTTCGGTGGGGCTGCTGACCTTCGCCCTGGTACGCCTGGAGCGCGTGACCCTGGCCCGTCCGGCGCGTCCGCTCAAGCGCTGGTCGCGGGTATGGGGCAGCGCCCTGGTGGTCGTGCTGGTGTTCTTCGGCCTGCTGGGCCGGTTTGAGAACCTCAACCTGGAGAACCCGGTACCGCTGCGCTGGAGCGACGCGTTCTTCTCCGGTGACAACCAGGTCGCCTCCCTGGGCCTGAACCCGGTGCTGTTCCTCTATGACACTTCGAGTGTCAGCCTCCAGCCCTACGATACCGAGGCGGTGCGCGAGCGCTACGAACTGCTGGTGAACTATTTCGGTATCCAGCAGCCGGACGCGGCGGCACTCAATCTTCGTCGCAGCCAGGACGTGCAGCCGCATGCGCTGGCGCTGGGCGAGCGCAAGCCGAACGTGGTGTTCGTGATGCTGGAGTCGCTGGGTGCCAGTGCGGTGGGCCATCACGGCAACCCGCTCAACCCCACGCCGAACATCGACCGCCTGGCCGAGGAAAGCTGGACCTTCAAGCACTTCTACGTGCCGGCGGTGGGCACCGCCAAGACCGTGTGGGCCAGCATCACCGGCATTCCGGACGTGTCCCGCGGGGAGACCTCAACGCGCAATCCGCTCATCGTCAACCAGCGGGTCCTGGTCAATGCGCTGGAGGGCTACGAGAAGTTCTACATGATCGGAGGCAACGCCGGCTGGGCGAACATGAACGCGCTGGTGCGCCAGAGCATCGATGGCGTGCGTCTGTACGAGGAAAGCTACTGGAAGTCGCCGCAGGTGGACGTCTGGGGGATCTCTGACCTGAGCCTGTTCAAGGAAGGTGACGAACTGCTGCGCGCGGTGCCGAAGGACAAACCCTTCTTTGCCTACATCCAGACCGCCGGCAACCATCGTCCCTTCACCATTCCGAAGGACAATGACGGCTTCCAGATCAGCGAGCTCACCGAAGAGCAGGTGCGTGAATACGGCTCGGTGACCAAGGCCCAGTACGAGGCGGTGCGTCTGCTGGACTTCAACATCGGCAGGCTGATGGAAATCGCCAAGGCTGGGGGCTGGTACGAGGACACCATCTTCGTGATGTTCGGTGACCACAACACCCGCATCACCCAGTTGCCGCACATGCCGCCGGCCTTCGAGAAGCTGGGCATCGAAAGCAACCACGTGCCGATGCTCATCCATGCGCCCAAGTACCTGTCTGCGCGTGTGTTCGAGGAGGCGACCGGGCTTTCGGATCTGTGGCCGACGCTGATGGGCCTGCTGGGTATCCCGTATGAAACCGGCACCATGGGCCGCGACATCCTGCAACCGACCCCTGAAGGGGAGCGCGTGGTTCCGCTGATGCTGCACGAAGGCACGTTCCCCGTGTTTGGCGGCATCACCAAGGACTTCCTGCTGCGCATGAACCACGACGGCAGCAATCCGACCCTGCACGACCTGGCGTCCCAGCAGCCGCTGGAAGACGTAGCGCAGGAGCATCCGGACGAGTTCGAGCGCCTGCGCGAGCTGACTCGCGGGCTGTACGAGGCGGCACGACTGATGCTGTATCAGAACGTGCGCGACTGATCGAACGGTGCAAACGAAAAGGCCGACATCATGTCGGCCTTTCTCGTTTCAGGGCGTTGTCGGCAACGGCGTCATACGCCCGGCTTGGCGGCCGCCTGCCAGAGGATCTCCGCCACGTGCTGGCGCCGGGCGATCAGCCGCGCAGCGACGAACAACAGGTCGGACAGGCGGTTCAGGTAGGCCAGCAGCTCGTTGCGCAGCGGCTCCTCGCCGTTCAGGGTCTGGCAGCGCCGCTCGGCCGCCCGCGCGGCGCTGCGGCACAGATGGGCCTGGGCAATCAGCCGCGAGCCGCCAGGCAGGATGAAGTTTTCCAGCGGACCGACTTCCTCGTTCCAGCGGTCGATGGCGTCTTCCAGGCGGGCAATTTCGCCAGCATTCAGCGCCTGGTACTCGGGCATCGCCAGCTCGCCGCCCAGGTCGAACAGGCGATGCTGGCACGGCGCGAGCACCTCGCTCAGCTCACCGAGACCGGGATGACGCTCCTGCGCTTCGTCCAGTTCGGCCAGCAGGACACCCAGGAGGCTGTTGAGGCTGTCCACCTCGCCCATCGCCTCGATGCGCGGATGGTCCTTGGGCACCCGGCGACCATCGGCCAGGCCGGTCTCGCCGGCATCGCCGGTGCGGGTGTAGATCTTGGACAAGCGGTATCCCATATGAAATCAAAGTCCCGAGCTGGTGGGCGGTTCGGCCAGCGGCAGGCGCAGGGTGAACTGCGTGCCCTGGCCGGGCATGGAGGCGACCTCCATCTGGCCCTTGTGGTTGTTGGTGATGATGAAATAGGAAACGGACAGGCCGAGCCCGGTGCCGTCACCCACTTCCTTGGTGGTGAAGAAGGGCTCGAAGATACGCTTGCGCACCGCCTCGGGCATACCCATGCCGTTATCCTCGACCTGGATTTCCGCCCAGGGGGGGCTCAGGCGGGTGCGTATCAGGATGCGGCCGTCGTCGCGCGGGTGAATGGCCTGGGCGGCATTCTTCAGCAGGTTGAGCAGCACCTGCTCCAGTTCGTTGGCAATGCAAGGCACCTTGCCCAGTTCCGGGTCGAAATCGCGCTCGATGCGCAGGCCCTTGAAGTCGAAACCTTCGCTGAGGTCGAAATCGTTGCCGGCGATCTCCACAGCCTGGTCGATCAACTGCGGCAACGAGGCCAGAGCCATTTCGCGATTGCTGCGCCGGCTGAAGCTGAGCATGTGGCTGACGATGCGCGAGGCGCGGGTGCCGGCCCCCTGGATGCCATCCAGCAGTCGAGGGATTTCCCGCGCATCGAGGTAACGGGTGACCGCTTCCAGATCGACCCCGCAGGCCTCCGCTTGCTGACGGTTGCGCTCCAGGTCGGCAGACAGCCGTCGGCGGATGTTCTGCACGTTGTGCAGGATCGCCCCCAGCGGGTTGTTGATCTCGTGCGCCATGCCGGCCGCCAGGCCACCGACCGACAGCATCTTCTCCGATTGCACCATCGCTTCTTCCAGCGCCAGGCGCTGGGTGATGTCGTCGATGCGGATCACCACGCCCCGACCGGCGCCGCCGGCCAGCGGATAGACTGTCAGGGTGTAGTGGCGCAGCTCGTCGCCCAATGGCCAGGCGACCCGCTCGATGCGTGCCACCCGGTGCTGCTCGACCGCTTCCTGCAGTTGTGCCAGGTAGGGCTTGAGCTGCGGGAAGGCCATCAGCACCGGCTGGTTGAGGGCCTGTTCGAGGCTGGTGCCGGAGAGACGCGCGGCTTCCTTGTTCCACTGGGTGACGAACAGGTCCTGGTCCAGGGCGATCAGCGCCGAGGGCATGGAGTCGATGATGCTGTTCAGGTAGTTCTGGAAGCCGGTCAGCTGGCGCTCGATCTTGCCGCGTACCTGCACTTCCAGTTCCAGTTGGCGGTTGGAGTGGCGGGTTTCCTCGGCCAGCGAGTGGGCGCGATCGAACGCCTCGCGAGCCTCGTCGCGCGTACGCTTGAGCTGCTGTTCGCGGGCCTGCATGCGCGACAGCATGGTGTTGAAGGCTTCCGCCAGGCTGCCCAGCTCATCGCGGTTGCCGGGTGCGGCGCGCAGCGCATAGTTCTCCTGCCGGGTCACCTGGCGCGCCAGCTCTTCCAGGTTGCGCAGCGGGCGAGTCACCAGGCGGCGTACCTGGCGGTCGATGAGCAGCCAGAACAGTAGGCTGAGCGCCAGGATCGCCGCGCTGGCGCTTAGTGTGCCGGTCCAGAAGGCGCCGGGAATCTCGCTGGAGGCCACCAGCAGCAAATGGCCGGAAGGTCCCTGGGGTTGCGGCAGCGCGGTCAACTGATGGGTGTGGAACTGGCCGTTGCGCCAGGCCTGCAGCTGGGACAGGTGGGCGGGCAACTGCAGGGCGTCGTCCTCGCCGAACTGCGCCAGCCGGCGCCCCTGGCCGTCGAACAGTGCGGCAGCACGCAATGGACGGTAGCTGTGCAGCTGCCCCAGCAACTCGGCGGCGGCCTGCGGCGAGGCGAGCGCCTGCTGGCTCAAGGCGGGCGTGGCGGCCAACTGGCCGAGCGTATGCATGGCCTGGGGCGTGACGCTCTGCTGGGAAATCCAGTAGGCGGCGCTGATGAAGGTCAGGTTGGCTACCAGCAGCACGGTAGCCAGCAGCACCAGCAGGGCCGCGAGCAGTTTCCGGCCGACCGGCAGGTTGTCCAGGCGCCGTTGCAGGCTCATGGTGATTTCGCGACAGGTTGCGGTTCGGGCAGGGTAGCGGGGCTTCAGGTATCGGGCAATCCGCGCGCGCGCAGATGGGCTTGCAGGCTCTGCAACAGTGCGGTCAGCCGCGGCAGGGGCACGCCCTGCCTGAGGCCCTCGGCGCAGGCATGGCCGAGCAGGTAGCTGATCTCGGTCCGTCGTCCGGCGCCGACATCCTGGCGCATCGAGGAGCTGTTGGCGGCAGTGGCCTGGATAACCCGCTGCACCTCCTCGAACAGCCCCGCGGCTGCCTCGTCCTGGCCGCAGGCGTGCAGCAGGCCGCCCAGCTCCGTGCAGAGCCCGGCGACCTCGTCCTGGTGGGCGTCCAGCTCGCCGTTGCGACAATCGTGCAGCACCGTCAGCGGATTGATCGCGCAATTGATGGCCAGCTTGCGCCACAGACGGCTCTGGATCTGGTCGCTCCACGCGTGGGGGATGCCGGCCTGGGTCAGCTCGGCAAGCCAGGCGGGCGGGGCCGGATGATACGGGTCGCCCAGCCAGGTGGTGCCGCGCCCGGCGAACACCACCCGGAACGGGCCGTCGCGGTAGGCGCCCTCGGTGCTGGAGGCCAGGATGCAGCGCGCGCCCGGCAGCCGCTCGGTCACCTGCTGCTGACTGCCCAGGCCGTTTTGCAGCAGGATCAGTTCGGCCTCCGCGGTCAGTCGGTGGGCGATGGCGTCCACGGCGGCCAGCGCGTCATAGGCCTTGCAGGCCAGCAGCAGGCGCCGGATGGGGTCAGAGGCATCGACAGTCTGGGCGGAAATCGCCAGGCGCTGTTCCCTGCCGTTCTCGACCAGGGCCAGGCCGCCCGCGTCATGGTAGGCGGCCAGCCGTTCGGCATCGCGCAGCAACAGCGTCACCGGCAGGCCGACGCGCGCCAGGCGCGTGGCCCAGAGACTGCCGAGGCTGCCGGCGCCGAGAATATGCCAGGTCATGGGAAAAGGGCCTGTGGCGGAAAAGCCCGGACGATAGCCAAATGCAGCCCGTGTGTCAGCCCAGCTGGCGGATGCGCATCTCGCCTTCCGGACTGTTCTGCGCCAGCAGTTCGCTGGCCTGGGCCAGCAACTGGTCGGGCGTTTGTGGCAGGGCGCGGCTGTCCACGCCCAGCAGGGCGATGTCCGCGTGCAGCTCGAAGGCGCCGTCGCGGGTCCGGAACGCCTGGCGGTTGAGGTTGTCGGCCAGGCGCCGGAAGCTGTTCACCGCGCCTTCCTCCAGGCGGTCGAGCAGGGCGATCAGGGCGAAATGGCCATCATCCAGGCGGGCGAGCACATCCAGCGGGCGGACCAGCTGTTGCAGGCGCCGGGCGATACCGGTCAGCAGTTCGCGATACAGCGCCTCGCCATGTCGGTCGCGCAGCCCTGGCAGCTGCGGCACGCCGATCAGCAGTAAACAGAAGGCCCCGCCACGGCTTTCCAGCTCGCGCAGGCAGTCGGCGAGCTTGAGCTGCAGGCAGCGGGTGTTGCCCAGGCCGGTGAGCGGGTCCACCTGATTGCGCTGCTCGAGGTTGGTGAAGCTCTGGGTCAACTGGTGGTTTTCCTGCAGCAGGCGCTGCAGGGTGTTGCACAGCCGGTCGCCGGCCAGCACGCGCGGGATCAGTTGTTCATGGATCTTGGCCTTGCTGATGAAATCATCCACGCCGCGTGCGAAGGCCTCGCCCAGATCGCTTTCGCCTTCGCGGCCGGTGAGCAGCATGATGTAGGTGTAGTGATCGGACATCTCGTCCTGCTGGCGGACCCGGGCGGTCAGCTCCAGGCCATCGATTTCCGGCATCAGCCAGTCGGCGAGCAGGATGCCCGCCGGGCGTTCCTCCAGCTGGCGCAGGGCTTCACCGGCGCTGCTGGCGAAGCGGACGTCGCGGTAGCCGGCCTGGGTCAGGGCGCGGCCGATCAGGGCGCTGGAGAACTTGGTGTCGTCCACCACCAGAATGCTGACTTGAGGATTGGGCATCGGCAGGCTCGTTGGCGGTACGGCACGGGGGCCGGTTTGTGCGGCTATAATGACCGGCCCTTTTCAACCGTCAAGCCAGCCGCGTTTCGTTCCGTGAAGCCGGTCGCGACAACCTTTTGGAGGATTCCCATGCCCTCGTTCGACGTGGTTTCCGAACTGGACAAGCATGAACTGACCAATGCCGTGGACAACGCCGTGAAGGAGATCGACCGGCGCTTCGACCTGCGCGGCAAATGCAGCATCGAGAGCAAGGACAAGGAGCTGACGATCACCGCCGAGGCCGAGTTCATGCTCGATCAGGTGCTGGAGATCGTGCGGAGCAGCCTGGTCAAGCGCAAGATCGACGTGCAGTGCCTGGAAGTGAAGGATGCCTACGCGTCCGGCAAGGTGATGAAGCAGGACGTGGTGTTCCACGAGGGCATCGACAAGGAGCTGGCCAAGAAGATCGTCGCCCACATCAAGGACGCCAAGCTCAAGGTCCAGGCGGCCATCCAGGGCGAGCAGGTGCGGGTCACCGGCAAGAAGCGCGACGATCTGCAGGAGGTCATCGCCTCGCTGCGCGGGCAGAGCTTCGACATGCCGCTGCAGTTCACCAACTTCCGTGATTGAAGAAAAAGGGCCGGTTCAACCGGCCCTTTTCGTTTATTGGCGCGCCTCGGACTCGGTCGTCGCGACCGCCTGCGCATGGCGCCGGTCCCGGCCCCATTGCAGGCCGATGAGGATCAGCGTGGGAATGCCCAGCAGGGCGGTGATGACGAAGAAGTCCTGGTAGCCGTGGCGCTCGACCAGCGCGCCCGAATAGCCACCCACCAGCCGCGGCAGCAGCAGCATGATGGAGCTCAGCAGGGCGTACTGGGTGGCGGAGAACTTGAGGTTGGTCAGGCTCGACAGATAGGCCACGAAGGCTGCGGTGGCCAGGCCGCCGCTGAAGTTGTCGCAACTGATGGTGACCATCAGCATCTTCAGGTCGGGGCCGATGCTGCTGAGCAGGGCGAACATCAGGTTGGTGGCCGCCGACGCCACGCCCCCGACGAACAGGATCGGCAGGATACCGAAACGCACGATCAGCAGGCCGCCAGCCCCGGCGCCGAGCAGGGTCATCACCAGCCCGAACAGCTTGCTGATGCTGGCGATCTGTTCCTTGCTGAAGCCCAGATCGATGTAGAACACATTGGCCATCACGCCCATCACCGTATCGGACATGCGATAGGTGGCGATCAGGCCAAGCATCAGCAGCGCCTGCCAGCGATAGCGCACCACGAAATCGCTGACCGGGGTGAGTACTGGCGCCAGGCTGCGCCGTCCGACGGCGGACAGGCAGGCGGCGATCAGCAGGCCGTAGAGCAGGGCGCGCAGGAAGGCGCGATCGTCGGTGAGCAGGCCGAAGGGGTTGCTGGCCAGCAGGGAGAACTCGGTGTCGTACAGCTGGGTGAACAGCGCGGGAACCGAGACCAGCAGCACGATCAGTACCAGGACCGACAGCAGCTGGCGGTGCAGGCCGTACTGGGCCGGTGCCTGATTCTGGCTCAACGGTTGCGGCTCGCGAATGACCAGGCTGGTCAGCAGGCCGGGCAGCATCAGCGCGGCGAACAGCAGGTAGGTGCCACGCCAGGCGCCGAAATGGTATTCGCCGCCTGTGGAGCCGAACCAGCTGGCGAAGTACAGCGCGCCGGCAGTGGCCAGCAGGGCGGCCACCCGGTAGCCGGCCATGTAGCTGGCCGCCAGCGCGGCCTGGCGGCTGTCCTCGGCGACTTCCAGGCGGTAGGCATCGATGGCGATGTCCTGGGTTGCCGAGGCGAAAGCCACCAGCACCGCCAGGGCGATCAACCAGGCCAGGTGCTGCTGCGGATCGAACAACGCCATGCCGACCAGGCCGAGCATCACCAGGCACTGGGACAGCACCAGCCAGGAGCGGCGCCGGCCCAGGCGGCCGAGCAGGGGTAGGCGCCACTGGTCGAGCATCGGCGCCCACACCCATTTGAAGGCGTAGGCCAGGCCGATCAGGCTGGCGAAGCCGATGGCCTGCAGCGACACGCCGGCTTCGCGCAGCCACACCGAGAGGGTAGCGAACACCAGCATGTAGGGCAGGCCGGCGGCAAAGCCGAGCAGCAGCAGGGCCAGGGTGGCCGGGCTGGCATAGGCGGCGAGGGCGTCACGCCAGGTGCGTTTGGTCATGGAAGGGTGAGGCAGGCGTCAGGAAGGCTGCATCTAACCGCAGTTTTCCTCCGGATGCCAGCCGTGCCGACGCAAGTCCACGCGGTTCCCATCCAATAGCAGGCCTTCATCACGCAGGCGGGCACGCTGTTCGTCGCCCGCCGGGCTGCCGGCGGGCAAGCTCAGGCGTCCGCCCGCAGCCAGTACCCGGTGCCAGGGCAGGCGCGTCTCGTCCGGCAGTTGCGCCAGGGTGCGTCCGACCCAGCGCGCAGCGCGTCCCAGACCCGCCAGCTGGGCCAGTTGGCCATAGGTCACCACCTTGCCGGCCGGTACCTGGGCAAGGACGGCATAGAGCGCTTCGCGGCGGGTCTGGGGCGTATCGAATTCAGGTTCGGTCATGCGGGCCTCGTGACAGCGGGCAGGGGGACGAACGGCTACGCCCGTCGGTCGGGGGTGCGTCGTCTCGCTCAAGGCAGGATAATGCCGCGCTTGTGCAGAGATTTTGACGAAGTTTTCCGATGACGTTGTTCCGAAGTGTTGTATGCGTAGTCGCGCTGGGCTGCGCGCTGCCCGCGCTGGGCGATACCGTCTGGCTGAAGAATGGCGATCGCCTGACCGGCATTATCAAGGCGTTCGACGGTGGCAAGTTGGTTCTCCAGACGCCGTACAGTGGCGAGCTGTCGATCAGTTGGTCGAGCGTGGCGACCCTCGAAAGCGACCAGGCGGTGATGGTCAAGCAGAGCCGCTACGAGGGCGAGGTCGCCCGCTCCCTGCAAAGTGCCGAGGAGGGCCATGTGACCCTGGCCAACGGCGAGCGCCCGCGGACCGTGCCGCTGTCCAGCATCCAGCAGATCCTCAGGCCCAAGCCGCTGCTCACCGACCTGAGCTGGAAGGGCTCGGTGGATGTGGCCTTCAACTACAAGGATGGCGCGAGCCAGACGGAAGACCATAACGTCAAGCTCGCCACGTCGGCCCGCCACGGTCGCTGGCGGCACAATGCCGGGGCCGAGTACAACCGTGAGCTGAGCAATGACGTCGAGGTCGAGGACAACTACGACCTGGAGTACGCGCTCGACCATTTCGTCAGCGATCAATGGTTCTGGCAGGGTCGTTTCGACTACCAGCGCGACAACCTCGGCGACATCGAGCGCCAGCGCCAGCTGGGTAGCGGCCCCGGTTACCAGTTCTGGGACAACGAGCTGGGCGCCTTCTCGCTGGCCTCGCTGATCAACCGCAGCGATTACGACTATGCCAACGGTGAGAACGACAGCTTTCTGTCGGTGGGGCTGAAATGGCAGTACAACCGCTACCTGCTGGGCAAGCGCTTCGAGTTGTACAGCAAGGGCGAGGTCGGCAAGCCGCTGGACAGCGTGGCCGACTACTCGCTGGACGCCGAGGCGGGGGTTCGCTACCGGGTCACCGACTGGGCGTGGCTGAACGTGCGCGCCGAGAAGGACATGGTCAAGGGCGGCAAGGACAATGCCAGCCTGAACGAGCAGCGCTACCTGTTCGGGGTTGGCGTCGGCTGGTGAGATGTGCCGGCTCCGCGGGAGCCGGCAGCGGGAGGACGGGATTACAGGCGCAGGCCGCCGTCCAGCTCCAGGATGCGACCGGTGAAGTAGTCGTTCTCCAGGATGTAGGCCACCGAGTGGGCGATTTCCTTCGGCTGGCCGAGGCGCTGCAGCGGAATGCCCGAGGTCATCTTGGCCAGGGCTTCGGGTTTCATGCTGGCGACCATCTCGGTCTCGATGAAGCCCGGCGCAACACCACCCACGCGGATGCCGTAACGCGCCAGCTCCTTGGCCCACACCACGGTATCGGCCGCAACGCCGGCCTTGGCGGCCGAGTAGTTGGCCTGGCCCATGTTGCCGGCCCGGGAGATCGAGGAAATGTTGACGATCGCCCCCTGGCACTTCAGCTCGATCATCTTGGCCGCCACCTCGCGGGTGCACAGGAACACGCCGGTCAGGTTCACGTCGATCACCGACTGCCACTGGGCCAGGCTCATCTTGCTCAGCTCGCCGTCCTTGACCTTGATGGTCAGCCCGTCGCGCAGGATGCCGGCGTTGTTCACCAGGCCGTGCAGGGCGCCAAAGTCGGCAGCCACCCGGGCGACCATGCCGGTGACCTGCTCTTCATTGGCCACGTTGCACAGGTAGGCGCGCGCTTCGCCACCGGCCTTCTGGCAGGCCGCCACGGCCTCGTCCAGCTTCTCCTGGTTGAGGTCGACCAGCGCCAGCCGGGCGCCGCGGGCCGCCAGGTACTCGCCCATGGCGCGCCCCAGGCCCTGACCGCCGCCGGTGATGATGATGACTTTGTCCTTGAGTTCCATGTTGTGCCCCTTGAAGTACTGCGGGTGGTTGCCTCGCGCGGGTGGCCAGCGGCTATGCTGGGCCTCCCCATCCGTTTCCCACGGGTTCAGCGAGGAGTCGAAATGAGTGCCAAGGCCGCGAAGCATGCCCGAGAACTGCTGCTCAAGGAATACCGTGGCATGTTGGCCACCCACTCCAAAAAGATGCCGGGCTTCCCGTTCGGTTCCGTCGTGCCCTATTGCCTGGATGCCGACGGGCGACCGCTGCTGCTGATCAGCCGCATCGCACAGCACACCCACAATTTGCAGGCCGATGGGCGCTGTTCACTGCTGATCGGCGAGCGTGATGCCGAGGATATCCAGGCCGCCGGCCGGCTGACCCTGCTTGCCGAGGCTCGGCAGTTGAATGAAGAGGGGGCCATCGAGGCGGCCGCCGCGCGCTACTACCGCTATTTTCCCCAGTCGCGGGATTACCACCGCATCCATGACTTCGATTTCTGGTTGCTCGAGCCGGTGCGCTGGCGCTTTATCGGCGGCTTCGGGTCGATTCACTGGCTGGAGGCCGTTTCCCAGGCCAATCCCTTTGCTGGCGAGGTGGAGCAGGGCATGCTGGCGCACATGAACCGCGATCACGCCGCAGCGATCGACCATTACCTGTCCCTGGCGGGCATTCCGGGTGAGGCTGCGGAGATGGTCGGCATTGATGCCGAGGGTTTCCACCTGCGCGTCGGGTCGCGGCTGCACTGGCTTCCGTTCCCAACATCCTGTAACAGTCCGCTGGAGGTTCGTCAGGCCCTGGTGCAGCTGGCGCGGGCCGCGCAATGGCCGGAACGGGACGAACGCAGCGGTTGAATTCCCGGCCCCGCACCGTCATCTAATGGGCATTCGGAGCGTTGCTCCCCTTTCAGAGAAGTTGTGATGCGTGTCTTTCTGTTGCTGTTCCTGCTGTTTCCCCTGCTCGAACTGGCCGTGATGATCAAGGTCGGCGGCTCCATCGGGGTGCTGGGCGTGCTTCTGCTGATCATCGGCGCAGGCATTCTCGGCGTCATGCTGATCCGCGTGGCCGGACCGGCCATGGCCCTGCGCGCCCGCGAGCGCCTGGCGCGGGGCGAGATGCCGGAAGCTGCCATGCTCGAAGGCCTTATGCTGGCTGTCGGTGGCCTGTTGCTGCTGTTCCCCGGTTTCATTAGCGACGTGCTGGCGGTGGTCTGCTTGCTGCCGATGACCCGCAACCTGCTGCTGCGCAAGCTGCGCCAGAAGGCCGAGGAGCAGGCGCGCCGTCAGCGCGCCTTCGCCGATGACCTGGCAGCGCGCCAGTCGCAGCGCACCAACGTCATCGACGGCGAGTACAAGCGCCACGACCGCTGACGTTCCTCCGGGGTGAAATTTTCTTCATCCCCGCCCTTGAAATGCGCTTGCCTGTCCCTATCTAGCTGTCACCGCAAGGTTTCTGCTTCGGCAGAGCAGTTTTCGCGGCGCGCCAGGGGCGCGCCGCTCCGGCCTCGCCGGAATCACTAACGGGTCGGTGGGTTCACCGGCTGCAAGCAACTACTTGGGAGAAATCGACAATGGCACTTCGTCCCCTGCATGACCGCGTCGTCATCCGTCGCAGCGAAGAAGAAAGCAAAACCGCTGGCGGCATCGTGCTGCCGGGCTCGGCCGCCGAGAAGCCGAACCGCGGTGAAGTCGTTGCCGTAGGCGCTGGTCGCGTTCTGGACAATGGAGACGTTCGCCCGCTGGCCGTTAAGGTCGGTGACAAGGTGGTGTTCGGCCCCTATTCCGGCAGCAACGCCATCAAGGTTGACGGCGAAGAACTGCTGGTGATGAGCGAGAACGAGATCCTCGCCGTCATCGAAGGCTGATACCCGCTTACGCATTCATCCCTGTAACGAATTCGAGGAAAGAACATGGCTGCCAAAGACGTAAAGTTCGGTGATTCCGCCCGCAAGAAGATGCTCACCGGTGTCAACACCCTGGCCGACGCGGTCAAGGCCACCCTCGGCCCGAAGGGCCGCAACGTGGTGCTCGAGCGCAGCTTCGGCGCGCCGCTGATCACCAAGGACGGCGTGTCCGTCGCCAAGGAAATCGAACTCAAGGACAAGATCGAGAACATCGGCGCCCAGTTGGTGAAGGACGTGGCCTCCCGCGCCAACGACCAGGCCGGTGACGGCACCACCACCGCCACCGTGCTGGCCCAGGCCATCGTCACCGAAGGCCTGAAGTCCGTGGCCGCCGGCCTGAACCCGATGGACCTCAAGCGCGGCATCGACAAGGCCACCGCTGCCGTGGTCGCCGAGCTGAAGAACCTGTCCAAGCCCTGCGCCGACAGCAAGGCCATCGCCCAGGTAGGCACCATCTCCGCCAACTCCGACGACTCCATCGGCAACATCATTGCCGAAGCCATGGACAAGGTTGGCAAGGAAGGCGTGATCACCGTTGAAGAAGGCTCGGGCCTGGAGAACGAACTGTCCGTGGTCGAAGGCATGCAGTTCGACCGTGGCTACCTGTCGCCCTACTTCATCAACAAGCCGGACACCATGGTGGCCGAGCTGGACAACCCGCTGCTGCTGCTGGTCGACAAGAAGGTCTCCAACATCCGCGAACTGCTGCCGGTGCTGGAAGCCGTGGCCAAGTCCGGCCGTCCGCTGCTGATCGTTGCCGAAGACGTGGAAGGCGAAGCCCTGGCTACCCTGGTGGTCAACAACATGCGCGGCATCGTCAAGGTTGCTGCCGTGAAGGCGCCGGGCTTCGGCGATCGCCGCAAGGCCATGCTGCAGGACATTGCCATCCTCACCGGCGGTACCGTGATCAGCGAAGAAGTCGGCCTGAGCCTGGAAGGCGCCACCCTGGAGCACCTGGGTAACGCCAAGCGCGTGGTCCTGTCCAAGGAAAACACCACCATCATCGACGGTGCCGGCGCGCAGGCCGACATCGAAGCTCGCGTGGCGCAGATCCGCAAGCAGATCGAAGAAACCACCTCCGACTACGACAAGGAAAAGCTGCAGGAGCGTCTGGCCAAGCTGGCGGGCGGCGTTGCGGTGATCAAGGTTGGCGCAGCCACCGAAGTCGAAATGAAGGAGAAGAAGGCTCGCGTCGAAGACGCCCTGCACGCTACCCGTGCGGCCGTCGAAGAAGGCGTGGTGCCCGGCGGCGGTGTGGCCCTGGTGCGCTGCCTGAGCGCCATCGCTGGCCTCAAGGGTGTCAACGAGGAGCAGGACGCCGGTATCAACATCCTGCGTCGCGCCATCGAAGCGCCGCTGCGCCAGATCGTCACCAACGCCGGTGACGAAGCATCCGTGGTGCTGGACAAGGTCAAGCAGGGCTCCGGCAACTTCGGCTACAACGCCGCGACCGGCGAGTACGGCGACATGATCGAAATGGGCATCCTGGACCCGGCCAAGGTCACCCGCAGCGCGCTGCAGGCGGCCGCTTCCATCGCCGGTCTGATGATCACCACCGAAGCCGTGGTCGCCGACCTGCCGGAAGACAAGCCGGCTCCGGCCATGCCCGACATGGGCGGCATGGGTGGCATGGGCGGCATGATGTAAGCCGACCGGTCCCAAGCGCTGTATTGAAAGCCCCGCCTTGTGCGGGGCTTTTCTTTTTTGCGTGGCAGGCCCGCGAGGAATCCGGGCCGGTGGGCTACGTTCAGAAGCGAATGCATCGCCGCGAGCGCCCGCCATGTCCGATACCTTCTCCTTCCTGCTCGGCAGCGACCCGACCGGCCAGCCAGTCGGCCAGCCGCTGCGCCTGACCAACCGCCATGGGCTGATCGCCGGCGCCACCGGCACCGGGAAGACCGTCACCTTGCAGCGCTTGGTGGAAAACTTCAGCGATGCCGGCGTGGCGGTGTTCGCCACCGACATCAAGGGCGACCTGTGCGGCCTGGGTGTGGCCGGCCAGCCGACTGGCAAGGTCGCCGAACGCATTGCCAGCATGCCCTGGCTGGCGCACCAGCCGAAGGCCTATCCGGTAACGCTCTGGGATATCCAGGGTCGCAGCGGTCATCCGCTGCGCACCACCTTGAGCGAAATCGGCCCGTTGCTGCTCGGCAACCTGCTGGAGCTGACCGACAGCCAGCAGGCCGCGCTGTACGCGGCCTATCGGGTCGCCGACCGGGAGGGCCTGCTGCTGCTCGATCTCAAGGATCTCAAGGCCCTGCTGAACTACCTCCAGGGCAATCCGCAGGCGCTGGGTGAGGATGCGGCGCTGTTCACCCGGGCTTCCGCCCAGGCGCTGCTACGCCGCTTGGCCAGCCTGGAGCAGCAGGGCGCCGAGGCGCTGTTCGGCGAGCCGGCCCTGCGACTGGAAGACCTGTTGCGCCCGACCGCCGATGGACGCGGCATGGTTCACCTGCTGGATGCCCGGGGACTGGTGCATGACGCCCCGCGGGTCTATGCGACCTTCCTGCTCTGGCTGCTGGCCGAACTGTTCGAGCAACTACCCGAGCGTGGCGACGCCGAGCGACCGCTGCTGGCGCTGTTCTTCGACGAGGCGCACCTGCTGTTCAACGGCACGCCCCGTGCCTTGCAGGAGCGCCTGGAACAGGTGGTGCGGCTGATCCGCTCGCGCGGCGTCGGGGTGTATTTCGTCACCCAGTCGCCCGGTGATCTGCCGGATACCGTGCTTGGCCAGCTGGGCATGCGTATCCAGCACGCGCTGCGCGCCTACACGGTGCGCGAGCAGAAGGCCCTGCGCGCGGTGGCCCAGGGCTTTCGCCCCAACCCGCACATCGACACCCTGGCGACACTGACCGAGCTGGGCATCGGCGAGGCGCTGGTGGGTACGCTGGACGAGAAGGGCACGCCGGCACCGGTGCAGCGCGTGGCGATCGCGCCGCCGCAATCGCGCATCGGTCCGCTTGGCGAGAATGAACGCGCCCGGCTGCTGAGTGACTCGGCGTTGGCCGGTCGTTACGAACGAACCCTGGATCGCGAGTCGGCCTACGAACTGCTGGCGGAACGGGCAGACGATGCGGCCCGGGTGAAGGAAGCGAGCAGCGCATCCGCGTCGCCGGTGACCGATATGCTGGGTGACTTCCTGCAGCGCACGGTACAAAGTGCCGTGCGGCAAACGGCCAGCCAGCTGGGTCGGCAACTGGTGCGCGGCCTGCTGGGTTCGCTGCGTGGCAGTGGCAAACGCTGAATCAGTTGCTGGTTTTGCCAGCCTGCTCCTCGGCGGCCTTGCGCAAGTCCTTTTCCATGCGCTCCAGTTCGCGCTGGAAAACCTGGTCGGAAACGGTGGATTTCTTTCGCCAGGGCTTGCGGCCCGGGTCCGGCTGGGCGGCGTAGGTGATCACTTCTCCGCCGTACACATCCTTATATCGGTTGGCCTGGCGTTCGAGTTCGGCACGCAGCTCTTCTTTGGTCACGAGTTACCTGTTTGCGATAAACATTGATTGGGGTGACGGACACAGTGACAACCGGCGGAAAAGTTTCCTCGCCATGAAGTCGGTTAACGGCTGGAAAGTATATCGCTGGCAATTGTTGTTGGCAGGTTGCCGGCATAAAAAAGCCATGGTTGCGCCAGTTTTCAATGCGTGCGTTCCGCAGCATTGCAGAGTGCCGGCAGCAGGGTGTGGGAAATGGCCTGCCGCACTTCCGGGTGCAGTGTGGCGCTTCCGGCCAACAGCTGTTCCACCAGGTGGCGCAGCTCCCTCGCCCGCTGCGCATCAAGGCCCCGTACCGCCTGTTCACAGGCCTCCGCCGGGCTGGTCTGCGAAGGTATTTCAAGGCCGACGGCGTTCAGGTACTCACGAAAGGCTTCTGCGTCAATATAGGGAGCGGCTGGCATTGTGCAGGATTCCCGGGAACGATTTCGATGCTGAAAAGATAGTTCCGTGTGTACGCCTGCGCGAATCTCCGACAGGCGTTGCGGGTGGCTGTCGGAAGACATCTGTCGAGCCCTCTTTGCCGCTGGCCACCCGCTGCGTATTTCCATTATCGTAGCGGCTCCGTTGATATGCCCCTGGAAGTCATGATGTTGGAAGAAACCCTCGAGCAAATGGAGCAACTCATTGGCGATCTGCTCGCGCAGAACCAGCAGTTGCTGGCCAGTCAGACCGAGTTGACCGAAGCCCTGGCGCAGATCAAGGAAGAAAACGACACCCTGCAGCTGCAGGTGCTGGAAATGGAAGAAAAGCAGGGTGCCGTGGTTGCGCGTCTGCAGACCATGCTGCAGCGGGCCGGCAAGCTGACCAGTGTCGGTCAGGCCACCGGCGTTGGTAGTGTCATCGCCAGCGCATGAACAGCGATAACGCAGTCTCGGTTCTGAGCTTCTTCGGCCGCGACTATGCTCTCAAGGCTCCGAGCGGGAAGCAGAAGCTTCTCGAGGAATCGGCTGCGTTGTTGCGCGCACATATTGCGGACATTCAGCAGAAGCGCCCGGCCATGCGCTCGGACGAGTTGCTGCTGCTGGCGGCGCTAAGCGTCTGCTCCGCTCATCTGGAAATGCAGGAACAGCATCGGCAGCAGCTGGAATCGGTGGAGCAGCGGCTCATGGCCACCCGAGACCGGATCCAGCTGCAACTGGATCTGGCTGCCGGCTGACCGGCGCGCGAAACTGGCAGTCGCGCGATATCGGTCGATAATCGGCTGGGCCCAGCCTTCTTCCCCATGAGGATTCTTTGATGAAGCACCCAGCTCTTGCGAGCCTGGCGATGGTCGTGGCGCTGTCCGGCTGCGCCAACTCCGGCGTGACCATGAACGACGCCGTACAGGTGGCCTCGGCCATCAATACCGCGACACCCAATGCAGGCACCTCCGCCACCCGGACCACCATCACCGAACTGCTCAATGTGTTCGCCGCCACTCCGGTTTCCGGTCAGCAGGCACTGGGCGGCACTGCCGCGCTGCTCGGTCTGGCGCAGAGTCAGCTGGGTGGCAACCAGTATGCCCAGCTTGCCCAGCAGGTGCCGGGCCTGCAGCAGATCACCGGCAGTAACGCGGTCAGCCAGCTGAACGCGCTGGGCATGCTGAGCGGCAAGAGCAATCAGCAGTCGTTGCTCAGCACTGCGCTGGGCAACACCGGCAGCCCGGCAGGGGTCAGCCAGGCGTTCTCCGCGCTGGGCATGGACACCAGCATGGTGGGGGTCTTTTCCCAGCTGCTGCTGCAGTATTTCGGCAGTGAGGGGGTCAGTACGCCGCTCCTGCAGAGCCTGGCCAGTGTCTGGGGCGTTCAGCGCTGAAGCGTGCGAAAACAAAAAAACCGGCCACTGGGCCGGTTTTTTCATTGAAGCTGGAGCGGGCGATGGGAATCGAACCCACGTCATGAGCTTGGGAAGCTCAGGTAATGGCCATTATACGACGCCCGCAAAGGCGGCCTTTTTACCAGAAGGCCCGGCAAAAAAGAAGCCCGCCGGTGCCCGGTTTGCAACCATTCGCTGATCGGACGAGTCCACACAGTGATCTCACCACCACCGCGAGGGATCTGTCATGCGCCTGCCGATCATGGCCCTGCTGGGCTCCACTCTTGTGCTGTCCGCCTGTGCCGGCCAGCCCTCCTCAGCGACTGCGGAGCAGGCGCTCAACCGCTATGGCGCCAAGGCTCAGTTCCAGCATTTCCGGCCGCTGCAGCCGGACTTTCGCGACGCGCCGGCCGGTGAATACCGTCTGGTCCAGGCCCGCCGTTACGAAGGGCGCGGACAGGTGAGCCACTACCGCTGGCGGCGCGAGCCCCTGGAGTGAGCGGGACTGGCAAGCGCGCCGGTCGGTGCGGGCTATTGGCATTGTGCTGCGTCTGGCTGCCCGCCTGGGGCTGGGACGTGGCCGAGATCGGCCGGCGCGCCGAAGTCCTGTACGGCCCGCAAGCCGAGGGCAGTCAGCGCCTGGAAGCCTGGTGGCGGCTGCTGGCTGAACAGCGTGACCGTGACGTCGAGGAACAGCTACACGCCGTCAACGGCTTCTTCAATGACACCCTGCGTTTCGATGACGACCGTCGTATCTGGCAGCGCATCGATTACTGGGCCACGCCGGTCGAGTCGCTGTACCAGGGCGCGGCCGATTGCGAGGACTACGCCCTGGCCAAGTACGTCAGCCTGCGCCAGCTCGGCGTACCCATGGAGCGCCTGCGCCTGACCTACGTGAAAGCCTCCGGGCAGGCACACATGGTGTTGGCCTACTACGCTGAACCCGACGCAGACCCCTGGGTGCTGGACAACCGGATCACCGCTGTCCTGCCCGCCAGCCAGCGGAGCGACCTGCAACCCGTCTACGCCTTCAACGGCGAAGGGCTGTGGTATGCGGATCGCCTGGCGGGCGATAGCCAGGGTTTGTCGCGCTGGCAGGAGGTGCTGCACCGAATGCGGCGCGAGGGGTTCCCGTCCCTGGTTCAGCGCTAGGGCTCGCATGCCGCGCTGGGCGCACAACGGAATTGGTCCAGGAGAAAGGGATGTCACTCTTCAAGCAACGACTGCTGGCCATCGGCCTGTTCCTGATCGTGGCCTATACGGGCAATTTACTGATCAGCCTGGAAAGTTCGCGCGAGCAGCAGGTGGCCCAGCTGCGTTCCCATGCCCAGAATGCTGCGACGGCGCTTGGCCTGTCGCTGGGCAACCATGTGGACGACCCGCAAATGACCGAGCTGCTGGTCAGCGCCATTTTCGACAGCGGCTACTTCGAGCACATCCGCGTGGTCGATCCCGTCGGTGAGCAGGTGCTGGCGACGCGGGAGGCGATTGGCGAGCAGGCATTGGTCCCTGCCTGGTTCGCACGTCTGATCGATCTGCCGGTAGTCCAGGCCGAGGCGCTGGTCAGCCGGGGCTGGCAACAGGCGGCGCGGGTGCAGGTCGCCAGCACACCGCGCTTCGCGCTGGCCACGCTCTGGCATGCGGCGCTGGGTAGCCTGTTCTGGCTGGCGCTGTGCGGCGTGATCAGCGCATTGCTTGGCGGCTGGCTGCTGCGCTATCAGTTGCGCCCGCTGGACGCCCTGGTCGACCAGGCCGAAGCGCTCGAGCGTCGCGAATTCGTCAGCCAGCCGAAGCTGCCGGCCAGCCCTGAGCTGCGCCGTGTGGTCAGCGCCATGAACCATATGGTCGCGCGGCTGCGTGGGCAGTTCGAAGAGCACGCCCGTAACGTCGAGGCGTTGCGTGACGAGGCCTATGTAGACCCGCTCACCGGTCTGGCCAACCGCCGCAGTTTCGAGATGCGCCTGAGGGCCCGGCTGGCCGACGAAGAGGCGGTACGCCATGGCTTTCTCGCCGTGCTGCGCATCCGCGACCTGGCCGGACTCAACCAGCGCCTTGGTGGCGAGCCGGTGGACCGTCTGATCTGTCATCTGGCCAGCCTGCTGCGCGAACGCTGCGCCGAGCTGCTCCAGCCGGCGTTGCTGGCGCGGATACGCGGTGGCGAGTTCGCCCTGTTGCTGCCGGGGCTGCTGGCCGATGAGGCCGAGACGCTGGCCGAGCGCCTACAGTCCGATCTGGACGACCTGCGTGCCACGACACGCGAAGGGCCGCTGGCGTACCTGGGCCTCGTGCCATTCGGCGCCGGAGATGACATGCAGGCCCTGATGCGCCTGGCCGACGAGGCGCTGGCAGCCATCGACGGATTGGCCAGTACCCAGTGGCATCGGTTGCAGCGCAGCGATCTGGACGACACCCTGGAGGAGCGACACCTGTGGCAGGCACGTCTGGAGCAAGCGCTGGAACAGCGGCGTTTCCTGCTGCATTTCCAGCCAGTGGTGGAGGCCCGCGATCCGGACAATCTGCTGCATTACAAGGTGGTGGCGCGCCTGCCCGATGCCCAGGGCCGCTGCCTGCCGGCCGGGCGTTTCCTGCCGTGGCTGGAGCGCTTCGGTTGGATGGCGCGCTTCGACCGGGTGATGTTGTCGCTGGTGCTGGAGCAGATGGGCAGTCACCGCCTGCCGCTGTCGCTGAGCCTGTCAGCCGCCAGTCTGGAGTCGGCCCAGGCCCAGGCAGATCTGCTGGCGCTATTGCGTAGGCACACTGCGCTGAGCTCGCGCCTCACCCTCGAACTGGCCGGCAACCGGCCGTTGCCGGCGGCGCAGCTGGAGTCGCTGGCCCACAGCCTGCGGCGCCTGGGCTTCGCCCTCAGCCTGCAGCATTTCGGTGGACGTTTCGGTGTGCTGGGCAGCCTCTCGCGCCTCGGGCTGGCCTGGCTGAAGGTGGATGGGGGCTACATCCAGCATATCGACCGCGAGGAAGACAAACGCCGCTTCCTCGCCGCGCTGCAGCAGACCGCCCGCAGCATCGACCTGCCGCTGATCGCCGAGTGGGTGGAAACACCGGAGGAGCTGCAGGTGCTGCGCGTGCTGGGCTTCCAGGGGGGCATGGGCCGGTTGTTCGGCGAACCGGCACCCTGGAACGCGTTGCCCACCGGCGTGCCGGTGCCCGATCAGGCGTGATCCACCCGGATTAGCGGATCGGCGCCGGCGATCAGGCTGTCCAGGTTGCGGCCTGCCACGTCCACGCCCTCCAGGCGAATCTGCAGATCAGCCTGGCCCCCGGCGTTTAACTGGCCGGTCGAGCTGACCAGCAACACGGCATCGCCGCCATCGGCGAACAGCTTCAGGTAGTCGTCGAGGTTGCCGGCATGCTCACCTTGCAGCAGGTCGCGCAGGTCCAGGCGATCCCCTTCCTGGGCGTTGAAGTCATGGATGCGGTCCCGGTCGGGCGCTCCGGCACTGCCAGCATCACCTTGGCGCCAGACGAACAGGTCCGCGCCGGTTCCACCGAACAGCTGATCGCTGCCGGCGCCGCCGCGCAGGATGTCGTTGCCACCCTGGCCATACAGCACGTCATTTCCCGCGCCGCCGTCCAGCAGATCGTGCCCGCCCCGCGTATCCCCCGCCAGATGCAGTTCGCCGTGGTGCTGCTTGATGTAGTCGTACAGCTGCGCGGCGGTGGGTGGCGTGCCCTGGCGCAGGCCGAGGAACGCCTCTAGGGCCGCCAGCCCGGAGCCATCCGGCAGGTGGTCCGGCCGCTGTGGATTGCCGTCGACGCCCCAGGGCAGGCGGTCGGTGTTGATGACATCGCCGAACAGGATGTCGTTGCCGGCACCGCCACTGATCCAATCGTTGCCGACCGCCACCGGCTCACTCACAGGCCGACCAGGTTGCAGAGCCGCCTGCAGGTCCTCGGCACGCTCGATAATCGTGGCTTCGCCCGCCGGGCCGCTGACCCAGCGGGGAATACCATCGGAATCGGCCAGCCACATGCCGCGCTCGCCGGTGGCTTGGCTGTTGTCGAAATAGGCGAGTTGCCCAGCGCTGACCCCCTGGCCCATGCCGATGGCATGCACGGTGCTGATGGCCGCCAGCGGCGCGAAGGCATCGATGGTGTGCTGCAGCGTCTCCGCGCTGACCGAGGGCCCGCCGCCCGCCAGGTTGCCGGTGTAGGGGTCGTAGTACTGGGTCGGGTTGCCGTCGGTCAACAGGTAGGTGAGGTTCTCGTGGCCCTGTGTTGGCTGCTGGGCGAACCAGGCCGTGGCAGTCTCGAACCCTGCCTGGTAGTTGGTGCCGGCACTGTAGTCGAAATGTTCGGGCCCGAGGCTTGCCAGATCTGCCAGCCACTGGTCGAGGCTGGCGTCGTCCAGTCCGGCGAGGCTGAGCTGCAGGGTGACATGGGAGGCGAAGCCGATCACTGCGAGGTTGATCACCCCGTCGTGTCCGGTGAGCTGCGGTGCCAGGTTGAACAGGGCTTCGCGGACCAGCTCGATGCGTGATGCGCCGGCGTCGCCGCTGGGGGCAGCCATGCTGCCCGAAGTGTCGATGAGCAGGACGATGTTGTAGTTCTGGCCAGGTTGCAGGGTGGTCTGGGTGCCGCCGCTGTCGCCGAGCAGGATGTCGTTGCCGGCGCCGCCGGGTACCTCGTTGTCGCAGTTCGGGTTCTCGGGGATCGTCAGCGTGCCTTGCGTGAGGGTGAAGCGCTGGGTATCGGAGGTGTCGGCATCGGGCAGGCCGCCGTTGTCGCGGACGCGGAAGTCGAAGCTTGCCTGGCCGTCGGCGCCGGGCAGGTAGTGCAGCCGTCCGGCAGCGATGTCGGCGAAATCGATGGCCTGGCCGGCGCTGACCGGCTGGCCGTTCAGCAGCAGGCTGCCGCAGGCGGGCAGGCTGTCGATGATCAGTTGCAGCGGCTCGTGCTGCTGGCCATTGGCTGCGTCTCGCGCGTCGTTGAAGGGGAAATCCTCCGGACTGAACCGGTAGGCCTGGCCGAGATCCAGGCTGACCTGCACGTCGGCCGAGGCCGGCGCGTCGTTGGCGGGCAGGATGTCGATGCGCAGGCTCGATTCGACGATCTGCCCGCCGCTTTCGGCCCGGTAGTGGATCTCCGGGAGGCTGCCATTCCAGTCCGGCGCCGGGATGAAGGTGTAGTGGCCATCGGCATGCAGCACCAGACTGCCCTGGCCGGGCAGCTCGACGCGGCTGCCGGCGGCATGGATCTGGTCGCCGATGCGGAAGTCCAGCAGGCGCAGGGCGGAGCCGGCCTCGAACAGGCTGCCCTGCAGCGCGCGGTCCTCGAGACCCTGCTGGTGCGTCGGGGCCGGCGCGCCTGGCCCCTCGTCAGCGCCTGGGGCACGGGGCTGACGACTCTCCTCGATGCCGTCCAACCGCCGCGCCAGGGTCAGGTCATCGACGGCAAAGCCACCACTGACCTCCACTTCGCCGCCCACGGTATCGAGGATCACAAAGCTGCGCCGCCCGCCGGCGGCCTTGCCGGGCTCGTCCGGCGTGGCAGGGCCGGCGGCGGGTGGCTCGAACATCAGGGTCGGATCGACGCCCGCCAGCATGGGGTAGTGGATCTCGCGCATCTGCTGCACCGCCTCGCCGACATGGTCGGGGTTGCGCGGGCCGCGCGGCTGGATCCACTGGCTGTCGCGGCCGAGGTCGAGCATCCGGCCATCCGTCAGGGCCAGGGTGATCATGTCCTCGCTGGACAGGCTGATGATCTGCTCCCCTTCGTAGACCCGGGCGCCCTTGCCGAGCAGGCGGCGCAAGCCGTCGGGCGAGCGCGCGTAAACCTGACCGATCACGGTATGGACGATGGCGTAGGTGGGGGCCATGGGAATCTCTCCTTGATTCGGTGACGGACCTGTCGGTAGCGCTACAGGCCTGGGCGTGAACTGCCGCTCCTCACTTATAGTCGAGACCGGTAGGTTGTGTGCCGCTTCCTTGACATTCCGCCGGACCCTTGTCTATGCCTTTGTGCATCTGTGCAGCGCTCTGCCTGTGGCCCGCTTGGGCGCTGGCAGCGCGTCAGGCGAACGGATCGCCGCCGCACGGCATGCAAGGCCTACTCGTGAACAAGGATGTCCCACCATGCGCAAGTCTCTTCTCGTCGTCCTCCCCTGTGCCCTGGGGCTTGCCGTGCCAGCCCAGGCGCAGAGCCTGCCGCAGGCGGTGCAGCAGGCTCTGGAGGTCCATCCGGAAGTACGCGCCGGGGTGAACGGCCGCCTGGCCGCCGACTACGAGCTCAAGGCCGCCCGCGGCGGTTACTGGCCAAGGGTCGACCTGTTCGCGGGCTATGGCCGCGAGGGAACCGACGAACCCGCCACCCGGCGGGGCGATGACGACCACTGGACCAGCCTGACCCGTAGCGAATCCAGCCTGCGCATCCAGCAGTTGCTGTTCGATGGCTTCGCGACCGCCAACGAGGTGCAGCGCCGCAAGGCCGGGGTCGACTCGCAGGCGCATGCCCTGCAGGCGACCGCCGAGCGCACCGCGCTGGAAGTGGTCGAGGCCTATCTGGACGTGCTGCGCCGCGAAGAACTGGTGCGCATCGCCAATGACAACCTGCGCGCCCACCAGCGCGTCTACGACCAGATCCGCCTGCGCAGCGAGCGGGGCGTGGGCAGTGCCTCCGACCGCGACCAGGCCGACGCGCGCCTGGCCCAGGCACGCAACAACCTGACCACCGAGCGCACCAACCTGGCCGATGCGCAGGTGAATTTTTTCAGTCGGGTCGGCCGTCATCCGGAAGACCTGTCCCTGCCGCCGGGGCTGCCCGGCCATCTGCCGGCCAGCCTGGAGCAGGCGCGTCTGCGCATGATCGACAACAACCCGCTGCTACGCGCGGCCGATGCGGACATCCGCGCCGCGGAAAGCCAGTACGAGGCGGCCCGCGCCGGCTTCTATCCACGCATGGACGTCGAGCTGTCGCACAGCGCCGACAACAACCTGGATGGCCAGCGGGGTCACGTGAACGAATGGCAGGCCATGTTGCGCATGCGCTACAACCTGCTGGCCGGTGGCAGTGACCGGGCTCAGCTGGAGGCGCGCTCCTACCAGGTCGCCCAGGCCTGGGACGTGCGCATCAACACCCTGCGTCTGTTGAGCGAGGACCTGGGCCTGGCCTGGAACGCCCTGCGCAATGCCCGCGAGCAGAAGGCCGTGGCCTTTGATTACGTGCAGTACAGCGAGCGGGTCAAGGAGGCCTACCAGAAGCAGTTCAGCCTCGGTGACCGCACGCTGCTCGATCTGCTCGACAACGAGAACGAACTGTTCGCCGCCCAGCGTCGATTGGTGGACCTCACCTATACGGAGCTGTACAGCCATTACCGCATCAAGGCGGCCGAAGGTGAGCTGCTGCAGAGCCTCGGGGTGGTGCCACCCATGGAGGCTGTGGCGCTCAGCTCGCCCACACCGCGGCGGGACGACCTGCTGCCCAGCCTGAACTGACGGCGCGGCGCCGGTGGGCATACAGGTCGCGCACGCGGGCGTAGGTGCGCCGCTGCACGAAACGGACGATCCGCTGCTCGATGGCCTGCTGCTGCTTTGCCAGCTGTGGGACCGGGCGATCAGTCGAGGCCAGCTGCTCAGCGGGTTGCCGTTGCCGGCGCAACGGTTGACCGCCGAATTGCTACCCCGTGCGGCGGCCCGCGCAGGGTTGCAGGGGCGCTGGCTGAACCGCTCGCTGGGCGGCATCTCGGACGTGGCGCTGCCGGCGCTGCTGTTGCTGGACAATGGCGGTACTGCGGTGCTGCTGGAGCTGGGTGAGTGCCGGGCGCGAATCCTGGCCAGCGAAAGCGCCGGGGGCGAGGTCAGTATCGATCGTGCCGAACTGGAGGTCCGGTACAGTGGCCGGGTGTTCTTTGCCCAGCCCCGGCACGCCTTCGACTTGCGCCCGGAATCACTGATTCCGCGCACCCATGCCTGGTTCCGCGATACCTTGCTGCACTCGCGCTGGCTATACGCCGACGCCGTGGTCGCCAGCCTGCTGATCAACCTGATCGGCCTGTTCGCGCCCCTGTTCGTGATGAATGTCTACGACCGGGTGGTGCCCAACCAGGCGCTGTCTACGCTCTGGGTCTTGGCCATCGGCATCGTCGGTGCCTATGGCTTCGAATTGCTGCTCAGGAGTCTGCGCGGCCTGAGTCTGGACCTGGCGGGCAGGAAGACCGATCTGATCGTTTCGGCCACCCTGTTCGAACGCATTCTCGGCATGCCGTTGAGCCTGCGTCCGGCGCGGGTCGGCAGTTTCGCGCAGAACATCCATGACTTTCAGGGCCTGCGCGACTTTCTCTCCTCGCTGACCCTCACCAGCCTGATCGACCTGCCGTTCTGCCTGCTGGTGCTGCTGGCCATCGCCTGGCTGGGCGGTCCGCTGGTCTGGGTGCCGCTGCTGGCCTTCCCGCTGGCACTGGGTCTGGGCTGGCTGCTGCAGGCGCCACTCAGGAAGAGCCTCGAGCGCAGCATGGCACTGGCCGCCGAGCGCCAGTCGACGCTGATCGAGACCCTTGGCGGGCTGGATGCCCTGAAGGTCAACAACGCTCAGGGCGAGCGTCAGCATCATTGGGAACAGACCATCGGCACCCTGGGGCGTCTGGAATTGCGCACCCGCCAGCTCTCCAGCCTGGTGCTGCACCTGGGGCAGGCGGTGCAGCAGTTGAGCGGCGTGGTGCTGATTGTCTGGGGCGTACACCTGATCATCGGCGGTAGCTTGAGCATGGGCAGCCTGATCGCCTGCTACATGCTCAATGGCCGTGCGCTGGCGCCGCTTGGGCAGTTGTCCGGATTGCTGACCCGCTACCAGCAGGCGCGGCTGACCAAACGCAACGTCGACCAGATGATGGCGCTGCCCCAGGAGCGCCCGGGCGGCGAGCGTGCGCTGGAGCCGCACCGGCTCAAGGGCGAGATCGAGTGTCGACAGCTGAGTTTTCGCTATCCGGGTCAGCCGGAAGCGGCGCTGCGCGATCTCAACCTGCGCATCGCCCCTGGTGAGCGCGTCGCGGTTCTCGGGCGCAGTGGATCGGGAAAGAGTTCGCTGGCCCGCCTGCTGGTTGGCCTGTATGAGGCCGAAAGTGGCGGTTTGCTGCTCGACGGCCTGGACATCCGCCAGTTGGACATCGCCGAGGTGCGCCGGCAGATCGGCTATGTGCCCCAGGATATCCAGCTGTTCAGCGGCACGCTGCGCGACAACCTGGTGGCCGGCGCCCGCCAGGTCAGCGACGAGCGCATCCTGCAGGTGGCCGAGCTGGCCGGTGTACAGGCCTTCGCCCAGTTGCACCCGCAGGGCTACGGGATGCCGGTGGGCGAGCGCGGACAGCAGCTGTCCGGCGGCCAGCGCCAGCAGGTGGCGCTGGCGCGGGCCCTGCTGCTGGACCCGGCGCTACTAGTGCTCGACGAGCCGACCAGTGCCATGGATGCCGGCGGCGAGGAGCGCCTGATCCAGCGCCTGCGCCCGGCTTTGGTGGGCAAGACGCTGCTGCTGGTCACCCACCGGACCTCGCTGCTGGCCCTGGTGGACCGGGTGCTGGTGCTGGAACGCGGCCGTCTGCTGGCCGATGGGCCGCGCGAGGCGGTGCTCGCCGCGTTGCGCGAGGGACGCCTGTATGGCGGCTGATGCCTACGGGCTGATGCCCGACGTGCGCCAGGCGCAGGACGAGGATCTGCCTCGCATGGCGCGGCTGACCCTCTGGTCCCTGCTGGGCTTCTTTGTGTTTGCCGGGCTCTGGGCGCACTTCGCGGTGGTGGATGAGGTCACGCGCGCCGATGGCAAGGCAATTCCCTCGTCGCGCCTGCAGAAGATCCAGAACCTGGAGGGTGGCATCGTCGCCGAGCTGTTTGTGCGGGAAGGGCAACTGGTGGAGGCGGGGGCGCCCCTGGTGCGGCTCGACGACACCCGTTTTGCCTCCAGCATGGGCGAGACCGAGGCGGACCGGCATGCCCTGCTGCTGCGCATCGAGCGTCTGGAGGCGGAAGTGCAGGACCGTGAGCCGGTGTTTCCCGCCGCACTCGAACAGGCGGTGCCGATCCTGGCGCGCAGCGAGCTGGCGTTGCACGCCGGGCGCCGGCGCCAACTGCGCGAGGAGATCGCGGGTCTGGAAGCCCAGCTGGAGCAGCGCCAGCAGGAACTGCGCGACTACATGGCCCGCCGCGGGCAATACAGCGCCAGCCTGGCGCTGCAGGCCGAGGAGATCCGCATGTCCGAGCCCCTGGTAGCCGAGGGGGCGATTTCGCAGGTGGAAGTCCTGCGGCTACGCCGGGCCGAACTGGAGACTCGTGGACAGCTGGAGGCCACCCGTCTGGCCATCCCGCGCGCCGAGGCGGCGATCCGCGAGGTGGAGCGCAAGGTCGACGAGACCCGGGCACGCTTTCGCAACGAGGCGCTGGGCCGCCTCAACGAGGCACGCGCCGAACTCAACAAGCTCGCCGCCACCGGCCGGGGGCTGGAAGACCGCTTGCGGCGCACGCTGGTCACCTCGCCGGTACGCGGCATCGTCAAGCGCCTGCAGGTCAACACCATCGGCGGCGTCATCCAGCCGGGTAGCGACCTGGTGGAAATCGTGCCGCTGGACGACCACCTGTTGATCGAGGCGCGCATCCGCCCGCAGGACATCGCCTTCCTGCATCCCGGCCAGGCGGCGATGGTGCGCTTTACCGCCTACGACTACACCCTGTACGGCGGACTGCCGGCGCACCTGGTGCAGATTGGCGCGGACACCGTCAGCGACGAGGAGGGCAACAGCTTCTACCTGGTGCAGCTGCGTACCGAACGCAGCCACCTGGGCAGCGAGGAGGAACCTCTGCTGATCATCCCGGGCATGATCGCCTCGGTGGATATCGTCACCGGGCGCAAGAGCATTCTCAGCTACCTGCTCAAGCCGATCATCCGTGCGCGCAGCGAGGCGTTTCGCGAGCGTTGATGAGCATTCCCGGGGCAGGTCGTTCTCGGTCACCGCCGCGCCTGGACCCGCCCTCCGCCGGACTCATGCCTGATCGATGAACAGCTTCTGCACCGCCGAGAAATCCTGCCCGCCCAGGCCCTGCTGCAACAGCAGGCGGTAGAGGTTCAGCGCCAGGCTGCCCATGGGAATCGCGGAACCGGCCTGCAGGGCGGTTTCCTGGGCGAGGCCCAGGTCCTTGGCCATCAGGCCGGCCATGAAGCCCGGCTGGTAGCCGTGCGAGGCGGGGCTGTTGGCGTGAACGCCGGGCCAGGGGTTGTAGCGTTCCAGCACCCAGTTGCCGCCCGAGCTCTGGCGCATGATCTCCGCCAGCACGCTCGCGTCCAGGCCGCAGCGGGTGCCCAGCGCCATGGCTTCGGCGGTGCCGATCATCTGCACTGCGAGCAGCAGGTTGTTGCACAGCTTGGCCAGTTGCCCGGCACCGTCAGCGCCGGCGTGAAACAGGTGGTGGCCCATGGCTAGGAACAGCGGCCGAGCCCTTTCCAGGGTCTGCGCGGCCCCGCCGATCATGAAGGTCAGGCTGCCGGCAGCAGCCCCGGCGGTGCCGCCGGACACTGGTGCGTCGAGCATGGCCACGCCGTGGGCGGCGGCGGCCCGGTGAACGCGGCGGGCCGCCGACGGGGCAATGGTCGAACATTCCAGCACCAGGCAGTCGGCGGGCAGCGCGGCCAGCAGGCCTTCTTCGCCCAGGTACAGCTCCTCCACCTGGCGCCCGGCTGGCAGCATGCTGATCACCGCATCCACACTGCTGGCGGCATCGCGGGCCGAGGTAGCTGCCCGCGCGCCTTCGCTGGCCAGTTGAGCCACCGTTGCCTGTACCAGGTCGAATCCGCTCAGGGTGTGACCGACCTTGAGCAGGTTGCGGGCCATGGGCAGGCCCATGTTGCCGAGTCCGATAAAGGCGATACGGGCCATGGCGGCTCCTCCGTACGGGGGCTGTTGAGGTTTCGGCACCTATAGATCGGCCAACGGATGCGCGCCCTCCCATGTCGGCTGGAAATGCGCCGCGACCACGCTGGCTGGCACCTGGTCCACCTCCGGCCAGTGCCACTGCGGATGGTTGTCGCGGTCGATCAGGCGGGCGCGCACCCCTTCGGCAAATTCGGGGTGGCGGCAGCAGTTCAGGCTCAGCGTGTATTCCAGGCGGAACACCTCGGCCAGCGACAGGTGGCGGGCACGGTGCAGCTGCTCCCAGATCAGGTGTGCGGTCAGCGGGCAGCCGCCGCTGAGGGTCTGGCCGGCGCGGCTGAGCAACGGATCGGCATCGTCGCGCAGGCTGCTCAGCGCCTGCCAGGCGGCGGGCAGGTCGGCGACGTCGAGCAGTGCATCGAGGCGCGCGCGCAACGGTAGCCATTGGGGTTCGGGCAGCCGGGGAATAGCCTCCAGCTCCAGTGCCTTGAGCAGGCTGAGTAACTGGCGCTCCGGCTGGCGTTGCCAGTTCAGCTGCATCAGGCCGGCCAGCAGGGCATCCTGCTGACTGTCCAGGAGCACACGGTCGGCCAGGCCCAGTTGCAGCGCGTCATGGGCGTTGAGCTGGGCGCCGCTGAGCGCCAGGAACAGTCCGAAGCGCCCCGGCAGCCGGGGCAGGAACCAGCCGGCGCCGACGTCCGGGTACAGGCCGATGGAAATTTCCGGCATCGACAGCCGCGAGCCGGGTGTGACGACGCGCACCGCCGCGCCTTGCAGCAGGCCCATGCCGCCACCCATCACGTAGCCGTGGCCCCAGCACAGCAACGGCTTGGGGTAGGTGTGCAGCCGATAGTCGAGGCGGTATTCGTCGGCGAAGAAGCGCGCCGCCAACGGCGGTACCTCTCCCGGATGCTGGCGACAGGCCTCCACCAGCTGGCGCACGTCGCCGCCAGCGCAGAAGGCCTTTTCGCCCGCGCCGCGCAGCACCACGCAGGCGATCTCCGGGTCGTCGGCCCAGGCGCCCAGGCGCGCGTGCAGGGCTTCGATCATCGGCAGGCTGAGCGCGTTGAGGCTCTGCTCCGCGGCGAGGGTCGCCACGCCGATACGCTGGCCGTGCAGGCCGGAGTGCTCGGCGAATTGCACGTTCATGTGTTGCGCCAGCGCGGGTCGCGCTTTTCCAGGAAGGCGTTGACGCCTTCGCGGGTGTCGTCGGCGTCGAACAGGTCGACGAAGCGTTCGCGCTCGGCACTCAGCCAGCTGTTCGGCGCTCGCTCGCGGGCGCCCTGGATCAGCGGCTTGATGGTGCGCACCGCCACCGGGCTCTGGCGCGCCACCCGTGCGGCCAGCATCAGCGCGGTGCCGCGTGCCTCGCCACTGTCCACCAGTTCCTCGATCAGGCCGATGCGCAGCGCGGTCTGCGCGTCGATGCGTTCGCCGCACAGGATCATGCGCTTGGCCCAGCCTTCGCCGACCAGCCAGGGCAGCGCCTGGGTGCCCCCGGCGCAGGGCAGCAGGCCCACCGTGGCTTCCGGCAGGGCCAGCTGCGCCTGGCGCTCGGCGATGCGGATGTCGCAGGCCAGCGCGCACTCCAGGCCGCCGCCCATGGCGTAGCCGTTGATGGCGGCGATGGACACGCCGCGGAAATCGCGCAGCGCCTCGAAGGCCTCGCCGAACAGCCGGGCCATGTCCCGCGCGCGGGCCTTGTCGCCGTCGGCGAACAGCTTGAGGTCGGCGCCGGCGCTGAAGAAGCGCTCGCCCTGGCCGGTGATCACCAGCGCATAGATGTCATCGTCGCGGTTCAGGTGCTCGATCAGCAGCTTGAGGCCGATCAGCGAGTCGCGGTCCCAAGTGTTGGCGGGCGGGTGGCTGATGGTGATCAGCGCGGTGTGGCCGATCTTTTCCACGGTGAGCTTGTGGGTCAGCTCCAGGGGGATGGACTGGTAGGGTTCGACGGCGTGGGTCATGCAGGTCCTCCGTTCGGGCCGGTCTACGGCGGGTTCGAATGGCCCCTCGCAGGGCCGCCTGTGCGCCCGGCGCCCGGGGGCGTAGTCGTTGAGATAACCATAGTCGCCGTGCGGCCCGGAGAGTCGATCGGCAGCAGTTGCCTGCCAGCCGGCGGGAGCATCCCGGCGAGCTACAGGAGCTTGTCCGGCTGGCCGGCCGCGCGGCGCTCGGCCTGCCACTCGCTCAGGCTGGGCGCGCCCTGTTCGCCGTCCAGGTGGTGGACGATCTCGAAGAAGTCCTGGTGCAGCGGATCCTTGAGCACCTCGGCGCGTGGTTTGACCTTGACCACATAGGTGCGTTGCACGTTCTGGTGGTCGAAGGCCCGCCATTCCTGCTCACCCTTGAGCAGCCGGTAGCGGTGCCCCTCCAGGGCCTTGATCACCGCCTCGCTCTTCAGGCTGCGGGCGCGCTCCACGGCGTCGCTCCACTGGTGGACGATGCCGTAGGCGTGGGCGGCGGAGCTGGTCGGGTAGACCTGGTAGCGCTCGACATAGGCCTTCACGAAGGCGCGGCCACGCTCGCTGTCCTCCATGTCCGGTACCCGCCAGGTCCAGGGGGTGGTGCCGAGCACGCCTTCCATGATGGAGGGGCCGGCCTGTTCGACCATATGCCCGGTGATGTTCGGCACCACCACCTGCATGCGCGAGGTCAGGCCTGTCTCGTGAGCGATGCGCATGGCGCGCACCAGGTCCTCGCCGAAAAGCACCAGGGCCAGTACCTGGGCATCGCTCTTGCCGGCCAGGGTCAGGGCATCGCGGTATTGGCTCAGGCGTGCGCCGGGAAAGGGTAGGCGCACGCTGGGATGGCGGGCCTGGTCTTCGCTGCCGGTCGCCGTGCGCAGCGACGCCTCGCTGGTCAGTCCCCAGGTGTAATCGGAAGTCACGTAGAAGTAGCGCTTGTTCGGCAGATGCTGGGCCAGGTACTGGCCCAGGGCACGGGCGCTCATGGTGGCGTTGTTGCTCTCCCGGAACAGGTAGCGATGGCCGTCCTTGCCGGTGGTGTCGTTGGAGTAGCCGAGGGTGCCGAAGTAGATCAGGCCGTGCTCGCGGGCGCGCTTGCCGGCGGCGATCGCCACGGCACTGGACGCCCCGCCGAACAGCATGGCGGCGCCTTCCGCGGCCAACTGGTCGACGTTACCCACGGCCTTGTCGACCTGCGAGGCGCTGTCCAGGGTGGACAGCCGCAACGGCCGGCCCAGCACGCCGCCGCGGGCATTGATCTCATCCAGGGCCAGCAGGGCGCCGCGCATCTGCGACAGGCCTTCTTCCTTGTAACTGCCGCTGCGCGGGTAGTTGAGGCCAAGGGTGATGGGATCGGCGGCCTGCACGCCGGTGGCGAGACCAACCCAGAGCGCCAGCGTGGCAGTCAGGCGTTTCATGCGTAACCTCTCGATCTGTATGGAAATTGGAACGTTTGTACGCAAACCTGCCGATGGACGGCATCGGCTTTTGGTCTATAAGGGTGCGCGTTTTGTGTGACAGCTCTCACGTGTCGCGAGCAAGGTCGCGGGCTGGCGTGGCCAGAGTGGGGCCGATTGCCGCGGGTGCGCCTTGACTTGCCGGGAGGGCTTCTCTAGCGTGCCGGCCGGACGAACGAGGGGGTATTCATGAGCGACAACCAGCGCATCAGGCTGGAGCCCGGCTGGAAGGCGGCGCTGAACGAGGAGTTCGCGCAGCCCTACATGCGCGAGCTGGGCGAGTTTCTGCGTAGCGAGAAGGCCAACGGCAAGGAGATCTACCCGCCCGGGCCGCTGATCTTCAATGCCCTGGATTCCACGCCGCTGGACCAGGTGAAGGTGGTGATCATTGGCCAGGACCCCTATCACGGCCCCGGACAGGCCCACGGGCTGTGCTTCTCGGTGCAGCCCGGGGTGCCGGCGCCGCCGTCGCTGCAGAACATCTTCAAGGAACTCAAGCGCGACCTGAACCTGCCGATTCCCGGCCACGGCTGCCTGCAGCACTGGGCCGAGCAGGGCGTGTTGCTGCTCAACACCTCGCTGACCGTCGAGCGCGGCCAGGCGGGTTCCCATGCCAACGCCGGCTGGCAGCGCTTCACCGATCGCATCATCCAGGTGGTCAGCGAGCGCCGCCCGCACCTGGTGTTCCTGCTCTGGGGCGCCCACGCGCAGAGCAAGGAACGGCTGATCGATCCGACCAAGCACCTGATCCTGCGCTCGCCGCACCCGTCGCCGCTGTCGGCCCATCGCGGCTTCATCGGCAACGGGCACTTCAGCCGCGCCAACCGCTACCTGGAACAGCATGGCATGGCGCCGATCGACTGGCGGCTGCCGGAATTGGCCGAGGGGTAGGGCAGCGACGGTCGGATACTCACGCGAGCACGAACGCGTCGCCAGGCGCGCCGTACCGGCGCGCTGGTGGCCAAGAAAACACCTTGACCACCCCACGTCTACGTCGCGATTCGGCGGCGATCAGCCGCGCGCGGCGCGGATCAGCTGCTTCATCTCCTTCACCGCGTCCCTGAAGCCGACGAACAGCGCGTGGGCGACGATGGCGTGGCCGATGTTCAGTTCGTGGATGCCGTCGATGGCGGCCACCGCCTCGACGTTGTGGTAGTGCAGGCCGTGCCCGGCGTTGACGATCAGCCCCTCGGCGCGGCCCAGGCGCACGCCTTCACGGATGCGTTCCAGCTCTCGGGCCTGGGTCGCGGCATCGGGGGCATCGGCGTAACGACCGGTGTGCAGTTCAACGGTCGGGGCACCGACGCGGCGTGCGGCGCGGATCTGACTTTCATCGGCGTCGATGAACAGCGACACCTCGCAGCCCAGTGCGCTCAGGCGCTGTACGGCGGCGCGGATGCGTTCTTCCTGGCCGGCCACGTCCAGGCCGCCCTCGGTGGTCAGCTCCTGGCGGGTCTCCGGCACCAGGCAGACATGCTCCGGGCGCACCCGCTCGGCGAAGGCCAGCATCGCCTCGGTGACGCCCATCTCGAAGTTCATGCGCGTCTGCAGGCACTCCTTGAGCAGCAGCACGTCGCGCTCCTGGATATGCCGGCGGTCTTCGCGCAGGTGCACGGTGATGCCGTCGGCGCCGGCTTCCTCGGCATCCAGTGCGGCCTTCACCGGGTCGGGATAGCGGGTGCCGCGCGCCTGGCGCAGGGTGGCGACGTGGTCGATGTTGACGCCCAGCAGAATGGGATCAGGCACGGGGTGGCTCCTTGAGATTCATGAACAGCTCGCGGCTGACCAGGGGTCGGCCGCCCAGATGGGGGGCCAGCGCCTGACGCATCAGGCGCTTGGCGGTGGCAAGGGTAGTGGGCTGTTCCCAGTCGGCGTCGGCCAGGGCGCGCAGATCGCGGCCCAGGAACAGCCCGGGTTGCAGGTGATCGACCGCTTCCAGGCCGGACTCGGGCAACAGGCGGTACCAGACTTCCGCCACCAGCGGCTGGCCCTGGACATCATGTTCAAGGGCGAAGCCATAGCCCAGCTCGTCGAGCAGTCGCCATTCAAAGGTGCGCAGCAAGGGCTGCAGCGGGCGCCCGGCGGCCAGCGCCTGCAGGGTCAGCGCGTAGTGCTCGAACAGCGCCGGATGCGGGTCGTGGGCCGGCAGCAGGCGGATCAGCAGTTCGTTGAGGTACAGGCCGCTGAACAGCACGTCGCCATGCAGCAGATTCGGGATGCCGTTGGGCTCCAGGCGGGCGACGGTCTTCAGCTCGCCCTTGCCGCGCAGCTCTATCTCCAGCGGCAGGAACGGCCGGGCCTGGCTGCCGGACTTGCCGCGCGCGCTGCGCAGCACCGCGCGCAGGCGCCCCTCGGGGGTGAACAGGTCCACCAGCGCGCTGGTTTCCTTGTAGGGGCGGCTGTGCAGCACGAACGCCGACTGCGGCGCGCCGGCCTGGCTCATGGGGATCTACAGGTCGAGGTAGCCGAGCGAGCGCAGGGCGCGTTCGTCGTCGGACCAGCCGCCCTTCACCTTGACCCACAGGTTGAGCATCACCTTGGAGTCGAACAGGGTTTCCATGTCGCGGCGGGCGTCCTGGCCGATGCGCTTGATGCGCTCGCCCTTGTCGCCGATGAGGATCTTCTTCTGGCCTTCGCGCTCCACCAGGATCAGTGCGTGGATATGCAGGATGCGACCCTCCTGCTTGAACTCCTCGACCTCCACGGTGATCTGGTAGGGCAGTTCGGCACCCAGCTGGCGCATGATCTTCTCGCGCACCAGTTCGGCGGCCAGGAAGCGGCTGGAGCGGTCGGTGATCTGGTCTTCCGGGAAGAAGTGCTCGTTCTCCGGCAGGCGCTCGTTGACCAGGTTTTCCAGGGTGTCGAGGTTCTGGGCATGCAGCGCGGAGATCGGCACGATCTCGGCGTTGGGCAACTGCTCGGCCAGCCACTGCAGGTGCGGCAGCAGCTCGGCCTTGTCTTCCAGCTGGTCGGCCTTGTTGACCGCGACGATCAGCGGGCACTTCACGCCGCGGATCTTCTCCAGTACCAGCTCGTCCTCGTCGGTCCAGCGGGTCCGGTCGACCACGAACACCACCACGTCGACATCGCGCAGGGCGCTGCTGGCGCTGCGGTTCATGTAGCGGTTGAGAGCCTTCTCGTTGTTCTTGTGCAGGCCGGGGGTGTCCACGTAGATGGCCTGCACCGCGCCTTCGGTCTTGATGCCCAGCATGTTGTGCCGGGTGGTCTGCGGCTTGCGCGAGGTGATGGCCAGCTTCTGGCCGAGGATATGGTTGAGCAGCGTGGACTTGCCCACGTTCGGGCGGCCGACGATGGCCACGTAGCCGCAGCGGCTGATGTCATTCATGTGTGTTCTCCACGCCCAGGGCCACCAGGGCGGCCGCGGCGGATACCTGTTCGGCGATGCGGCGGCTGGCGCCCTGGCCGCAGGTCTTTTCATTGAGCAGGCTGACCCGGCATTCCACGTAGAAGGTGCGGCAATGCGGATCGCCCTGGATGTCCACCACCTCGTACTGCGGCAGTTCGCAGCCACGGGATTGCAGGAATTCCTGCAGGCGGGTCTTGGGATCCTTGTTGGTGTCCACCAGGGTCAGGCTTTCCAGTTCGTTGGCCAGCCACGCCAGCACACGCTCGCGGGCCTGCTCCATGCCGCTGTCCAGGTAGATGGCGCCGATCAGGGCTTCCAGCGCGTCGGCAAGGATTGACTCGCGGCGGTAGCCGCCGCTCTTCAGTTCCCCCGAACCCAGGCGCAGGTAATCGCCCAGGCTGAAGCCGCGGGCCAGCACGGCCAGCGTCTCGCCCTTGACCAGGCGGGCGCGCAAACGCGACAGCTGGCCTTCGCGGGCCTGCGGGAAGCGCTCGAACAGCGCTTCGCCGGCCACGAAGTTGAGGATGGCATCGCCGAGGAATTCCAGGCGTTCGTTGTTGCGCCCGGCAAAGCTGCGATGGGTGAGGGCCAGGAGCATCAGCTCCTGGTTCTGGAAGGTGTATCCGAGCTGGCGCTCAAGGCGGTTGAGTGGGGGGTTCACTGGACTCTTACGCGGAATTCTTTATCGAAACGAACCACCAGATCGAGATTCTTGATCAGGGGTTCACGCTTTTCGTACTGCAGTCGTGCGTGGAAATACTGGTTTTCCACTTTCACCGTCAAGGCCTTGCGCAGGTCCAGGTCACGAATGCTGTTGACCTGCATGCCCTTGCCGACATGGGTGTAGAAATCGCCGACGCTGCGGATATCGGCCGCCTTGTCGGTTTCGACCGAGGCGATGATCTTCTCCAGCGACAGGTAGTCGAGGTAGTGGGGGATGACCTTGAAGGCGGTGCTGGCGAAGAAGGCCACCACCGCCAATGCCATCAGCCAGCCCAGCAACGACAGGCCTTTCTGGGTGTGCGGGAACGTCATGAGCAACCTCGGATGCGGATTCAGAGGCTGCCAAGCCTATAAAAGCCGCCGCCGGCATATTGCCTGACGCCGCACAAATCAGTGGATCAGACCTACCCGGGTAAAGTTCGGCAGGTTGCTGCCCTTGGGTTCCGGCCAGCTCATCCACACCGCGAACGCCTTGCCGACGATATTGCGGTCGGCCACCATGCCGCGCAGCTCGGGATCGATCGCCGGATCGTCCCAGTAACGGCTGTCGTTCGAGTTGTCGCGGTTGTCGCCAACCATGAAGTAGTAGCCTTCCGGTACCACCCACTCGCGGCTGGGCTCGATGCGGTAGCGGCGCATCTCCTTGCGGATCAGGTGTTCCACCGCGCCGAGCTTTTCCTCATACAGTGCAGCGCTGCCCAGCGAGCCGGGCTCCTGCTGCAGGAAGGATTCCGCCACAGGCTGACCATTGATCACCAGGCGCTTGTCGCTGGTGTAGCGCACCGTGTCGCCGGGCAGGCCGACCACGCGCTTGATGTAGTTGATGTTCGGATCGCTGGGGTAGCGGAACACCATGACATCGCCGCGCTGCGGATCACCCACCTCGACGATCTTGGTATCGAGTACCGGCAGGCGAATGCCGTAGGCGAACTTGTTGACCAGGATGAAATCGCCCACTTCCAGGGTCGGCTTCATCGACCCGGAGGGGATCTGGAAGGGTTCGACCAGGAAGGAGCGCAGCACCAGCACGATGGCCAGCACCGGGAAGAAGGACTTGCCGTACTCGACGAGCAGGGGTTCCTTGTTCAGTTTCTCCAGCACCTTGTCATCGGCTGCGCCGTTAACCTGGCCCTGGTAGGCGGCAATCGCCGCCCGCCGCCGCGGGGCCAGGACCAGCAGGTCGAACAGGGCCAATGCGCCGCAGATCAGGACGGCGAGAACCAGCAACAGCGGGAAATTGATCGACATAGAACTCAGCTATCCACCTTGAGCACAGCAAGGAAGGCTTCCTGCGGGATTTCCACGCTGCCGACCTGCTTCATCCGTTTTTTACCGGCCTTCTGCTTCTCCAGCAGTTTGCGCTTGCGGCTCACGTCGCCGCCGTAGCACTTGGCAAGTACGTTCTTGCGCAGCGCCTTGACCGTGGTACGCGCCACGATCTGCCCGCCGATGGCTGCCTGAATCGCCACGTCGAACATCTGGCGCGGGATCAGTTCCTTCATCTTTTCGGTCAGCGAGCGGCCCTTCTGATGGGAGCGGTCGCGGTGAACGATCAGCGCCAGGGCATCGACCTTCTCGCCGTTGATCAGCACGTCGAGGCGCACCAGGTTGGCGGCCTGGAAGCGGTCGAAACTATAGTCCAGCGAGGCGTAGCCGCGGCTCACCGATTTCAGGCGGTCGAAGAAATCCAGCACCACTTCGTTCATCGGCAGGTCATAAACCACCTGCACCTGGCTGCTGAGGAACTGCATGTCGCGCTGCACGCCGCGCTTCTCGATGCACAGGGTGATGACGTTGCCCAGGTGCTCCTGTGGCACCAGGATGGTGGCGCGCACGATGGGCTCGCGCATTTCCTGGATGTTGGCCAGGTCCGGCAGCTTGGACGGGTTGTCCACGTAGACGGTGTCGCCGTTCTTGAGCACGACCTCGTAGACCACGGTCGGCGCGGTGGTGATCAGGTCCAGGTCGTATTCGCGCTCCAGGCGCTCCTGGATGATCTCCATGTGCAGCATGCCGAGGAAGCCGATACGGAAGCCGAAGCCCAGGGCGTCGGAGCTTTCCGGTTCGTACTGCAGGGCGGCGTCGTTCAGGGTCAGCTTCTCCAGCGCGTCGCGGAAATCCTCGAAGTCATCGGAGCTGACGGGGAACAGGCCGGCGTACACCTGCGGCTTGATGCGCTGGAAGCCCGGCAGCATCTCCACATCCGGCGTGGTGGAGAGGGTCAGGGTGTCGCCCACCGGCGCGCCCTGGATGTCCTTGATGCCGGCGATCACGAAGCCCACTTCGCCGGCCTTGAGGTCCGCGGTTTCGGTGTGCTTGGGGTTGAACACGCCGACGCTGTCCACCTGGTGCAACTTGCCGGTGGACTTGACCAGGATCTTGTCGCCTTTCTTCACGCGGCCGTGCTTGACGCGCACCAGCGAGACCACGCCCAGGTAGTTGTCGAACCAGGAGTCGATGATCAGCGCCTGCAGCGGGGCTTCGATCTCGCCTACCGGCGGCGGCACCACGGTGATCAGGCGCTCCAGCACATCCTCCACGCCCATGCCGCTCTTGGCGCTGCAGGGCACGGCGTCGGTGGCATCGATGCCGATGATCTGCTCGATCTCTTCCTTCACCTTGTCCGGGTCGGCCTGGGGCAGGTCCATCTTGTTCAGCACCGGCATCACTTCCAGGCCCTGCTCGATGGCGGTGTAGCAGTTGGCCACGGATTGGGCTTCGACGCCCTGGCCGGCATCCACCACCAGGATGGCGCCTTCGCAGGCCGCCAGCGAGCGGCTGACTTCGTAGGTGAAGTCCACGTGGCCGGGGGTGTCGATGAAGTTCAGCTGGTAGGTTTGCCCGCTGCGTGCCTTGTAGTACAGGGTCACGCTGTGGGCCTTGATGGTGATGCCCCGCTCGCGCTCCAGGTCCATGGAGTCCAGTACCTGGGCTTCCATTTCCCGGTCGCTCAGGCCGCCACAGATCTGGATGAAGCGGTCAGCGAGGGTGGACTTGCCGTGGTCGATGTGGGCAATGATGGAGAAATTGCGGATATGGCTCAGGTCGCTCACGGGACGTTACTCGATGGGCCGCGGGAACCTCCCGCCGAAAAATAGTCGGAGATTCTACCTGAAGCCCGCAAAGGGCGTCACGTCCGCTGGGGGGGGAGAGGAAGGGCGCGGGCCCTTCCTCCCGAGGGGGTCATTCGGCCAGCTTGAAGGTAATGAAGCTGGCGCGGCCCTGGCGTAGCACACGCATCGACACCGAGCGGTTCTTCGGCAGGTCCTTGGCGACCTGCGCGAAGTGCTGGGACGACTTGATGGCCTGGTTGTTCAGGTGGGTGATGACATCGCCGGGGCGCAGGCCGATGGCCACTGCCGGGCCACCCTGCACTTCCTTGATGACCACGCCGCCCTGCAGGTCGAGGCTCTTGCGTTGTTCCTCGGTGAGCTCGATGACCGTCACGCCCAGTCGGTTGCTGCTGCGTTCCGCACCGTTGTTGCCGCGCGGCATGGCCAGGGGCTCGCCCTCTTCGGGCAGGGCGCCGATGGTCACGTTCAGGGTGCGGCGCTGACCTTCACGCATCACCTCCAGGCGCGTCTTGCTGCCGGGCTTGAGAATGCCGACCCGGTGCGGGAGGTCGCTGGACATCACGATGGGATGGCCGTCGAGGCTGAGGATCACATCGCCGACGCGCAGGCCGCCCTTGGCCGCTGGGCCATCTTCCAGCACCTGAGCTACCAGAGCACCGGCGGGACGGTCGAGTCCGAATGATTCGGCCAGGTCCTTGTTCACTTCCTGGATCACCACGCCCAGCCAGCCGCGGCTGACCTTGCCGGTTTCCTTGAGCTGGTTGGCCACGTCGAGGGCCACGGTGATCGGGATCGCGAAGGACAGGCCCATGAAGCCGCCGGAGCGAGTGAAGATCTGCGAGTTGATGCCCACCACTTCGCCATCCAGGTTGAACAGCGGGCCGCCGGAGTTGCCGGGGTTGATGGCCACGTCAGTCTGGATGAACGGCACATAGCTTTCGTTGGGCAGGCTGCGGCCCTTGGCGCTGACGATGCCGGCGGTCACCGAGTAGTCGAAGCCGAACGGCGAGCCGATGGCCAGAACCCATTCACCCACCTTGAGGTTTTCGGACTTGCCGAGCTTCACGGTGGGCAGATTCTTGCCTTCGATCTTCAGCAGCGCCACGTCGCTGCGCGGATCGGCGCCCACCAGCTTGGCTTCCAGTTCGCTGCGGTCGGACATGCGCACGAGAATCTCGTCCGCGTCGGCGACCACATGGTTGTTGGTCAGCACGTAGCCGTCGTCGGAAATGATGAAGCCTGAGCCCAGCGACTGGGCCTCGGGCTGCCTGCCGTTGCGCGGCGCCTGCGGCAGGTTGCGCTCGAAGAACTCGCGAAACAGCGGCGGCAGGCCTTCCAGGTCGGGAATCATCAGTTGCGACTGGCCGCGCGCCGGCATTTTCTGACGGGTGCTGATATTGACCACGGCCGGCGACGCTTCCTCCACCAGTTCGGTGAAGTCCGGCAGTTGGGCCTGGGCCGCCAGGGCGTGACTGCCCAGCAGCACGACCAGCAGGGTGCTCACATAAGTCCGTAGATGTGCTTTCAAGATTTACTCCCCTTTGCCAAGAGCTACAAAGTCCGGCCGGTGAGTGGTCGGACAGGCGCGCAGCACGACCGGCTGCAGCGCCGGATCATCCGCCGTGCGCAGGCTGCGCCGGCGAATGTAGATCCAGGTGCCAAACAGGCCCGCCAGTCCGGAGAGGATCACCCAGGGCTCTGCAGCCCCCAGGCGATCGGCCAGCAGCGCCATGGCAAACAGCCCCAGCAGGGGCAGTAGATAAACCTGAATGGAGCCGCTGAGCAGCACTTCTTCCTGCACGCCAATGGCGACCGTGTCGCCGACGCGCAGATGAAGGTCGGTCAGTGCCCGAACATGGCCGCGCCGCTCGCCGACCCCAAGGCTGTTCATCAGGCCCTGGCCGCATCCGGCGCGCGCCGAACAGCTGGCACAGGTGCCTCGACGCAGGGTTTCCACCCAGACGGCGTCGGCTTCCACAGCGACGACGCGACCTTCCTGTTCGATCACTGCAACATGACTCCCGAGCCAGAACGAATCGACAGGGCGACCCGCTCGGCCGTGCCCAGCGGAATTTCGCCGATCACGGTGACCAGCAGATCGCCCTGGTCAGTGGCCAGGCGCCGCGATACGGCGGCGGTGGGCCCCAGCTGGCTGCGCTGGTCGATGCTCAGCCCTTCGCGCCAGGGCTCGAGGAATACGGAGAAGCGCGCCAGGCCGTCACCATACACCAGCCAGGCCACCGGAGCGTCTTCGCGCACGGTGCGTTGCTCGACGATGCGCGTGAGGGAAAAACCGGCCGGCAGCCATTCCGAGCGCCAGGCCTGCTCTTCCAGCGAGCGCACCTCGCGGTTCGTGACCGGCCGGCAGGCCTGTCCGGCCTGCAGCTTCGGCTGCTCGACAGGTTCGAAAACGACGTATTGGAAACGCTCCAGCGGCTGGCCATGCTCGTTGAGCAGCAGGGACTTCAGGGGTAGGGCGGTTTCCCGGTCCAGGTACAGCTCGAAGCCATAGCGGTGCTGGTCGCGCGGTCGCAGCGACAGCACCACAGTCTCGCGGCCGGCAACCCGCGACTGGCCGGCCGTGCGGATGTCGTACCACTGGGCCAAGGTGCGCGGTTGCACGCGGCGCAGCCCATCGGCCTGGTTTTCCATGATCTGCTCGTAGCGCGGGCCGGTCATGCATTCCAGCTGACCATTGGTACGCAGACTCTCATGGAACACGCCATCCAGCTGCTGGATGTGCTCGCGCACCTGGCCCTCACGCACCTGACGGTGGATTTCATGGCTGGAGAAGCTGCCATTGCGTTCGTAGACGAAGACGCCCTGGAACTCCTGGCGCTGTTCGGCCTCCTGCAGGCGCAGCAGCCAGTTCTGGCTCTCCGCACCCTGGGCCAGCGGGCTTAGCAGCGCACCGGCCAACAAGCATGGAATAAAGCGCATGCGACTCCCTGTCAGCGATTTTCCAGACTGGCGGCCCGTGCATGGGGCAGGGTGCTTTCAGCGCCACTGCCGGCCTGGCGGGCATGCTGGCGTACATAGTCCAGCAGGCGCTGGTCTTCGGCGGTCAGCTGGGCCTCATGGTCGACCGGCACGGCGAGGGTAGCCTCCCCGGAGGGGTTGTAGCTGGCGAGTACCGCAGGTCCCTGCGCTATGGGGGCTGCACTGCTGGCCGTCGCAGCGGGCTGGGCGCTTTGCTGGGCCATCTGAGCGCCATCCAGGGCGTCCTGGTTGTAGAAGCGCACCCCGGCGAGCACGGCCACGGTGACGGAGGCGGCGATTGCCACACGACCGATGCCGCGCCACAGCGGTGCGCCCACGCCGGAGCGGGACGGCGCCGGCTCCTCGGCCAGTGCGGCGCTAACGCCTGCGGCGATGTTCAGGCCGGGCGCGAAGTACTCGCCGTGCATGGCTGCCCGGGCGATCTGGTAGCGCGACCAGGTGGCCTGCAACTCCGGCTCGCCGCCTGCGGCGAGCACGCGGCGCAACTCCAGTTCGTCCGCCTCGTTATCCATCACCGCGGACAGCGTTTCCCGCAGGGATTCACGATTCATGTCTTTCCTCTCTTGGCTCATCGCCCACCGTCTCAGGTTTGCTCGTGCAACAGGGGTTGCAACGCCTTGTCTATGACCTCACGCGCCCGGAAGATGCGTGAGCGCACGGTTCCCACCGGACACTGCATGACGCTGGCAATGTCCTCATAACTCAGCCCGTCGAACTCGCGCAAGGTCAGGGCCGTGCGCAGATCCTCCGGCAACTGCTGGATGGTGCGATGCACCGTTGCCTCGATTTCGTCCCGCAACATCGCGCGTTCGGGTGACTCGATGTCCTTGAGGGCATGGTCGCCATCGTAGAACTCGGCATCCTCGGCGCTGACATCGTTGTCCGGCGGGCGCCGGCCTCTGGCGACCAGATGGTTCTTGGCCGTGTTGATGGCAATGCGGTACAGCCAGGTGTAGAAGGCGCTTTCACCCCGGAAGTTGCCCAAGGCGCGATAGGCCTTGATGAATGCTTCCTGGGCCACGTCCTGAGCTTCATGCGTGTCATGAACAAAGCGCACGATCAGCCCGAGGATCTTGTGCTGATACTTCATCACCAGAAGGTCGAAGGCCCGGCGATCTCCCCGCTGGACGCGCTCGACCAGTTGCTGGTCCTGTTCCTGGGTCAGCATGCGAATTCCTCTCCGCATCTTTCCCGCCGCACTGGCTGCCGGTCTGGCTTACCTCGATAGACCCAGGCGTTATGCAAAAAGTTCTCCCCCGTACAGGCAAGCAGAATGCCGAGGCGGTGCTTGCCATACATCAGGCGCACTGCCTGTCGTTGTTGATGTTCAGGCATCCGGTTGCAGGTGCCATGGCACGCCTTGCCTGAGCAGGGCATGCGAAGCAATCCTGCTATGGAAAACCGATCCTGAAAAAAGTTCCGCACGCTGTTCATCCTCCCCTCTCGCGGTCGCTATTGTGTCGACCGAGCCCCCGATATACTAGACGCGGTTATTTCGCGGGATTCACTTCATGAGCCAGCATTTCGGGCACGACGTACTGATCATCGGCAGCGGCGCCGCCGGCCTCACCCTGGCCCTTACCCTGCCGGGCAACCTGCGCATCGCGGTGCTCAGCAAGGGGCAGCTGGACAATGGCTCTACGCCCCATGCCCAGGGCGGCGTGGCTGCCGTGCTGGACGATACCGACACCGTGGAATCACATGTCGAGGACACCCTGATTGCCGGCGCCGGGCTGTGCCGCGCGGACGCGGTGCGCTTCACCGTCGAGCAAAGCCGGGCCGCCATCGAATGGCTGATCGCCCAGGGTGTGCCCTTCACGCGGGAAGACACCGGCGACGACGAAGGCGGCTTTGCCTACCACCTGACCCGCGAGGGTGGGCACAGCCACCGGCGTATCATCCATGCCGCCGATGCCACGGGCGCCGCCATCTTCAATACCCTGCTGGACAAGGCCCGCCAGCGGCCGAACATCGAGCTGCTGGACGAGCGTGTGGCGGTCGACCTGATCACCGAACACAAGCTGGGCCGTCCGGGCCGGCGTTGCCTGGGTGCCTACGTGCTGAACCGGGCGACCGGCGAGGTGGACACCTTCGCGGCGCGTTTCGTGGTGCTGGCCTGCGGCGGTGCCGCCAAGGTCTACCTGTACACCAGTAACCCGGACGGCAACACCGGCGATGGCATCGCCATGGCCTGGCGCGCCGGTTGCCGGGTGGGCAACCTGGAGTTCAACCAGTTCCATCCAACCTGCCTGTATCACCCGCAGGCCAAGAACTTCCTGATCACCGAGGCGCTGCGTGGCGAGGGCGCGCTGCTCAAGCTGCCCAGTGGCGAGCGCTTCATGCCGCGTTTCGATGCGCGTGCCGAGCTGGCGCCGCGCGATGTGGTTGCCCGGGCCATCGACCACGAGATGAAGCGCCTGGGCATCGATTGCGTGTACCTGGACATCAGCCATAAGCCGGCGGCGTTCATCAAGGAGCACTTCCCCACCGTCTACGAGCGCTGCCTGGACTTCGGCATCGACATTACCCGCCAGCCCATCCCGGTGGTGCCGGCGGCGCACTACACCTGCGGCGGCGTGCTGGTGGACCAGCATGGCCTGACCGACGTGCCGGACCTCTACGCCATCGGCGAGTCCAGCTTCACGGGTTTGCACGGCGCCAACCGCATGGCCAGCAACTCGCTGCTGGAGTGCTTCGTGTATGCCCGCTCGGCGGCGCAGGACATGCTTGCCAAGCTGGACGACACCGAGCTGCCGCAGGCGCTGCCCAGCTGGGACGCCAGCCAGGTCACCGACTCCGACGAGGATGTGATCATCGCCCACAACTGGGACGAGCTGCGGCGCTTCATGTGGGACTACGTGGGCATCGTGCGCACCACCAAGCGCCTGCTGCGTGCCCAGCACCGTGTCCGGCTGCTGCTCGCCGAGATCGACGAGTTCTACTCGAACTACAAGGTCACCCGCGACCTGATCGAGCTGCGCAACCTCGCGCTGGTGGCCGACCTGATGATCCGCTCGGCGCTGGAGCGCAAGGAGTCGCGCGGCCTGCACTACACGCTGGACTACCCGAACCTGCTGCCCGAGGCGGTCGATACCATCCTGACGCCCTGATGCGATTGCGCCCGGCTGGGCCGGGCGCAATCCGCCGTTGCCGGCATCTAGGGCAGCAGGATCACCTTGCGGCATTCGTCCTGATGTTTGTCGAACAGCTCGTATCCCTTGGCGGCCTCTGCCAGGGGCAGGCGGTGGCTGATGATGATCTCGGGCGATAGTCGACCCTGTTCGATATGATCCAGCAGCTGCGGCAGCAGCGCCTGGACGTGGGTCTGTCCCATCTTGAACGTCAGCCCCTTGTCGAAGGCATCGCCGAACAGGAAGCCGTGCAGGAAGCCGGCATAGACCCCCGGCACGCTGACCACGCCACCCCGGCGTACGGCGGCGATGCACTGGCGCAGCACCTTGCCGACGCTGGTTTCCAGCTTGAGGGTGGCCAGCACGGTTTCCGTGGTGCTGCCCTTGGCCTCGAAGCCGACGGCGTCGATGGCGGCATCCACGCCGCGATGTCCGGCAGTCTGCTCGATGATGGTTGCCGCGGGGTCGTCGTCCTGGGTGAAATCGATGGGAATGACGCCATAGGCCTCCTGGGCGAACTGCAGCCGGTGGGCGAATTGGTCGACCATGAAGATCTGCTCGGCGCCGAGCAGGCGCGCGCAGGCCGCAGTCATCAGCCCCACCGGCCCGGCCCCGTAGATAGCCACGCTGGAGCCGGCCTTCAGGCCGGCGTTCACCGCCGCCTGATAGCCGGTGGGCAGGATATCGGTGAGAAAGAGTACGCGCTCGTCGGGTAGCGAGGTGGGCACCTTGAACGGCCCTGTGTTGGCCTGGGGCACCCGCACGAACTCTGCCTGGCCGCCGGGAATACCCCCATACAGATGGCTGTAGCCGAACAGCGCCGCGCCCGGGGGGATTTGCTTTTTGTTGAGAATCGCACCCCGCCCCGGGTTGGTGGTTTCGCAGGCGGCGAACAGGTCCTGGCGGCAGAAGAAGCAGTCGCCGCAGGCGATCACGAAGGGCACGATGACCCGGTCGCCGGGCTTGAGTGCCGTCACTCCGGTTCCGACTTCCTCGACGATGCCCATGAACTCGTGTCCAAAGATGTCGCCGTCGCGGGTCTCTGGAATCTTGCCGTGGTAGAGGTGCAGGTCGGAGCCGCAGATTGCCGTGGCCGTGACACGCAGCAGGATATCGTCGGGCTGCTGCAGCTGCGGGTCGGGAACAGTATCGACTCTGACGTCGTGAGCGCCGTGGTAGGTCAGTGCACGCATGGGGTTCTCCGCTTCCGGGTGAAGGAAATCCCTGGTGAGAGCTTCCAGACCTTGGTGGGCAGCGGCAGGGGCTGCCGGTTCCTTCTTCGGGATCGGCGTGACTGGGAGGAGGGGGCGGCTAGCTCGGGTCGGCCCAGCGGTTGCGGCTGAATTTCAGCCGCACGCGCAGACGTCGGTGCTGGTCGGGCGGCAGGGCGTCACGGGGAATGCACAGGCCCTGGCTGAACCCGCGGCCGGGGCGGCGGTAGCGCAGCACGATCAGCCAGGGCAGTGCCAGGCTGTCGGGCAGGAGGCGCACCGCCTGCCAGCCGTGGGCGGTGCTGAACAGATGCCAGCCGCTGGCGTCGCGACGCAGGGCGGTAACCGCGGTCGGTGAGCGCAGCAGCAGATGGCGCGGCAGGGTCCACAGGGCGTGCAGGCCGCACAGGAACACGCCGGTGAGCTGCGCCCAGGCCGGCAGCGCGGCGAGCAGCAGGGCGGCCAGGGCCAGCGCCAGGCTCAGCAGGTAGGTCGCCAGCAGCAGTCGCGAGGGCCGCCAATGGCACTCGAAGGACTCACTTGGGCTGGACACGGTCCAGGATCATCTTGACGATGCGGCGCAGGTCAGCGTCCTCGGGCTCGCCGCGCTGCATGAACCAGCCGAACATGTCCTGGTCCTCGCATTCCAGCAGTTGGCGGTAGCGCGCCTGGTCTTCCGGGTCCAGGTTCGGGTAGACCTCCTGAACGAAGGGCACCAGCAGCACGTCCAGCTCGAGCATGCCGCGACGGCTGTGCCAGAAAAGACGCTTGAGTTCGATATCGTCGGCCATGCGAGGCTCCTTAGCAGAGAGGCCGGCATTATAGGGTCTGGCCGTGTCTCGTCGCGAGCCGGGTCGCCAGGTCCGCAGGCGGCCCATGCGGCGAGAAGATGGCAACCGCTGACAAGCACCACTCAGCCCCTCTATGATCTGCCTTTTCCACACCGAGCCCAGGCATCCTCATGGCCGAATCCGCATTCTTCAGCCCCTTGACCCACGAAGGGGTGTTCGCCGTGCGCGGAACGGACGCCGGCACGTTCCTGCAGGGCCAGCTGACCTGCAATATCAAGTACCTCACCGGGCGCGCCAGTCTGGGCGCGCGCTGCACCCCCAAGGGTCGCATGCAGTCGAGCTTTCGCATCGTGCCGCAGGGCGATGGCTTCCTGCTGGCCCTGGCCGGCGAGCTGCTCGAAGCGCAACTGGCCGATCTGAAAAAGTACGCCGTGTTCTCGCGGGGCACCCGCCTGGCGGACGAGAGCGCCCAGTGGGTGCGTTTCGGCCTCTACAACGGCGATGCCGCGTTGGGTTCGCTCGGTCTTGACGTGCCCGCCGAGGCCAACGCCCTGGTCGAGTCCGATGGACTGTTGGGTATTCGCCTGTCCGCTGGGCGCCTCGAGGTGTGGGCGCCGGCCGAACGTGCGGCCGCCGTGCGGGCCAGCCTGGCGCAGCAGATGCCGGAGGCGCCGCTCAACGACTGGCTGCTGACCCAGGTTCGGGCCGGCATTGGCCAGGTATTTGGTGCCACCCGCGAGCTGTTCATTCCGCAGATGATCAATCTGCAGGCGCTGGATGGCGTCAGTTTTCGCAAGGGCTGCTACACCGGCCAGGAAATCGTCGCCCGCATGCAGTACCTGGGGCGCCTGAAGCGACGCATGTACCGTCTGGCGGTGCAGGCAGAAGCCCCGCCGGTGCCTGGCGTCGAGTTGTTCTCGCCGGTGCATGGCAGCAGTGTCGGGGAAGTGGTGCTGGCTGCGCGGTCCGCCGAGGAGGTCGAGTTGCTGGCCGTTCTGCAGGAGGATGCCGTGCAGGATGGTCGCCTTCACCTGGGGAATCCGCAGGGACCGAGTCTGCGGGTGCTGGACTTGCCCTATGGCCTGGACAGCGAACGGGAAATTCAACGCTGACATGGAGTAAGTAGTAGATGAGCCAGCTGGTCGATCGGATTCAGGAAGAACTTCTCCAGGCCATCGAAGATGATGCGCTGATTCTGCCCACCTTGCCGGAGGTGGCCATCCGCGTGCGCGAAGCCGCCGAGAATCCCAACATCGGCACCCATGCGTTGAGCCGGGTGATCAGCAACGACGCCGCACTGAGCGCGCGGCTGATCAAGGTGGTGAACAGCCCGCTGCTGCGCGGCAACCGGGAGATAAACGACCTGCAGTCGGCCGTTGACCGGCTGGGCATCAACTACACCTGCAGCCTGGCGATTGGTCTGGCAATGGAGCAGATGTTCCAGGCCACCCATGAGCTGGTGGATGCCAAGCTGCGGGAGGTATGGGTCAAGAGCACCGAAATCGCCGCGATCAGCCAGGTGCTGTGCCGCCACTTCACCCGCCTGCAACCGGACCAGGCCACGTTGGCCGGCCTCGTTCACCAGATCGGCGTCCTGCCGATCCTCACCTACGCCGAGGAGCATGAGCTGCTGCTGGCCGATACGGCCAGCCTCGATCATGTGATCGAGCGCATTCACCCGCAGCTGGGCGAGCGCATTCTGCGCGCCTGGGAGTTTCCCGAGGCTCTCGCCGTGGTGCCGGGACAGATGCAGGACTTCACCCGCAATTCCCCGGCGGTGGACTACGTGGACATCGTGCAGGTGGCCATCCTGCAAAGCCACCTGGGCACGCGCCATCCGCTCACCCAGCTGGACTGGGGCAGCATTCCCGCCTTCGCCAAACTGGGCCTCAACCCCAAGGCCGACATCCAGTCCGATCAGGACCTGCATGGCGCCCTGCGCTCGGCCATGAGCATGCTGCAGCAGTAATGGCCATCAGGCGTGCGGCGCAGCGGCCACGCTGTCTGTGCCCGTCGGCTCGCAGTCGAGGATGATGCAGTCGCGGCCGCTGCCCTTGGCCTGGTAGAGGCACTTATCGGCCCGCTGCAGCCAGCTGTTCCAGTGTTCGTCGGTGCGCAGCAGCGCGCCGCCGATGGAGATCGTCACCGTGCCACCCGGGCCGACCAGTTGCTGGCGGACGCGGCGTTGCAGATTCTGGGCGGCCTGCTGCAATCCCTGCTGGTCGGTGTCGGGCAGCAGCAGCAGGAACTCCTCTCCGCCGAAGCGGTAAAGCATGTCGCTACTGCGCGTGCAGCGCTTGACCAGGCTCACGAAGTCCACCAGCACCTGATCACCGGCCGGGTGGCCGAAGCGGTCGTTGATCTGCTTGAAGTGATCCAGATCCATGACCATCAGTGCCTGCGGCTGCTTCTGGCGCTTCTGGCGGGCGCTGGCCAGCTGCAGGTCCTGGTTCATGGCCCGGCGATTACGCGCCCCGGTCAGCGGGTCCTGGATGGCCAGCGTCTCCAGCTGCTCGCGCTGCGTTCGGGAGCGCGACGCGAAGATGTACGTCAGGGCGCCGGCCATCAGGCTGGTCACCAGGAAGGACGCCAGCTGCCGCGGGTTCTCGAACAGCAGTCCCGGCTCCAGCAGGGAGTAGCCTGTCAGGGTCATCAGCAGGGCCAGCGTGGCGACCAGGGCGACGCGAGGTTCGGCGAGGAAGAAGTTGGCGAGGATCAGCGGGTAGATCCAGAACACCGCGTCGAGGCCGATGGTAATCGCCACCAGCAGCGCGACCAGGGTGAAGATGCACAGCAGGAAGATGCCGGCCTTGGCCGTGTCGTGGGTCACCCAGGCGTAGACAATGGCGCTGACGGTCGCCAGCACCATGAGGGTGTCGGCGATGGCGATCAGGTAATTGCCTTCCAGGGCGCGGTAGATGATGAAGGGCGAGACCCCCAGAATGCCGAACAACCCCATCAGGCTGAGGGTGGCGAACGGGAAGTCGGTGCGCAGGCGCCGCCAAAAACGCGAAAGAATCCTGTCCATGGCCGTCTTTTCTTGTCGTTGTTCTGCAGGGACATGCCGGGGCAGTATGTCCCAAATCCCGATATCAGTCTGCCATCGTTTCGGCCAAAAGGGCGACGAATCAGGTCATAAATTTCACTGCAGGGGCAGGCGGATCAGGGTTTGCGAGCCAGCAGCACGGCGCGCCGGGGCGCCGGCAGGCCTTCCACGGTGAGGGACGGGTCCTGCGGGTCGAGGAAGTCGGCCAGCGACTGGAAGCGCATCCAGTCGGTGCGGCGCTGTTCCTGGACCGAAGTCAGGCTGACATCCACGCAGCGCACGTCGCTGAAACCGGCGCGGCGCAGCCAGCGTGCCAGGGCCGGCACCGAAGGCAGGAACCAGACGTTGCGCATCTGCGCGTAGCGGTCTTCCGGGACCAGAACGGCGTTCTCATCCCCCTCGATCACCAGCGTTTCCAGCACCAGTTCCCCGCCAGGCGCCAGACAGTCCTTCAGGGCCAGCAGGTGGTCGATGGGCGAGCGGCGATGGTAGAGCACGCCCATGGAGAACACGCTGTCGAAGCCCTGCAGGCTGGGCGGCAGCTCTTCGAGGGCAAAGGGCAGATGCCAGGCGGGCCGCTCCGGCAGGTAGCGGACCATCGCCTGGAACTGGCAGAAGAACAGCCAGTTGGGGTCAATACCGATGACGGAATCGGCACCGGCGCCCAGCATGCGCCACATGTAGTAGCCGTTGCCGCAGCCGACATCCAGTACGCGTTTGCCGCGCAGGTCCAGGTGCGGGGCGACGCGCGCCCACTTCCAGTCCGAACGCCACTCGGTGTCCAGCTCGATGCCGAACAGCGAGAAGGGACCCTTGCGCCAGGGCGACAGGCCCATCAGCGCGCCGCGCAGGTGCTCGCGTTGCTCGTCCGAACAGGGGCCGTCCAGCCGGAACTGCTCCAGCAGCTCGATGGTTTCCGCGTGCAGCGACGGCAGGGCGTCCAGCGCCTGGCGCCAGCGCGCCAGGTCGCCGTGGCCGCACGCCAGCTTGTCGGCGAACTGTTGCGGCAGCGTGTCTGCCCAGGCTGCCAGCGGAGTGCCAGCCAGGCGGCGGATCAGCGGGTTGAAATCGATCATGGCAGGGCAATCAGCGAGGCGAAGTTGAGGCACTGGAACCAGGGCACCACCCGGGAAAAGCCGGCATCCAGCAAGCGTTCGCGATGCTGCTGCAAGCTGTCGGGCTTCATGACGTGTTCGATGGCGCTGCGTTTCTGGGCGATTTCCAGCTCGCTGTAGCCATTGGCGCGCTTGAAGTCCAGGTGCAGGTCGGTGAGCAGCGCCTGCTCGGCGGCATCCTCGAAGCGCAGCTTCTCGGAGAGGATCAGCGCGCCCCCCGGCAGCAGCGCGCGGCGAATGCGCGCCAGTAGTTCCGGGCGTTGTTCGGTGGCGACGAACTGCAGGGTGAAATTCATCGCCACCAGCGAGCAGGGCTGGTAGTCGAGCTGCAGGATGTCGGCTTCCACCACGTCAACCGGCAGCAGCTCCTGGAACATGGCGTCCTGGGCCTGCAGGTATTCGCGACAGCGCGCCACCATGGCCGCCGAATTGTCCACCGCGATCACCTGGCAGCGTTCGGCCTTCACATGGCGACGCAGGGCTTGCGTGACGGCACCCAGTGAGCAGCCCAGGTCGTACAGGACGCTGTCCGGCCGGGCGAAGTGGCCAGCCAGCACGCCGATGTTCTCGACAATGGTGGGGTAGCCCGGCACGGAACGCTTGATCATGTCCGGGAAGACCCGGGCCACGTCCTCGTTGAACACGAAATCGGGCACTTGGCCCAGCGGCTGGGCGAAGAGACGGTCGGCTTCCTGGGACATCGGCGCTAACGGTTTTGGCTGGAAAGGCGCGCATTTTAGGGCTTGTGCAGGCTGCTTTGCGAGACCGCCGAGCCGTCAGCCGCTGGCTTCGGAGGCGTTGCCGGCCTGTGCGGTGCCCGAGCGAGGCGCCAGCAGACGCTGGCCGAGGGCCATGCCGGGCCGTTCGATGTAGCGATGGAGCAGTGCCGACAGGGCGATCGCCACCAGTACCGCAGCGGTTGCCAGCAGCGTGTCGCGCCACGGCACGTCTGGCTGCGGCAGTAGCGGCAGGAGTTCGGCGAGCGCCATGAACAGCACCAGATGACTCAGGTAGAGGGCGAAGGCCCAGCGGCCGAGTGTGAGCGGCAGACGATGGCGCAGCAGGCGCGACAGCAGCCCGCCTTCGAAGGTGAAGATCAGCAGCAGGAGCGCAGATACCAGCGTGGCGTACAGCTCCCGATACAGGTAGCTGCTGTCCAGAATCAGCCCGAGCAGCGCGAGCACGGTGACTTCCAGAATGGTGAAGGCACGCTGGCTGAGTGGCAGCAGACGCAGGCTCTGCTGCAACGGATATAGCATGGCCCCCAGGAAGAACCCGACGGCGCCTAGGAGCAGGCTGGCATGCAGGTCGTCAAACCCACTCAACAGGCCCCCCAGGGCGAGAGCCGCCAGCAGAAGGAACGCAGCGCTGCGGCCTCGTGGCAGGGCCAGCAATGCCAGGCCGAAGAACAGGCTGAAATAGAAGCCAAGGCTGAGGGTCCAGGCTGCGGGGTTGAGTGACAGGTCATCGGCCGTGGGCAGCCAGGCCTGCAACAGCAGGAGGTTGGCCAGCAGCGCCGATGCGCTTTCTGCGTCCGGTCGGGTGTCACCGAGCAGCAGGATCAGGCCTAGCAAGCACAGGTGCACTGGCAGGATGCGAAAGCCCCGCGCGGTCAGGAAGCGGCCGAAGGCGGCCGGTGTACCCAGGCGCGCTCCATTGGCATGGAAGAGCACGAAGCCGCTGAGAACGAAGAAGAACTGCACATACACGGCGCTATCAACAAACTGCCCGGGTTCGCCGTCGGCCAGTAGCAGCGGCAGGTGGCAGACGACGATGGCCAGGGCCGCCAGGCCGCGAAAGCTGTCCAGGGCACTGAAACGTTGGGTGCTAGGCATCGGTAAGTCCTTTTACGTACGGGGCCCGTGATGCCTGACTGCGGAGCGGAACCGTTGGGGTTTCTGGCTCGCGCATCCAGGCGAGCCAGCACAGCCGGTAAACGGCTGAACACCTCAACAGTAGTTGCTGTGCACCAAAGTGCTAACCGTTCGACATGTGCCGTGCGTGCTGCTGCTCAGAACAGCACCCGGGCGACGTCCGCGTACTGACGGGCGAAGTGCACGGTCAGTCCCTCGCGCAGGTAATCCGGCAATTCCTCGAATTCGCCGCGGTTGGCCTCCGGCAGGATGAGTTCGAAGATCTTCTGCCGGCGCGCGGCGATGACTTTCTCGCGCACGCCGCCGATGGCCAGCACCTGGCCGGTCAGGGTCAGTTCGCCGGTCATCGCCACGCCCTTCTTCGGCGCCTGATTGCGCGCCAGGGACAGCAGCGCGCTGGCCATGCTGATGCCGGCGCTGGGGCCGTCCTTGGGCGTCGCGCCCTCCGGTACGTGCAGGTGCACGAAGGCCTGGTCGAAGAAGGTCGGGTCGCCACCGTACTGCTTCAAATGCGAGCTGATGTAGCTGTAGGCGATTTCCGCCGACTCCTTCATCACCTCGCCCAGCTTGCCGGTGAGCTTGAAGCCGCGGTTGAGGGTATGGATGCGCGTGGCCTCGATGGGCAGCGTGGCGCCGCCCATGCTCGTCCAGGCCAGCCCGGTGATGATGCCGATGCCTTGCAGGCGCTGCTCGCGGCGGAACACCGGGGTGCCGAGCGATTCCTCCAGATCCTTGGGGCTGATGCGGATGGTCAGCTCGGGATCCTCCAGCAGGCGCACCACCGCCTTGCGCACCAGCTTGCCCAGCTGTTTCTCCAGCTGGCGCACGCCGGCTTCGCGGGCATAACCCTCGATCACCGCGCGCAGCGCGGCATCGCTGATCGCCAGACGATGCTTGGGCACGCCGGTTTTTTCCAGCAGGCGCGGCCACAGGTGGCGCTTGGCGATGGCGAGCTTTTCCTCGGTGATGTAGCCGGACAGGCGGATGATCTCCATGCGGTCCAGCAGCGGCCCGGGGATCGAATCCAGGGTATTGGCCGTGCACACGAACAGCACCTTGGACAGGTCCAGGCGCAGGTCCAGGTAGTGATCGAGGAATTCGACGTTCTGCTCCGGATCGAGGGTTTCCAGCAGCGCCGAGGCCGGGTCGCCGTGATGGCTGGCGCCCAGCTTGTCGATCTCGTCGAGCATGATCACCGGGTTCATCACCTCGACCTCCTTGAGCGCCTGCACCAGCTTGCCGGGCAGGGCGCCGATGTAGGTGCGCCGATGGCCCTTGATCTCCGCCTCGTCGCGCATGCCGCCGACGCTGAAGCGGTAGAACGGCCGGCCGAGGGTTTCGGCGATGGACTTGCCGATGCTGGTCTTGCCCACCCCCGGCGGGCCGACCAGCAGCACGATGGAACCGGCGATCTGGCCCTTGAAGGCGCCGACGGCCAGGAATTCGATGATGCGCTGCTTGATGTCGTCCATGCCCGCATGGTGCTTGTCGAGCACCTTGCTGGCGCGCTTGAGGTCCAGCTTGTCGGTGCCGTAGACGCCCCATGGCATGCTGGTGGCCCAGTCCAGGTAGTTGCGGGTTACCGCATACTCCGGCGAGCCGGTTTCCAGGATCGACAGCTTGTTCAGTTCCTCGTCGATGCGCTTCTGTGCCGCCGGCGGCACCGTCTTGCCCTGCAGGCGCGCGCGGAACTCGTCGGCGTCGGCGCTCTTGTCGTCCTTGGTCATGCCCAGCTCGCGCTGAATGACCTTCAGCTGTTCCTTGAGGAAGAATTCGCGCTGGCGCTCGCCGATCTGCCGGTTCACCTCGGCGGACAGCTCCTTCTGCAGGCGCGCCACCTCGACCTCCTTGCGCAGCAGCGGCAGCACCTTCTCCATGCGCTTGAGCACCGGCACGCAGTCGAGCACCTCCTGCAGCTCCTTGCCGGGGGCGGTGGTCAGCGCGGCGGCGAAGTCGGTGAGCGGCGAGGGATCGTTGGGACTGAAGCGGTTCAGGTAGTTCTTCAGCTCCTCGCTGTACAGCGGATTGAGCGGCAGCAGTTCCTTGATGGCGTTGATCAGCGCCATGCCGTAGGCCTTGACCTCGTCGCGCGGGTCGCTGGCGCTCTGCGGGTATTCCACCTCGACCAGATAGGGCGGCCGCCGGCGCAGCCAGCCGCGGATGCGCACGCGGGTCAGTCCCTGGGCGACGAACTGCAGCTTGCCGCCTTCCTGGCTGGCGTGGTGCACGCGCACCACGGTGCCGTGCTCGGGCAAGTCGTTCAGGTCGAACTCGCTGCCGTCGCCTTCCACGAAGAACAGCGCCAGACAGTGATGCTCGGTGTTGGCGACCCGTTGCAGCGTCTCGCTCCAGGGGTCTTCGTTGACGATCACCGGCAGCACCTGGGCCGGAAAGAATGGCCGTCCGTGGATGGGAATCACGTACAGCGTATCCGGCAGGTTCTGGCCGGGCAGCGCCAGCTGGCCGCTGACGGTTTCGACGTTTTCCGGGGCGTTGTCCTGATCGTTCATGGCACACCTGAGCAGCAATCTTTCACGTTAGATGGGCATCGGTGCACGCATTTCAAGCCGGCGGACGATTCGATGGGATTGCAAATGTTACGATATAACATGTTTAATTCCGCGCCTCTTCCTCGACCTGCGGGTCGAGCAATCGACGTACTGCGAGAGAAAACCAACATGCACAGCAGGCTTCATCCCTTGACCCTGGCTATCGGTCTGACCCTGGCGCCCGCCGCCTGGAGCGCGACGATCGAACTCGACAGCAGCCTGATCCGCGCCAGCGCGCTGGACACACCGGCACAGCAGATGACCACGCCGGCCGCCGTGCTCGACGGCGATGCCCTGGTGCTGCGCCGCGAGGCGACCCTGGGCGACACCCTGGACAGCCTGCCTGGCGTGCGCGCCAGCGGCTTCGGCGCCGGCGCCTCGCGGCCGCAGATTCGTGGCCTGGATGGTGCGCGGGTAATGGTCATGAGCGATGGCGTGGATGTGCTGGATGCCTCGACCCTCAGCCAGGACCACGCCGTCAGTGTCGAACCGCTTCTCACCGAGCGCATCGAGGTGCTCAGGGGACCCGCAACGCTGCTCTACGGCGGCGGCGCGATTGGCGGGGTGGTCAACCTGATCGACAAGAAGGTCCCCACCTACGTGCCGGCCAACGGTTATGAAGGGGAGGTGGAGCTGCGCGCCAACAGCGTGGCCAACGAGGGCGCCGGCCTGTTCGGCCTGACGGTTGGCCAGGGCAACGTCGCCTTGCGCGTCGAGGGCGTCAAGCGCCAGGCGGATGATTACGAGCTGCCCGACTCCAGCGACAAGCAGCTGGGCGCCTACAACGACACCGAGAGCTACAGCCTGGGCGGCAGCTTCATTGGCGCACGTGGCTATCTGGGCCTGGCATACAGCCGTCAGGAAAACCGCTATGGCCTGCTGGCCCACGAGCATGTTGAGTGCGACCCGCATGGCGACCACTGGCACTGCGGCGACCACGGTCATGGCCATGACCATGACGATCATGAGCACGAAGACGAAGCGGTGCCCTATATCACCCTCCGCCAGAACCGCTGGGACCTGCGCGGCGAGCTGAACGATCCGCTGCCCGGCTTCGAGCTGGCGCGCCTGCGCGTCGGCCACAGCGACTACCGGCACGCGGAAATGGAAGCGGGCGAAGCCGCGGCGATCTTCGACAACCAGGCCAGCGAGGCACGCGTGGAGCTGACTCATCGTCCGCTGTTCGGCTGGCACGGCGTGCTCGGCGGGCAGACCACGCGCCGGGATTTCCAGCGCTGGACCGCGGAGAATCCGATGCCGCAGACCCTGACTCGCAACCACGCGCTGTTCCTCCTGGAGGAATACACCGCCGGTGCCTGGCGCTACGAACTGGGCAGCCGCTATGAATGGCAGGACATCGACGCCGACGCGGGCGCGCCGGACACCGAGCACAGCGGTGTGTCGCTGTCCGCCGGCGTGGTATGGACCTTCGCGCCCGAGTACTCGCTGGGTGTCTCGCTGTCGCGTTCGCAACGCCTGCCCAGTGCCGAGGAGTTGTACGCCTACGGCCCGCATGCCGCCAGCCGCACCATCGAGAAAGGCAACCCGCAGCTGGAAGAGGAAACCGCGCGCAACGCCGAAATCACCCTGCGCAAGTTCGCCGGAGCCACCACCTTCAGCCTCGGCCTGTTCCACAACCAGGTGGCTGACTTCATCTATGCCGCCGACCTGGGGCGCAATCCGGGTGGCGGCTACCGTGAGGTGGAATATCGCCAGGCGGATGCGCTGTTGACCGGCTTCGAAGGCGAGATTCGCCACCAGTTCACCGAGGCCACGGCCCTGACCCTGTTCGGCGATCGGGTGCGTGGCCGACTCAAGGACGGCGGTGATCTGCCGCGTATTCCGGCCGACCGGCTGGGGCTGCGCCTGGAGCAGGAACTGGGTAACGGTGTGAGCGGCGACCTGTCCTTCCAGCGCGTGCAGCGGCAGGATCGCCTGGCTGAATTCGAAACGGAAACTGCCGGCTACAACCTGCTGGCCGCCGGGCTGTCCTGGCAGGGCGCGCTCAGCGAGGGTGACTGGCTGGTCTACCTGAAGGCGGACAACCTGTTGGATGTGGAGGCGCGTCAGCACAGCTCGCTGATCAAGGACGAAGTGGTGCTGCCGGGACGCAACCTGACCCTGGGCACGCGTTTCACCTTCTGACCCGCACCTGGGGTGTAAAAGGGCGGTTGGCGGGCGGAAGTGCTTTACCGGGAGGTCTACTCTCTGTTTGGATGGCGGCTTTTTTCGGAAAGCCGACGAACGGATGCCCCTGGTTCGCAGCTTTTCGCCCGCACAACTAAAGGAACACGCCCATGTCCTGGAACAACCCCACCTGGATAACCTTCGTGCTGTACATCCTGGCGATGGTGCTGATCGGCTTCATCGCCTACCGCGCCACGAAGAACTTCAACGACTACATCCTCGGTGGTCGCAGCCTGGGCAGTTTCGTCACTGCCCTGTCCGCCGGGGCCTCGGACATGAGCGGCTGGCTGCTGATGGGCCTGCCGGGAGCCATCTTCGTCGCCGGCCTGTCGGAAAGCTGGATCGCCATCGGCCTGATCATCGGTGCCTGGCTCAACTGGCTGTTCGTTGCCGGGCGCCTGCGGGTGCACACCGAGCACAACCACAACGCCCTGACCCTGCCGGACTACTTCACCCACCGCTTCGAGGACACCAGCCGCCTGCTGCGCATCTTCTCGGCGCTGGTCATCCTGGTGTTCTTCACCATCTACTGCGCCTCCGGCGTGGTGGCCGGTGCGCGGCTGTTCGAAACCACCTTCGGCGTGCCTTACCACTATGCCATCTGGCTCGGCGCCGCGGCCACCATCCTCTATGTGTTCGTCGGCGGCTTCCTGGCGGTGAGCTGGACCGACACCGTGCAGGCGTCGCTGATGATCTTTGCGCTGCTGATCACGCCGCTGTTCGTCATTCTCGCCCTCGGCGACCTGGGCACGGCCATGGACACCATCGCCGCCCAGGACCCGTCCAACTTCGACATGTTCCGCGGCCTGTCCTTCATTGCCATCATTTCGCTGATGGGCTGGGGGCTCGGGTATTTCGGCCAGCCGCACATCCTGGTGCGCTTCATGGCCGCCAGCTCGGTGAAGGCCATTCCCCGCGCTCGGCGCATCGGCATGACCTGGATGATCCTCTGCCTGGCCGGCGCCGTGGCGGTCGGCTTCCTGGGCATCGCCTATTTCGCCGGTCATCCCGAACAGGCCGGTCCGGTAACCGAGAACGGCGAGCGGGTGTTCATGGAGCTGGTGAAGATCCTCTTCAACCCCTGGGTGGCCGGGGTGATCCTGTCCGGCGTGCTGGCGGCGGTGATGAGTACCCTCAGCGCCCAGTTGCTGGTGTCCTCCAGTGCGCTGACCCAGGACTTCTACAAGTCCTTCCTGCGCAAGCATGCTTCGGAACGCGAGCTGGTCTGGGTCGGCCGCGGCATGGTGCTGCTGATTGCGCTCATCGCCATCGGTATCGCTTCCAACCCGGACAGCAAGGTGCTCGGCCTGGTGGCCTACGCCTGGGCTGGCTTCGGCGCTGCTTTTGGTCCGGTGGTGCTGATCTCGGTGCTGTGGAAGCGCATGACCCGTAATGGTGCGCTGGCCGGCATGATCGTGGGTGCCGTCACCGTGGTGGTGTGGAAGAACTTCATCGGCCTGGGACTGTACGAAATCATTCCGGGCTTCATCCTCGCCAGCCTGACCATCTGGGTGGTCAGCTTGATGGGCAAGGAGCCGGCAGCGGACATCCAGCGGCGCTTCGAAGTCGCCGAGAAGGAATACCAGGACGCGCATATCTGAGCGGCGCTGGCGCGGCGTGACAGGGCTGGCTGGCGCCGGCCCTTGGCCGGGGTAAACCCGGCCGTCCCAAGCCAGGCAGCGCCAGCCGCGACTCTCGTCAGTTCAGCACGTAACCCTTCGGCTGCAGGGCCTCCGGCACGGGCTCGCCCAGCACCTCCAGCACGTCCCGCTCGATGACCCGCACCAGCGCATCGAGGGGCAAGTCGTTGTCGGCGAAGCCGAACGGGTCTTCCAGTTCGTCGCCCAGCGCGTCCAGGCCGAAGAAGGTGTAGGCAATGATCGCCACCACCAGCGGGGTCATCAGCTCCAGCGAGCTGACCAGGCCGAACGGCAGCAGCAGGCAGAACAACCAGGCCGTGCGGTGCAACAGCAGGGAATAGGCGAACGGGGTCGGCGTGCTCTTGATGCGTTCGCAGCTGGCCTGCGCCGAGCTCATGCCATCCAGTCGGCGTGCCAGTGTCTGGTACAGCACATCGCTCAGCACGCCGCGCCGCAGGCAGTCAGCCAGGTCATCGGCGATGCGGTTCAGCAGCGCATCCGGAATCTGGTGATGGGCCTTGAGCAGCTCTGCTTCCCGCGGGTCGATCCAGTGCCGTATCGGCGTGAGCGGGTCCTGCCCGCGCAGCGAGGCCGCCAAGGCGTGGGCAAAGGCAATGCAGCGGCGCAGGGTGCGCTCACGCAAGGCGGCGTGGGCCTCGTCGCCGAGCAGTGCCTGAGTATCGCGGGCCAGGCCGCGGCTCTGGATGACCAGCTCGCCCCAGAGCTTGCGGGCTTCCCACCAGCGGTCGTAGCAGGTGCTGTTGCGAAAGCCGAGGAACACCGAGAGGGCCACGCCCAGCAGCGAGAAGGCCGGGGCGCTCAGGGAGCGCAGGGATTCCAGGTCGCCATGTTCGTAGAACCAGACGGTGACGCAGGCCAGCAGGCTGATGAAGAGGATCTTGGCGGCAATCTTGGGCAGGATGGAACCGCGCAGGATGAAGAACAGCTGCAACGCACCGGGGCGCGGGCGAACGATCATTCAGGGGGGATATCCAGGGGGTAAAACGGAGGAGGGGCGGGGCGCGGCATTATGCGCCGCACCCCGTAGCCCAGCCAGCACCTGACCCCGTGCCCGACCTGCGACATCTTGGCGCAGGGCTTAGACGGTGAACTGCTCGGTCAGCTGCTGCTGTTGGTTGGCCAGCCGGTCCAGTGTCTGGCTGACCCGGGCGGACTCTGCGGCCTGCGCGGCGAGCGATTCGGTGACGCTGCGGATGCCGGTCACGTTGCGGTTGAGCTCCTCGGCCACCGAACTCTGCTGCCCGGAGGCACTGGCGATCTGCAGGTTCATGTCGTTAATCACCGCCACGGCATCGCGGATGTGTTGCAGCGCCTGCACGGCGTGCTGTACCTGATCGGCACCCGCAGCGGCCTGGCCATGGCCCTGGCGCATCGAGCCGACCACTTCCTGGGTGATGCCCTGAAGGCTGGCGATCACCTCGCTGATCTCTCCCACCGACTCCTGCGTTCGTTTGGCCAGCCCGCGTACCTCATCGGCCACCACGGCGAATCCGCGCCCGGCGTCGCCGGCACGCGCCGCCTCGATGGCCGCGTTCAGGGCCAGCAGATTGGTCTGTTCGGCGATGCTGCGAATCACTTCGAGCACCATACCGATGCGTCCGCTGCTGCTGGCTAGCCCTTCGATCTGATTCCTGGCGTCGTCCAGCTCGTGGGTCAGTTGGTCGATGGTTCGGGTGGTGTCGCGGATGACCAGCAGTCCCTGCTGGGTGGCCTGCTCAGCGCGCTGTGCGGCCTGCGCCGCCTGGACAGCGTTGTCCGCTACCGCATGGGACGTCGCGCTCATTTCCTGGGCAGCGGTAGCCACCTGGTCGATTTCGCGATACTGCTGCTGCATCCCGGCACTGGCCTGGCTGGCTATGCCTGCCGACTGCCTGGCCGTGTCGCGGGTTTCCTGCGCCGCGCGCTGGATCTCGGCGATGACCGGCTGCAGTTTGTCCAGGAAGCGGTCGAAGCCACTGGCCAGTTGCCCCAGCTCGTCGCGGCGCCGGTAGCTCAGGCGTTGGGTCAGGTCGCCGTTGCCGCTGGCAATGTTCTGCAGCGCGCCGGCCACGGTGAGAATCGGGCGGGTCACGCTGCGGGCCGTCAGCCAGATCAGCAGGCTGCCCGCCAGCATCGCCAGTACACCCAGCAGCAGGGACACCAGGCTGGAGCGTGTGCCCTGTTCATCAAGTCGCGCCTTCAGCAGCAGGGCCGGGGCCAGCAGCGAGGCTTCTGGCAGTGCCTGGATCACCGACCAGGGCTGCGCGTCGGGAATGGGCTGGAACGGATGGACCCGTTGCAGGTGGTTGCCTTCGCTCCGGCTGACCAGGCGCAGGTGCGGCTTGGCGTCGCCGGCCACGCGCAGCAGCTCGGCGGCCTGCTCGGCGAACACACCGGCCATTGGCTGACCGATCGCGCCGGCATCGGCGCTATGGGCCGCCAGCAGCCCGCTGGGGCTGACGATGCTGACCTGCCCCTGGCCGCCAGGTAGTTGCTGGCTGGCGGCCAGGCTCAGGACCTGCAGTTTCTCCAGGGTGATATCGAGGCCCATGACCGCCACGACCTTGCCGTCCCGCAAGAGCGGATAGGCGATGGAGGTCATCAGGGTCTCGACTCCATTTGCTTTGTCCAGGTAGGGGTTCAGCAGGCAGATGGCGGCGCGGTCCCGCGGGCAGGTGTACCAGCTGTTGTAGGGCTGGCCATCCTCGCCGGGGGTGGCGTCGCGCATCACCTTCTCACCCATGACTTCCAGGACCGGCTTGCCGGGTTCGCCCTGGCTCCAGTAGAAGGCGATTCGGCCTGTTTCATTGCTGCCCAGATCGGGTCGGTCATGGAACGCACCGTCCCGGCCGTCCAGGGTGTCGTGTTCGAACACCACGTAAAGGCCAAGCAGGTCAGGGAAGGCGACCAGTGCATCGCGCGTGAGATCGAGCAGGGTCAGGCGCAGCTGTTCGGGCGGAAGGCCGGTTGCCTGCTCGCCCAATTCGTGCAGCAGGCTGAGCTCGCGAGCGATGCCCTGGCCGTGGCGGTAAGCATCGGCGAACAGGCGCTGGACGTTCAGCACCTGGGATTCCCCCAGGGCGGACAGGGCCTGGCGGGCCGACGCGTTGAGCATCTGATTGCTGCCAACCCAGACACCTTCACTGCTGCGCTGCATCTGATAGAGCGAGGTGCCCATCAGCAAGGTGACCACGGCCAGCAGGCAGCAGCCGGCAAGCAGGGTGATTCTTCGGGTGATGGAAAGCGGAATGAACATGCGGGTTCCTTGGTCAGCAATGGTCCGCGGTGGTGCGGATGGCTCGCGGCTGGCACCGAAAGAGGGCGCTCTTCGGGGCCAGCAGGGCAGCGAGCGGTTGTGCTGCCAGGGAGGGGCAAAGTTTGTGCCGCTAAATTGACATCAATAGGTTGGCGGGGCGTCAGCGCACCCGCGTCGCCGCGCTGACGCCCTCCAGAGTGGCGAAGGAGGTGTCCTTGGCGGTGAGCAGGAAGTCGCGCATGAAGGGCGCATCCAGCATGTCGGCGCGGATCGCCGCGTACAGGGTGGCGAACAGGCCTTTTTCGCCGAGCCGCTTGGCGGTCACGTAGCCGCGCGAGCTGTATTCGTGCAGCGCCCAGTTGGGCAGGCAGCACACGCCGCGTCCGCTGGCCACCAGTTGCATCATCATCACCGTGAGTTCCGCGGTGCGCACCTGCGCAGGCTCGATGTCGGCCGGCTCCAGGAAGCGGGTGAAGATGTCCAGCCGGTCGCGCTCCACCGGGTAGGTGATCAGGGTTTCCCGCTGCAGGTCTTCCGGCACCACGTAGGGACGGCTGGCCAGCGGGTGCTGGTTGGCCACCGCCAACAGCGCCTCGTAGGTGAATAGCGGCACATAGGTGATGCCGGACAGCTCCAGCGGGTCGGAGGTCACCACCAGGTCCAGGTCGCCCCGGGCCAGCGCCGGCAGCGGTGCGAAAGAGAAGCCCGAGGCCAGGTCCAGCTCCACTTCCGGCCAGGCATCGCGGAACTGGTCGATGGTCGGCATCAGCCACTGGAAGCAGCTGTGGCATTCGATGGCCATGTGCAGGCGGCCGGCGGTGCCGCCGGCCAGGCGGGCCAGGTCGCGCTCTGTGCCGCGCAGCTGCGGGAGCACGGCGTCGGCCAGTTGCAGGATGCGCAGGCCGGCGCTGGTGAAGCGCACCGGCTTGGTCTTGCGCATGAACAGCGGCATGCCCAGGCGTTCCTCCAGCTCCTTGAACTGGTGGGACAGCGCCGACTGGGTCAGGTGCAGGCGCTCGGCCGCCTCCACCAGGCTGTCCGCCTCGCGCAGTGCATGAAGGGTTTTCAGGTGGCGTATTTCCAGCATTGCACAACTCTCCCGGAGCGACAGCACGCCCATGAGCCTTGTTCATGAATGGCGCAGAGTGTGGCGCAGAGCCTGCACCCAAGTCGAGCGCGGCCGCCGCAGACGGGTTGAACTATGCTGTTACGGCACATTCCACCGAGGGTCACCGTCATGAAAAGCCATGAAGCCCGTAAACAGGGGAAGAAAAAACCGCAGCGCACCCTGCAGGAGAAGCGCCAGGCCAAGCGGGCCAGAAAGTCCGGTGTCACGCTGCTGGGCAGTCATGCCCCAACCTGAGTTGCGTTCAGGCCCGTGCCGGCAGGCGGGCGCCGTACAGATTGACCAGCAGGCCGGCCAGCACCAACCCCACCCCGGCTCCCTGCTGGATGTCCAGGCGCTCGCCCAGCAGCAGGGCCGAGGCACTCAGCCCCACAACCGGTACCAGCAACGAGAAAGGCGCGACCTGGCTGGCCGGGTAGCGACTCAGCAACCGGCCCCATAGACCGTAACCGAGCATGGTGGCGGCAAAGGCCAGGTAGACGATGGCCAGCAGCGATTGCAGATCCAGGCCGAGTATCGCCCGTTCCAGCGTGGCCGGTCCTTCCAGCCACAGGGAGAGCGCCAGGAACGGCAGTGGAGGCACCAGCGCGCCCCAGACCACCAGTCCCAGGATGTCCACCTTGCCGATCCGGCGCGTGACGATGTTGCCCAGTGCCCACATGGACGCGGCGCACAGCGTCAGGGCGAAACCCGCCAGCGTCATGCCCGTGCCGCTGCGCAGGCCGATCAGCGTCAGCCCCGCCGCCGCGACCAGCAAGCCGAGCAACTGGCCGGCGCGCACCCGCTCGCCCAGCAGCGGCACGGCGAACAACAGGGTGAAGAAGGCCTGTGCCTGCAGCACCAGCGAGGCCAGCCCGGCCGGCATGCCGGCCGACATGGCGTAGAACAGGAAGGCGAACTGGCCGAGCGAGATCGTCATGCCGTAGGCGAGCAGCCAGCGCCACGGGAGCCTTGGGCGAGGAATGAAGAAGATTGCCGGGAATAACACCAGCAAAAAGCGCAGCGCGCCGAGCAGCAGCGGCGGCACGCCCTGCAGCCCGATCTTGATGACCACGAAGTTCAGCCCCCAGACGGCGATCACCACCAGGGCCAGCAGCACATCCTTGAGCGGCACGCGGCACCTCCGGCCGGCGAGTCAGGAGCAGGGTGAGCGGCGCAAGGCCGCCGCAGGGCGGGGCGCGTCAGTGCTGCGGGTGCAGGCGCACGTTCAGTTCATCGACCACCACCGCCCAGTCGGCGTCCTCGAGGATTTCTTCCTTGAGCAAGGCGGCCTGGGCGGGTGTCCAGAAGGGGGCTTCGCTGATCTTCATGCCTTCCGGCAACGGCGAGTGCTGCGCGATGAACGCGTCGATGCTGGCATCGTCGGCATCAAGGCCCAACTGTTTGAACAGGCTGGCCAGGCTGTGGATCGGCTGTTCCATGGTCTTCCTCCTACTGAACGTGCAGTAACCATAGTTCATGCGCAGCCAGCCACGGATCAGAAGCCGGCGAAGCGCAGGTAGCTGGCGGTGATCGCGTCGCCCCAGAGCAGCGCGATCCAGCCGGCGATGGCCAGGTAAGGGCCGAACGGTATGGGCGAGCCTTGCGTCGCGCCGCGCGCCTTCAGAATGATCAGGCCGAGAATCGCCCCGACCAGCGAGGACAGCAGGATGGTCAGCGGCAGGATCTGCCAGCCGCCCCAAGCGCCAAGCATGGCCAGCAGCTTGAAATCGCCATAGCCCATGCCTTCCTTGCCGGTGAGCAGCTTGAACAGCCAGTACACCGACCACAGGCTCAAATAGCCGGCCACCGCGCCCCACAACGCATCTTCCAGCGAGGTGAACAGGCCGAAGGCGTTGACGATCAGCCCCAGCCACAGCAGCGGTAGCACCAGCGCATCGGGCAGCAACTGATGATCGGCATCGATCAGGCTCATGGCCAGCAGGCCCCAGGTCAGCAGCAGCATGGCGGCGCAGGCCCAGCCAAAACCGAAGTGCCAGGCCACGAATGCCGAGAGCAACCCGCAGGCCAGCTCCACCAGCGGATAGCGCGGGCTGATGGCCGCCTGGCAACTTGAGCACCGGCCGCGCAAGGCCAGCCAGCTCAGCAGTGGAATGTTCTCCCAGGGGCGAATGGCATGTCCGCAGTGGGGGCAGCGCGAGTTCGGCGTCAGCAGGTTGAAGGCCGGACCGACTGGCTCGGCGGGCAGCGCTAGGATGTCACGGGCCTGCTGCTGCCAGTCGCGCTGCAGCATCAGCGGCAGGCGATAGACCAGCACATTGAGGAAACTACCGACCAGCAGGCCCAGCAGCAGGGTGCACAAAACAAAGGCCAGCGGGTGGCTGGCCAGGTAATCGGCAAGGGACATCGTCAACCCTCGAGTATTTTTCTTTTGTGAGAGCGGCTTCAGCCGCGATGCCTTTGGCGGCCACGCCAGAAGCTCGCGGCTGAAGCCGCTCCTACAGGTTCTGTCGCGCGGCGCCTTACACCACCGCGCCCAGCTGGAAGATCGGCAGGTACATGGCAATGATCAGGCCGCCGACCAGCACGCCGAGCACCGCCATGATCATCGGTTCCATCAGTGCGGTCAGGCCGTCGACCATGTTATCGACCTCAGCCTCATAAAAAGTCGCCACCTTGTCGAGCATGCCGTCCAGTGAACCGGATTCTTCGCCGATGGCGGTCATCTGCAGCGCCATGGCCGGGAACACGCCGGTGGTGCGCATGGAGAAGTTCAGTTGCATGCCGGTGGACACATCCTGCTTGACCTTCAGCACCGCGTTCTTGAACACGATGTTGCCGGTGGCGCCGGCCACCGAGTCCAGCGCATCGACCAGCGGCACACCGGCGGCGAAGGTGGTCGCCAGGGTGCGGGCGTAGCGGGCGATGGACGACTTGTAGAGGATGTCGCCGACAATCGGCAGCTTGAGCACCGAGCGGTCGACGAAGTCGCGGAATTTCTGCGAGCGCTTGTGGGCCTCCTTGAACAGGAAGCCGGCGGCGAAGAAGCCGGCCAGCAGGATCAGCCAGTACTCCTGCAACGCCTCGGACAGGCCGATGACCATCAACGTGAAGGCCGGCAGCTCGGCGCCGAAGTTGGCGAACACCGACTGGAACTGCGGCACCACCTTGATCAGCAGGATGGCCGAGACAATGATCGCCACCAGCACCACCGCGATCGGGTAGTTCATCGCCTTCTTGATCTTGGCCTTGAGCGCCTCGGTCTTTTCCTTGTAGGTGGCCACCCGGTCGAGCAGGGTTTCCAGCGCGCCGGACTGCTCGCCGGCATCCACCAGGTTGCAGTACAGCTCGTCGAAGTACTGGGGACGCTTGCGCAGCGAACTGGCCAGGCTGTTGCCCGCCGCCACGTCCTGCTTCACGTCGTCCACCAGCTTGCGCATGTTGGCGTTCTCGAAGCCCTCGCCAATGATGTCGAAGGCCGACAGCAACGGTACGCCAGCCTTCATCATGGTGGCCATCTGGCGAGTGAACAGCGCGATGTCCAGCGGCTTGATCTTCTTGCCGGCGCCGAAGAGCGAAACCGCCTTCTTGCGCACCTTGGTCGGGTTGATGCCCTGCTTGCGCAACTGGGCCTTCACCAGCGCCGGGTTGATGCCGCTCAGTTCGCCTTTCAGCCGGGCGCCGCGCCGGTCGATACCTTCCCATGTGAACAGGGTGGTCTTCACTGCTTTCTCGGCCATGGTTAGTCCTTGGTCACCCGGTTGACTTCTTCGAGGCTGGTCACGCCCTGCATCACCTTCAGCAGGCCGGAGGTGCGCAGATCGTTGAAGCCTTCTTCGCGCATCTGCGCCGCGATTTCGATGGAATTGCCGTCGGCCATGATAAGGCGCTGCAGGGCAGGGGTATTTTTAACCACTTCATAAATACCGACGCGGCCCTTGTAGCCATCCTTGCAGTGTTCACAGCCGACCGGGCCGTAGAGCTTGAACTTGCCGATGCGGTTTTCCGGAAACCCCTCCTTGAGCAGGGTTTCGCGCGGCACCTCCACCGGCTTCTTGCAGCTGGGGCACAGCTTGCGGGCCAGGCGCTGGGCGATGATCAGGTTCACCGAAGTGGCGATGTTGAACGCTGCCACGCCCATGTTGCGCAGTCGGGTCAGGGTTTCCGCAGCGCTGTTGGTGTGCAGGGTGGACATCACCATGTGGCCGGTCTGCGCGGCCTTGATGGCGATTTCGGCGGTCTCCAGGTCGCGGATTTCGCCGACCATGATCACGTCCGGGTCCTGACGCAGGAAGGCACGCAGCGCCTGGGCGAAGTCCATGCCCTGGCGCGGATTGACGTTCACCTGGTTGATGCCTTCCAGGTTGATTTCCACCGGGTCTTCCGCGGTGGAAATGTTGATATCCGCCGTGTTGAGAATGTTGATGCCGGTGTACAGCGACACGGTTTTACCCGAACCGGTCGGACCGGTGACCAGGATCATCCCCTGGGGCTGCTGCAGCGCCTGCAGATACAGCTCCTTCTGGCTTTCCTCGTATCCCAGGGCATCGATGCCCAGCTGTGCACTGGACGGGTCGAGGATACGCATCACGATCTTCTCGCCCCACAGCGTCGGCAGGGTGTTGACCCGGAAGTCGATGGCCTTGGTCTTGGAGATCTTCATCTTGATCCTGCCGTCCTGCGGCTTGCGCCGCTCGGAGATGTCCAGGCCGGCCATCACCTTGAGGCGCGCGGCAATGCGCGTGGCCAGCTGGATCGGCGGGCGCGCCGCCTCGTGCAGCACGCCATCGGTGCGGAAACGCACCCGGTAGGCTTTTTCGTAAGGCTCGAAGTGCAGGTCAGAGGAGCCGCCCTTGATGGCGTCCAGCAGCATCTTGTTGACGAAGCGCACCACCGGCGCGTCGTCGGCCGCTTCGCCTTCATCGCGGGCAGCCTTGTCGTCGTTGCCGTTTTCGATGTCCAGGCCGTCCAGATCGACATCGTCCAGGTCGCTGAGCGACGAGGTGGCGCTCTCGTAGAACTTGTCGAGGGCCGCCCCCAGCTTGTCGTCCTCGACCAGGATGCCCTCGGTGGTCAGCCCGGTACTGAACTGCACATCGTTGATGGCCTGCTGGTTGGAAGGATCGGATACCGCCACGAACAGCTTGTTGCCGCGCTTCCACAGCGGTAGCAGGCGATGCTGGCGGGCCAGTTTCTCGCTGACCAGCTCTCGGGGTTGCTGCTCCTTGTCGATAGCGCCGAGGTCCAGCAGGGCCACGCCGAACTGCTCGGCGGCCAGCTCGGCCACCGCCCGGCCCTTGGCCAGCTTGTTCTGCACCACATAACTGATCAGCGACTGGCCGCCGCGCTGCGCCTGAATCTGCGCCTGCTGTGCGGTCTTTTCATCGAGCAGTCCGGCCAGCACCAATTGGCGGGCCAGACCGGAGAGGGAAATGGCGGTATTCATCGGCTCACTCCGTGGCAATGGCCGCCTTATAACGCAGCCGCACCGTGAGTTCTGAAACCTGGCGCACACAGTGACGCGGGGTGTCACTTTGTGGCTGAGCCGTGTTCGTGGCGGAGTGTTTTTTGTTTGTTTCGACGCGGATCGCTGCAAAGTGATGTCATATGGCCATTTTTTATGGTGATCTGCGTCTCTCGGAGTTTTTATCGCGCGTCACAAAACTGACAGATCGTGGGTGGTCGTATTTGTTCGTAAAAAGCTTTTAGAACAACGGCTTGGAACGTTTCTGTGCGTATTTTGAGCGATGGATGAGTCAGGGATTGCCGGCTTTCTGGCACGCCGGCTGCTGCCTCTTGGGCAGGTCATCGGACCTTGAACAATCCCAAGGGAGATACAGCATGAAAGCTCAAATGCAGAAAGGTTTTACCCTGATTGAATTGATGATCGTTGTGGCGATCATTGGCATTCTGGCCGCGGTGGCGCTGCCGGCGTATCAGGATTACACCGCGCGGGCGAAAGTTTCCGAGGTGGTTCTGGCTGCTTCTCAATGCCGTACCACGATTACGGAGGCGTCGCAGACTGGTTTTGCTGCAGATGCGACTGCTAATGGCTTCGGGTGTGGTGAGACCGCTACTGGTCCGGTGTCGCAATATGTGAACACTATTACCACCTCTGCTGGTGGTGTTATCACTGTCTCTGCGCGTAACATTTCTCAGCTGGGGACTAACGTGAACATTGAATTGGCTCCGTTTAGTGACGCTGGCGCAACTACTGCTATGGCTGCTTCCGGATACAATCGCGCCAATCTGACTCCCATCCTTTCTTGGGTTTGCCGCACTTCTAGCACTAATGGTATTGAGACCAAATACCTGCCGGCTAGCTGCCGTTAACAAGAAGAAAAGAAGAAAAGAAAGAAGAAAAGGGGACAGATTTATTTCTGGCCTCTGCTCTCCCAAAGCCCCGCCTTTTGGCGGGGCTTTGTCGTTTAAGCTTGCCAATTTTTATGGGGTAGCGCTGCTGCGGGTATCAGCCGGCCGGAATCAGTCGTAGGGTGGATAACTCGCTTAGCGATTATCCACCGCAATTGCGTCCCAGTAGATAAGGCTTTGCCGTTGTCTACCCTACGGTTGGGCAACGGAGCAGCGGAACAGGGGGTTGATCGAACCTGTGGGAGATTCTATGTT
>NZ_JRUD01000009.1 GCF_000802425.1 Pseudomonas flexibilis | reverse complement strand
AGTCGATATCACTTGAAGGGGTCGTCGTCTGCGTCGGATTTGTATACGAGGCGGACATAGAATCTCCCACGGGCTGTGCCGCTTGCGTGGGAGCGGATTCGTCCGCGATTGGTTAGAGAATACTCAGCGGGTACTCGATGATCACCCGCACCTCGTCGATGCTCGGCGAGCCGTAGTAGACGCCGTCACTGCTGCGATAGGTGGCCTGGCGCAGGCGCAGGCTTAGGTCTTTGGCCGGGCCTTCCGGCACCACGTAGCGCAGTTCGATGTCGCGTTCCCATTCCTTGCCGTTGTCGGTGGTGCCGACGTCGGCGTCGTCGCCGTAGATGTAGCGGGTCATGAACTTGAAGCCGTTCAGGCCGACCGCCGCCAGGTCCAGGTCGTAGCGGGCCTGCCAGGACTTCTCGTCCTGGGCGTTGAAGTCCGAGCGCTGCACCGAGTTGGCCAGATACACGGTGCCGCCACCATCGATACCGTAGTCGTAGCCAATGCCGTCGAAGCCGCCGATGGACTTCTGGTAGGCCAGCATGAAGCTGTGGGCGCCCAGGCTGTAGGTGGCCGCCAGGCTCCAGATAGTGTTGCCCTCGTCATCGCCGGTACCGGTGTACTCTGCCTCGTAGTCGGTACGGTAGATGTTGAAGTCGAAGTTCAACGACTGCTCGTTGACCAGCGGCACCGTGTAATTGAGGTTGCCGTAGACTTTCTGGAAGGCGTCGTGGGCGTCCGAGTAGTACAGCGAGAGCGAGAAGTTGTCGTCGACGGCGTAGGTGCCGCCGACGAAGTCGAGACGTTTCAGGCCAACACTGTCATGGCCGGTCTGTGCCTGGGCATTCAAGGCAGTGAAATGGCCAGCGTTGAGCTCCAGCCCTTCGAGTTCGTTGCTGGTCAGCATGAAGCCGGTCGCGGTTTCCGGCAGCAGGCGGCTGTCGTCGGTGGCGAACACCGGCACGCCGACGATCTGCTGGCCGTACTTGAGCACGCTGCTGGAGACCCGCGCCTTGACCACGCCGCCAGCCTCGGCGTATTCGTCCTCGGCGTAGCCGTCGGAGCCGACGGGCAGCAGGCCGGTGCCGGCACGGCTCGGGCTGCTGTCCAGCTTCAGGCCGATCATGCCATAGGCATCAAAACCGAAGCCGACCGGGCCCTGGGTGAAGCCGGACTCGAAGGTGGCAGTGAAGCCGTGCGCCCATTCTTCGACCTTGCTTTGGGTGCCGGGCGCGTTGTTCTGAAAGTCGCGGTTGAAGTACAGGTTGCGGTTGAAGAGATCAAGGCTGCTGTCCTCCATCAGTCCCTTCGCTTCGGACTGGGCGCTGGCCATGGCCAGCTGGGAGGCGCCTGCGGTAACGGCCAGGGCGATTGCGCTCAACTTCATCACGTGCATGTGACTGCTCCTTTTGATTGAAGATCGAGGCCGCCCGGGTACCCCCGGGTCGGCTCCTCGTCAGGCTTGCTCTCACCCCGTTGGACCTGCTGCATCCAAGGCGGGTAATTGACGTGGTGGACGGATTCGTTCAAGGCCCCCTGCGGCTGGTACGCGTCCAAGGTTGTAAAGGCGTTTCGATATCAATGGGATATCGTCAGAACGCTTCTGTAAGAAGGCATAGCAATAAATGCCGGCAAGTCAAAAAGGCCCTGGCGCATTTGTGCGGGCGTCCATGGAGCGATGAAAAACGCGAGGGCAGGCGCTATCCTCCCGGCAGGCGCCGTCGGCGCCCGGAATTCTCAGGAGAACCACGATGTTCGTGCTGGCCGAGCAACTTGCAAAAGACACCCTGCCTATTGGCGACTTCCCGCTGTGCCGTCTGCTGTTGATGAACGACAGGCAATACCCCTGGTTCATCCTGGTGCCGCGCCGCGAGGACGTCAGCGAGCTGTTCCAGCTCGACGAGGCGGACCAGCGTCAGCTGTGGAAAGAGACGACGCAGCTGGCGGAGATCCTCAAGGACACCTTCGCGGCGGACAAGATGAACGTCGCCACCCTGGGCAACATGGTCAGTCAGTTGCACATGCATGTGATCGTGCGCCGCAAGGGCGACGCGGCCTGGCCGGCGCCGGTGTGGGGCAAGCATCCGGCCCAGCCCTATTCCGCAGCCGAGCTGCAAGGCATCCGGGACAAGCTTGGCCTGGTGCTGACCGAAGATTTCCATTTCGAGGAGGGCAAGGCATGACGGTAGAAGAACGTATCGCCGACCTGGAAAGCCGCCTGGCTTTCCAGGATGACACCCTGCAGGCCCTGAACGACGAGGTGGTTCGCCAGCAGCGCGACATCGAGCGACTGCAATTGCTGGTCAGTGCGTTATCGCAGCGCCAGGACGAGTTGCAGACGCAGATCGGCAGCGAGGATGAAGACGAGGTTCCGCCCCATTACTGAAGCGTCAGGCAACTGGTGAAGGTGCGCGCTTGCCCATTCAGCGGGTCCTGGAAGCTCAGGCTCCGGGCGAGTAGCTGCAGGGGGCGGGTGTGGTCTTCGGGTGCGGCGCTCAGGCTCGGATACAGCGGGTCGTTGAGAATCGCCGCGCCCAGCCCGGCCATGTGCAGGCGCAACTGGTGCTTGCGGCCGGTGACCGGGTAAAGCGCGTAGCGCCAGTGCTCGCCGCAGGGCTCCAGAACTTCGATACGCGTTTCGCTGTTGGGCTTGCCGTCGCCTTCCTGCATGCGGAAGAACGGCTCGCCCTGCTCAAGATGGGTTTGGCGCAGGACGGGGAAGTTCAGCCGAGGCAGCGGCGGCGCCATGGCCTCATAGCGTTTGACGATGCGCTGCTGGCGAAAGAGGGCCTGGTAAGCGTCGCGGGTTTGCGGGTTGCAGGAAAACAGCACCAGCCCGGCAGTCAGGCGATCCAGCCGATGCAGCGGCACCAGCTGCGGGTTGTCGAAGCGCTCCACCAGCCGGTTGAGCAGAGTTTCCCGCACGTAGCTGCCGGCGGGGACCACCGGCAGGAAGTGCGGCTTGTCCACCACCAGCAGGTGCTCGTCCTGGAACAGCACCTGCTCCTCGAACGGGATGCGCGCCTCGTCGGGCACTTCACGAAAGTAGCGGACGCGCAGGCCTTCCCGGTAGGGATGATCGGCGCGCAAGGGCTGCCCCTGCTCATCCAGCACGCGATGGCGGGCGAAGCGGTCGAGCCAGACCTCGCGGCCGATCGCTGGAAAATGTGCACACAGGCAATCGAGCACCGTCGGCCAGCGCCCGGCGGGCAGGTGCAGCGTGCTGTGTTTCAACGCCGCATCGCTTCCGTCACGCCTGCTTGCGCTCTGCGGCCAGGCAGGCGGCCGCAGTGAACAGCACGTCGGTCGACGAGTTGACGGCGGTTTCCGCGGCATCCTGCAGGATGCCGATCACGAAGCCGATCGCCACTACCTGCATGGCCACCTCATTGGGAATGCCGAACAGGCTGCAGGCCAGCGGAATCAGCAGCAGCGAGCCCCCTGCCACGCCAGACGCGCCGCAGGCACTGACCGCCGAGACCACGCAGAGCAGCAGGGCAGTGGGCAGGTCGACGCTGATGCCCAGGGTATGCACGGCCGCCAGGGTCAGCACGCTGATGGTGACTGCTGCGCCGGCCATGTTGATGGTGGCACCCAGCGGAATGGAAATGGAGTAGGTGTCCTCGTGCAGGCCCAGGCGTTCGCAGATCTGCAGGTTGACGGGAACGTTGGCCGCCGAGCTGCGGGTGAAGAAGGCGGTAACGCCGCTTTCGCGCAGGCACAGGAAGACCAGCGGGTAGGGGTTGCGGCGAATCTTCCACCAGACGATGACCGGGTTGACCACCAGGGCCACGAACAGCATGCAGCCGATCAGCACCAGCAGCAGCTGGGCGTAGCCGAGCAGGGCCTGCAGGCCGGTGTCGACCAGGGTGGTGGCCACCAGGCCGAACACCCCGAATGGGGCGAAATGAATCACCACCTTGACGATCAGTGTGACGCCGCGGGCCAGGTCGCTGAAGGCCGCGCGGGTGCTGTCGCTGCCCTGGCGGATCGCCAGGCCGAGGCCGATGGCCCAGGCGAGGATGCCGATGTAGTTGGCTTCCAGCAGGGCGCTGATCGGATTGCTGGCGATGTTGAACAGCAAGGTCTTGAGCACTTCGCCGATGCCGCCGGGCGGGTTGGCGCCGGTGGCGGCCTCGGCCAGCGGCAGGGTGGTGGGCCACAGGCTGCTGGCGATCACCGCGACGATGGCCGCGCACAGCGTGCCTACGAGATAGAGCACCAGGACCGGACGGATATGGGTCGGCTGACCCTGCTGGTGGCTGGCGATGGCAGAAATGACCAACAGGAACACCAGCACCGGCGCCACGGCTTTCAGCGCGGCGATGAACAGTTCGCCGAGCAGGCCGACGTGCGGGACGGCCTGGGGCAGTAACAGGGCAAGCAGAATGCCGGCGACCAACCCGATGAAAATCTGGACGACCAGGCTGGTGCGGGTGAACAACTGCAGGAGAGGACGCTGAATCATGTGGGTTTCCTGGGGTCGCCCATGCGGCGAAGCGAAGCGGTGGTTCCCGGTCATGTAGGAGAGAAGCCGAGGCGGCTGCTGTCGTACAGAACCGGAGCGATTGGGGTGTAGGTCGGCAGCAGAGTCCGACGTGGTCCGTCCCGTCCGTGGCAAGGCGGGGCGATTTTACTGGGAGTGGCGGGAAATTGCGGGCATTTTCCTCGCCGCTGGTCCTTTGTCGGGCAAAAAAAAGCCGCGCCCTTAGGCGCGGCTTTCTCGCAGCGGTATCAGCGGCGGTCGGTGGTGACCACGTCCTCGGCTTGCAGGCCCTTGTCGCGCTGCATCACGGAGAACTCCACGCGCTGGCCTTCGACCAGCACGCGGTGGCCTTCGCCACGAATCGCGCGGAAGTGCACGAAGATGTCGTCCCCGGAATCACGGGAAATGAAACCGAAGCCCTTGGTGGTGTTGAACCATTTGACCGTGCCGGTCTCGCGATTCTCACCGAGCGGCGCCTGGTAGGCATCGCCTGCGGCCCGGCGCGACGGACGGGACGGCTGCCAGTTGAGCAGCAGATGCAGCAGCACGGCCAGGGCGGCGAGCGGCAGGGCGGCGGCAACGCCCGGCAGGCCGGCGATGAACTCCAGCGGCCCCAGCAGTACCGCGGCCTGAACGGCGGTGGCAATGATCAGCAGCACGCTGGCGAGGATCTGCAGCGGACGCCGGTTGCTGAGCTGGGCATGCTCCGGCAAGGCGGCAAAGGCCAGGTTGAGCAGGCCGAACAGGGCCAGGTAGAGCGCATCGGGCTGCAGCAGGTAAGGCAGGGAATCGCCGGTGAGGCTGGGTACGAAGGACAGTAGGAGGGCGGCAACGCCCGTGAGGAGTTGGACGATTTTCAGCATTGGAATTGAACTCACAGTAGGCATGATGCAGGGAGAGCCAGTCGCCGCGCAGCTCCGCAAATACAGGTAAGGAGTGGTACAGCGGCAGGCCTATGCCGCGGGATGGAGTGCGACACGGCGGGTATTTAACAGCAAAGCGGAAAGGGGCTCAAATCGCAGCGCCGCAAGTGAGCGCGAAGTCGCGAGCCGGGGCAGGGCGGCCAGAGGGTCGCCCTGCCGGCGGGATGTCAGGCGAGCAGGCTGCGCAGCATCCAGGCGGTCTTTTCGTGGACCTGCATGCGCTGGGTCAGGAGGTCGGCGGTGGGCTCGTCGTTGACCTTGTCCAGCAGCGGGAAGATGCCGCGTGCAGTGCGCACCACGGCTTCCTGACCCTGTACCAGCAGACGGATCATGTCCTCGGCGCTGGGTACACCTTCCTCCTCCTTGATGGAGGACAGCCGCGCATAGGCCGCGTAGGTGCCCGGTGCCGGGAAGCCCAGGGCGCGGATGCGCTCGGCAATCGCGTCCACCGCCAGCGCCAGCTCGGTGTACTGCGTCTCGAACATCAGATGCAGGGTGTTGAACATCGGACCGGTGACGTTCCAGTGAAAGTTGTGGGTCTTCAGGTAAAGGGTGTAGGTGTCCGCCAATAGACGGGACAGGCCTTCGGCGATGGCCGCACGGTCCTGCTGGGAAATGCCGATATCGATGTCCATGGTGATTCCTCCGACGATGCTTCTATGAGGTGCTATCAGCCTAACAGGGGTTTTCGCTTGCGGGCATGGATCTGGATCAACCGCCAGCGCACCGTGCGCCACGGCTGCGCGGCAGGCATTTACCCTATATAATCTCGCGCTTTGCCACGCTGGCCCGATCCGCAGGCGCCAGGGGTGGCCGGTCAAGATGAAACCAGACTCCCAGAGAGAAGCGAACACACCATGATGCGCAGCCACTATTGCGGCCAGTTGAACGAGGCCCTCGACGGTCAGGAAGTCACTCTTTGCGGTTGGGTCCATCGCCGTCGCGACCACGGTGGCGTCATCTTCCTCGACATCCGCGACCGTGAAGGCCTGGCTCAGGTGGTCTTCGACCCGGACCGCGCGGAAACCTTCGCCAAGGCCGACCGCGTGCGCAGCGAATACGTCGTCAAGGTCACCGGCAAGGTGCGCATGCGTCCGGAAGGCGCGCGCAACCCGAACATGGCCAGCGGCGCCATCGAAGTGCTGGGCTACGCGCTGGAAGTCCTCAACCAGGCCGAAACCCCGCCGTTCCCGCTGGACGAGTACTCCGACGTCGGCGAGGAAACCCGCCTGCGCTATCGCTTCATCGACCTGCGTCGCCCGGAAATGGCCGCCAAGCTCAAGCTGCGCTCGCGCATTACATCGAGCATTCGCCGCTACCTGGACGACAACGGCTTCCTCGACGTCGAAACGCCGATCCTGACCCGTGCCACCCCCGAAGGCGCGCGCGACTACCTGGTGCCGAGCCGCACCCACGCCGGCAGCTTCTTCGCCCTGCCGCAGTCCCCGCAGCTGTTCAAACAGCTGCTGATGGTCGCCGGCTTCGACCGCTACTACCAGATCGCCAAGTGCTTCCGCGACGAGGACCTGCGCGCCGACCGTCAGCCGGAATTCACCCAGATCGACATCGAGACCAGCTTCCTCGATGAAGCCGACATCATGGGCCTGACCGAGACCATGATTCGCCAGCTGTTCAAGGAAGTGCTGGATGTCGAGTTCGGCGAGCTGCCGCACATGACCCTCGCCGAGGCCATGCGTCGCTTCGGTTCGGACAAGCCTGACCTGCGCATCCCGCTGGAACTGGTCGACGTGGCCGACCAGCTCAAGGATGTGGAATTCAAGGTGTTCTCCGGCCCGGCCAACGATCCCAAGGGTCGCGTTGCGGCCCTGCGCGTGCCGGGTGCCGCCTCCATGCCGCGCAGCCAGATCGACGATTACACCAAGTTCGTTGGCAACTATGGCGCCAAGGGTCTGGCCTACATCAAGGTCAACGAGCGCGCCAAGGGCGTTGAGGGTCTGCAGTCGCCGATCGTCAAGTTCATCCCCGAAGCCAACCTGAACGTCATCCTCGATCGCGTCGGCGCGGTCGATGGCGACATCGTGTTCTTCGGTGCCGATCGCGCCAAGGTGGTCTGCGACGCCCTGGGCGCACTGCGTATTCGGGTCGGTCACGACCTCAACCTGCTCACCTGCGAGTGGGCGCCGCTGTGGGTGGTCGACTTCCCGATGTTCGAGGAAAACGACGACGGCAGCTTGAGTGCCATGCATCACCCGTTCACCGCACCCAAGTGCAGCCCCGAGGAGCTGAAGGCCAATCCGGCCGCCGCACTGTCTCGCGCCTATGACATGGTGCTCAACGGCACCGAGCTGGGTGGCGGTTCGATCCGTATCCACGACAAGAAGATGCAGCAGGCGGTCTTCGAAGTGCTGGGCATCAGCGAGGAAGAGCAGCAGGAGAAGTTCGGCTTCCTGCTCGATGCCCTGAAGTTCGGCGCGCCGCCGCACGGCGGGCTGGCCTTCGGCCTGGATCGCCTGGTCATGCTGATGACCGGCGCATCCTCCATCCGCGAAGTGATTGCCTTCCCGAAAACCCAGAGCGCAGCCTGTGTCATGACCCAGGCGCCGGGTGTCGTGGACAACAAGGCGCTGCGCGAGCTGCACATCCGCCTGCGCGAGCAAGCCAAGGCGGAATAATCGCTCCTTCGAAGCCCGGTGAAAGCCGGGCTTCTCCGTTCGGGGCGGCATCATGGCAGCGGGCGGCACTGATCGCCCGCGGAAGTGCCAGACTAGACAGGCGGGCCGGGAGCGGCCCGTTCCAGAATCTGAAACGAGATGGAGTGAGTTATGGCTGGTCATTCCAAATGGGCCAACATCAAGCACCGCAAGGGTCGTCAGGACGCCAAGCGTGGCAAGATCTTCACCAAGATCATTCGCGAGCTGACCGTGGCCGCCAAGAGCGGCGCGGTGCCGGCCGACAACCCGCGCCTGCGCCTGGCGGTGGACAAGGCGCTGACCAACAACATGTCGCGCGACGTGATCGACCGCGCCATTGCGCGGGGTGCCGGCAACAACGAGGCCGACAACGTTGTCGAGCTCAGCTATGAAGGTTACGCGCCGAGCGGCGTGGCGATCATCGTCGAGGCGATGACCGACAACCGCAACCGTACTGCGGCCGAAGTGCGCCATGCCTTCAGCAAGTGTGGCGGCAACCTGGGCACCGACGGCTCGGTGGCTTACATGTTCGACCGCAAGGGGCAGATCAGCTACGCACCCGGTGTCAACGAGGATGCGCTGATGGAAGCGGCCCTGGAAGCGGGTGCCGATGACGTGGAAATGGGTGATGACGGTTCCGCGCTGGTGTCCACCAGCTTCGCCGATTTCCATGCGGTGAACGAAGCGCTGGCCGCTGCCGGCTTCAAGGCGGACGAGGCGGAAATCGCCATGATCCCGTCGATCAGCGCGCCGATCGCCGATCTGGAAACCGCCCAGAAGGTGATGAAGCTGATCGACATGCTGGAGGACCTGGACGACGTGCAGAACGTCTACCACAACGCCGAGATCCCCGACGAGATCATGGAGCAGCTGGGCTGATTGCCTGGTGTTGGCGACCCAGAAGGCAGCGCTCGGCGCTGCCTTTTTTGTGCTGCAAAAAGCATTGCGACGCTGAAGCCGTTCCCACGAAAAGCCGGCATTGAACGGGCCCCGTAGGAGCGACTTCGGTCGCGGGCTGGCGGTGGCCCGCATTCGGCTGGGTGACGCCATCGGCGTCGGCCCGTATACTTCCGTGCTGGATAAATAGACAGTGATGGCGGTGGCATGACGCTGATCCTTGGAATCGACCCGGGCTCGCGGATTACCGGCTTTGGTGTGGTGCGCGATACCGGGCGGGGCTGCGAGTACATCGCCTCCGGCTGCATCCGCACCGGCAGCGGGTCGCTGCCGGAACGCCTGCAGACGGTCTATCGCGGCGTGAGCGAGGTAATCCGCCAGTACGGGCCGATCACCATGGGTATCGAGCAGGTATTCATGGCGCGCAACGCCGATTCGGCGCTCAAGCTCGGTCAGGCGCGCGGCGCGGCGATCGTCGCTGGGGCCGAGTCGGGCCTGGAGATTGCCGAGTACACCGCCACCCAGGTCAAACAGGCCATCGCCGGCACCGGCGGGGCCGACAAGCAGCAGGTGCAGATGATGGTCATGCACCTGCTCAAGCTGCTGCAAAAGCCTCAGATTGATGCTTCCGATGCCCTGGCCATTGCGCTCTGCCATGCCCACCATCGGCAAAGCCTGATTCCCCACGGCCTGATCCAGGCCAAGCGACGCAGTGGCCGGCTGCGTCTGTGAGGTGTGTGCGCGACGTTGCTGGCCCCAATTGATGTGAGAGGAATGGACGCGTGATTGGTCGATTGCATGGCACCCTGGCGGACAAGCAGCCGCCTTTTTTGCTGCTGGATGTGAATGGCGTCGGTTACGAGCTGGAAGTGCCGATGACGACCCTTTATCGTTTGCCCCCGGTTGGCGATTCCTTGACGCTGTACACCCATCTGGTGGTCAGAGAGGACGCGCAGCTGCTCTATGGCTTTGCGGAAAAGCGCGAGCGAGAGCTGTTCCGCGAGCTGATCCGGCTGAATGGCGTGGGTCCCAAGCTGGCGCTGGCGCTGATGTCCGGAATGGAGGTGGATGAGTTGGTACGTTGCGTGCAGGCGCAAGACACCTCCACCCTGGTGAAGATTCCCGGCGTGGGCAAGAAAACCGCCGAGCGCCTGCTGGTGGAGCTGAAGGATCGCTTCAAGGCCTGGGAAGCGATTCCAGGCATCGCGCCGCTGACGTTGGAACCTTCCACTCAGGCGGTGGTCTCATCGGCCGAAAATGACGCCGTGAGCGCGTTGATCGCCCTGGGCTTCAAGCCCCAGGAGGCCAGCCGGGCTGTCGCCGCGGTGCAGGAGAACGGTTTGAGTAGTGAAGAATTGATTCGGCGCGCGCTGAAGGGAATGGGTTAAGTGATCGAAGCCGATCGATTGGTGACCGCCTCCGCCCGGGATCGCGACGAGCAACTGGACCGCGCCATGCGTCCGGCCCGGTTGGCCGACTACATCGGCCAGCCGCTGGTGCGCGAGCAGATGCAGCTGTTCATCCAGGCCGCACGCGGTCGTGCCGAAGCCCTGGACCACACGCTGATCTTCGGACCACCCGGGCTGGGCAAGACCACCCTGGCGAACATCATCGCCCAGGAAATGGGGGTCTCCCTGAAAAGTACGTCCGGTCCGGTGCTGGAGCGTCCCGGCGATCTCGCCGCGCTGCTGACCAATCTGGAGCCCGGGGATGTGCTGTTCGTCGATGAGATCCATCGCCTCTCGCCGGTGGTCGAGGAAGTGCTGTATCCGGCCATGGAGGACTTCCAGCTCGACATCATGATCGGCGAGGGCCCGGCCGCGCGTTCCATCAAGCTGGACCTGCCGCCCTTCACCCTGGTGGGTGCGACCACGCGGGCCGGCATGCTCACCAATCCACTGCGCGACCGCTTCGGCATCGTGCAGCGCCTGGAGTTCTATTCAGCCGAGGACCTCACCACCATCGTCAGCCGTTCGGCCGGAATTCTCGGTCTGCCGATCGAGCCGGAAGGGGCCTTCGAAGTGGCCCGCCGCGCGCGCGGTACGCCGCGTATTGCCAATCGCCTGCTGCGTCGCGTGCGCGATTTCGCCGAGGTGCGTGGCAAGGGCGAGATCACCCGCCAGGTGGCCGACCTGGCGCTGAACATGCTGGATGTCGACGAGCGCGGCTTCGATCACCAGGACCGCCGCCTGCTGCTGACCATGATGGAGAAGTTCGATGGCGGTCCGGTGGGCATCGACAGCCTGGCCGCAGCCATCGGCGAGGAGCGTCACACCATTGAGGATGTGCTGGAGCCCTTCCTGATCCAGCAGGGCTACATCATGCGCACGCCGCGCGGGCGCGTGGTCACCCGGCATGCCTACCTGCACTTTGGTCTGCAGTTGCCCGGGCGCCTGAGCAATCCGTCCGGCACCGATGACGCATGAAGCGGAACTTTTTCTGAAATGAGCACTCTTACGCAGCCGTTCGCGCTTCCCTGCCGGGTCTACTACGAAGACACCGACGCCGGTGGAATCGTCTACTACGTCAATTACCTGAAATTCATGGAGCGTGCGCGCACCGAGCGTCTGCGTCGCCTGGGTTTCGCCCAATCGCAACTGGCCGGCGATAACCTGCTGTTCGTGGTCCACTCGTGCGAAGCGCGCTATCACGCGCCGGCGCGGCTGGATGACGAGTTGAGTGTCTCGGCCGAGGTGGTCGAGTTGAACCGTGTCAGCCTGCGTTTTCGTCAACAGGTGCGCCGCGTCAACGATGGACAGCTGCTCTGCGAGGGCAGCGTCCTGGTGGCCTGCGTGCGTGCCGATACCCTGAAACCCCGGTCCATCCCCGAAGCGCTGCGTGACGCCTTCGTGGGGGACCTGGCCAGTACCCGTCCAGGAGAGTAAGCGTGGAACCCAACGCCGTCGATCACATGTCCCTGTGGAGTCTGATCAGCAATGCCAGTCTGCTGGTGCAACTGGTGATGCTGATTCTTGTGGCTGCCTCGGTCATTTCCTGGGTGCTGATCTTCCAGCGCGGCAGCTTGCTGCGCGGCACCAAGCATGCCCTGGAGGAATTCGAGGAACGCTTCTGGTCCGGCATCGACCTGTCGAAGCTGTATCGCCAGTCCGGCAATGCCACCGATTCGCACAGTGGCGTGGAGCAGATCTTCCGCGCCGGTTTCCGCGAGTTTTCGCGACTGCGCCAGCAGCCGGGCGTCGGTCCGGATGCGGTGATGGACGGGGTCAGCCGGGCCATGCGGGTGGCGATCTCCCGCGAGGAAGAGAAGCTGGAGCAGGCGCTGCCGTTCCTGGCTACCGTCGGTTCCACCAGCCCCTACATCGGTTTGTTCGGCACCGTGTGGGGGATCATGAACTCCTTCCGTGGCCTGGCCCAGGTGCAGCAGGCCACACTGGCCACCGTGGCGCCGGGCATCGCGGAGGCGCTGATCGCCACCGCCATCGGCCTGTTCGCGGCGATTCCCGCCGTCATCGCCTACAACCGCTTCTCCGCCCGGGGCGAGCAGCTGATTGCCCGCTACTACACCTTCGCGGACGAGTTCCAGGCGATCCTGCACCGCAAGGTGCACACCTCCGAAGAATGAGGCGCGGCTGATGGCCAGAATTCGCAACAGACGCAAGCCGGTCGCCGAGATGAACGTGGTGCCCTACATCGACGTGATGCTGGTGCTGCTGGTCATCTTCATGGTGACTGCGCCGATGCTCAACCAGGGGGTCAAGGTCGACCTGCCCAAGGTGAGCACCGAGGTGCTGCCGCAGGACAACAATGCCCGCGTGCTGACGGTGTCCATCAAGGCTGACCGCACCTACTACTGGAACATGGGCGAAGAGGTGCAGACCGAGCAGACCCGCAACAGCGAGGCGGCGGTTTCCCTCGACAAGCTGGTGGGCGCCGTGCGCGGCATCCTGGCCGAGAACAGTCGCCAGGGGAAAAAGGTCCAGGTGTATGTGCGCGGCGACAAGGCAGTGGACTACGGCGCGGTGATGGCCGTGATGGGCGGCCTGCAGCAGGCCGGTGTCGGCAACGTCGGTCTGATTACCGAGGCCCCCTGATGCGTCCCGCGGAACAGGCGTCCTCTTCACCGTGGTTCTGGCCGGTCCTCGGCGCCGTGGGTCTGCACGCGGTGCTGTTCGGTCTGCTGTTCGTGAGCTTCGCCAGCACGCCTGACCTGCCACCGGCGCGCCCGGTGGTGCAGGCCACCCTGTATGAAATGAAATCCAAGAGCCAGGCCGAAAGCCAGACTCGCCAGAAGATTGCCGGCGAGGCCAAGAAGACCGCTGCCCGGGAATTCGAGATGGAGCAGCTACAGCAGCGCAAGACCGAGGAGCAGCGCATCGCCGCCGCCAAGGCTGAGGAACAAAAGCGCGCCGAAGCGGCTCGAAAGGCCGAGGCCGAGAAAAAGGCCGCCGAGCAGAAGCGCCAGGCGGAGGTCGCCCGCAAGAAGGCTGAGGACGAGGCGAAGAAGAAGGCTGCCGAGGCGGAGGCCCGGAAAAAGGCCGAAGAGGAGAAGGCCCGCAAGGCCGCCGAGGCGCTGGCCAAGAAGAAGGCCGCCGAGGAAGAGGCTGCCCGCAAGGCGCAGGAAGAACTCCGCGCCCAGGCACTGGCTGAGCTGCTCAAGGAGGATACCGAACGTCAGGCCGCGCTGGCCGATGAGGTCAGCGAAGAGGCGATGGGCAACATCGACGATCTGCTGCGTCTGCGCGCGGCCCAGGGCTGGAGCCGTCCGCCCTCCGCTCGTCCCAACATGACGGTACGGCTGCGCGTGACCATGCTGCCCGACGGGACCATTACCGGCGTCAACGTAGCGAATTCCAGTGGCGATATCCCCTTCGACAACTCGGCGGTCGCCGCGGTGCGCAACATCGGGCGTGTCAGCGAGGTGCAGAGCCTCAAGCCCAAAGAGTTCGAGCGGTATCGCTCCTTTACCATGACCTTCACGCCAGAGGATCTCGCGCTGTGAATACTGTCTTTCGAATGCTCCTGCTCGGCTTGTGCTGCCTGGCCGGTGCGGCGGTGGCACAGGAAGCCGACATTCGGGTCACCAGCGGCGTCGATCGGGCCATCCCGGTCGCCGTGGTGCCCTTTGGTTGGCAGGGCGCCACCGTGCTGCCCGAGGACCTCGCCTCCATCGTCGGCAACGACCTGCGCAATTCCGGCATTTTTGAACCCATTCCGCGGCAGAACATGATCAGCCTGCCGACCCAGGCGTCGGAGTTGATCTACCGCGACTGGCAGGCCCTGGGCGCCCAGTACGTGCTGCTGGGCAGCATGGACCTGAACGCCGGGCGCTACCAGGCGCAGTTCGCCCTGTTCAACGTGGCCACCCAGCAGCAGTTGCTGACCGGCACGGTAGGCGGCAGCGCTACCCAGCTGCGCGACATGGCCCACCATATCGCCGACCTGGTGTTCGAGAAGATCACCGGCACCAAGGGTGCTTTCTCCACCAAGCTGCTGTACGTGACGGCCGAGCGCCTGGGAACCCGCAATACCCGCTACACCCTGCAGCGCTCGGACTACGACGGCGCGCGGGCGGTGACCCTGCTGCAGTCGCGTGAGCCGATTCTTTCGCCACGCTTCTCGCCGGATGGCAAGCGCATCGCCTATGTGTCCTTCGAGCAGGGGCGCCGGCCACGCATCTTCATCCAGCATGTGGACACCGGGCAGCGTGAGCAGATCACCGCATTCGAAGGTCTGAACGGCGCCCCGGCGTTCTCGCCGGACGGCAGTCGGCTGGCGTTCGTGCTGTCCCGCGACGGCAACCCCGAAATCTATGTGATGGAACTGGCGAGCCGGCGGATGCAGCGGGTGACCAACCATTATGCGATCGATACCGAGCCGTTCTGGGGGCGGGACGGGCAGACCCTGTACTTCACCTCGGACCGCGCAGGCCGCCCGCAGATCTACCGCCAGCGTATTGGCGGCCCGGCGGCGGAGCGCATCACCTTTGTCGGCAACTACAACGCCGCGCCGAAACTGTCGGCGGACGAAAAGACCCTGGTGATGGTGCATCGCCAGGAGGGCTACACCAATTTCAAGGTGGCGGCACAGGACTTGCAGCGTGGGAATCTCCGCTTGTTGTCGGACACCACACTTGATGAGTCGCCCACTGTTTCGCCTAATGGCACGATGCTAATCTACGCCACTCGTCACCAGGGGCGTGAAGTGTTAATGCTCGTCTCCATCAACGGACGAGTCCGGATCGCGTTACCCACCGCACAAGGTGAAGTTCGCGAGCCTTCCTGGTCCCCCTACCTGAACTAGGCAGCGGGGGCGCCACAAGTGTTCCTATCATCCCTGACTGTTGGAGTTGTTATATGGAAATGCTGAAGTTCGGTAAGCTCTCCGCCCTGGCCCTGGCCCTGGCTGTTGCCGCTGGTTGTGCCTCTACCGGCGGCGATACCGCTGGCGAAACCACCTACGAAGCCGACACTGCAGGTACTGCACCGGCTCAGGTAGAGTCCACCGTCGACACCAGCGCAAGCGATGCCGAAGCTGCTCTGCGCGCCATCACCACCTTCTACTTCGAGTACGACAGCGCTGATCTGAAGCCCGAAGCCATGCGCGCCCTGGACGCCCATGCCAAGGTGCTGAAGGCTACTGGTGTTCGCGTGGTCCTGGAAGGTCATGCCGATGAGCGTGGCACCCGCGAATACAACATGGCCCTGGGCGAGCGCCGGGCCGGTTCCGTGCAGCGCTACCTGAGCATGCAGGGTGTTTCCCCGGCTCAGCTGGAGCTGGTTTCCTACGGCGAAGAGCGTCCGGTTGCCATGGGCAGCAGCGAAGAGTCCTGGGCGCAGAACCGTCGCGTAGAACTGCGTCAGAACTGATTGCGATGATCAAGTACCGCCAGATTCTGATCGCCTGGCTGGCCAGCCTGCCGCTGGTCGCCATGGCCCAGGTTCCGGTCAGCGAAGGCGGGGGACGCCTGCGTCCCCTGCCTACGGTGAGTGGTTCCGGCGGTGCCCAGGTTGGGGGCGGGACGATGGTCCCGCCTTCGGCCCAGGGCGAACTCTTCATCCAGCTGCAGCAGATGCAGGAAGAACTGGCCCGCCTGCGTGGCATGGTCGAAGAGCAGCAGTACGAAATCCAGCGCCTGAAACAGGAGTCGCTGGAGCGCTATCAGCAACTGGACAATCGCCTCAACGGGGCAGGGCCTGTGTCACAGGCGCCGGCACCCGCACCCTCGCCGGCACCCGCAGACAGCGAACCCGCCGACCCTGCGAAGGAAAAGCTTTACTACGATGCCGCCTTCGATCTGATCAAGGCCAAGGATTTCGATAAGGCCAGCCAGGCGTTCGGCGCCTTCCTGCGCCGCTATCCCAACAGCCGCTACGCGGCCAATGCCCAGTACTGGCTGGGTGAGGTCAGCCTGGTGAAGGGCGATCTGCAGGCCGCCGGTCAGGCTTTCGCCCGCGTCACCCTGGATTATCCGAATCACAGCAAGGTGCCGGATGCGCTCTACAAGCTGGCGGATGTCGAGCGCCGTCTGGGACGCACCGACAAGGCCCGGGCCGCGCTGCAGCAGGTGATCGACAAGTACCCAGGCAGCTCCGCCGCCAAGCTGGCCGAGCGCGATCTGAAGAACCTGCGCTGACCCCCGAAAATCCCGCCGCCTGGCGGGATTTTTTCAGGCCATGACCCAGCTGCGCTGCAGGCGCTCACTGAAGCGGTCGGCCGGTTCCGGTTTGCCGAACAGGTAGCCTTGCAGGTAGTCACAGGCATGGTTGGCGAGGAACGCCTGCTGCAGGGGAGTTTCCACCCCTTCGGCGACCACCCGCAGGCCCAGGCTGTGGGCCAGGCCGATGACTGCCGAGGCGATCTTGGCATCGTTGGCGCCTTCCTGAATGTCATTCACGAAGCTGCGATCGATTTTCAGCGTGTGCACCTGGAACTGGCGCAGGTAGGCCAGTGACGAGTAGCCGGTGCCGAAGTCGTCGATGGCCAGGCTGACGCCCAGCGCGCAGAGCTCGCCGAGTATGACCAGGGTGCGCTCGATGTCGCGCATCAGGATGGTTTCGGTCAGCTCCAGTTCCAGCAACTGGGGTGGCAGGCGATATTCCTGCAGGGCGTCGCGTACCAACTGCACGATGTTCTGGTGGGCGAACTGCTGTCCGGACAGGTTGACTGCCACGCGCACCGGCTGACGGCCCGCATCCAGCCAACTGCGGACCTGCCGGCAGGCTTCACGGATCACCCATTCGCCGATTGGCACGATCAGGCCGGACTCCTCCGCGGCCGGCAGGAAGCGATCGGGTGTCAGCAGGCCTTCTTCGGCATGTCGCCAACGCAACAGTGCCTCGCAGCTGCGCAGCGTCCCGTCCCGTGCATCCACCTTGGGTTGATAGAACAGGCACAGTTCCTGGCGTTCCAGGGCGCCCCGTAGCTGGTGTTCAAGCAGCAGCTCGCCCAGGCGGGCGGTGTTCATGTCCGTCGAATAGAACTGGAAGCCGTTGCGGCCTTCGGACTTGGCCCGGTACATGGCGGCATCGGCGTTGCGCAGCAGCAGGGAGTCGGTGGTGCCGTCGCCGGGAAAGACGGCAATGCCGATGCTGCAGGTGACGCTGAGTTCATGGTTGCCCAGCATGCACGGCTGGGTGATCGCCGCCAGCAGCTTGCGCGCCACCAGGCCGGCGTCCTGGGCTTGCTGCAAGCCGGGCAGGATGGCCACGAACTCATCGCCGCCCAGGCGTGCCAGGGTGTCGGACTCGCGCAGCACATCCAGGCAGCGCCGGGTAATGGTGCGCAGCAGGTGGTCGCCGGCGTCGTGGCCCAGGGTGTCGTTGATCCACTTGAAGCGGTCCAGGTCCATGAACAGGATGCCCACCTGGCTGCCCTTGCGCCGGGCTTCACGGATCGCCTGCCCCAGCCGGTCCTGGAGCAGCAGCCGGTTGGGCAGGCCGGTCAGGGCATCGTGGTGGGCCAGGTGATGAATACGCGCCTCGGCCTCCTTGCGTTCGGTGACGTCGGAGAAAATGCCGATGTAGTGGGTCGTCTCGCCTTCGCTGTCGCGCACTGCGGCGATGGATAGCCACTCGGGATAGATGTCGCCGCTACGGCGGCGGTTCCAGATCTCGCCTTGCCACTGGCCGCGCTCCTTCAGGGCGGACCACATCTTCTGGTAGTAGTGCTCATCCTGCCGTCCGGACGAGAGGACCGCCGGCGTGGCGCCGGCGATCTGCTCCAGCGGATAGCCAGTGATCTCGGTAAAGGCCGGGTTGACCGCGATGATCTGGGCGCTGGCGTCGGTAATGACCATGCCCTCCCGGGCGTTGGTGAACACTGTGGCGTAGCGCTTGAGTTCGGCCTGGGCCTGGTGCAGCGCTTCCAGGCGCTCCTGCAGTTCGCGATTGGCGTCCGCCAGTTGCGCGGCCAGGCGCCGCCGGCGCGCCACGGCCATCACCAGATAGATACCCAGCCCCAGCGCGACCACGAACAGCAGCACCCGATAACGCCGGGCTTTCTGCAACGCCTGGTTATAGGCCTGGGCGTACCGCTGGCCCAAGGTGTCGCCCAGGGCATGGGTCGGCAGTTCAAGGATGTCGTGGGTGATGGCATCCAGCGTGGGCTTGTGGGTCAGGATCAGAGCGGCATGGCTGAGCAGGATGCGCAGCGTCTCCGCCGTGGCGGGAGGTAGCCGTTCGGCCACCCCGGCCAGACGGTCATGCTCCTGGCGCAACCGCTCGCCACGCCCAGGGTCGTCACTGAGCAGAAAGGTCATCACCGAGCGGCCGAAGATGCCCACCTCGCGTGACAGCGCCGGCTGCAGCACGCCATCGCGGATCAGGCTGTCGGTGATCAGTGGGAAATAGCTCTGGGAATTGCGCAGGATTGCCGTCTCGCGCTTGAAACGGTCTACCGCGTCCGCCTTGTCGAGGCTCGCCTGGCGCAGTCGAGCGACCTGCTCCTCCAGCGGCTGGCGATCTCGCAGGGGCAGATAATCGGGCAGCTGCGTCAGTGTACGGGTGATGGCCAGGAGGTCCTTTACGCCCTGGCTGCTCCGGTCGAAATTGCGGTAGAGGTCGTAGCGGCTGGCCAGGACCGAAGCATTCAGCTCGGCGTCGAGCTGCTGCAGGCGCAGCAGCTGTCGCGAGTAGTCCTGGTGCTGCTCAATGGAAATGCTGTCGGCGCGTGAGAACAGCCAGGCCAGCGACAGGCCGATCAACAGCACCATGAGCAGGGCGCGGGCGGCGCGTTGCCAGTCAGGGAGAGACAGGAAGGACATCTTCATGCAGATAGGCCGTGGTGGGCAGGGAGGGCGGCTCCCCGGTCAGGGTGTCGAGGAAGGCGATAATCAGCCGGGTCTCTTCGTGGGAGAGCCGCCGGCCTAGCTGGTAGCGGCCCATGATGCGTACGGCGTCCTCCAGGCGCGCCACCGAGCCATCGTGGAAATAAGGCCCGGTGACGGCGACATTGCGCAGGCTGGGAACCTTGAAGACGTGGCGGTCCTCGACGCGCCCCGTGATGCGCTCCCGACCGGTGTCGGCGGCATTGTCCGGATGGTCGGCGAAGTAGTCGGCGATGATGCCGAAGCGCTGGAACAGGTTGCCGCCCACGCCGACGCCCTGGTGGCAGCTGGCGCAGCCGAGCGATTTGAACAGCGCGTAGCCTTGCCGGGCTTCGGCGTCGATGGCGGCGGGATCGCCCCGCAGGTAGCGGTCGAACGGAGCCGGTGTGGGCAGCGTTTCCAGGTAGCTGACCAGGGCATCGCTGATGCTGTGGCGGTCGACCAGTCCGCCGTAGACGTGACCAAAGGCCTGCGCATAGTCGCCGTCGGCGCGTACCAGGGCCTCGATGCGGGACCAGCTGGAAGCCATTTCCTGCGGATCGAGCAGCGGGCCGATGACCTGCTCGGCCAGCGTGGCGGCGCGGCCATCCCAGTACTGGGCGAAGTTGAGCGAGGCGTTCAGCACGCTGGGCGCGTTGCGCTCGCTGAGTTGGCCGCCCACACCGATCGAACGCGCCCGGCCATCGGTGCCGTAGGGCAGCGGGTGACAGCTGGCGCAGCTGACCGAGCCGTCGCTGGACAGGCGGGCGTCGTGGTACAGGCGGGCTCCCAGTGCCACGCGCTCGGAGGCCGGTGCGCCCGCAGGGATGGGCAGCGGGGCGAGGGGCTCCAGGCTGCGCACCGACCGGTGGGTATGCTCGGAAGCGGGCGCGCGGGGTGGTTCGCTCCAGGTCAGCATGATGAGCAGCGCGGCCAGGGCGATCAGCATGGGAAGCAGTAGCAGCTGGGACAGGCTTGATTTCATCGGCGCATCTTAGAAATTCGCCTGGGTGCGCCTGTTGAGGCCGGTCAAAGGAAACGCAGGTAAGCCATTCACCGTTTTTTTTCGGTCAGCATAAAAAAACCGTTGATTTCCTGAATTAAATCAGTATGATGCACAGCCATCGGGTCGTTAGCTCAGTTGGTAGAGCAGTTGACTCTTAATCAATTGGTCGTAGGTTCGAGCCCTACACGACCCACCAGTTGAAACGAGTAGAAGCCGGAAATCAGTTGAAAGATTGATTTCCGGCTTTTTCGTATGCGCTCGCCATGCCGCAGGCAGCCGCCGGTGGCTGGGTCGGGTGTATACTCGCCTTCCGCTTCAGTCGAGTTTGCAGGTCCTGCCGTCATGTCTCAGATCCCCGAGCGCATCCTGGTCCAAGCCCACCTCGCCGCCAAGCAGCCCAAGCCGCTGACGCCCGAGCAGGAGGCCAGCCTTCGCGCTGAAATCGCCGCCGAGCTGAAGAAGCAGGATGCCGTGCTGGTTGCCCACTACTACTGCGATCCCGTGCTGCAGGCACTGGCCGAGGAAACCGGTGGTTGCGTCGCCGATTCCCTGGAGATGGCCCGCTTCGGCAGTCAGCACCCGGCCAGCACCCTGCTGGTGGCCGGGGTGAAGTTCATGGGTGAGACCGCCAAGATCCTCAATCCGGAAAAGCACGTGCTGATGCCCACCCTCGAGGCCACCTGTTCCCTCGACCTCGGTTGTCCGGTGGAGGAATTCGCCGCCTTCTGCGACCAGCATCCCGAGCGCACCGTGGTGGTGTATGCCAACACCTCGGCAGCGGTCAAGGCGCGTGCCGACTGGGTGGTGACCTCCAGCTGCGCGCTGGAGATCGTCGAGAGCCTGATGGACAACGGCGAGAAGCTGATCTGGGCACCCGACCAGCACCTGGGTCGCTACATCCAGCGTGAAACCGGCGCGGACATGCTGCTGTGGGATGGCGCCTGCATCGTTCACGAGGAGTTCAAGGCCAAGCAACTGGCCGACATGAAGGTCCTGTACCCCGAAGCGGCTGTGCTGGTGCACCCGGAATCCCCCGAAGCGGTCATCGAGCTGGCCGACGCGGTAGGCTCCACCAGCCAGTTGATCAAGGCGGCGCAGACCCTGCCCAATCCGACCTTCATCGTCGCCACCGACCGCGGCATCTTCTACAAGATGCAGCAGCTCTGCCCGGACAAGGAGTTCATCGAGGCGCCCACCGCCGGCAGCGGTGCCACCTGTCGCAGCTGCGCACACTGCCCGTGGATGGCCATGAACACCCTGGAGCGGACTCTGCATACCCTGCGCGAGGGCAGCAACGAGATCCTCGTGGACTCGGCACTGGTGCCGCGCGCCGTCAAGCCGCTCAAGCGCATGCTGGATTTCACCCAGGCCGCGCGCCTGCGCCTGGCTGGCAACGCCTGACGGAACTTTCCGCCTTTGCCGGCCTCAAAGCCCCGGTTTTTCAATCGGTTACCGGGGCTGTATCGGATGGACATGAATGCACTGCTGGCCGCGCTGGCTTCCTACAACGTCACCCTGGGGCCGCGCCGGCCCGATGGCGGTCGGGTCATCACCCTGCATGACGAGAAGGGCGAGCCGCTGATCAGCCGGGTGGTTGGCCGTGCGCTGCTCAGCCACCCCGCCGGCCTGGCCGAAGTGCTGGACAGCGTGCGCCGCGACCTGCTGGTCGCCGGTGGCAGTGCCGACGAAACCGTGCTCGCCGCGTTGCGCGGCAGCGACCGGGTGCGCAACTACGCTTGATACCCAACCGCTCCGCGCCACGCGTCCGCGTTGCGCAACCGTGATCTGCATCACGTTTTCAGGCGTCAGCCGTTCGTAAGGGTTGGCGCCTCGCCTGCGAGCCGTTAGCGTGCGCGCCGCATGGAGGCATGTTCTCCACCCGTTGGCGGCCCCTCTATCGCCAGTCTTTGCGCGAACGGGGCCGCTCATCAAGGAAGCCCGCAAGGACCACCGAGGCCTGCAAGGATTTCCTTTCAACAAGGAGCGCGCAATGAACGTCTGGAGCAAACTGCTCACCGCCCTGCGCGGTGGTGCCCGCGAGGTGGGGGAGTCGCTGGTCGATGGCCAGGCCCTGCGGATCCTCGATCAGGAAATCCGTGATGCCGAGCAGGAGCTGCACAGGTCCCGGGAAGCCCTGGCGGGCATCATGGCCAGGCAGAAACTGGCCGAGGAGCGGACCAGCAAGCTGCAACAGCAGATCGGCGAGTACGAGCAATACGCCCTCAACGCGCTCGACGCCGATAATGCGCAACTGGCCCGTGAAGTGGCGGAGAAGATCGCGCGCCTGGAGAACGATCTGGCGGGCGAGCGCCAGCAGGGTGAGGAATTTGCCGCCAGCGCCACGCGTCTGCGCGCGGCCATCGCCCAGGCCGAGGGCAACATCAAGCAACTCAAGCAGCAGGTGGATACCGTCAAGGCCACCGAAAGCGTGCAGAAAGCCCAGCTGGCGGTCACCCAGCGGCATGGCGACGCCCAGTCGCGCCTGCACTCCGCCGTGGAGTCGCTGGAGCGCATCAAGCAGAAGCAGGCCGAGCGTGCCGCACTGATGGACGCCTCTGCGGAGCTGGCCGCCGAAGGTAACGGCGACGCGGCGCTGGATCGCAAGCTGCGTGCGGCAGGCCTGGCCGGCAGCGAAAGCAATGCCGAAAAGGTGCTGGCCCGTCTGCAGGCCCGGCAGGCCGACTGACCGTCTAAAGGCCTGAGCGCTCTTCCTGGGCGTTCGGGCCGCCTCGAGATGCGATCCGATGGAATTGTTTCTGCATACCTCGCTTTCCTTTCCGACTGTCCTGCTCAGCTTCCTGCTCTGCGTGGCCATCCTTTACTGGCTGGTTGCCGCCCTCGGGCTGGTCGATGTCGAGCTGCTGGATGGCGATGACACGGCGCTGGAGGGGCTGGCCGGCCTGCTGCTCAAGTGCGGGCTCAACGGCGTGCCGGTCACCCTGGTGCTCACCCTGCTGTTCTTCTTCGCCTGGTTGGGCTGCTATTTCGTTCAGCTGCTGATTCTCGACCCTCTGCCGCTGGGCCTGCTGCGCTACCCGCTGGGTCTGCTCGCGGCCGTGGCCGCGGTGGTGGCCGCCGTACCGCTGGTGGCCCTGCTGATCCGTCCGCTGCGCCCGCTGTTTCGCAAGCTGGAATCCACGGATAGCCGCTCGCTGATCGGCCAGCGGGTGCTGGTGCGCAGCGGCCGGGTTACCGAGCAGCACGGGGAAGCCATGCTGGAAAACGGCGGCGCCGGGCTGATCCTGCGCATCCGTGCCGAGGCGACCCACGACTTCAAGCGCGGCGACCGGGTGGTACTGCTGGAGTACCTGCCGGAGCCGCATGCCTATCGGGTGATCAGCGAAGCCGAATTCGACGGCCTGTCAGTGTCCTGAAGGACGCACGCACCCGCTTTAAAAACAAGGAGATTGTTTACCCATGAGTTTCGCCATGCTGATGCCGTTCCTGGTCGGAGTGGGCGTGTTCTTCCTGCTGCTGATGGGCTTCTATGTCCTGTTCAAGGCCTTCTACATCAAGGTTCCACAGGGCACCGCGCTGATCGTCAACGACCTGTCCTCCACGCCCAAGGTGCATTTCACCGGCGCGCTGGTGTACCCGGTGATCTATCTCAAGGAGTTCATGAAGATCTCCCTGATCACCCTGGAAGTCGATCGCCGCGGCAAGGACGGCCTGATCTGCCGTGACAACCTGCGCGCCGACATCACCGTGGCCTTCTACCTGCGCGTCAACGAAACCCAGGAAGACGTGCTCAAGGTGGCCAAGGCCATCGGTGTCGACCGCGCCTCCGACCGTGGCGCGGTCAACGAGCTGTTCAATGCCAAGTTCTCCGAAGCGCTGAAGACCGTCGGCAAGCAGTTCGACTTCGTCCAGCTGTTCGAGGAGCGGCAGAGCTTCCGCGACCGCATCGTCGAGGTGATCGGCAACGACCTCAACGGCTACGTGCTGGAAGACGTGGCCATCGACTACCTGGAGCAGACCCCCAAGGTTTCCCTGGACCCGACCAACATCCTGGACGCCGAGGGTATCCGCAAGATCACCCAGCTGACCGCCGCGCAGAACGTCATCACCAACGAGCTGGAGCGCAACGAGGAGCTGGCGATCAAGAAGAAGAACGTCGAGACCCGCGAGGCCACCCTGGCCCTGGAGCGCCAGCAGGCCGATGCCGAGGCCCGCCAGAAGCGCGAGATCGAGACCATCCGCGCCCGCGAGGAGGCTGAAACCCTGAAGGTGCGCGAGGAAGAGCGCCTGAAGGCCGAGCAGGCACGCATCCAGACCCAGCAGGAACTGGACATCCGTGCCGAGAACCACCAGCGCGAGGTGGAAGTGGCGGTGCAGAACCGTCAGCGCGCCGTGGTCATCGAGGTGGAGAAGGTCACCCGTGCCCGTGATCTGGAAGTGGTGGCCCGCGAGCGCGAAGTGGAGCTGCAGCGCATCGAGAAGGAAAAGGCGCTGGAGGAAGAACGCAAGAACATCGCCGGTGTGATTCGCGAGCGGGTGGCGGTGGAGAAGACCGTGGCCCAGGAAGAAGAACGCATCAAGGAAGTGCGCGAGGTCTCCGAGGCCGAGCGCCTCAAGCAGGTCGTCGTGCTGCAGGCCCAGGCCGAGGCTGAACAGGAGCTGGTGCGCCAGGTCAAGCAGGCCGAGGCCGACGAGACCCGCTCCCGCCACAAGGCCGTCGAGATCAATACGCTGGCCCAGGCCGAACTGGAAGCCGCGGCCAAGAGCGCCGAGGCCAAGAAGCGCATGGCCGAGGGCATCGAGGCCGAGCGCGCCGCGCCGGGCCTGGCCGATGCGCGGGTGCTGGAAGTCACCGCCGCGGCGGTCGAGAAGGAAGGACTGGCGCAGGCCCGCGTCAAGGCCGAACAGCTGATCGCCGAAGCCCGCGGCGAGCAGGAGAAGGGCCTGGCACAGGCCCGTGTGCTGGAAGCCCAGGCGGCCGCCCGGGAGAAGGACGGCCTGGCCGAAGCCAAGGTGCTGGAAGAGAAGCTCGGCGCCCAGGCGCGCGGCGAACAGCAGTTGGGCAGCGCCAAGGCCAAGGCGACCCAGGACCTGGGTCTGGCCGAGGCGCAGGTGTTGCTGGAGCGGCTGAGCGCCGAGGCCGAGGGCCTGGGCAAGAAGTTCGGCGCCCTGGATGCGCTCAGCGACAACGCGCGCCAGCACGAAGAGTTCCGCATGCAGCTGGAGAAGCACTTCGAGGAGTCCCTGGCCGCCATCGCCGCCAACAAGGACATCGCCAAGGAGCAGGCCGAGGTGCTGGCCGCCGCGCTGGGCCAGGCGAAGATCGAGATCGTCGGCGGCGAGGGCGACTTCTTCAACTCCTTCGCCAAGTCGCTGTCGGTGGGCAAGGCCATCGAAGGCGTGGTCGGCAAGAGCCCGGTGGTCCAGGACATGCTGTCGCGCCTGCTCAACGGCCGCGCCGGTCGCGACCTGGATGCCGCCCAGACGGCCGCCGAGAGCTGATGCCGGAACCGCGCTGCGGCGCGGTCCCTTTCCCGTCGATCCGGGCCCGTGCGCGGGCCCGGTAGCCCCGTGGACTTTCGATCAGGACGAGCAGGATGTCGGAACAGGCCGCTCCCCAGGCCCAGGACCTGGTGGACAAGGCAGTCGCCGAGGGCGGCGCCTATGAAGTGCTGCACAAACGTCTGCTGGAGCAGGGCCGCCAGGTCCGTCAGCAGGCCGAGACCCTCAACCAGCAACGCCTGCAGGCGTTCGGCGACAGCCGCATGGAGGTGGCCGGCCGGGTGCGCATCCGCACCGAGAACAACTGCGTGGCGCGCGACATCGTCCAGGTCGGCGATCTGTTGCTGTTCGGCTACAACGTCTTCCTGGGCCTCAAGCGCGAGACGCGCATCGAGGACGTGTTCTCGCTGTATCGCCTGGCGGCCCATGAGCAGGGCTACGAGGCCGAGGCACTGGAACTGGCCGGCAGCTTCCTGGGCCAGCAGAGCTTCGTCAACGACTTCACCGAGCTGTACACCTACTACAAGAACACCCGGCTGCTGCAGCTCACCCAGCGCGACGGCAAGCTGCTGGCGAGCTTCCAGATCGGCGAGCGGGTCAGCGACATCCGCGTGTTCCGCTGGTCCGTGTCCGCCGATGGCCAGCAGGTGCGCTACATCGACAACCGTGGCGAGCGCGACATCGCCCTGCCGGCGTCCTTCGATTTCGAGTGGCAGAAAACCACCCGCGAGATGGCGGTCAACGGCCGCCACCCGCACCTGAACATCCTCGACACGGTGTTCGTGGAAACCCTGGGGGGCGATCTCACCATCAAGGTCGAGAACAACACCGAGGACGGCCAGGGCATCTACCGCGAGCCGGTGCTGGACAAGAGCCAGTCGCTGGACGACGCGCAGATCGAGTATGCCCGGCTGGGCGGCCTGATCCTGCTCAAGGTGCTGCCCTACCGCGAGGAGCGCTGGCGCTACCTGGTGTTCAACAGCCTGACCCGCAAGGTCGAGCGCATCGACGCCATCGGCCAGGCCTGCATCCAGCTGCCGGAAGACCACGGCATCATCTTCCCCGGTGGCTACTACCTGCAGAACGGGGAATACAAGACCTTCGAGCAGTCCATGGCCGGCATGCGCTTCAAGCGCATGCTGCGCTCGCCCAACGGCGAGGACGTGCAGTTCGTGTTCTACGAACCGCTTGAAGGCCGCTCGGTGCTGCTGACCTACAACCTGATCAGCCGCCGCCTGCACAACCCGATCTTCGGCCACGGTCACGCGCGCCTGGAGGACGGGCGCATGGTGATCTTCTCCGCCGAAGGGGATGAGCCGACCCGCATCCACCCGATGCAGATCTGGCAGACGCCGTTCTACAGCGAGGAGTACGCCGCCCGCCAGCCGGCCCGCGGCGGTTTCTTCGGGCGCATCGGCAACGCCGAGCTGGTGCGCGGCATTTCCGACCTGCTGGGCCTGGCCCGGGAGATCGACAGCCCGGAAGTCTCGGTGGCCCGCTTCAGCCAGCTGTGCCAGAACACCCGGCGGCTGTTCGATGCCTACCACTGGCTCGGCGAACCCGAATGCGCCGGGCTGGCGCCCCTGCTGCGCGAGGTGGCCGCCACCGGCGAGCTGGTGCTGGACGAATTCGAGAAGGTGGAAAGCATCCGCCAGCAGTCGGCGCGCGCCATGGCCGATGCCGAAGCGCGCCAGAAGGCGCTGCTGGACGGCCTCTGGATGGATGGCTGGAAGCAGGCGCAGGAGTTCGTCGAGGCGCTCAACCAGATCGGCGCGCAGCGCGGTCTGCTGCTGACCATCCGCGAGCTGCGCTACATCGACGTGGCGCGTATCGACGCGATGGAGCGTGCGCTGCTCGAGGCGCATGAGCGGGTGGCCACCGCCACCTCGGCGTTCTTGGCCGGGGCGCAGGCCCTGCAGCCGTTCCTCGACCGGCTGCAGCAGCTCGACCAGGCCGCCCAGGCGGCGCAGACCGTGGCCGCGCTGGCCGAACCGCTGCGGGACATGGCCGGCATGGCCGCCGACCTGGACATGCTCTCCGGCCTGATGGCCTCGCTGAAGATCGACGACGCCACCCAGCGCACGCGCATCGTCGAAGGCATTTCCGAGGTCTACGCCCGCCTCAACCAGACCAAGGCGCGCGCCGAACAGCGCCGCAAGGGGCTGGGGTCGAGCGAGGCGGTGGCGCAGTTCGGCGCCCAGTTCAAGCTGTTCGGTCAGAGCGTCACCAGCGCCCTGGCGCTGGCCACCGATCCGGAACGCTGCGACGAGCAGCTGTCGCGGCTGCTGGTGCAACTGGAGGAGCTGGAAAGCCAGTTCGGCGACCACGAGCAGTTCCTCGGCGACATCCTCGGCAAGCGCGAGGAGTTGCTGGAAACCTTCGAGGCCCATCGCCAGGCGCTGCTCGACGAGCGCCAGCGCAAGGCGCAATCGCTGGCCGACGCCGCCCGCCGCATCCTCGACGGCCTGGGCCGGCGCACCGCGCGCTTCACGCGCCCGGAAGAGCTCAACGCCTTCTTCGCCGGCGACCCACTGATCCTCAAGCTGCGCGAACTGGCCGGGCGGTTGCGCGAGCTGGACGACAGCGTGCGTGCCGACGACATCGAGGCGCGCCTGAAGGGCGTGCGCGACCAGGCCGTGCGCGCCCAGCGCGACCAGCGCGAGTTGTTCGAGGAAGGCGGCAACGTCATCCGCCTGGGGCCGCGCCATCGCTTCAGCGTCAACACCCAGGAACTGGACCTGACCCTTCTGCCGCGGGGCGACCAGTTGCACCTGCACCTGACCGGCACCGATTTCCTCGAGCCGCTGCACGCCCCCGAGCTGGAAGCCCTGCGCGACTACTGGCAGGTGTCGCTGGAATCCGAATCCGAGCAGCTGTATCGTGCCGAATACCTGGCCGGTGCGCTGCTGGAGGCCGCCGAGCACGGTGGTGGCGATCTGTCCCTGGATCGGCTGAAGACCGCCATGAGTCAGCCCCAGGAACTGCTCGGACTGATCCGCGAGTTCGCCGCGCCGCGCTACCGGGAAGGCTACCAGCGCGGCATCCACGACCAGGACGCCCTGGCCATCCTGCTCCGCGTGCTCGAACTGCGCGACAGCGCCGGGCTGCTGATCCATGGCCCGGCGGCGCGTGGCTTCGCGCTGTTCTTCTGGTCGTGCTGGCGCAGCGAGGCGCACGCCGCGCTCTGGCCGCAACGGGCGGCCAGCAGTGCGCAGGTGCGCCGTCTGTTCGGCCATGCCAACGGGGTGGAGCAACTGCGCGCCGAGGTGTGCCAGGCCATGCGCAGTTTCCAGGCGCAGCATGCGCTCGAGCCGGCCGACACGCTGCTGCGGGACGCGGCGGAGTACCTGGTGGAGGAGCTGGCCGCCGAGCGTGTGGAGTTCGTCTGCAGCAAGTACGCCCGCGAGCTGCTCGACGGCTTGCGCCGGCACCTGCAGGCCAGCCACCTGTGGGAGGGTTACCGGCAGGCGCTGGACGGGCTGCAAGAACAGCCGGCGCAGCGCTGGGCGCTGGCCGCCAACTGGCTGCAGGGCTATTGCCGCAGTCAGGCGCCCGAACTGCACAACTATGTGCCCGAAGCGGTGGCGCTGAGCCTGACCGAGGAAACGCTGGCGCCGCGCATCGTCGAGGCCGACCTGCGCTTTCGGGTCGACGGCCTGCTCGGCGAGCACCCGCGCATCCGCGAGGGCGTCCTGGAGCTGAGCCTGGACGACTTCTTCCAGCGCCTGCGCCACCACCGCACCCAGGTGCTGCCCGCGCTGCAGCGCTACCAGGCGCTGCGCCAGGCGGTGCTCGAACGCGAACGCGCGGCGCTGCGCCTGGAGGAGTTCCGCCCGCGGCCGCTGACCTCGTTCGTGCGCAACCGGCTGATCAACGAGGTGTACCTGGGCTTCATCGGCGACAACCTGGCCAAGCAGATGGGCACGGTCGGGGAGGGCAAGCGCAGCGACCTGATGGGCCTGCTGATGCTGATTTCGCCGCCGGGCTACGGCAAGACCACGCTGATGGAGTACGTCGCCCACCGCCTCGGGCTGATCTTCATGAAGATCAACGGTCCGGCGCTGGGTCACGAGGTGCGCTCCATCGACCCGGCGCAGGCGCCGGACGCCACCTCGCGCCAGGAGCTGGAGAAGCTCAACCTGGCGCTGGAGATGGGCAGCAACGTGATGCTCTATGTCGACGACATCCAGCACACCCACCCGGAGTTCCTGCAGAAGTTCATCTCCCTGTGCGACGGCACCCGGCGCATCGAGGGGGTGTGGAAGGGCAAGACCCGCACCTACGACATGCGTGGCAAGAAGTTCTGCGTGGTGATGGCCGGCAACCCGTACACGGAGTCCGGCGAGCTGTTCAAGATCCCCGACATGCTGGCCAACCGTGCCGACATCTATAACCTCGGCGACACCCTGGGCGGCATGCAGGACGCCTTCGCTCTCAGCTACATCGAGAACAGCCTGACCGCCAACCCGGTGCTGGCGCCGCTGGCCACCCGCGAGCTGGCCGATCTCTATCGATTCGTCGAGCGCGCCGAGGGCAAGCCGTTCTCCGCCAACACGCTGAGCCATGACTACAGCGGCGCGGAGATCAACGAGATCACCGCTACCCTGCAGCGGCTGCTGCAGGTGCGCGATACCGTGCTCAAGGTCAACCAGCAGTACATCGCCAGTGCCGCCCAGGCCGAGCAGTACCGCACCGAGCCGCCGTTCAAGCTGCAGGGCAGCTATCGCAACATGAACAAGCTGGCCGAGAAGATCAGCGCGGTGATGAACGAGGCCGAGTTGCTGCAGCTGATCGCCGACCACTACCAGGGCGAATCGCAACTGCTGACCAGCGGCGCCGAGGAGAACCTGCTCAAGCTGGCCGAACTGCGCGGCACCCTGAGCGCCGAACAGGCCGAGCGCTGGGCGCAGATCAAGCGCGATTTCCTGTGCAACAAGGCCATCGGCGGCAGCGATGCGGATGTCGGCGGCCGCGTGGTGGCCCAGCTCAACGATCTGGTGGAAGGTGTGCGCGCGCTGGGTGAGCGGCGCGCCGTTGCGCCGGTGGACGCCGAACAGCCGTGGGCGCAGCTGCTGGCTGGTCTGGAGCGTCTGCGTCAGGTCGAGCCGCGCGTCGAGGTCGACCTGCAGGTGGTTGCGCCGCCGCAGCCGGGTATCCAGCACCTGCTGGAACGCCTGGCCGACAGCCTGCAGAACGGTTTTCTGCCACTGCTCAATGCCATGGACAAGAAGATCGATATCGACCTGGGCACCCACCGCAACATGCACGACATGGCGCGCCAGTTGCGCGAGCTGGCCAGCCAGCTGGGCCAGCCGCGCGTCACGCAGGACTGATCAAGGACGTTGAGGCATGAACTTCGAGCAACTCGACCAGCAATTGCGGGACAGCCTGGCGGACCTGCGCCTGAGCAACGAGGAGCGCAACGAACTGCGCGAACTGGGCGACAACCTGTCGCCCGACCAGGTGCGTTTCCTGCGCAATCGCGCCTTCGCCCTGGTGCGCGAGAAGGTCGCGGAGCCGGAGGCGGCGCTGCCGGCGCTGAAATGGCTGGAGCAGGTGATCCGCACCCTGGAGGTGCGCTGCGCCGTGACGCGCAGCCACAGCAGCGCGCATTTCAGCCCGGGCGAAAGTTGCCGGACACGGATCCGCGAACTGTGCCGGCAGGCACGCGAGGCGGTGGACGTCTGTGTGTTCACCATCTCCGACAACCTGCTCAGCGATGCGCTGATCGACTGTCACCGCCGGGGTGTGCGGGTGCGGGTGATCAGCGACAGCGAAAAGCGCTTCGATCCGGGCAGCGACATCGAACACCTGCTGGAGCGGGGCGTGCCGGTGCGCATCGATAGCAGCCCCTACCACATGCACCACAAGTTCGCGCTGTTCGATCGACGCCTGCTGCTCAACGGCAGCTTCAACTGGACCCGCAGCGCCACCACCAGCAACGAGGAAAACCTGCTGGTCACCGACGACGCCCATCTGCTCGCCGAATACAGCCGGGAATTCGAAACCCTCTGGGAGCGCTACGCGGGCCGCTAGACCCGCGTGCCGCCGTCGTCATCAGGCGGGCGCACCCCAGAACGCCTCACTGCGCAGCCGATCCAGCAGTTGTGCCCGTAATGCCTGGCCCTGCTCGGCCAGCTCGTCGATCCGCGTGCGCAGGCGGGCCAGCGGCTGAGTAGTGTCGTGCAGATGGATGAAGCGCATGTCGTGGATGGCCTGCTCAAGATGCCCGTGGCTGATCAGCGCGCCGATCCATTCATGCTCGTCATAGCCGGCCTCCGCCTCTGGAATGTCGGCGCGACAGGCCTGGGCGAGGTCCAGGCGGTCCAGCTGCAGATAGCGGTTGGCGATGGCCGTCAGCAGCAGGGCCTTGTCGAAGTCGTCCAGGTCGTCCTGCGCCGTGCTGTGGCGCAACAGGTCGCGCGCCTGTTCCAGTTTGCGCAGCGCGTCTTCGCGGCGTCCGAGGGTCGGATCCAGCATGCTCAGGGTGGCAACGCGGTTGATCTGCGAGGCCTCGTCCAGGGTGGTCCGTGCGGGACTGCCCTCGATCTGCAGGCGCCCGTCGGAGGGTTCGTTGCCGGTCAGGGCGCAGCATCACGACGATGCCGAGGAATAGCAGGAAGAAGATTTCCATGACAACCTTTCCGGATCCGGAAGAAGCGGGGCGCGGTCTTATAATCGCCTGCGCCGGGATTCGGCATCCCGACGATGTGATTTTGCCATTACTTGTCGCCCGCGCCGGGCCACAGTTTTCGCGGTAGACTTGCGCCCTTTCGCTCCCAGCCGGTACTGCCTCCATGGCCCTGCAAGCCACGCCCTACAAAGTCGAACTCAACCTCACCGATCTGGATCGCGGGATCTACGAGAACCTGCGTTTCACCGTCGCCCGCCACCCCTCGGAAACCGAGGAGCGCCTGGCGGTGCGGCTGATCGCCTATGCCCTGTGGTACGACCCGCAGCTGGCCTTCGGTCGTGGCCTGTCGGATGTCGATGAGCCGGCGCTCTGGGAGAAGAGCCTGGACGACCGGGTGCTGCACTGGATCGAGGTGGGTCAGCCGGATGCCGATCGCATGACCTGGTGCTCGCGCCGCGCCGAGCGCTTCAGTCTGGTGGCCTATGGCAGCCTGCGGGTCTGGCAGACCCGGGTGCTCGACAGCGTGCGCAACCTGAAGAACCTCAGCGTGGTGGCGGTCGACCAGCCCGCGCTGGAGAATCTGGCCCAAGACCTGCCGCGCTCGCTGAGCTGGAGCGTGATGATCAGCGATGGCGAACTGTTCGTCACCGATGAGCGTGGCCAGCACGAGATTCCCCTGGAGTGGCTGGCCGGCGAGCGCTGAAGCCCGCGCCCACCGCTTGGTGAATCAATAAAAGTGCGATCCACCCCACGACTGCCCTGCGATCCGAGTTGTCCATGCGTATCGAACCCCGCCCGTTGCCCGAATCCCTGCCCGATCTGGGCGACCTGCCGCCGCTGCTGACCCGCCTGTATGCCGCCCGTGGCGTGCGTAGCGCCGTCGAGTTGGAGAAGGGGCTGGCGCGGCTGATCCCCTACCAGCAACTGGCCGGCATCGACGCGGCGGTGGCGCTTTTGGTCGAGGCGCTGGAGCAGCGTCGGCGGGTGCTGATCGTCGGTGACTTCGATGCCGACGGTGCCACCGCCAGCTGTGTCGGTGTGCTGGGCCTGCGCATGCTTGGTGTGGCGCATGTCGACTACCTGGTGCCCAACCGTTTCGAGTACGGCTACGGCCTGACGCCGGAAATCGTCGCGGTGGCGCTGCAGCGACGGCCGGAGCTGTTGATCACCGTGGACAACGGCATCTCCAGCGTGGATGGCGTGGCGGCGGCCAAGGCGGCCGGGCTCAAGGTACTGGTCACCGATCACCACCTGCCGGGCCCCGAATTGCCCGCAGCCGATGCCATCGTCAACCCCAACCAGCCGGGCTGCGGCTTTCCCAGCAAGGCGATGGCCGGGGTCGGTGTGATCTTCTATGTGCTGCTGGCGCTGCGTGCGCGGCTGCGCGACATCGGCTGGTTCGCCCGCGCCGGCCTGGCTGAGCCAAACCTCGGCGAGCTGCTGGATCTGGTGGCGCTGGGCAGTGTTGCCGACGTGGTGCCGCTGGACGCCAACAACCGCATCCTCGTGCATCAGGGGCTGGCGCGCATCCGTGCAGGCCGGGCGCGGCCCGGCCTCAAGGCGATCCTCGAGGTAGCCGGCAAGCAGGCCGCACGCATCACCTCCACCGATCTCGGCTTCATCCTCGGACCGCGCCTGAACGCCGCCGGCCGCCTGGACGACATGAGCCTGGGCATCGAATGCCTGCTCTGCGAGGACGAGGTCCTGGCCCGCGACATGGCAATGCAGCTCGACCAGCTCAACCAGGATCGCAAGGCCATCGAGCAGGGCATGCAGCGCGAGGCGCTGGCCCAGTTGAAGGACCTGCCGGTCGAGCAACTGCCGTTCGGCCTGTGCCTGTTCGAGCCGGAATGGCACCAGGGTGTGATCGGCATCCTCGCCTCGCGTCTGAAGGAGCGCTACCACCGCCCGACCATCGCCTTTGCCGATGCCGGCGACGGCCTGCTCAAGGGATCGGCGCGCTCGGTGCCGGGCTTCCATATTCGCGATGCGCTGGACGCCGTGGCGGCCCGCCATCCGGGGCTGATCAGCAAGTTCGGCGGGCACGCCATGGCCGCCGGCCTGTCGTTGCCGGTAGCGAACTTCGGCGCCTTCGCCGCCGCCTTCGATGCCGAGGTGCGCCGCCAGCTCAGCGACGAGGATCTCACTGGCCGGCTACTGTCCGACGGCCAGTTGGGCGCCGAGGAGTTCCACCTGGAGCTGGCCCGCGCCTTGCGCCACGCCGGGCCCTGGGGTCAGCATTTTCCCGAGCCGCTGTTCCATGGCATGTTCCAGCTGGTGCAGCAGCGCCTGGTAGGCGAGCGGCACCTGAAGCTGGTGGTGAAGACCGAATGCGGCAGCCGCACGCTGGATGGCATCGCCTTCAACATCGACCGCGAACAATGGCCCAACCCGACGGTGCGCTGGGTCGAGCTGGCCTACAAGCTGGACGTCAACGAGTACCGCGGGCAGGAAAGCGTCCAGCTGCTGGTCAGCCACCTGGCGCCGCGCTGACGGCCCTCGCCCTGCCGTAGGGCGGTTGGCGCTTTCCCGGCCGCCACAGGCACGCGGTAGCGCACGTTCACACCTGGAAGCGCCCCACCAGCCGCGCCAGCTGGCCGGACAGCTCCGACAGGCCGCGGCTGGCCTGGGTGCTTTGCTCCGACATCTGCGTCGCCTGGTTGGACAGGGTACGGATCTCGTCGATGTTGCGCGCGATCTCCTCGGTCACGCTGCTCTGCTCCTCGCAGGCGGTGGCGATCTGCGCGGCCATGTCGTTGATGCGCTGGATCGCGCCGCGCGTGCCGTCGAGCACCTGCTCCACATCCGCCACGCGCTGCACGCTGTCGGTGGCCTTGCCGCCGCCGCTTTCCATGGCGCGCACCGCTTGCTGCACGCCGCTCTGCAGACGCTCGATGCGCGCCTGGATGTCCACCGTGGATTCCTGAGTGCGCGCCGCCAGGGCGCGTACCTCGTCGGCCACCACCGCGAAACCGCGACCCTGGTCGCCGGCGCGGGCTGCCTCGATGGCGGCGTTGAGGGCCAGCAGGTTGGTCTGTTCGGCAATCGTGCGAATCACCTCCAGCACTGCGCCAATGCTGGCGGTTTCCTCCTCCAGGGCCCTGATGGTCTTCGCGGCGTTGCCCACGTCGCTGGCCAGGGCGCGGATCACCGTGATGCTCGCGCCGACCACCTGCGCGCCATGGCGCGACTGCTCATCGGCTTCGCGCGCCGTGTCGGCGGCCTGCTGCGCGCTGCGCGCCACCTCGTGCACGGCAGCGCTCATCTCCGTGGCGGCGGTGCTGACCTGGTCGACTGCGGCGAACTCGTTGCTGATCAGCTCGTCGTTGCGCGCCGCCAGGCCCGCCTGGTCGCGGGCCGAGGTGGACACCGATCCGGCCAGGGAGCCGATCTCGGCGATCATCGGCTGCAGCTTGTCGAGGAACCGGTTGAAGGCGCGTCCGAGCTGACCCAGCTCGTCCCGGGAGCTGGCTTCCACGCGCCCACGCAGGTCGCCGTCACCATCTGCGATCTGCTCGAGCCGCTCCAGCAGGCGCTGCAGCGGCCGGGTAACCAGCATCGGAAAGGCGAAGGCGAGCAGCGCGCAGATCAGCAGGCCGATCATCACCAGCGTGCCCTGTTGCACCCGGTTGGCGATGCCCTGGTCAATAGCCGACTGGCCCAGTGCCTCGGCGGTGGCGTCTTCCAGCTCGCCGAGCTTATCGATGGCGTCGCGGGCCGCCTCGAACAGCTTCTCGCTTTCGCCGAAGCTCAGCGCGGTCGCGCCGGCCGGGTATTCACGGGTCATCGCCAGCACCCGTTCCGAAGTGGCCTTCCAGCGTTCGAAGCCCCGATTGAACTCTTCCACCAAGCGGCGCGCCTCGGGGGAGGGCTGCAGCGTCGCGTAGCGATTGACCCGTTCGTGGGCCTGGCTCAGATTCTCGCGGTGACTGTCACGCAGCGCCTGGGCATGCTCTTCGGTGAAGTCGCCGAGCAGGCTGCGTTCGGCGATGAACGCCTGGTACAGGTCGCGGTCGGCATTGAGCAGCAGGCTCACCGCCGGCAGCGAACGGTTGGTCAGTTGTGTGGAGGCCTGCACCAGATGTTCGATGCTGCGCATCGCGAGCAGGCCCATGAGCATCAGCAGCACGGCCAGGACAAGGATGGGGAGGGCGATTTTCCAGCGGAACTTGAGATCGGCGAACAGGCGAAGCATGGGGCACCTTCCCTTGCATTTCGTTGTTGTTGTAGTGGGTCGGAGGATCCACCGCCCGCGCACCCGGCGGCCGGGTTTTCCTTGCTGACCATACGGGTTATCGGCCAGCCGGGTGGTCGGCTTTATAGCGGGTCGACTGCTTCAGGCTGTCGCAGGAGGTCTTTACTGGTGGGTGAAAATCGTTCGGGAGATTCGTCATGTCGCTGCTTTTCCAGCCGCTGAACCTGCGTCAGCTGACCTTGCCCAACCGCATCGCGGTGTCGCCCATGTGCCAGTACTCGGCGGGCGAGGACGGTCTGGCCACCGACTGGCACCTGGTGCACCTGGGCAGTCGCGCCGTCGGCGGTGCCGGCCTGGTGATCTTCGAAGCCACCGCCGTGCTGCCCGAGGGCCGGATCAGTGCCCATGACCTGGGCATCTGGAGCGAGGCGCACGTGGAGCCGTTGCGGCGCATCACCGCGTTCATCGAGTCCCAGGGCGCCGTGGCCGGCATCCAGCTGGCGCATGCCGGACGCAAGGCCGGCACCTGGCAGCCCTGGCGTGGCAAACGCGGCAGCGTGCCGTTGAACGAGGGCGGCTGGGTGCCGGTCGGCCCGTCGCCGCTGGCCTTCGATCCCGAGCACGCGGTGCCCGCCGAGCTGGACGCCGAGGGCATCGCCGGGATCGTGCGCGCCTTCGTCGAGGCCGCCGAGCGGGCGCGGATCGCCGGTTTCAAAGTCGCCGAAGTGCATGCTGCACACGGCTACCTGCTGCACCAGTTCCTCTCGCCGCTCTCCAACCGCCGTGGGGATGACTACGGCGGCTCCTTCGAGAATCGCATCCGCCTGCTGCTGCAGGTGACCGAGGCGGTGCGTCAGGTCTGGCCGGCTGACCTGCCGCTGCTGGTGCGCCTTTCCGCCACCGACTGGGTGGAAGACGGCTGGAATCCAGACGAGACGGTGGAGCTGGCCTGCCGGCTCAAGGCACTGGGCGTGGATCTGATCGATGTGTCCTCGGGCGGTACCTCGGCCAACGCGGAAATCCCCATCGGCCCTGGCTATCAGACCCAGTTCGCCGAACGCATCCGCCGCGAGGCGGGGATCGCCACCGGCGCGGTGGGGCTGATCACCGAAGCGGTGCAGGCCGAGCACGTGCTGCGTACCGGCCAGGCCGACCTGATCCTGCTGGCCCGCGAGCTGCTGCGCGATCCCTACTGGCCGCTGCACGCCGCCGGCTACCTGGGCGATACCTCGGTGCCGTGGCCGGCGCAGTACGTGCGGGCGGCGCAGCGGGATACGCCGATTCGCTAGTTCCCTTCAGTGCCTGATCATGACGTGGCGTACCGCCGTGTAGTCCTCCAGGCCATACATGGACAGATCCTTGCCATAGCCGGAGCGCTTCATGCCGCCGTGCGGCATCTCGCTGACCAGGGTGAAGTGGGTGTTCACCCAGGTGCAGCCGTACTGCAGGCGCGCCGCCAGGCGATGGGCGCGGCCGATGTCGCGGGTCCACACGGAGGAGGCCAGGCCGTAGCTGGAGTCGTTGGCAAAGGCCAGCGCCTGGGCCTCGTCTTCGAACGGCGTTACCGACACCACCGGGCCGAACACCTCGTGGCGGACGATTTCGTCCTCCTGGCGAGCGCCGGCCAGCACGGTTGGCAGGAAGAAGAAACCGGCATCCCCCGGGGCCTTCCCGCCGGTCACCACCTCAACGTGGGGCAGGGCGCTGGCGCGTTCGACGAAGCCGGCGACCCGCTGGCACTGGACCTCGCTGATCAGCGGCCCCAGTTCGGTGGCCGCATCGTCCTGCAGGCCGTGGCGCAGGCTGGCCACGGCCTCGCCCAGGCGCGCAACGAACCGTTCATAGATGCCTTTCTGCGCATAGATGCGGCAGGCGGCGGTGCAGTCCTGGCCGGCGTTGTAGAAACCGAAGGTGCGGATGCCCTCGACCACGGCCTCCAGGTCGGCGTCGTCGAAGACGATCACCGGCGCCTTGCCGCCCAGTTCCATGTGCAGGCGCTTGACGCTGGCGGCGCTGCCGGCGATGAGGTTCGCGCCGGTGGCGATGGAGCCGGTCAGCGACAGCATGCGCACCTGGTCGTGGCCGGCCAGGGCCGAGCCCACGCTGGCGCCGCGCCCGAACAGGATGTTGGCTACGCCGGCAGGAAAGATCTCGGCGATCAGCTCGCCCAGGCGCAGCGCGGTCAGCGGCGTCTGCTCGGAGGGCTTGAGTACCACGCAGTTGCCGGCGGCCAGCGCTGGCGCCAGCTTCCAGGCCGCCATCATCAGCGGGTAGTTCCAGGGCGCGATGGAGGCGACCACGCCGATGGGATCGCGGCGGATCAGCGAGGTGTGCCCGGGCAGGTATTCGCCGGCGGCCGAACCCTGCAGGCAGCGGCTGGCGCCGGCGAAGAAGCGGAACACGTCGGAGATCGCCGGCAGCTCGTCGTTCAGGGCGGCGGTATAGGGCTTGCCGCAGTTCTGCGACTCCAGCCGGGCCAGCTCCTCGGCGTGGCTGTCGATGGCGTCGGCCAGGGCCAGCAGGCAGGCGGCGCGGTCCTTGGGCGGGGTCTGTGACCAGCCGTCGAAGGCGGCATCGGCCGAACGCACCGCCGCATCGATCTGCTCCGGACCGGCTTCGGCAATCCGCAGCAGCTCGCTGCCCAGGGACGGATTGAGGACCGGCTGGGCCGGTCCCTGGCCAGCGACCAGCTCGCCGTTGATCAGCAGTTTGGTTTGCATCTTGGGCTCCCTAGATGAACGAGATGGAACGGTTGGGTGGCTCGGTGTCATTTGTCGCCGCCCGCCACCTCGTCACCGCCCCGGGTCAGGTAATAGGCGGCGAGGATCGGCAGCATGGTCACCAGCATCACCAGCAGGGCCACCACGTTGGTGATGGGCACATCGCGCGGGCGGGACAGCTGGTTGAGCAGCCACAGCGGCAGGGTGCGTTCGTGGCCGGCGGTGAATGTGGTGACGATGATCTCGTCGAAGGACAGGGCGAAGGCCAGCATGCCGCCGGCCAGCAGCGCCGAACCCAGGTTGGGCAGGACGATGTAGCGGAACGTCTGCCAGCCATCGGCGCCCAGGTCCATGCTGGCCTCGATCAGGCTGTACTGGGTGCGGCGGAAGCGGGCGATGACGTTGTTGTAGACGATCACCACGCAGAAGGTGGCGTGGCCGATGACGATGGTCAGGATGCCCGGCTCGATGCCGAACCGCTTGAAGGCGGACAGCAGCGCCAGGCCGGTGACGATGCCGGGCAGCGCGATGGGCAGGATCAACAGCAGCGACACGCTTTCCTTGCCGAAGAAGTCGCGCCGCCACAGCGCCGCGGCCGCCAGGGTGCCGAGCAGCAGGGCGATCAGCGTGGCCAGGGCCGCCACCTGCAGCGAGAGGCTGATGGCCTGGAGCACATCGTGACGGGCGAAGGCCACGCCGAACCAGTGCAGGGTCAAGCCCTTGGGCGGAAAGCTGAAGCCAGCGGTCTCGGTGTTGAAGGCATACAGGCCGATGATCAGGATCGGAAAATGCAGGAACAGCAGGCCGCCCCAGGCGGCCAGCCGGAGCCCCAGGGACGGCCGGTCAGAGCGCATCGAACGCCCCCAGTCGCTTGACGACGGACAGGTAGAGCGCCACCAGCACGATGGGCACCAGGGTGAAGGCGGCGGCCATGGGCAGGTTGCCGATCGAGCCCTGCTGGGCATACACCATGTTGCCAATGAAGAAGCCCGGCGGGCCGACCAGCAGCGGCACGATGAAATCCCCCAGGGTCAGGCAGAAGGTGAAGATCGATCCGGCGGCGATGCCGGGAATGGCCAGCGGCAGGATGACCAGGCGCAAGGTCTGCGCCGGGCGTGCGCCCAGGTCCGCCGAGGCCTGCAGCAGGGAGCGCGGCAGGCGTTCCAGCGCGGCCTGGATGGGCAGGATCATGAAGGGCAGCCAGATGTAGACGAACACCAGAAAGCGGCCCAGGTGCGAGGTCGACAGGGTGCTGCCGCCCACCCCGGGAATGGCCAGCAGCGACTCCAGCAAGAAGCGCAGGCCGAGCTGGTCGATAAACCACTGGGCCACGCCGCCCTGGGCCAGCAGCAGCGTCCAGGCGTAAGCCTTGACGATGTAGCTGGCCCACATCGGCAGCATCACCGCGATGTAGAAGAACGCCTTGGTGCGCCCCGAGGTGTGCAATGCCATGTAGAAGGCGATCGGAAAGGCCAGCAGGGCGCTGGCCACGGAAACCGCCACGGCCATGCTCAGGGTGCGCAGGATGATGTCGAAGTTGGCCGGCTGGAACAGCGCGCGCAGATTGTCCAGGGTCAGCGTGGGCGTGACCGTCATGCTGAAATCGTCGAAGGTGTAGAAGCTCTGCCAGAGCAGGCCCAGCAGCGAGCCCAGGTAGATGACGCCGAACCACAGCAGCGGCGGGATCAGCAGCAGTGACAGATACAGGGTCGGCTTGCGGTACAGCAGGTCGGCGAACCGGCGCACCGGGCCCGCCTGCTCCCGCGGTTGTGCAGTGACCGGGGTGGCCATCAGGGCGCCTCGCGCAGCGGCACCATGGCCGCTCGCGGCCAGCGGGCGCTGACCCGCTGGCCGGGCAGCACCGGCGGGGCGTCGAGGCTCCAGTGCGTGTTCGGCTGGCTGACGGTGAAGTTCTGGCCGTTGTCCAGGCGCAGCTCGAAACGGGTGGCGGCGCCCAGATACTGAATGTCCTGCAACTGGCCACTGATCTGCAGCTCCTCGGCGGACGCCGGCTCGCTGCCGGCCAGGCGGGCGTGCTCGGGTCGGATGGAAAAGGGCTGCGTCGAGCCGCATAGTTGCCGCGCCAGCTCGCCGCGTATCACGTTGCTGGTGCCGACGAACTCGGCGACGAAGGGCGTGGCCGGTTGCAGGTACAGATTGCGCGGCGTGTCCAGCTGCTCGAGGCGCCCCTGGTTGAACACCGCCACCCGGTCGGACATGGACAGGGCTTCGCCCTGATCATGGGTGACGAACACGAAGGTGATGCCGAGCTGGCGCTGCAGCTTCTTCAGTTCGCCCTGCATCTGCTCGCGCAGCTTGAGGTCCAGGGCGCCGAGGGGCTCGTCGAGCAGCAGCACGCGCGGACGGTTGACCAGCGCCCGGGCCAGCGCCACGCGCTGGCGCTGGCCGCCGGACAGCTGGGACGGCCTGCGTTCCGCGAAACCGTCGAGCGCCACCAGACTCAGCGCCTCCCGGGCCCGCGCCAGGCGCTCGGCCTTGGCCACGCCCTTCACCTTCAGGCCATAGGCCACGTTGTCCAGCACCTTCATGTGCGGGAACAACGCGTAGTCCTGAAACACCGTGTTGACGTCGCGGCGGTAGGGCGGCAGGCCGGCAGCCTCGACGCCCTGGATGCGGATCGAGCCCGAGCTGGGCTGCTCGAAGCCGGCGATCAGGCGCAGGCAGGTGGTCTTGCCCGAGCCCGAGGGGCCCAGCAGGGAAAAGAACTCGCCGTCGCGGATATCCAGGGTCAGCTGGTCGACGGCGCGAACCTGCCCATACAGGCGGGACACCTCGGTGAATTGCACGGCAACGCTCATGGTGTGCTCCCCAATGTGGCGGGCCTGCGCCGTCACCTGCCGCCCATGATCGAGATGTAGTCCTGGGTCCAGCGGCTGTAGGGCACGTATTTCCCGCCCTCCGCCTGTGGCGTCTTCCAGAAGGCGATCTTCTCGAAGTTGTCGAAGCCGTTGGTCTTGCAGCCCTCGGCGCCCAGCAGTGCGTTGCCCGTGCAGGCCGCCGGCACCGCCGGCACCGAGCCGAACCAGGCGGCCAGGTCGCCCTGGACCTTGGGTTGCAGCGACCAGTCCATCCACTTGTAGGCGCACACCGGGTGCCGGGCGTTGGCATGCAGCATGGTGGTGTCGGCCCAGCCGGTGGCGCCTTCCTTCGGCACCACCGAGGCGATCGGCTGGCCCTCGGCCTTGAGGGCGTTGACCTGGTACGGCCAGGCGCTGGACGCCACCACGCCCTCGTTCTTGAAGTCGTTCATCTGCACCGTCACGTCGTGCCAGTAGCGATGGATCAGGCTGTGCTGCTGGCGCAGCAGGGCCAGCGCGGCGGCGTACTGCTTCTGGTCAAGCAGGTAGGGATCGGCGATACCCAGCTCCGGCTTGGCCGACTTCAGGTACAGCGCGGCATCGGCAATGTAGATGGGGCCGTCGTAGGCCTGGACGCGGCCCTTGTTGGGTTTGCCATCGGGCAGGTTCTGCGCTTCGAACACCGTGGCCCAACTGGTCGGGGCAATCGGGAAGATCTTGGTGTTGTACATCAGCACGTTGGGTCCCCACTGGTAGGGGGTGCCGTAGTGCACGCCGTCGACGGTGTGCCAGGGCGCATTCTTCAGGCGGTCATCGACGCTGTTCCAGCTCGGGATCAGGTCGATATTGACCGGCTGCACGTGCTTGCCGGCCACCAGGCGCAGCGAGGCGTCACCCGAGGCGGTGACCAGGTCGTAACCGCCCTTGGACATCAGGCTGACCATCTCGTCGGAGGTCCCGGCGGTCTTCACGTTGACCTGGCAACCGGTGCTCTTTTCGAACGCGGTCACCCAGTCGTATTGCGGGTCGGTATCGCCGCGCTCGATGTAGCCGGGCCAGGCGATGATATCCAGCCGCCCCTCGGGCTGGCCCAGGGTCTTGAGGGGTTCGGCCGCCTGCGCGGCGGTTGCCGCCAGGGCGGCGCCGAGCAGGCTGATCACTGCGGTGTGCGACGCGGACATGGTGTTCCCTCTTGTGGGCTCGGTTGGCGGGGTCGTCGAAATGTCGGGCGAGTCGCGTCAGTCTAGTAGCTGGCGACCCGCTTGATCCGGCGCCGGTGGCCACCGTGGTGCGGACGAATCCCGTCGCCCGGCGTGCTGTCAGCCGCAGTTCGCTGGGGTATACTCGCCGGCTTTTCCGAAGCTTCATCTGCGAGTGCCGCCTGCCATGGAAATCAATCCGATCCTGAACAGCATCAAGGACCTGTCCGAACGGACCCAGACCATTCGGGGGTATCTTTGACTACGATCAGAAAGCTGATCGCCTGGTCGAAGTAAACCGCGAACTCGAAGACCCGAACGTCTGGAACAATCCTGAATATGCCCAGAATCTGGGCCGCGAGCGCTCCACGCTGGCGCAGATCGTCGAGACCCTGGACGAACTGAGTAGTGGCCTGGCCGACTCCCGCGAGCTGCTGGACATGGCCGTCGAGGAAAACGACGAAGGCGCGGTGAACGATGTGGTCTCCGAGCTGGCGCGCCTGCGCGAATCCCTGGAAAAGCTGGAATTCCGCCGCATGTTCAGCGGCGAGATGGACGCCAGCAACGCCTTCCTCGATATCGTGGCAGGCTCCGGCGGCACCGAGGCCCAGGACTGGGCCAACATGCTGCTGCGCATGTACCTGCGCTGGGCTGCCAAGCATGGCTTCGATGCGGAAATCGTCGAACTCACCGAGGGCGAAGTCGCCGGCATCAAGAGTGCCACCGTGCACATCCGTGGCGAGTACGCCTTCGGCTGGTTGCGCACCGAGATCGGCGTGCACCGCCTGGTGCGCAAGAGCCCGTTCGACTCCGGCAACCGCCGCCACACCTCGTTCACGGCGGTGTTCGCCTCGCCGGAAATCGACGACAACATCGAGATCGAGATCAACCCGGCGGACCTGCGCATCGACACCTACCGCTCCTCGGGCGCCGGTGGCCAGCACGTGAACACCACCGACTCTGCGGTGCGTATCACCCACCTGCCGACCAACACCGTGGTGAGCTGCCAGAACGAACGCTCACAGCACGCCAACAAGGACCGCGCCTTCAAGATGTTGCGTGCCAAGTTGTACGAGCTGGAAATGCAGAAGCGTCGCGAGGCCTCCCAGGCCCTGGAAGACACCAAGTCGGACATCGGCTGGGGTCACCAGATCCGCTCCTACGTGCTTGACCAGTCGCGCATCAAGGACCTGCGCACCGGCATCGAGGAGAGCAACTGCGACGCGGTGCTCGACGGCGATCTGGACGAGTTCATCGAGGCCAGCCTGAAACAGGGCCTGTAAGCACATCCCGGGGCATGCGCGTGGCATGCCCCGATTCGAATGCCTGCCTTCGTGCAGACGAAACAACCCGGTGCGCCCCGCGCACCCAGCGATGACGCGGCACCGGCCGCGCCCTGACGGGAAACACAGACACCATGAGCGAACAACCGCTGAACCCGCACGCCCTGCATGAGGAAGAAAACCGCCTGATCGCCCAGCGCAAGGAAAAACTTGCCGCCGAGCGCGCCAAGGGCAATGTCTTCCCCAACGACTTCCGCCGCGACTGCCTGGCTGGCGACATCCTGCAGAACTACGCGGACAAGACCCGGGAAGAGTTGGAAGCGGAACGCATCCCGGTCAAGGTGGCGGGGCGCATCATGCTCAACCGTGGCGCCTTCATGGTCATCCAGGACACCAGCGCGCGCATCCAGGTGTATGTGGATCGCAAGACCCTGCCGGAAGAGACCCTGGCCGAGATCAAGACCTGGGACCTGGGCGACATCATCGGCGCCGAGGGCACCGTGCAGCGCTCCAACAAGGGCGACCTGTTCGTGCACATGGAGAAGGTACGCCTGCTGACCAAGTCGTTGCGCCCGCTGCCGGACAAGCACCACGGCCTGACCGACACCGAGCAGCGCTATCGTCAGCGCTACGTCGACCTGATCGTCAACGAGGAAACCCGCCAGACCTTCCGCGTGCGTTCCCAGGTCATCGCCCACATCCGCAAGTTCCTCGCTGAGCGCGGCTTCCTCGAAGTGGAAACCCCGATGCTGCAGGTGATCCCGGGCGGCGCGGCGGCCAAGCCGTTCGAGACCCACCACAACGCGCTGGACCTGCCGATGTACCTGCGCATCGCGCCGGAGCTGTACCTCAAGCGCCTGGTGGTCGGGGGCTTCGAAAAGGTCTTCGAAATCAACCGCAACTTCCGCAACGAGGGCGTGTCCACGCGGCACAACCCCGAGTTCACCATGCTCGAGTTCTACCACGCGTACGCGGACTACGAGGACAACATGGACCTCACCGAGGAGCTGTTCCGCGAGCTGGCCCTCGCTGTGCTCGGCAGCACCGACGTGCCCTACGGCGACAAGGTGTTCCATTTCGGCGAGCCGTTCGCACGCCTGTCGGTGTTCGACTCGATCCTCAAGTTCAACCCGGAAATCTCTGCGGACGACCTGCAGGACGTCGAGAAGTGCCGCGCCATCGCCAAGAAGGCGGGCGCCGACGTGAAGGGCTTCGAGGGCCTGGGCAAGCTGCAGACGATGATTTTCGAGGAGCTGGTGGAGCACAAGTTGGAGCAGCCCACCTTCATCACCCGCTACCCGTTCGAAGTCTCGCCGCTGGCGCGTCGCTCCGACGACGATCCCAGCGTCACCGACCGCTTCGAGCTGTTCATCGGCGGCCGCGAGATCGCCAACGCCTACTCGGAGCTCAACGACGCCGAAGACCAGGCCGACCGCTTCATGCAGCAGGTCAAGGACAAGGACGCCGGCGACGACGAGGCCATGCACTTCGATGCCGACTTCGTGCGCGCCCTGGAATACGGCATGCCTCCGACCGCCGGTGAGGGCATCGGCATCGACCGCCTGGTGATGCTGCTGACCAACTCGCCGTCGATCCGCGATGTGATCCTGTTCCCGCACATGCGCCCGCAGAACTGATCGCTCCTACGAGAAACCGCCTTCGGGCGGTTTTTTGTGGGCGTTTGACGGCTGCGCCCGGTGGGCGGAAGATCGCTGCCGCAAGACCACCGACTACGCTTGGTTCACGTCGTTTCGACAAGGAGAGAAGAGCATGCGCATCTCGCGCGCGCTGGTGATGGCGTCGCTGCTGCTGTTGGGCGGCTGCCTGGTGACCTTCCGTGAACCGCTGCCGGCCAGCGAGGCGGCGCCCATTCCGCTGCTTGGCGTCTGGCAGGGCGAGGATGAATGGGGTGATGAGCTGTTCCTGCGCATCAGCCGGGTGGGTAACCACCAGTACCGGGCGGTGCGCACCGAGGGTGATCCGGACAACCTCGACAGCGCCGAAGAATATGGCTTCACCGTTGCCCGCCACGGTCGGCGCTGGTACCTGTCGGCCGGCCTGCCGCGCAAACTGGGCGGAAATTTCGCCATCCTCGGCTTCGAACTGGCCCGCGGCGGTGAGCTGGTGCTGTTCAACCTGGACGTGGCGCGCCTGTTGCGGGAAGTCGAGGCCGGGCGGCTGGCCGGCGAAGCGGTGGAAACTGCCGAGGGCGAGGGCGTGCTGATCCGCTCGGCGCTAGCCGAGGTCTTCGGTTACCTGGACGATCCGGCCAACGCCGACGTTTTCGTTGAAGTGGCGCGCCTGCAACGCGTCGAGCAGTGAGGAAGTATGCCGCTGGACCCTTATCAGCAGACGGTGCGTGACCTCTCCGATCGCCTGGTCGAGGCGCAGGCGCCGATCCGTATCCTGGATGCGGTGAAGTGGGACGATTCGGTCCGCCGGGCGTTCCTCGCCTCGGGAGGCCAGCGGCTACCCGAGGTGGACCGCAGCTACTACCACACCCGGCCGCTGGCCTTCGATGCCGAGGCCAAGAAGCGCGAGTTCCAGGAAATCGAGCGGGACATCACCCGTCAGCTCGGCCAGTTCAGCCCGGTCGGGCAGATCATGCGGCGCATGTGCCGCGAGTACCGCATGGTCATTCGCATGTTGGAGGCGCGCGGCACCAGCGATTTCGGGCTGATCTCCCAGGAGCTGTACGGCGCGGCCTCGGACGCCTTCCACGCCGGTGATCCGACGCTGGCCGACCTGGGGCTGATGCTCTCCGACTACCTGAACAACATCGCCAGCCGGGGCGACCTGGCCGATGAGCCCAAGACCCTCAACGCCGCCCAGGCAGTGGAAATCCTCCAGTGGCGCCTGGACCGGGTGTTCGGCGAAGGCGAGGGGGAGGGCGTGGTGCGGGTCTTCGAGTCCGACGGCATCGTCGCTGACGCGGCGGCCGGCGCCGACTACATCAAGATCCGCAGCGACGCGATGTTCAACGAGCGCGACCTGCAGGCTCTGGAAGTGCATGAGGGCCTGGTGCACGTGGGCACCACGCTGAACGGTCTCAATCAGCCGATCTGCACCTTCCTGGCCAAGGGCCCGCCAACCTCCACAGTGACCCAGGAGGGCCTGGCGATTCTTATGGAAGTGATCGCCTTCGCCTCGTACCCGTCGCGCCTGCGCAAGCTGACCAACCGCACCCGGGCCATTCACATGGCCGAGGAGGGCGCCGATTTCATCGACGTCTACCGCTTCTTCCTGGCCCAGGGTTACGGCGAGGACGACAGCTACGGCAACGCCAGCCGCGTGTTCCGCGGCTCGGCGCCGGACGGCCTGCCGTTCACCAAGGACCTGTCCTACCTGAAGGGTTTCATCCTCATCTACAACTACATCCAGCTGGCGGTGCGCCAGGGCAAGCTGGAGCAGATCCCGCTGCTGTTCTGCGGCAAGGCCACTCTGGAAGACATGCGCACCCTGCGCCAGCTGGTGGAGGAGGGGTTGGTGGCGCCGCCCAAGTACCTGCCGGCGCAGTTCCGGGATCTGAACGCGTTGTCGGCCTGGATGTGCTTCTCCAACTTCCTCAACCACCTGAGCCTGGACCGGGTCGAGGCGGATTACGCGAATATCCTCTAGGGTGGGCGCGCCCGAAAAGCTCGCGGACAAGTCCGCTCCCACAGAAACACTGCGGAGCTGTGGGCGGATGTGTCCGCGGGCTTCCAGGTGTGGCCTCCACGCGAGCCGCGCCATCAGGCTTCCCGCTCCGCCCCCGGGCCTATAAGCTTGCCTCCCTTTTCGCTGAATCCGGATACGAGCATGGCCGAGCGCAATCTCATCCCCTACATCCTCACCGCCGTGGGTTCCGTGGTGGGTACCGTCGCGGTACTCAGCTACTACGGCTACGTGCATTTCGCCAAGCCGCAGGACGCGCTGCTGCTGGCGGAGTTCACCATGCTCAAGACCGTGCCCGGGGAGGATTACCGGCTGTCCCTGAAGCCGGCGGACCAGGTTGCCCAGTGCATTGATGGCGTGCTGGTGCTGTTCGACACCAAGCAGAAAGGCCTCACTGGCGTGCTGGTCGATGACCGCAAGCAGGCGGTGCGCTGCATGGGTCAGGAAACCCCGCAGGTCATCACCGAGTAAGCGGGATCAGTGGGGCTTCTGCCCCTCGCTGAGGCGCTGCAGGTACTGCCGGGACAGCGCCAGGAAGCGTGGGGTGGGACCGATGTCCTCGTAGAGCGGATCGCCCTGTTCGTCCACCGCCACCACCTTGCTGCCCTTGACGTAGGGCAGACTGGCTTCCAGTTCCTCCAGGGCGGCTGACACCAGCTCGCCCAGCAGCACCTCCACGTTGCGCTTGGGGTACATCTCGGCCAGCGCGTTGAGGCGCGCGGCCGACTCCAGGTCCAGGTGCAGGCAATAGGTTTCCTGGGTCAACTGGCCCCTGGCGTTCTGTTCCCAGTGCCCGATCAGTTCGCGAATCTTCATGGCGTGTCCCCCACGCATCCGTTGTCTATTGCAAGGCTAGTTCAGCCCGTGGTCGGCGCGGCGGCTTGTAATTGTCTGTCGCACTGTTCAGGCTGGATGCATCGCGCCTGGAGGAGCAGCCATGACGGAGATCGACGCACGCCTGCGAGAAGAGGTTCACCTGCTGGGTGAACTGCTTGGCGAGACCATTCGTGCCCAGCTGGGCGACGCCTTCCTGGACAAGATCGAACGCATTCGCACCGGTGCCAAGGGCGGGCGGCGCGGTTCCCAGGCCGCCGCCGATCAGTTGGGCGAGACCCTGGACGGCCTGCGCGAGGATGAGTTGCTGCCGGTGGCGCGGGCCTTCAACCAGTTCCTCAACCTGGCCAATATGGCCGAACAGCACCACCAGGTGCGCCGCCAGGCACCGGGCGAGCCGGAGCCGTTCGAAAACCGTGTGCTGGACGAGCTGCTGCCGCGCCTGCTGGCCGGCGGCGCCGATCCCGCGGAGCTGGCGAGCCGGCTGGCAGGTCTGGATATCGAGCTGGTGCTCACCGCGCATCCCACCGAAGTGGCGCGCCGCAGCCTGATTCAGAAATACGATGCCATCGCCGCCGAGCTGGCTGCGAGCGATCACGACGACCTCACCGAGCGCGAGCGGGCCGCCAGCCGGCTGCGCCTGCGCCGCCTGATCGCCGAGGCCTGGCACACCGAGGAAATCCGCCGCCAGCGGCCCACGCCGCTGGACGAGGCCAAGTGGGGCTTCGCGGTCATCGAGCATTCCCTGTGGCGCGCGGTGCCGGACATGCTGCGCGATCTCGACGACGCGCTCCTGACCCACTGCGGCCAGCGCCTGCCGTTGGAGGCGGTGCCGGTGCGCTTCGCTTCCTGGATGGGTGGCGACCGCGACGGCAATCCGAACGTCACCGCCGAGGTCAGCCGCCAGGTGCTGCTGCTGGCGCGCTGGATGGCGGCCGACCTGCACCTGCGCGACATCGACCGGCTGCAGGTCGAATTGTCCATGCAGGATGCCAGCGCCGAGTTGCGAGACGCCGTAGGTGACCACGCAGAGCCCTACCGGGTACTGCTCAAGCCGTTGCGCGAGCGCCTGCGTATTACCCGTGACTGGGCCGAGGCCTGCCTGCGCCGACCGGTGCCGGAGCCCGAGGGCGTTTTGCGCGACCAGCACGAGCTGTATGCGCCGCTGGCGCTCTGTTACCGCTCGCTGTGCGCGTGCGGCATGGCGGTGATCGCCGATGGCCGCCTGCTCGACTGCCTGCGCCGGGCGGCGGTGTTCGGTCTGCACCTGGTGCGCCTGGACATCCGCCAGGAAGCCGGCCGTCACGCGGCCGCGCTGGACGAGATCACCCGCTTCCTCGGCCTGGGCCATTACTCGGAGTGGGACGAGGCGCAGCGTCTCGACTTCCTGGTGCGCGAGCTGGACAACCCGCGTCCGCTGCTGCCGGTCGACCAGCCGCTGGCACCGGAGAACGCCGAGGTGCTCGCTACCTGCCGGCTGATCGCCGCGACGCCGGCAGCGGCCCTCGGCTCCTACGTCATCTCCATGGCCGGCGCCGCCTCGGATGTGCTGGCGGTGCAGCTGCTGCTCAAGGAGGCCGGCCTGCGTCGGCCGATGCGCGTGGTGCCGCTGTTCGAAACCCTTGCCGACCTGCGCGGCGCGCGGGAGGTCATGGCGCGCCTGCTGGCCCTGCCGAGCTATCGCGCCCGGCTGGCCGGCCCGCAGGAGGTGATGATCGGCTACTCGGATTCGGCCAAGGACGCCGGCACCCTGGCCGCCGCCTGGGCGCAGTACCGGGCCCAGGAAGAACTGGTGACGCTGTGCGGGGAGCAGGGCGTCGAGCTGCTGCTGTTCCACGGGCGCGGCGGCACGGTGGGGCGCGGCGGCGGACCGGCCCACGCCGCCATTCTGTCCCAGCCCCCGGGCTCAGTGGCCGGGCGGTTCCGCACCACCGAACAGGGCGAGATGATCCGGTTCAAGTTCGGGTTGCCGCAGATCGCCGTGCAGAACCTCAAGCTGTACCTGGCCGCCGTGCTGGAAGCGACCGTGGCGCCGCCGCCCGAGCCGGAGCCGGAATGGCGCGAGGAGATGGAGCGCCTGTCCGCCGATGCGCTGGCCGCTTACCGGGGCGTGGTGCGCGAACATCCCGGCTTCCTGGAGTATTTTCGCCAGGCCACGCCCGAACAGGAGCTGGCGCGCCTGCCGCTGGGCAGCCGGCCCGCACGGCGGCGCGAGGGCGGCATCGAGAGTCTGCGGGCCATTCCCTGGATCTTCGCCTGGACCCAGACCCGGCTGATGCTGCCGGCCTGGCTGGGTTGGGAGACGGCGCTGCGCAACGCGTTGCAGCGCGGGGAAGGTGCCCTGTTGCAGGACATGCGCGCGCACTGGCCGTTCTTCCGTGCCCGGCTGGACATGCTGGAGATGGTGCTGGCCAAGGCCGATGACGAGATCGCGCGCCTTTACGACGAGCGTCTGGTGTGCGATGAGCTGCGACCCCTGGGCCAGGAATTGCGCGACCTATTGTCGCAGGCTGAGCAGGTAGTACTCGATCTGACTGGTCAGTCACGGGTGTTCGAGCACAACCCGCAGACCCTCGAGTTCATCAGTGTGCGCAACACCTATCTGGATCCGCTGCATCTGCTGCAGGCCGAGCTTCTGGCCCGTTCCCGCCAGTCCGGCACGGAGGTTCACCCGCCGGTCGAGCAGGCGCTGCTGGTCAGTGTGGCGGGTATCGCCGCCGGACTGCGCAACACGGGATAGGGAAGAGGCCACGCCGGGTAGGCGCTTGTACGCGAGATAGGCGCTGTGTATCTTGAACGGCCTTTTTCGGTCGCGCCACTGCCCAGCCCCCTTATAACGGGTTGGCCCTCTGACGGGCTATTAGACTTCCTGATTACCTAAAGGAGCATAACAACGATGCGTGTGATTCTGCTGGGTGCGCCCGGTGCTGGCAAAGGCACCCAGGCCCGCTTCATCACCGAAAAGTTCGGTATCCCGCAAATCTCCACCGGCGACATGCTGCGTGCCGCCGTCAAGGCCGGTACCCCGCTGGGCCTGAAGGTCAAGGACGTGATGGCCAGCGGCGGCCTGGTTTCCGATGACATCATCATCGACCTGATCAAGGAGCGCATCACCCAGCCGGATTGTGCCAATGGCTTCCTGTTCGACGGTTTCCCGCGCACCATTCCGCAGGCCGAGGCCCTCAAGGCTGCCGGCGTAACCATCGACCACGTGCTGGAAATCGCCGTGGAAGACGAGGAAATCGTCAAGCGCATGGCGGGCCGCCGTTTCCACCAGGCCTCCGGCCGCACCTATCACGTCGAGTACAACCCGCCGAAGGTGGCTGGCAAGGACGACGTGACTGGTGAAGAACTGATCCAGCGAGAAGACGACAAGGAAGAGACCGTGCGTCATCGCCTGTCTGTCTACCATTCGCAGACCAAGCCGCTGGTGGACTTCTACCAGAAGCTGTCCGCTGCCGAAGGCACGCCCAAGTACAGCCTGGTTCCCGGTGTCGGCTCGGTGGATGAGATCACCGCCAAGGTGTTCGCCGCCCTGAGCTGATCGGCTCTCCGGCATTTCGACAACGGCCCGCTTGCGGGCCGTTGTCGTTTCCGGCGTTCGGCGATTCCGGCACACGATCGCCAGCGGACGGGCTTATAATGCCGCCCCTTTATTTCCCACCGGACGATGTGATGACCACCCTGCTGGCCCTGGATACCGCCACCGAAGCCTGCTCCGTTGCCCTGCTGCACGAGGGCCGCCTGCTCAGTCGCTACGACGTGATCCCGCGCCTGCATGCCCAGCGTCTGCTGCCGATGGTGCAGGAGCTGCTCGGCGAGGCTGGCATCGCGCTGTCCGCGGTGGACGCCATCGCTTTCGGGCGCGGCCCGGGCGCGTTCACTGGGGTGCGCATCGCCATCGGCGTGGTGCAGGGCCTGGCCTTCGCGCTGCAGCGTCCGGTGCTGCCGGTCTCCAACCTGGCGGTGCTGGCCCAGCGCGCCCATCGCGAACGTGGCGTCGAACAGGTGGCAGCGGCCATCGACGCGCGCATGGACGAGGTGTACTGGGGTTGCTACTGCCTGGAGGCGGGCGAGATGCGCCTGGCCGGTGTCGAGGCCGTGCTACCGCCCGAACAGGTGGCCCTGCCGCGTGGCGCCGCCGGCGAGTGGTTCGGCGCCGGCACCGGCTGGGCCTTTGCCGATCGCCTGGCCGTGCGGCCGTCGTTGGGTATGGATGCCAGCCTGCTGCCGCATGCCGAGGATCTACTACGCCTGGCCGAGTTCGCCTGGGCGCGCGGCGAGGCCGTGGCGGCCGACGCGGCGCAGCCCGTCTACCTGCGTGACCAGGTCGCCACGCCAAAAGCCTAGGAATGCACGAATCGGTGAACCTGCGCCGGCGACGCCGGTCTCAGCCGTCAGGATGCGCGGCAGGTCACGGGCTGCGCGTTGCATCGAGGTGGGGCGCTGCATAGAGTGGCGACACCTGTGAGGTTCAGCCATGCGCATCGACGGATTTCGACCCCTCTCCCAACACTCGCGTGCTCGGCGCCCCGGCCGTACGCATGCGGCCGACGCAGACGACATGGATCGCCTGCCCGCGCTGATCGAGGCGACGGCGCTGGTGCCCAGCGAAGCCGAGTTCGAGCGCATGGCCCGCACGCCGAACGCCCTGCGTACCCTGTCGCCGCTCGCTGCGCCCGGCGCCCAGGTGCTGGAGGCGCTGTCCAGCTACAGCCGCATTGCCGCTCTGCTCGACGAGCCGCCCGCACGGCACTACATCGATCTTTACGCCTGACCCGCCGCGTCGCCTACAATCGGCCCCGAATCCGTCCGGGGACTCCCCATGCTGCCCTACTACCTAGGCTGCCCGTCGTGGAACGAGGCGGGCTGGCGCGGCTCGCTGTATGCGCCGTCGACGCGGCCGGCCGAGTTTCTTGGCGACTACTGCCGTGTGTTCAACGCCGTCGAAGGCAACACCACCTTCTATGCCTGGCCATCCGCCGACACCGTACGCCGCTGGAGCGAGCGCATGCCGGCGGGCTTCCGCTTCTGTGCCAAGCTGCCGCGCGACATCAGCCACGAGGGCGACCTGCGGGAGCGCCTGGGCGCCACCCGCGAGTTCCTGAACCTGTTGGAGCCGCTCGGCGAGCGGCTCAGTCCGTTATGGCTGCAACTGTCCGCCGCCTTCGGCCCGCAGCGTTTGCCGGAGCTGGGCGACTGGCTGGACGCCCTGCAGGGGCGTCCGCTGGCGGTGGAGGTGCGGCATCGCGCCTTCTTTGCCAAGGGGGAGGAGGAGCGCCAGCTCAATAGGCTGCTGCACGAACGCGGCGTGGAGCGCATCTGCCTTGATTCCCGGGCACTGTTCGCCTGCGCCTCGTCCGATCCCGCCGTACTGCATGCCCAGGCCAAGAAACCGCGCGTGCCGGTACGTCCGGCGGCGTTCACCACCCATCCGCAGGTCCGCTTCATTGGCGGTCCGGACCTGGATGCCAACCAGCCCTATCTGGAGCCCTGGCTCGACAAGGTAGCGGGCTGGATCGAGGAGGGCCGCCAGCCCTATGTCTTCCTGCATACCCCGGACAACCTGCTGGCCCCGCAGCAGGCGCGGCGTTTCCATGCCGGGTTGTGCCAGCGGCTGCCCGGCCTGCCGGAATTGCCGACGATTGCCGACGAACCGGCGGAGGAGCAGCTGGGTCTGTTCTAGTGCTCACTAGACCGGGGGAAAGCCATGGCGATGACGCAAGCGCAACGGGCAGAGCTGTTTCGCGACCTGCACTTCGGCACGCACCTGCTGGTGCTACCCAATCCCTGGGATGCCGGTTCGGCGCGCCTGCTGGCGGGTCTGGGCTTCGAGGCGCTGGCTACCACCAGTGCCGGGTTGGCGTTTTCCCTGGGGCATCGGGACGGTGTGGGCGAGGTCAGCCGCGAGCAGGCCCTGGCGAATGCCGCTGCCATCGTCCAGGCCAGCGGCCTGCCGGTAACCGCCGACCTGGAAAGCGGCTACGGCCCGACCCCCGAGGATTGCCGGCGCTCCATCGAGGAGGCCGCGCGGGTCGGGTTGGTGGGCGCGTCCATCGAGGATGCCAGCGGTGATCCGCTGACACCGATCCTGCCGCTGGAACAGTCGGTCGAGCGCGTGCGCGCCGCCGCCGAGGCGGCCCGCGGCCTGGGCTTTCCCTTCATGCTCTGCGCCCGTACGGAAAACTTCATGCATGGTCGCGCCGACCTGGACGACACCCTGCGGCGCCTGAAAGCCTACGCCGAGGCCGGCGCTGACGTGCTGTACGCACCGGGCGTGACCCAGCGCGACCAGATCCTGGCTCTGGTGCGTGCCGTGGCGCCCAAGCCGGTCAACGTGCTGGTGGGTATTCCCGGCATCCAGATGTCGCTGGAAGGCCTGTTCGAGCTGGGCGTGCGGCGGGTCAGCCTCGGTTCCAGCCTGGCGCGGGTAGCCTATGGCGCCTTCTACCAGGCGGCCAGTGAACTGGCCCGCCGTGGCAGTGTGCAGGCGGTGCGCCAGGCCATGTCCTTCGAGCGTCTGAACGACCTGTTCCGGAGCTGAGGGTGCGCTGGCTGCTGCTGGCGGTGTTGGTAGCGGTGCTGGGGCTGGCGCTGGGCGTGCAGCGAGGCTGGCTGGAGCTGCCGCCGCGCTGGGATCCCCGCACCCCGCTGGAGGTGCGCGCGCCGCCCGACTGGCTGAGCGGCTGGCGGCTCTGGCGGTTGCGCCGTGATCCGGCGCTGTGCGCGCAGGTGCTGGCCAGCTCGCAGCTGGACTACGTCAGTCAGCCGGACAGCCGGCTGGACAGCGACTGCCCGCTGCGCAACGTCGTGCGGGTGCGCGCCGGCCATGCCGCTTTCAGCGCCAGCTTCCTGGCCACCTGTCCGTTGGCGGTGTCCTATGCGCTGTTCGAACACCACGACCTGCAGCCGCTGGCCTGGGAGATCCTTGGCCAGTCGGTGGTGCGCGTCGAGCACTTTGGCAGCTTCGCCTGCCGCAGGATCGGCGGGAGCCAGCGGTGGAGCCGGCACGCCAGCGCCAATGCGCTTGACGTCGGGGCCTTCCGCCTGGCGGATGGCCGCAGCGTCAGTGTGGCGGGGCACTGGCGGAGCGAGGGGGCCGAGGCGCGCTTCCTGCGCGCGGTGCGGGATGCGGCCTGCCAGCATTTCCAGGCGGTGCTGGGACCGGAGTACGACACCGCGCACCAAGATCATTTCCATCTGGAGGTTGGCGGGTTCGGCGTGTGCCGCTGAGCCCCCGAGCTCTGGCACAATGCCCGGCCTTTTTCCTGCTTCGCCAATGCCATGTCCGAATCCCTGTTGTGTGTCCAGGCTCTTGAACCCCGCTTCGACGAGGCGGCCCGCCAGTGGGCGGCGCGGCTGAACCTGCCGATGAACCAGGAGGCCTTGTTCGCCCTGCAGTTGGGCGAGGCGGGACTGCAGCTGGCCGAACTCGGCCCCGGCGCGCCGGGGCCGGTGCGCGTGGATTTCGTCGAAGGCGCGGCGGCGCACCGGCGGCTGTACGGCGGCGGTAGCGGGCAGATGATCGCCAAGGCGGTCGGCGTGCAGGCCGGCATCCGCCCGCGCATCCTGGACGCCACCGCCGGACTGGGGCGCGACGCCTTCGTGCTGGCCACGCTGGGCTGCGAGGTGCAACTGATCGAGCGTCAGCCGGTGATCGCCGCGCTGCTGGAGGACGGCCTGGCGCGCGCCGCGCGGGCGCCGGATGTTGCCGGCATCACCGCGCGCATGCGCCTGCTGACCGGCAACGCCATCGAGGTGATGCGCCAGTGGGCGGGCGAGCGGCCCCAGGTCATCTACCTGGATCCGATGTTTCCCCACCGCGACAAGAGCGCGCTGGTGAAGAAGGAGATGCGCCTGTTCCGCCCGCTGGTCGGCGACGATCTGGACGCGCCGGCGCTGCTGGAAGCCGCACTGGCGCTGGCCAGCCATCGCGTGGTGGTCAAGCGCCCGCGCAAGGCACCGATCATCGACGGGCCGAAGCCGGGCTACAGCCTGGAAGGCAAGTCCAGCCGCTACGACATCTATGCGCTGAAGAAGCTGGGGTAGGGGGCGGCGGACCTTGGGTAGTGCGGTCTACGTTGTATTTGGCCGCCGGGCGCGCGCAGGGTGGACAAGGAAAAACGTTGTCCACCCTACGATTCTGGCCACCGAGGTGGGGAGCCAGCCGCCCAACAGAATGGTCGGGGCTTAGCGTGCCGTGTACCCGCCGTCCACCACGAACTCGGCCCCGGTGATGAAAGAGGCTTCGTCCGAGGCCAGGAACACCATCACCCCGGTCAGTTCCTCCGGCGCGGCGATGCGGCCCATGGGCGTGGCCTCGGCGAGCATCTGCCGGTCGGTCTCGCCGAGGATCGGGGTGTCGACGAAGCCCGGATGCACCGAATTGACCCGCACGCCTTCCTTGGCCCAGGCCAGCGCGGTGCTCTTGGTGAGCAGACGCACCGCACCCTTGGCGGCGTGGTAGGCCGGCGAGGAGCCGAAGCCGCCGACAATGCCGAACATGGAGCTGACGTTGATCACGGCGCCGTTGCCGCTGGTCTTGAGCGCCGCGGAGGCGGCCTTGTGGCCAAGGAACACCGAGGTCTGGGTAATGGCGATGACGCGTTCGTAGGTGGCCAAGTCGGTGTCCTCGATCAGCCCTGAATCGCCGATGCCGGCGTTGTTGACCAGCACATCCAGCCGGCCGAATTCGGCCACCGTTTCGGCCACCACCCGTTGCCAGTCGTCTTCGCTGGAGACGTCCAGGTGCTTGTAGACCGCCACGCCACCCTTGGCGGTGATCGCATCGGCGGCCTGCCGGCCCAGCTCTTCCTGTACATCGGCAATCACCACCCGCGCGCCCTCGACGGCGAAACGCTCAGCCGTGGCGCGGCCGATGCCGCTCGCTGCGCCGGTGATCAGGGCGACCTTGTTGTCCAGACGTGCCATGGGAAGACTCCAGTGCTGATAGTTGGAGCAGGCTAGCCGCTCCCCGGTGACGCGACATCGATCCAGCTCAATGGAACGCGTGATAAAACCGCCTGCCGGCTAGAGCCGATGGGCACGCACGAACAGTCCGACCACTTCCTGCACATGCCGCTCGGCCTCCTCGGCAGACTGCGCCTGGGCCAGGCCGATCAGCAAGCGGAAGTTGTGCCCGCCCTTGAGCAGGGCGCAGAAGTGCTCGGCGGCGGCGCGCGGCTGGGCAATGCGCAGTTGGCCGCGATGGTCGGCTTGGCGCAGGAACCGCTCCAGCTCGCCTAGGATGCGTCCAGGCCCGGCGTCATAGAACAGCTGCACCAGGGGCGGATTGGCATGTGCCAGGCCGAACATCAGGCGGTGCATGGCCAGGGATTCCGGGCTGTTGATCAGCGCCAGGAACGCACGTGCGATGTTCAGCAGCTGATCGTCGATGGGGCCTTGTGCGTCCCGGTGGTTGAACAGCTGCGGCAGCTGCTCTTCGCACTTGGCCTTCACCGCTTCGAGGAACAGGGTGTCCTTGTCGCTGAAGTGGCTGTACACGGTGAGCTTGGAGACTCCGGCTTCGCGGGCGATGGCCTCCATGCTGCTGCCTTCGTAACCGTGACTGAGGAACTGCGCCTTGGCGGCCTCGAGAATAGCCTGGCGCTTGGCGGGGTCTTTGGGGCGCCCTGGCCCGGGGGTCGTTGAGGTCATGCGGAAGTTACTGGACTGGGAAGTTCAGTATTTCTACTATGCGCGGCACAACAAATCCAACGCCATGCGTGAAAGGATCCACCATGCTCCGTCATGTCCTGTCCCTCGCCCTGCCTTTTTCCCTGATAGCGCTGCTCGGTGCCTGCGGCAACGGCCAGGAGGTCGAAACACCGCCGCGTCCGGCCATGGTGGTACAGCCGCAGCCGGCCGCCGCGCTGCTGGAAACCTTTCCCGGCGAGGTGCGCGCGCGCTTCGAGCCCGAGCTGGCCTTCCGCATCGGCGGCAAGGTGGCCAAGCGTCTGGTGGAAGTCGGCGAGCGCGTGAAGAAGGACCAGCCGTTGGCCGAGCTCGATCCCCAGGACGTGCGCCTGCAACTGGAAGCGGTGCGCGCGCAGATGGCCGCCGCCGAGGCCAACCTGAACCTGGCGCGCGCCGAGCGCGACCGCTACCAGACCCTGCTGGAGCGCCAGCTGGTCAGCCGTTCGCACTTCGACAGCGCGGACAACACCTATCGTTCCGCCGAAGCCCAGTTCCAGCAGGTCCGCGCTCAGTACGACGTGGCGCGCAACCAGGCCACCTACGCCGTGCTGCGTGCCCCGCAGGATGGCGTGATCGCCAGCCGCCGCATCGAAGTGGGACAGGTGGTGGCCGCCGGGCAGACGGTGTTCACCCTGGCCGCCGATGGCGAACGCGAGGTGGCCATCAGCTTGCCGGAACAGGCGCTGGAGCGTTTCCGCATCGGCCAGGAGGTCGCGGTGGAGCTCTGGTCGCAACCGGGTCGCCGATTCACCGGCCAGATTCGCGAACTGGCCCCGGCCGCCGATCCCCAGTCGCGCACCTTCGCCGCGCGGGTGGCTTTCCAGGAGAACGGCGTGCCGGCCGAGCTCGGGCAGAGCGCCCGCGTGCTGATCAGCCATGCCGATAGCGTGCCCCTGGCGGTGCCGCTCTCGGCGCTGTCCGCCGAAGGTGGCGAGCCCTTCGTGTGGGTGGTCGACCCGGCCACACAGACCTTGCAGCGCCGACTGGTCCGCGTCGGGCCCTACGGCGAATCCCAGGTGCCGGTGCTCGAAGGGCTCAGTGCCGACGAATGGGTGGTGGCTGCCGGCGTGCAGGTGCTGCGTGAAGGCCAGAAGGTGCGCCCGGTCAATCGCGACAACCGACCGGTCCAGCTGACGCGCGCGGAGTAGGTCGCCATGAACTTCAACCTCTCCGCCTGGGCGTTGCAGAACCGCTCGATCGTCCTGTACCTGATGATCCTGCTCGGCATCGTTGGTGCCGTGTCCTACACCAAGCTCGGTCAGAGCGAGGACCCGCCGTTCACCTTCAAGGCCATGGTCATCCAGACCCAGTGGCCGGGCGCCAGCGCCGAGGAAGTCTCGCGTCAGGTCACCGAACGCATCGAGAAGAAGCTGATGGAGACCGGCGCCTACGAGCGCATCGTCTCCTTCTCGCGGCCGGGCGAGTCGCAGGTGACGTTCATCGCCCGCGACTCCCTGCGCTCCAGCGAAATCCCCGATCTCTGGTACCAGGTGCGCAAGAAGATCGGCGACATCCGCCACACCCTGCCCCAGGGCGTCATCGGGCCGTTCTTCAACGACGAGTTCGGCACCACCTTCGGCAACATCTACGCGCTGACCGGCGACGGCTTCGACTATGCGGTGCTCAAGGACTATGCCGACCGCATCCAGCTGCAGCTGCAGCGGGTCAAGGACGTCGGCAAGGTCGAGCTGATCGGCCTGCAGGACGAGAAGATCTGGATCGAGCTGTCCAACACCAAGCTGGCCACCCTCGGCCTGCCGCTGACGGCCGTGCAGCAGGCGCTGGAGGCGCAGAACGCGGTGGCCGCCGCCGGGTTCTTCGAGACCGCCAGCGACCGCATCCAGCTGCGCGTCAGTGGCCGCTTCGAACGCGTCGATCAGATCCGCGACTTCCCGATCCGTGTCGGCGACCGCACCTTCCATCTCGGCGACGTGGCCGAGGTGCATCGCGGTTTCAGCGATCCGCCGGCGCCGCGCATGCGTTTCATGGGCGAGGACGCCATCGGCCTGGCTGTGTCCATGCGCGATGGCGGCAACATCCTGCTGCTCGGCGAGGCGCTGGAAGGCGAGTTCGCGCGGCTGCAGGCCAACCTTCCGGCCGGCATGCAGCTGAGGAAGGTGTCCGACCAGCCGGCCGCCGTGCGCACCGGGGTCGGCGAGTTCGTCCGGGTGCTGGCCGAGGCGGTGATCATCGTGCTGCTGGTGAGTTTCTTCTCGCTGGGCCTGCGCACCGGCCTGGTGGTGGCGCTGTCCATCCCGCTGGTGCTGGCGATGACCTTCGCCTGCATGTACTACCTGGGCATCGGCCTGCACAAGATCTCCCTGGGCGCCCTGGTGCTGGCGCTGGGCCTGCTGGTGGACGACGCGATCATCGCGGTGGAGATGATGGCCATCAAGATGGAGCAGGGCTACGACCGGCTCAAGGCGGCCAGCTACGCCTGGACCAGCACGGCCTTCCCGATGCTCACCGGCACGCTGATCACCGCCGCCGGTTTCCTGCCGATCGCCACCGCGCAGTCGAGCACCGGCGAGTACACGCGCTCGATCTTCGAGGTGGTGGCCATCGCCCTGCTGGTGTCCTGGATCGCCGCCGTGATGTTCGTGCCCTGGCTGGGCCATCGCCTGCTGCCGGACCTGGCCAGGCTGCATGCCGCCAAGCATGGCAACCAGGCCCATGACCCCTATGCCACGCCGTTCTATTCGCGGGTGCGCCGGGTGGTCGGCTGGTGCGTGCGTCGCCGCAAGACGGTCATGCTGCTCACCCTGCTGGCCTTCGTTGCCTCGGTGATGCTGTTCCGTCTGGTGCCCCAGCAGTTCTTCCCGCCGTCGGCGCGCCTGGAACTGATGGTTGACATCAAGCTGGCCGAGGGCGCCTCGTTGCGCGCCACCGAGGACGAGGTGGCGCGGCTGGAGACACTGCTCGCCGAGCAGCCGGGCATCGACAACTACACCGCCTACGTAGGCAGCGGTTCGCCGCGCTTCTACCTGCCGCTGGATCAACAGCTACCGGCCACCAGCTTCGCCCAGTTCGTGGTGCTGACCGACAGCATTGAGTCACGCGAGTCGGTGCGTGCCTGGCTGATCCAGACCCTGGCCCAGCAGTTCCCGAGCCTGCGCAGCCGCGTGTCGCGCCTGGAGAACGGCCCGCCGGTGGGCTACCCGATCCAGTACCGCGTCAGCGGCGAGCACATCGACGAGGTGCGCCGCCTGGCCCGCGAAGTCGCCGCCCGGGTGCGCGCCAACCCCCACGTGGCCAACGTGCACCTGGACTGGGAGGAGCCGAGCAAGGTCATCCACCTTGACCTTGACCAGGAGCGCGCCCGCGCGCTGGGCGTGAACACCGCCGAGCTGTCGCGCTTCCTGCAGGCCTCGCTGTCGGGCACGCGGGTCAGCCAGTACCGCGAGGGCAACGAGCTGATCGAGATCCTGGTGCGCGGTGGCGAGGAAGACCGCCGCAGCCTGAGCCTGCTGCCCAGCCTGGCGGTGCCCACCGACAGCGGCCAGAGTGTGCCACTGTCCCAGGTGGCGACCCTGGAGTACGGCTTCGAGGAAGGGGTGATCTGGCACCGCAATCGCCTGCCCACGGTGACCGTGCGCGCCGACATCTACGGCGAGGAGCAGCCGGCCACGCTGATCGGCCAGATCCGTCCGGCGCTGGACGAGGTGCGCGCCAGCCTGCCCGACGGCTACCTGCTGGAAGTCGGCGGCACCGTGGAGGATTCCGCGCGCGGCCAGAAATCGGTGAACGCCGGCCTGCCGCTGTTCGTGGTGGTGGTGCTGAGCCTGCTGATGCTGCAACTGCGCAGCTTCTCGCGCTCGCTGATGGTATTCCTCACCGCGCCGCTGGGATTGATCGGCGTCACCCTGTTCCTGCTGGTGTTCCAGCAACCGTTTGGCTTCGTCGCCATGCTTGGGACCATCGCCCTGTCCGGGATGATCATGCGCAACTCGGTGATCCTCATCGACCAGATCGAGCAGGACATCGCCGCAGGGCATGAGCGCTGGAATGCGATCATCGAGGCCACCGTGCGCCGCTTCCGGCCCATCGTGCTGACCGCCCTGGCGGCGGTGCTGGCGATGATCCCTCTGTCGCGCAGCGTGTTCTTCGGGCCGATGGCCGTGGCCATCATGGGCGGGCTGATCGTCGCCACCGTGCTGACCCTGCTGTTCCTGCCGGCGCTGTATGCGGCCTGGTTCCGGGTGCGCAAGGATGAGGGCGCGAGGGCGGGCTGAGGCTTTTCTGTGGGAGCGGGCGGGTCCGCGAGCTGGGCGGGGGTTTTCCGAAAAGCTCGCGAATGCATTCGCTTCCACAGCGGTACCATGGCTGTCCGACGAAAGGAGTCTCCCATGCCCGCGCCCCGTATCCTGCTGCTCACCCTGCTGGCCATGCTCGGCTTCGCCGGCAACTCCCTGCTCTGTCGGGTGGCGCTGAAGAGCGGCGCGCTGGATGCCGCCACCTTCACCAGTGTGCGCTTGCTCTCCGGCGCGATGATGCTCTGGCTGCTGGTCAGCGTTGGGCGGCGGCGCCCCGAGGGCAGCTGGCCTTCGGCCCTGGCGTTGTTCGTCTATGCCGCCGCCTTCTCCTTCGCCTATGTGCAACTGGATACCGCCAGCGGCGCGCTGCTGCTGTTCGGCGCCGTGCAGCTCGGCATGCTGGCGGCCGCCTGGCGGCGCGGCGAGCGTCTCGGCCGCTGGCAGGCGGCGGGGCTGGTGCTGGTGATCGGTGGTCTGTTGGTGCTGTTGTTGCCGGGCGCCAGTGCCCCCGATCCGCTCGCCGCGCTGCTGATGCTGGGTTCTGGTCTGGCCTGGGCGCTGTATTCGCTGCGCGGGCAGGGTACCAGCGATCCGCTGGCGGCCACCGCTGGCAACTTCCTGCGCGCCACGCCGCTGGCGCTGGTCTTGAGCATCGTGCTGCTGGCCGATGCGCGCTGGGATGCCATGGGACTGTTTTACGCGGTGCTGTCCGGCGCCCTGGCCTCGGGTGTCTGCTATGCCATCTGGTACAGCGCGCTGCGCGGGCTGACCGCCGTGCAGGCCGGCACCGTGCAGCTCAGCGTGCCGATCCTCGCCGCGTTGGGCGGCAGCCTGTTGCTGGCCGAACCTTTCACGCCGCGCCTGGCGCTGGTCTCCGTAGCGGTGCTGGGCGGCGTGGCGCTGGTGCTGCGTGCCCGGGCCGCCAAGCGCTGAGGCTCAACTTCGTGGCGGATGGCGGGTCGTAGGGTGGTCAACGTCACGTTGGCCACCAACCCGCCGGCACGGCGGACCAGAGCGAGAGCCCCGTAGGGTGGGGAAACTCGCGCAGCGATTTCCCGCCGAGCAGCCAATGGGAGGAGAGAGTCATGCTACCCCGATTCAAAGTCGGCGACCACGTCAGCTGGAACTCCGAGGCCGGCCGGGTAAGCGGGCGGATCACTCGCGTGCACACTCGCGACACCACGTACAAGGGCCACCCCCGCCATGCCAGCGCGGAGCACCCGCAATACGAGATCCAGAGCGACAAGACCGAGCACGTCGCCATGCACAAGGAAGACGCGCTGACCCGGCTCGACGACTGATGCCGGGCCGCGTCTGGACCATCGGCCATTCCAACCTGCCGGTGGAGCGCTTCCTGGCCCTGCTGGAACGGCACGGCATCGAGGCGTTGGCCGATGTGCGGCGCTTTCCCGGCTCGCGGCGCTGGCCGCAGTTCGGCGCCGAGGCGCTGGCGCAACGGCTGGCCGAGCGGGGCATCGAATATCAGTGGTTCGAAGAACTGGGCGGGCGGCGCCGGCCGTCGCCGGACTCGCCCAACGACGCCTGGCGCAACAGTGCGTTTCGCGGCTATGCGGATCACCTGGCCAGCGATGAATTCGCCACGGGTCTGGCACGGCTGCTGGCGCTGCTCGCGCGCAAGCGCACCGTGCTGATGTGCGCCGAGGTGCTCTGGTGGCGCTGTCACCGTTCGCTGGTGGCGGATGTGTTGCAGGTGCGTGGATTCCAGGTGCTGCACATCCTTGGCGAGCAGCCGGCCACCGAGCACCCCTACACCGCACCGGCGCGGCTGTTCGAAGGCCGCCTGAGCTACCGCGAAGGGCAGGGGCGTCTGCTCAACGAGGCTGCGCGGCAGCGCGGCGAGCAGGGGAAATTGCCGCTTTGAAGGCGGCTGAGCGCGGTGCCTGTCCCCCTCTCCCATGAAGGGAGAGGGGAGGCAGGGTTACGGCTCGACGCTGTCCGGCTGCGGACTGCGCTGGCGATCCAGGGTGACCTGGCGGATCGACAGGCGCACCTCGGCGGGCAGCACGCGCTTGGCGACGCTTTCCACCAGCTCGCCCAGCTTGGGATGGTGGCTGAGCTTGCCCTCGGCGTCGGTGCGCAGCACACCCTGTTCCAGCAGCGTAGCGATGAAGTGGCGGAACAGCGTCTTGTCGAAGAACTCCGGGGCGTTCAGCCCATGCAGGATCGACAGGCGCTGGGCCATGACCGAGCACAGGCTTTCCAGCTCCTCGGCCGTCAGCGACTGCTGCGGGTGGTCGAGGATCAGCGCGATGGTCATGTAGAAGCGCTGCAGGGTCTGCACGATCGAGCGCGACAGCAGGGTGAGCAGCACGAATTGTCCGGAACTGGGCGCCGGGCGAATGAACACATCGTCCTCGCGGCGCAGCAGCTGCATGTCGACAAAGGCGTCCAGCCACCGGTCGACCGCCGCCTCCAGCTCCTCGGCCTCGAAACGGATGAACAGCTCCGCCTGCAGGTACGGGTACTGCGCGCGGGTGTAGCGCAGGATCTGCTCGCGGCTGATGCGTCCGCTGTTCTGGAAGAAGCTGGCCAGCAGGGCGGGCAGGGCGAAGATGTGCAGCACGTTGTTGCGGTAGTAGGTCATCAGCACCGCGTGCTGTTCGTTCAGGTAGATGATTTCGCCGAGCGCATCGCGCTGGCTGTCGATCAATTCCATGTCCAGCACATGCTGGATCAGCGCCTCGCCATTGCCCTGCGGCACGGTGGTGTGCGGCGAGTAGGGCACCTGGCGCAGCAGCGTCTGGTAGGCCTCCAGTATGCTGGCCAGGCCGGGACGGTCGATGGCCAGCTTGCTGGTGGAGAGCATGACCATGGCCACCAGGTTGACCGGGTTGATCGCCGCCGCCTCGTTGATGTGGCGCGCCACCTCGGTGCCCAGCTGGTTGGTCACGCCGTTCAGCCATTCGGGACGGTAGTCCGGCCCGCCGCTGTTCTGGCGCCAGTCCGGCTGCCGGCGGTCGAGGAACTCGGCCAGACGGATCGGCTCGCCGAAGTTCACCGACACCTGGCCGAAACGCTGGCGCAGCGCGCCGAGTACGCGGAACAGGTCGCCGATGGACTCCTTCTTCTTCGCCGCGCCGCGCAGCTCGCCCAGGTAGGTGCGGCCCTCCAGTACGCGCTCGTAGCCGATGTACACCGGCACGAAGGCGATCGGCAGGCGGCTGGAGCGCAGGAAGCTGCGCAGGGTGATGGCCAGCATGCCGGTCTTCGGCTGCAGGGTGCGCCCGGTGCGCGAGCGGCCGCCCTCGACGAAGTACTCCACCGGGAAGCCCCGGCTGAACAGGGTGTGCAGGTACTCGTTGAACACCGCCGTGTACAGCGGGTTGCCCTTGAAGGTGCGGCGCATGAAGAAGGCGCCGCCGCGGCGCAGCAGTCCGCCGATCACCGGCATGTTGAGGTTGATGCCGGCGGCGATGTGCGGGGTGCTCAGGCCGTTGCGGAACAGCAGGTAGGAGAGCAGCAGGTAGTCGATGTGGCTGCGGTGGCAGGGCACATAGATGATCTCGTGGCCGTGGGCGATGTGCTTCACGCCGTCCACGTTGTTGACCTGTACGCCGTCGTAGATCTTGTTCCAGAACCAGGTCAGCACCAGCTCCAGGAAGCGGATGGCGGTGTAGGCGTAGTCGGAAGCGATCTCGTTGCCATAGCGCAGGGCGCGGGCCTCGGCCTTTTCCAGGCTGATGCCGTCGCGTTCGGCTTCGGCGGCGATGGCCTCGCGTACCAGCGGCGCATGCACCAGGCCCTTGACCAGGTTGCGCCGGTGCGAGATGTCCGGGCCGATCACGGCGGCCTTCTGGTTGCGGAAATGCACGCGCAGGATGCGGTGGGCCATGCGCTGGGTGCGTTCGGCACCCTTGCCCTGGCTGACCAGTTCGCGCAACTGGATCGGCGCGGAGAACTGCACGCGGGTCTTGCGGCCGAGGAACAGGATGGTCAGCAGCTTGCGCAAGCGCCCGGTGACCGCCCAGCTGTCGGCGAACAGCAGTTTCCACGGGCTGGTTTCGCGTGACGGCGACTGACCCCAGTACACGCTGACCGGCACGATCTGCGCCTCGGCCAGCGCGTTCTGGCTGACCAGGGTGACCAGGCGGGTCAGGGTGGGTGCAATCACCGGCTTGCTGCGCCGGCCGAGCCAGCGCGACGGCGCGTCGAGGAAGAAGCAGGCTTCCGGCTCCTGGTGGCCCTCCATGGATACCTGGGCCAGCGGACGGGGCAGGGCATTCTTCCGGCATTCCTGCTCGACCACCATCAGGTCGCTCAGGGACGGACTCTGCAGCACGTAGAACACCGGCTTGCTGCGATCGAGGTCCAGTGTCAGGGCGGATTTGCCAATGGTCTCGGAGCGAACCCAGAGATACAGCAGGCGACGCAAGGTGCCGACAACCAGACGGCTAAAGGGAAGGCGGGGCATACGGGATTCAGGTCAAACGAGCAATTGCTCGGGAGGCGCTAGTGTGCCCCATGGCGGGGCGGTGGAAAAGCGTAAAACGCTGAAACGCAATGACCTTTGACAGGCGCGCGGACCGGTCGCTGGCGTCTTGCCAGTGCCGCCGGGCTGCTTCTATAGTCCGCCGTCATTTGCAGGCACGGGTGACGGGCCGCGCAGGCGCCTGGCACCCGCGACAACGGAGGGTTAATCAAGCCATGATCGAACTGCGCCAATTGACCAAGCGCTTCGCTCGGCACACGGCGGTCGACGCCCTGTCCCTGACCGTGCGCCCCGGCGAGGTACTGGGCTTTCTCGGACCCAACGGGGCCGGCAAGTCCACCACCATGAAGATGCTCACCGGCTTCCTGGCGCCCACCTCGGGCACCGCCCTGATTCAGGGCTTCGATATCCAGACCCAGACCCGCCAGGCCCAGCGGCTGATCGGCTACCTGCCGGAAGGCGCGCCCTGCTACGAAGACATGCGCGTCGGCGCCTTCCTCGGCTTCATTGCCGAGGTGCGCGGCTACCGGGGCGAGGAGCAGCGTCGGCGGGTCGCCCGCGTGGTCGAGCAACTTGAGCTCGATCGTGTCCTGGGTCAGACCATCGACACGCTGTCCAAGGGCTTCAAGCGCCGCGTCGGGCTGGCCCAGGCAATCCTCCACGATCCGCAGGTGCTGATCCTCGACGAACCCACCGACGGGCTGGACCCCAACCAGAAACACCAGGTGCGCGAGCTGATCCGCGGACTGGCGGCGGACAAGATTGTCATCATCTCCACCCACATCCTCGAAGAAGTCGGCGCCCTGTGCTCCCGCGCGGTGGTGATTGCCAACGGCCGGCTGGTGGCCGACGACACGCCGCTGGCCCTGGAACGTCGCTCCCGCTATCACCAGGCGGTGACCCTGGTCAGCGATGAGGCGCTGGACAGCGAGGCGCTGCGCGCGCTGCCCGGCGTGGCGGGCATCGAGCGCAACGCCCGCGAGCACAGCCTGACGCTGCTGGCCGCGCCGGGGCAGGTGATCTATCCGCAGGTCAGCGAACTGATCCGCCAGCGCGGCTGGGCGGTGCGCGAGCTGGACGTCGAGCGCGGCCGGCTGGATGAAGTGTTCCGCAACCTGACCCGGGGAGAGGCGGCATGAGGCAGTTGTCGGTGATCTTCAAGCGTGAGCTGGCCAGCTATTTCGCCACGCCGCTGGCCTATGTGTTCCTGATGATCTTCCTGGTGCTGTCCGGGGTGTTCACCTTCTACCTGGGCGGTTTCTATGAGCGCAACCAGGCCGATCTCACCGTGTTCTTCGGTTTCCATCCCTGGCTGTACCTGTTCCTGGTCCCGGCCATCGCCATGCGCCTGTGGGCCGAGGAGCGCAAGTCCGGCACCATCGAACTGCTGATGACCCTGCCGATCAGTCGTGCCGAGGCAGTGGCCGGCAAGTTCCTCGCCGCCTGGGTGTTCGCCGGGTTGGCGCTGCTGCTGACCTTCCCCATGGTGCTGACCGTCAACTATCTGGGCGAGCCGGACAACGGCGCCATCCTCACCGGCTACCTGGGCAGCTGGCTGCTGGCCGGCAGCTACCTGGCGGTGGGCGGCTGCATGTCGGCCCTGGCGCGCAACCAGGTGATCGCCTTCATCCTCGCGGTCAGCGTGTGCTTTCTGTTCATCGTCAGCGGCTTCCCGATGGTGCTCGACCTGTTCAGCGCCTGGGCGCCGCAGGGGCTGGTCGACGTGGTGGCCTCGCTGAGCTTCCTGGTGCGTTTCGACGCCATCAGCAAGGGCGTGATCGACCTGCGCGACCTGTTGTATTTCCTCAGCTTCATCGCGGCCTGGCTGGCTGCGACAGCGGTGGTGATCGATCTGAAGAAGGCGGACTGACCCATGAAACGCATCCTGTATTCCGGACTCGGGCTGCTGCTCATCGCCGTGGCCTTCCTGCTCTTCAACGGCCTGTCCGGCGCGCTGCTGAGCGGCGCGCGACTGGATCTCACCGAGCAGAAGCTCTACACCCTGTCGCCGGGTACCCGGCAGATCCTCGCGTCGCTCGACGAGCCGCTAACCCTGCGCCTGTTCTATTCCGACCAGGCCACCGGCGAGCTGCCGGCGCTGCGCAACCAGGCGCGGCGTGTCGAGGAACTGCTGCGCACATACGTGCGTGCCGCCGATGGCAAGCTGAGCCTGCAGGTGATCGATCCGCAGCCGTTCTCCGAGCAGGAGGACGAAGCGGCCCAGGCGGGCCTGCAGGCGGTGCCGCTGAATACCTCCGGCGACCAGGTCTATTTCGGCCTGGTGGCCAGCAATGCGCGCGGCGACCGGCAGGTCATTCCGTTCTTCGCGCTGGATCAGGAGGCGTTCCTCGAGTACGAGATCAGCCGGCTGATCCATGGTCTTGTGCGACGTGAGCTGCCGGTGGTGGGTGTGCTGTCCGGGCTGCCGCTCAATGGCGGCTTCGACATGCTGGCCCGCCAGCCCACCGCGCCCTGGATGATCATGGAGGAGATCCGCCAGCTGTTTCGCATCGAAAGCCTGGACGCCGATCTCGACGAGATCCCCGAGCATGTCTCAGTGCTCATGCTGGTACACCCCAAGCAACTGTCGCAGCCGACGCTGTATGCCATCGACCAGTTCGTGCTGCGCGGCGGCAAACTGCTGGCGTTCGTCGACCCCTACAGCGAGGCGGATACCGGCACTGGCTTCCCGGGCGAGGAGATCGAACGCGCCTCCAGTCTCGACCCGCTGCTGGCCGCCTGGGGTGTGCGCCTGGCACCCGGTCAGGTCCTCGCCGACGGCGGCTACGGCATGACCGTAGGGATGGGTGCGGGCCGTGCGGTGCGCCATCCGGCCTGGGTCAGCCTGCCGTCCGAGGCAGTGGATCCGGAGGATGTGGTCACCGCCGGCCTGGAGGCGGTCAACCTGGCCAGCGCCGGTCTGCTCGAACCCCTGGCGGGCGCCAGCACCCGTTTCACGCCACTGCTGCGCAGCTCGCCGCTGAGCATGCCGGTGGACGCCAAACGCCTGGGCGTGCTGGGCAATCCCGAGGAGCTGCTGCGCGACCTGCGACCGGACGGCCAGCGCAAGGTGCTGGCCGCCCGCATCGAAGGGCCGGCGCGCAGTGCCTATCCCGAAGGCATCGAAGGTCGCAAGGACGGCCTGCAGGAGGCCGGGCGCATCGACCTGATCCTGGTGGCGGATACCGACCTGCTCAGCGATCACCTGTGGGTGCAGGTGCAGCAGTTCTTCGGTCAGCGGGTGCCGCAGCCGTTTGCCGACAATGCCGGCTTCGTTGTCAACGCGCTGGACAACCTGGCCGGCTCCCCGGCCCTGATCAGCGTGCGTTCGCGCGGCCGTTACCAGCGCCCGTTCGAGGTGGTGCAGACGTTGCAGCGCCAGGCGGAGACGCGCTTCCTGGAACAGGAACAGCGCCTGCAGCAGCGCCTGGCGGAGACTGAGCGCCAACTGGCGGAGCTGCAGCGCCCGGCGGATGATGGACAGCTGCTGGAACTGAACGCTGAGCAGGAAACGGCGGTGCGCCGCTTCCTCGACGAGAAGCTGCGTATCCGCAAGGAACTGCGCGAGGTGAATTACCAGCTCAACGCCGATATCGAAGCCCTGGGGCGGACGCTGAAGTTTCTCAATATCGCCCTGGTGCCGCTGCTGCTGACGCTCGGTGCGCTGGCAGTGTGGTTCTGGCGTCGGCGGCGGGCCTGATGAAGCCCTGGCTGGCGCTCGCGCTCTTGCTACCGTTTGGCGCGCTTGCCGCGCCGGCGTCGTCCTGGACGGCGCGGCTGGCGGAGCTGGATGGGCTGGAAGTGCACCGCGCAGGGCTGCCACCCGTCCGCCTGGCGCGCGAGAACGAACGCTGGGTACTGGTCGACAAGGCCGGGTACCCGGCCGACCTGACACTGGTGCGGACCTTTCTGGCCGCCCTGGCCAGCGCGCAACCCCTCGAGCACGTGGCAGCCGAGGCAGTGCCTCGCGACATCCGCATCACCTTGCGCCATGGCGAGGCCGTGGAGTCGCTCCACCTGGCGAGTGAAGCCGGCCAGGAAGGACGCCTGCTGTATCGAGGAGACGAGCTCCGGCCGTGGCGGGTGGACGGCGTGCTGCCGTTGCCACTGCAGGAGTTGCACTGGCTGGATCGCCGACTGATCACCGTTCCGCCCGCCGAGATACGTGAACTGCAGTTGCACAAGGCCAACGGATCGCAGCTGGTGTTCTTCCGGCACGGCGATGCGCCGATGCGCCTGGAGCAGTTGCCTGGCCTGCAGGTACCGGATGCGCGGGCGCTCGACGAGCTGCTGGCGGTCTTCGCCGATCTGCGTTTCAGCGAGGTGGTGCCTCAGGACCAGTTGGCCTTCAGCAAGCGCCCCCGGCTGCGCTTCACCCTGCGTACCCAGGCGGGCGCAAGACTCGACGGTGCGGTTTATCGTCACAGAAGCTTCCACTGGCTGACCCTTTCTCCGCGCAGCAGCCTGCCGGAGGCGCAGTGGGGGGGACGGGCCGGTTGGCTGTATCGACTTGAATCCTGGCAAGTTTCCTTGCTGGAATGCGAACTGGCTGCCTACAGCGGGCAACGGCAGTCAAGGCATTGAGCCAGCAAGTTGGCCAAAAGGGGTCTTTTCAGAGCAGGCGGTTTCTTTATACTGCCCGGGCGGTCCGCTCTGCGAGCAAGCCTTTCAGTGGGGAGCTGAGTCTCGCCGGCATCATGGAACGCACTGGCCCCTCGATGGATTCCAGGGGGCCCCTACTAATAAAAATTGCTTAGTTGGAGATGTGGTAAAGATGGCTAATCGTGAATTGGGCACCGTCAAGTGGTTCAACGACGCCAAGGGGTACGGATTCATCCAGCGTGAGGGCGGCGCTGATGTGTTCGTCCACTACCGTGCCATTCGTGGCGAAGGTCACCGCACCCTGACCGAGGGACAGCAGGTGGAGTTCGCCGTCATTCAGGGCCAGAAGGGCCTGCAGGCCGAAGACGTTGCCGCACTCTGACTAAGCAAAAAGCCCGCCCTCCGGCGGGCTTTTTGCTGTAAGCGTGTCGAGCAGTGCTTCCATCAGGGTCGGGCCGTCGGATGGCGGCCGATCCTTTCGTCAGCCCGTGCGCCAGGCAATCTCTGTCACGCCCTCGTCGCTGACCCGCAGCCAGCGGTCGGCGTCTTCCTCCCCCAGCTTCTCATCCCAGCTCCCCGGCGAGCAGCGTACTTCCACGCCCAGCGCGGCATGGGCCGCCTGCGCGCAGGCGAGGTCGTCCGCCCAGGGCGTGGCGTCGCTTTCCAGGTACAGGCTGTGCCACTTGCCCACCGCCTGCGGCAGCCAGGTCACCTCGATATCGCCGCTGAGGCACTTGAAGGTCTGCCCCTTGCGTTGCCAGGGCGTGCAGGGGCCGATGGCCTGTTCCAGCCAGGCGGTCACGGCCTGCTGATCGGCGTCCTTGAGATAGATCTCGATGTCCGGTTGGCGCATGAAGGGCGATCCTGAAGAAGGGCGGAAAGTGGGCGGAGTTTATCCTGTTGCGGCGATGTCTGTACCGGGCTGTCCGCTCCCACAAACAAGCAGCGGCCTGCACGGAGCCCCGAGGGAGCGAATTCATTCGCGAGCTTTGGGGCGGCCGGCTAGGTGCGGCCGGCTAGGTGCGACCGGCCAGGCGCAGCCTGCACCAGAGCTCGCGGCCAAGTCCGCCGCCACAAAAACCAAAAAACAGCCTAACCGCGCGTGATCCAGTCATAGCGAATCGACACCGTCACCTCCAGCGGCGCGTCCACCACGGCGGCGCGGCGCTCGGCGGTGGCGCGCCAGCCGTGGGGCGTCATGGCGAGCAGATCGGCGCGGGCCTGGGCGTCGCCCAGGCGTAGGCGGTATTCGAGGGTCTCGCTGTGGGCCAGCGCCATGCCGTCCGGAATCTGCGTCAGGTGCTTGGCGTCGTCGTAGGGGCGCACCTCGTCATACAGGCGCGCGCGCAGCTCCAGCAGGTGCTCCTGGGTCGGCCCCATGCGCAGCAGGCCGCCGCCTGGCGCCAGCAGGCGGCGGGCTTCCAGCCAGTCCAGCGGGCTGAACACGCTGGCCAGCAGGTCGCAGCTGGCGTCGGCGAGCGGCACGCGGGCCATGCTGGCGACCATCCAGGTCGATTGCGGCGCACGCCGGCAGGCACGCTTGACCGCCTCGCGGGAAATGTCCAGCGCGTAGCCGTCGGCCTCGGGCAGTTTTTCCGCGATCTGCCCGGTGTAGTAGCCCTCGCCGCAGCCGATATCCAGCCAGCGGCGCGGCGTGTAGCCGGCCGCCAGTTCCGCCAGGCGCCGGGCCAGCGGCGCGTAGTGGCCGCCGTCCAGGAAGCGCCGGCGTGCTTCCACCATGGCCTGGTTGTCGCCGGGGTCGCGGCTGTTCTTGTGCTGTACCGGCAGCAGGTTCAGGTAGCCCTGGCGGGCGCGATCGAAGCGGTGGCCGGCCGGGCAGGCCACGCCGTTGTCGACGTTGTGCAGCGCGCCCTGGCAGAGGGGACAGATCAGCATGGTCAGGCCGCCAGCAGTTTCACCAGGGTCTGGTAGTAGACCTCGGTGAGCAGATCCAGATCGCTGGCCAGCACGCGCTCGTCGATCTGGTGGATGGTGGCGTTGACCGGCCCCAGCTCGACCACCTGGGTGCCCAGGGTGGCGATGAAGCGCCCGTCCGAGGTGCCGCCGCTGGTGGACGGGGTGGTGTCATGGCCGGTGATCTCGCGAATGCTCGCCGCCACGGCATCCAGCAGTTCGCCCGGCTGGGTGAGGAACGGCAGGCCGGACAGCGACCAGTCGATGCTCCAGTCCAGGCCGTGCCGGTCGAGGATCGCTGCCACGCGCTGCTTGAGGCCGTCCTCGGCGGATTCGGTGCTGAAGCGGAAGTTGAACACCACCTGCAGCTCTCCGGGGATCACGTTGGTGGCGCCGGTGCCGCCGTTGATGTTGGAGATCTGGAAGCTGGTCGGCGGGAAGAAGGCGTTGCCGTCGTCCCAGTGCTCGGCGGCCAGCTCGGACAGCGCCGGGGCGGCCAGGTGGATCGGATTGCGCGCCAGGTGCGGGTAGGCCACATGGCCCTGCTTGCCGCGCACGGTGAGTACGGCGCCCAGCGAGCCGCGCCGGCCATTCTTCACCACGTCGCCGAGGCGCTCGGTGCTCGAGGGCTCACCGACGATGCACCAGTCCAGGCGCTCGCCACGCGCGCGCAGGCGCTCCACCACCGCCTTGGTGCCATGCTCGGCCGGGCCTTCCTCGTCGCTGGTGATCAGGAAGGCGATGGCGCCCTTGTGGTTCGGATGGTTGGCCACGAAGCGCTCGACGGCGATGATCATCGACGCCAGGCTGCCCTTCATGTCCGCGGCGCCACGGCCGCGGAGCATGCCGTCGGCGTCGATCTGCGCCTCGAACGGACTGAGCTGCCACTTGGCCTCCGGGCCGGTGGGCACCACGTCGGTATGGCCGGCGAAGCACAGCACCGGGCCTTCGCCGCCGCGCCGCGCCCAGAAGTTGTCCACCTCGGCGATGCGCATCGGCTCGACGGCGAAGCCACAGGCTTCCAGGCGACGCATCATCAGCTCCTGGCAGCCCTCGTCCAGCGGGGTGACCGAAGGACGGCGAATCAGCTCGCAGGCGAGTTCCAGGGTGGGGGACAGGGTGCTCATGAGGGCTCCACGGTGGGTTGGCGAATCGGGCGCGTATCTTAAAGGAAAGCCGCGCGTCGCCGTCAGCCCTCGGTGGCCAGTGTTTCCGCCCGCGCGCGGGCCGGCAGCGAGGACAGCAGGGCCATGACCAGCGCCGCCAGGTAGGGCAGCGACTGCACCAGCAGCACCAGCACCCAGAGGTACAGGTCGCCGCCCGGGTTGTCCTCGGTGAGCAGCAGGCCCGCCGCCGCGCACCACAGCAGCAGCATGACGAACACCTCCTCGCGCGCCTCCGCCAGCGCCTTGAGCAGGCCGGAGCGGCTGGCCAGCTTGGGGGTGCGGAAGAATGGAATGCTGCGGGTGGCGAAGCCGAACAGCACCGCCTTGGCGATGGTGTACGACAGCGCCAGCCCGGCCACCGCCGCGTACAGCGCGTCGCTCAGGCTCACGCCGACGGCCTTGCGGTACAGGTAGAGCATCTTGCCGACCTTGAAGACGAACAGCGCCAGCGGCGGCAGGGCGAAGATCAGCAGCGGCGGGTCGACGCGCTGCGGCACGATGATCATCGCCGCCGACCACAGCAGCGCGCCGAGGGTGAAGAAGATGTTCAGCCCGTCGGCGATCCACGGCAGCCAGCCGGCGAGGAAGTGGTAGCGCTGCCCGGGCGTCAGCAGGCAGTCCTTGCCGAGCAGCAGGCAGCGGGCGTGGTGCTTCATGATCTGGATGGCGCCGTAGGCCCAGCGGAAGCGCTGCTTCTTGTAGTCGCTGAAGGTGTCGGGCATCAGGCCGCGCCCGAAGCTCTGCTCGGAATAGCCGGCGGAGAAGCCCTGCTCGAAGACCCGCAGGCCGAGTTCGGCATCCTCGGTGATGCACCACTCGGCCCAGCCCAACTCGTCGAGCACGCTGCGGCGGGTCATGGTCATGGTGCCGTGCTGGATGATGGCGTCGCGCTCGTTGCGGGTGACCATGCCGATGTGGAAGAAGCCCTTGTACTCCGCGTAGCACAGGCGCTTGAAGGCGCTGTCCTCGCCGTCGCGGAAATCCTGCGGCGACTGCACCACGGCGATCTTCGGGTCAACGAAGTGCGGCACCATGTGCCGCAGCCAGTTCGGCGACACGCAGTAGTCGGCGTCGATCACCGCGATCACCTCGACGTCCGGCGCGGTGTGCGGCAGCACCCAGTTCAGCGCGCCGCCCTTGAAGCCCTCCAGCGGCGCCACGTGGAAGAAGCGAAAACGCGGGCCGAGCCGTTCGCAGTGGGCCTGCACCGGCTGCCACACGGCGGGGTCTTTGGTGTTGTTGTCGATCACCAGCACCTCGAAATCCGGATAGTCGAGGCGGGACAGCGCATCCAGGGTGCGCTTGAGCATGTCCGGCGGCTCGTTGTAGCAGGGCACATGCACCGAGACTTTCGGCCGGTAGGCATCGTCGCGGGTCACCGGCGGAAAGGGGCGCCGGCGCCGGCTCAGCCAGACGGTTTCGGCCAGCTCGTGGGCCTCGGTGAGCAGCACGATGAACACGCCCAGGGCGCCAACGCCGAGCAGCGCGCCCACCGTCAGGGTGAACCAGGTGGCGTATTGCAGGCTGTAGTCGTAGGCCATCCACACCAGCAGTGAGCCGAAGGCGAAGGCCACCAGGGCCAGGAAAGCGCGGCCGTGGGTGCGCAGGTTGCTACCGTCGATCAGCAGCAGGGTCAGCGCCAGCACGGCCAGCACCGCCGAACCGATGGCCAGCAGGCGCCACTGCGGGATGGCGATCACCGGGCCGCTGAAGGCGAACTTGGGCTGTCGCTCCAGGTTCCAGACGCCCCAGTAGGCACCCACCGAACCTTCGTCATCCATTTTCCACGGCTGGTCGAAGGCCTCGATGATGAAGTAGTTGTAGCCGCGCAGGTTCAGCGCATTCACCAGGGTGCGCAGGTAAATGGCCTGGTCCGCCGGGCTGGCCTCGGCCGGGCCGCGCGCCCGGCCGTTGCTGGGCCAGCCCACTTCGGAAAGCAGCAGTGGCTTGCCGGGGAACTGTTTCTTCAGGTCCTGCACGCGTTCCAGCACGAAGGCAGTGGCGTGCTGGCGGGGAATGAATTCCCAGTAGGGCAGGATGTGCGCGGCAATCAGGTCCACTTCGCGGGCCAGCTGCGGGTGCTCCTGCCAGATGTGCCACTGCTCGGAGGTGGAAACCGGCACCTTGACCGCCTCGCGCACGCGGCGGATGTAGGCGATCAGCGCCTCGGGCTCGATTTCGCCCCGGTACAAAGCTTCGTTGCCGACCAGTACGCGCACCACGCTGCGCGACTGGTTGGCCAGCTCGATGGCCCGGGCGATCTCCCGTTCGTTGCGCTCGAGATCGGTGCTGATCCACACCCCCAGGGTCACGCGCAGGCCGAACTCCTCGGCCAGGCGGGGAATGTCGGCCTGGCTGCCTTCCACCGAGTAGGTACGGATGTTGTTGGTCTGGCCGCTGACCAGCTGCAGGTCGCCCCGGATGTCCTCGTCGCTGGGGTAGCGGTTGTCGCGCGGGTCCTGGCCGGGCCGGAACGGCGAGAAGGAATAGCCCGCCACTTGCTCGGGCCAATTCGGCGCGGGCATCGGGCGGTTGACCAGCGCCCAGGCGCCGATGAACAGCGCGGCGATGGCCACCACGATGACCAGGGTCAGCAGTGGTCGGGTGGGGTGGTTCATGAACGCGGCCTCCTTGGCCTCACCGCAATGAGCATTGGTCAGCAAGCGGGTGGCGGAAGTTCTCTGCCCGACAAAGCATCGCCACTGAAGCCGCTACGCGCCCGCAGGTGCACTTCATTACTCCGTTGAACGCGCGGATAATGCCGACCCGTTCGTGAGGTACGGCAATGAGTAGCGAAGATCAGCGTTTCGGCGGCATCGCCCGCCTGTATGGCCGCGAGGGCCTGGACCGCCTGCAGGCGGCGCATGTGGCGGTGGTGGGGATCGGCGGGGTCGGTTCCTGGGCGGCCGAGGCCCTGGCGCGCAGCGGGGTGGGCGAGGTTTCCCTGTTCGACCTGGACGATGTCTGCATCACCAACACCAACCGCCAGTTGCACGCCATCGAAGGCAACGTCGGCCGTGCCAAGGTGGAGGTGATGGCCGAGCGGATTCGCGCCATCAACCCGGCCTGCCGGGTGCATGCCGTGGCGGACTTCGTGACCCGCGAGACCATGGCCGAGTACATCACCCCGCAGCTCGACTACGTGATCGACTGCATCGACAGCGTGCAGGCCAAGGCGGCGCTGATCGCCTGGTGCAAGCGCCGCAAGATCGGCATCGTCACCACCGGCGGCGCGGGCGGGCAGATCGATCCGACGCAGATCCAGATCGCCGACCTGAACAAGACCTTCAACGACCCGCTGGCCGCCAAGGTGCGTTCGCTGCTGCGCCGCGACTACGGCTTCTCGCGAACCCCGGGCCGCACCTACAGCGTGCCCTGCGTGTTCTCCAGCGAGCAGCTGCGCTATCCCAAGCCGGACGGCGGGGTATGCCAGAGCAAGAGCTTCGTCGGCGAGGGCGTGAAGCTGGACTGCGCCGGCGGCTTCGGTGCGGTGATGATGGTCACTGCCAGCTTTGGCATGGCCGCCGCCGCCAAGGCGGTGGAGAAGCTGGTAGCCGGCGCGCGCCGGCCGGCGGAGCGGGGCGTTTCTTAGGGCGGCAGCGTAGGTGCGGCTGCCCGATGCTCCGTCCGGTGGCCAACGCGTTGCGTTGACCACCCTGCGCGGCCTTCTGGGTGGGCGTTCCCGTGCCTGAAAACGTAGGGCAGTCGGCGCATTTCCCGGCCGCCGATGCGGCAGGCACCAACGCCGCGTCGCAGGACAACGTTTTCTTGTCCGCCATCGCGCCGTCCCGGCGCGCCGTGGCGGCCGGAACAACGCCGACCGCCCTACGAGCGGGTCAGCTCCCGCATGCGCTGCAAGACGGCATTCATGCCGTTGCTGCGCGACGGCGAGAGTTGGCGGGACAGGCCCAACTGGTCGAACCACTCCGCCACATCGAGCTGGGCCAGCTCTTCACCACCGAGACCATCGACCCGCGCCAGCAGCACGGCCAGCAGGCCGCGCAGCAGGCGGGCATCGCTGTAGGCGCGAAAGTGCCAGCAGCCCTCGCGCCGTTCGGCCAGCAGCCACACGCTGCTTTCGCAGCCCTGCACCTGGTTGGCCGGCACGCGCTCCGCCTCGCCGAGCGGTTCAAGACGTTCGCCCCACTGCATCAGCAGGCGCGCGCGCTGCTCCCAGCCGGGACAGCCGGCGAAGGCGTCCAGCGCCGCCCGTGCGGCAGGTGGCAGGCTCATCGCAGGATCTCCAGCGCCTGGTCCAGGGCGGCGAAGAAACGGGTGAGGTCCTCGCCGTCGTTGTACAGCCCCAGCGACACGCGAATGGCGCCCGGCACGCCGAGGCGCTGCATCAGCGGCATGGCGCAGTGGTTGCCGCCGCGCACGGCGACACCCTGTTCGCCCAGCAGCTGGGCCAGGTCGGCGTGGTGCACGTCGTCCACCACGAAGCTCGCCAGCGCCGCCTGGGGCTCGCCGAGCAGGCGAACGCCCTCGCGTACCGACAGGCCGGCCACCAGATGCTCCAGCAGTGCCTGCTCGTGCCGGCGCACGGCCTGGGCATCCAGGCTGCACAGGTAGTCCAGGGCCGCGCTCAGGCCAATCACCCCGGCGATCGGCGGCGTGCCGGCTTCCAGGCCCATGGGCGCGGCATGGAAGTCCGCGCTGTGGAAGTCCGCCCGGCGCACCATCTCGCCGCCGAACTGCCAGTGTTTGAGGCGATCCAGGCAATCGGCGCGCCCGTAGAGCACGCCGACGCCGTCCGGTCCGTAGAGCTTGTGGGCGGAGAAGGCATAAAAGTCGCAGCCCAGCGCCTGCAGATCGTGGCGGCCGTGCACGCTGGCCTGTGCGCCGTCGACCACGGTGATCGCGCCCTGCGCCCGGGCCAGTTGTAACAGTGCCTCCACGGGCTGCCAGCGGCCGAGCACGTTGGACAGCTGGCTGACCGCCAGGATGCGCGTGCGCGGGCCGATCAGGCGGGCCGCGGCGTCCAGTTCGATCTCGCCCCGGGCGTCCAGCGGCAGGATCACCAGCCGGGCCTGGGTGCGCAACGCCAGTTGCTGCCAGGGCAGCAGGTTGGCGTGGTGCTCCAGGGCGCTGATGACGATCTCATCGCCCGCCGCCAAGCGATGCTCCAGGCCGTAGGCCAGCAGGTTGAGCGCTTCCGTGGTGCCGCGGGTGAAGACGATCTGGCTCGGACTGGCGGCGTTCAGCCAGCTCGCTACCCGCTGCCGGGCGGCCTCGTATAGGCGGGTGACCCGCTCGGCCGGCGAATGCTGGGCGCGATGCACGTTGGCCACGCCGCTGGTGTAGTAGCCGGTCAGCGCGTCGATCAGCGCCTGCGGCTTCTGGGCGGTGGCGGCGCTGTCCAGATAGGTCTGGCCCTGGGCTTCGAACAGCGACAGGGCCGGAAAGTCAGCGCGCCAGGGGGAATGCAGAACCATGCGTACCACCTCAGGCGGCGGCCGCGAGTCGCGGTCGCGGCCTGTCGTGACAGGTCAGTTGTGGGCGTGCAGCGCTTCGTTGAGCTCGATGGCGCTCTTGTTGGTCTTGCATTCGACCGCGCCGGTCTGGGAATTGCGGCGGAACAGCAGGTCCGGCTGGCCGGCCAGGTCGCGGGCCTTGACTACCTTGACCAGCGCGTTCTGGTCGTCGAGGACCGCCACCTTGGTGCCGGCGGTGATGTACAGGCCCGACTCCACGGTGTTGCGGTCGCCCAGCGGGATGCCGATGCCGGCATTGGCGCCGATCAGGCAGCCTTCGCCGACGCTGATGACGATGTTGCCGCCGCCCGACAGGGTGCCCATGGTGGAGCAGCCGCCGCCCAGGTCCGAGCCCTTGCCGACGAACACGCCGGCGGAAATGCGCCCTTCGACCATGCCCGGGCCGGCGGTGCCGGCGTTGAAGTTGACGAAGCCTTCGTGCATCACCGTGGTGCCTTCACCAATGTAGGCACCCAGGCGGATACGCGCGCTGTCGGCGATGCGCACGCCGCTCGGCACCACGTAGTCGGTCATCTTCGGGAACTTGTCCACCGAGAACACTTCCAGCAGGCGGCCCTTGAGGCGCGCTTCGAGCTGGCATTCGGCCAGTTCGGCAAGATCGATGGCGCCTTCGCTGGTCCAGGCCACGTTGGGCAGCAGCGGGAAGATGCCGGTCAGGTTCAGGCCGTGGGGCTTGACCAGGCGATGCGACAGCAGGTGCAGCTTCAGGTACGCCTCCGGGGTGGAGGTCAGCGCGGCGTCTTCCGCCAGCAGGGTGGCCACTAGCGGCTTCTGGCTTTCGGCCAGGCGCACCAGCAGCGCGGACTGGACCGCGTCGATGCCTTTCAGGGCGGCGGCCAGGTCAGCAGCCTTGTCCTTGTTGATGGCGATGGCCTGGTTGCCGCCGGTGTAGTCCAACAGCGGCAGCACGGCGGCTACCAGCTCGGCAGACGGCTTGAGCAGCGGCTGGGCGTAGAAGATTTCCAGCCAGGCGCCCTGACGATTCTGGGTTCCGACCCCGAAGGCCAGGCTGAAGAGAGAGGTGGTCATGGTCGGTATTCCTTCTGGGTCGTCAGGTGTAAAGGGGAATCAGCCGATGGCTTCGCGATACAGATCGGGCTTGAAGCCGACCAGCGTGCGCTCGCCCAGGTCGAGCACCGGGCGCTTGATCATCGAGGGCTGGGCCAGCATCAACTCGATGGCCCGGGCTTCGTCCAGGCCGGCCTTCTGGCTGTCGTCGAGCTTACGGAAGGTGGTGCCGGCGCGGTTCAGCACGGCCTGCCAGCCATGTTCGGCACACCAGCGCTGCAGGTGCTCGCGCGTGATGCCGGCGCTCTTGTAGTCGTGGAAGGCGTACTCGGTGCCGTGCTCGTCGAGCCAGGCGCGGGCCTTCTTCATCGTGTCGCAGGCCTTGATGCCGTAGAGGGTGTAAGCCATTGGTTTCGATTCTCTTGCGGTCGCCGGCGGCCGTTGCCGGACGGGCGGCGAATTATGCCACGCGCCGCCGTTGTGTTGTTTGCGCGTGAGGCGCGCATCCGCATGTGCGTGGGGTGGTCAACGCTGCGCCTTGACCGCCCTACAGGGTTGGATGGCCCGCCGTCCTAGGCGGCCAGGAAGCGGCGGATGCGCTCGGCTGCCTCGACGCATTCCTCCAACGACGCTACCAGCGCCATGCGCACGCGGCCCGCGCCGGGGTTGAAGCCATCCACCTCGCGGGACAGGAACGAGCCGGGCAGCACGGTGACGTGTTCGGCGGCGAACAGTTCGCGGGCGAAGGTGGCATCGTCCCCCGGGGTTTTCGCCCACAGGTAGAAGCCGCCGTCCGGGCGCTGCACGTCGAGTACCGGCGCGAGGATGTCCAGCACCGCATCGAACTTTTGCCGGTACAGGGCGCGGTTGGCGCGCACATGTGCCTCGTCCTTCCAGGCCGCTTCGCTGGCCAGCTGGACATGGCCGGGCAGGGCGCAGCCATGGTAGGTGCGGTAGAGCAGATAGCCCTTGAGGATCTCGGCGTCGCCGGCCACGAAACCGGAGCGCAGGCCCGGCAGGTTGGAGCGCTTGGACAGGCTGTGGAACACCACGCAGCGCTTGAAGTCGCTGCGCCCCAGCGCGACGCAGGCACTGAGCAGGCCGGGCGGCGGGCTGTTCTCGTCGAAGTAGAGTTCGCTGTAGCACTCGTCCGCGGCGATCACGAAGTCGTGTTCATCGGCCAGGGCAATCAGCCTCTTCAGGGTTTCCAGCGGCAGCAGGGCGCCGGTGGGGTTGCCTGGCGAGCAGATGAACAGGATCTGCGTGCGCTGCCAGATCTCGGCCGGCACGGCATCGAAATCCGGTGCGAAGCCGTTGTCGGCCAGGCATGGCAGGTAGTGCGGGGTGGCGCCGGCCAGCAGGGCCGCGCCTTCGTAGATCTGATAGAAGGGATTGGGACTGACCACCAGCCCGCCCTGCTCGCGGTTGAACACCGCCTGCACGAAGGAGAACAGCGCCTCGCGGGTGCCGCTGACCGGCAGCGCGTGGCGCCCGGCGTCCAGCCAGCCGTCCGGTACGCCGAAGCGCTGCTGGCACCAGGCGACGATGGCTTCGCGCAGGGCGGGCGAACCCAGCGTGGCCGGATAGACCGACAGCTGGTCCATGTGCGCGGCCAGCGTCTGGGCGACAAAAGCCGGCGCGGCATGCTTGGGCTCGCCGATGGACAGGGCGATGTGCGACCGGTCGGCCGGCGGCTGCGCACCGGCCATCAGGGCGCGCAGCTTCTCGAAGGGGTAGGGGTGGAGCAGGGACAGGGCTGAATTCATGGGAGTGTCAGATGCTGAGGTGGTTCAGGTTGATGGCGGGACTGCCTTCCACAGCAAGCTGTTCAACAATGGCCTTCTGCAGGCGTGCGCACAGCTCGGGATCGGAGAGGGGCTGGTTGTGGGCGTCGGTGATGAAGAACACGTCTTCGACGCGCTCGCCCAGGGTAGTGATCTTGGCGTTCTGCAGAGAAAGATCGAAGTCCAGGAAGATCTTGCCGATACGCGCCAGCAGGCCGGGGCGGTCGGGAGCGATCAGCTCCAGCACGGTGACCGCGCGCTGCGCATCGTTGTGGATGGTCACCTGGGGCGCGAAGGCGAAGTGCTTGAGCTGGCGCGTCACCCGACGCTGGATGATCGCCGGATAGTCGGGACTCTTCAGGGCATCGATCAGGCCGCGGCGAATCTCCTCGACGCGCTCGGGCGTGTCGATCACCCGGCCGTCCTCGGCGTCCAGCACGATGTAAGTGTCCAGGGTGAACTGGCTGGTTGAGGTGATGATCCGCGCGTCATGGATATCCAGGTTGAGCTGGTCCATGGCGGCCACGGTCACCGCGAAGAAGTCGTGCTGGTCGGGGGCGTAGATGAAGATCTGGCTGGCGCCTTCCACCTCGCGCTGGGCGGTCTGGCGGATCAGCACCAGCGGTTCGCCGCCGGGCGGATGGTCGAGGATGGCCTGGGTGTGCCAGGCGATGTCGTCGGCGCTGTGGCGCAGGAAATAGTCGTCGCCCAGTTGGCTCCACAGCTGTTCCGCCGCATCCGGGTCGATGCCGGCGGCGGCCAGCAGGTCGAGCGCGGCGCTCTGCGTCTGGCAGATCTGCTCCTCGCGATCCAGCGGGTTGGCCAGACCCCGGTTCAGGGCGCGCTTGGTCTCGTCGTAGAGCTGGCGCAGCAGGCTGGCCCGCCAGGAGTTCCACAGGGTCGGGTTGGTGGCGTTGATGTCCGCCACGGTCAGTACGTAGAGGTAATCCAGCCGCGTGCCGTCGCCGACCATCTGTGCGAAGTCGTTGATCACCTGCGGGTCTGAGAGGTCCTTGCGCTGCGCGGTGGTGGACATCGCCAGGTGGTTGTTGACCAGCCAGACGATCAGCCGGCTGTCCCACGGCGGCAACTGGTGGCGGGCGCAGAAGGCTTCGGCGAACTGCGCGCCGATCTCCGAGTGGTCGCCCCCGCGGCCCTTGCCGATGTCGTGGTAGAGGCCGGCCAGGTAGATCAGTTCCGGCTTGGGCAACTGGTCGATCAGACGGCTGGCCAGCGGGAACTTCTCCGCCAGCTCCGGCCACTTGAACTTGCGCAGGTGCTTGATCAGGTTGAGGGTGTGCGCGTCCACCGTGTAGATGTGGAACAGGTCGTGCTGCATCTGTCCGACGATCTGGCCGAACTCCGGCAGGTAGCGGCCGAGGATGCCGTAGCGGTTCATGCGCCGCAGGTTGCGGTGAATGCCCTGGCTGCTGCGGAACAGCTCGATGAACAGGCTGGTGTTGCGGATGTCGGCGCGGAACTCGTCGTCGATCAGGTAGCGGTGGTCGCGCAGCTGGCGAATGGTGTCGGCGCGCACACCCTTGATGCCCGGCTGCTGGGCCAGCAGCACGAAGATTTCCAGGATGGCGAAGGGCGTGCGCTCGAAGACCTGATCGTGGGTCACTTCCAGGTAGCCGTTGCGGATCTGGAAGCGGTTGTTCAGCGGCACCGGCGGCTCGTCGCCGTCGTGGGCGAGGATGACTTCCTCGAAGTGCTGCTTGATCAGGTCGTTGAGTTCCGCCACGCCCATGACCACGCGGTAGTACTTCTGCATGAAGCGCTCGACGGCAGTCTTGGCGTCGTTATTGCTGTAGCCGAGCAGGCCAGCGATGCGCCGCTGGTGGTCGAACAGCAGACGATCCTCGGCGCGGCCGGCCAGCATGTGCAGCGCGTAGCGCACCTTCCAGAGAAATTCCTGGGCGCTGGTGAGGATGGCGTACTCGCTTTCCAGCAGGAAACCCTGCGCCACCATGGCCTGCATGTTCAGGGTGCCGAAGTGGCGGCGGGCCATCCAGAGGATGGTCTGGATGTCACGCAGTCCACCCGGCGAACCCTTCACGTTGGGCTCCAGGTTGTATTCGGTGTCGTTGTACTTGGCGTGGCGGGCGCGCAGTTCCTTGCGCTTGGCCAGGAAGAACTCCTCGCTCGGCCACATCTGCTGCGGGCTGGTTACCGCCTGCATGCGTTCGCGCAGGTGCTCGGGGCCGGCGATGGTGCGGCTTTCCATCAGGTTGGTGATCACCGTCAGATCGGCGCGCGCCTCTTCGGCGCATTCGTCCACCGAGCGCACGCTCTGGCCGACATCCAGGCCGATGTCCCAGAGCAGGGTGAGGAAGCCCTCGATGGGCTCGCGGAACAGCTCGTGATCCTCGCCGTCCAGCAGAATCAGCAGATCGATGTCCGAATAGGGATGCAACTCGCCACGCCCGTAACCGCCCACGGCCAACAGGGCGATGGCCGCATCGTTGCTCCAGTCGAACCGTTGCCAGGCCAGCTGCAGGATCTGGTCGACGAACCAGGCGCGATCCCGGACCAGCTGGCGGATGTCGTGGCCCGCCAGGAAGCGGCGATCCAGCACCTCGCGGGCGCGGGCAATAGCCTTCTTGAAGGCCGCGATGGGGCTGGCCTTGAGGGACAGTTCCGCCTGGAACTGGCTGGGGTCGAACAATTCGGTATCGGTCTGGAGCATGACGGCGGCCTTACTGCGGGATGGGCGGCTGAGGCAAGTTTCAGGCCGATCGGTGAGCGATGGTGTCGTCCTTGCGCAGGGTCAGGATCTCGTAGCCGGTGGCGGTGACCAGCAGGGTGTGTTCCCACTGGGCGGACAGCTTGCGGTCCTTGGTGATGGCGGTCCAGCCATCGCCCAGGGTGCGGGTTTCCGGGCGACCCTGGTTGAGCATCGGCTCGATGGTGAAGGTCATGCCTTCCTTGAGTTCCAGGCCGGTGCCTGCCTTGCCGTAGTGCAGCACCTGGGGTTCCTCGTGGAAAACCGCACCAATACCGTGCCCGCAGTACTCGCGCACGATGGAGAAGCCGTGGCTCTCGGCATGCTTCTGGATCACTTCGCCGATATCGCCCAGACGGGTGCCCGGACGCACCAGTTCGATGCCCTTGTAGAGGCACTCCTGGGTGATGCGGCACAGGCGTTCGGCCCATTCCGGCACGTTGCCGACCATGAACATCTTGCTGGTATCGCCGTGGTAACCGTCCTTGATGACGGTGATGTCGATGTTGATGATGTCGCCGTTCTTCAGCGGCTTGTCATTGGGGATGCCATGGCACACCACGTGGTTGATCGACGTGCAGATCGACTTGGGAAAGCCGTGGTAGTTGAGCGGGGCGGGGATGGCCTGCTGAACGTTGACGATATAGTCGTGGCAGATGCGATCCAGCTCCTCGGTGGTGACCCCGGCCTTGACGTGGGGCTCGATCATTTCCAGTACCTCGGCGGCCAGGCGGCCGGCGACGCGCATCTTCTCGATTTCTTCCGGGGTCTTGATGGACACGGTCATGGGGGATCTCTTTCCGGCGCTCGGCGGCGCGCTCTGCAATACAAGGAAGCGGAATGATAAACCAAAGCGATTGCCGTCGGGCGGCTGGCGCGGCCGGCCGGGTCGGCAAAAAAGCCGCGCGCCAGCGCCGGCCCTTCTAGCTTCCGATTGCCCGTTATGCTATAAAACGCGCCGCTCGACGGGGTGGTCCCGTCAGGCGATCAAATCCGCACACGCGTCGACACGGTTTCCTGGGTGCCCGAAAGGGTTGGAGATCGGGATGCGTGGAGGCCTAACCCGACTTATAGAGGAACGATCATGTCCCAAGTCACCATGCGCGATATGCTGAAGGCCGGTGTGCACTTCGGCCACCAGACCCGTTACTGGAACCCGAAGATGGGCAAGTACATCTTCGGTGCGCGCAACAAGATTCACATCGTCAACCTGGAAAAGACCCTGCCGATGTTCAACGAGGCTCTGGCCTTCGTTGAGAAGCTGGCTGCCGGCAAGAACAAGATCCTGTTCGTGGGCACCAAGCGTTCCGCTGGCAAGATCGTTGCCGAAGAAGCCACCCGTTGCGGCATGCCCTATGTCGACCACCGCTGGCTGGGCGGCATGCTCACCAACTACAAGACCATCCGCGCCTCCATCAAGCGTCTGCGCGAGCTCGAAGGCCAGTCCCAGGACGGCACCTTCGACAAGCTGACCAAGAAGGAAGCCCTGATGCGCACCCGCGACCTCGAGAAGCTCGAGCGCAGCCTGGGTGGTATCAAGGACATGGGCGGTCTGCCGGACGCGCTGTTCGTGATCGACGTCGACCACGAGCGTATTGCCATCAGCGAAGCCAACAAGCTGGGCATCCCGGTCATCGGCGTTGTCGATACCAACAGCAGCCCGGAAGGCGTGGACTACATCATCCCCGGTAACGACGACGCCATCCGCGCCGTCCAGCTGTACCTGGGCGCGATGGCCGACGCTGTGCTGCGTGGCAAGCAGAACGGTGGCGCTGGCGACGAGTTCGTCGAAGAAGCTGCTTCCGAAGCCGCCGCTGGCTGATAGCTCGACACCGTTGAGCGAAGCGTCAAGCGAAAAGGGGGCTAGGCCCCCTTTTTCGCCACTCCCGAATCGACTGGCCCGCCTGGCGGGCAAGCAAACGAATCAATCCCTTTCCTGAGGATCGCGAACATGGCAGAGATTACTGCAGCCCTCGTCAAAGAACTGCGTGAGCGCACCGGCCAAGGCATGATGGAGTGCAAGAAGGCCCTGGTTGCCGCCAATGGCGACATCGAGAAGGCCATCGACGACATGCGCGCTTCCGGCGCCATCAAGGCCGCCAAGAAGGCTGGCAACATTGCCGCCGAAGGCTCCATCGCCGCCAAGGTTTCCGATGACAACAAGACCGCTGTCATCATGGAAGTCAACTCCCAGACCGACTTCCTGGCCCTGCAGGCCGATTTCAAGACCTTCGTCGCCGAGAGCCTGGACAAGGCGTTCGCTGCGGGCTACACCGACGCCGCTCCGCTGGTCGCTGATCGCGAAGAAGCGCGCCAGGCCCTGGTTGCCAAGTGCGGTGAAAACGTCAACATCCGCCGTCTGACCCGCGTGGAAGGCGACGTGGTGGGTGCCTACCTGCACGGTCATCGTATCGGTGTCCTGGTCTGCCTGAAGGGCGGTAACCCGGAGCTGGCTCGCGACATCGCCATGCACGTGGCTGCCGCCAACCCGGCCGTTCTGAACCCCTCCGACGTTTCCGACGAGCTGATCGCCAAGGAAAAGGAAATCTTCCTGCAGCTGAACGCTGAGAAGATTGCCGGCAAGCCGGAAAACATCGTCGAGAACATGGTCAAGGGCCGTATCAGCAAGTTCCTGGCCGAAGCCAGCCTGGTCGAGCAGGCCTTCGTCAAGGATCCGGAAGTCAAGGTCGGCGAGCTGGCCAAGAAGGCCGGCGCTGAAATCGTCTCCTTCGTGCGTTACGAAGTAGGTGAAGGCATCGAGAAGGTCGAAGTAGACTTCGCTGCCGAAGTAGCCGCCCAGATGGCTTCTTCCAAGTAACAAGTCTGACGGTTTCCGAACTGTCGCCCCGAAGAGGCTGCCCGCTCACGCGTGCGGCCTTTTCGTCAAAGAGGGGGCGCAAAACCGTTTCAGCCGGACGTGTCCGGTATTTGGGTGGTCTCACGGGCACCCATTCGCAGGCCAGGCCTGCAAGAACAGCAAAACGCCGCAGGAGAGATACGCAATGGCACAGCAGGTGAGTGGTCAACCTCGCTATAAACGCATCCTACTCAAACTCAGCGGCGAAGCCCTGATGGGGTCTGAGGATTTCGGGATTGACCCCAAGGTGCTGGATCGTATGGCGCTGGAGGTCGGGCAACTGGTCGGTATCGGCGTCCAGGTCGGTCTGGTGATCGGCGGCGGCAACCTGTTCCGCGGTGCCGCGCTGTCGGCGGCGGGCATGGACCGCGTCACCGGTGACCACATGGGCATGCTGGCCACCGTGATGAACGCGCTGGCCATGCGTGACGCCCTGGAGCGCTCCAACATCCCTGCGTTGGTCATGTCGGCCATTTCCATGGTCGGTGTCACCGACCACTACGACCGCCGCAAGGCCATGCGCCACCTCAAGAGCGGCGAAGTGGTGATCTTCTCCGCCGGCACCGGCAACCCGTTCTTCACCACCGACTCGGCAGCCTGCCTGCGCGCCATCGAGATCGATGCGGACGTGGTGCTCAAGGCCACCAAGGTGGACGGTGTCTACACGGCTGATCCGTTCAAGGATCCGAATGCCGAGAAGTTCGAGCGCCTGACCTATGATGGCGTACTGGACCGCAAGCTGGAGGTCATGGACCTGACGGCCATCTGCCTGGTCCGCGACCACAAGATGCCGCTGCGCGTCTTCAACATGAACAAGCCTGGCGCCCTGCTGAACATCGTTCTGGGCGGCGCCGAAGGAACCCTGATCGAGGAGTCGAACGTATGATCAACGAGATCAAGCAGGATGCGCAGAGCCGCATGGAAAAGAGCGTCGAGTCGCTCAAGACCGCTTTCGCGAAGATCCGTACCGGTCGCGCCCACCCCAGCATCCTGGATGGCGTGATGGTCTCCTACTACGGTAGCGACACCCCGCTGCGCCAGATCGCCAACGTCACCGTCGAGGACTCCCGCACCCTGGCGCTGACCGTGTTCGACAAGGGCATGATCCAGGCCGTGGAGAAGGCGATCATGACCTCTGACCTGGGTCTGAACCCGGCTACCGCTGGCACCACCATTCGCGTGCCGATGCCGCCGCTGACCGAGGAAACCCGCAAGGGCTACACCAAGCAGGCGCGTGGCGAGGCCGAGAACACCCGTGTGGCCATCCGCAACATCCGGCGCGACGCGCTGGCTCAGCTCAAGGATCTGGTCAAGGAAAAGGAAATCAGCGAAGACGACGAGCGCCGCGCCGCCGACGAGGTGCAGAAGCTCACCGACAAGTTCGTCGCCGAGGTTGAGAAGGCTCTGGAAGCCAAGGAAACCGACCTGATGGCCGTTTGAGGTCTGCAGGAACCAGCATGAGCAAGCACAACCAGGAAACCCAGCCGGCAGTACCGCGGCATGTGGCGATCATCATGGATGGGAACAATCGCTGGGCCAAGAAGCGCTTGCTGCCCGGTGTCGCCGGCCACAAGGCCGGCGTCGACGCGGTGCGGGCCGTCATCGAGGTATGCGTCGAGTCGGGCGTGGAGGTGCTGACGCTGTTCGCGTTCTCCAGCGAGAACTGGCAGCGTCCCGCTGACGAAGTCAGCGCGCTGATGGAACTGTTCCTCACGGCCCTGCGCCGCGAGGCGCGCAAGCTGAGTCAGAACGGCATTCGCCTGCGCATCATCGGCGACCGCTCGCGCTTCCACCCCGAGCTGCAGGCCGCCATGGCCGAGGCCGAGGCGCTGGCCAGCGAAGGCCGCTTCCTCCTGCAGGTGGCTGCCAACTATGGCGGCCAGTGGGATATCACCCAGGCCGCACGGCAACTGGCCGAACGGGTGCAGGCGGGCGAGTTGCGCGCCGAGCAGATCGATGCGGCGATGCTGGAGGGCTGCCTGGCCACCGCCGGTCAGCCGTTGCCCGACCTGTGCATCCGCACCGGCGGCGAGCACCGCATCAGCAACTTCCTGCTCTGGCAACTGGCCTACAGCGAGCTGTATTTCTCCGACCTCTACTGGCCGGATTTCAAACACGAGGCCATGCGCAAGGCGCTGGCCAATTTCGCCACCCGGCAGCGACGTTTCGGCAAGACCGGAGACCAGGTGGCTGGGGACTCTCGCGGATGTTGAAACAACGCATTATCACCGCCCTGATCCTGCTGCCGGTTGCGCTGGCGGGTTTCTTCCTGCTGGAAGGCCAGTGGTTCGCTCTGTTCATCGGCGCCGTCATCACCCTGGGTGCCTGGGAGTGGGCGCGGTTGGCCGGTCTGCAGGCCCAGAAGCTGCGTATCGCCTACGCGCTGGTCGTGGTGATCCTGGCGAGCTGGCTGTTCCGCTTTCCGCAGCTGGCGGTGCCGGTGCTGGTGCTGGGGATGCTCTGGTGGTTGGCCGCGATCTGGGCGGTGCTGCGCTACCCGGCCAGCGCCGAAGCCTGGCGCGCCCAGCCGGTGCAGCTGCTGATCGGCCTGCTGATCCTGCTGCCGGCGTTCCAGGGCCTGCTGCTGCTCAAGCAGTGGCCGCTGGGCAACTGGCTGATCGTGGCGGTGATGGTGCTGGTGTGGGTCGCCGATATCGGTGCCTATTTTTCCGGTCGCGCGTTCGGCAAGCGCAAGCTGGCGCCGAAAGTCAGCCCGGGCAAGAGCTGGGAAGGGGTGTTCGGTGGACTGCTGGCCAGTCTGCTGGTGACGCTGGGCGTCGGCCTCTATCGCGACTGGCTGCCCAGCGAGCTGCTGCTGGCCATGCTGGGCGCCGCTGTGGTGGTGCTGATCTCGGTGGTCGGTGATCTGACTGAAAGCATGTTCAAGCGCCAGGCCGGGGTGAAGGACAGCAGCAACCTGCTGCCCGGGCACGGCGGCGTGCTGGATCGCATCGACAGCCTGACCGCGGCCGTTCCGGTGTTCGCGGTCCTGCTCTGGGCTGCCGGTTGGGGAACCCTGTGAAACCTCAATGGATAACCGTGCTGGGTGCTACCGGCTCCATCGGCCTGAGCACCCTGGACGTCGTGGCGCGGCACCCCGAACGCTACCGCGTCTTTGCGCTGACCGGGCATTCGCGTCTCGTCGAACTGGAAACCCTGTGTCTGAAGCACAAGCCGCGCTTTGCCGTGGTGGCCGACCAGGCCGCCGCGCGGCACCTGCAGGAGCGCCTGCAGGCCGCGGGCCTGGAAACCCGGGTGCTGGCGGGCGAGGATGGGTTGTGCGAGGTCGCCGGTCACCCTGAGGTGGATGCGGTGATGGCTGCGATCGTCGGCGCCGCCGGCCTGCGTCCGACCCTGGCGGCCGTGCAGGCCGGCAAGCGTGTGCTGCTGGCCAACAAGGAAGCGCTGGTGATGTCCGGCGCGCTCTTCATGCAGGCGGTGCGCGAGCATGGTGCGGTGCTGTTGCCCATCGACAGCGAGCACAACGCTATCTTCCAGGGCTTGCCCGGCGATTACGCCCGCGGGCTGTCCGCAGTGGGCGTGCGCCGCATCCTGCTGACCGCGTCCGGCGGCCCGTTCCGCGAAATGCCGGCCGCAGCGCTGAGCGATGTCACGCCCGAGCAGGCCTGCGCCCATCCCAACTGGTCGATGGGGCGCAAGATTTCCGTGGACTCGGCGAGCATGATGAACAAGGGCCTCGAGCTGATCGAAGCCTGCTGGTTGTTCGATGCGCGTCCCGAGCAGGTGGAAGTGGTGGTTCATCCGCAAAGCGTGATCCATTCGCTGGTCGACTATGTAGACGGTTCTGTGCTGGCCCAGCTGGGCAATCCGGACATGCGTACGCCGATCGGTCATGCCCTGGCCTGGCCGGAGCGCATCGACACCGGTGTGGCGCCGCTGGACCTGTTCAAGGTCGCACGTCTGGACTTCCAGGCGCCGGATGAAACGCGGTTCCCCTGTCTGCGCCTGGCCCGCGAAGCCGCCCAGATCGGCGGCAGCGCCCCGGCGATGCTGAACGCGGCCAATGAGGTGGCGGTTGCCGCCTTTCTCGAGCGGCGTATCCGCTTTACCGACATTGCACAAATCATTGAAAGCGTACTGAACGCCGAGCCCGTGGTGGCTGTCGAAGACCTTCGGGCAGTTCTGCATGCCGACCATCTGGCCCGTGTGCGGGCACAGGAATGGCTGCAGCGGCATGCTTGCTAGCCGTCCGGCAGTACCGGAAGTCGTTGAGGCAGGGACTCGCCGCGGAGGATTACGATGAGCGCTGTATACATGATCGTGGGCACCCTGATTGCGCTGGGTGTGCTGGTGACCTTCCACGAGTTCGGCCACTTCTGGGTTGCCCGCCGGTGTGGCGTGAAGGTGTTGCGCTTCTCGGTGGGCTTCGGCACGCCGTTGCTGCGCTGGCACGATCGCCACGGCACCGAGTTCGTGGTGGCCGCCATTCCGCTGGGTGGCTATGTGAAGATGCTGGACGAGCGGGAAGGCGAGGTGCCGACAGAGCTGCTCGGCCAGACCTTCAACCGCAAATCCGTCCGTCAGCGCTTCGCCATCGTTTCCGCCGGACCGATTGCCAACTTCCTGCTGGCCCTGCTGTTCTTCTGGCTGATCGCCATGCTCGGCACCCAGCAGGTGCGCCCGGTGATCGGGCAGGTGCTGCCGGGAACGCCGGCCGCGGAGGCTGGACTGCAGGCCGGACAGGAAATCCTTGCGGTGGACGGCAAGGCCGTCGATGGCTGGGGTGCGGTCAATCTGCAGCTGGTTCGCCGGCTGGGCGAAACCGGCATGCTGCAGGTGCGGGTCAGCGAGCCGGACAGCTCCGTCGAGCGTGACTACCAGATCAGCCTGAATGCCTGGCAACGCGGTGTCGAAGAGCCGGACCCGATCGGCTCGCTCGGCCTGCAACCCTGGCGTCCGGCCGTTCCGGCCGTTCTCGCGCATATCGATCCGAGCGGGCCGGCGCAGGCTGCCGGCCTGCGCACGGGAGACCGTCTGCTCAGCCTGGATGGCGTCGCCCTGCGCGACTGGCAGGATCTGGTGGAGCGGGTGCGGGCGCGTGCGGATCAGCAGGTGGTGCTGCAAGTCGAGCGCGCAGGCCAGCCACTGGCAGTCGAGGTGCAGCTGGCTGGCCGTGGTGAAGGCGAGGCTCGCCAGGGCTATCTGGGCGCCGGGGTGAGCGGTGTGGACTGGCCAGCGGAAATGCTTCGCGAGATTCGTTATGGTCCGCTCGATGCGGTCTGGCAGAGCGTGCAGCGCACCTGGTCGATGAGCCAGCTGACCCTGGATTCACTGGGCAAGATGCTGTTCGGGGAGCTCTCGGTAAAAAACTTGAGCGGTCCGATCACCATTGCTAAAGTGGCCGGCACTTCGGCCCAGTCCGGGCTGGCGGATTTCCTGAATTTCCTTGCCTATTTGAGCATCAGCCTGGGCATTCTCAACCTGTTGCCGATTCCCGTGCTTGATGGCGGACACCTGCTCTTCTATCTCTACGAATGGGCAAGAGGAAAACCGCTGCCGGAAAAGGTCCAGGCCTGGGGGATGCAGATCGGCATCGCGCTGGTCATAGGGGTCATGTTGCTGGCCTTGTTCAATGATCTGGGGCGGCTGTGAGCCGCAGTTCTGACGTTCAGCAGTCACATAATCAGTTTTAAAAAAGGACTTCATGAAACGCCTGCTACCTGCGGCGATTGCCGCCCTCCTGATCGCCGAGGCCCACGCGGAGTCCTTCGTAGTCAACGACATTCGTGTCAACGGCCTGCAGCGGGTCTCTGCCGGCAGCGTCTTTGCGGCGTTGCCGTTGAACGTCGGCGAAAAGGTCGACGAGCGCCGCCTGGTGGATGCTTCGCGCGCGCTGTTCCGCACCGGCTTCTTCCAGGACATCCGTCTGGGTCGCGACGGCAATGCGCTGGTCATCGATTTGGTCGAACGTCCGTCGATTTCCAGCATCGAGATCGAAGGCAACAAGGCGATCCAGACCGAAGACCTGCTGCGCGGCCTGCAGCAATCCGGGTTGGCCGAGGGCGAGATCTTCCAGCCGGCCACCCTCGAAGGCGTGCGCAACGAGCTGCAACGCCAGTATGTCGCCCAGGGCCGCTATTCCGCCGAGATCGTCGCCAAGGTCGAGCCGCAGCCGCGCAACCGTGTGGCGCTGAAGATCGAAGTCAACGAGGGCAGCGTCGCCAGCATTCAGCACATCAATGTGGTGGGCAACAGCGTCTTTTCCGATGAGGAAGTCACCGACCTGTTCGAGCTGAAGGCCAGCCACTGGGCCTCGTTCTTCAAGAACGACGACAAGTACGCCCGCGAAAAGCTCTCCGGCGACCTGGAACGCCTGCGCTCGTTCTACCTGGACCGCGGCTATATCAACATGGATATCGTCTCGACCCAGGTGTCCATCACGCCGGACAAGAAGAACGTCTACATCACCGTCAATATCGACGAGGGCGAGAAGTTCACCGTGCGTGACGTGCGCCTCTCGGGCGACCTCAAGGTGCCCGAGGAGGAAATTCGAGCGCTGCTGCTGGTCAAGCCGGGCCAAGTGTTCTCGCGCCGGGTGATGACCACCACCTCCGAGCTGCTGACCCGTCGGCTGGGCAACGAGGGCTATACCTTCGCCAACGTCAACGGCGTGCCCGAGACCCATGCGGATGACAATTCGGTCACCGTCACCTTCGTGGTCGATCCGGGCAAGCGCGCCTACGTCAACCGCATCAACTTCCGCGGCAACACCAAGACCGAGGACGAGGTGCTGCGCCGCGAGATGCGCCAGATGGAAGGCGGCTGGGCCTCCACCTACCTGATCGATCAGTCCAAGGCACGCCTCGAGCGCCTGGGCTTCTTCAAGGAAGTCAACGTCGAGACCCCGGCGGTTCCAGGTACCGACGACCAGATCGACGTGAACTACACGGTCGAGGAGCAGCCGTCCGGCTCGATCATGGCGAGCATCGGCTTCGCCCAGAACTCCGGCCTGATCCTCGGCGGCTCAATCAGCCAGAACAATTTCCTCGGCACCGGCAACCGCGTCAGCCTCGGCCTGACCCGCAGCGAATACCAGGAACGCTACAACTTCAGCTTCCTGGACCCGTACTGGACACCCGACGGCGTCAGCCTCGGCTACAACGCCTTCTACCGCAGCACCGACTATGACGAGCTGGACTACAGCATCTCCAGCTACTCGGTGAACAGCCTGGGCGTGGGCCTGACCTTTGGTTACCCGATCAGCGAGTACTCGCGCCTCAGCTACGGGCTCTCGGCGCAGCAGGACGAGATTCAGACCGGTCTGTATACGGTCGACGAAATCGTCCAGTTCATCGAAGGCGAGGGCGACAGCTACACCAACTTCAAGGCCAACATCGGCTGGTCGCAATCGGCGCTCAACCGGGGCGTGCTGGCCACCCGCGGCCATTCGCAGAGCCTCTACGTCGAAGCCACGCTGCCGGGCAGCGACCTGTCCTTCTACAAGATCGACTACCGCGGGCAGATCTTCGCGCCGCTGGGTGACAAGTATGCGCTGCGTTTCCATACCCAGCTGGGTTATGGCGACGGCTTCGGTGACAGCGAAGGCTTGCCGTTCTACGAGCATTACTACGCGGGCGGTTTCAACTCTGTGCGTGGCTTCGAGGACAGCAGCCTGGGCCCCCGCAGTACGCCGAGCGTGGTCCGCGATGCCAACGGGGATATCGTTTACAGCGTTCGCGACCAGTACGGCCGTGTCACCGATCCCGATCAGGACCCGCTGCCCTTCGGCGGCAACGTGCTGATCCAGGGTGGCGTCGAGCTGCTGTTCCCGCTGCCCTTCGTCAAGGACCAGCGCTCGTTGCGCACGACCCTGTTCGTCGATGTGGGCAACGTATTCGACACCAACTGCAGTGCGTCCCAGAAGAACCGTAACGATCCGAGCTGCGACATCGACATCGGCAACATGGCCAGCTCCGTCGGCGTCGGCCTGACCTGGATCACCGCGCTGGGCCCGCTGAGCTTCAGCCTGGCCAAGCCGATCAATGAGCCGGAAGACTCCGACACCCAGGTCTTCCAGTTCTCCCTTGGTCAAACCTTCTGATCCACCCAACCCTGGAGTACACCGTGCGTAAACTCACCCAGCTGGTTCTCCTGGCCTCCGCCCTGGTGGCTGCCCCGGCTTTTGCCGAAATGAAGATCGCCGTACTGAACTACCAGATGGCGCTGCTCGAGTCCGATGCCGCCAAGCGCTACGCCGTGGACGCCGAGAAGAAATACGGTCCGGATCTCAACAAGCTGAAGACCCTGGAAAGCGACGCCAAGCGTCTGCAGGATCGCCTGACCAAGGAAGGCGACAAGCTGTCCACCGCCGAGCGTGAGCGCCTGGAGCTGGAGTTCCGCCAGAAGGCTCGTGACTTCCAGGCTCAGTCCCGCGAGTTGAACGAAGCCAAGGCGCGTGGTGACCAGGAAACCCTGCAGCAGCTCAAGCCCAAGCTCGACCAGGCCGTTGCCGATGTGCTCAAGAAGGGCAACTACGACCTGGTTCTGGACCGCGCCGCCGTCATCGACGTCAAACCGCAACTCGACATCACCCGCCAGGTGATCGAACGGATGAACCAACTGCGCTGAAGTATGAAGTCTCTAGCATTCACTCTCGGCGAGCTGGCCGAGCGACTGGGCGCCACCCTGCGTGGCGCCGCCGACAAGCAGATCTCCGGACTGGCTACCCTGCAGGACGCCGGCCCCGGGCAACTGACCTTCCTGGCCAATCCCCAGTACCGCAAGTACCTGGACCAGACCCGGGCCGGCGCCGTGCTGCTCAAGGCTGCAGACGCCGAGGGGTATGCAGGCGACGCGCTGGTGGTACCGGATCCCTATCTGGCCTACGCGGGGCTCTCGCACCTGTTCGATCGCAAGCCGGTCGCCGGCGCGGGCATTCATCCCTCCGCCGTGGTGGCCGATGACGCCGAAATCGATCCTAGCGCCAGCATCGGGCCCTGTGCCGTCATCGAAAGCGGCGCCAGGATCGGCGCCCATGTGACCATCGGCGCGCACTGCGTGATCGGCGCCCGCTCCGTGGTGGGCGAGGGTGGCTGGCTGGCACCGCGGGTCACCCTTTACCACGACGTCACCATCGGCAAGCGCGTGGTGATTCAGTCTGGCGCGGTGATTGGCGGCGAAGGCTTCGGCTTCGCCAACCAGAAGGGTGTCTGGCAGAAGATCGCCCAGATCGGCGGCGTGACCATCGGCGACGATGTGGAAATCGGCGCAAATACCACTGTAGATCGCGGAGCGCTGGCCGATACCCTGATCGGTAACGGCGTCAAACTCGACAACCAGATCATGATCGCGCACAACGTGCAGATCGGCGACCACACCGCCATGGCGGGCTGCGTGGGCATTTCCGGCAGCACCAAGATCGGCCGTCATTGCATGATCGCCGGCGGCGTCGGCATGGTCGGGCACATCGAAGTCTGCGACAACGTGTTCGTCACCGGTATGACCATGGTGACCCGTTCGATCACCGAACCGGGCTCCTATTCCTCCGGTACGGCCATGCAACCGGCGGCCGAGTGGCGCAAGAGTGCGGCGCGCATCCGTCAGCTCGACGAGATGGCCCGCCGTCTGCAACAACTTGAAAAACGTCTGGCGGCCGTGACCCCGGACGGGGATGCCTCATCTGAAGCCTGAAGGTTTCAACCGCATTCTTCCTGAGTATCAAGGCTTCCTGAACATGATGGACATCAACGAAATACGTGAACTGCTGCCGCACCGCTACCCGTTCCTGCTGGTGGACCGGGTCGAGGCCATTGATCTGGAAGGCAAGACCATTCGCGCCTACAAGAACGTCACGATCAACGAGCCGTTCTTCAACGGGCATTTCCCGCAGCACCCGATCATGCCGGGCGTGCTGATCATCGAAGCCATGGCCCAGGCCGCCGGCCTCCTGGGTTTCCGCATGCTGGATGCCACGCCGGCGGACGGCACCCTCTACTACTTCGTCGGTTCCGACAACCTGCGCTTCCGTCAGCCGGTCGTGCCCGGCGACAAGCTGACCCTGCAGGCGCGCTTCCTTAGCGCCAAGCGTGGCATCTGGAAGTTCGCCTGCGAGGCGAGCGTGGACGACAAGCCGGTCTGCTCGGCGGAAATCATTTGTGCGGAACGCAAACTATGAGTTCGATTGACCCGCGCGCGATCATCGACCCGAGTGCCCGTCTGGCCGAAAACGTCAGCGTCGGCCCCTGGTCGATCATCGGCCCGGATGTGGAGATCGGTGAAGGTACCGTCATCGGCCCGCATGTGATCGTCAAGGGTCCCACCCGCATCGGTCGCAACAACCAGATCTTCCAGTTCTCTTCCATCGGCGAAGACACTCCCGACCTCAAGTACAAGGGTGAAGCCACTCGCCTGGTGATCGGTGACCACAATGTCATCCGCGAAGGCGTGACCCTGCACCGGGGCACCGTGCAGGACCGTTCGGAAACCACCATCGGCAGCCACAACCTGATCATGGCCTACGCCCATGTGGGGCATGACTGCGTGATCGGCAACCACTGCATCCTGGTGAACAATACCGCGCTGGCGGGTCACGTGGTGATGGACGACTGGGCGATCCTCTCCGGCTACACCCTGGTGCACCAGCACGTGCGTATCGGCGCCCACAGCTTCTCCGGCATGGGCACGGCCATCGGCAAGGACGTGCCGGCCTTCGTCACCGTATTCGGCAACCCGGCCGAGGCGCGCAGCATGAACTTCGAGGGCATGCGCCGGCGCGGTTTCTCCGCCGAGGCGATCCAGGCCCTGCGCCGCGCCTACAAGATCGTCTACCGCCAGGGTCTGACCATCGAGCAGGCCTTGGCCGAGCTCGAAGGCACGGCCAGCCAGTTCCCCGAAGTGGCTCTGTTCCGTGACTCCATCCGCGCCTCCACGCGCGGCATCACCCGCTGACGCCATGGCGGCTTCCTTGCGCGTCGCACTGGTCGCCGGCGAAGCGTCCGGCGACATCCTCGGCTCGGGCTTGATGCGTGCCCTCAAGGCACGCCATCCGGAGGTGGAGTTCATCGGCGTAGGCGGTCCGCGCATGGAGGCCGAGGGCCTGGTCTCCATGTTCCCCATGGAGCGCCTGGCGGTCATGGGCCTGGTCGAGGTGCTCGGCCGACTGCCCGAGCTGCTGCGCCGCCGCAAGCAGCTGATCGCCGACCTGACCGCCGCCAAGCCCGACGTGTTCATCGGCATCGACGCCCCGGATTTCAACCTCGGTGTCGAGTTCAAGTTGCGTCAGGCCGGCATCAAGACCGTTCACTATGTCAGCCCCTCGGTGTGGGCTTGGCGGCAGAAGCGCGTGTTCAAGATCCGCGATGCCTGCGATCTGATGCTGACCCTGTTCCCGTTCGAGGCACAGTTCTACACCGAGCACCAGGTGCCGGTGTGCTTCGTCGGCCACCCGCTGGCCGACGATATCCCGCTGCAGGCCGACCGCGCCCAGGCGCGCCGCGAGCTGGGTCTGGCAGAGGAGGGCGCCGTGGTGGCCCTGCTGCCGGGTAGTCGGGGCGGCGAAGTGGCCAAGCTGGGCAGTCTGTTCCTGGATGCCGCCGAGCGCCTGCGCGCCCTGCGTCCGGAGCTGCACTTCGTATTACCCTGCGCCAACGCCGAACGCCGCGCCCAGCTCGAACAGATGCTGGCCGGCCGCAACCTGGCGCTGACCCTGCTCGACGGCCAGTCGCACCAAGCGCTCGCCGCCTGTGATCCCTGGCCCTTATCCCCATCTCACCCAGCTCACGCACCCCTACGCCTATATATCTCTGGGCGCGCGACCACTGAAACCACACCATCTTCACCCTCAGTCGCAGCTCAGCCGACCACCCGG
>NZ_JRUD01000008.1 GCF_000802425.1 Pseudomonas flexibilis | reverse complement strand
TGGGGGGTGCGAGACGTTGACGCAGTTGTTTGAGACGATGTGTTCTTTTGTGCTGGCGAGCGACCTACTCTGTTTAAAACGTAAGGGGTCGTCGGATGCGTCAGTTGTGTATAGCAGACAGGTAGTCGAGATACAAGGGCGGTCGGCGTTTTTCCGGCCGCCGCTGCGCGCGACGGCGCCAACGTTGTCCGCCCTACGCTGGCTCCTCGGTCGTCTTCGTGAACAGCTTCTCCCCGCAGCGGCTGCAGAACGCTGCCTGGGGTTCGTGGTGGTCCTTGTGGCAGGTCGGGCAGTCGTGGAGCAGGCTGTCCTGGCGCATGGCGTTGGCCAGTTCGGCGGTGAAGATGCCGGTGGGCACGGCGATGATCGAGTAGCCGGTGACCATGATCAGCGTGGCCAGTGTCTTGCCCAGTCCGGTGTGCGGCACCATGTCGCCGTAGCCGACAGTGGTCAGCGTCACCACCGCCCAGTACACGCTGGTGGGTATGCTGGTGAAGCCGTTTTCCGGGCCCTCGATCACGTACATCAGCGTGCCGAAGATCACCACCAGGGTGCTCACCGTGAGCAGGAACACGATGATCTTCTGCCGGCTGCCGCGCAGCGCCACCAGCAGGAAGTTGGCCTGGCTCAGGTAAGGGGTCAGTTTGAGAATCCGGAACACCCGCAGCAGGCGCAGCACGCGCACCACGATCAGGTATTGGCTGCCGGGCACCAGCAGGGCCAGGAAGCTGGGCAGGAACGACAGCAGGTCGACCGCCCCATAGAAGCTGAAGATGTACTTGCGCGGTTCCGGATGGCAGTAGATGCGCACCCCGTACTCGACCATGAACAGCAGGGTGAACAGCCATTCCAGCGCCAGCAGCGGCAGGCCCGCTTCGGCATTCACCGTGGGGATGCTGTCGAACATCACCACCAGCAGGCTGGCCAGGATCGCCACCAGCAGCCAGGTGTCGAAGCGCCGGCCTTCCGGGGTGTTGGTGAAGAAGATCACCACGTAAAGGCGCTCGCGCCAGCTCATTTCACTCAGGGGATTGTCCATCGCGATTCGCCCGGCTCATCGAATGCTGGCTAGGGTAACCGCTGCACGCCGCGTACGCCGCGCCCGGGCGCGGAAAATCTGCCACAATCGCGCCCTTTCCGATTTGCCCGCGATTGCTCGATGACCGACGCCCTGCCTGCCATTGCCACCCTGCTGAACAATCTCGACCAGGCGTTTTCCGCCGATCGCCATCGCCTGCGCCGCCAGTTGCAGGACCTGCAGAAGAAGCCCGACGACGCCCGCCTGGCCCAGTGGCTGGAGCGCTTCCAGGCCAGTTGCGCCAAGGTGCAGGCGCGCCGCGCGAGCGTGCCGGCCATTCGTTACGACGATGCGCTGCCGATTGCCGCCAAGCGCGACGAGATCAAGGCCGCGCTGGAGAAGCATCAGGTGCTGGTGATTGCCGGCGAGACCGGTTCGGGCAAGACCACCCAGCTGCCGAAGATCTGCCTGGAAATCGGCCGGGGCGTGAACGGCCTGATCGGCCACACCCAGCCGCGCCGGCTGGCGGCGCGCAGCGTGGCCACCCGGGTCGCCGAGGAGCTGGCCGCGCCGCTGGGCGAACTGGTCGGCTACCAGGTGCGCTTCGAGGACCAGAGCACCGAGCGCACCCTGATCAAGCTGATGACCGACGGCATCCTGCTGGCGGAAACCCAGCACGACCGCTTTTTGGAAAAGTACGACACGCTGATCGTCGACGAGGCCCACGAGCGCTCGCTGAACATCGATTTCCTGCTCGGCTACCTGAAGAAGCTGCTGCCGCGCCGCCCGGACCTGAAGGTCATCATCACCTCGGCGACCATCGATCTGGAGCGTTTCAGCAAGCATTTTGATAACGCGCCGATCATCGAAGTCTCCGGGCGCACCTACCCGGTGGAAACCTGGTACCGCCCGCTGGCCGCCGAGACCGACGAGGACGGCAACCGGGTCGAGGACGACCTGACGGTCGATCAGGGCATCCTCGCCGCGCTGGCCGAAATCGAGGCCCACGAGAAGAGCGTCGGCAAGCGCCCCGGCGACGTACTGGTGTTCCTGCCCGGCGAGCGCGAGATTCGCGACGCCGCCGAGGTGCTGCGCAAGGCCAATCTGCGTCTGACCGAGGTGCTGCCGCTGTATGCGCGGTTGACCCCGGCCGAGCAGCAGAAGATCTTCAAGCCGGCCGCCGGGCGCAAGATCGTGCTGGCCACCAACGTGGCGGAAACCTCGTTGACCGTGCCGGGCATACGCTACGTGATCGACTCCGGCACCGCGCGGATCAGCCGCTACAGCTATCGCTCCAAGGTGCAGCGCCTGCCCATCGAGGCGGTGTCGCAGGCCAGCGCCAACCAGCGCAAGGGCCGCTGCGGACGCGTCGAGCCGGGCATCTGCATCCGCCTGTACAGCGAGGAGGATTTCCTCGGCCGGCCGGAATTCACCGATCCGGAGATCCTGCGCACCAACCTGGCGGCGGTGATCCTGCAGATGCTGCACCTGCGCCTGGGCGATATCGCGGATTTCCCCTTCATCGAGCCGCCGGACGGCAAGGCGATCAGCGACGGCTTCAACCTGCTGCAGGAACTGTCGGCGGTGGACCGCGAGGGGCGCATCAGCGCCCTGGGTCGCCAACTGGCGCGCATCCCCATCGACCCGCGCCTGGGCCGCATGCTGCTGGAAGCCGCGCGCCTGGGCAGCCTCGACGAGGTGCTGATCGTGGCCAGCGCGCTGTCCGTGCAGGATGTGCGCGAACGCCCGGCCGACCGCCAGCAGGCCGCCGACCAGGCCCATGCCCAGTGGAAGGACCCGGATTCCGACTTCGCCGCGCTGATCAACCTGTGGCGTGGCTTCGAGGAAAAGCGCCAGGAGCTGGGCGCCAACGCGCTGCGCAGCTGGTGCCGCAAAAACTTCCTCAACTACCTGCGCCTGCGCGAGTGGCGCGATGCGCATCGGCAACTGCTGTTGATCGTGCGCGAACTCAAGCTCGGCGCCGGCAAGGCGGTGGATGGCTCCGGCCATCCACCCTACGCAGCGACCGACGACCGCAGGGTTGAAGACGGCGAAGCCTCTTCCACCAATCGCATCACCCCCACCACCGACACCAAGCTCAACGCCAAGCTCAAGGAGCAGGCCGAAGCCCGGGCCGCCGCCCAGCGCGCCAAGGGCTACGCCGCCGTGCACCAGGCGATTCTGTCCGGCCTGCTCAGCCACATCGGCAGCAAGACCGAGGACGGCGATTTCCTCGGTGCCCGCCAGCGGCGCTTCTGGATTCACCCCTCCAGCGTCATCGGCCGCAAGAAGCCGCAGTGGGTGATGGCCGCCGAGCTGGTGGAAACCACCAAGCTGTTCGCGCGCATGGTGGCGAAGATCGAGCCGGACTGGATCGAGCCGCTGGCCGGGCACCTGATCAAGAAGAACCACTTCGAGCCGCACTGGGAGAAGAGGCGCGGCCAGGTGGTGGCCTTCGAGCAGATCACCCTGTTCGGCCTGATCGTGGTCGGCAAGCGCCCGGTGCATTACGGCCCCGTCGACCCGCCGGCGGCCCGCGAGCTGTTCATCCGCGAGGGGCTGGTGCGCGGCGAGATCAATAGCCGCGCCAAGTGCCTCACCGAAAATCGCGACCTGCTGGAGCTGCTCGACGAGCTGGAGGCCAAGGCGCGGCGCCGCGACATCCTCGCCGACGAGGACACGCTGTTCGCCTACTACGACGCGCGCCTGCCGCAGGACATCTACCAGGCCGCCAGCTTCGAGAGCTGGTACAAGCGCGAGAGCCAGAAGAACCCGCAGCTGCTGCTGATGCGCGAGGAAGACGTGCTGGCCCGCGACGCCAGCGAGATCACCGCCGCCCAGTACCCGGATCACCTGCGCCTGGGCGAGCTGCAATTGCCGCTGACCTATCACTTCGAGCCCGGCCATCCGCGCGACGGCGTGACCGTGCGCGTGCCCGCGCCGCTGCTGCCGCAGTTGCCGGCCGAGCGCCTGGAATGGCTGGTACCGGGCCTCCTGGAAGCCCGCGCCATCGAGCTGGTGCGCAACCTGCCCAAGGCGATGCGCAAGAACTTCGTGCCGGTGCCGGACTTCGTGCGCGCCGCGCTGGCCAAGCTGCCCTTCGCCGAAGGCTCGCTGCCCGAGGCGCTGGGCCGCGAACTGCAGCGCATGACCGGTGCCCGGGTGCCGGAGGAAGCCTGGGCCGAGGCCGGCGAGAAGGTGGAAAGCCACCTGCGCATGAACATCGAAGTGGTGGACGCGCGCGGCAAGTTCCTCGGCGAAGGCCGCGACCTGGCGGAAATCACCGCGCGCTTCAGCGAAGCCAGCCAGGCGGCGCTGGCGCTGCCGACCCAGAAGGCCGAGCAGCAGAAGCCGGTGGAAGCCAAGGGTTTCGCCCCGGTGGCCGAGAAGACCCAGCAGAAGGTCGCCGGCCTGGCCATGACCGTCTACCCGGCGCTGGTGGAAGAGGGCGGGGTGGTCAAGGAGGGGCGCTTCCCGACCCAGGCCGAGGCCGAGTTCCAGCATCGCCGCGCGCTACAGCGCCTGCTGCTTCAGCAGCTCAGCGAACAGGCGAAATTCCTGCGCGGCAAGCTGCCGGGCCTGACCGACATGGGCCTGCTGTATCGCGACCTGGGCCGCGTCGAGGCGCTGACCGAGGACATCCTGCTGGCCAGCCTGGACAGCTGCATCCTCGACGGCGTCGAGCCCTTGCCGCGTGACGGTGCCGCGCTGGCCTCGCTGGCTGAGCACAAGCGCGGCGCCTGGACCGAGCACGCCGAGCGTCTGTCGCGGCTGGTGCTGGAGATCCTCAAGCACTGGCACGCCCTGCAGAAACGCTTCAAGGGTCGCATCGACCTGGCCCAGGCGGTGGCGCTCAACGACATCAAGGCGCAGCTGGGCAACCTCATCTACCCCGGCTTCGTGCGCGAGACGCCGGGCGAATGGCTGCGCGAATATCCCCGTTACCTCAAGGCCATCGAGCAGCGCTTCGACAAGATTGGCGCGCAGCTGCAGCGCGACCGGGTGTGGAGCGGCGAGCTGGCCGGCTACTGGGAGCAGTACCAGGCGCGCCTGAAGAAGCACCTGCAGGAAGGCAAGCGCGACCCTGAATTAGTGGCTTACCGCTGGATGCTGGAGGAATACCGCGTCTCACTGTGGGCCCAGCAACTGGGCACGAAGATGCCGGTGTCGGACAAGCGCCTGAGCAAGCAGTGGGCGCTGGTGGAAGCGTGAGTTGCGTGCGGAACCCGTAGGGCGGACAACGTCGTTCTTGTCCGCCGTGCGCGGCTAGCCGGGGGCCAGTCTGCGGACAGGAAAGCGCTGTCCGCCCTACAGGGCTGGTGACTCGTAGGCCGGGCAAGGCAATGCCTTGCCCGCCGAGACGAGGCAGCGGTGCGCACCGATGTGGCGACCGGGAAAAACGCCGTTCGCCGTACCGTTACCTCGCGGCGCTCCGGCTCAGCGCCTCGATGGAATATCCCAACTGATAAACGCCCAGCGCATCGGCGCACCGCCGCTGCGGGCGCGCTCCGGGTCGACCTGGTACCAGCGTTGCAATTCGGCGCGCTGGTCGGCATCGATCGGCCCGAAGGCCCAGGCCACGCGCTGGGCGAATTCCTCGAAGTTGCGGGTGCCGCCCAGGCGGTTGCGGGTTTCCAGGTAGTCCAGGCGCGGGTGGATGTCGCGCTGGTGCAGCAGGCTGACGGTGTACAGGTAATCCGGCAGGCGCCGGGGCTGGCGGCCGAGCAGGGCGGCGATCTCCGGCTCGCTGAGGGCGCCACCGACCAGTTGGGTCATGTAGGCGCGCAGCCGGCCGTGGCGGTTCATCTTGTCCAGGGCGTCGGCCAGGTCTTCGACCAGCCCCGAGCGCGACGCCACCACGATGTCGCACACTGGCACGTCGCTCCAGTCCTCTTCCCAGGCGCGCTGGATGCCCTGCACATTGCCCAGGCCCTGCTCTTGGGCGTTCTGGGCCAGGCAGGCGAGCATGCCGGCGCTGAAGTCCAGGCCGTACACCCGCTCCAGCCGCGCGGCCAGCGGCAGCGCCAGGGTGCCCGGCCCGCAGCCGATGTCCAGCAGCGTGCGGGCGCCGTCCAGGTTCATGCGGCCGATGAAGTCGCTGGCGTAGCGCGAGGCCTGGCTGCTGCGGTTCAGTTCGCCGGCGCGGCGATCCCAGTCGCTGGCCGGCTTGGGCGTGCGGCCGGCCTGGCGCAGGTGCTCGCGGTAGAGGGCGGCGAAGTCGATATCGTCGAGGGTCATGGGCGGGGTCGATCGTTTGCGGCCGGTGGACCCAGTCTGGCGGCGCAGCCGCGACAATCCCCTGCGACCCGTCGTCGCGGCGGACGGGGCGCCTGGCGGAGCGGATGCTGGCCAGACGACGTCATCCGGGGCCTTTCGTCCTTTGCGGGGGCTGCACACGCCTTCCGTTCGGTAGACCAAAAGACTGCGTTCGGTGCATTTTCCCCGGCGATAATCATTGACTCGCTTCCTGCGGGGTCGGTAGCGTGCGCAGCCGGCCGCCCGCCGTAGGCGCGCTGAATAAAGCCAAGAGCCATAGACAACAATAATGCTGGCGCTCCACAAGGGCGTCCTTCGGAGAGTTGCATGCAAACCAGCCAACTTCTGCTCGAAGGTGTTGAACTCATGCTATTCGGCATGGGTTCGGTCTTCGTCTTCCTGATTCTGCTGATCTTCTGCATTCGCCTGATGACCTTCCTGACCGGCCGCTTCGTCAGCGAGCCGCCGGCCACGCCGACCCAGCAGGTTGCCACGCCTGCGCCGGCCGATGCAGACACCCTGGCCGCCATCCGGGCCGCGATTCACCTTCACCGCGCGCGCCGCGCCTGACCCAGGAAAGGGAAATCCCCATGACCGTTTCGAACAAGAAGCCGCTCGGCATTACCGATGTGGTGCTGCGTGACGCCCACCAGTCCATCCTCGCCACCCGCGTGCGCCTGGAAGACATGCTGCCCATCGCGCCCAAACTCGACCAGGTAGGTTTCTGGTCGGTGGAAAGCTGGGGTGGCGCGACCTTCGACGCCTGCATCCGCTATCTGGGCGAGGACCCCTGGGAGCGCATCCGCGAGCTGAAGAAGGCGATGCCCAACACCCGCCAGCAGATGCTGCTGCGTGGCCAGAACCTCCTCGGCTACCGCCACTACGCCGATGACGTGGTGGAGAAGTTCGTCGAGCGCGCCGCGATCAACGGCGTGGACGTGTTCCGCGTGTTCGACGCGATGAACGACCCGCGAAACCTGGACACCGCGCTGCGCGCCGTGAAGCGCCAGGGCAAGCACGCCCAGGGCACCATTTCCTACACCACCAGCCCGGTGCACACCCTGGACATGTGGGTCGACCTGGCCAAGCAGATCGAAGACATGGGCGCCGACTCGGTGGCCATCAAGGACATGGCCGGCATCCTCACCCCGTACCAGGCCTACGAGCTGGTCTCGCGTCTGAAGGCCAGCCTGGCCATTCCGGTGCACATGCAGTGCCACGCCACCGCCGGGCTGTCCACCGCCGCCATCCTCAAGGCCGTGGAAGCCGGCATCGACAACGTCGACACCGCCATCTCCTCGCTGTCCATGACCTACGGCCATTCGCCGACCGAGTCGGTGGTGGCGATCTTCCAGGGCACCGAGCGCGACACCGGCCTGAACCTGGAACTGCTCGAAGAAGTGGCCGCCTACTTCCGCGAGGTGCGCAAGAAGTACGCGAAGTTCGAAGGCACCCTGCGCGGCGTCGACTCGCGCATCCTGGTCGCCCAGGTGCCCGGCGGCATGCTGACCAACATGGAAAGCCAGCTCAAGGAGCAGGGCGCGCTGGACAAGTTCGACCAGGTGCTGGACGAGATCCCGCGCGTGCGCGAGGACCTGGGCTTCATCCCGCTGGTCACCCCCACCTCGCAGATCGTCGGTACCCAGGCGGTGATCAACGTGCTCACCGGCGAGCGCTACAAGTCGATCACCAAGGAAACCGCCGGCGTGCTCAAGGGCGAGTACGGCGCGGCGCCGGCGCCGTTCAACGCCGAACTGCAGGCCCGGGTGCTGGATGGTGGTGAAGCGATCACCTGCCGCCCGGCCGACCTGCTCGAGGCCGAGATGGACAAGCTGACCGCCGAGCTCAAGGGCATCGCCCGCGAGAAGGGCATCCGCCTGGCCGCCGACGAGATCGACGACGTGCTGACCTATGCGCTGTTCCCGCAGATCGGCCTGAAGTTCCTGGAGAACCGTGGCAACCCGGCGGCCTTCGAGCCGGCGCCGAACGGCCGGGAAGCGGCGCCCCGCGAGTCTGGCAAGCCGGAGGTCTACACCGTGGACGTCAATGGCAAGTCGTTCGTGGTGCAGGTCAGCGATGGCGGTGACATCGAGGGTATCAAGCCGCTCAATGGCGCCGCTTCGCCGACGGCCGCCGCGTCCGCCGCCGTGCCGGCGTCCGGCGAGCCGCAGCCCGCGCCGCTGGCCGGCAACATCTTCAAGGTCCTGGTACAGCCCGGCCAATTGGTACAGGAAGGCGACCTGGTGGTGATCCTCGAGGCCATGAAGATGGAAACCGAGATCCGCGCCTTCAAGGCCGGCACCGTCTCCACCGTCGAGGTGAAGGTCGGCGACGCGGTCGCGGTTGGCCATCCCCTGCTGAGCATCGCCTAAGGAGCGTTCCATGGAAAAGTTGCTCACGCTCTGGCAGAGCACCGGCCTGTATCATCTGGAGGCCGGTCAGGCGCTGATGATGCTGGTCTGTATCGGTCTGATCTACCTGGCGATCCGCAAGGGTTTCGAACCCTTGCTGCTGATTCCCATCGGCTTCGGCGGCATCCTGGCCAACATCCCGGTGGCCAACATGGCCGAGGGCGCCGGCATCCTGCACCTGTTCTACGAGGTGGGTCTGCCGACCAGCGTGTTCCCGCTGCTGATCTTCATGGGCGTCGGCGCCATGACCGATTTCGGTCCGATGCTGGCCAACCCCAAGACGCTGCTGCTCGGCGCCGCCGCGCAGTTCGGCATCTTCGGCACGCTGCTGGGCGCCCTGGCGCTGACCGCCAGCGGCATCCCCGGCCTGGAGTTCACCCTCAAGGAAGCCGCGTCGATCGCCATCATTGGTGGCGCCGATGGTCCGACCTCGATCTTCGTCACCTCCAAGCTGGCGCCGGACCTGCTCGGCCCGATCGCCGTGGCTGCATACTCCTACATGGCCCTGGTGCCGCTGATCCAGCCGCCGATCATGCGTGCGCTGACCACACCGGAAGAGCGCGCCATCGTCATGACCCAGCTGCGGCATGTCAGCCAGGTGGAGAAGATCGTCTTCCCGCTGCTGCTGTGCCTGCTGGTCGGCATGCTGCTGCCGGATGCCGCGCCGCTGATCGGCATGTTTGCCTTCGGCAACCTGCTGCGCGAATGCGGTGTGGTGGATCGCCTGGCCGATACCTCGCGTAACGCGCTGATCAACATCATCACCATCGCGCTGGGCTTGACCGTCGGCTCTAAGCTGTCCGCCGAGGCCTTCCTGCAGATGAAGACCCTGGGCATCCTGGCGCTGGGCATGGTGGCGTTCTCGGCCGGTACGGCCGCGGGGATCATCATGGCCAAGATCATGAACCGCTTCAGCACCAACCAGATCAACCCGCTGATCGGCTCGGCGGGTGTCTCGGCGGTGCCAATGGCAGCCCGGGTGTCGAACAAGGTCGGGCTTGAGGCCAACTCGCAGAACTTCCTGCTCATGCACGCCATGGGACCCAACGTGGCCGGTGTCATCGGCTCCGCCGTGGCCGCAGGGGTGCTGCTCAGCTTCGTTGGCTGACCCGCCTTCGAGCTCCGAGATAAGAACCCCGCCGCCGGCGGGGTTCTTTTTTGCGGCCGCCAGAATCGGTCCACAGAGCGGGGCGTGACGCGCGTCACGCTTTTCTGTGCGGAGGCGCAGGCCGCAACGGCATCGACTAAAGTTCGCACTGCCTTCCCCACGACCGCCGCCGCGCAGCAGGATGCTGATCGCCGACATGGACTTCGCCCGCGTATCGCCTTTATTTGCCCGAACCCTTCTGTGCCTGTTGCTGCTGCTGCCCGCGAGCCCGGTCCGGCCCGGCAACCTGGACGACGAGCTCAATGGTTTCATCGTCGACCAGACGATCAGCCACATCGGCCACCAGTTCTACCGCTATTTCACCGAGCGGCTGCGAGATACCAGCCGCCTGGACTTCAATCTGGTGGTGCGCGAACGACCTTCGGCGCGCTGGGGCAGCCTGATCTGGGTGGAGTACGAGCAGCGCACCGTCTACCGTAGCTTCCTGGCGCCCAACACCGCGCAGCTGCAAACGGTGGCCTACGCGGCAGCCGATCAGGTCAAGGAAACGGTGATCCGAAGACGACTGGAAATCCTCCTGCAGGACACCACGGACATGGAGCGAGACGAGTTATGAGAGGGCAGTGGAGCGCGCGGTTCGCCGCGCTGGGGCTGGCCTGCAGCGGCCTGCTCGCAAGCGTTCAGGCCAGTGAGCTGGTCTATACGCCGATCAACCCGTCGTTCGGGGGCAACCCGCTGAATGGCGGCTGGCTGCTGGGCAATGCCCAGGCACAGAACGACCACTCAGCCCCGGGGTCCGGGCTGGGCGCGGGCTATACCGGTACCACCGCGCTGGAACGTTTCACCAGCCAGCTGGAATCGCGGCTGCTGTCGCAGCTGATGACCAACATCGAGAGCGGCCAGACCGGCACCCTGACCACCAGTGCCTTCATCATCGAGATCCAGGACAACGCGAACTCCGGAATCCTCAGCATTCTGGTGACCGACCGCGTCACCGGCGAGGTGTCGGAGATCGTACTCAGCGGCTGGACGCCGAACTGATCCATGAAACAGGGATGTGGCATGAGAACCTTACTAGCGGTGGCATTGGCCGGCGCGCTGTTGCAGGGCTGTTCGTTGCGTGAGCCGATGCCGGCCGAGCACGATGCGGAAATACCCACACTGACCCCCCGGGCATCGACCTACCATGACCTGGTCAACATGCCCAAGCCCAGGGGATTGGTCGTCACGGCGGTCTACGGGTTCCGTGACCAGACCGGGCAATACAAGCCGTCTCCGGCCAGTTCCTTTTCCACCAGCGTCACCCAGGGCGCGGCCAGCATGCTGATGGATGCTTTGCAGGCCAGCGGCTGGTTCATGGTGCTGGAGCGCGAGGGCCTGCAGAACCTGCTGACCGAGCGCAAGATCATCCGCGCCTCGCAGCAGAAGGATGGCACGCCGGCCAACATCCTCGCCGAGTTGCCGCCGCTGCAGGCGGCCAACATCGTGCTAGAGGGCGGCATCGTCGCCTTCGACAGCAATGTGCGCACGGGCGGCGAGGGCGCCCGTTACCTGGGCATCGGCGTGTCGAACGAGTACCGGGTGGACCAGGTATCTGTGAGCCTGCGGGCGGTGGATGTGCGCAGCGGACAAGTGTTGGCCAATGTCATGACCAGCAAGACGATCTACTCGGTGGCGCGCAGCGCTGGCGTGTTCAAGTTCATCGAACTGAAGGAGCTGCTCGAAGCAGAGGCCGGTTACACCATCAACGAGCCTGCGCAGCTCTGTGTGCTGTCGGCCATCGAAGCGGCGGTCGCCCACCTGATCGCTCAAGGCATCGAGCGCAAGCTGTGGCAGGCCGCCAATCCGGCCGCACTGGCCGATTCGACGCTGGGCAAGTACCTGGCCAACGCCCGTTGAGGTGATCAAGGACAAAACAAAGGGGGGGACGGAAATCCGTCCCCCCCTTTGTTTTGCGTGTTGCGAAGGCGCGGGAGCGAAAAACTTCGCTCCCGCGCACGGCCTCAGCGCTGCAGCGCGCTGGCCTGGTTGCCGTAGCCGTACTGGTGGATGGTGCTGACCTGGTTGTAGCCCGCCTGGTTCACCACGGCGTAGTTCAGCGAGCCTGCCTGGCTGACGTAAGCGCTGCCGTTGCTGCCGTACTGCGTGATGTCCGCGGTGTTCAGGTGGCCGCTCTGGCGCAGGGTGGCCTGGTTGAAGCTGCCGTCCTGGTCCAGATAGCCGGTGTTGTGCCAGCCGTTGCTGCTGCCATCGAAGCGGTTGGAGGTGCCACGCTGCTCGGCAATCAGCAGGTTGTCGCTGCCGTTCTGATCGAAGTACAGCTCGTTGTAGTTGCCGGTCTGGGTCAGCCGCACGCGGTTGTCGCCGCCGTTGGCAGTCAGGGTCACGCTGTTGCCTTCGCCGCTTTGCTCCAGGGTCTGGTTGTTGCCCACGCCGTGCTGGGTGAGTCGCGCGGTGAGGTGGGTGCCGTCGATCTGCTCGACCTGCAGGCTGTTGCCTTCGCCGGTCTGCAGGGTCTCGATCAGGCTGTGGTCGGCGGCTGCCTGGTGGACGGTGACGTCCTGCAGGCCGCCGAACTGGGTGATCTGCACCTGGCTGCCAGTCTGGCTGCGCTGGGTGATGCTGGCGGAGCTGTTGACGCCGTTCTGCAGGGTGGTCACCCGGTTGCCGGCGGTGTCGAGCTGATACACGCTGATCTGGTGCAGGGTGCCCTGTTGCTCGATGTCGATGCTGCCGCCCAGCGTGAAGCGCTGCTCGGCGGAGGCCTCGTTCAGCGAGCCTTGCTGTTCGATCCGGGCGCGGCTGTGCAGGCTCAGGTCCTGGCGCACCTGGGCACTGTTGTCATCCCCGCGCTGGATGGTGGTGGCACGGCTGTGCGCACTGCCGTACTGGGCGACCGAGGAATCGTTGCCATTGCCCAGCTGGACCTGGTTGGCGCTGCTGCCCCAGCTGCCGAACTGGGTGGCGTGGGCGTCGTTGGCATGGCCTTCCTGCACCTGGCGGATGCTGCTGCCCGGGCCGGCGAGGTGCTGGTCGGCGTTCGCTCGGTTGTGAGTGCCCTGCTGGCGCTGATTGATCGTGCCGACGCTGACGGTCTGCAGCGAGCGAGCGTCGTTGCCGGCGCCATCCTGCAGTTGCACGGCGTGCGCGTTGCCGCCGACCTGCACCACTGCCGCGTCATTGTGCCAGCCCTGTTGGGTTTGTTCGGAAACGCCGTCGGCCAGCACCGGACCGGCGCTGAGCATCAGAATCGCTGCGGCGAGGGGGGATTTGTTGAACATGGTATTGCCTCCTTGTTGGTGTACTACTGCTTTCCTTATTGGTGTTTCTCGGGGCGTCAGCGCTGTCGCACCTGCGCGTGCAGCCCGACGCCCACCTGCGTGATCCGGCCATATAGCCCTGATCCGGATTGCTCGATGCTGGCCGTGTTGTGTGCGCCGGCCTGGATGATCTGGGCTTCATTGCCGTAGCCGAACTGGAGGATGGCGGCCTGGTTGCCATAGCCCTGCTGCCAGATGCTGGCCATCAGGTTGCTGCCTTGCTGCAGCAGATAGGCTTCGTGATGGCTGCCCTGTTGCACGATGCCGCCAAGCAGCGAGTCGCCCTGCTGATCGAGCATGGCCAGGTTGTGCTGACCCTGCTGGCTGATATGCAGTTGCAGTTCGCCGGCTATCACCTGGCGCGCCTCGTACAGATCGGCATTGCCAGCCAGGTCGCCGTTGTCCAGCAGGTCGAAGGCGAATGCCGCACCACTCTGCAGGATCAGGGCCATGATTGCGGCGAAGGGGGCGTGGCGTTTCATTCCCGTGTCCTTGGGTCTTTGTTCCGGTAAGGCGCTCGCGTCCTGCGGGTCGCCGTCGGTGGGTCGACTTGCGCAAGAGCATGGTTCAGGTTGTGAATTCCAGCAAATCGCCGCGCGCATCGGTGGGCCCGGGCTGGCCGACGGATTGGGGCGATGCCCCTCTCTGGACGGGAGAGGGGGCAGGAGGGGAGGTTAGGGGCGGCCCACTGGCGGGCTGTCCAGCGAATCGTTGCCGGTCACGGTGCTGGTGTGCGTGGCCGCTTCGGCGTTGCGCCGTTGCTGCTCATGTTCCTCGATGGAGCAGTACTCGCCCTCGGCGCAGGATCGGCACAGGGCCCGCTTGGCCGCGCATTGGCCGGTCATGCCGCGGGCCAGCGCCATGCCGCCGAGGCCCAGTTCCACCAGGCCGGCAAGACCACCCTTGCGCAGGCCATAGGCCAGCAGGAAGAAGCCGCCGGCGATGGACAGGGTACGTTCCCAGCCGTGCACGTTCTGCGCCCGGTGTTCGGAGGAGGTGTTGTAGCCATGCATAGTGCGTACTCCCGGTTCGAGGCTGTGTTCTGCTGACTGCCGCGCGTGCGGGCTGTTCGCGGCAGGCGACTACCGGCCTTTGTCCGGGTGAAGAAACTTATGCCGCTGCGCCCCGTCCCTGTTCAGGCGAGCTGAAGGGAGAGGAACGCATGTTCGATCTGCGCGGACTGGGCTTCGTCGAGCTGATGAAGCGATCGTTCAGGGAGTTCGGCGAAGACGAGATGGAAACCTATGCCGCCGCCCTGGCTTTTCGCGGGCTGTTCTCGCTGTTCCCCTTCCTGCTGTTTCTGGTGGCGGTGGTCGGCTATCTCGATCTGCAGGCTTTCTACGACTGGCTGCGCAGCCAGGCCGCGTTGCTGCTGCCGCCCCAGGCCATGGAGCAGGTGGATGCGGTGATCGTGCAATTCGAGCGTCAGAAGTCCGGGTTGTTCTCCATCGCCATCCTGTTTGCCCTGTGGACGGCGTCGGCCGGGATCCGTTCGGCCATGGTCGCCATGAACCGTGCCTATGACGTGCGCGAGGGGCGCCCCCTCTGGAAGCGTTATCCGCTGTCGGTGCTCTACACGGTGGGCATGGCTGCCATGCTGCTGACGGCGGCCGCACTGATGGTGGTCGGCCCGACGCTGATGGGCTGGCTCGCCGACCTGTTCGGCCTGCAACAGGTGGTAGTGACGGTCTGGGCGTGGCTGCGCTGGCCGGTGGCGGTGCTTTTGCTGGTGCTGGCAGTGGCCGTGTTCTATTACGTCACGCCGGACGTCGAGCAGGAATTCCGCTTCATTACTCCCGGCTCGCTGATCGCCGTGTTGACCTGGATCGCCGCCTCGCTGGGCTTCGGCTACTACGTGCAGAACTTCGCCGACTACAGCGCCACCTACGGCAGCATCGGCGCGATCATCGTGCTGCTGATGTATTTCTACCTGTCCGCCGCGGTGCTGCTGTTTGGCGCCGAACTCAACGCGGTGATCGAGCATCAGGACCCGAGCGGCAAGGATCCCGGCGAGAAGGTGGCACATCCGGGCGGAGCACAGTAGGACGATTGCCTGCAGGAGCGGACGTGTCCGCGAGCTTTTTTGGCGGCCGGTGAGGTGCGGCCGGCAAGGTGCGGCCGGCGAGGTGGTTGCAACCACAGTCAGAAGCCCGCGAATGAATTCGCTCCTGTGGCCTCAGCCTGCTGCCAGTCCCAGCACCTTGAGCAGGAAGGCGTATTCCAGCGCCACGTCGTGCAAGGCCTGGTAGCGGCCGCTCATGCCGCCGTGGCCGGCGCTCATTTCGGTCTTGAGCAGCAGCAGGTGGTCGTCGGCCTTGGTGGCGCGCAGGCGGGCGACCCACTTGGCGGCCTCCCAGTACTGCACGCGGCTGTCGTGGTAGCCGGCCACCACCAGCAGCGGCGGATAGATCTGGGCGCGCACGTTCTCGTAGGGCGCGTAGCCCTGGATGCGCGCATGCACCTCGGGATCGCGCGGGTCGCCCCATTCGTCGTATTCGGTGACGGTCAGCGGCAGGTCCGGGTTGAGCATGCTGTTCAGCACGTCGACGAAGGGCACTTCGGCGATGGCGGCGCCGAAGAGATCCGGGCGCCGATTGAGCACCGCGCCGATCAGCAGGCCGCCGGCGCTGCCGCCGCTGATGGCCAGCTTCTCCGGCTGGGTGAGGCCGCTGGCGACGAGGCTTTCCGCCACGGCGATGAAATCGCCGAAGGTGTTAGCCTTGTGCTCCAGCTTGCCGGCGCGGTACCAGGCCTCGCCCATCTCGCCGCCGCCGCGCACGTGCGCGATGGCGAAGATGAAGCCGCGCTCCAGCAGCGACAGGCGCGCGTGGGAGAACCAGGGATCGAGGCTTTCGCCATAGGCGCCATAACCGTAGAGATAGAGTGGCGCCGGCTGGCCGGCGGCGAACACCTCGCGGCGCGCCACCAGGCTGACCGGGATGCGCGTGCCGTCCGGCGCGGTGGCCCACAGCCGCCGGCTCTCGTAGGCCTGGGCATCGAACGGGCCTTCCACCGGGGTTTCCTTGAGCACCTGCTGCGTGCCGCTGGCCAGCTCCAGCTGGCGCAGCTGCGCCGGCCGGTTGAGCGATTCGTAGCGCAGGCGGATCACCGGGCTGTCGAATTCCAGGGTGCTGGCCACGTGCAGGCTGTAGACGGCGTCGGGCAGGGCGACCCGATAGGGCGCGGCGCCGGCCGGATGGACTTCCAGCACCGAGAGGCCGCCCTCGCGCAGGCTGAGCACATGGGCCGTGCTGTTCAGGTCGATATCTTCCAGCATCACCGCGGGGTCGTGGGCGCGCAGCAGTTGCCAGTGGGCACGTTCCGGGTTGGCCTGCGGGGCGGTGTACAGGGCGAAATTGATGCCGGCCTGGTTGCTGCGGATGAACCAGCGCCACTCACCGTCGAGCAGGCCGTGATCGAGATCGTACTCGTGGCCTTCCTCGCGCGGCGCGACGCAGACGAAGGCGTCGTGCGGCCGCTCGGCGTCCAGCACCCAGGCCTCGCTGGTGGTCTTGCTGGTACTGGCCAGCACCAGCTGGCGCTCGGAGCTGGTGCGGTAGCAGTGGATGAAGAAGCGCCCGTCCGGCTCGTTGAACACCAGCTGCGCCTCGGCGTCGCCCAACCGGTAGCGGTACAGCTTGTGCGGGCGGTGGGTGTCGTCCAGTTCGGCGAAGAACAGCGTCTGGCTGTCGTTGGCCCAGCACAGGCTGCCGTCGCAGTCCTCGAACGGCAGTTCGCTGATCTCGCCGCTGTGCAGGTCCTTGATGAACAGCCGGTAGATCTCGTCGCCGGTGGTGTCCAGGCTGTAGCCGAGCAGGCGCTGGTCGGGACTCAGGCTGAAGGCGCCCAGCGACAGGAAACCGCCGTCGGCCAGGGTGTTGGGGTCCAGCAGCAATTGTTCGCTGGCGTCGTCGATGGCCAGCGAGCCATCCGCCGGGCGGCGGCAGCGATAGTGGCGCGGATACTCGTCACCCGCAGTGGTGCGCTGGTAGTAGAGAAAGTCCTTCCAGGGTGCCGGCAGGGAAAGGTCGGTCTCGCGGATGCGGCCCTTGATCTCCTCGAACAGCCGCTGGCGCAGCTCGGCCTGGTCCGCCAGGCAGGCGTCGGTGTAGGCGTTTTCCGCCTGCAGGTAATCGAGCACCTCGGCGCTGTCGCGGTTTTCCAGCCACTGGTAGGGATCGGCGCCAGGGATGCTGCGGGCGATGGGGGCTTGGCTCATGGGTGGCCTCGAAAGCGGGAGAGGGTGCACCGGGTAGGTGGCCCGCTGCAAAAGCCGCTATCATATGCGCCCCTTTCACCGCCCGAAACGCCAATGATCGACAACGACTACCTGCTTGCCTGGGCCCTGTACCTCAGCGCCGGCCTTGGCCTGATGCTGGTGTGGATGCGCCTGACCCGCTGGATGTGGCGCTGGTTGCGCGAAATCCTGCGTCTGGCGGCCGCCGTGCTGCTGTTCACGCCGACCCTGGTGGACCCGTCCCGCGACTTGCTGGCGCCAGCCATCGCCATCGGTGCGCTGGATCTCGGCTTCAAGGTTGGCGACAGCGTTTGGCGGGCGCTGGCCGACCTGTCCATGTACGGCCTGGTCGCTCTGGTGCTCTACCTGATCTTCGCCGCCGCGCGCTGGCCGATCGAGCGCTGGCTGCGGGAGCGCGCCGCTGCGCGGGCGGACGGCGGGGACGCCCGCCGCGTCGAGCCGCAGGCCTGACCGCGGAGACGCTGCCATGTGTGAACTGCTCGGCATGAGCGCCAATGTGCCCACCGACATCCTGTTCAGCTTCACCGGACTGATGCAGCGTGGCGGCCGCACCGGCCCGCACAGCGATGGCTGGGGCATCGGCTTCTACGAAGGGCGCGGGCTGCGCCTGTTCCAGGACCCAACCGCCAGTGCCGACTCCGAGGTGGCGCGCCTGGTACAACGCTATCCGATCAAGAGCAAGGTGGTCATCGGGCATATCCGCCAGGCCAATGCCGGGCCGGTCTCGCTGGCCAACACCCACCCCTTTTCCCGCGAGCTGTGGGGGCGCTACTGGTGCTTCGCCCACAACGGCCAGCTGCGGGATTTCCATGCCGAGGCGGGCTTCTATCGGCCGGTGGGCGAAACCGACAGCGAGGCGGCGTTCTGCGAACTGCTCAACCGGGTTCGCCAGGCCTTTCCCGCCCCGGTGGATGTGACGCTGCTGCTGCCGACGCTGGTGGCCGCCTGCGCCGAGTACCGTGGCAAGGGCGTGTTCAACTGCCTGCTCAGCGATGGCGACTGGCTGTTCAGCTTCTGCACCACCAAGCTGGCGCAGATCACCCGCCGCGCGCCCTTCGGGCCAGCGCGTCTGAAGGATGCCGACGTGACCGTCGATTTTCAGGCGGAAACCAGCCCCGACGACGTGGTGACCGTGCTGGCCACCGAGCCGCTGACCGATAACGAACGCTGGATCGCCCACGAGCCGGGCGACTGGACCCTGTGGCGGCGCGGCGAGTGCATCGCCAGCGGCAAGGCCTGAGCGGCACGCCGCTTGCAGTCGGTTCGCACCTTCAGTCAGGAATCTCTCCATGTTGCGTAGTTACCTGCGTCTGCTGCTGTTTGCCTTCGGCCTGCTGGTGGGGGTGCAGATCCCCGCGTTCATGGATGTCTACACCCAGCGTCTGGAAGCCCACCGCCTGGAATCGGCGCACAGCCTGGAAGGCTTTCGCGACACCGCGCGGCGTTTCTTCGCCGGCGACCTGCAGGCGCTGCTGCGGCATTATCGCGCCAGTGACGATCCGGTGATGCGCAGCGATGCCGGCAGCATCGAGCACCTCGTGGGCCGCGCCGAATTGCTCGACCGCGAGTGGCAGGCCATGCAGGGGCCCTGGTACGCGCGCGCCTGGCACCTGTTCAGCGCCGCCGACCCGCGACTGACCCGTGATGCGTTGCGTGGCTACCAGTACCAGGTACCGCTGGACCCGGCGGCCATCGCCTGGGGTCTGTCCTGCGGCCTGCTGCTGGCGGCGCTGGTGGCAAGCCTGCTGGCCATGCTCGGCTCCCTGCTGTTCACCCGCCGCGTGCGTCCCCTCTGATCTTGCGGCGGGCGCCCGTACCGATCGTAGGAGCGACTTCAGTCGCGAGCTCTTGGCTAAGGCCCGCACGAAGGCCACGGCGCTGAAGCCCCTCGGCATCACTCCACGCGCAGCTCGCCAGTGAACTGCAGCGTTGCCCTGCAGCGTCGGCACAGATAGCGCCGACCCTTGGCGACCAGACCGTGGCGCTGGGCGCTGAACGGGAACAGGCCTTCCGGGCATTGGCAGCGATAGACGTAACGGGTCGCCTTGCGCCGTGGCACGTCGTAGTGATGGCAGCGCTCGGGGGGCAACTGGAACACGCCGCGCATGATTTTCTGCCATTCCTCGCCATGCGGGCGGATGCGCAGGCCGAACAGCTGGTGGGCGACCAGATGGGCGACCTCGTGGGCCACGGTCTGGCGCAGGAAGTGTTCGGTGTTTTCCCGATACAGCTGGGCATTGAAGCGCAGCAGGTTCTCCTGCAGATGCGCGACGCCCGCCTTCTGCCCGCGCAACTGCAGGCTGACCCGCGGGCGGGAGAAGCTGCGCTTGAAGAACGCCTCGGCCTGGCGATAGCACTCTTCGACGCGGGCTTCGAGCAACTGGGGCATGGCGGCCTCTCGGTGGGACAGGCGCGCCAGTATAGAGAAGTCGCGGGGCGCAGGCAGCATGCGCCCCGGCTTGGGTCAGAGCGTGTAGATCGGGCCGATGCCCATGCCCCACAGCACCACCGAGACTGCCAGCATCGCCACCAGCACCACCAGGCCCACCGCCAGCACCGAGCTTGAGAACAGGAAGCCCTCGTCCGGGTGGATGTCCATGAAGGTAGGCAGGCCGACGTACAGCAGATAGGCGGTATAGGCCACCGCCGCCGTGCCGATGATCATGCCCAGCCACAGGCTGGGATACAGCGCCGACAGCCCGGCGATGAACAGCGGCGTGGCCGTATAGGCCGCGAACATCACGCACTGACGCAGGGTCGGGTTGGCGTGGTAGGTGCGGGCCATCCAGTGGATGAACCAGCCCATCACCAGCACACCGACCAGCATGGCCAGGTAGGACAGCACCGCCAGGGGCAGGGCGCTGGCTTCGGTCAGCCGCACCGCCGGGGCGTTGCCGTGGGCCCAGCCGACCCGGGTGGTGCCGATGAAGGCGGAAACGGGCGGGATGGCCGCCAGGACGAACAAGGCATACAGCCGTGGATGGCTGGTCTGCTCCTCGCCGCGGATCTCGCGCCATTCGCTGTTGGGATGGGTGAACAGCCCCCAGACATGATTGATCATGGCCTGCACCTCCTCGTTAGCGGGTCGTCTCCCGTGGCAGTCCGCCAGCGTGCGACCTTGTGTCGCAGTATAGGAGTGCTGGCGAAACGGTTACCGGGGCGCCCGCTGATCCGGATCAGTGGTAATGGCGCTCGAGGATTTCCATGGCGGCGTTGATGCTCTGCAGGTGTTCGGTGCTGCCGCCACGGTCAGGGTGGTGGCGACTGACCAGTTGGCGGTAGCGAAAACGGATGCGCGCCAGGTCCAGCTGCGGTTCATCCTCCAGTTCGAACAGGCGCAGTGCGTCGCGGGTCTGGTCGCCGCCGTTGTCCAGGCGCTTCCAGAAGCTGTCCAGCAGCTGTTCCACATCCGCTTCGGTGGTCGCATACAACTGGTTCATGTCCAGGTAGTAGTCGCGCAACGGGTCGCTTTCGCTCAGCCCCTGGCTGCCGGCCTGGTAGGGCAGCAGGCGAATGCGCAGCGGACTGATTTCCAGATGCCCGGCCTCTTCGCGCCAGAGCCGTTCGCGCAGGCGATACAGGGCGTTGAACACCAGGAAATGGGTGCGGAACAGCACCAGCGGGTCCTGCAGTGAGCGCTGCGACAGGTGCGGGTTGCCATCGGCGCGCAGCGTCTGGATCAACTGGTACTCGCTGCTGCCGCCGGGCGCCGCGCGCAACAGCGTGAGCAGCGTATCGCTGAGGTCGGTGGCGGGAAAGGCGTCGACGGTCATGGGCGGTGGGGTTGGGCGGCGTGGGTGCAGGGGAGCCTAGCACAGGGTCTGAATCCGCAACCGTTGATGACCGACTGTCGGGCTGGGGAAATGGCGGCTTTGCGCGTAAAATGCGCGTCCCTTTCAACCGCCGGGATTTGCCACGCATCATGGGTACGCTGTCCGTCAACCAGAACAAACTGCAGAAACGCCTGCGCCGGCTGGTCGGCGAAGCGGTCGCCGACTTCAACATGATCGAGGACGGCGACAAGATCATGGTCTGTCTGTCCGGTGGCAAGGACAGCTACACGTTGCTGGACATCCTGCTGTACCTGCAGAAGGTGGCGCCGATCCGCTTCGAGATCGTCGCGGTGAACCTCGACCAGAAGCAGCCCGGCTTCCCCGAGCACGTGTTGCCGCAGTACCTGGAATCCATCGGCGTGCCGTACCACATCATCGAGAAGGACACCTATTCGGTGGTGAAGGAGAAGATCCCGGAGGGCAAGACCACCTGCTCGCTGTGCTCGCGCCTGCGTCGCGGCACCCTGTACACCTACGCCGACGAAATCGGCGCGACCAAGATGGCGCTGGGGCACCACCGCGACGACATCCTGGAAACCTTCTTCCTCAATCTGTTCTACGGCGGCACCCTGAAGGCCATGCCACCCAAGCTGCGTTCCGACGATGGCCGCAACGTGGTGATCCGCCCGCTGGCCTACTGCAGCGAGAAGGACATCGAGGCCTACGCGAAACTCCAGGAATTCCCGATCATCCCGTGCAACCTGTGCGGTTCGCAGGAGAACCTGCAGCGTCAGGTGGTCAAGGAGATGCTGCTGGACTGGGAGCGCAAGAGCCCGGGGCGTACCGAGGTGATGTTCCGCGCGCTGCAGAATGTGGCGCCCTCGCAGCTGGCCGACCGCAACCTGTACGACTTCAAGAGCCTGAAGATCGACGAGGCCGCTACGCCACGCTTCATCGATGCGATGAGCATCTGAGGCTTGAACCGGGCCGGTGGATTGCAGTAAGGTCCGGTCCATCGTTTCGGAGAATCCGACCCATGCTCGACCACACCGTATCTTCCGCTTCGCTCGGCGCCCCGCGTGCCCTGGCATGCGGCTGCGCGGTCGAAGCGACTGGTTATTTCTTCTACGGGTATTGGTTTAGCCACTCCGGCGTCTGATACCCAGCAGGCGCCCCGGCAAACAGGGTCGCCTACCGCAACGTTTCACAAGAACCCCCGGTCGGCCACCCGACCGGGGGTTTTGTTTTTCCGGGCCCACAAGGCCGTGCCAACCACATCGAGGACTACACCATGTACCGCTATCTCACTGCTTACCGCTACACCCGTGCCTTCTGGCGATTTAGCCGCGTTGCCGCCGCGCTGACACCACTCGAACGATCGACTCGCTAGTGCCGGGCGGCCCCGCCGCCGGCACACACAAGGAATTTGCCAGATGAACGCTTCCGCCCCACTCGCCGCACTCCAGCCTGCCGTCGCCGCGCGACGCATCGCTCAGCCCCTGCCTTCTCCCGCCCTGCTGCGCCAGCGCCTGCCGCTGGAGCCCGCCCTGGCCGCTCGTGTGCATGATCAGCGCCAGGCCGTTCGCGCGATCCTCGATGGCCGCGACCCGCGCCTGCTGGTAGTGGTCGGTCCCTGCTCCATCCACGATCCCGAGGCCGCCCTGGATTACGCCCGTCGCCTGTCTGATCTGGCGCCCGAGGTGGAGGACCAGTTGCTGCTGGTGATGCGCGCCTACATGGAAAAGCCGCGCACCACGGTCGGTTGGAAAGGGCTGGCCTACGATCCGCACCTGGATGGCAGTCACGCCATGGCGGAAGGGCTCACGCTGTCGCGGCGCCTGATGCTCGACATGCTGGCGCTGGGCCTGCCGCTCGCCACCGAGCTGCTGCAGCCGCTGGTGGCGGGCTACTTCGACGACCTGCTGGCCTGGGCGGCCATCGGCGCGCGCACCAGCGAATCGCAGATCCACCGCGAGCTGGTCAGCGGCCTGGACCTGCCGGTGGGCTTCAAGAACGGCACCGATGGCAGCCTGGGCATCGCCTGTGACGCCATGCGCTCGGCGGCCCACCCGCACAGTCACTTCGGCATCGATGCGCTGGGGCACCCGGCGCTGGTGGAAACCGCCGGCAATCCCGACACCCACCTGGTGCTGCGTGGCGGGCATGCCGGCCCCAACTTCGATGCGGCCAGCGTCGCGGCGGCGCGCGCAGCGCTGGAGAAGCAGGGGATCGCCCCGCGCATCATGGTCGATTGCAGTCATGCCAACAGCGGCAAGGACCCGCTGCGCCAGCCGGCGGTGCTGGCGGAGGTGCTGACCCAACGCCTGGCCGGCGACCGCACGCTGCGGGGCGTCATGCTGGAAAGCCACCTGTTCGACGGCTGCCAGCCGCTGTCCGGTGAATTGCGCTATGGCGTGTCGGTCACCGACGGCTGCCTGGGCTGGAGCGGTACCGAGCAACTATTGCGCGAGGCCGCCAGCCGCCTGCGCGGTTGACCACCCTACGGAGCCGCGTTCGCCCCGTGCGGTTGCCGCAACGGAGCGGACGGGGCACTCTGTGCACCGCTTCGCTCCCCAAGAGACACTTGCCCATGCGTGACTACCGCTGGCTTCACGAATACTGCCTCAACCGCTTCGGCTCTGCCGAGGCGCTGGAGGCGCGGCTGCCAGTGCCGGCGAGCGCCGAGACGCTGCGCGCCGTGCCGGACGACCGCTACCTGTCGCAGATCAGCCTGCGGGTCTTCCGCGCGGGCCTCAAGCACAGCCTGGTGGATGCCAAGTGGCCGGCCTTCGAGGAGGCGTTCTTCGGTTTCGTGCCGCAGAAGGTGGTGCTGATGGGCGCCGAGCACCTGGAGCGGTTGATGGGTGACGCCCGGCTGATTCGCCACGCGGGCAAGCTGGCCAGCGTGCCGAGCAATGCGCAGATGATTCTCGAGATCGCGGCCGAGCACGGCAGCTTCGGCGCCTTCCTGGCCGACTGGCCGGGCGAGGACATCGTCGGCCTGTGGCGTTACCTGGCCAAGCACGGCAACCAGCTGGGCGGGCTGTCCGCGCCGCGTCTGCTGCGCATGGTAGGCAAGGATACCTTCATCCCCAGCGAGGACGTGGTGGCCGCACTCAAGGCCCAGGGCATCGTTGACAAGACGCCGAGCAGCCAGCGCGACCTGGCGGCGGTGCAAGCCGCCTTCAACGCCTGGCGAGCGGAGAGTGGTCGGCCGCTGTGCCAGTTGTCGATGATGCTGGCGCTGACCGTCAATCACTGAAACGGGCGCATTGGCGTTGTTGTGCTAACCGCTTCGGTCAAATACCGTTGATCGATAGTTTTTGAAAATCGATCCCTGGGTAGGCATAGTCCGCGCACTGTTTTTTGCCATGACACGATCGAGCCATGCCCAACCGCCTTGCTGCCCTCGTGCCCCTCGCCCTCGCCACGCTCCTCGTGGGCTGCGCCACGACGCCTGCCCAGTCGCTCCCCGAACCCACGGCCCTGCGTGAAGCCCACACCCGTCTGGCGGACCTCGAGTCCGAACTGGAAGACGCACGCCAGTTGGCGCTGGAGCAGCGCCAGCAGGAGCGCCGGGTGGAACGCCTGCTGGATCGCGGCCTTCAACTGGTCGGTACCCGCTATCGCTATGGTGGTACCTCGGTCAAGAGTGGTTTCGACTGCAGTGGCTTCATTGGCTACCTGTTCCACAACGAGGCGGGCATTCGTCTGCCGCGCTCCACGCGTCAGATGATTCGCTACGATGCCCCCAAGGTCGCCCGCGAGGAGCTACAGCCCGGCGACATCGTGTTCTTCAGCACCCGTCGCCACGGGCGCGTGGATCATGCCGGCATCTATATCGGCGACAACCGCTTCGTCCATTCCGCCAGCCGCCGCAGCGGCGTGCGGGTGGACCGACTCGACCAGGGCTACTGGGCGCCGCGCTACCTGCAAGCCAAGCGCGTGCTGGGCAGCGAGCCGCAGCCCCTGAATCTGGCCCGGCTGGAGCGCTGATCGTGGCTGAGGCCACTCCTGCAGCAGCGGCGCCCCGCACGAGCCTGTAGGAGCGACTTCAGTCGCGTGAGGCCTGCACAAACGCCGCGCGGGCCACCCCGGGTTGCTCTCGCCGTCAACACTGGGCAAAGTGATTGCTCTCTCGTCCGAGGAGCCCGCAATGTCCACCGCAGTTCGCCTACTGCTCTGGCCTGTCCTGTTCGGCCTGCTGGCTGCCTGTTCCTCCCATCAGCCGGATTCTGGCGTCGTCTATACCGCGCGCTCGGCCTCTGCACAGCCCAGCGACGTGCTGTTCCGTGCCATCGGCCTGGTGGGCACGCCGTACCGCTGGGGTGGCAACACGCCGGAAAGCGGCTTCGATTGCAGCGGGCTGATCGGCTTCGTCTATCGGGATGCCGCGGGTATCGTGCTGCCGCGTACCACGCGCCAGCTGGGCGAGCTCGGCGTTCCGGCGGTAAAGCGTCAGGCGCTGCAACCGGGCGATCTGGTGCTTTTCGCCACCAGCGGTTGGGGGAAGGTCAGCCACGCGGGCATCTATGTGGGCGAGGGGCGTTTCGTGCATGCGCCCTCCTCGGGGGGGACGGTGCGCCTGGACAGTCTGTCCAATCGGTATTGGGCGAAGGCCTTTATTGGCGGCAAACGGCTAATTGACGACAAAGAGCTGGCACATCGCTGACGTTACGACCAAAGAATGACCATTTCTGTCGCCCTTCCGGGCGGCATTCTTCCCTAGCTCTCCTATAATGCCGCCCGTTTGTGCAGTAGCGTCCAGGCCCGTATCCGGGCCGCGCCAAACGGAAATAAGGGATCAGTTCGCGGCGGGTCCGCGAGTACCACAAGGAGCCGCCTCATGAGCCTGTTTTGGTGGCAGGAACCCTGTCAGTCGCTGGACCATGTCGCCTTGCGCAAGGCCACCGAGCGCCAGCGTCGCCAGCTCAAGCCGGTCCGCGCCCTTGGCCGGCTGGAACCCGTCGTGATCCGTCTTGCTGCCCAGCAGGGGAGGGAGCTGCCCCAGCTGTCCCGCCTGGGATGCTATCTGTTCGTCGCCGACCATGGTGTGGCCGAAGTGGGTGTGTCGGCCGTGCCGCGCCCGGTAACCGGCATGATGCTCGGCAATCTTGCCGAGGGTGTGTCGACGTTGGCCATCCTGGCCAGGCGGCTGGATGCCACGCTGGACATCATCGATCTGGGTACCGTGCGTCCCTCGACAGGGCTGCCGGGGGTGCGCCATCTGCAACTGGCCGCCGGTACGCGCAACTTCCTGGTCGAGGATGCCATGACGCCGGCGCAGTGCCTGGTCGCCCTGCAATCCGGGCGCGAAGCGGCAGAGCGTGCGATGGCCGCCAATCTCGACCTGTTCATCGGCGGTGCCCTGGGGGTGGGGTCCAGCACGGCCGCCAGTGCGCTGGCCTGTGCCTTGCTTGGCTGCCCCGCGGAGCTGATGGTCGGTCCCGGCTGTGGACTGGACGCCGCCGGCGTGGCGCGCAAACGAACCCTCATCGAAGCAGCCCTGGAGCGGCACGAGGCCTCGCTGGCCAATCCGCTGGGTCTGCTGCAGAGCCTCGGCGGCTTCGAGATCGCCGCGTTGACCGGTGCCTACCTGGGCTGCGCCCAGCTGGGCGTGCCAGTGCTGGTGGATGGTTTTGTCAGCACCGTCGCCGCCTTGCTGGCCACTCACTTGAATCCCCGATGCCGCCCCTGGTTGCTGTTCTCCCATTGCACCGCCGAACCGGGCCACCACTGGTTGCTGGATGCGCTCAAGGCCGAGCCGTTGTTGCAGCTGGACCTGCTGCTCGGCGACGGCAGCGGCGCCGCCCTGGCGGTGCCCATGCTGCAGGCGGCGTGTGCGCTGCATGCCGAGTTGGTGACCCTGGATGAAGGCCTGAAGCACATGGCGGCGCCGGAAGAGTCCGCGCCGGCGCGGCAGGTGGGCGGCTGACGTTAGGCCAGTGGCAGGTCGAGGGTGGCGATGAAGCCGCCTTCGGGATGATTGGCCAGCAAGAGTTGCCCACCATGACGTTCGGCCGCCCGGCGAGCAATGGCCAGACCCAGGCCGTAGCCCGCAGCGGCCTGGCCCGGTGCCCGGAAGAACGGTTCGCCGAGTTGGCCCAGATGCTCGTCCGGAACACCGGGGCCATGGTCGCGCACGCTCAATACCAGACGACCCTGGTGCCGCTCGGCGCGCACCTCGACGGGCTGGCCTTGTGGACCGAAGCGCAATGCGTTGCGCAGCAGATTGTCTACCGCCCGCTCCAGCATGTCCGGCCAACCCAGCAGGGTCAGGCCGGGCTCCATCTCGAGGCGGATTTCCTGCTCGGGTGCTGTCAGCCGCGCGTCGTCGCGCAGCCGGCCGAGCAGCTCGGCCACGTCGATGGCATGGCTGGCACCGGGGTTGCTGTCGAGGCGGGCCAGGGCCAGGATTTCGCTGATCAGTGCCTCGAGGCGATCGCACTCCTGATTCAGGCGTGGCCAGAGCCTGGCCCGCTCTGCGTCGTCGGCCCGTTCCGACAGCGCCAGGGCGATGCGCAGGCGCGCCAACGGCGAGCGCAGCTCATGGGAAACGTCGCGCAGCAATTGGCGCTGGCTGTTGATCAGCCCCTGCAGGCGTTCGCCCATGCGGTTGAAGTCGCCGGCCAGCACGCCGAATTCATCCTTGCGCGCCGCCAGCGCCGCCAGGCTGTTCTGCTGATAGGTCGTCTGTCCCAGGTCGTGCACCGCGCTGCGCAGGCGGTTGAGCGGCCGGCTGATGGCCAGGGTCAGCAGCAGGCTGAACAGGGTGAGCACCACCAGCGCGATGCCCAGCGCACTCAGCGGCCAGAGCAGGCTGTCGCGATGCCAGGCGGCCAGTTCCGTATGGGGAATGCGGTACAGAAAGAGGTAGGTATCGCCCGTCTGCGGACTGGTGTAATCGGTTCCCAGGCGCCGCCAGGGTAGGTGCTGCCCGCGGGCCCGGGGGCCTTCCAGAGCGGCGATGCGACGTGGCGTGGTGCCGCGCAGCAACGGCTCGCCACTGTCGTCGAACACCTGCACGTCGATACGGTGTTCGCGGCGCACGGCTTCGAGGAACTGCTGGGCCCTGGCCGCCCCCTGTCTTTCATAGATCTGGGTCCAGCGCTCGGCGAGGTCCTTGACCACCGGATGGCGCGCCAGGATCCACGAATCCTGATTCAGGGTGCGGCCCAGCAGCAGCGACAGGCCGGCCACCAGGGCCAGGGCCAGCCAGAAGCTCGCCAGGATTCGCCAGAAGATCGAGCGCACGGCATTCTCCGGAAGCAAAAATGCCGGTCAGGCTGTGACCTGACCGGCGTTACGGTGGGTGTGGATATTACCGGGCTTTGGCCTTGTCGGCCTTCCACTCCTGGAACTCGCTCCACTCGGCCTGGCGCTCGTCCATGGCCTTGCGCATCTCGTCGAAGCGCTTCTGCTGTTCGGGTGTCAGCAGCTTGCGCACTTCCTGCTGGCGCTTCTCGCGGTTGTCGCGCATTTCCTTCTGCATGGCTTCGCGCTCTTTCTGCGGCAGCTTGTCCAGGTAGCGCTGGTTGATTTCCCAATGAGCCTTGTGCTGTTCGCCCATGATGCGGCGCATCTCGCGGCGCTGCTCGCGGGTCAGGTCGAGGTCGCGCATGCCGCCATCATGCTTGCCGTGGAAGCCCTTGTGTTGCATGCCTTGCATGGCCTCCGGGCCGCAGGGGGCCGACGGGCCGGGCATGGCCAGGGCGGCGGCGGGGAGGGCGGCGGCGATCAGCAGGGCAGCGAGAGTCTTGCGCATGAGTACATCCTCTTCAGTCGTTCCGGCGATTCCGGATGAGCCCAGTCTAAGGATGTGAAGGTCAGGCGCGGTCAGCCGACGGTAAAGCCTGGGTAAAGGAAGCGCCGCGCGATCAGCGGGGCTGGCGGCTGTAGTAGTAGCCGCGGCTGCGCAGCGCGAGGATGCGCGGGCTGCCGTCCGGGTGCGGGCCGAGTTTCTTGCGCAGGTTGCTGACGTGCATGTCCAGGCTGCGGTCGTAGAGCGTCAGCTTGCGGCCGAGGGCCAGCTGGGCGAGCTCCTGCTTGTCCAGCGGCTCGCCCGGCTGCGCGAGCAGGGCTTCGAGCAGCCGGCCTTCGGATACCGTCAGGCTGACCTCGTGCTCGCCGATGCGTGCCACGCCACGCGCGGGGCTGAAGGTCAGGTCGTCCAGCTCCAACTGGCTGGGCGCGCTCGGCGCCACGCTGCGGCGCAGCACGGCGCGCAGGCGGGCGGTCAGTTCGCGGGGATCGCAGGGCTTGGCCAGATAATCGTCGGCGCCCAGCTCCAGGCCAAGAATGCGGTCCAGCGGTTCGCCACGCGCCGAAAGCATCAGCACCGGCAGCTCGGCATGCCGACTGCGCAGCTGCTTGAGCAGCTCCAGGCCGCTGCCGTCGGGCAGCATCACGTCCAACACCACGGCGGCGGGCGCGTTCTGCGCCAGCTCCGCGCGCGCGCTTTGCCCATCGTGGCAGGCGCGCACCTCGAAGCCTTCCTGGCGCAGCCAACTTGCCAGCAGCTCGCAGAGCTCCTGGTCGTCGTCGATCAGCAGCACATGGCTCATGGCGTCAGGGGAAGACCTGCTTGAACGGTTTGACGATGACGTCGGCGTACACGCCGGCATCTCGATAGGGATCGGCGGCCGCCCAGTCACGCGCGGTCTGCAGGGAGTCGAACTCGGCGACCACCAGGCTGCCGGTGAAGCCTTCGCCGTCCTCGGCCGGGTGCGGGCCGGCCAGCACCAGGCGGCCCTCGTCCTTCAGCTGTTGCAGGCGCGCCAGATGGGCCGGACGGGCGGCCAGGCGCTGTTCCAGGGTGCCAGGTACATCGGTGGCGATAATGGCGTACAGCATGTTCAATCCTCGCCCTGCTTGGGGGCGTCGTGTTGCAGATGGCGCGCCAGGAAGATGCCCTGACCGACCAGGAACAGCAGGGTCATGCCCAGGCTGCCGAAGACCTTGAAGTCCACCCAGATGTCATGGAAGGTGAAGGCCACGAACAGGTTGGCGAAGCCGCTGATCAGGAAAAACACCACCCAGGCCAGGTTCAGGCGCACCCACAGGTGCTGCGGCAGGCTGATGGCGTGGCCCATGATGCGCTGCACCAGCGGGCGGTCGCCGATGAAATGCGTGGCGGCGAAGGCCGTGGCGAACAGCCAGTTGACCACGGGGGCTTTCCACTTGAGGAAGGTCTCGCTGTGGAAGGCCAGCGTCATGCCGCCGAACACCAGGCAGGCGAGGAGGGTCAACCACTGGCCCTTCTCCAGTTTTTTCTGTTGCACGAAGAGCAGGCCGTAGACGATCACCGAGCTGGCGATCAGCACGGCGGTGGCGCTGAAGATGCCGCCGAGCTCGATGCTCTGGCCGGCCAGTTCGACGCTGCGCGGGTCCATCTTGTAGACGATGAAGAACAGGATCAGCGGAATGAAATCGATCAGTTGTTTCACAGTGGCAGCCAGGCGCGGGATGACGCGGCATAATAACAAACATGACTGAATGCGAAAGCGGCCTCCTGAAGGTCGACCTGCACTGCCACAGCACTGCTTCCGACGGCGTATTCGCGCCCGCCGATGTGGTGGCGCGCGCCCATGCCTGCGGCGTGGGCCTGCTGGCCCTGACCGATCACGACACCCTGGACGGCCTGGACGAAGCCCGTGCCGCAGCCGAGCGGCTGGGCATGCGCTTCGTCAACGGCGTTGAGCTGTCCTGCCTGTGGGGTGGCGCCACCATTCATGTGCTGGGTTACGGCTTCGACCGCCAGGCGCCAGCACTGTGTGCGGCGCTGGAAGACTTGCGCCTGGCGCGCTGGAGCCGCGCCGAGGAGATCGCCCGACGCCTGGCGGCCAAGGGCATGCCCGGCGCGCTGGAGGGCGCCCGGGCGATCCAGCATGAGCTGGGCGACGGTCAGAATGCCCCGGGGCGACCGCATTTCGCCGAATTCCTGCTGCGCGCCGGGCATGTGCGCGATCGTTCCGAGGCGTTCCGCAAGTGGCTGGGCGCCGGCAAGCTGGGTGACGTGAAACAGCACTGGCCGAGCCTGGAGCAGACAGTGGCGACCCTGCGTGCCGCCGGCGCCTGGGTCAGCCTGGCCCATCCGCGCCAGTACGACTTCACCCGCAGCAAGCGGCGTCGGCTGGTCAGCGAATTCATTGCCGCCGGCGGCCAGGCGCTGGAAGTGGTCAATGGCCTGCAGCCCGCCGAGCAGGTCGGCAGCCTGGCCATCCTGGCCCGCGAGTTCGGTCTGCTGGCCAGTATCGGCAGCGATTTCCATGCGCCGGCCCAGTGGGCCGAGCTGGGACTTTATCGCCCTCTGCCGGAAGATCTGTCGCCATTGTGGCTGCGTTTCAGCGACAGTCCGCCCAGGGCCGTGCATTGAGCAAGGGAGAGGTCATGAGCCAGTTTTTCCAGATCCACCCGGAGAATCCCCAGCCGCGGCTGATCAAGCAGGCCGCGGAAATCCTGCGCGCCGGCGGGGTGATCGTCTACCCGACCGACTCCTCCTACGCGCTGGGCTGCCAGTTGGGCGACAAGGGCGCGCTGGAGCGCATCCGTCGCCTGCGCCGGCTGGACGACAAACACAACTTCACCCTGGTGTGCTGCGACCTCTCGCAGCTGGGCATCTTCGCCAAGGTGGACACCGGCGCGTTCCGGCTGCTGAAGACGCATACCCCGGGCCCCTACACCTTCATCCTCGACGCCACCCGCGAAGTGCCGCGCATGCTGCTGCACCCCAAGCGCCGCACCATCGGCCTGCGCGTGCCGGCCCACCCGATTGCCCAGGCGCTGCTGCGCGAGCTGGATGCGCCGCTGATGTCGGTGAGCCTGATCATGCCCGGCGAGGACCTGCCGCTCAGTGATCCCTACGACATGCGCGGCCTGCTGGAACATCATGTCGATCTGATCATCGACGGCGGCTTCGGTGGCCTGGAGGCGTCGACGGTGGTCAACCTGACCGGCGACAGGCCCGAGGTGGCGCGGGTCGGCTGCGGCGATCCGGCGCCGTTCCAGGAAAGCGCCTGACGCCATGACGTCGATCGAGGCGCAGGCCGCCATCCCCGTTCCGGAACAGTTGCCGCTGGCGCTGGTATACGGCGAGGCCGTCACCGAAATGCCCCAGGACCTGTACATCCCGCCGGATGCCCTGGAGGTGTTCCTCGAAGCGTTCGAGGGGCCGCTGGACCTGCTGCTCTACCTGATCCGCAAGCAGAACATCGACATCCTCGACATCCCGGTGGCGGAGATCACCCGCCAGTACATGGGGTATGTCGAACTGATGAAGGTCGCGCGCCTGGAGCTGGCCGCCGAGTACCTGGTGATGGCCGCCATGCTGGCGGAGATCAAGTCGCGCATGCTGCTGCCGCGCTCTAGCGAAGAAGATGAGGACGAGGAGGACCCGCGTGCCGAACTGATCCGCCGCCTGCAGGAGTACGAGCGCTTCAAGGCCGCCGCCGAGGACCTCGACGAGCTGCCGCGCCTGGGCCGCGATCTGCATGTGCCGCGTCTGGAAGCGCCGCAGGCGCGGGCGCGCATGCTGCTGCCGCAGGTCGAGCTGTCCGAGCTGCTGCTGGCCATGGCCGAGGTGCTGCGTCGCGCCGATATGTTCGAAAGCCACCAGGTGACCCGCGAGGCGCTGTCCACCCGCGAGCGCATGAGTGAAGTGCTGGAGCGCCTGCGCGACGGGCACTTCGTGCCGTTCGTCCAGCTGTTCCGGGTGGAGGAGGGCCGCCTGGGTGTGGTGGTGACCTTCATGGCCATTCTCGAACTCATCAAGGAATCCCTGGTCGAGCTGGTGCAGAACGAACCCTTCGCCCCCATCCACGTCCGCGTCCGCGCAGAGGCCGAGCAAGCATGAACCTGTCCGACCCGAACGATCTGGCCACCCTGCTGGAAGCCCTGCTGCTGGCAGCTGGCAAGCCCTTGTCACTGGAGCGCATGAGCGAGCTGTTCGACGAGGCCGAGCGTCCGGATGCCGCCCAGCTGCGTGCGGCGCTGGAGGTGCTGGGCCAGCGTTGCGAAGGGCGCGCCTTCGAGCTGAAGGAAGTCGCCAGCGGCTACCGCCTGCAGGTGCGCGAGCGCTTCGCCCCATGGGTCGGCCGCCTGTGGGAGGAGCGCCCGCAACGCTATTCCCGCGCGCTGCTGGAAACCCTGGCGTTGATCGCCTACCGCCAGCCGATTACCCGGGGCGAGATCGAGGATATCCGCGGCGTGCAGGTCAGCAGCCAGATCGTCAAGACCCTGCAGGAGCGCGAGTGGATCCGCGTCGTCGGTTATCGCGAGGTGCCCGGCCGGCCGGCGATGCTGGCCACCACCAAGGCCTTTCTGGACCATTTTAACCTGAGCAGCCTGGATGCGCTGCCGCCGCTGGCCGAACTGCGCGCCATGGAGCCGGAGCCGACGCCGGTACAGGATGACGAGCTGCCGGTGCCGGCGGGCCTGCAAGCCCGTGCCGACGTTGCCGGCGCGGACGAGGAGGGGGGCTCGCCGGCGGCGGGCGAGATCAGCTTCCGCACCTTGTTGGCCGAACTGGACGAGATGGAGCAGGGGCTCAAGACCGATTTCGACGACCTGCTCGAAGAGACTGTCGAGTCATCCGAAGGGGCTGATGAAGAGGATCCATCGTTCGAACCTGGGCGCTGATCGCGCTTTTGTGCCGGCCTTTTGACACATTATGATGTCATATTGCAGTCAGTCACCCAGGGCGTTAGGGTGGCGCGAGTTGATAGATCAGGGAATGACAATTGGGCAATGCGCTTCGCTTACGACTTGAGGATGTACCCACCAACCCCTATGCGGAACAGCTGGAACGCGGCTTCCGGTGGCTGAGCTTCACGCCGGAACTGGAGGCGGAGTACCAGCGTTACCAGCTTGACCACACGTTTGCGCTGCGGCGCATTGCCTTGCTGGTCTGTGTCCTGATCCTGCTGGTGCAGGGGCTGCTGGACTTCCGTTTCATTGCCCCGCCGGTGCTCTGGTGGGTGCTGGCCGTGCGCGCCGGGGTGCTGGTGTTGCTGCTGGCCTGTGTTGGCCTGGTGCTGCAGCGCCGCCATATCGTCCTGCTGGGTCCGCTCACCCTGGTCTGTGTGCTGGCCATGGGCCTCGGCACCGCCGTGGTGGTGGTGATGGCGCAATGGGTCTTCCCCGGCTATCCCTCCGAAGGCCTGCTGCTGATCTGTCTGGGCAGCTATTTTCTGGCCGGCCTGCGCCTACCCGAAGCCATCGGGGTCTCCCTCGCCATCCTGCTCGGCTATGCAGCGCTGGAGTTCACCATCGGTACCCAGAGCTCGCTGCTGTCGCAGCTGCTGTATCTGCTGTTCGGTAACCTGATCGGCGCGGTGGGCTGCTACCAGCTCGAATACAAGTCCCGGGAGCAGTTCCTGATCCGCTGCCTGTTGCGCCAGCTGGCCGATCACGACAGCCTCACAGGCCTGCACAACCGGCGCAGCTTCCACCGTCACCTGGATGCCCTGTGGCGCCAGAGCCAGCGCGAGGGACAGCCGCTGGCGATGCTGCTGGGCGACATCGATCACTTCAAGCGCTACAACGACTGCTACGGTCACCAGGCCGGCGACGAGACGCTGCAGCAGGTGGCCCGGCTGTTCGAGCAGGCCGCGCGCCGGCCGCTGGACATGGCGGTGCGTCTGGGCGGTGAGGAGTTCGCCCTGCTGTTGTATGGCAGCACTGCCCACGATGCCCGCGAACGGGCCGAAGCCCTGTGCGCGCGGTTACGCAATCTGGCCATCGAACACGCGGCGTCGCCCTCCGGCGTGGTGACGCTGTCGCTCGGTGGCGTCAGCATTGTCAACGGCGACGTGTTGCGCTCGATCGACGAGCTGTACGTGCGGGCCGACCAGGCGCTGTACCGGGCCAAGGCGTCCGGCCGCAACCGTGTGGTGATGGCCAGCGACCGGCTGGATCTGGAGCCGGAGGTCGATCTGGATCGCGACGACTTCCGCCAGGACCTCTGAGACGTGTACAGACCTGCGGCGTCGAGCGACGACACAACCCCCTCAACAGGAAGGCCAGACGCCATGGACCGCTTGATACAGCCCGACGGCCAGCCAAGGATCGGGATCTTTCCCCGAGGCCCGGCGCTGGTCAATCATCGCGACTTCGATCTGCGCTCACCCATGGGGCGGCGGCTGGGCCGGCTGGCCAAGTGGCGCCGCTTTCACCAGTTTCAGTATTTCGGCCTGATCAGCGACGAGTTGATTGGGGGGTGTGCACTGGCCGATCTGAGTCTGCTCGGGGCCGGGTTCGTCTACCTCTACCACCCGGCCAGCGGCCGGCGCGTTGAGCGGCAGTTCCGCCTGCCGCTGGGCCTGGGGATGCGGTTCTCGCAGGCGCCGGACGACGGTATCTGCGAGTTGAGCTGGCGCGGCAACCGCTTGCGCATGGACAACCGGGGTGGCGTGAAGCGCCTCGATGTCGCCCTCGACGACGGCTTGCACATCGAGGCGTCCTTCGACGAGCAGGCCTTCCAGCCCATGCACATCTGCACGCCCACCGGGCCGACCGGCTGGGTGTACGCCCGCAAGGTGGCCGGCGTGCGCTGCGACGGGCAGGTGCGCAGCCCGCTCGGCGCGTTCGATCTGCAGGCGCTCGACTGTTTCGCCCACCACGACTGGTCGGCGGGCTACATGCGTCCGGAAACCTACTGGAACTGGGCCTGCCTGTCCGGCGTCGCGCAGGGCCAGCGGGTCGGCCTCAACCTGTCCTGCGGCGTCAATGAAACCAGCTTCAGCGAAAACTGCTTCTGGCTGGACGGCGAGCTGGTGCCGGTGGGCGGGGTGCGTTTCGAGTTCCAGCGGGACCGGCCGCTGGCACCCTGGCGTATACGCTCCGGCGATGGCCGGGTCGAGCTGACGTTCGCGGGCTGCGGCTTGCACGCCGAGCGGGTGAATGCCCTGCTGCTGGCCAGCAATTTCAAGCAGGTGTACGGCCGTTTCGACGGCTGGCTGCGGCCGCCCGGTCGCGCCGCCATCCGTCTCGACAACCTCTGGGGCTTCGTCGAGGACCACTATGCGAAATGGTGACGCCTCCCTGGTCGGCGTCCTGGCGTATTATTTAGCCCACTAATGGTTAGCCCAACTACAAGAATATGAGTCAGTTCGAACAGCACACCTTCGCAATGCAGCTCACCCAACTGTCCCGTTCCTGGCGCGCCGAGCTCGACCGCCGACTGGCGGACATCGGCCTGTCCCAGGCGCGCTGGCTGGTGCTGCTGCATCTCTCGCGCTTCGAGGCTGCGCCCACCCAGAGCCAGTTAGCGCAAAGTGTCGGCATCGAGGGGCCGACACTGGCGCGCCTGCTCGACAGCCTGGAAGGCCAGGGACTGGTGCAGCGTCTGGAGGCGCCGGAAGACCGCCGTGCCAAACGGGTGATGCTCTGCGAGCAGGCGCTGCCGCTGATCAAGCGCATCCAGCACATCGCCGATGAGCTGCGCGGCCAGCTGCTGGCCGGCATCGACCCCGCCGACCTGCAGCTGTGCCAGCAGGTGCACCGTCGCATCCTGGCCAATCTGCAGGCGTTGGGGTAAAGGGGCGCAATCCGCGTTGAGCGCTTGGCTCGGGCAGGCGTATAATGCCGCGCTTCCGAAATTTCCCGCCTGGGAGCCCCCGCCATGCTGCGTATCAGCCAAGAAGCCCTGACTTTCGACGACGTCCTCCTGATCCCCGGATATTCCGAGGTGCTGCCCAAGGATGTCAGCCTCAAGACCAACCTGACTCGTGGCATCGAGCTGAACATTCCGCTGGTTTCCGCGGCAATGGACACCGTCACCGAGGCGCGCCTGGCCATTGCCATGGCCCAGGAAGGCGGCATCGGCATCATCCACAAGAACATGAGCATCGAGCAGCAGGCTGCCGAGGTGCGCAAGGTCAAGCGTCACGAGACCGCCATCGTGCGCGATCCGGCGACCGTCACCCCGGAAACCAAGATCAGCGAGCTGCTGGCCAAGGCCCGCGAGTATGGCTTCAGCGGCTTCCCGGTGGTCAAGGGCAACGAGTTGGTGGGTATCGTCACCGGTCGTGACCTGCGCTTCACTCCGAACGCCGGCGACACCGTGGCCGCCATCATGACTCCCAAGGACAAGCTGGTCACCGTGCTGGAAGGCACGCCGCTGGAAGAGATCCGCGCCAAGCTGTACGAGAACCGCATCGAGAAGATGCTGGTGGTTGACGATGGCTTCAACCTGCGTGGCCTGGTGACGTTCCGTGACCTGGAGAAGGCCAAGACCTATCCGCTGGCCTCCAAGGACGATCAGGGCCGCCTGCGCGTTGGGGCCGCCGTCGGCACCGGTGCCGACACCGAAGAACGCATCCGCGCGCTGGCCGCCGCCGGCGTCGACGTGGTGGTGGTGGACACCGCCCACGGCCATTCCCGCGGCGTGATCGAGCGTGTGCGCTGGGTCAAGCAGAACCTGCCCGAGCTGCAGGTGATCGGCGGCAACATTGCCACCGCTGAAGCCGCCCTGGCGCTGGTCGAAGCCGGCGCCGATGGTGTGAAGGTCGGCATCGGCCCGGGCTCCATCTGCACCACCCGCATCGTCGCCGGTGTCGGCGTGCCGCAGATCAGTGCCGTGGCCAATGTCTCCGCGGCCCTCAAGGGCACCGGCGTGCCGATGATCGCCGACGGCGGCATCCGCTTCTCCGGTGACCTGGCCAAGGCTATCGCCGCTGGCGCCAACGCGGTGATGATGGGCTCCATGTTCGCGGGCACCGAAGAAGCCCCGGGCGAAACCGAGCTGTTCCAGGGTCGTACCTACAAGGCCTACCGCGGCATGGGCTCGCTGGGCGCCATGGCCCAGGCCCAGGGTTCCTCCGACCGCTACTTCCAGGACTCCTCCGCCGGCGCCGAGAAGCTGGTGCCGGAAGGCATCGAAGGTCGTGTGCCGTACAAGGGCGCTCTGTCGGCCATCATCCATCAGCTGATGGGCGGCCTGCGCGCCTCAATGGGCTACACCGGCAGCGCCGACATCGAGACGATGCGTACCCGTCCGCAGTTCGTGCGCATCACCGGCGCCGGCATGGCCGAGTCCCACGTGCACGATGTGCAGATCACCAAGGAAGCCCCGAATTATCGAGTGGGCTGATCCACTCGGCTAAACAGGCGCCGGAAGCTGGAAGTTGAAAGTCGCGAGCATGGGCTCCGCTTTCTCTTCCAGCTTCCGGCTTTCCGCTTCAAGCTTTTTCCGAAGGAAAGCCCATGTCTCATCCTGACATCCACGCCCACCGGATCCTGATCCTGGACTTCGGTTCCCAGTACACCCAGCTGATCGCCCGCCGCGTGCGCGAGATCGGCGTGTACTGTGAACTGCACCCGTTCGACATGAGCGACGAGGCGATCCGCGCCTTCAATCCGCGCGGCATCATCCTCGCCGGCGGGCCGGAGTCGGTGCACCAGGCCGAAAGCCCGCGCGCGCCGCAGGCGGTATTCGACCTGGGCGTACCGGTGTTCGGCATCTGCTACGGCATGCAGACCATGGCCGAACAACTGGGCGGCAAGGTGGAAGGTTCCGACCTGCGCGAATTCGGCTATGCCCGTGTCGATGTGGTTGGCAAGAGCCGCCTGCTGGACGGCATCGAGGACCATGTGGACGCCGATGGCGTGCTGGGCCTGGACGTGTGGATGAGCCACGGTGACAAGGTCACCCGCCTGCCGGAAGGTTTCCACATCCTGGCCAGCACCCCGAGCTGCCCGATCGCGGCGATGGCCGACGACACGCGCGCCTACTACGGTGTGCAGTTCCACCCGGAAGTGACCCATACCAAGCAGGGCCTGCGCATCCTGTCGCGCTTCATTCTCGACATCTGCGGCTGCGCGGCGCTGTGGACCCCGGCCAACATCGTCGAGGACGCCATCGCCCAGGTACGCGCCCAGGTCGGCGACGCCAACGTGCTGCTCGGCCTGTCCGGCGGCGTGGACTCCTCCGTGGTTGCCGCGCTGCTGCACAAGGCCATCGGCGACCAGCTGACCTGCGTGTTCGTCGACAACGGCCTGCTGCGCCTGCACGAGGGTGACCAGGTGATGGCCATGTTCGCCGAGAACATGGGCGTCAAGGTCATTCGCGCCAACGCCGAAGAAAAGTTCCTCGGCAACCTGGCCGGCGTTTCCGACCCGGAGCAGAAGCGCAAGATCATCGGCCGCACCTTCATCGAAGTGTTCGACGAGGAGTCCGGCAAGCTGGACAACATCCAGTTCCTCGCCCAGGGCACCATCTACCCGGACGTGATCGAGTCGGCCGGCGCCAAGACCGGCAAGGCCCACGTGATCAAGAGCCACCACAACGTCGGCGGCCTGCCCGAGGACATGAAGCTCAAGCTGGTCGAGCCGCTGCGCGAACTGTTCAAGGACGAGGTGCGCAAGATCGGCCTGGAGCTGGGCCTGCCCTACGACATGGTCTACCGCCACCCGTTCCCGGGTCCGGGCCTGGGCGTGCGCATCCTTGGCGAAGTGAAGAAGGAGTACGCCGACCTGCTGCGTCGCGCCGACCACATCTTCATCGAGGAGCTGCGCAACTTCGACTGGTACCACAAGACCAGCCAGGCCTTCGTGGTGTTCCAGCCGGTGAAATCCGTCGGTGTGGTCGGTGATGGCCGTCGCTACGCCTGGGTCGTCGCTCTGCGCGCCGTGGAAACCATCGACTTCATGACCGCGCGCTGGGCGCACCTGCCCTACGAGCTGCTGGAGAAGGTCTCCAACCGCATCATCAACGAGATCGAAGGCATCTCCCGCGTCACCTACGACGTGTCGAGCAAGCCGCCGGCCACCATCGAGTGGGAATGATCAGGTAGCGTTTTTTACCGTTCAACGTCATTCGTGAAATACACAAAGGCCCCTGTAAATACAGGGGCCTTTGTGTTTCTGTCGTTCGCTAACCATCATCGGTAGACACTGGCTGGCGCCGGTCGATCTGGTGGCCGACCTGTCGGCCACCACAATAAAACCTGGAGAAGCGCGGCGAGTTCCCTCAGCACTTCATGCTGACGCCGCGCTGCGCCGGGTGGTTCGAGGCCGAAGTCGATGCCTGGCTGGATCAGCGCATGGCCAAGCCCAGGAGCTGCCGCAGGGCGCCTATGTGGGCGCTGTCGAGCTGCTCACCGACGGCCCGCGGTGCGCGCCTTGCCTTGAAAAGGCCCGCAGCACCTAGGCTCACGCCTGCGTGGGAGCGACGGAAAATGGTCTTTCCGCGTCTCCCCAAATAGTTGTATAGAATCAACAGCTTGCGTGTTAATTGCTGGATAATAATCTAACCAGTAAGCGTTTATTTATTTCCGGGAAACCTGCAAAGAAAATAAAACTATACCTTTTCAGGAATTAGCGTATATTCGCCTCACTGCTTTGCGATTGCCACTTCGATACACAGTTTGATGCTTCAATGCCTCATCTCCCTGGTTCGTTTTGCTATTGGCTTCTCAGTCTCGGCCTGAATGTTTCAGCGTCGAAGTCTTAATTTACCCTGGAGATACAGCATGTCTACTCGTCAAACTGGCACCGTCAAGTGGTTCAACGATGAAAAAGGTTTCGGCTTCATCACCCCGACTGATGGCAGCGCCGACCTGTTCGTTCACTACCGCTCAATCGAAAGCGCAGGCTTCAAAAGCCTGAGCGAAGGCCAATCCGTCTCTTTCGTGCCGGCCAAAGGCCAGAAAGGGATGCAGGCTGATCAGGTTCAAGTCAACTAAGACGCCTGATGCAAAAAGGCCCCGCAATGCGGGGCTTTTTTTCGTCTGGAATAAACTGGACCCTGCCGGGAAGAGCAGGGTGGGCAGGATTTTCTGGAGCACGGCTGACCCTAGCCTGCGCTTTGCTGGCAGTCAGCGCGGAAATTGAATCTGTCCTTTTTATTGGATCGCTTTCGAAGCGGTGGGCGATCGGCCGCGGATAGAGCAGCAGACTGGGACGATCAATCTGCAGCCGGGTTGAACCATGCACGACCGTTATCGGTCCCCTTCGAATCAGGTGCAGCTGACCGGTGCCGCCCTGGGCCTGCAGCAGGTGGCTGCCCCACAGGGTGCCGGCATGCAAAGGCAATCACGCCACGTCATCAGAGGAACATCCCATGTCCATCGCCAAAGTTCTTTATGAAGCAACAGCTACCGCCACCGGTGGCCGTGACGGCAAGGCCACGTCGTCCGATGGCGTCCTGTCCGTTCAGCTGGCCACACCCAGGGAGCTGGGCGGCGCAGGCGGCAGCGGCACCAATCCGGAACAGCTGTTTGCCGCCGGTTATTCCGCCTGCTTCCTGGGCGCCCTGAAGTTCGTCGCGTCCCGCCAGAAGCAGACCCTGCCGGCCGACACGCAGGTCACCGCCAAGGTGGGCATCGGGCAGATTCCCACCGGGTTCGGCATCGAAGTGACGCTGCGGATCAGTGCCCCCGGCGTGGAGCGGGCCGTACTGGATGATCTGGTCAACCAGGCCCACATCGTGTGCCCCTACTCGAACGCGACCCGCGGGAACATCGATGTTTCACTGGTTGTTGCGGACTGATCTCTCCACCTCTCGAGGTGTCCACATGACCCACTCTGCCAACTACATCGCCACCCCCGATGGCGTGCATCTCTACAAGGACTGGGGGGCACGAAACGTCATTCAGCACTAGGTCGGCTGGCCGAGGTCGGTGTTGGTACAGGGCAGCCTGGGCTGCCCTGTACGTTGCCGTTTCAGAACCTTCTCCTTTTCCCCGAGGTCGTCTTGTAGCGGCGAGATGATCAGGAGATTCGGTTGTGAAGAGAACCGTGAACCCCCCTGTGTTTCTGCTCTCATCGATCCTGTTGCTGGCGCTGGTCCTGTTCGCCATCGGCTTTCCCGAAACGGCACAGGCAGTCTTCGGGCAAGCGCAGGCGTGGATCACCGAGAACGCCAGCTGGTTTTACATCCTGGCCGTGGCGATCCTCCTGCTGGCGGTGGTCTTCATGGGAGTCAGCCGCTACGGGGACATCAAGCTCGGTCCGGACCACAGCGTGCCGGATTTCGCCAACTACAGCTGGTTCGCCATGCTGTTCTCGGCCGGCATGGGCATCGGCCTGATGTTCTTCGGCGTCGCCGAACCCGTCATGCACTACCTGTCGCCCCCGGTCGGCGAGGGGGGATCGGCGTTCGCCGCCAGCGAGGCGATGAAGATCACCTTCTTCCACTGGGGACTTCACGCCTGGGCCATCTACGCGATCGTGGCACTGATCCTCGCCTACTTCGGCTACCGGCACGACTTGCCGCTGACCCTGCGTTCGGCCCTGTACCCCCTGATCGGCGAACGGATCTACGGACCGATCGGCCATGCCGTGGACATCTTTGCCGTGCTGGGCACCGTGCTGGGCGTGGCCACCTCGCTGGGCTTCGGCGTCGCGCAGATCAACAGCGGGCTGAACTACCTGTTCGATGTCCCCGTCGCCATCTGGGTGCAGGTGGTGCTCATCGTCGTGGCCATGGTGCTGGCCACTATTTCGCTGGTCAGCGGACTGGACCGCGGCATCCGCATTCTCTCGGAGACCAATCTGCTGTTCGCCGTGCTGCTGATGATCATCGTCCTGGTGCTCGGGCCGACGGTATTCATCCTCAAGGCCTACGTGGAGAACACGGGGGGCTACCTGGCTGAGCTGGTGGACAAGACCTTCAACCTCTATGCCTATGAGCCCAGCGACTGGATCGGTGGCTGGACGCTGTTCTACTGGGGTTGGTGGATCGCCTGGTCGCCCTTTGTCGGCATGTTCATCGCACGGATCTCCCGGGGCCGGACCATCCGCCAGTTCGTCAGCGGGGTCATGCTGGTACCGGCGGGTTTCACCCTGGCGTGGATGACGGTGTTCGGCGACACCGCGATCTACATGATCCATGTGCAGGACATCGCCAGTCTGGGCGAGGCAGTCGAGGCGGACAGCGCCCAGGCGCTGTTCGCCTTCCTGGAACATTTCCCGCTGGGGTACTTCCTCTCGCTACTGGCCATGCTGATGGTGCTGGTGTTCTTCGTGACCTCGGCGGACTCCGGCGCCCTGGTGGTGGACATGCTGGCGTCCGGCGGGCGCAACAAGACGCCGCTCTGGCAGAAGCTGTTCTGGGCGACGACCATGGCGGCCATTGCTATCGCCCTGCTGTTGGCCGATGGGTTGACCGCGCTGCAAACCGCCACGATTGCCAGTGCCTTGCCCTATACCCTGTTCCTGCTGGCGGCCACCTGGGGGCTGCTCAAGGCGCTGCGACTGGACGCCACCAAGCGACGGGTGCGCTTCCAGTCCCTGAGCCTTTCCCGTGCCCATGGCCATGGCAGCGAGAGCTGGCAGCGGCGCCTGCGCGGCATGGTGATGATGCCGCGGCGCAGCCATGTGGCGCGCTTCATCCAGGACACGGTGACCCCGGCCTGCGAGGCGGTGGCCGAGGAGCTGCGCAAGCAGGGCTTCGAGGTTGAGGTAGATACCGGGCGGCCCGAATCGGTGAGTCTGGTCATTCGCCATCCGGGCGAGCCGGATTTCCTTTACGGGGTACGCCCCAGGGCCTACGTGCAACCGAGTTTCGTCGTCAGCGAGGATGAAGAGGATGAAGCGCGCAAGTACTTCCGGGCCGAGGTGTACCTGAGGGAGGGCGGCCAGGACTACGACATCATGGGTTGGAACCGCGATGGCGTGATCGGCGACATCCTTGACCAGTACGAACGGCACCGGCACTTCGTGCACGTGGTGCGTTGAGCGAGACATTTTGTCGCGAAGCCCGCGCATCGCGGCGCTCGCCCTGACCCCTTAACAAGTGAGAAGATCTCTCATCTTTTGACGGTCAGGAGTAACAGCGATGGGTGTCAGCCGTCGTCAGGTGTTGACTGGGCTTGCGGCGCTGGGGGTGCTGGGTATCGGCGCCGGCGGCGCGCGCTATTGGCTGGGTCGGCCGCGGCACGTCACCACCCATGATTACGAGCTGATCGCCGCCCCGCTGGATGTGGAGCTGGTGCCCGGCTTCACCACGACCGCCTGGGCCTACGGCGGGCAGGTGCCTGGCGTCGAGCTGCGCTGCCGGCAGGGCGAGCGCCTGCGGGTACGCTTCATCAATCGCCTGCCGGAGCCGACCACCATCCACTGGCATGGCCTGCGCATCCCGCTGGAAATGGACGGCGTGCCCTACCTATCGCAGCTGCCGGTGCTGCCTGGTGAGCATTTCGACTACGACTTCCTCTGCCCGGATGCCGGCACCTTCTGGTACCACCCACACACCGCCAGCGGCGAACAGCTGGGGCGCGGCCTGGTGGGGCCGGTCATCGTCGAGGAGCGTGAACCCAGTGGTTTCCGTCATGAGCGCACGCTGAGCATCAAGCACTGGCATGTGGACCCGCAGGGGGCGTTCACCGCCTTCAGCGTGCCGCGCGAAGCGGCGCGCGGCGGCACGCCGGGCATCCTGTCCACGGTGAACGGCAGTCACAACCCGACACTGGAACTGCCGGCTGGCCAGGTGGTGCGCTTGCGCCTGCTCAACCTCGACAATACCCATACCTACCGGCTGGCCCTGCCGGGCGCCGAGGTACGCATCTACGCGCTGGATGGCAACCCGATCCCGCCACGCCCGCTGGGCAAGGATTACTGGCTGGGGCCGGGCATGCGCATCGATCTGGCCATCCGCGTGCCGTCCGCCGGCACCGAGCTGCCGGTGCGCAACGGTCCGCTGCGCCTGGCCACGCTGAAAAGCGTGGCCTCCAGCGAAGCGCCGGGTGACTGGCCGCCGGCGTTGCCGGCCAATCCGCTTGCCGAGCCGGACCTGGCCCGCGCCGAGACGCTGCGCTTCAACTTCGAATGGGCGGGCGCGCTCTCGACGAATGCCGAGCAGGGTGGGCCGTTCACCTTCTGGCAGATCAACGGGCAGGCCTGGAACATCAGCGACAACAGCTGCATGGAGCGGCCAATCGCCACGCTGAAGCGGAACGGGCACTACATCTTTGAGCTGCGCAACGTCAGCCAGTACCAGCACCCGGTTCACCTGCACGGCATGACCTTCAAGGTGCTGTCCTCCGATCGCAAGCGCATCGAGCCCTATTTCACCGATACCTACCTGCTGGGCAAGAACGAAACCGCCCGGGTAGCGCTGGTGGCGGATAACCCGGGTACCTGGATGTTCCACTGCCATGTCATCGACCACATGGAAACCGGCCTGATGGCTGCCATTGAGGTGGTGTAGCGGAAAGTCTGTTCGGGGTGCCGGGAGAAACTCGCGGATAAGTCCGCTCCCAAGGCACCCTTTTATTGCCGCGCGCCGCCCAGGTAGGCGCAGCCGGTCAGGCGCTGGCCGTCCAGGCGCAGCTCGGCGCTCAGGTGGCGTAGCGCGCCGCTCATGTCGTCCTGGCAGCGCTGCGGCGCCAGCCACAGGCTGAGGCTGTGACCATTGGCCTCGCTGGAGAAGTACAGACGGCCTTCCGGCAGCTGTTCCTCCAGGTAGGGCACGGCCAGCGGCTCCTCGCCGGGGCGTTGCAGGATCAGCCCCTTGGCCGAGATGGACACGCTCCAGAAGGGCTCGTTGCCGCTGGCGCGGGCTATCAGCCGCCCGAAGTCTGCGTCCTGGCAGCCCTGGCCTTCCGCCTGCAGGCGGTACAGGCGGGTCGCCTGCAGTTTGTCACCCAGGTCGTTGCCGGCCAGATCGGCAAACAGCCGTCCGGCGCTCCCGCCGAGCATCTGCTCGGCTTCGCGCAGCAATCCCAACGAGCCGGCATCCTGCACATCGAGCTGCCGGCCGCCACCGCAGGGCTGGAGTCGCAGCCGTCCCTGGTCAACACTCAGCTCACCCATCAGTCGTTGCACCGGTACGAAATCCTCGGACTCGCCGGACAGCGACTGGCAACCAAGTAGCAAGGGCAGAAGCCCGTAGCACAGGACGCGAAGGCGGGGCATGGGCATTCTCCGTAAGGTCAGGGGGCGTCACGTTAACCAGCCGCCTCGACGGGAACAAGGGGGCACGCATGATCGCCTGCAAGCGAGTGTATGACACGGCGAGCCCGCAAGACGGGCGCCGGATACTGGTGGACCGGCTGTGGCCGAGGGGTGTGCGCAAGGAGGCGCTGGCGCATGACGACTGGCTGCCGGCGCTGGCGCCCAGCGCGGATCTGCGCAAGGCGTTCGGTCATTCTCCGGAACGCTTTGGTGAATTCCGTGATGCCTATCGACGGGAGCTGGCGGCACATCCGGAACATTGGTGGCCGCTGCTGGAGCCGGCCGGCCGGGGCACGCTGACGCTGCTGTACGCTGCGAAGGACGAACGGCACAACAACGCCGTGGTGCTGGCGGAGTTCCTGGAGGACGAGCTGGAGCGCCAGGCGCCGGGCAGTTCGCCGCCCTGCTATGCGGGGGAGGTCGGACAGACGTAGGGTGGACAGCGCAGTTCCTGTCCACCACCGCGCCGCTACGGCGCGCCTGGCGGCGCGCGTGGTGGATCGGTGAAGCGCGATCCACCCTACGCCACGTCTACCAGCACCACCTCCGTGTCGTCATCCAGCGCCTCGACGCGGATCTGCGCCTCGTCCTTGATGGCCACGCCGTCACCCGCGGCTGCTTCGATGCCGTTGACCTTGAAGCGCCCCTTGGCCGCGACCAGGTAGCCCTTGCGCCCTTCGGCGAAGGCGTAGTCGGTGGCCTGGCCGGCATTCAGCGTCGCGGCGGCCAGGCGGCCGTTGGCGCGGATCGGCAGGGCGTCGGCGTCTCCCAGGCCGCTGGCCAGGGTGACGAAGGCGCCGCTGCGCTCGCCCTTCGGGAACGGGCGGGTGCCCCAGCTCGGCTGGCCGCCACGCTGCTCCGGCATGATCCAGATCTGGAAGATACGCGTGGTGACGCTTTCCAGGTTGTACTCGCTGTGGGTGATGCCGCTGCCGGCGCTCATCACCTGCACATCGCCGGCTTCGGTGCGACCCTTGTTCCCCAGGCTGTCCTGGTGGCTGATCGCGCCTTCACGCACGTAGGTAATGATCTCCATGTCGTGGTGCGGATGCGGCGGGAAACCGCTGTGCGGCGCGATGGTGTCGTCATTCCACACGCGCAGCCGGCCCCAGTGCACCCGCTGCGGGTCGTGGTACTCGGCGAAGGAGAAATGGTGCTTGGCATTCAGCCAGCCGTGGTTGGCGGCGCCGAGACTGGCGAAGGGGCGTACTTCGATCATGGCGATCTCTCCTGAAAGGGGCTTCCGCTGAAGCGATGGTGCCATGATCCTCTCGGCTGGCTCGATTGATAAGCGCAAAAAGTGCCTGATAAGAATCGAATCAATCGATGTTTTGTCGCCTGGTACGGAAGGAGCCGGGGCGTTTCAACCCTAGAACGCCTCCAGCCGGTACACCTCGTAGGCAGGCGTCTCGTAGGGGTGGGCGGCCTTGAGGGCGGCGACGACTGCCTGGATGCGATGCGCCTCGACCACCAGCTCCACCTTCCATTCCTCCAGGCATTCCAGCGCGCCGGTGCTACCAAGATGTGGCTCGCTGCCCGGCAGCGGGCGGAACTGGCCGTGACCGAGCACCTGCCAGCAGCACTGGTCGTAGAGGCCGATACGCCCTGCGCCAGCCTCGAACAGCGCGCTCTTCACGCTTTCCAGGTGGCTGTCGGGGACGAAGAAGCAGAGCTTGAACATGCAGGGTTCCTCCAGATGCAAAAAGGCCATATCCGAGGATATGGCCTTTTCGTGACACGCGCGTGCTGGATCAGCCCACCCACACCCGCGCGTTGCGGAACATGCGCATCCAGCCGGCATCTTCCTGCCAGTCATCCGGACGCCAGCTGTTCTGCACGGCGCGGAACACGCGCTCCGGGTGCGGCATCATGATGGTCACGCGGCCGTCGCGGCTGCACAGACCGGTGATGCCACGCGGAGAGCTGTTCGGGTTGGCCGGATAGGCCTCGGTGACCTTGCCGTGGTTGTCCACATAGCGCAGCGCCACGGTGCCGGACAGGTCGGCCTGCAGCAGGGCCTCCTCGCTTTCGAACTCTGCGTGTCCTTCGCCGTGGGCGATAGCGATCGGCAGGCGCGAACCGGCCATGCCTTGCAGGAAGATCGACGGCGATTCCTGCACCTGCACCATCGCCACGCGCGCTTCGAACTGCTCGGAGCGGTTGCGCACGAAGTGCGGCCAGTTCTCGGTGCCGGGAATCAGCTCGTGCAGGTTGCTCATCATCTGGCAGCCGTTGCACACGCCCAGGGCGAAGCTGTCCTGGCGCTCGAAGAAGGCGCTGAAGTTGTCGCGGGCGCGGGCGTTGAACAGGATCGACTTGGCCCAGCCCTCGCCAGCGCCCAGCACGTCGCCGTAGGAGAAGCCGCCGCAGGCCACCAGGCCCTTGAAGTCTTCCAGGCTGACGCGGCCGGCGATGATGTCGCTCATATGCACGTCGACCACCGCGAAGCCCGCGCGGTGGAAGGCGGCGGCCATTTCGGTCTGGCCGTTGACGCCCTGCTCGCGCAGGATCGCCATGCGCGGGCGCACGCCCTTGGCGATGTAGGGCGCGGCGACATCCTCGTTGACGTCGAAGCTCAGCTTGGCGTGCAGGCCCGGGTTCTGCTCGTCGAGCAGCAGGTCGAACTCCTGATCGGCACACTCGGCGTTGTCGCGCAGGCGCTGGATCTGCCAGCTGGTTTCCGCCCACTGGCGCTGCAGCACGCGGCGCTGTTCGCGGAACACCGGCGCGCCGGCGAAGCTCAGCAGCACGTCGCTGCCCGTCACCGGCTGACCGATCAGATGGACGCAGTCGCCCAGCCCGGCGGCGGCGAAGCGCGCCAGCACCTCGGCGCTGTCGGCCTGGCGAACCTGGATCACCGCACCCAGCTCCTCGTTGAACAGGGCGGCGGCCAGCGCCTCGCGGGAAGTGGCCAGCGCGTCCAGTTGAACATCCAGGCCGCAGTGCCCGGCGAAGGCCATTTCCACCAGGGTTGTCAGCAGGCCGCCGTCGGAACGGTCATGGTAGGCCAGCAGGCGGTCGTCCTGGTTCAGGCTCTGCACGGTATCGAAGAACGCCTTGAGGTCGGCGGCGTTGTCCACGTCCGGCGCCTGGCGGCCGATCTGGCCGTACACCTGGGCGAGGATGGAGGCGCCCATGCGGTTCTGGCCACGACCGAGGTCGATCAGCAACAGCTGGCTGTCGCCCTGGTCCAGGCGCAGCTGCGGGGTCAGGGTCTTGCGGATATCGGCCACCGGGGCGAAGCCGGTGACGATCAGCGACAGCGGCGAGGTGACGCTCTTCTCGGTGTCGCCCTCCTGCCAGCGGGTCTTCATGGACATGGAGTCCTTGCCCACCGGGATGGTGATGCCCAGCGCCGGGCACAGTTCCATGCCGACGGCCTTGACGGTGTCGTACAGGCGCGCGTCCTCGCCCGGGTGGCCGGCGGCGGCCATCCAGTTGGCGGACAGCTTGATGTCGCCCAGCTTGGCGATGCGCGAGGCGGCCAGGTTGGTGAGGGTCTCGCCGATGGCCATGCGGCCGGACGCCGGGGCGTCCAGCAGGGCCAGCGGGGTGCGCTCGCCCATGGCCATGGCTTCGCCGGTGTAGACGTCGAAGCTGGTGGCGGTCACGGCGCAGTCGGCGACCGGCACCTGCCAGGGGCCGACCATCTGGTCGCGGGCCACCAGGCCGGTGATGGAGCGGTCGCCGATGGTGATCAGGAAGCTCTTGCTGGCCACCGCCGGGTGACGCAGCACGCGGGAGATGGCCTCGCCCAGTTCGATCTTCTCGGCGGCGAAGTCATCGCCCAGCGCCGCTTCGCGGCTGGCGCTGCGGTGCATGCGTGGCGGCTTGCCGAGCAGCACGTTGAGCGGCATGTCCACCGGCTTGTTGCCGAAGTGGCTGTCGGCCACGGTCAGCTGGCGCTCCTCGGTGGCCTCGCCGACCACGGCGAACGGGCAGCGCTCGCGCTCGCAGATGGCGGCGAAGCGCTCCAGGTCCTCGGCGTCCACGGACAGCACGTAGCGTTCCTGGGACTCGTTGCACCAGATTTCCAGCGGGCTCATGCCCGGCTCGTCGTTGGGCACGTTGCGCAGCTCGAAGCGGCCGCCGCGCCCGGCGTCGTTGACCAGTTCCGGGAAGGCGTTGGACAGACCGCCGGCGCCGACGTCGTGGATGAACTTGATCGGGTTGCGCTCGCCGAGCTGCCAGCAGCGGTCGATGACCTCCTGGCAGCGGCGCTCCATTTCCGGGTTCTCGCGCTGCACCGAGGCGAAGTCCAGGTCCGCGGCGCTGGCGCCGGTGGCCATGGAGGAGGCCGCGCCGCCGCCCAGGCCGATGAGCATGGCCGGGCCGCCGAGCACGATCAGCTTGCCGCCGACCGAGATGTCCTTCTTCTGGATGTGCTCTTCGCGGATGTTGCCCAGGCCGCCGGCCAGCATGATCGGCTTGTGGTAGCCGCGCACTTCCTCGCCGCGCGGGGTCGCCACGGCCTGTTCGAAGGTGCGGAAATAGCCGGTCAGCGCCGGACGGCCGAACTCGTTGTTGAACGCGGCGCCGCCCAGCGGGCCTTCGATCATGATGTCCAGCGGGGTGACGATGCGCTCGGGCTTGCCGTAGGGCGTTTCCCAGGGCTGCACGAAACCGGGGATGTTCAGGTTGGAGACGGTGAAACCGGTCAGGCCGGCCTTGGGCTTGGAGCCGATGCCGGTGGCGCCTTCGTCGCGGATCTCGCCGCCCGAGCCGGTGGAGGCGCCGGGGAAGGGCGCGATGGCGGTCGGGTGGTTGTGGGTTTCCACCTTCATCAGGATGTGCACCGGCTCGCGGTGCGGCGCGTACTCGCGGCTTTCCGGATCGGGGAAGAAACGCCCGGCCACGTGGCCGACGATCACCGAGGCGTTGTCCTTGTAGGCGGACAGCACGCCCTCACGGTTCATTTCGTAGGTGTTCTTGATCATGCCGAACAGGGACTTTTCCTGGCTTTCGCCGTCGATGTCCCAGCTGGCATTGAAGATCTTGTGGCGGCAGTGCTCGGAGTTCGCCTGGGCGAACATCATCAGCTCGATGTCGTGCGGGTTGCGGCCCAGCTCGGTGAAGCTTTTCACCAGGTAGTCGATCTCGTCCTCGGCCAGGGCCAGGCCCAGGTCGCGGTTGGCCTGCTCCAGGGCGGCGCGACCGCCGCCGAGCACGTCCACGGCGACCAGCGGCTTGGGCTGGGCATGGCTGAACAGCGCGGCGGCGTCCTCGAAGCGTTGCAGCACGGTCTGCGTCATGCGGTCGTGCAGCAGGGCAGTGACCTGCGCGACATCGGCGTCGCTCAGGCTGCCGCTCACGTAATAGGCGATACCACGCTCCAGACGCTGGATCTTGTCCAGGCCGCAGTTGCGAGCGATGTCGCTGGCCTTGCTCGACCAGGGCGACAGGGTGCCGAAGCGCGGCACTGTGAGGAACAGACGTCCGGCGGGTTCCTGCACCGGGACACTCGGACCGTACTTGAGCAGGCGGTCCAGCACGGACTGCTCGTCGCCGGTCAGCTCGCCGGTCACATCGGCGAAGTGGGCAAACTCGGCATACAGGCCGGTGACGGCCGGGACCTTGCTGGTCAGTTGCTCGAGCAGTTTGCCGTGACGGAAGGCGGAAAGGGCGGGAGTGCCGCGCAGGATCAACATCGTCGAAACAGCCTCGGGAGGGGGTGCGTGGAAACGGCGCATTCTACCCTATGAACCGCGCCGTAGGCCAAAGTCACCGCCGGGCGCGGCGGGTAGTTTTCCCGGCGGGTGGATATGCCGATTCCCGGCATTGCGTATAATGCGCCGATGTTTCTGCGAACCGCGTATCTGCGTCGCGCCGGCCGTCTGCTGGCGACCAGCGTCTTCCTGCTGCTTGTGGGGTGTAGCGAGGCCAATCAGCCGTCCACACTCGAGCGAGTCAAGGAGGAGGGCGTACTGCATGTGATCACCCGCAACAGCCCCTCCACCTATTTCCAGGACCGCAACGGCGAGACCGGGTTCGAGTACGAGCTGCTCAAGCGCTTCGCCGACGAGCTGGGTGTCGAGCTGCAGGTCGAGGTGGCCGACAACCTCGCCGACCTGTTTACCCGCCTCAATGAAAGCGACGGTCCGGTACTGGCGGCGCCGGGGCTGACCATTAGCAAGGCGCGCGCCGCCGAGGTGCTGCTGTCGCGTCCGTATCTGCAGGTCGTTCCGCAGGTCATCTATCGGCAGGGGCGCGAACGTCCGAGGCGTACCCGGGAGCTGGCCGGGCGGCAGATCCTGGTGTTGCGTGACAGTCGGCATGCCGAGCTGCTGGCGGAGATGAAAAGCCTGCTGCCGACCCTCAACTATGAGGAGTCGGATGCCGTCGAGGTGGCCGACCTGCTGCGCATGGTGGACGAGGGCGAGACCGACCTGACGGTGGTCGATTCCAACGAGCTGGCCATGAATCAGGTGTACCTGAGCCAGATCCGCGTCGGTTTCGACCTCGGCGAACCGCTCGGCCTGCACTGGGCGGTGGCCGGCGGTGAGGATCGCAGCCTGCTGGAGCTGATCGATCCCTTCCTGGCCAAGGCAGAGGAATCGGGACTGGTGGAGCGTCTGTACGAGCGCTACTACGGCCACCTGGACGTGCTCGGTTTCGTAGGCGCCAACACCTTCGCCAAGCACCTGCAGCAACGCCTGCCGCGCTATGAAGACTACTTCCACAAGGCGGCCGCCGAGTACAAGGTCGACTGGCGCCTGTTGGCGGCCATCGGCTACCAGGAATCCCACTGGCGCCCCAATGCCGTCTCCAAGACCGGCGTGCGCGGCCTGATGATGCTCACCCAGAACACTGCCAAGGCGATGGGCGTGGCCAATCGCCTGGATCCGCGGCAGAGCATCGACGGTGGCGCCAAGTATTTCGCCAAGGTCTATCACGGTCTGCCCGAGAGCATCGTCGAACCGGACCGCACCTGGTTTGCGCTGGCCGCCTACAACGTCGGCGGCGGCCATCTGGAGGACGCCCGCCGGCTGACCCAGGCCGAAGGGCTGAACCCGAACAAGTGGCTGGATGTGAAGAAGATCCTGCCGCGCCTGGCGCAGACGAAGTGGTATACCAAGACCCGCTACGGCTATGCGCGCGGCGGCGAGCCGGTGCATTACGTGGCCAACGTGCGGCGCTACTACGACATCCTCATCTGGTCGACCCAGCCGCAGCTGGAAGATACCCAGATCGCCGAGAGCGGCCTGCACATCCCGGGCATCAACCGCGCCGAGGCGCCGCCCGAGCCGCCGCTCTAAGGGGCACAGCCCGGACCGTGGGAGGCGAACTTGTTCGCGAGCTTCTGGGTGCGCTGTGCTGGAAAAGCTCGCGGACAAGCCTGCTCCCACAGGAATTTTCTTCGCTACGGCCGAATCTCGATCAGCGTGCCGTCGTCCACCAGCTCCCAGACTTCCTGCATGTCGGCGTTGCTCAGGGCGATGCAGCCGTCCGTCCAGTCCAGGCTGTGGAAATACCACTCGGGATAGTGCTCGTCGACGGGTGTGCCGTGCAGCATGATCATGCCGCCGGGCTCGACGCCCTCACGGCGCGCGCGGGCCAGGTCGCGGATGTTGGGGTAGGAGATGTGCATGGAGAGGTTGAACTTGTCGCTGGTCTTGCGCCAGTCGATCCAGTAGAAGCCTTCCGGGGTGCGCTTGTCGCCTTCGCGCAGCTTGTGTCCGGCGGGCCGCTTGCCCAGCGATACGCGGTAACTCTTCAGGGTCTCGCCCCGACTGATCAGGTGCAGCCTGCGCTCGGACTTGAGCACCAGCACCTTGTCCACCTGAGGTTCCTTCAGGAAACCGCTGGCGCTGGCGTGGGCCAGCGATGCGCAGCAGAAAAACAGGGCGGCAAGCATCCAGCGCATCGAACAATATCCCCCGACCGATCACGAAGGACCACCGGCAATTACAGGAAGACAGGCAGCCGCTGGCCGCCACCACGTAACGAAGCCGCATTCTAGGGATCGCCCGATGGTCGGGAAAGGCGCTTCCGACCAAGGAACCCCTGGCGTGCCGCAGAGTCGCACCTGCAGGCCCGGCGACCCGCCAGGGGCAGGCTGGGTTGGGCGGGGCCGGGGTCTTGGGCGGCTGACATTCTTCATGCCATGATGCGACCCTGAATGTAGGACGAGAACGATCATGCAGGACGAACTGCTGCGGCGGATCCGCAATTACGCGCCGCGGCCCCTGGAGCGCGAAGACAGGCGTTATCCCGAGGCGGCCGTGCTGGTACCCATCACCCGGCACGAGGAGCCGGAGCTGGTGCTCACCCTGCGTTCCAGCAACCTGTCCACCCATGGCGGCGAGGTGGCCTTTCCCGGCGGGCGCTGCGATCCGGGCGATCCGAGTCTGGCCGATACGGCGCTGCGCGAAGCGGAAGAGGAGGTAGGCCTGCCGCCTGGCCTGGTCGAGGTGATCGGCCCCCTCAGCCCACTGGTGTCGCTGCATGGCATCAAGGTGACCCCGATCGTCGGGCTGGTCCCCGACTTCGTCGAGTACCGGCCCAATGACGCCGAGATCGCCGCGGTGTTCCAGGTGCCGCTGGAGTTCTTCCTCGATTACCCGCCGGAAACCACTCACCGTATCGACTACCGTGGCGTGCCCTGGTACGTGCCGTGCTACCGCTATGGCGACTTCAAGATCTGGGGGTTGACCGCGATCATGGTGGTCGAGCTGGTCAATCTGCTGTACGACGCCGGGATCGACATGCGAGTGGCGCCGGACTCCTTCGTTACCCTGCGCCGCTAGAACAACAACTAGGAGAAAATGCCGTGAAATACCGTCTGGGAGAGCACCGCGTGCAAGCGGACCCGAAAAGCTGGATTGCGCCGAATGCCACCCTGGTGGGCAAGGTGAAGCTGGAAGCGGGCGCCAGCGTCTGGTTCAACTGCGTGCTGCGCGGCGACAACGAGCTGATCCATATCGGCGAGAACAGCAACGTGCAGGATGGCAGCGTGATGCACACCGACATGGGCTACCCGCTGACCCTCGGACGCGGTGTGACCATCGGCCACAAGGCCATGCTGCACGGCTGCACGGTAGGCGACTACAGCCTGATCGGCATCAACGCGGTGATCCTCAATGGCGCGAAGATCGGCAAGCACTGCCTGATTGGCGCCAATACCCTGATCCCCGAAGGCAAGGAAATTCCCGATGGCTGCCTGGTGATGGGCTCGCCCGGCAAGGTGGTGCGCGAGCTGAGCGAACAGCAGAAGAAGATGCTGGAAGCCAGTGCCGCCCACTATGTGCATAACGCCGAGCGCTATGCCCGCGAGCTGCTGGCCGAGGAAGACTGATGAGCGATGAACGCCCCGTACGCTCGCCCTGCGTGGATATCTGCGCGCTGGACGAGCGCGATGTATGCCTGGGCTGCCAGCGCACCGCCCAGGAAATCAGCCGCTGGGGGCGTATGGACAACGCCGAGCGTCGTGCGGTACTGGCGCGCTGCGTGCAGCGCGCACGCGAAAGCGGCCAGTTGAATTGACAACAAGGGCGCCCGATGGCGCCCGCTCCATATATAGGAAACAGCGTGATGCCTCGTATTGGAACACCCCTCTCGCCCACGGCGACCCGGGTCCTGTTGTGCGGTTCGGGTGAGCTGGGCAAGGAAGTCGTGATCGAACTGCAACGCCTGGGGGTCGAGGTCATTGCGGTGGATCGCTATGCGGATGCGCCGGCCATGCAGGTGGCGCATCGTAGCCACGTGATCAGCATGCTGGACGGCGCTGCGCTGCGTTCGGTGATCGAGCGCGAGCGACCCCATTACATCGTTCCCGAGATCGAGGCCATCGCCACCGCCACCCTGGTCGAGCTTGAGGCCGAGGGCTACACGGTGATCCCCACCGCGCGGGCGGCGCAACTGACCATGAACCGCGAGGGCATTCGCCGCCTGGCGGCCGAGGAGCTGGGCCTGCCCACCTCGCCGTATCACTTTGCCGATACGTTCGAGGCCTACGCGACGGCCGCCGAAGCCCTGGGCTACCCTTGCGTGGTCAAGCCGATCATGAGCTCGTCCGGCAAGGGGCAGAGCGTGCTGAAGAGCGCCGCCGACCTGCAGGCCGCCTGGGACTACGCCCAGGAAGGCGGCCGTGCCGGCAAGGGTCGGGTGATCGTCGAGGGCTTCATCGATTTCGACTACGAGATCACCCTGCTGACCGTGCGGCACGCCGCTGGCACGTCGTTCTGCGAGCCGGTCGGCCATCGCCAGGTGAAGGGTGACTATGTTGAGTCCTGGCAGCCGCAGGTCATGTCGCCAGTGGCGCGCGCCGAGTCGGAGCGCATCGCCCTGCGGGTCACCGAGGCGCTGGGCGGGCGCGGCCTGTTCGGGGTCGAGCTGTTCGTCAAGGGCGACCAGGTGTGGTTCAGCGAGGTGTCGCCGCGTCCCCACGACACCGGGCTGGTGACGCTGATTTCCCAGGATTTGTCGGAGTTTGCCCTGCACGCCCGGGCCATTCTCGGCCTGCCGATTCCGGTTATCCGCCAGTTCGGGCCCTCGGCCTCGGCGGTGCTGCTGGTCGAAGGCCATTCCCGGCAGACCGCCTTCGCCAATCTGGGCGCGGCGCTGGCCGAGCCGGACACCGCGCTGCGGCTGTTTGGCAAGCCGGAAGTTGCCGGGCAGCGGCGCATGGGCGTGGCACTGGCGCGTGACGAATCGATCGACCTGGCGCGCGCCAAGGCGACCCGCGCGGCCCAGGCCATCCGCGTGGAGCTTTAGGGTCGATGCGCGGCCTGCTCTGGTGGATGGTCGCCGTACCGCTCTCGCCGGTGATGCTGCCGCTGGCCCTGCATGCGCTGCGCACTACGGTGCGATTGCCAGTCGCGAGAGGGCCGGAGGAAGGCGTTGCCGGTATCGAACGAACCGGCAGGCCGCTGCGTTTGCTGGTGCTGGGGGAATCCACGGCGGTGGGCGTCGGGGTCGATCAGTTGGAAGACGGTCTGGCCGCCCAGCTGGCCCGCTGCCTGTCGGAGCGGTTTGCACGGACGGTGCGATGGAAGACCTGTGGCGAAAGTGGCATTCGTCTGGCTGGAGCGCTGGAGCGCCTGCTGCCCGACGTGCGCGAGGAAGAGCCGGCGGACATCGTTCTGCTGGTGCTGGGCGTCAACGACACCATGGGCCTGTGCGGCAAGCGCCGCTGGCAGGAGGGTCTGGCACGCCTGATCGACGGTTGTGCGGATGAGGGGGCTCGCGTGGTGCTGGCGGGCGTGCCGCCCATCCAGCATTTTCGTGCCTTGCCCTGGTTGCTGCGTCATGTGTTTGGCTGGCGCGCTTCGCTGCTGGACCGCTGGGCGCGCCAGGTGGCCGAGCGTAAGCAGGCGCTTCATCTTCCCGTCCGCCTGCTTTTCGAACCTCGCTTTCTGGCGCGTGACGGTTATCACCCCTCATCGGCGGGATATCGGCACTGGGCGGAAGGTCTGGCCGATCAATACCTGGCGGCTCTGGACAGCCAGCAAGCCGAGGGTTCGCGCCCGGAAAACGAAAAGGCCGGCATTCAAGCCGGCCCTCGGGTGCGTCTGTAGCCTTTATACGTGCAGGATGAATTCCCGCACCAGCTTGCTGCCGAAATAGGCCAGCATCAGCAGCAGGAATCCGGCCAGGGTCCAGCGCACGGCGGTATGGCCGCGCCAGCCCAGGCGATGGCGGCCCCACAGCAGGATGCCGAACACCACCCAGGCGATGATCGAGAGCAGGGTCTTGTGGGCCAGGTGCTGGGCGAACAAGTCACCCAGGAACAGCCAGCCACTGAGCAGCGACAGGCTGAGCAGTACCCAGCCGGCCCAGATGAAGCCGATCAGCAGGCTTTCCATGGTCTGCAGCGGGGGAAAGCTGCGTACCGCCAGGCTGGACAGGCGCTTCTGCTTGAGTTGATGGTCCTGCAGCAGCAACAGCAGGGACTGGAACATGGCGATGGTCAGCAGTCCATAAGCCAGGATCGACAGCAGGATGTGGCTGAGGATGCCGGCATTCTCGTTGATGGTGGCGGCGGTTCCGCTGGGGGCGAAGGCGGCCAGCAGGACCGTCAGGAAGCCAAGCGGAAAGAGCAGCAGCAGGAGGTTCTGCACCGGCATGCGCTGGCTGGCCAGCAGGATCAGGGCGATCACCGCCGCGGAAATCAGGCTGGCGGCGCGGAAGAAGTCCAGGGTCAGCCCGGCCGGGCTGAACAGCTGGTTGACCAGGGTGTAGACATGGGCGATCAGGGCCAGCACCCCCAGCAGCGTCAACAGGGTGCGCGCGGGGTTGTTCCGCTGGCCGAGGCGCATGCCCTGGTAGGCAGTGGCGCCGGCGTAAAGACAGGCGGCGGCGAGGCTGGGCAGCAGAGGATGCATAGTCGATTCGAGGGTGATTCGCGAAGGCGCTGAGTGTGGCATAGACCATCGGGCGACGAAAGACTGCCAGCCGTGATGACCGTCAGCACTCTTGATATACTCCGCCGCCTGCCGCAACCGCCCTTTGAAGGACCGCGCATGTTCGAAAACCTTACCGACCGCCTCTCGCATACCCTGCGTACCGTCACTGGCAAGGCCAAGCTGACCGAGGACAACATCAAGGACACCCTGCGCGAGGTGCGCATGGCCCTGCTGGAGGCCGATGTTGCCCTGCCGGTGGTCAAGGATTTCGTCAATCGGGTCAAGGAGCGCGCGGTGGGCACCGAGGTGTCCAAGAGCCTGACGCCTGGCCAGGCCTTCGTGAAGATCGTGCGTGCCGAACTGGAAACGCTGATGGGGGCCGCCAACGAGGACCTGGCGCTCAACGCCGCGCCGCCGGCGGTGGTGTTGATGGCCGGTCTGCAGGGTGCGGGCAAGACCACCACGGTCGGCAAGCTGGCGCGCTTCCTCAAGGAGCGCAAGAAGAAATCGGTGATGGTGGTGTCGGCGGACGTCTACCGCCCCGCGGCCATCAAGCAGCTGGAAACCCTGGCCAATGATATTGGCGTGACCTTCTTCCCCTCCGATATCAGTCAGAAGCCGGTGGCCATCGCCGAGGCGGCGATCCGCGAGGCGAAGCTGAAGTTCATCGATGTGGTGCTGGTGGACACCGCCGGCCGCCTGCACGTCGATGCCGACATGATGGCCGAGATCCAGGCGCTGCATGCCGCCATCAAGCCGGTGGAAACCCTGTTCGTGGTCGACGCCATGACCGGTCAGGACGCGGCCAATACCGCCAAGGCCTTCGGTGACGCGCTGCCGCTCACCGGCGTGGTGCTCACCAAGGTGGACGGCGATGCCCGTGGCGGTGCCGCGCTGTCCGTGCGCCACATTACCGGCAAGCCGATCAAGTTCCTCGGCATGGGCGAGAAGAGCGATGCGCTCGAGCCGTTCCACCCGGACCGCGTCGCCTCGCGCATCCTCGGCATGGGTGACGTGCTCAGCCTGATCGAGCAGGCCGAGCAGACCATGGATCGCGAGAAGGCCGAGAAGCTCACCAAGAAGCTCAAGAAGGGCAAGGGCTTCGACCTGGAAGATTTCCGCGACCAGCTGCAGCAGATGAAGAACATGGGCGGCTTGGGCGGCCTGATGGACAAGCTGCCGTCCATGGGCGGCATCAACCTGGCGCAGATGGGTAACGCCCAGGGCGCGGCAGAGAAGCAGTTCAAACAGATGGAGGCGATCATCAACTCCATGACCCCGGCCGAGCGCCGGGATCCGGACATCATCAGCGGCTCGCGCAAGCGTCGCATTGCGATGGGTTCCGGCACCCAGGTGCAGGACATCGGTCGCCTGATCAAGCAGCACAAGCAGATGCAGAAAATGATGAAGAAGTTCACCGCCAAGGGGGGCATGTCCAAGCTGATGCGTGGCATGGGCGGCATGTTCCCCGGCGGCGGAATGCCGAAGTTCTGATGATTCGCTTGGCGGATCATCGACCGGGCGCCAGCGCCCGCAACGGCCACAGGCCCTGGCGAGGCGTATCGCGCTTCGCCGGGGCTGCGGCCATTCCCGCAAAAGCCATTTGCAATCGCCGGGATATTCCTTAAAATACGCGGCCTTTCGGGCCGTGCGCCCGCGTTGCATCTGGTTTTGCAGCACCGACTACAGGAACGAAGTTCACATGGTAACCATCCGTCTCGCCCGTGGCGGCGCCAAGAAGCGCCCCTTCTACCACCTGATCGTGACCAACAGCCGCAATCCTCGCGATGGCCGCTTCGTTGAGCGCATCGGCTTCTTCAACCCGGTTGCCGCCGGCGCTGAAGTCAAGCTGTCCGTCAACCAGGAACGCGCCAACTACTGGCTGTCCCAGGGTGCCCAGCCGTCCGAGCGCGTTGCTCAGCTGCTGAAGGAAGCTGCTCAGGCTGCCGCCTAAGCGCAACCGCTATGAATACGACGCCGGCCCCGGCCGAAGACCTGATCGTCATCGGCAAGATCGTTTCGGTGCATGGTGTGCGAGGTGAGGTGAAGGTCTATTCCTTTACCGATCCGATCGACAACCTGCTGGACTACCGCCACTGGACGCTTCGGCGAGGGGGTGAGGTGCGGCAGGCAGAGCTGGTGACGGGCCGCCTGCATGGCAAGGTCCTGGTGGCCAAGCTGAAAGGGCTGGATGATCGCGAAGAGGCACGCTTGCTCGCCGAATTCGAGATCTGCATCCCGCGCAGCCAGCTGCCACAGCTGACCGACGGCGAGTACTACTGGTACCAGCTCGAAGGTCTGAAGGTGATCAATCAGGACGGGCAACTGCTCGGCAAGATCGACCACCTGCTGGAAACCGGTTCGAATGATGTGATGGTGGTCAAGCCCTGTGCGGGCAGCCTGGATGATCGCGAACGCCTGTTGCCCTACACGGAGCAGTGCGTACTCGAGATCGACATGGCCGCCGGCGAAATGCAGGTGGACTGGGACGCGGACTTCTGACCATGCGGGTCGATGTCATCACGCTGTTCCCGGAAATGTTTGCCGCCATCAGTGAGTACGGCATTACCAGTCGTGCGGTCCGGCAGGGGTTGTTGAACCTCAATTGCTGGAATCCGCGGACCTACACCGAGGATCGTCACCAGACCGTGGATGACCGACCCTTCGGCGGCGGTCCTGGCATGGTGATGAAGATTCAACCCCTGGAACGGGCGCTGTCCGCAGCGCGTGAAGCCGCCGGGGATCGGGCGAAGGTGATCTACCTCTCGCCGCAGGGTCGCCCGCTCAAGCAGGCAGCCGTGCGCGAGCTGGCGAACGAAGAGTCTCTGATTCTCATCGCCGGGCGCTACGAAGGCATCGACGAACGCTTCATTGAGGCGCATGTCGATGAGGAATGGTCGATTGGCGACTATGTACTGTCCGGTGGCGAGCTGCCGGCGATGGTGCTGATCGATGCAGTGACGCGGTTGCTGCCGGGGGCCCTGGGCCACGCAGATTCCGCCGAGGAGGACTCGTTCACCGACGGCCTGCTCGACTGCCCGCATTACACGCGACCGGAGGTATATGCGGACCAACGTGTTCCGGAGGTGCTGCTCAGCGGCAACCACGAACACATCCGGCGCTGGCGCTTGCAGCAAGCCCTCGGGCGAACCTGGGAACGCCGTGCCGATCTTCTGGATTGCCGCTCGCTTTCTGGAGAAGAGAAAAAGCTGCTGGACGAGTACATACGCCAGCGGAACGATAGATAACGTATCGATGGCAAACCGAGACGGTTTGTCTTAGGAGCACAGCATGACCAACAAGATCATTCAGCAGATCGAAGCTGAACAGATGAACAAAGAGATCCCGGCGTTCGCCCCTGGCGACACCGTGATCGTGCAAGTGAAGGTGAAGGAAGGCGACCGTTCCCGCCTGCAGGCCTACGAAGGCGTGGTGATCGGCAAGCGTAACCGCGGCCTGAACAGCGCCTTCACCGTGCGCAAGATCTCCAACGGCGTGGGTGTCGAGCGTACCTTCCAGACCTACTCCCCGATCGTTGACAGCATCACTGTCAAGCGTCGCGGTGACGTGCGCAAGGCCAAGCTGTACTACCTGCGCGACCTGTCCGGCAAGGCAGCGCGCATCAAGGAAAAGCTGGTCTAACCGACTCGCCTTTTCACAAAAAAGCAGCCTACGGGCTGCTTTTTTCATTTGGGCGTCATGCCCACCCTTATGTGCAAGATAGAGCAAGCAGTCATGAGCACCCGCGAAGAAGAAATCCAGCGCCGTATCGAGCTGTCGACCACCTGCATCAGCAAGGCGGTGTTCCCGCCGACCACCAACCACCACGGCACCCTGTTCGGCGGCACGGCGCTGGCCTGGCTGGATGAGGTGTCGTTCATCACCGCCACGCGCTTCTGCCGCAAGCCGCTGGTGACGGTTTCCTCCGATCGCATCGACTTCAAGCATCCGATTCCGGCCGGTTCGATCGTCGAGCTGGTAGGGCGCATCATCAAGGTGGGCAACACCAGCCTGAAGGTGCAGGTGGATATCTACGTGGAAAGCATGTACGCAGATGGGCGCGAACACGCCATCACAGGCGTGTTCAGCTTCGTGGCGGTGGGTGACGACAATCGACCGGTGCCGGTGCTGCCGGTCGAGAGAGCCTGATGGCGTGGGAGCGAATTCATTCGCGTACCTTTCGCCGCCTCGGGTATGAATTCGCTCCCACAGGGCTGATCAGCCTTCCTGTTCGGCCTTGAGGCTCTCGTAGGCCGGCGCGGCGTAGATGCCCACCTCCACAGCCAGGTCCAGGACGCGCCGCAGGTCGCTGGCATACACCAGCACGGCCTGCAGCTCGTCATCCAGCGGCTCGCTGAAGTCGACCAGGACGTAGCCGCCCTTTTCCGGATACAGCGCGCCGAGCTGCACCTGGATGCGCTTGAGTGCTGTCAGGGCGTCGGCCTTGGCCAACTGCTTGGCCTGCAGCACGAACGTCACCTCTGGGCCAAAGGAATCGCGGATCTGCTGGAACAGTTCCTGATAAGTGTCGGCCTGGAACAGCACGGTGTCCGGCAGGCTGCCAGCCACCACCCACTCGCCCAGCGGGATGGGGAAGCTCTCGTCGTAATTGATGTCCGGGTTGGCGGCCAGGAACCCCTCGGGGTCGGCATAGGCCTGCGCGGCCTCGTCGGCAATGCGCAGCACGTCCTCTTCGGCGAGGCAGCCGGAAGCGATCAGGCGGATCAGCTCGGCAAGCGAATCTTTCATGGCGGTTATCGGCATGTGAAAAAAGGGCGGCAAGGATAAACCCAAAGCCGTGTTCAGTCCCGCTTCGTGGCGACGAAGCGCGTCGGCTCGCTGCCGTCCGCGTTGAGCTGCAGCACTTCCCGGGGGCGGCCCCGATCATCAAGCAGTACCTGCCCGATGCCCGCACCGTTCCACAGGCGCTCGCCGCGCTGGCTGCGGCTCGGAATGCGCGGGGTGATCGCCAGGTGGCGCCGCTTGGTGAGCAGGTTGAGCGGTGAGCGAGGCGCGTAGAGCCAGCGGTTCAGGCGGTCGAACCAGTCGAGCAGGCGGCGCGGGAATTCGTTCTTGATGCCGCTACTGGTGATCTGCCAGATCCGTGGTCCGCGTGCACGGCGCACCGCCACGTCGTACATGAACGAGTAGTGCACATCGCCGGAAAGGATCACGTAGTTGCCCGGGGTGCGGGAGTGGCAAAAGATGTTGAGCAGGGTATGCGAGGCGCCGGGGTGGGCCATCCAGTTCTCGGCATCCACCAGCAGTGGGTGGCCGAACCAGGTGAAGATGCGCTGGATCACCTCAATGAGCTTCACGCCGAACACCGGGGTGGCCGAGACGATCACCGCGCTACGGTGATCCAGCAACTGTTGCTGGAAGTCGCTCAGGGCTTCCCAGTCCATCAGGCCCGATGGTCGGCTTGGGTGACGCTCGCTGCGCCAGCGCTGGGTACGGGTATCGAGCACGATCAGCGCCGGCTCGCCCGGCACGACATAGCCCCAGCGATTGAAATGGAACAGCGCGGTCAGGTAGTCATCATGGGCCTTGCCGGGCAGCTTGCCCTGGGGATCCACACTGGCCAGCAGGCGGGCCGCGCCTTCCAATGGTTCGGCGCAGGCGTCCGGGTCGTTGCCCCAGCCCTGCCCGAGCAGGTAGCCGAGCAGGGCGTTGCCGATGATGCGGCGCGAGAAGGGGTGGCCATAGGCGCTGGTTTCCCAGCTGGCCGACAGGTTCCAGTCATCGGAGACGTCATGGTCGTCGAAGATCATCAGGGTCGGCAGGTGCGCCAGGCTGCGCGCGATCTGTGGCAAGCCGTCGATGAAGTGACCCAGTCGTCCGCGCTCCTGCTCGTAACGCGTGGCGTCCGCCGGCGCCAGGGCGGGTGCCTGCAGGTCGATCAGAGACCACGGAGTCGGTGACCAGACCAGCAGGTACATGGCCAGCATCTCGGCGAGGCTGATCAGGTGGTTGTGCGCATTGGCGCTGGTGAAGATGGGCTTCTCCACACCGCCAAAGAACCGCTCGCGCAGCGGTTCGTTGCGGCGAAAGGCCGGCAGCAGCGCTTCGCGCCGGTAGAAGGTATCCGGGTGGCGGTACAACTGGTCGGTATCGCTGACCACCGCGCCGTCCAGGTATTCGCCGAACAGGCCCAGGCGCTCGATCAGCCGATGGATGGCCGCCAGGGTCGGTCCGGCCACGTCATCGGCATAGACCTGGTCGCCGCTCATCAGCAGCAGGCTGGGGCGGGCTTGTGGTTCCGTGGTCCGGGCCAGCAGGGCGTCGACCTGCAGCAGGCCGTCCGGGCAGGCGGAATGCGGTTTGCGGCATGAGCCGTGCAGGAGATTGTCCAGTCGCTCGCGCAGGACGAAATTCGGACGCTCTTCTCCGGGATAGAGCAGATGCGGCGCCCATTGGGCGATGCCCTGGCCGTCGACGGTCAGGTCGTAGCGAATCAGGCGGTCCGGCGGCAGGGGCTCGGGCAGCGCGATGTCCAGCAGGTGCAGCACCGCGTGTTGGCCGAAGCGCAGGCGGCGGCAGCTCTCGCTCAGGGGAAGCGTGCGCACTGTGTCGCCGGCGTCGAGGTGCAGGGTCAGGTTCAGCTCCCTGCTGCCGACCAGCCAGATCAGCAGGCGATCGGGCGTGCAGCGTCGCAGCACGGGGCCGGCGAGGACGGAGGGAAGAGGGGGCGCTAGGGTGTCGGACATCGTTCGATTACAGCGGAGTGCAGCAGGCGCTGCAGGAAACAGGGTGCAGGGCGCCTTGGATAGCCGGCTGCGCATGATGCGCGGGATGAATCGGGCAGGGAAGTCTGGCGGTAAGGTTTGAAATTTTCGGGCACAATATCGTCACATTTATTACATGAACACCAGCCAAGAGGACCGACAGTGCATAACGTCGTGATCAGCGGTACCGGCTTGTATACCCCGTCCCAGAGCATCAGCAATGATGAGCTGGTGGCTGCCTTCAATGCCTACGTCCAGCAGTTCAATGCCGAGAACGCCGACGCCATCGCGCGTGGCGATGTCCAGCCGCTGAGCGAGTCCAGCGCCGCTTTCATCGAGAAGGCCTCGGGCATCAAGAGCCGCTACGTGACCGACAAGGCCGGGATTCTCGATCCGCAGCGCATGACCCCGCGCATCCCGGAGCGCTCCGACGACGAGTGGAGCATTCTCTGCGAGATGTCGGTGGCTGCGGCCCGCGAGGCGCTGGCGCGTGCCGGTCGCACCGCCGCCGACATCGACGCGGTGATCGTCGCCTGTTCCAACCTGCAGCGTCCGTATCCGGCCATTGCCATCGAGGTTCAAGCCGCGCTGGGCATCCAGGGTTTCGGTTATGACATGAACGTGGCCTGTTCCTCCGCCACCTTCGGTCTGCAGGCCGCGGCCAACGCCGTGCAGCTCGGCCAGGCCCGGGCCGTGCTGATGGTCAACCCGGAAATCTGCACCGGTCACCTGAACTTCCGCGACCGCGACAGCCACTTCATCTTCGGCGATGCCGCCACGGCGGTGATTGTCGAGCGCGCCGACCAGGCCGCCTCGCCGCACCAGTGGGAGATCGTCGGGACCAAGTTGGTCACTCAGTTCTCCAACAACATCCGCAACAACTTCGGCTTCCTGAACCGCTGCGCCGAGGAAGGCGTCGGGGCGCGCGACAAGCTGTTCGTCCAGGAAGGGCGCAAGGTGTTCAAGGAAGTCTGCCCGATGGTGGCCGAGCTGATCGCGGCGCACCTGAAAGACGTCGGCGTACCGGTGACCGAGGTGAAGCGCTTCTGGCTGCACCAGGCCAACCTGAACATGAATCAGCTGATTGCCCGTCGACTGCTGGGGCGCGACGCCGAAGCCCATGAGGCGCCGGTGATCCTGGACACCTATGCCAACACCAGTTCGGCAGGTTCGGTGATCGCCTTCCACAAGCACCAGGACGATCTGCCTGCCGGCTCGGTGGGTGTGCTGAGCTCCTTCGGCGCTGGCTATTCCATTGGCAGCGTGGTGCTGCGCAAGCGCTGATACATCCCTGCTGGAAAGCATCGGGGCTGAAGCCCCTCCTGCGGACATGCGGATCACCGCTTTGGCAGGAGGGGCTTCAGCCCCGAGCTTTTTGGGCGCCAGCTTTCGAAGGCGGAACATGGGTTTTGCCTGACGCAACGGCGGTGCCTCGGTTAGCGGCCAGAAAAGCGCTGGCCGACGGAACTTTTTTGGTTTTTCTCCGTCGCCACCCCGCAAGTTGGACGGCTTCTTGCTATCACTCCTGCGCGTTTGTGATGCGCGTCAAAAAATTGTTTCAGCGAGTGGGAGAAGCGGGTGGATCGCACGCGGTTGACGAACTTGCGCGGCAACCTGGCCAGTCTGAGCCGGGGCAATCTGGGCGTGCCGCTGCTGGTGCTGGTGTTGCTGGGCATGATGACCCTGCCGATGCCGCCTTTCCTGCTCGACGTGTTCTTCACGTTCAACATCGCCCTGTCCATCGTGGTGCTGCTGGTCAGCGTGTACGCGCTGCGGCCGCTGGATTTCGCGGTGTTTCCGACCATCCTGCTGGTCGCCACCCTGTTGCGCCTGGCGCTGAACGTCGCCTCCACGCGGGTGGTGCTGCTGCATGGCCAGGAGGGCGAGGGCGCCGCCGGCAAGGTGATCCAGGCCTTTGGCGAGGTGGTGGTCGGCGGCAACTACGTGGTCGGCGCCGTGGTGTTCGCCATCCTGGTGATCATCAACTTCGTGGTGATCACCAAGGGCGCTGGGCGCATCTCCGAAGTGAGCGCGCGCTTCACCCTGGATGCCCTGCCCGGCAAGCAGATGGCGATCGACGCCGACCTCAATGCCGGCCTGATCGATCAGGCCGAGGCCAAGAAGCGCCGCGCCGAGGTGGCGCAGGAAGCCGATTTCTACGGCTCCATGGACGGCGCCAGCAAATTCGTGCGTGGTGACGCCGTCGCCGGCCTGCTGATCATGTTCGTCACCCTGCTCGGCGGCATGGCCATCGGTACCCTGCAGTACGACCTTTCTGCGGGCGAGGCGGCGCGCATCTATTCCCTGCTGACCATCGGCGACGGCCTGGTGGCGCAGATTCCCTCGCTGCTGCTGTCCACCGCGGCGGCCATCATGGTGACCCGCGTGTCCACGTCCGAGGACATGGGCCAGCAGGTCAATCGGCAGATGTTCTCCTCGCCCAAGGCCCTGGCGGTGGCGGCTGGCCTGCTGATCGTCATCGGCCTGGTGCCGGGCATGCCGCACACGCCCTTTGTCGGCCTGGGCCTGGTGGCGGCCGGCCTTGCCTGGCTGATCTGGCGCAAGGCGAACGGCAAGGCGCGCGCCGAGGCCGATGCGGCGCCGGCGCTGCCCGCCGACCAGTTGCCGGCCCTGCAGGAGCCGGAAAGCAAGGAACTCGGCTGGGAAGACGTCAATCCGGTCGATCTGGTGGGCCTGGAGGTCGGCTACCGGCTGATCCCGCTGGTGGACCGCAACCAGGGCGGCCAGTTGTTGGCGCGCATCAAGGGCGTACGCAAGAAGCTCTCCCAGGACCTGGGTTTCCTGATTCCGCCGGTACACATCCGCGACAACCTCGATCTGCTGCCCAACGCCTACCGCCTGACCCTGATGGGTGTCAGCGTGGCGGAGGCCGAGCTGTACCCGGATCGCGAGATGGCCATCAATCCGGGCCAGGTGTTCGGCACCCTGAACGGCATCGCCGGCCGCGATCCGGCGTTCGGCCTGGAGGCGGTGTGGATCGAGGGCTCGGCCCGCGAGCAGGCGCAGACCCTGGGCTACACGGTGGTGGACGCCAGTACCGTGGTCGCCACGCACCTCAACCAGGTGCTCTACAAGCACGCCCACGAACTGATCGGTCACGAAGAGGTCCAGCAGCTGCTGCAGGTGCTGGCCAAGAGCTCGCCCAAGCTGGCCGAGGAACTGGTGCCGGGCATGGTCTCGCTGTCCACCTTGCTCAAGGTGCTGCAGGCGCTGCTGCAAGAGCAGGTCTCGGTGCGGGACATCCGCAGCATCGCCGAGGCCATCGCCAGTGTGCCGGGCAAGAGTCAAGATCCCGGCGCGCTGGTGGCAGTGGTCCGCGTGGCGCTGAGCCGCGCCATCGTGCAGGGCATTGTGGGGCTAGAGCCGGAGCTTCCGGTGATCACGCTTGACCCGCGGCTGGAACAAATATTGCTTGGCAGCGTTCAGAAGGCCGGCCAGGGCGCCGATGAAGGTTTCCTCCTCGAACCCGGCATGGCGGAGAAGCTGCAGCGCTCCCTGGTGGAGACCGCGCAGCGTCAGGAAGCCCTCGGCAAGCCGGTGGTACTGCTGGTTGCCGGGCCGATCCGCGCCATGCTCTCCCGCTTTGCACGTCTGGCTGTACCCAGCCTCCATGTGCTGTCCTACCAGGAAGTGCCGGACAACAAGCAGGTCACCATCGTCGCCACCGTAGGCCAGAACTAACCGAGGTATTCCGACCATGCAGGTCAAACGCTTCTTCGCCGCCGACATGCGCCAGGCCATGAAGCTGGTGCGTGACGAACTGGGCGCCGATGCCGCGATCATCGGCAATCGTCGTCTGGCCGGTGGTGTCGAGCTGGTCGCGGCGCTGAACTATCAACTGCCCAATGAACTGGTGCGCGAGCCCAACCTGCAGCTGGAAGCCGAGCTGCGCAAGACCCAGGAAATGATTGCCTCCGCCCAGGTGGAGATGGCCATCCGCAGCGAAAGCGAGCAGACCCAGCCGGCACCGGTCGCGCCGGTCGCCCCGCCGGCGCCGCGTCGTGATCCGGAGAGCACCGAAGGCATGCTGGATGCGGTGCGCAGTGAGCTGACCGGTCTGCGCGAGCTGATCGAGATGCAGCTGGGCACCATGGTCTGGGGCAACATCCAGGAAAATCGGCCGCTGATCGCCAACCTCTGGCGGCGCATGCAGCGCATCGGCCTGCCGGTGGATGTGTCCAAGAAGCTGATGGATGAGGTCAGTGACGAGACAGACTCGCGTCGTGCCTGGCGTATCGTGCTTGCCCATCTGGCGCGCAGCCTGATCGTGCCCGAGCGCGAGCCGCTGGAAGAGGGCGGCGTGATTGCCCTGGTCGGCCCGGCCGGCATGGGCAAGACCACCACGCTGGCCAAGATGGCGGCGCGCTACGTGCTCAAGCACGGCGCCAAGAATATCGCCCTGGTGAGCATGGACGGCTACCGCATCGGCGCCCAGGAACAGCTCAAGACCCTTGGCAAGATACTTAACGTGCCGGTCACCCAGGTGGAGCCCGGCGAATCGTTGATCGAGGCCCTGGAGCCGCTGAGGAAGAAGCGTCTGGTGCTGATCGACACCGCCGGCCTACCGACCGCCGATCCGGCCCTGCGCCAGCAGCTCGACGCGCTGGCCGCCGCTGATCTGAACGCCCGCAATTATCTGGTGCTGGCGGCCACCAGCCAGGAACAGGTGTTGCGTGCCACCTATCAGAGTTACAAACGCTGCGGCCTGGCTGGCTGCGTGATCACCAAGCTTGACGAAGCACTGAGCCTGGGCGAGATCCTCGGCGTGCTGGTCAGCGAGAAGCTGCCCCTGGCCTACCTGGCCGACGGGCCGCGCATTCCCGACGATCTGCATACGCCGCGCAGCCACCAGCTGGTGAGCCGTGCCGTGCGCATGCAGATGTCCGAAGATCCCAGCGAGGATCTGATGGCCGACATGTTCGCCGGCCTATACAACAACACCACGACGCGTCGCGTCGGATAAGACTCAGGGGAAGCGGCTGGCTAGCCAGACCCTTCGCGCCGCGGCGCGAACAAGGACAGCAGGCCAGACTGGCGAATCAGTGGAGAGAACATGGGTAGCTTGCACCCCGTACAGGTGATCGCCGTGACCGGCGGCAAGGGTGGTGTTGGGAAGACCAGCGTCTCGGTCAACCTGGCGCTGGCCCTGGCCGACCTCGGCCGCCGGGTGATGCTGCTGGACGCCGACCTTGGCCTGGCCAACGTCGACGTGATGCTGGGCCTGACGCCCAAGCGCAACCTGGCCGACGTGATCGAGGGCGAGTGCGAACTGCGCGACGTCATCCTGCAGGGGCCCGGCGGTATCCGCATCGTGCCGGCCTCCTCGGGCGCGGCCAACATGGTGCGCCTGACCAGTCAGCAACATGCCGGGCTGATCCAGGCGTTCAGCGACATCAGCGACAGCATTGACGTACTGATCATCGACACCGCCGCCGGTATCGGCGACGGCGTGATCAGCTTCGTGCGTGCGGCCCAGGAAGTATTGCTGGTGGTCACCGACGAGTCCACCTCGATCACCGACGCCTATGCCCTGGTGAAACTGCTCAACCGCGACTACGGCCTGAGCCGCTTCCGCGTGCTGGCCAACATGACGCACACCCCCGAGGAAGGCCGCAACCTCTACGCCAAGCTGACCAAGGTCACCGAGCGCTTCCTCGACGTGGCGCTGCAATACGTGGGGGCGATTCCCGCCGACGAGCTGGTGCGCAAATCCGTACAGAAACAGCGCGCCGTGTACGAGGCCTACCCGCGTTCCAAGTGTGCGCAGGCCTACCGCGCGGTCGCCCAGAAGGTGGACAGCTGGCCGTTGCCGGCCAATCCGCGCGGCCACCTGGAGTTTTTCGTCGAGCGTCTGGTGAACAGGCCCACAACAGGTTCTTCCGCATGAGCTCACCCGTTCACATGTACAGCCATGCCCAGTCCCGTGACTCCCAGTACCAGCTGATCGAGCGCTACGCGCCGCTGGTCAAGCGGATCGCCTACCACCTGCTCGGCCGCCTGCCGGCCAGCGTGCAGGTCGAGGATCTGATGCAGGCCGGCATGATCGGTCTGCTGGAGGCGGCGAAGAAATACGATTCGGGCAAGGGTGCCAGTTTCGAGACGTATGCCGGCATCCGCATCCGTGGCGCCATGCTCGACGAGGTGCGCAAGGGTGACTGGGCGCCGCGTTCGGTGCATCGCAACAGCCGCATGGTCAGCGACGCCATCCGCGTGGTGGAGGCCAGAACCGGCCGCGACGCTAAAGATCACGAGGTTGCTGCCGAACTCCAGTTAAGTCTCGAAGAGTATTACGCGATCCTCAACGACACCCTGGGGAGTCGCCTGTTCAGTTTCGATGACCTGTTGCAGGAGGGCGATGGCGGCGGTGCGCTGGAAGATATCGAGCACTCCCACCCGAGCCCTTCGCGCGAGCACGAGGACCAGCGCTTCCAGAATGCGCTGAGCGAAGCGATCGCCAACCTTCCGGAGCGCGAGCGCCTGGTGCTGTCGCTGTATTACGACGAAGAACTGAATCTCAAGGAAATCGGTGAGGTACTGGGGGTCAGCGAATCCCGCGTCAGCCAGTTGCACAGCCAGTGCGCCGCCCGTTTGCGGGCCCGGCTGGGCGAATGGCGGGCTCGCTGACAGGGCTTGCCGGTTTTCTGAAGAAGGGGACGCAGTCGGGATGACCCGGCTGCGTTTTTGGACTGTATGGAGGTCGACCGTTGGACAAAAACATGAAGATTCTCATCGTGGACGATTTCTCGACGATGAGGCGGATCATCAAGAACCTGCTCCGTGACCTGGGCTTCACCAACACCACCGAAGCTGACGACGGCCTCACCGCCCTGCCGATGCTGCAGAGCGGCAACTTCGACTTCCTGGTGACTGACTGGAACATGCCGGGCATGAATGGCATCGACCTGCTGCGCGCGGTGCGTGCCGATGAGCGCCTGAAGCACCTGCCGGTGCTGATGGTGACCGCTGAAGCCAAGCGCGACCAGATCATCGAGGCAGCCCAGGCCGGTGTGAACGGCTATGTGGTCAAGCCGTTCACCGCCCAGGGACTGAAGGACAAGATCGAGAAGATCTTCGAACGCGTCAGCGGCTGAACAGCGCCTTGGGGGCATGATGGAGCAGCACACAGATCCAAGGGGCGAGCTCGAAGCGAGCCTGATGGACAATGCACGGGAGCTGATTCGCAGCCTTGAGCAGCGCGACTTCGGCGATGCCGTGCAGATCATCAACGAGCTGAACAAGGTGCGTGACCGTGGTCTGTACCAGGCCGTGGGGCGGCTGACGCGCAAGTTGCACACCGCGATCGTCAGCTTCCATATCGACCCGAATTTCCCCGAGTCGCGGGAGATGTCGGAGATCGCCGATGCCACCGAGCGCCTGAACTACGTCGTGTCGATGACCGAGCGCGCGGCCAATCGCACCATGGACCTGGTCGAGGCCACCGCGCCGGTGATCAGCCGGCTGAACGACGACGCCCGCGAGTTGCGTACCGATTGGCAGCGCTTCATGCGTCGCGAGATGGATGCCGAAGGCTTCCGCCAGCTGGTCAAGCGGGTCGAGCAGTTCTTTGTCCGCAGCGAACGCGAAAGCGAGAAGGTCGGCGCGCAGCTGAACGAGATCATGCTGGCGCAGGACTATCAGGACCTCACCGGCCAGGTCATCAAGCGGGTCACCAATCTGGTCACCGAGGTCGAGCGCGATCTGGTCGAACTGATGCTGATGGCCAGCCAGGTGGACAACTTCGCGGGCATCCAGCACGACCATGCCCAGCTGCGGGCGGAGCTCGATCAACAGAAACAACCCTCGCAGGGTGAAGGTCCGCAGATCCATGCCGATAAACGGGAAGATGTCGTCAGCAATCAGGACGACGTGGACGATCTGCTTTCCAGTCTAGGGTTTTAAGGGGCACGTAATGGGCGTCGATGCCGATGATGAGATCCTTCAGGATTTCCTGGTAGAAGCCGGCGAGATTCTCGAACAGTTGTCCGAACAGCTGGTGGAGTTGGAGAGCCGTCCGGATGACATGGATCTGCTCAACGCGATCTTCCGCGGCTTTCACACCGTCAAGGGCGGCGCGGGCTTCCTGCAGCTGAACGAGCTGGTGGAATGCTGCCACAGCTCGGAAAACGTCTTCGACATGCTGCGCAAGGGCGTGCGCCTGGTCGACGCCGAGCTGATGGACGTGGTGCTGCAGGGCCTGGACGCCATCAACGGCATGTTCGCCCAGGTGCGTGAAGGCAGCGAGCTCACGCCGGCCAGCCCGGAGCTGCTCGAAGCGCTGCACCGCCTGGCCGATCCGGCCGCCGCGCCCGCCGCGCCCGTTGCACCGACCCCGGTGCCTGCCGCGCCCGCACCCGGTCCCGTGGCGACGGAAAAGGAACAGGACCTGACCGACGCCGAGTTCGAAAGCCTGCTGGACGCCATTGGCGGCCCCGAAACGGCGGCTGACGGCGGCGAGTCTGCTGGCGACGAGATCACCGACGCCGAGTTCGAGAACCTCCTCGACCAACTGCACGGCAAGGGCCAGTTCAAGCCCGAGACGTTGCCGGCCAGCGATGCCGCCGCCGGTGACAGCATCACCGAATCCGAATTCGAGAACCTGCTCGACCAGCTGCATGGCAAGGGTCAGTTCAAGCCTGACGTTCTGGCAGGCCAGGAGCAGGCGCCAGCAGCCGGTAAGACGGCCGCTGGCGACGACATCACCGACGACGAGTTCGAGGCGCTGCTCGACCAGCTGCACGGCAAGGGCCAGTTCAAGCCCGAGCAGGTCGCCAGCGAGCCGCCCAAGGCCGCCGCGCCGGCGCCTCAGTCGGCGGCGGTCAAGCCACCCGCCGCCGCCGCACCCACGGAAAGCGCGCCGGCCGCCAGGCCTGCCGCTGCGGCGCCGGCCAAGGCGCCCGCGGCCATCGAGTCGGAAACCACCGTGCGCGTGGATACCGCGCGGCTGGACGAAATCATGAACATGGTCGGCGAACTGGTGCTGGTGCGTAACCGCCTGGTGCGCCTGGGCTTGAACAGCGGTGACGAGGAACTGGCCAAGGCCGTTTCCAGCCTCGATGTGGTCACGGGCGACCTGCAGACCTCGGTCATGAAGACCCGCATGCAGCCGATCAAGAAGGTCTTCGGCCGCTTCCCGCGCCAGGTCCGCGACCTGTCGCGCCAGCTCAAGAAGGAAATCAACCTGGAGCTGGTGGGTGAGGAGACCGACCTCGACAAGAACCTGGTCGAGGCGTTGGCCGACCCGCTGGTCCACCTGGTGCGCAACGCGGTGGACCACGGCATCGAGATGCCCGAGGAGCGCCTGGCCGCCGGCAAGCCGCGCACCGGCAAGGTGGTGCTGTCCGCCGAGCAGGAAGGCGACCACATCCTGTTGCTGATCACCGACGACGGCAAGGGCATGGATGCCAACATCCTGCGCGCCAAGGCGGTGGAAAAGGGCATGCTCGACAAGGACGCCGCCGATCGCCTGAGCGATACCGAGTGCTACAACCTGATCTTCGCGCCGGGCTTCTCCACCAAGAAGGAAATTTCCGACGTGTCCGGCCGCGGGGTGGGCATGGACGTGGTGAAGACGCGCATCGCCCAGCTCAACGGCACGGTGTTCGTCGATTCCACGCCCGGCAAGGGCTCGCGCATCGTCATCAAGGTGCCGCTGACCCTGGCGATCATGCCGACGCTGATGGTCATGCTCGACGACCAGGCGTTCGCCTTCCCGCTGGTCAACGTCAAGGAAATCTTCCACCTGGATCTGTCGCACACCAACGTGGTGGACGGCCAGGAGGTGATCATCGTCCGCGACAAGGCGCTGCCGCTCTTCTACCTCAAGCAGTGGCTGGTGCCCGGCTTCCGCAACGCGGTACAGAAGGAAGGCCACGTGGTGATCATCGCCATCGGCAACCAGCAGATCGGCTTCGTCGTCGACCAGCTGGTGGGCCAGGAGGAAGTGGTCATCAAGCCGCTGGGCAAGATGCTGCAAGGCACGCCGGGACTGGCGGGCGCCAGCATCACCAGCGACGGCAGCATCGCGCTGATTCTCGATGTGCCCAGCATGCTCAAACACTACGCGCGACGCGGCTGATGCCGAACCGGCCCCGCTGGGGCCGGTTCGTTTAGGAGTAGTTATGGCAATTAAAGTCCTGGTGGTGGACGACTCGGGATTCTTTCGGCGCAGGCTGACGGAAATCCTGGGCTCCAACCCCCAGATCGAGGTGGTGGGCACGGCCAACAATGGCCAGGAGGCGATTGACAAGACGCTGGCCCTCAAGCCCGATGTCATCACCATGGATTACGAGATGCCGTTGATGAACGGCATCACCGCCGTGCGCGAGATCATGCGCCGCTGTCCGACCCCGGTGCTGATGTTCTCCTCGCTGACCCACGAGGGCGCCCGGGTCACCCTGGATGCGCTGGACGCCGGCGCAGTGGATTACCTGCCGAAGAATTTCGAGGACATCTCGCGCAACATCGAGAAGGTCAAGGCGCTGCTCTGCGAGAAGGTGCTGACCATCGCACGCAGCAGTCGGCGCGGGCCGGCGGTGTCGTCTGCGGCGGCTGTGGCGCCTGCCACCCCCGCGCGTCGACCGCTGCGCGGCGCAGCGCCCGCCGAGGCGGAGCCGGCGCCGAGCGTGAGCGAGCGCTGGCCGGCCCCCAAGCGCAAGGCCTACAAGCTGGTAGCGATCGGCACCTCGACCGGCGGTCCGGTGGCGTTGCAGCGCGTGCTCACCCAGCTGCCGGCCAGCTTCCCGGCACCGCTGGTGCTGATCCAGCACATGCCGGCAGCCTTCACCGGCGCCTTTGCCGAGCGCCTGGACAAGCTGTGCAAGATCCGCGTCAAGGAAGCCGAGGACGGCGACCTGCTGCGCCCGGGCCTGGCCCTGCTGGCGCCCGGCGGCAAACAGATGATGGTGGACGGCCGCGGCGTGGTGAAGATCCTGCCCGGCGATGACCGCCTGAACTACAAGCCCTGCGTGGACGTCACCTTCGGCTCGGCCGCCAAGGCCTACGGCGACAAGGTGCTGGCCGTGGTGCTGACCGGCATGGGTGCCGACGGCCGCGAAGGCGCGCGCATGCTCAAGCAGGCCGGCAGCCAGGTGTGGGCCCAGGATGAGGCGAGCAGCGTCATCTACGGCATGCCCATGGCGGTGGCCAAGGCCAACCTGGCCGACGGCATCTACGACCTGGACGAGATCGGGCGTCACCTGAGCGAGGCTTGCCAGTAATGGATGTCTTGAGCCTGATCGGCATTCTGCTGGCGTTTATCGCCATCCTGGGCGGCAACTTCCTGGAGGGCGGCAGCCTTGCGGTGCTGCTCAACGCGCCGGCCGCGTTGATCGTCATCGGTGGCACGCTGGCCGCCTGCCTGCTGCAGACGCCGCTGCAGACGCTCAAGCGGGCGGTGGCGGTGGCGCATTGGGTGTTCTTCCCGCCGGCGATCCGCATGGAGGAGGGCATCGAGAAGGTCACCCGCTGGAGCCTGGTGGCGCGCAAGGAAGGCCTGCTCGGCCTGGAGCCGATGGCCGAGCGCGAGCCCGACCCCTATGCCCGCAAGGCCATGCAGCTGCTGGCCGATGGCGTGGAGAGCGAGAACATCCGCACCATCCTGGAAGTGGAGATGTACAGCCACGAGGAGCGCGACTTGCAGGCCGCCAAGGTGTACGAGGCGATGGGTGGGTATTCGCCGACCATCGGCATCATCGGCGCGGTGCTCGGCCTGATCCAGGTCATGGGCAACCTGACCGATCCCTCCCAGCTGGGTACCGGTATCGCCGTGGCCTTCGTCGCCACCATCTACGGTGTGGCCTTCGCCAACCTGCTGCTGCTGCCGCTGGCCAACAAGCTCAAGGCAGTGATCCGGGTGCAGACCCGTTATCGCGAGATGCTCATCGAAGGCGTGCTGTCCATCGCCGAAGGCGAAAACCCGCGCTCCATCGAACACAAGCTCAAAGGCTTCCTGGTGTAGGGCCCAGCCATGCGTCTACGCCGTAGCCGACAGCAGGACACCGAGCCCAGCCATGACCGCTGGCTGGTGTCCTTTGCGGACTTCATGACCCTGATGTTCGCCTTCTTCGTGGTGATGTATGCCACCTCGTCGATCAACGAGGGCAAGTACAAGGTCCTGGCCGACACCCTGGTGGGCATCTTCAACCAGAACGAGAAGGCGATCAAACCGATCCCGGTTGGCCAGGAGCGCCCGCGCACCCGCGACTACGACCTCAGCATGGAAGATGACGGCGGGCCCATGCCCATGGAAGACGGCGACCCGCTGGCGCAGATCACCCGCAACATCGAGCAGGCCTTCGCCGGCTTGATCGCCGAAGGACAGCTGATCGTGCGCGGCACCGAGTCCTGGGTGGAGATCGAACTCAAGTCCAGCCTGCTGTTCCCCAGCGGCGACGCCATCCCCAACGACCACGCGTTCGACATCATCGAGAAGATCGCCAGGATTCTGGCGCCCTTCGACAATCCGGTGCAGGTCGAGGGATTCACCGACAACCTGCCGATCAGCACGCCGCTCTATCCCACCAACTGGGAATTGTCCGCCGCCCGTGCCGCCAGCATCGTGCGCATGCTGAACATGGACGGCGTGGCGCCCGGACGCCTGGCCGCCGTCGGTTACGGCGAGTATCACCCGGTGGCCGACAACGCCACGCCCGACGGGCGTGCCAAGAACCGTCGCGTGGTGCTGGTGGTGTCGCGCTTCCTGGAAACCCGGCGCAGCGGGAGCACCCGTGTGGAAAATCGCCAGGCGGTCACTGGCACGCAATCTGCACTGGCGCCGCACACTGACGCCCGGATCGAAGGTGCTGTCAAAACGCCGGCATTGATGGCCGGTAGTGGTCCGCGCTGAGTCGCGGACGAGAAGGAGCAGTTGATGAAAATCTGGGCAGTAGCCAATCAGAAGGGCGGGGTCGGCAAGACCACCACGAGCGTGGCCCTGGCCGGCCTGCTGGCCGACGTCGGCAAGCGGGTACTGATCGTTGACCTCGACCCCCATGGCTCGATGACCAGCTATTTCGGCTACAACCCCGACAACCTCGAACGCACCGGCTTCGAGCTGTTCCAGCATGGCGGCCAGGTGCCCGATGGGCTCGCCGCACAGCTGCTGCAGAAGACCAGTCATCCGCGCATCGCCCTGCTGCCGGCCAGCACCGCGCTGGCCACCCTGGAGCGCCAGACGCCCGGGAAGAGCGGCCTGGGGCTGGTGATTTCCAAGACGCTGGCGCAACTGTGGAACGATTTCGACCACGTGCTGATCGACAGCCCGCCGCTGCTCGGGGTGTTGATGGTCAACGCCCTGGCGGCCTGCCAGCAGTTGGTGGTGCCGGTGCAGACCGAGTTTCTCGCCGTGCAGGGCCTGGAGCGCATGGTTCACACCCTAACCATGATCAACCGTTCGCGCCGCCAGGCGCTGCCCTACCTGATCGTTCCGACCCTGTTCGATCGCCGCTCGCAGGCCTCGCTGTCGACGCTCAAATTGCTGCGCGACCGCCACAAGGAACACATCTGGCCGGCTTATATCCCCACCGATGGGAGGCTGCGCGATGCCAGTCGCGCCGGTCTGGTGCCGTCGCAGTTCGATCCCGGCTGTCGCGGCGTGATCGCCTATCGGGCCTTGCTGAAATCCCTGCTGGCACGCCAGCCGGGACAGCCGACGTGACGCCCGGCTATCAAGCTGTCGCCCCTGTCGGCCGATAGCATTCAGAGGAAAGACTTACGGATGCAGGATATGAGCACCCAGGACGCCCCTCGGATCGGACCGCAGCAGGCCCTGCAGTCCTATCTGGACGAGCTGTTGCAAGAGGCGACTGATGACCGGCCGGTACGTGCCGAGGATTTCTTGCGCCCGCAGGCGGTGCCTGCCAGCGCCAGGCCGGTGGCCGAGCCGCAGGTACTGGAACCGCGACCGCTGGTATTGCCGACCATCAAACTGACCGACATCAAACTGGTCGAGGCCCCCGTGGCGGTGATCGATGCGCCGGTGCCTGCCGCGCCAGTCGCCGTGAGCACGCCGAGCGAGCCGGAGCCGCTGGCGCCGGTCGCGGTGCCTGTGGTCGAAGCCCCCGCCAGGGTCGAGGCACCGGTGGTTGCGGCCCCGCAGGTCGAAGCGCCTGTCGCGCTGCCGGCGGTCGAGGTGCCGGTGGTTGCGTCGCCAGTGGCCGAAAGCCCGGTCGTTGCGCAGCCTGTGGTTGAGGCGCCTGTCGCGCCGCCAGGGGGCGAGGTCCCGGTGGTTGCGGCACCCGTGGTGTCCGCGCCTGTTGCTGAGGTCGCTGCGCCGGTGGCTCCGCCGCGTGTGCAGCCAGCCGAGGCGAAGGTCCAGGCACCGCTCGCCGAGCCTGTCGTTGCAGCCGCGGTGCCCCCGCTGCCACCGAAGGTGGTGGCTGGCCGTCCCGAGTGGGGTGAGCAGCGTTTCGAGTGCCTGCTGTTCGACGTGGCCGGGCTGACCCTGGCGGTGCCGCTGGTCTGCCTGGGCACCATCCATTCGCTGGAAGGCCAGACGCTGACCCCGCTGTTCGGGCAGCCGGACTGGTTCCTGGGCATGCTCAAGACCCACAGCGGCAACATCAAGGTGATCGATACCGCGCGCTGGGTGATGCCAGAACGCTATCGCGACGAGTTTCGCGATAACCTGTCGTTCGTCATCACCATCCAGGGCTTCGACTGGGGACTGGCGGTGCACAAGGTGGACCGTTCCATCCACCTGCACCCGGACCAGGTCAAGTGGCGCAGCCTGCGCACCCAGCGCCCGTGGCTGGCGGGTACGGTGATCGAACACATGTGCGCGCTGCTCGACGTGGCGTCGCTGGCCGACCTGATTGAAAGCGGTGCGCTCAAGCGCGCGCGCTGAAAGGCGCCCGCCAAGGCGGGCAGAACGGATACGCGCCGCGGGCCGGGCCCGGGCGTTCGACGACGAGGTGGACAATGAAGAATTCGACAGCGCAAAGCTCCGACGATCCGATGCTGCAGTGGGTGACCTTCCGCCTGGACAACGAAACCTATGGCATCAACGTGATGCAGGTCCAGGAAGTGCTGCGCTACAGCGAAATCGCACCGGTGCCCGGTGCGCCGAGCTATGTGCTGGGCATCATCAACCTGCGCGGCAACGTGGTGACGGTGATCGACACCCGCCAGCGTTTCGGCCTGGACTCGGCGGAGATCACCGACAACACCCGCATCGTCATCATCGAGGCGGACAAGCAGGTGGTCGGTATCCTGGTCGACAGCGTGGCTGAAGTGGTTTATTTGCGGCAGTCCGAGATCGAGACCGCGCCGAACGTCGGCAATGACGAGTCGGCGAAGTTCATCCAGGGCGTATGCAACAAGAACGGCGAGCTGTTGATTCTTGTCGAGCTGGACAAGATGATGACCGAGGAAGAATGGTCGGAACTTGAGAACTACTGAATATGGGACACGGAATCGCCCTGATCGTACTGGCAGGGGTCTGCCTGGCGCTGATCATGACCTGCGTCTGGCTGGCCACTCGCCTGCAGCGCCTGAACAAGAGCATGGAATTTCAGTTCAGGCAGCATGCCGAGCGTCACCTCAAGCGTGACCAGAGCATGCAGGAGCTGACCCGTCGGGTGGATACCTACATCGGCGTGTGCGTGAAGATGGGCGATGAACTGCAGGCGCTGCAGCAGCTTGCCGCGCCGCTTCCCGAGCGGCTCAGCAAGCTGGAGCAGAGTGACCCGGCGATGATTTCCTACATCCAGGCCTCGCGGCTGGTGACCCTGGGCGCGAGTGTCGAGGATCTCACCCAGTCCTGCGGCCTGACCAAGGGCGAAGCGGAACTGGTCAGCAAGCTGCACAAGGCCCGCGGCGCCACGCCACCGGCCAACTGAGCGCCACTCCGCTCAGTCCGCCATTGGCAGCGAGTCGTCCTGCCGGGTGAATCCCTCGGGCGCCTTGCCTTTCAGGTACCAGGCGAAGGCGATGATTGCCGCCACGCTGCGGTACAGCGCCTCGGGGATCTCATCGCCGACCTCCAGTCCGGCCAGCAGGCGCAGCAGGTCGGCATTCTCGTAGATAGGCACTTCGTATTCACGGGCCAGCTCGATGATCGCCTGGGCGATCTCGTCGTCGCCCTTGGCCACCAGGGTCGGGGCGTTCTGGCCGTCGTAGCGCAGGGCAATGGCGCGGGGCTCGTTCATGCGGTCACGTGTATCCAGTGGGTTTCCAGGGGCGTGCTCGGCGGCGCGGGGGGCGTGCCGCGATGGCAGTCGAGTTCGCCGATTTCCAGTCCGGCCTCGCTGAGCGTGCGACGCAGTTCACCCAGTTCCCGATCAATCAGCGCCGCGGTGGCGGGGCGCTCGGCCCACAGCTGGCCGCTGAACTGGTTGCGACATAGCTGTGCCTGCACCTGCAGGGGGCCTAGTGGTTCCAGATCGAAGGCCAGATCGATCTTCCATTGCCGTTGACGCTCAGAACCCTTGCGTTTGCGCGGTTCGCCGTCCTCGCTGCGGATGCGCAGTTGGATCGGGGTGGGCAGTTCGCGTACCGGTATCTCCATCTGCAGCACGGTGGCCGGCTGGCCTTCCGTGCTGCTGGCCTGGCCCTGCGCCAGGCTTGCCAGCTGGTGGCTCTGCACCCGGGCCACGGCGCCGGCGGCGAGCTTCAGCAGCGTCTGCAGGCTGGGGTTCTCCAGACCCTCCAGGCGCTGCGTGGGCAGCGGAAAGCTCAGCCCCGGCTGGCGCTCGGGCCGCTGGCCGAGTGCGCCTAGCACCTGGCGGGCCAGGGTCGGCAAGGTGGCCATCAGCAGGGTGCCGGCGGGGGATTGCAGGGTCGTGGCCGGATTGAAGCTCGACAGCTGGCCGAGCAGGCGCAGCAGGTTGGCCTTCAGGTCGCTCTCCAGTGCGCCGCCCTGGCCACTGAGTACGCGGTGCTCCAGTCCGACGCCGGCGTTGCGCAGAATGGCCGCCAGTTGGCGGGAGTCGCTGAGCTGCGCCGCGCTGGGCTGACTGTTCAACAGGCGTTCGATGCTCTGCTGCAGGCCCGATGGCAGGGGCTGGCCCTGCAGTGAGCGCAGCGCGGTGAACAGTGCGGACAGTGGCGACTGGCGGGCGAACTGGCTGGCCAGTTGCTGCAGCAGGTCCAGTTGCTGGACGCGCGCGTCCGGGCTGATGGCTTGCAGGCTGCGATCGTCCAGCACGCGGGCATTGATCAGGCTGCCGACGGGCAGGGGCCTGGCGCTCTCCAGCAGCAGCTGACGGCCGTCCGGCAGCTGCGCGACGATCTGCTGCAGATTGCCGCTGGGCGTGCTGGACAGCACGCGGGCCTGCAACAGGCTGCCGGCGGGCAGGTCGAGGCGGGTCAGCGGGCGGGCCGCGTCGGGCTGAGTAATCAGCAGGCGGTTGTCCGGCAGCGCGGTGAGTTGCAGGCGCGTGCCGGCCGGCAGCTCGGGCTGTCGAGTGGCCAGGGCGTCCAGCGTCACGCTGCGCCCGTCGGCGAGGGTCAGGCGCAGGCTGATCTGCTGTCCCTGGGCAGCCTCGGCTCGGCCCAGCACCTGGGCCTGGGCCTGCTGGCCGGGAGCGAGCAGTCCCTCCAGGGTGGTGAGCGCCTTCAGTGTGTGGGGCGCCAGGCCGCCGGCGGCGCTGGTGGAGCCGGGCAGGGAAGGCGGAAGGGTAAAATTGATCTCGCTCATCAAAAAGGAATTGCCTTTACAACCTGTCGTAATTACCCGTCTTGATAGCCAAGTCACGCATGTATAATGCCGAGCCATTCGCCGGGGCGCCCGTTACTAGATAGCGGCTGCCGTTGGTCCGACTTAAGACGGATCGTCGATTTTCAGCGGCGGCCCGTCTGGCCCTGATTGCATACTGAAGTGGATACGCATGTCGTGAGCCGTCCATTCCTCGAAGCCGTTGCGTTGACCTGCGAGCGTGACTGGCGGCTGCTGTTCGAAGCGTTGGACCTGCGCCTGATGCCCGGTGACATGCTGCAGATCGTCGGCCCCAACGGCAGTGGCAAGACCAGCCTGCTGCGGTTGCTGTGCGGCCTGATGCAGCCGACCGCCGGCGAAGTGCGCCTGCAGGGTGAGCCGCTGGCGGCGCAGCGTGGCGAGCTGGCCCGCAACCTGCTGTGGATCGGCCACGCCGCTGGCATCAAGGGCCTGCTGACCCCCGAGGAGAACCTGGCCTGGCTGTGTGCGCTGCACCAGCCGGCCGAGCGCCAGGCGATCTGGCAGGCCCTGGCTGCCGTCGGCCTGCGCGGTTTCGAGGATGTGCCCAGCCATCGGCTGTCCGCCGGCCAGCAGCGCCGTGTGGCGCTGGCGCGCCTGTACCTGGATGCGCCGCCGCTGTGGATCCTGGATGAACCCTTCACCGCCCTGGACAAGCAGGGCGTGGCCCAGCTGGAAGCGCATCTGGCCGGGCATTGCGAGCGGGGCGGCATGGTAGTGCTGACCACCCACCACACACTGGAAAACAAGCCTTCCGGCTACCGCGAACTGGACCTTGGGCAGCGTGCCGCATGAGTAGTGTCTTTGCCCTGTTGCTGGCCCGCGAGAGCCGACTGCTGTTCCGCCGTCCGGCCGAGCTGGCCAACCCGCTGGTGTTCTTCGCCATCGTCATCGCCCTTTTCCCGCTGGCGGTGGGGCCGGAAAGCCAGCTGCTGCAGACCCTGTCGCCCGGCCTGGTCTGGGTCGCCGCACTGCTGGCGGTGCTGCTGTCGCTGGACGGCCTGTTCCGCAGCGATTTCGAGGACGGCTCGCTGGAGCAGTGGGTCGTTTCGCCGCAGCCGCTGGCGCTGCTGGTGCTGGCCAAGGTGCTGGCGCACTGGTTATTTACCGGCCTGGCGCTGGTGCTGCTGTCGCCGCTGCTGGCGCTGATGCTCGGCCTGCCGCCGCGCTGCCTGCCGGTGCTGCTGCTCTCGCTGCTGCTCGGCACGCCGGTGCTGAGCCTGCTGGGCGCGGTCGGCGCGGCGCTGACCGTGGGTCTCAAGCGCGGCGGCCTGCTGCTGGCGCTGCTGATTCTGCCGCTGTACATCCCGGTGCTGATTCTCGGCAGCGGGGCGCTGCAGGCGGACCTGCAAGGATTGCCCACGGCCGGCCACCTGCTGTGGCTGGCCACGCTGACCGCCCTGGCGGTGACGCTGACCCCCTTCGCCATCGCGGCGGGGCTGAAGATCAGCGTCGGCGAATAAGACATCAACGCGTCGGGTCCGCCCGGCGCCGGACGGTAAACGCACGGGGGCGGCGATCCGGCCCCGCGACACGAAGAGAGCTGCAATGAACTGGACATGGTTTCACAAGCTGGGTTCGCCCAAGTGGTTCTACGAAATCAGTGGTCGCTGGCTGCCCTGGCTGGGCGGCGCGGCGATTGTCCTGTTGCTGCTCGGCAGCGTCTGGGGACTGGCCTTCGCGCCGCAGGACTACCAGCAGGGCAACAGCTTCCGGATCATCTACCTGCATGTGCCCACGGCGATCCTCGCCCAGTCGATCTACGTGATGCTGGCAGTGGCCGGCGTGGTCGGCCTGGTGTGGAAGATGAAGCTGGCCGACGTGGCCCTGCAGCAGGCCGCGCCCATCGGCGCCTGGATGACCTTCCTGGCGCTGCTCACCGGCGCGGTGTGGGGCAAGCCCACCTGGGGTGCCTGGTGGGTGTGGGACGCGCGGCTGACCGCCATGCTGATCCTGCTGTTCCTCTACTTCGGCATCATTGCCCTGGGCAACGCCATCAGTAACCGTGACAGCGCCGCCAAGGCCTGCGCGGTGCTGGCCATCGTCGGCGTGGTCAACATTCCGATCATCAAGTACTCGGTGGAGTGGTGGAACACCCTGCACCAGCCCGCCACGTTCAAGCTCACCGAAAAGCCGGCCATGCCGGTGGAAATGTGGGCGCCGCTGCTTGTGATGGTCATCGGCTTCTACTGCTTCCTGGCCGCCGTGCTGCTGATGCGCATGCGCCTGGAAATTCTCAAGCGCGAGGCGCGCGCCAGCTGGGTGAAGACCGAGCTGCGCGCCCAGGTGGAGGGTCGTCCGTGAGCTTTGCCTCCTTCTCCGAATTCCTCGCCATGGGCAACCATGGCGTGTATGTCTGGACCAGTTACGGCATCGGCCTGCTGGTCGTGCTGATCAATGTCGCTCTGCCGCTGCTCGGACGCCGGCGTTACCTGCAAGATGAGGCGCGCCGTCTGCGCCGGGAGGAAATGAAGTGAATCCGGTCCGCAAGAAACGTCTGTACATCATCCTCGCCCTGCTCGTCGGGGTGGGCGCGACCGTTGGCCTGGCCCTCTCGGCGCTGCAGCAGAACATCAACCTGTTCTATACCCCGACGCAGATCGCCAATGGCGAGGTGCCGGACGGCGTGCGCATTCGCGCCGGCGGCATGGTCAAGGAAGGCTCGCTCCAGCGCACCGGGGATTCCCTTGATGTGGAGTTCGTGGTGCATGACGGCGCCTCCGAAGTGCGCATGCGCTACCGGGGCATCCTGCCGGACCTGTTCCGCGAAGGGCAGGGCATCGTCGCGCTGGGTCGCCTGAATGAAGAGAACGTGCTGGTGGCCGACGAAGTGCTGGCCAAGCACGATGAGAACTACATGCCGCCGGAAGTCGCCCAGGCGATGGACAAGGCGATCCAGGCGAAGGCGGAGAGCGCGCAATGATTCCCGAGATCGGCCATCTGGCCCTCATCCTGGCCCTGTGCCTGGCGCTGGTGCAGTCGACCCTGCCGCTGATCGGCGCCTGGCGCGGCGACCGTCTGTGGATGGGCATCGCCCGTCCGGCGGCCTGGGGCCAGTTCGCCTTCCTGCTGCTGTCGTTCGCCTGCCTGACCTACGCGTTCATGGTCGACGACTTCTCCGTAGCCTATGTGGCGCACAACTCCAACAGCGCACTGCCCTGGTACTACAAGTTCAGCGCCGTGTGGGGCGCCCACGAGGGCTCGCTGCTACTGTGGGCGATGATCCTCGGTGGCTGGACCTTCGCCGTGGCGGTGCTGTCGCGGCAGTTGCCGGAGGAGATGCTCGCCCGCGTGCTGGCGGTGATGGGCATCATCAGCATCGGCTTCCTGCTGTTCCTGATCGTCACTTCCAACCCGTTCGAGCGCCTGCTGCCGCAGGTGCCCACCGACGGCCGTGACCTCAACCCGCTGCTGCAGGACTTCGGCCTGATCGTGCACCCGCCGATGCTGTACATGGGCTATGTAGGTTTCTCGGTGGCCTTCGCCTTTGCGGTCGCCGCGCTGCTCGGCGGCCGTCTTGACGCTGCCTGGGCGCGCTGGTCCCGGCCCTGGACGCTGGTGGCCTGGGCCAGCCTGGGCATCGGCATCGTGCTCGGTTCCTGGTGGGCCTACTACGAACTGGGCTGGGGCGGCTGGTGGTTCTGGGACCCGGTGGAAAACGCGTCCTTCATGCCCTGGCTGGTGGGCACCGCGCTGATCCACTCGCTGGCGGTCACCGAAAAGCGCGGCGTGTTCAAGAGCTGGACCGTGCTGCTGGCCATCGCCGCCTTCTCGCTGAGCCTGCTGGGTACCTTCCTGGTGCGTTCCGGCGTGCTGACCTCGGTGCACGCCTTCGCCGCCGACCCCGAGCGCGGAACCTTCATCCTGGCCTTCCTGCTCATCGTGGTTGGCGCTTCGCTGACCCTGTTCGCCCTGCGCGCGCCGGTGGTGAAGAGCAAGGTAGGCTTCGCCCTCTGGTCGCGGGAAACCCTGCTGCTGGCCAACAACCTGATCCTGGTGGTGGCCTGCGCAATGATCCTGCTCGGCACCCTGTATCCGCTGCTGCTGGACGCCATCTCCGGCGCCAAGCTGTCGGTCGGTCCGCCGTACTTCAATGCCCTGTTCCTGCCGTTGATGGCCATCCTGATGGGCGCGGTGGGTGTCGGTGTGCTGGTGCGCTGGAAGGACACCCCTGGCAAGTGGCTGGCCGGCATGCTGATGCCGGTGCTGATCGCCAGCGCGGTGCTCGGCGGCCTGGCCTCCGTGCTGCTGGGCGACTTCCACTGGGCGGTGCTGGCGGTGTGCATCCTGTCTGCCTGGGTGGTGCTCACCGGCGTGCGCGACCTGCTCGACAAGACCCGCCACACCGGCCTGCTCAAGGGCATCCCGCGCATGACCCGCAGCTACTGGGGCATGCAGCTCGGTCACCTGGGCATCGCCGTATGCGCCATCGGCATCGTGCTGTCCACCCAGCACAACGCCGAGCGCGACTTGCGCATGGCGCCGGGCGACATGCAGGAGCTGGGCGGCTATCAGTTCGTGTTCGAAGGCGCGCAGCACCATGAGGGTCCGAACTACACCTCCGACCGCGCCACCGTGCGTGTGCTGGAGGAAGGTCGCGAGATTGCCGTGCTGCATCCGGAGAAGCGCCTGTACACCGTGCAGATGATGCCGATGACCGAGGCCGGCATCGATCCGGGCCTGTTCCGCGATCTGTACGTGGCGCTGGGCGAGCCGCTGGAAGATGGCGCCTGGGCCGTGCGCCTGCACGTCAAGCCCTATGTGCGCTGGATCTGGCTGGGTGGCCTGCTGATGGCCTTTGGCGGCCTGCTGTCGACTCTCGACCGTCGCTACCGCATCAAGGTCAAGACCCGCGTCCGCGAGGCGCTGGGCATCTCTGGAGCACAACCGGCATGAAACGCGCATTGCTGCTGATTCCCCTGGCGATCTTCCTGGTGGTTGCCGGTTTCCTCTACAAGGGGCTGTTCCTCGACCCGCGCGACATTGGTACCACCATGATCGGCAAGCCGCTGCCCGCGTTCAGCCTGCCGTCCGTGGAAGACCCGGCGCGCACCCTGACCACCGCGGACTTCAATCCGGGCGAGCCGGCGCTGGTCAACGTGTGGGCCACCTGGTGCCCGACCTGCCGCGCCGAGCACGCGATGCTCAACCGCCTGGCCGGGCAGGGCGTGGCCATCTACGGCATCAACTACAAGGAAACCGGCGACGCGCGCCGCTGGCTCAGCGAGCTGGGCAATCCCTACCGGCTGAATGTCGCCGACCCGCAGGGTAGCCTGGGCTTCAACCTGGGCGTGTACGGAGCGCCGGAAACCTTCCTGATCGACAAGAACGGCATCATCCGCCACAAGTACGTGGGCGCCATCGACGAGCGTGTTTGGCGTCAACAACTGGCACCGCTCTACCAGGAGTTGCTCGAGCAATGAAACGCCTGCTAGCTGCCGTTTTCTGTAGCCTGGCCCTGGGCGGTTTCGCCCAGGCCGCCATCGACACCTACGAGTTCTCCAGCGAGACCGAGCGCCAGCGCTTCCGCCAACTGACCAGCGAACTGCGCTGCCCCAAGTGCCAGAACCAGAACATCGCCGACTCCGACGCGCCCATTGCCATGGATCTGCGCCGCGAGATCTTCCGCATGCTGGAAGATGGCCAGGCCGATGAGCAGATCGTCGAGCACCTGGTCGACCGTTACGGCGACTTCGTGCGCTACAACCCGCCGGTCGAGCTGCGCACCCTGCTGCTCTGGTACGGCCCGTGGGTGCTGCTGGGCGGTGGTCTGCTGGCCCTGGTGGTCATCGTGGTCCGCCGTCGCCGGGTCGAGAACGCCCCGCAGAATGCCCTGCTGTCCGCCGAGGAGCAGGAGCGCCTTTCCCAATTGCTGGATAAGAAAGACCCATGATCGATCTCTGGCTTGTCGCCGGCCTGCTGTTGCTGGCCGCCCTGGCGTTCATCCTGGTTCCGGTGCTGCGCGGTCAGCGCGCCCAGGCCGAGGAAGACCGCACCGCCCTTAACGTGGCGCTCTACGAAGAGCGCGTGCGTGAACTGGAAACCCAGCACGCCGCTGGCACTCTGACGGATGAACAGCTGGCCGCCGGCAAGGCCGAGGCTGGTCGCGAGTTGTTGGTGGATACCGAGGGCGATGCGCAGCGCCACGGCAACCTGGGCCGCGCCGTGCCGATCGCCGCCGCCGTGCTGGTGCCGGTGCTGGGCCTGGCGCTGTACCTGCACTGGGGCGCCAGCGACAAGCTGGAACTGGCCCGCCAGTTCGACCACCAGCCCGCCTCCATGGAGGAAATGGTCGCGCGTCTGGAGCAGGCCGTTAAGGCGCAACCCGATGGCGTGGAAGGCTGGTATTTCCTGGCTCGTGGCTACATGGCCATGGAGCGCCCGGCCGAGGCCGCCAACGCCTTCGAGCGCACCGTGGCGCTGGCCGGTCGCGATCCCTCGCTGCTCGGCCAGTGGGCGCAGGCGCTGTACTTTGCCAACGGCCAGCAGTGGAGCGAACAGATCCAGGGGCTGACCGACGAGGCGCTGCAGAGCGATCCGGGCGAAGTCACCAGCCGCGGCCTGCTGGGCATCGTTGCCTTCGAGGCCGGCCGTTACCGGGATGCCATCGAGCATTGGGAATTCCTGATGAATGGCCTGGATCCCCAGGATCCGAACCGCATGGCCATTGCCCAGGGCATTCAGCGCGCCCGCGAGATGCTCGGTGAAGCAGCCCCGGCCGCTTCGGCCGACGTGGCGCCCGTGGAGATGCGCGTGCGTGTGGAGCTGGCGCCGAATGTCGCAGGCCAGGTGCAGCCCGAGGACAGCGTGTTCATCTTCGCCCGCCCGGCCGCTGGTGAGGCGATGCCCCTGGCGGTCAAGCGCCTCAAGGTCGCCGACCTGCCGGCGGAAGTGATCCTCAGCGACGCCGACGCCATGATGGAGCAGCTACGCTTGTCCAACTTCCCGCAGGTGGAGTTGGTAGCGCGCGTGTCGCGCAGCGGCAACGCCACCGCCGGCGAGTGGATCGGGCGCAGCGGTGCTGTCAGCAGCACGGAAGACCGGCTGCAGAGCTTGCGCATCGATCAGCCCGAGAAGCGCTGACGGCCGAACTGACCACCGGCCCTGGAGAGGATATGCAGCGTGCCGCAGGCCGGCTGCTGCTGCTCGGCAGCCTGCTGCTGAGCGGTTGCGCCAGCGATATCTACCAGCTGCCGGGTTCCCGGCAGACACCGCAGCCCTGGCCGGAACCCCGGCCAGCGCCCACGCCCGAGCCATCGCGCCCGGTGATCACCCCGGTGCCGCCGCGCCCGGAGGTTCCCTCGCAGCCGCAAAGCACTGGCACCCACCCACGCTACGCGCCGCCTCCGCATGTGGAAGCGCGCTGGGATGCGCGTCTGGGCGTCTATGTGGTGAGTGGGCGCGAGCTCTACTACCGCGAGCGGCTCTACTACCGCTGGGAAGACGGCTGGCTCTGTTCCGCGCAACCGGACGGTCCCTGGGAGTCGGTGGCCGAGGTCAGTGTGCCGATGGGGCTGCGTGGCCTGCATTGAGGCGTTGTGCCGGCAGAGTAGGGCGGGGGTGAGCGGCGGCTGTGGGAGCGGCGTCAGCCGCGATCAGGGCTGGGGTGGCTGTGAGCTCACCTGTGCGCTCCCACGCGTCGGAAAAGCAGATGGAACGGTGATGAATCGGCCTTACAGGGCCTTGTTGCGGGCGCGTTGAATGACTTGCTGCAGGCGTTCGCCCTGGCATTGCTCCGGATACAGGCGCTCGCTGTGGCGGGCGACACCGTGCTGGTCGACCAGGGTGAAGCTGAAGGTGCCCTTGCGGCCGGGGGCCACGATATAGCAGTGCAGTGGGGCGAAGGCTTCGCGCAATGCGCTGATGGCGTTCTGGGTATGCGAGTGGTTGCTCATGGTTCTTCCTTTTATTGTCTTGGTGGCGCCCGGTTCGCTTGGGGCGGGGGCCTGAAGAGGTCCGCCTGTATGGGAGCGACATCGGGGGCGATGGTTCCGTGCCTGATTTCAAGCAATTAATGGGCCGGAACAGCTGTCAGGGTGGCCCGTGCGGTGCCGTCGAGAGATCAGCTTAGCCGGGTTGCCAGGGTTTGCCGGGGTTCTGGCTGTGTCAGCGACCAGTGATCGCCTGCCAGAATGCTCGGAGAGTTTGACGACTTGATGACTGTTTTCCGGCGTCTCGTCAGGGCGGCGCGGAACAGTTTTCGGAATGACAAAACCCCGCCGTGAGGCGGGGTTTTGCGGGGATTTGGTCGGAGCGACTGGATTCGAACCAGCGACCTTCTCGTCCCGAACGAGACGCGCTACCAAGCTGCGCTACGCTCCGTTTGGATGGCGCGCATTCTACCGAAAAACTTTTGATGCACAAGGGGTTAGGCGAAAATTTTTTTGCAGGGCGGGATGCAGGCGTTTTGCCGCTGGGCACGGCATTCCGTCAAACGGACTCATTGCAGCAGCTCCGGACTGTTGAGATTGGCCAGCCGGTCATCGTCCTCGGTGCAGTCGAGCGCCACGGCGCCCATAGCGGTGAAGATATGCCGGGGGCTGCGCTGGCCTTCCTGCCAGGCGCGCTCCAGGTCGGGTAGCACGCGGGTCGGCAGTAGGCAGAACAGCGGTTGCCACTGCGCACCCTGGCGCAGCAGCAACGGACGGCCTGGCAGGGCGGCCTGCCGCATGCTCGTCAGTAGGGCACTGTCCACCCTGGGTGCATCGCAGGGCAGCACCAGCAGCCAGGGATGCCGTGCCACGGCGAGGCCGGCGCGAATGCCGGCCAGCGGGCCGGGGAAGTCCGGCTCGGCATCCGACACCAGTTGATCGGCAAAGGGCTGGTAGCACTCGGCGTTGCGGTTGCACGAGACGATCAGGTCATCGGTGAGCGGGCGCACGACATCATGCAGCCAGGCGATCATCGGTCGGCCGCGCCACGGCACCAGCCCCTTGTCGCGCCCACCCATGCGCTGACCGCGCCCACCGGCCAGCAGCAGCACGGAGCAGGGCGCAAGAGAGGGAAGCGTTGGCACGATGGGGCTCCTGGGACGGGTGGCGAAAGGCCTGTGATATAACACCGGCATTGTGAACCCTCAACAGGATCCTCCATGTCCCACAAGGCTGCCGTTCCCTTCACTCCGCTGAACATCGCCGTCCTGACCGTCAGCGACACCCGCACCCTGCAGACCGACACCTCCGGGCAATTGCTGGTCGAGCGCCTGACCGAAGCCGGCCACCGGCTGGCCGACCGCGTGCTGCTCAAGGACGACCTCTACCACATACGCGCGCTGGTGGCCGCCTGGATCGCCGATGCATCGGTGCAGGTGGTGCTGATCACCGGCGGCACCGGCTTCACCGCGCGCGACAGCACGCCGGAAGCCGTCACCTGCCTGCTGGACAAGCAGGTCGACGGCTTCGGCGAGCTGTTCCGGCAGATCTCCTACACGGACATCGGCACCTCCACGATGCAGTCGCGCGCCCTGGCCGGGCTGGCCAATGGCACCCTGGTGTGCTGCCTGCCGGGCTCCACCAACGCCTGTCGCACCGCCTGGGACGGCATCCTCGCCCAGCAGCTGGACGCCAGCCACCGGCCCTGCAACTTCGTGCCGCACCTGCGCATGGCCGCCGCCTGCGAGAGCCGCGAATGAGCCTGCTCAGCGTCGAGGAGGCTCTGCGGCGCCTGCTGGTCTGGGCCGCGCAGACGCCGCTCGACGAGCGCGAATCCGTGCCGCTGGAGCAGGCCGACGGCCGGGTCCTCGCGGCGCCGCTGATCGCCGGGCTGGACCTGCCGCCCTGGGACAACAGCGCCATGGATGGCTACGCCCTGCGCCTGGCCGACGGGCAGGGCGAGCCGCTGCCGGTCAGCCAGCGCATCCTCGCCGGCAGCGCGCCGCAGCCGCTGAAACCGGGCACCTGCGCGCGCATCTTCACCGGCGCGCCGCTGCCGCCCGGCGCCGACTGCGTGGAGATGCAGGAAAACACCGAGGTGCTGGCGGACGGTCGCGTGCGCTTCCTCGAAGCCTTGCGCCCGGGACGCAATGTCCGCCCGCGCGGCCAGGAAGTCCGTACTGGCGAGACACTGCTGGCGGCCGGTTCACAGCTCGGCCCGATCGAACTGGCACTGGCCGCCAGCATCGGTATCGGCACCGTGACGGTGCGTCGTCGGCCCCGGGTGGCGCTGCTGTCCACCGGTGACGAGCTGGTCGAGCCCGGGCAGCCGCTGGGGCCGGGGCAGATCTACAACAGCAACCGTCGCCTGCTGGCCGCCTGGCTAATGCGGCTGGGCTGTGAGATGCGCGACGCCGGCATCCTGGCGGACGACCTGCAGGCCACGCGCGCGGCACTGGCCGGAGTGGGCGAGGTGGACCTGATTCTCTCCACCGGCGGCGTGTCGGTCGGCGAAGCCGATTACCTCGGCCAAGTGCTGCGTGAAGCCGGCGACCTGGCGCTGTGGAAGCTCGCCATCAAGCCCGGCAAGCCGCTGACCTGCGGACATTACCGGGGCGTGCCGGTGCTCGGCCTGCCGGGCAACCCGGCCTCCACGCTGGTGACCTTCGGCCTGCTGGCGCGCCCCTATCTGCTGCGCCGCCTGGGTGTCGAGGCCGTCGAACCGCTGGGCGTCGAGGTGCCGGCCGGCTTCGCCTGGGAGCGCGCCGGCAACCGCCGCGAGTACTTGCGCGCTCGTCTGGAACAGGGGCGCGCCGTGCCGCACCCGAACCAGAGCTCCGGCGTGTTGCGCAGCGCCGCCTGGGCCGATGGGCTGGTGGAAGTGCGCGAGGAACGCACCTTCGCCGAGGGAGCGCCGGTGCGCTTCATTCCGTTCAGCGAGCTGCTGGGCTAGCGCGGGATGCCGCGCGGCCCCGTTTTTTAGGAGCGGCTTCAGCCGCGATGTTTTCCGCGCAGGTTCAGCATGGCTGGACGGCCCTGGTCGGGCACCTCCTCCCCAAAAAAAAGCTCGCGACTGAAGTCGCTCCTACAGTCGCTCTTGCAGGTCCATGCCTGCCTCGAACCATCCTCCCTGCGGTGCTTTCCAATGCTGCGGCAGCACGGAACCAGGAGGCATTCATGCAGCGGCGGGCGTGGCTGATTCTGCACGGCAAGCAGGCGCAGAACGAGGCGGTGCGCGAGGCGGTCCAGGCGTGTCGTGAGCGGGGCTGGGAGCTCGCGGTGCGCCTGACCTGGGAAGCCGGCGACGCGCGGCGCCTGGTGGAGGAGGGGCTGCGGGCCGGTTACCCCTGCCTGATTGCCGGCGGCGGCGACGGCACTCTCAACGAGGTGGCCTCGGCGCTGATCGAGCTGCAGGGGGATGCCAGTCTGGCCCTGCTGCCGCTGGGGTCGGCCAACGACTTCGCCCGGGCCGCGCAGGTTCCCCTGGAGCCGGACGCCGCACTGGCGCTGCTGGAGCTGCAACCCACGCCGGTCGACGTGGGCATGGCCAATGAGCGCTTGTTCGTCAACATGGCCACCGGCGGCTTCGGCTCGCTGGTCACCGCCAATACCTCGGAGGAGCTGAAGAAGGTGCTCGGCGGTGGCGCTTACCTGCTCACCGGACTCACCCGCTTCGCCGAGGTGCGCAGCGCCTTCGGCCGTTTCCATGGTCCCGGCTTCGACTGGCAAGGTGATTTCCTGGCCATGGGCGTGGGCAATGGGCGCCAGGCCGGAGGCGGTCACGCCCTCTGCCCGCGCGCGACCATCACCGACGGGATGCTCGATCTCTGCCTGATTCCCGCGCCGCAGGATGTCGGCGAAACCCTGCGGGTAATGCTGAGCGGCGGCATGCTCGGGCTGGATACGGTCGCCGTGACCGCCCGCTTGCCCTGGCTGGAGGTCGAGGCGCCGGACGGGCTGGACCTGAACCTCGATGGGGAGCCTGTGCACAGCCCCCGGGTGCGTTTCGAAGTGCGCCCGCAGCTCCTGCGTCTGCATCTGCCAGTGGATTCGCCGCTGCTGACCGGGGCTGCGGCGGAGTGACGCGGCCGAGCGCTGCCTTTGGTCTGCATTCCTGCGTGATGCCGGTTTGATATTAAACTCGCTGGCGTCGCGGCCGATAACTTTTGAAACGTTGCGCCGCAACTCACTTCGACGTCAGGTAAGCACATGGCGAGTATTCTCGACTCGGTCGATCAGCGCACCCAGCTGGTGGGTGAAAATCGCCTGGAAATTCTGCTGTTCCGCCTCGCCGGGCGGCAGCTCTTCGCGATCAACGTCTTCAAGGTGCAGGAGGTCCTGCACCTGCCGCGCCTCAACCGCATGCCGCACCGCCATCCGTGCGTGTGCGGGGTGATCAACCTGCGCGGCCAGACCCTGCCGGTGATCGACCTGTCCAAGGCCATTGGCATGCGCCCGCTGCAGCCGGAGGCCAACACCATCATCGTCGCCGAGTACAACCGCTCGGTGCAGGCCTTCCTGGTGAGCAGCGTCGAGCGCATCTACAACCTCAACTGGGAAGAGGTGCAGCCGCCACCCGGTGGCAGCGGCCGTTCCCACTACCTGACCTCCATCACCCGCGTGGATGACCAGCTGGTGGAAGTCATCGACGTGGAGAAGGTGCTGGCCGAGATCGTGCCCTACAACGCCCGCGTTTCCAGCGAGCGTCTGGCCGATCCGATTCTCGCCCGCGCCGCCGGTCGCGAGGTGCTGCTGGTGGACGACTCCAGTGTGGCGCTCGCCCAGCTGACGGAGACCCTCAGCCAGCTGAACTTGAAGATCCACACCGCCAGCAACGGCCAGATGGGCCTGCGCAAGCTGCGCCAGTGGGCCGACGAGGGCCACGACCTCAACGAGAAGCTGCTGATGGTGTTCACCGACGCGGAGATGCCGGAGATGGACGGTTACCGGCTGACCGCCGAGATCCGCAACGACCCGCGCATGAAGGACCTGTACGTGGTACTGCACACCTCCCTGTCGGGCTCGTTCAACGAGGCGATGGTCAGGAAGGTCGGCTGCGACAACTTCCTCTCCAAGTTCCAGCCGGAACGCCTGATCGACGTGATCCGCGATCGCCTGCAGCGCGACGCCTGATCCTCGTGCGTGACGGAAGGCCGCCGATTATGCTGGCGCCTTCCGCTCACCACCGATCGAGGCCGTCATGCAGCTCGCCGCGCTATATCGCTACCCCCTGAAATCCGCCATCGGCGAGTCCCTCGACCGCGCCTGGGTCGACGGCCTGGGCATTCGCGGCGACCGCCGATGGATGCTGGTGGAAGCCGACAGCGGCCGATTCCTCACTCAGCGGGTGCTGCCGCAGATGACCCAGTTGCTGGCGCGCTGGAAGGCTGAGCAGGGGGTGCGCCTGCGCGCGCCGGGCATGCCGGACCTCGACGTGCCGGTGCCAGCGGAAGAGGCGCCGCTGCGCCGTGTGAGCATCTGGAAGGACGAACCGTCGGCCGCCGATGCCGGTGACGCCGCCGCCGAGTGGCTCAGCCAGTGGCTGGGGCGTGCCTGCCGTCTCGTTTATCTGCCGCCCGAGCGGGCCCGCCAGGTGGATCTTAAGTATGCCGAGCCCGGCCAGCATGTGGCCCTCGCCGATGGCTTTCCGCTGCTGCTGATCGGTCAGGCTTCGCTCGACGACCTGTCGGCCCGCGTGGGCCGGCCGCTGGAAATGCGCCGCTTCCGTCCGAACCTGGTGATTGCCGGTAGCGACCCCTATGCCGAGGACGGCTGGCGGCGCATCCGCATCGGCGAGCTGATCCTGCGCCCGGTCAAACCCTGCACCCGCTGCATCATCACCACCCTCGACCCGGATAGCGGCGAGCGCAGCGCCGACCAGGAACCGCTGGCCACCCTGGCGCGCTATCGCAAGAGCGACAAGGGCGTGATGTTCGGCCAGAACCTGCTGGTCGACGGCCAGGGCTGGCTGGAAGTGGGCATGCCGGTCGAGCTGCTGGAGTGATCCGGCAAATGCCGTAGGGTGGATCGCGCTCCACCGATCCACCAAACGCGCCGCAGGCGCGCCGTGCCGGCGCGTTGGTGGACAAGAAAGACGTTGTCCACCCTACAGGTCAATCCGCCAGCCGCGCGCCTTCGTAGGGAGGATCGCGCTTCACCGATCCACCAGAGCCGCAGCTCAATACAGCCATTCCCGCAGCCCATCCAGGTTGGCCACCACGATCTGCTGGGCCTCTGCCTTGGTGTGCACCTTGGTCGGGTCGATGTGGTAGCGCTGCAGCACGTACTGCACCAGCGCGCCCCGCGTGTCGATCACCAGCCGGCCGTCGCGCATGCCGAAGTCGTGCTCGATGATCGCCCGCTGCTCGGGCTTCAGGCGCGAGTCCGGCTCGATGATCACCTGCACCTCGGCATTCCAGCCGGCGTCGCCGTCGCGGCCATGCTCGGAGGGCAGGTCGAGCAGCTCCGGCGTGCCGCGCAGGCGACTGAGCACGAAGTCCCGGTAGTCGCGGTTGCGCTCGCAATAGGCGCGCACATGCCAGCGCATGCCGGTGTAGACCAGGGTGTGCGGCGCGATCAGGCGCGTTTCGCCATCCGGCGTGGCGAACGACACATAGCCGCACTCCAGGCGCAGCCCCTCGCGGCAGGCACGCAGCAGCGGGCGCAGCACCTCGGGGGTCACCGAGCGATCCGGCACGCGCAGCACCTCGGTGTGCGCATAGGCCAGCGCCAGTCCCTCGATGTGCGGCGCGCGTTCGTGGTTCTGGTTGAGCAGGTGCAGGTAGGCGCTGGCGCTGTCGTCGATGAACAGCGGCGCGAAGTCGCGGGTCGGCACATAGCCCTTCAGGTGCCGGTCATATGTCAGGTTATGCGGCGCATGCTCGGCGATGTAGGTGTTGATGTCCCTGGAGGCTTGCTGACGGCTGATGCCGAAGCTCTGGATCAGGTGGTTGGTGGTCAGCCGGCCTTCCCACCAGGCCACCGTCTCGATTAGCCGGTAACGCAGCGCCAGGTCCCAGCGCACGGATTCGATCGACTGTTGGCGTTTCATGCTCACTCCATCTGCCTGAAAACTTTACCTGTACAGGTAAACACTCTGGATATGTCGGGTAACGCTACATATCGTTTCGCCACTATTCAAGCGGAACCGGCTGTAATAAGGAGAGTGCAGATGACCCATCAGGTTGCCGATACCGTGCTGTTCGAGGGCACACGCTATCTCAACTGGGATACCCCCCTGGATGGCTATTTCATCGAACGCGGGCTGATGACCCGCATCGTCGAGGAGGGTGCGCGCCATCCGGCTTGCCGGCGCGGCTACGTGGCGCGCTGGGTGGTGGTCGACGGCCTGCTGCGCCTGGCCGAGCTGGAGCGCCACCAGCAGCCGGGTAGCCTGTTCCGCCGCGTATTCGGCAAGGCCGCCGGCCGCCCGCTTGCGGCGCTCTGGTACAGCGGCACGCTGCGCCTGTTCGAGGCCGACAGGCCCCAGCCGGGGCGCTGGCTGGAACTGGACGTCAGCGCGGGGCGGGTGTGCGCGGTGCGGTGGATGCTGCGGGAGGGGTGGGAGAAGGCATAATCCACTGCACCTCGATCATCCGAACAGGCACGCGCTCGCCATGTCCGCCCTCGACCACCCGCTGATCGACCGCTTCCTCCAGGCCCTGTGGCTGGAGAAGGGCCTGTCGGCCAACACCCGTTCCTCCTACCGCAGCGACCTGACGCACTTTCATGGCTGGCTGCATGAGCGCGGTATCGGGCTGACCGGAGTCTCCCGCGAGGCGCTGGGCGATCATCTGGCCTGGCGGCTCGACCAGGGCTACAACGCGCGTTCCACCGCGCGGCTGCTGTCCGGCTTGCGCGGTTTCTACCGCTTTCTGTTGCGGGAAGGGGTGATCGGCGAAGACCCGACCCTGCTGGTCGAGCAGCCGCGCCTGGGTCGCTCGCTGCCGCAAAGCTTGAGCGAGGCGGATGTCGAGGCGCTGCTGGCTGCGCCCGATCTGGACGAGCCTCTGGGACTGCGCGACCGCGCCATGCTGGAGGTGCTGTACGCCTGCGGGCTGCGGGTCACCGAGCTGGTGTCGCTGACCCTGGAACAGCTCAATCTGCGCCAGGGCGTGGTGCGGGTGTTCGGCAAGGGCAGCAAGGAGCGCCTGGTGCCGCTGGGCGAGGAAGCCGTGCACTGGCTGGAGCGCTACCTGCGCGAGGGGCGCGCGGCGCTGCTGGCCGGGCGGCCTAGCGATGTGCTGTTCCCCAGTCGCCTGGGCGAGCAGATGACCCGGCAGACCTTCTGGCACCGCATCAAGCGGTACGCGCGGGTGGCGGGGATCGCCAAGCACCTGTCGCCGCACACATTGCGGCATGCCTTCGCCACCCATCTGCTCAACCACGGCGCCGACCTGCGCTCGGTGCAGATGCTGCTCGGCCACAGCGATCTGTCGACGACACAAATCTACACACACGTGGCCCGCACGCGCCTGCAGGAGCTGCACGCCCGGCATCATCCGCGCGGATGAGCTGTGATAGGCTCTGGCGCCTCGCAACCCATTCCGGAGTATCCATGCGCTGTTCCTCGCTCTTCGCCGCCCTGGCCCTGACTGTCGCTGCACCCCTGGCGCAGGCCGCCGACGCCGAGCAGGCGATTCGCAAGACCCTGAACACCCTGCAGCCGGACCTCAAGGTCGAATCCGTCAGCGCGAGCCCGCTCAAGGGCCTGCATCAGGTGCAGCTGGAGGGCGGCCGGGTGCTCTACATGAGCGAGGACGGCCAGTACCTGATGCAGGGCTACCTGTACCAGATGCGCGACGGGCAGATGGTCAACCTCACCGAGCAGGCCGAGAACGTGGCCGTGGCCCGCCAGCTCAACGCGCTGCCGCGCAACGAAATGGTCATCTTCGCGCCGAAGAACCCCAAGACCCACATCACCGTGTTCACCGACACCGATTGTGGCTACTGCCAGCTGCTGCACAAGGAAGTCGCCGAGCTGAACCGCCAGGGCGTGGAGGTGCGCTATCTGGCCTACCCGCGCGCCGGCGTGGGTTCTCCGACCTACGAGACGCTGGTCAGCGTCTGGTGCGCCAAGAACCCTCAGGAGGCCATGAACCAGGCCAAGGCCCGCAAGAAGGTGCCGGCGGCCACCTGCGAGAACCCGGTGGCGAAACAGTTCGAACTGGGCCAGCGCATCGGCGTGCAGGGCACCCCGGCGATCTTCCTGGCCAACGGCCAACTGATCCCCGGCTACCAGCCGGCCGACAAGCTGGGCCCGACGGCGCTGCAGGCCCGCTGAGGCGTTGCTTCTGCGCGGAACCCCGTAGGAGCGACTTCAGTCGCGAGCGCTTGATGCGGCCTGCACGAACGCATCGCGGCTGAAGCCGTTCCTACAAAGCCTCCCCGGAACCGCCAGCGCCTCAGGTCCTCCAACACCGGTAGGTAAAGGAGGGCATGCGATGCACCTGCAAGGCTCCTGTCATTGCGGCGCGGTGCGTTTCAGCGTCGAAGCGCACCAGCCCTATCCGTTCATGCGCTGCTATTGCTCGATCTGCCGCAAGACGGCGGGTGGCGGTGGCTACGCCATCAACCTGGGCGCCGATTACGCCAGCCTCACCGTCGAGGGCGAGGAGCACCTTTCCATCTACCGTGCCCGGCTGGAGAGCGGCGAGGCGAGCACCGGTCAGCGGCATTTCTGCCGGCACTGCGGCAGCGCGCTGTGGCTGTACGACCCCACCTGGCCCGAACTGGTGCACCCGCACGCATCGGCCATCGACACACCGTTGCCGCTGCCGCCCGAGCATGTGCACATGATGCTCGGCTCTCGGGCGCCCTGGGTGGAGGTCGCGTGCAAGCCGAATGATCGCTGCTTCGACGACTATCCGGATGAATCCCTGGCCGACTGGCACCGGCGCCACGGCCTGACCGACTGACGCTTCCAACCGCAGGGCCAATTGACTTGACCCCCCTGGCCTTCGTAATGTGCGGCTCTTTTCCGCGCCTTGCGGGCGCGCCACGCCGCACACATGGGGAGTCAAGCGTGAAATCGGTGAAAGTAGGCATCTGTGGGTTGGGCACCGTCGGTGGCGGTACCTTCAATGTACTCAAACGCAACGCAGAGGAGATCGCCCGGCGCGCCGGGTGCACCATTGAGGTTGCGCAGATTGCCGCCCGTGACACCAACCCGAAGTGCGACACCACCGGTACCCCCATTACCGCTGACGTCTTCGAACTGGTGACCAACCCCGAGATCGACGTGGTCGTCGAGCTGATCGGCGGCTACACCATCGCCAAGGAACTGGTGCTCAAGGCCATCGAACACGGCAAGCACGTGGTCACCGCCAACAAGGCGCTGATCGCCGTGCACGGCAACGAGATCTTCGCCCGCGCCCGCGAGAAGGGCGTGATCGTCGCCTACGAAGCCGCGGTGGCCGGTGGTATCCCGGTGATCAAGGCGATCCGCGAGGGCCTGTCCGCCAACCGCATCAACTGGCTGGCCGGCATCATCAACGGCACCGGCAACTTCATTCTCACCGAGATGCGCGAGAAGGGCCGCGCCTTCGAGGACGTGCTCAAGGAAGCCCAGGCCCTGGGCTACGCCGAAGCCGACCCGACCTTCGACGTGGAAGGCATCGACGCCGCCCACAAGCTGACCATCCTGGCGTCCATCGCCTTCGGCATCCCGCTGCAGTTCGACAAGGCCTACACCGAGGGCATCACCAAGCTCACCACCGCCGACGTGAACTACGCCGAGGCGCTGGGCTATCGCATCAAGCACCTGGGCGTGGCCCGTCGCACCGAAGCCGGCGTCGAGCTGCGCGTGCACCCGACGCTGATCCCGGCCGACCGCCTGATCGCCAACGTCAACGGCGTGATGAACGCAGTGATGGTCAACGGCGACGCCGTGGGCAGCACCCTGTACTACGGCGCCGGCGCAGGCATGGAGCCGACCGCCTCGGCCGTGGTGGCCGACCTGGTCGACGTGGCCCGCGCGCTGTCCTGCGCGCCGCAAGGCCGCGTGCCGGCCCTGGGCTTCCAGGCCGATGCGCTGTCCGAGCTGCCGATCCTGCCGATCGGCGAGTGCGAGAGCGCCTACTACCTGCGCATCCACGCCCAGGACCGTCCGGGCGTGCTGGCCAAGGTCGCCACCATCCTCTCCGAGCGCGGCATCAACATCGAGTCGATCATGCAGAAGGAAGCCGAGGAGCAGGACGGCCTGGTGCCGATGATTCTCGTCACCCACCGCGTGGTGGAGCGCAACATCGACGACGCCATCGCCGCCCTGGAAGCCCTGGACGACATCAGCGGCAACGTCGTGCGTATCCGCGTAGAACAGCTCAACTAATGCTCAGGGCCCGGGGCGCAGGCGCCGGGCCCGCACCGAAGGTTTGATGACATGCGCTATATCAGTACCCGTGGCCAGGCGCCGGCCCTGAATTTCGAAGACGTGCTGCTCGCCGGCCTGGCCAGCGATGGCGGCCTGTACGTGCCGGAAAACCTGCCGCGTTTCACCGTCGAGGAGATCGCCTCCTGGGCCGGCCTGCCGTACCACGAGCTGGCCTTCCGGGTGATGCGCCCGTTCGTGGCCGGCAGCATCCCGGACGCCGACTTCAAGAAGATCCTCGAAGAAACCTACGCCGTGTTCGCCCACAGCGCCGTGGCGCCGCTGCGTCAGCTGGACGGCAACGAGTGGGTGCTGGAGCTGTTCCACGGCCCGACGCTGGCCTTCAAGGACTTCGCCCTGCAGCTGCTGGGTCGCCTGCTCGACTACGTGCTGGCCAAGCGCAACGAGCGTGTGGTGATCATCGGCGCCACCTCCGGCGACACCGGCTCTGCGGCCATCGAAGGCTGCAAGGCCTGCGAAAACGTCGACATCTTCATCCTGCACCCGCACAACCGCGTGTCCGAAGTGCAGCGTCGCCAGATGACCACCATCCAGGGCGACAACATCCACAACATCGCCATCGACGGCAACTTCGACGACTGCCAGGAGATGGTCAAGGCCAGCTTCGCCGACCAGGGTTTCCTCAAGGGCACCCGTCTGGTGGCGGTCAACTCGATCAACTGGGCGCGGATCATGGCCCAGATCGTCTACTACTTCCACGCCGCCATCCAGCTGGGCGCGCCGGCCCGTTCGGTGGCCTTCTCGGTGCCCACCGGCAACTTCGGCGACATCTTCGCCGGCTACCTGGCGCGCAACATGGGCTTGCCGATCAACCAACTGATCGTGGCCACCAACCGCAACGACATCCTGCACCGCTTCATGAGCGGCAACCAGTACGTCAAGGAAACCCTGCATCCCACTCTGTCGCCGTCGATGGACATCATGGTGTCCTCGAACTTCGAGCGCCTGCTGTTCGACCTGCACGGTCGCAACGGCGCCGCCATCGCCGCGCTGATGGACACCTTCAAGCAGGGTGGCGGTTTCAGTGTCGAGGCCGATCGCTGGAGCGAAGCCCGCAAGCTGTTCGACTCGCTGGCCGTGAATGACGAAGAGACCTGCGAGACCATCGCCCAGGTGTACCAGCAGTGCGGCGAACTGCTCGATCCGCACACCGCCATCGGCGTGCGCGCCGCCCGCGAGTGCCGCCGCAGCCTGGCCACCCCGATGGTTACGCTGGGCACCGCGCACCCGGTGAAGTTCCCGGACGCCGTGGTCAAGGCCGGCGTCGGCCAGGCCCCGGCCCTGCCTGCGCACCTGACCGACCTGTTCGAGCGCGAGGAGCGCCTGAACGTGCTGCCCAACGACCTCAAGGCCGTGCAGCAGTTCGTCAGCCAGCACGGCAACCGCGGCAAACCGCTTTAAAGGCGAACTGCGCAGGGGCGCAACGGCACCATGATGAAAAGCCCGCACCTTTCGGCTGCGGGCTTTTTCGTTGGTTAGTCAGACGTAGGGCGGACATCGCCGTTTTGTCCGCCGCAATGTGCACGCCGGGCGGTGGACAACGAAAAACGATGTCCACCCTACGTGGTCGCCATGACCGTAGGGCGGTCGGCGTTTTTCCGGCCGCCGATTCGGTGCCGCGGCGGCGGCCTACCTGAGCATCTCCTCCAGCAGCCGCTTCTCGGTGCGCAACTCGTCCTGCCGCGCTTCGATGCGTGCGGTCAGCGGGAAATTGCCGATCACTCGGCGCTTGGCGTAGTCCAGTTGGGTCAGGGCCTGTCCGTAGTCGCCCACCAGGGCAAAGAATTCGGCGCGCGCCTGGTGCACGCCGATGATGTTGCCTGCGAGGCCGCGCACTTCCGCGACCTGATACCAGATGTCCGGGTCCTTGGGCCGCTCGCGCAGCAGGCGGTCGAGAATGGCCTCGGCTTCCGCTGGGCGTGACTGGGCGAGCAGCAGTTCGACCTGCATCTGCAGCAGCGGGTAGTTGCCGGGGTGCGCCTTGAGCAGCCGTTCCAGTCGCTGGGTGGCCTGGCTGTAGCGCCGCGCATCCATGTCCAGCTCGATGCGCGCCAGGTTGTAGACGATGTCGTCCGGGCTCTTGTCCAGCAGTGGTTGCAGGATGCTGCCGGCTTCCTCCAATTGCCCAGCGCGCCGCAGGCTGATGGCCAGGCCGTAGCGGGCGGCGTCATGCTGCGGGCTTTCCTCCAGCTGCGCGCGAAAGCGCTTGGTGGCCAGCCCCGGGGTGCTCTCGAACTGCAGTTGGGTACGGGCGCGCATCAACTGGTAGGCCAGGCTGTCGGTCTTGCCGCCGGCCGGCGTCTGCTCGGCGCGGTTGCGGCTGTCGGCCACCCGCGATTCGGACAGCGGGTGGGTGAGCAGGAACTCCGGCGGCTTGGCGTCGTAGCGGTACTGGCGGGCCAGACGCTCGAACATGCTCGGCATGCCGCGCGGGTCGTAGCCGGCGTTGCGCAGGTTGCTCAGGCCGATGCGGTCGGCTTCCTGCTCGTTCTGCCGCGAAAAGCTGCGCTGGCTCTGGATGGCGGCGGCCTGCCCGGAGGCGATGGCGGCGATGGCTGCATCCCCGGCGCCGGCCGCCGCAGCGACCACGCCGGCGAGCATGGCGGCCATCAGCGGCAGCTGCATGCGCTGCTGCGCTTCCAGACCGCGCGCGTAATGGCGCTGCGACAGGTGGGCCAGTTCGTGTGCGAGCACCGAAGCGAACTCGGCTTCGGTCTGGGCGTGCAGGAACAGGCCGCCATTGACGCCGACGATGCCGCCCGGCACGGCGAAGGCGTTGAGCTGCGGGCTGTCGAGGATCACGAACTCCAGGCGCCGGTCCTGCAATTGGCTGGTCTCGGCCAGGCGGTAGACGTGCCGTTCGACGAAGTCCTTGAGCAGCGGGTCGGACAGCTGCGAGACCTGGCCGCGCAGCATGCTCAACCAGGCGCGTCCGAGCTGGTACTCCTGTTCTGGGGCGACTATGGCCGAGCTGGCATCGCCCAGCGACGGCAGGTCGTTGGCGTGCGCCGCCGGACTCAGGGCCAGGCAGACGGCAAGCAGCAGAGTGGGGCGCGGGGCAGTCATGCGGGTACTCGCTCGAATCGCGGGGGCTAACTGTAGCCTTGTCCCGGCGTCGCTGGCCAGCCACGCCGGGGCTTGGGTATTCTCGCCCGCTCACTGCGCAGAGGTGTGAAATGACTGACCAAGTGCAGGCCCCGGCCTGCGATGCGGAACTGGACGCCAGCGGCCTGAACTGCCCGCTGCCGTTGCTCAAGGCCAAGCTGGAGCTCAACCGCCTGCCCAGCGGCGCGGTGCTCAAGGTCACCGCCACCGATGCCGGTTCGCAGCGCGATTTTCGTGCCTTCGCGCGCCTGGCCGGGCATGAGCTGGTGCGCGAGGAAGAGGAGGCGGGGGTTTTCCGTTACTGGTTGCGCAAGGGGTAAGCGCTCAGCCCCAGTGGGTCGGCGGCCGGAAAAGCGCCGACCGCCCTACGGCTGCACCGGCCTGTTCGTAGGGTGGTCAACGCAACGCGTTGGCCACCGAGACGCCGCATCGGCGTACACCGCATTGGCGGCCCGGAGCAGCGCCAGCCGCCCCACAGGAGTCAGCGCCCTTCGTGCAGCGCCCGGGCGGCGTCCAGTACCGCCTCTACATGGCCCGGCACCTTCACGCCGCGCCATTCCTGGCGCAGCACGCCGTCCTGGTCGATCAGGAAGGTGCTGCGGTCGACGCCCAGGTATTCCTTGCCATAGAGCTTCTTCAGCTTGATCACCTCGAACAGCTGGCACAGCTGCTCATCCTTGTCGGAGATCAGGTCGAAGGGGAAGCCCTGCTTGGCCTTGAAGTTCTCGTGGGATTTCAGGCCGTCGCGGGACACGCCGAACACCAGGGTGTTGGCGGCCAGGAACTCGGCGTGGCGATCGCGAAAGCCCTGTCCTTCGGTGGTGCAGCCGGGGGTGCTGTCCTTCGGGTAGAAATACAGCACCAGCTGGCGACCCTTGAGGGCGCTCAGCTGGACGGTCTGGTCGCCGGTGGCCTGGGCCTGGAAGTCGGGGACGGGCTGGTCGAGGCTGACGGTCATGGCGGATTCCTTACGGGTTGTTCGGGCGCCACGGCTCGATCAGGGCATCGAGGTTCAGGGCATCGGCGAAATCCAGGAACTGGTCGCGCAGCCAGCTGATCTGGGTGCCCGGCGGCAGGGTGACGTTGAGGGTGGCGTTGAGCATGGTGCCGCCGGTGTGCGGCGCCTGGTAAGTGTCGCAGCTCAGGCTTTCCAGCTCGATGCGGTGATCGGTGAAGAACTGGCAGAGCTCGCCGAGGATGTCCGGCCGATAGGCCGCACTCACGTAGGCGACGTACGGCAGCGCCTGCGGGCGGACTTCCAGCGGCACACTGCGCACCACATTGAGGGTGAAGTCGTGACGCTTGGCGATCGACGGCAGGGTCCCTTCCAGGCGGGCCAGGGCGTCCCAGCTGCCGCCGACCTGCAGGGTGAGCACGCTGCATTCGCCGTGGCGGCTGAGCTGCGTGGAGGTCACTGCGCAGCGGCTTTCCTGGCAGGCCCGGTACAACACGCTGGTCAGCGTCATGGGGTTGGTGCCGAGGGCGCTGACAACCAGAAATTGTTCACGAACGGGCGGGGTGGACATGCAGGCTTCCTAACGCAGATGAAGACAACGCCGAAGGCGTCGAAACGAGGGCGAAAGGGTAGCGAAAAGCGCCGCCCAAAGGAATGGCGGGCCCCCGGAACTTCGCTTGTGCGAGGCCGGGGCCGACAGTACCATTGGCCCCTCTCTTTTCTGGCAGGAGTGGTGGTAGATGATTTCGGGCAGCATGGTGGCGCTGGTCACTCCCATGGATGCGCAGGGCGCACTGGATTGGGACAGCCTGAGCAAACTGGTGGACTTCCACCTGCAGGAAGGCACCAACGCCATCGTCGCGGTGGGTACCACCGGCGAGTCCGCCACCCTGACCGTGGACGAACACATCGAAGTAGTGCGTCGCGTCGTCGACCAGGTCAACGGTCGCATCCCGGTCATCGCCGGCACCGGGGCCAACAGCACCCGCGAAGCCATCGAACTCACCGAGCTGGCCAAGGGCGTGGGCGCCGATGCCTGCCTGCTGGTCACCCCGTATTACAACAAGCCGACCCAGGAAGGCCTGTACCGCCACTTCCGCGCCATCGCCGAAGCCGTGGCCATCCCGCAGATTCTCTACAACGTGCCGGGTCGCACCGTGTGCGACATGCTGCCGGAAACCGTCGAGCGCCTGTCCCGCGTGCCGAACATCATCGGCATCAAGGAAGCCACCGGCGACCTGCAGCGCGCCCGCGAAGTGCTCGAGCGTGTCGGCCAGGATTTCCTGGTGTATTCCGGTGACGACCCCACCGCCGTGGAAATGATGCTGCTCGGCGGCAAGGGCAACATCTCGGTGACCGCCAACGTCGCACCGCGCGCCATGAGTGACCTGTGCGCCGCCGCCATGCGTGGCGAGGCCGCCATCGCCCGCGCCATCAACGACCGCCTGATGCCGCTGCACAAGGCCTTGTTCCTGGAGTCCAACCCGATTCCGGTGAAGTGGGCGCTGCACGAGATGGGCCTGATCCCGGAAGGCATCCGCCTGCCGCTCACCTGGCTCAGCGAGCGCTGCCACGAACCGCTGCGCCAGGCCCTGCGTCAGACCGGCATGCTGGCCTAACAGACCAAGGAAGCGAAACGCATGAAGCGACTGGCCGGACTCACCGCACTCGCCCTGATCATCACCGGCACTGGCGGTTGCAGCTGGCTGGGCTTCCGCGATCGCGGCAGCGATTACCTGCAGGCGCAACAGACCGCGCCGATGCGTTTGCCTGAGGGCGTCCAGGCCAAGCACCTGGATCCTCTGCTGCCGATTCCGACCCAGATTCCGTCGCTGGCCGCGCGCGACGACGAGTTCGAGACGCCGCGCCCGCAAGCCCTGGCCGCTGGTCCGGACAGCGGCGAGTTCAGCCTGCAGAAGAGCGGTGATGCGCGCTGGCTGCTGGCGCTGCGCCCGCCGGCGGAAGTCTGGCCGCTGGCCCGTCAGTATTTCGAGCGCAACGGCCTGGCGATTGCCGAAGAGCGGCCACAGACCGGCGAGTTCATCACCGCCTGGCAGCGTTACGATCGCCTGTCGCCGGAGCTGAGCCGCCGCCTGGGGGGCCGCGTGACGGTCGCCGCTCCCGATGCCCAGGTGCGGGTGCGGGTGCGCATCGAGCCGGGCGTGCAGCGCAACACCAGCGAGATCTTCCTGGCTGCCGTGGAACGCCCGGCGGACAGTACGGCCAACCTGAGCTTCCCCAGCCGCTCGGCCAACCAGGCGCTGGACAGCGCGCTGCTCGACGAGCTACTGGCCGGCCTGGAGCGTGGCGCGGGGCAGGGCGGTTCGGTGTCCCTGGCCGCGCGCAGCGCCGATAGCCGCGTGCGGGTCACCGCCGGCGAGGATGGCAGCGGCAATCCGGTACTGAACGTCGAGGCCGATTTCGACCGCAGCTGGTCGAGCATCGGCCGCGCCCTGGAGCGCGCCGACCTGCGCATCGACGACCTCAACCGCAGCCTGGGCCTGTATTACCTGAACCTGTCCGGCGATGCGCGCAAGCCCGGCGAGAAGCCCGGCTTCTTTGGTCGCCTGTTCGGCAGTGACGAAGCCGCCGGCGAGCGTTACCAGGTGCGCCTGACCCGACTGGGCAATGGCGTGCAGGTCTCGCTGGAGCAGGATGCCGATACCCTGGCACCCAAGGACATCGCCCAGCGCGTGCTGGGGCAGATCCAAAGCAATCTGAACTGAAACCCGCGTTTCAGCTCGAACCCCAGGCGAAACCCCGCAGCGCGGTTTCGCCTGTTTTCTTTCCGATGATGCGGACCTTTTTCGACATGAGCACACCCACCGCCCTGAGCCTGAAGAAACTCTACTCCGGCAAAGTCCGCGACCTGTACGAGATCGACGACAAGCGCATGCTGATGGTCGCCAGTGATCGCCTGTCGGCGTTCGACGTGATCCTTGAGGAGCCGATCCCGGAGAAGGGCAAGATCCTCACCGCCATCTCCAACTTCTGGTTCGACAAGCTCAAGGGCCTGGTGCCCAACCACTTCACCGGCGACAAGGTCGAGGACGTGGTGCCGGCTGCCGAGCTGCCGCTGGTGGAAGGTCGCGCCGTGGTGGCCAAGCGCCTCAAACCGGTACCGGTGGAGGCCATCGTGCGCGGTTACCTGGTGGGCTCGGGCTGGAAGGAATATCAGAAGAGCGGCACCGTCTGCGGCATTCCGCTGCCGGCCGGCTTGAAGGAGGCCGCCAAGCTGCCGCAGCCGATCTTCACCCCGTCCACCAAGGCAGCCGTGGGCGACCATGACGAGAACATCTCCTTCGCGCGCTGCGAGGAGATCATTGGCGCCGAGTTGGCCACCAAGGTGCGCGACACCGCCATCGCCCTGTACAGCGCCGCCGTCGATTACGCCGCCACCCGCGGCATCATCATCGCCGACACCAAGTTCGAGTTCGGCCTGGACGAAGATGGCACCCTGACCCTGATGGACGAGGCGCTGACCCCGGATTCCAGCCGCTTCTGGCCGGCCGACAGCTACGCCGAAGGCAGCAACCCGCCGAGCTTCGACAAGCAGTTCGTGCGCGACTGGCTGGAATCCACCGGTTGGAACAAGCAGCCGCCGGCGCCCAAGGTTCCCGCCGAGGTCTGCCAGAAGACCGCCGACAAGTACCGCGAAGCGCTGACCCGCCTGACCGGCGAGGACTGAACCTTTCCCGGCGCAGTGCAAGCGCTTGAAATGCGAGCGAAAAACTTGCGTCGGGGGTTAGACAAATGCGCCGCAGCTGGTATGATGCGCGCCGACCTCTGGGGAGATGCCGGAGTGGTCGAACGGGACGGATTCGAAATCCGTTGTGTCCTCACGGGCACCTAGGGTTCAAATCCCTATCTCCCCGCCATACATCAAGCCTGAGCCCCTGATTTTCCTAGCGAATTTCAGGGGTTTTTGCTTTCCGGAACCCAGGTGTCGAAAGCCGGCCACTGGATCAACGGGCACCGTCATGGCCAGCGTGGCTCATCTCTGGACGATCCTCGCCCGTTGTTCGCCATGCGGGGTTGCACGGCAACTGCCCCAGTACCGAGAACATTTGCATCGCGAGCTGCCCTCGGTTTTCCAGATTTGAACCTGTCGACTTTTTTCTTCCGATAGCCAACCTGGCGGGCAGCCTGACCGTTCAAAGGTGTCAACTCGCCATAACCCCTTGATGTAAAAGGAAATTTGCTCATCGCTAATGGCTATGAGATAGCAAATTGACACTTTTCCTCTGTTTTCGAGCTATCGACAAATAACCGGCGCTGAACGAAAATGTGCGCCGCTTCACAGTTCGAGGTCTGCGTTGGACGGCTGGAAACCCCGTTCCAGACGCGTTTGTTGTCGGTGTTGCCGGTCAGGGCAGGCACCAATGGCGAAAACCAGGCCCGGTTCGCTGTGTAGTGGCCCTTTTTCGGTCGCAAGGTTGGCAGGCCGCATCGTCAGCAGTAGTCGCTCGCAGCACGCGCAGGAAGGCGTGGTGCGAAACGGTCTTTGACAGGTAGCCTCAGTGGCGTGGTTGAAAAGGACGAAGCCCCTGCCAGACGGACTGGTGGGCCTGGAATTCAGTCATCAGGGCATTGCGCTTGCGCAGGTGCGCAGGCGTGCAGGCCAGGCACCTGAACTGCTGCATTGCGTGTATCGCGAAGCCGAACTGCCCGAGCGTGCCGCCGTGCTCAAGGCGCTGGTCGATGAGCTCGGCCTGTCCGGCCTGCCCGCCAACCTGGTGCTGCACTCCGCCGATTACCGTACCTTCCTCCTCGAAGCCCCCGAAGTTCCCGCCGATGAGCTGCGCGACGCCATGCGCTGGCGCGTCAAGGACATGCTCGGCGAGCCGCTGGACCAGGTCGTGCTGGATTGCTTCGCGCTGCCGGCCGATGCCTATCGCGGGCGCATGCGCATGGCCTATTGCGCCGTACTGGGCAAGGCGCAGATGAACCAGTACGCCGCCTGGCTGCGTGGCAGCGGCCTGCGACTGACCAGCATCGACATCTCGGAAATGGCCTACCGCAACCTTGGCCTGCTGGCCGGGGCGCCGGACCTTAACATCGCCGTGCTGCGCCTGCGCACCACGGAAAGCATGATCTGCATCCAGAAGGGCGCCGACCTGTACATGGCGCGACGCCTGGAGCAGGGCGCGCGGGGCGGGGTCGACGACCTGGCCAACATGACCCTGGAGATCCAGCGCAGCCTGGATTACTTCGAAAGCCAGATCGGCGCCGGCCGGCTCAACCGCATCCTGCTGCTGCCCATGAAGCACAAGGCCGCCGAGGCTCGCACAGAGCTGACCTACGGGCTGGCCACGCCGCTGCAGGTGGTCGATCTGCGTGAGCTGTTCCCTGGGCAGCCGGCCGCCGAGCTGGCCGAACTGCAGCAGGTGCAATGCCTGGGCGCCATCGGCGCGGCGCTGCGCCAGGATGCCGCCTGATGCAGAACATCAACCTCTACCAGCCGGAAACGCCCCAGTCGTCGGGTCCGCGCCCCCGGCAGATGCTGCTGGGCCTTGCCGTGCTGGCGTGTCTGCTGCTGTTGCATGGCGGCTGGACGCTGTGGCGCAGCCACCTCGGCAGCCAGGCCCTGGCGCGCGCCGAGCAGCAGTCCCGTGCCGTGGAAGCCGAGCTGCTCAACCGCCAGGCCAGCTTCCGCGAGCCGCAACTGGACAGCGGGCTGAGCGAGCGGCTGGCCGAGTTGCAATCCGGCAACCAGCGCCTCCAGCAGCTGGTGGACCACCTGTTGTCCCTGGAAGCCCAGCATCGCGCGGGCTTCGCGCCGCTTCTGGCCGGGCTGGCCGACCGGCACATCCAGGGGCTGTGGCTGACCCGTATCCGCATGCGGGAAGGCGGACAGCTGCTGCGTCTGGAAGGCCTGGCGCAGGAGCAGACCCAGGTGCCGCGCTACCTGGCCAGCCTGAGTGGCAGCCCCGCGTTGCAGGGCCGTGAGTTCGCCCAACTGCAGGTGCAGCGTGAAGACAGCGGTCTGCTGCGCTTCAGCCTGGCTTCGCAGGTCGAGCAGGAGCCGGGCGATGAATAGCCTCGTGCAGTTCTGGCGCCAGCGGGCGCCGCGTGAGCAGTGGCTGATGTATCTGGTCGGCCTGGCGCTGGTTGGTCTGCTGTACGTGCAGTGGCTGGCCGCGCCCCTGGCGGCGCGTACGGTTGCCCAGGAGCAACGCCTGCGCCAGGTGGAGCAGGGCATTGCGGCGGCGCAGGCGGCCATGCGCCAGCTGGATGAACGCCTGGCCGCCGACCCCAACCCCCGCTATCGCCAGGCCATCGGCGAGGCCGAGGCCCGACGCGAGGCGATCTTCGCCGGGATCGACAGCGGCACGGCCCGGCTGATCTCGCCCACCGACATGCAGAAGTTGCTGGAAGACCTGCTGCGTCGCCAATCCGGCCTGCGTCTGGTGGAGCTGCAGAGTTTCAGCGCCCCGCTCAGCCTGCCGGATGCGCAACAGGCCCCCTCGGTGCTCTATCGCCACGGCCTGCGCCTGACCCTGGAAGGCGGCTACTTCGACCTGCTCGCCTACCTGCAAGCCGTGCAGGCCAGTGGCTGGCAACTGCACTGGAACAGCCTGGACTACCGGGTCGGCGAAGCCGGGCCGGGCAAGGCGAGCATCCGCCTGGAGCTCTATACCCTCAGCCGACATGCGGGGTGGCTCGGTGTTTAGGTCCTGCCTGTCCCTCGCCCTGTCGCTAATGAGCATTCCCCTGTTCGCCGCCGACCCGACCCTGCCGCCGCGCCAGGCGTTGCCGGCCGCTGCCAACCAGCCCGCGCCGATTCTCGAACCGCTGCGCCTGCAGGCCATCCTGCGCACCGCCGATAGTGCGCGCGCGGTGATCAACGGCCAGACCCTGCGAGTCGGTGATCGCGTCGACGGTGCCCGCGTGCTGGCCATCGGCGCGCGCTCGGTGAGCGTCGAGCGCCAGGGGCGGCGCAGCACCCTGCAACTGGTTTCTCCCCTTCTGACTCCGAGCCGAAACACGCCATGATCTTTTCCTTTGCCCCGCGCTTCGGCCTGCTCGGCCTGTTCGTCCTGATCAGTGCCTGCCAATCCTTCCCGGACGGTGAACGGCGCCTGGCCGACGAGACCGCCCGGTCCTTCCAGGACAGCCTCGCCCACAGCCAGGCCGCCCTGCAGGCACCGCTGCCGGCCACGCGCGGCGCCCCGGTCGAACCGCCCATGCCCGCTGCGCCGAGCGCCGCTGCGCCGCGTTTCGACGTGCTGGTCAGCGACATGCCGGCGCGCGCCTTCTTTCTCAGCCTGATGGACAGCGCCGGGCAGAACATCCTGGTGCCGCCGCAGGTCAGCGGCGAGATCACCCTCAGCCTGCGCCAGGTCACCCTGCCGGAAGTGCTGGCCGCGGTGCGCGACGGCTATGGCTACGACTTCCGGCGCACCAGTTACGGCTACCAGATCCAGCCCAACCAGGCGATCACCCGTACCTACGACCTCAACTACCTGAACGTGCAGCGCCAGGGCATGAGCGACACCCGGGTCAGCTCCGGCCAGGTGACCACCAGCGACAGCATCGGCGCCGGCGCCGCCGGCACCACCACGAGCAGCACCGCCAGTACGGTGAGCGCCAGCCACCTGCTGACCAGCAGCAACGCCGACTTCTGGAAGGAAGTGCAGGCCGTGGTGGCGATGATCATCGGTATCGAGGAAGGCAACAGCGTGGTGGTCAACCCGCAGGCCGGCCTGCTGGTGGTGCGCGCCTCCAGCGCCGACCAGCAGAGCGTGGCCGACTTCCTCGACAAGGCGCAGCGCAACCTGCAGCGCCAGGTGATCCTGGAAACCAAGATCCTCGAAGTCAGCCTGACCGACGAATTCCAGGCCGGCATCCGCTGGAGCGACCTGGGCCGCGAGCGCAACAGCCGCTTCGGTGTGGCCCTGGCCGGTGCCGAGCTGGCCGGCGCCCAGGGCATCGGCGGGGTGTTCAGCGCGGCGCTGAGCGTCGGTGATTTCGACGGCATCCTGCAGTTGCTGGAAACCCAGGGCGACGTGCGCGTGCTGTCCAGCCCGCGCATCTCCACGCTGAACAACCAGAAGGCGGTGATCAAGGTCGGCACCGACGAGTTCTTCGTCACCGACGTGTCCACCACCACCACCACCCTGGCCGGCGGCGGCACCGCCCCGGACCTGGACATCACCCTGACGCCGTTCTTCTCCGGCATCTCCCTGGACGTGACGCCGCAGATCGACGAGCGCGAGCAGGTCACCCTGCACGTGCGACCCACCGTCAGCCGCGTTCAGGACCAGAACAAGAGCATCCAGCTGGGCAGCTCCAGCAACACCTTCCTGCTGCCGTTGGCGCTGTCCACCACCCGCCAGTCCGACTCCATCGTGCGCGCGCGCAGCGGCCAGGTTGTGGTAATTGGTGGCCTGATCGAGAACGGCGCCGACAACACCGACGCGCAGGTCCCGTGGTTGGGCCGCCTGCCCGGGCTCGGCTGGCTGTTCAAGCAGCAGCGCAAGGTCTCCACGCAGACCGAGCTGGTCATCCTGATGCGTCCGCTGGTGGTCGGCGACCAGACCTGGCACGAGGTGCTGCAGAGCAGTGCGCGCTCCTTCGACGAGAGCGGCCGGCGATGAACCAGGATTTCCGCCAGGGCCGCGTGCGGCTCGGTGATTTGCTGATCGAGGCCGGGCTGATCGACGACGCCCAGCTGCAGCGTGCCTTGCAGGAGCAGAAGCGCACCGGCGTGAAGCTCGGCCGCGCGGTGGTCGACCTCGGTTTCATCAGCGAGACGCGCCTGCTCAAGGCGCTGTCCGAGCAGCTGCGCATCCCGTTCGTCGAGCTGCCGCACTACAAGTTCGACCCGGCCCTGACCCAGAGCCTGCCCGAGGCGGTGGCGCGGCGTTTCCGGGTGATCGTGCTGTCGCGCCAGGGCGACGGCCTGCTGCTGGGCATGGCCGATCCGCTCAACCTCTATGCGCTGGACGAGGCCGAGCGCCTGCTGGGCAAGCGTGTCCATCCGGCGGTGGTGCTGGAGGCCGACCTGCTGGCCGCGCTGGACCGCATCTACCGGCGCAGCAGCGAGATCGCCTCGCTGGCCGGCGAGCTGGACGAGCGCCTGGAGGAAGCCGATTTCGACTTCGGCGGCATCAGCCAGGACAACCAGGACGCCCCGGTGGTGCGCCTGCTGCAGACGCTGTTCGAGGACGCGGTGCAGATGAAGGCCTCGGACATCCACATCGAGCCGGACGACAAGGTGCTGCGCCTGCGCCTGCGCATCGATGGCGTGCTCAACGAGCAACTGATCAAGGAAACCCGCATCGCCTCGGCGCTGGTCATGCGCCTGAAGATCCTCGCCGGCCTGGACATCTCCGAGAAGCGCCTGCCCCAGGACGGCCGCTTCAACATCCGGGTAAAGAACCGCAACCTGGACGTGCGCGTCTCGACCCTGCCGGTGCAGTTCGGCGAATCGGTGGTGCTGCGTCTGCTCGACCAGAGCGCCGGGGTGTTCAGCCTGGACGGCACCGGCATGCCGGTGGAGATGCTCGAGCGCTTCCGCCAGCTGCTGCGCCGTCCCCACGGGCTGGTGCTGGTCACCGGCCCGACCGGCTCGGGCAAGACCACCACGCTGTACGCGGGCCTGGCCGAGCTGAACAGCGCCGAAACCAAGATCATCACCGTGGAAGACCCGGTGGAATACCGCCTGCCGCGCATCAGCCAGGTGCAGGTCAATCCGAAGATCGAGCTGACCTTCGCCCGCGTGCTGCGCGCCGCGCTGCGTCAGGACCCGGACATCGTGCTGGTCGGCGAGATCCGCGATGGCGAGACCGCCGAGATCGCCCTGCGCGCCGCGCTGACCGGCCACCTGGTGCTGTCCACCCTGCACACCAACGACGCGCTGACCTCGCCGCTGCGCCTGATCGACATGGGCGCCGAGCCGTTCCTGGTCGCCAATGCCCTGAACGCCGTGCTGGCCCAGCGCCTGGTGCGCCGCGTGTGCGAACACTGCCGCGAGGAGCACGCGCCCGAGGAGCGTGAGCAACGCTGGCTGGAAGTCATCCATGGCCGGCCGCTGAACGGTCGGTGCTTCGTGCGCGGCCGCGGCTGCCATCACTGCCACAACACCGGCTACCTCGGGCGCATCGGCGTCTACGAACTGCTGGAAGTCAACGCCGCCATGGCCGCCGCGCTGCGCCGCAACGACCCGCAGGCGTTCGTCGATGCGGCGCGCCGGCAACCCCACTACCGTCCGCTGGCCGCGGTGGCGCTGGACTACGCCCTGGCCGGGCTGACCAGCGTCGATGAGGTGTTCCGCGTCAGCGCCAGTCTGGTGGAGGAATTCGACTGATGGCCGCGTTCCGCTTCACCGGTCGCGACGCCCAGGGCCAGAAGGTCAGCGGCGTACGCCAGGCGGCGAGCGCCGAAGCGCTGGCCGGCGAGCTGCTGGCCGAGCGCATCACGCCGCTGACCATCGAGGCCCAGGCCGAATCCGCCGTGGGCGGCGACACCGATGTGCTGCGCCAGCTCAGGCGTCTGCTGGGCCGCGAGCGGGTGTCGCTGGAGGAACTGATCATCTTCTGCAGGCAAATGCACAGCCTTAGCAAGGCCGGCGTGCCGATCCTGCGCGCCATGGGCGGACTGGCCGATTCCACCCGCAACCCCTTTTTCGGCGAAGTGCTGCGCGCCGTGCGCGCCGACCTGGAAGCCGGCAACGGCCTGGGTGTGGCGCTGTCCAGCCATCCCAGGGTATTTACGCCGCTGTTCATCAGCATGGTCAGCGTCGGTGAGAACACCGGCCAGCTGGACCTGGCCTTCAAGCAGCTGGCCGGCTACCTGGACATGGAGCGCGAAACCCGCAAGCGCATCCAGCAGGCCACCCGCTACCCGCTGTTCGTGCTGCTGGCCATGGGCGTGGCGCTGGTGGTCATCAACCTGCTGGTGATCCCGGCGTTCTCCAAGGTGTTCGCCCAATTCAAGAGCGAGCTGCCACTGCCCACGCGCATCCTTATCGGCTTTTCCGAGTTCACCCAGCAGTGGTGGTGGCTGATCGCCCTGGCCCTGGCCGGCGGGTTGGTGCTGTTGCTGCGCTGGCTACAGACCGAGCCCGGCGCGCGCCTCTGGGACCGCTACAAGCTGCGCCTGCCGATTGTCGGCGGCATCTTCGAGCGCATCGCCCTGGCACGCTTCACCCGCACCTTCGCGATGATGTACCGCGCCGGCCTGCCGCTCTTGCAGGCCCTGGCCATCAACAGCAACACCGTGGGCAACCGCCACATCGGCCAGGCCATCCTGGCCATGCGCGACGGCGTGGAGCGCGGCGAATCCCTGACCCGTGGCGCCGTGGCCAGCGGCCTGTTCACCCCGCTGGTACTGCAGATGCTGGCGGTGGGCGAGGAGACCGGCGCCCTGGATGACCTGTTCATCGAGGTCGCGGACTTCTACGAGCAGGAGGTCGATTACGACCTCAAGCGCCTGGCCGACTCCATCGAACCGATCCTCATCGTCGCCATGGGCGGCATGGTGTTGGTGTTGGCGCTCGGCGTGTTCCTGCCCATGTGGGAACTTTCCGCCGCCACCAAGGGGGTGCGATGAGCCGGTACGCGCAACAGGGCTTCACCCTGCTGGAACTGGTGGTGGTCATCGTCATCGTCGGCCTGCTCGCCGCCGTGGCGCTGCCGCGCCTGATGAGCGCCACCGGCGATGCCCAGGCCGCCTCGGTCAACGGCACCGCCGGCGCCCTGGCCGCCGGCGTGGCCATGGTGCGCGCCCAGTGGGAACTGAACCGCGCTAGCGGACGCGGCGGACTGAACAACGTGGCCGGCTTTGGCAATGGCGACGTGGACGTCAACGAACTGGGCTGGCCGGTGGCAACCGCCTCCGGCCCCGGCGCGCAAGGCTGCGCCGAGCTCTGGCGCGGCGTGCTGCTCGGCTCCGCGCCCAGCGTGGCCGTGCGCGGCAGCGCCGCCTACCTCAGCGAATTCGCTGCGCCGCTGTGTCGCTACCGCTACCAGAACGACAAGCGACGCATCGAGTACGACACCCGAACCGGCGCGGTCACCGTCGCCGAATGACATTTGTTTTAAACACACCCAAAGGGGGAGCTGTATATGAAGAAGCAACAGAGTGGTTTCACCCTGGTCGAGCTGATCATGGTGATTGTGGTGCTGGGCATTCTGGCGGCGTTTGCGTTGCCGCGGTTTGCGGATTTTGGGGGGCAGGCGCGGGTAGCAGCGGTGGAAGGCGTTGCTGGTAGCCTGCGTTCGGCGGCGGCGATTGCGCATGCTGCGGAGTTGGCAGGAACTGGCCCGGTAGTTCTGGAAGGGGTAACCATCGCCATGGTCGGTGGCTACCCGGCGGCGACTCGGGCGGGCATCGTTGCTGCTGCACAAGTAGATGGCGTGGAAGTTTCCGCCGACGCTGCTGGGTCTGCCGGCGTCCTGTATTTCGCACCGAATGGTGGCGAGGCTACCGCTGCGAGTACCTGCAAAGTGACCTACACCGCTGCTGATACGAGTACGGATCCCGTTACTCCGGCAAGCATCGCAGTGGACGATGACTGCTAATTCTTTGGTAGCTGATAGGTGGGCAGCGTGTTTCTGTCCACCGCGCGGACGCCACGGTGGCCAAGGCTGCGTCTTGACCACCCCACGTCGGGTTCATGCCTTATGAACACACAACGCGGTTTCACCCTGGTCGAGCTCATCCTGGTGATGGTCGTCATCGGCATCCTTGCCGCCGTGGCGGGGCCGCGTTTCTTTTCCCGTGATGTCTTCGACGAGCGGGTCTATTTCGAGGAGGCCCTGGCCGCCGTGCGCTATGCGCAAAAGGTGGCCGTGGCCTCCGGTTGCCCGATCCGTGTCGAGCTGGACAGTGCGGGCTACCGGCTGCTGCATCACTCGACCTGCGGCGGCTTGGCGCCTGAGGCGTCGGTCGCCGACCCGGCCGGCGGTCCTTACCAGGCCGGCAACCCACGCAGTGTGTCCGTGGTCCCGGCGCTGAAGGTGGTCTTCGACGCCCGCGGCGGCACGAGTAAGCAACACAGCACCACCGTCGGGGGCACCTTCATGATGACCGTGCACGAAACGGGCTTTGTCGAGGTGACGCCATGAGTATGCGCCCCCTGTGGGAGCGGACTTGTCCGCGAGCTGCTGGGTTCGGTGCGCACCGCATCGCGGACAAGTCCGCTCCCACGGTTCCTTGCGAGCTCCGACCGCCGGTGGCGGGCCCGGGTGCCAGCCATGCGGCCAGCCAGCGCGGCATGACCCTGGTCGAACTGATCCTCACCATCGTCATCATTGGCATCGCCGCCACCGCGCTGTTCAGCGCCATGGCCTCGATCACCGTTCGCTCCGCCGATCCCATGCTGCGCCAGCAGAGCCTGGCGATTGCCGAGGGGTATCTGGAAGAGATTCTGTTGCAGGACTATGCATCCGCCCCAGATCCCTGCACCGGACGAGCCTGTTTCAACGATGTGCGGGACTACCACGATCTGGACGACCGTCCGCCCCGGGATATGAACAACGATGTGATTCGGGGGCTGGACAACTACCGGGTGGAAGTGGACATCGCCGCCCGGAGCGGGACGGAAGGCCTGGGGCCGATCGGGCATAAAGTCACGGCCCTGCATATCCGCGTCACCGTCACCGACCCGGCCGGAGGCACACTGAGCCTCGATGGCTATCGGACGGAATACTGACATGCGCCTTTCACCCCGTAGGGTGGACAACGTTGTCCTGTCCACCAGGCCGCCGCTCCAGGGCAACCCACAAGCCACCCCGCTTCGGGGACAGCACGGCTTCACCCTGGTCGAGCTCGTGCTGGTCATCGCCCTGGCCGGGGTGGTGGCGGTGCTGATCTCTACCGTGCTGTCGCGCCCGTTACAGGGCTTCGTCGATCAGAGCCGCCGGGCGGAATTGACCGATCAGGCCGCGACGGCATTGAACCGCATGGCCAGGGATATTCGGATGGCGGTGCCCAACTCCGTGCGGGAATCGCCCGGAACAAACGGGCTGGATTTCGTGCCGCTGCACGAGGTTGGGCGCTACCAGGGCAGCCTGGACGAACACGGTGTTCTGCACGATCCGCCGATATGTGACACCGACCCTTGTCGTATCAGCATGGTTACCGATCTGGAAGCGGCATCTGTCGTCGAGTCGCGTTGGCTGGTGATTTACAACCTAGGCGCCGAGTCGGGTGGTGTGCCTGTGGATGGCCAGAATCTTTGGGCATATCAGGCTCCAGGTGTGGTCACCCCCTCCAACGCGCGGTTTGAACTGGATGTATCAGGTTCCTCGCAACGTCTGGTCGTGAAGGACGCAATCGGTTTCCGCTTTGCCTTTGCTTCTCCGCAACGTCGCCTATATCTGGCGCGCGAGGCCGTGCGCTACCGCTGCGATCTTGCTAGGGGGGTGTTATGGCGGGAGACCTTCGACACGCTGGATCTGACGAAACCGCCCCTGAGTCGTACACCGTTGGCCGACAGCGTCTCCCACTGCGCTTTCACCTACCTGCACGGAACGCACACCCGCAACGCCCTTATCACCCTGCGTTTGTCCCTGAGCAAGGGCGGCGAAACCATCAGCCTTATCCAGCAGGTCCACGTCGACAATGCGCCTTGAATTCGCCCCCGCCCAACGCGGCTTCGGCCTCGTCGCCGCGCTGTTTCTGATCCTCGTCGTTGCCGGCGTGGTCGCCGCAATGGCCCGCCTGGCTGCGACCCAGCACAGCACCAGCAGCCTGGCGTTGCAGCAGGCACGCGCCCACCAGGCGGCACGGGCGGGACTGGAGTGGGGGATTTCTCAGTTCGTGAATCAGAAAACCTGTGCGATGAGTCTGGAGCTCTTTGCCTTGGATGCATTCGAGGTAACGGTGCAGTTCATACCCCGGCCGCCGGAAGCGGGAGTGGTGTTATGCATGGTACGGGCCACGGCCGACTACTCCACTCCGGGCAGCCCGGACCATGTACACCGTAAGCTGGAAGCTGTTCTGGAAGAGGACGCACCGTGACGACTCGTTCTTTACTCTCCGGACTTGTCGGCCTGTTCGCCTACCTGTTCGCCTCGCTCGCCCAGGCCGCCCTGCAATGCACGCAGGTCTTTCCGGGCGGCATCCAGAGCCATTCGCCCACGGGCTTCATCCAGATGGGCTACAAGTCGCGGGTCTATGGTAGCGGCCCGACACTGAACGCCCCCACCGTTACCCACACCCATTCGTGGGGGGATCAGGTGGGACTGTGCGATGGGGTGAAATGCACTGCGACCGGGAAACATGCCGCCAGTTCGGCCCCTGCCTTTCAGGCAGGCTCCTTGATGCCGGGCATTTTCCGCACTGGCAACGCAGTGGATGGTCCTCTAGCTACGGAAAGCGCAAAGGAGCTGTCGAAGATCGCGGGCGACTATGGCGCGGTTACCGTGGCTCAGGAATCGACCCTGCGCTTCACGAGCATTGGCGGAACCTACCTCATGCGTGGCGTGACGACACGCTACAAGTCCGCCCTGGAATTTGCTCCCGGCGAGTACTGGATAGACGGTTCCTTTACCAACGCCGAGCAGACTGTCATTCGTCCGCAAGTCGGTAGCGCCGGGGTGGTGCGCCTGTATGTGAGAGGCAGTTTCAAGTCCGGCTACATGCGCTTCGAGGGATTCTCGCCGGGACAGATCGAGCTTTACGTACAGGGCGACGTGCAGGTTGGCGAGAACTTCCGGTTTCCCGGTTCCATCCATGCCACTGGCAAAGTCGAATTCGGAACCCACGCGAAAGTGGAAGGTGGTGTATTCGCCCGGCAGTTCGCCAAGGGCAACTCGGCGACCATCACCTACCCGGAGGGCACAGAGGATCGCTATATGGGCATCCTCAGGCCTGACTACAACGCCACTTTCGAGCTGGGCACCGGCAGCTACTGGATCGACGGCGACCTGGATGCCAGTGTTGCCAGCCGGATTCGCAAGTTACCGGGCGCCGGGACGGTGCGCCTGTTTGTGAGGGGCGACATTCAACTGGCCTATGCTGCCCAGTTCGAGGGCTTCGCACCCGGCGAACTGCTGATGTACGCCACCGGTGATATCACCCTAAACAGCCAGAAGGACATTCCCGCCTTTGTCTATGCCGCGGGCGATGTCCGGATCAACTTCAGCGGCGGCGCCCGCTACCGCGGCGGTATAACCGGGCGCAATGTCTACATTGGGCAAGAGTCCATTGTTGAGTACGTGGATCCTGTGGACTTGGGGGATCTATGTGATAACTCGGGTGGCCATGTTGTCGACCATTACCGACTTTCGTTTTCTACCCCGCAATTCAGTTGCGAACCCATCCCGGTGCTCATCCGTGCCTGCGCCGACGCCAGCTGTTCCCGCACTGTGCCCGTGACCAAAACCCTGACCTTGACGCCGGCCAATCGCTGGCTCGGCAACGGTACGGTGACCTTTGCGGATAGCGACACGGCCACCGCGTATCTGAAACGGATACCCGGCCTGCTGCAGCTGGGGTTGGTTGGCGAACCCTATCGCTGCAACCGCGGGGACTGTGGGCTGGAAATTCTGGAGAGCGGCTTCGCGATTCGTGTTCCTGCCCTGATTGCCGGCCAGCAGGTGGCCGCCGAGGTGCAAGCGATGCGCCTGGACGAGAGCAGTGGCGCCTGCGTGGCGGATGGTAGCTTCGCCAGCAGCGAGCGGACGGTGGCGCTCTGGTCGGCCTACAGTGCGCCGGACAGCGGATCTCGGGTGGTGTTGATTGCCGGCGGCAGCATCGGTACGCATGCTGGCGACGCCAGCCTGAGAACCCTGCGCTTCGATGCCCAGGCACGCAGCGGGTTCCCGATCCACTATGACGATGCCGGGGCCTTGGATCTGCACGTCCGCTATCTGGGCAGCGGGGCGGAAGACGGGCTCGACATGCAAGGCAGCACGACCGTCGTATCCCGGCCCTACGGGTTCTGCATCGAGACGGGCGCATACCTTTCGGGGTGCAGCGATGCCGATTGTCCGCTGTTCGCGCCGGCTGGGAATACCGTGCGTGCTGGTGACCCCTTCGACCTGCGTATCACCCCGGTGGCGCTGCCAGCCGATGGCAATCTCTGTGCGGCGCAGCCGACCCCGAATTTCACCGGCCCGCTGGAGCTGCGCGCACTCGTTCAGGAGCTGGACGATGGCGTCGACGGCCCGTTGGAGATCGACCGTTACGCCCATCCCTTGGGCGGGCGTCACGAGCTGCAGCAGAAGCTGCACGAGGTGGGCATCTTCTCTATCGAGGTGCACAGCACCGGCTATCTTGGCGGCTCGGACTTCATGAGCCAAAGCGCTCCTTTTGGGCGCTTCGCACCGGCCTATCTTCAGGCGCGCCTCAACACGCCGGAGCTCAAGGCCGGATGTGTGTCGGCGACGGGCTCCTTCAGCTACCAGGACCAGCCCATCGAGTACGCTGTGACGCCCGAGCTCACGATCACAGGCAAGAGCAGCAACGGGGCAGTGACGCGCAACTATGACCGGGGCGCTTTCTGGAAGCTGGGGGATACCCTGGCCCCGACCCTGAGTTTTGCTCCGGGCCAGGTGCAGGATGCCTCGCGGTTATCCGGTTCCGGCGACTTCAAGGTGATACCCGACGCTACGTCGGGTGATGGTGAAAAGGCTTACCTGCTCACGGCGGGCCACATGGTCTACCAGCGTGCCGGCACCGGTCCCGCGGCCAGCGATGTGCCCTTTTCGCCGAATCTGCTGATGATGATTGCCGCCGGGCAATTGAGTGACAGCGATGGAACCCGCCACGGTGCGGGCAGTGGTGCGGATTTCGTATCCGAGCCATTCGGCTTCCAGACGCCGGGCGGCGAGATCCGCCTAGGCCGAATCCGTGTGGGTAGCGCCCATGGCCCCGAGCACGCACCGCTGGATCTGCCCTATCAGGTGGAAACCTGGCAGTCCGGCAATGCCTTCGTGCCGGATGGCAGCGATGCCTGCGCGGTGATCACCGGTGTGCAGTTGGGTCCGTACACCGGACAACTGGAGGGCAAAACCCAGGCGCAGGTTTCAGCGCTGGCCCAGGGCAGGGGCGTGATCCGCCTGACCGCTCCCGGCCCGGGTGGCGAAGGGAGCGTAGTCGTCACGCCGCAGGTCCCCGACTGGCTGACATACGACTGGAAGGGCGATGGCTTCGAGAACCCCAGCGGCCTAGCCACCTTCGGCATCTACAAGGGAAACGAGAAGATCATCTTCCGCCGCGAGGTGATCGGGCGCTGAGCTGGGTTGTGAATGAAGTTCGGCAATCCGGCCTGCTTCCGTGGAGTCAACTTCAGTCGCGATGCGCGTGGGCTGGGGCGCACAAAAGCATCGCGGCTGAAGCCGCCCACTAAAGGTCCGGAGGCCGGCACCGCCTTAGTACCTCACCTCCAAGACCACCCGATTCTCCCCACCCTCCACCACCTCGAACGCACTGTCCTCGAAGCTCGGCGGGCCCATCACCGTGGGGTTGTTGGACAGCGCGTAGCCTTCGGTGGGGAACATGCCGAAGCGGCGGTTGAGTTCGCCGTTACCGTCCTCGTCGTGGTAGGCCATGATCGCGTAGCGGCCGGCGGGCAGGTTTTCCAGGGTCAGGGTGGCAGTGCCCGGGGTGGCCGGCAGCTTGTGCACCTGGAACGCCTGGGGTTCCTTGCGGAAGGTCTTGGGGTCCTGGTACAGGCCGACGCTCAGCTCACCGCGGTCGTGCTGGATGCCGGTCAGTTCGATGGTCAGTCGGTTGTCGGCCAAGGCGGTGGCGCTGGCGAGCAGGGCGGGGAGCAGGAGGAAGACGGGGCGGAACATGGTGGTAGGTCCTTCAAGGGTGGGAAACACGGGGGCGCAGCACAACGTAAGCCAGCAGGCCGAGGGCGATGCCCAGGCCATCGGCCAGCAGGTCGGCCCATTCGGCGAACCGGTAGCCGGTCAGGCCCTGCAGCAGCTCGATGAGCACGCCATAGCCGAGCAGGCCCGCCGTGATCATCAGCCGGCGGCCGCGCAGCGCCATGCAGCCCAGAAACGCCAGGCTGGCAAAGGCCAGCAGGTGGTTGCCCTTGTCCCAGCCGGTGCTCAGGCGTGGGTCGGGATCGGGAAGCAGGGCGAGCACCAGCACGGCAAGCAGGCAGGCGGTGAAGGCCAGGCGCCAGAGCGAAAGGGGAATGCGGTGGAGCAGGTGCATGGGTGGTCCTTGCGGTGAAAGCGGAAGCAGCGGGTACAGGGCGGCGGGTGTATTCCGGCCGGCGTGAAGCCGGCCCTACAGGGTAGTGCCCCACAGGGACGGTCGCCCACCGGGGCCGCTTCGCATCACTCCAGGGCGAACTGGAAGGTGCTGACCACACGCAGGCGCTTGCCGATGGTGCGCGAGCTGTCCATGTCGCTGCCGTCGTCGTCGAGTACGCGGATCACGCCCTGGTTGGCGCTTCTCAGATCGCCCAGGGTGGCGCCGGCGTCGGCGGCGAATTTGGCGGCCTGTTCGCGGGCGTTGCGGGTGGCTTCTTCGAGGAGCTGCGGTTTGACTTCGTTGAAGCCGCGCAGTTGGTAGCGGGGTCCGGCGAAGCCGTCGGGGTTCTCCAGCTGGATGCCGGCCTGGATCAGCGGATCGCTGGCGTTGGCGGCCTTGGCCACGGCATCCACGCGGGAGGACTTCACCAGCACCTGTCCCTGGCCGGTGAAGCGCAGCGCCACGTCGCTGTTGCCCCATTCACGGGCCAGCAGGTCCTGCACCTGCAGTGGGCGCACCTCGATTTCCTCGGCGGTAAAGCCCTGCTCGCTCAGGAAGGCGACCACCCGCTGGCGGTCCGCGGCCAGCTGGCGCTGCACTTCGTCGAAACTCGATCCGCCCCGGCGGAAGCCCAGGGTCCAGATGGCGAAGTCGCTCTTCACGTCCAGCTCGGCCAGCCCCTTCACGGTCACCGAACGGTCTGCCAGGCGAAAACGCTCGATACCCTGGCCCACTGACCAGCCAGCGAAGGCCAACGCGGCTCCGAGGATAAGGGCGGGGACGATTCCGAAACGGGTCACGGGCATGGTGGCTCTCCGGTAGGCAGCGAGGCGAGTACAATGCCGGCTTTTTTTTGCAGGTGCCACCGCCAATGAACCCCGACGCCCTCGCCACACTGGAGCAGTGTGTGCTCGATGCGCTGGTCTCGCCGCCCGCCGAGACCCGCCGCCTGCTGCATGGTCGCGGCCGTTGCTGGCCGGGTCTGGAGCAGCTTACGGTCGACTGGCTGGAAGGCGTGCTGCTGGTGTCGCTGTTCCGCGAGCCGGAGGGCGACGGCCTTGAGGCGCTGCGCGCGCTGCTGCTGCGCCTAGGCGAGTCGGCTGCCTGGCAGGGCAGCGGTGCCCGTCATCTGTTGCTGCACCTGCGTTACCAGCCCGGCAGCCCGACCGAGTTCCTGGTCGGCGAGGCACTGGACGGCTGGCAGATCACCGAGGACGGCCTGCGCTACCAGCTGGATCTGGGCCGCAAGCAGAACAGCGGGCTGTTCCTCGACATGCGCTACGGGCGCCGCTGGGTGCGCGACAATGCGGCCGGCAAGCGGGTGCTCAACCTCTTCGCCTACACCTGCGGCTTCTCGGTGGCGGCCCTGGCCGGCGGCGCCGAGCGGGTGGTCAACCTGGACATGGCTGGCGCCGCCCTGGCGCGTGGCCGGGACAATCACCGACTCAACGGTCATGACCTGGGGCGGGTGAGCTTTCTGCCCCATGAACTGTTCAAGTCCTGGGGCCGGGTGCGCCGGGAAGGGCCGTATGACCTGGTCATCATCGACCCGCCCAGCTTCCAGAAGGGCAGCTTCGCGCTGACCCGCGACTACGCCAAGATCCTGCGCAAGCTGCCGGAATTGCTGACGCCGGGCGGAGGGGTGCTGGCCTGCATCAACGCGCCGGACATCGACGCCGCTTTCCTGATCGAGGGTATGGCCAGCGAGGCGCCGAGCCTGCGCTTCGAGCAGCGGCTGGAGAACCCGCCGGAGTTCGCCGATATCGATCCGCACGGTGGATTGAAGGCACTGGTTTTCCGCGACGCGTCGTGACATGCGTCAAGTTTCGCCGTTTGTTTCCGATAAACGCCCTAACGGGCCACGCAAGGCCCATTCGCCAGTACAAAAGGGGGAGTGATGGATAACCGCACGCAAACGCTCAAGGCGCGTCTGTGGCTGCTGGGCTGCGCCAGCGTGCTCGGGGTGCTGGTACTGGCAGCAGTGACGCTGTTCTATGCGCAGCGCGCCAAGGACCAACTGGTCGAGTTCGTGGAGCATCACGTGGCGCTCAGCCAGCTGGCTACCGAGACCTATGCCAACGGCCTGCAGATGGGGCAGGCGTTGCGCAACATCCTGATCGATCCCGCGAATCAACAGGCGTACAAGAACCATCAGGCGGCCCTGGAAAACCTTAATTCCGCCGGTGAGCGGCTGGTCGCCCTGTTGGCGAACGATCCTGAGCATGTCGCCGATGCCGAGACGCTGCGGCGCCACCTGCGTGCCTGGCCGCCGCTCCAGGCGCAAGTCATCGAGCGAGTCCGGGTCGGCGAGCTCATCGAGGCGCGCTTGCTGCTGGTCGAACAGGAAACCCCGGCCTGGCGCGCCCTGCGCGGTCCGTTGCTGGAACTGGTGAAGCAAAGCGACCAGGAAGCCGATGCCGGCTACGTGTCGCTGGTGGCCGGGCTCGATGCGTCTTCGCGCATGGCTCTGTTCATCAGCCTGGCCACCCTGCTGCTGGTGGCTGGCGCCACGCTGCTGGTCGGTCGTGGCGTCTTTCGTCAGGTGGGCGGCGAGCCCGCCGAGGCGGCGCTGGCGCTGCGCCGGATAGCCAATGGCGATCTCACCCAGAAGCTGCCGGTGGCGGCGGATGATCGCAGCAGCATCCTGTTCGCCACCCGCGAAATGCAGGAGCAGCTGGCCACGCTGATCGGACGCATCCAGGGTTCGGCCACCCAACTGGCGTCGGCCTCCGAGGAACTGCACGCGGTCACCGAGGACACCGCGCGCGGCATCGCTCGCCAGAACGACGAAGTCCAGCAGGCCGCCACGGCGGTCACCGAGATGTCCACCGCCGTGGACGAGGTGGCTGGCAACGCCACGCGTACCTCGACGGCGTCCAGCGACGCCGAGCAGGAAGCCCGCGACGGCCTGCGCCAGGTGGCGGCGACCCGCGAAAGCATCGGCCAGGTGCTGGTGGTGATCCAGGCCATCGCCGACCAGACCAACCTGCTGGCCCTCAACGCGGCCATCGAGGCGGCCCGCGCCGGAGACGCCGGACGCGGCTTTGCGGTGGTGGCCGACGAGGTGCGCGGCCTGGCGCAGCGCACGCGCAGTTCGACCCAGGAGATCGAACGGATGATCGGCGCCATCCAGAGCGCCACCCAGGCTGCCGTCAGGGAAATGCATGAAAGCAGCGAAGTGGCCGCGCACAGCCAGGGCATGGCCGGGCAGGCCGACCAGGCCCTGGCGCGCATCGCCGAACGGGTCGGGCAGATCAACGAGATGAACCTGGTGATCGCCAGCGCCGCCGAGGAGCAGGCCCAGGTGGCCCGCGAAGTGGACCGCAACCTGGTGGCCATCCGCGACATCGCCCAGCAGAGCGCCGCCGGCGCCCAGCAGACCTCGGCCGCCAGCGACGAGCTGACGCGCCTGGCCACCGATCTGACCCGCCTGACCAGCCGCTTCCAGCTCTAGATCGAGTGGGGGTGCCGAAAATGGACTCAATTTTCGGCATCTGCTGCCGATAACGGCGCGTCGGACCCGCTGCGGCGGGCTACCAGAACCCTATAAACCGACTGCCAGCGTCTGCGTGTCCCCTCTGGGGAAGCTTCCGAGGGCCGAAGCGCCGATGTGCTTCGGCGTTTCGCCGTGTTCACTTCAAGGAGAAGGCCATGTTGCAAAACTGGACCATACGCACCCGTCTGCTGCTGCTGGTCGGCATGATGCTGCTCGGTACCCTGATCACTGGCGTGGTGTCGCTGGTCGCCCAGCAACGCAGCCTGGTGGGGCTGAACTCGATGTACCTGGACCGCGTCGTCCCGCTGCGCGAACTCAAGGTGGTGTCGGACATGTATGCCGTGCAGATTGTCGACGCCGCGCAGAAGGCCAATCTCGGCCTGATGTCCTACGAACAGGCGCTGGGTGATGTGGACAAGGCCCTGGCGGACATCGACCGGGCCTGGAAGCGTTACCTGGGTACCTTCCTGCTGGAGGACGAGCAGCAACTGGTGGCGCGTATCGAGCCGATGATGCAGGACCTGCGCGCCCCGCTGAGCAACCTGCGCGAGATCCTGCGCAGCAAGAACTCCTTCGACCTGCAGCAGTTCGTGGACACCGAGCTGTATGGCCGCATCGATCCGATCTCCGCGGCCATTAATGCCCTGATGGATGTCCAGCTGCAGGCGTCCCGTGCCGTGTACGACGAGTCCGTGGCCCGTTACGAAACCAACCAGCGGATCACCATCGGCGTCATCGTGGTGCTGCTGGCGCTCGGCGCGGGGCTGGCCGCGCTGCTGCTGCGCAGCATCATGGGCCCGCTGGACACGCTCAAGCAGGCCGCTGGCCGCGTGGCGGAAGGGGATCTGACCCAACCGCTGAACCCGGTCGGTCGTGACGAGATCACCGAGGTGCAGCGTTCGGTGCAGCAGATGCAGCAGAACCTGCGCGATACCCTGCAGCGCATCCAGGGCTCGGCCACCCAGCTGGCCTCGGCCGCCGAGGAGCTGCACGCGGTGACCGACGACACCGCGCGCGGCATCACCCGCCAGAATGACGAAGTGCAGCAGGCCGCCACGGCGGTCACGGAGATGTCCACCGCCGTGGACGAAGTGGCCGGCAACGCCACCCGCACCTCGACGGCCTCCGGCGAGGTCGAGCGCGAGGCCCGTGACGGTCTGCGCCAGGTGGCGGCGACCCGCGAGAGCATCGATCAGCTGGGCGGCAAGCTGGGCCAGACGGCAGCCACCGTCGAGCGTCTGGCGGCCGAGGCGGAATCCATCGGCCAGGTGCTGGTGGTGATCCAGGGCATCGCCGACCAGACCAACCTGCTGGCCCTCAACGCGGCCATCGAGGCGGCGCGTGCCGGCGAGGCAGGGCGCGGCTTTGCGGTAGTGGCCGACGAGGTGCGCAGCCTGGCGCAACGCACCCACAGCTCGACCCAGGAAATCGAGCGCATGATCGGCGCTATCCAGACCGCAACCCAGGCGGCGGTCCGGGAAATGCACGAAAGCAGCGAAGTCGCGACCCATAGCCAGGGCATGGCCGGGCGCGCCGACCAGGCGCTGGGACGCATCGCCGAACGCATCAGCCAGATCAACGAGATGAACCTGGTGATCGCCAGCGCCGCCGAGGAACAGGCCCAGGTGGCCCGCGAAGTGGACCGCAACCTGGTGACCATCCGCGACATCGCCCAGCAGAGCGCCGCCGGCGCCCAGCAGACCTCGGCAGCCAGCGACGAGCTGGCGCGCCTGGCCACCGACCTGAACCGGCTGACCAGTCGCTTCCAGCTTTGAGGGGTGTGTCGCCCTGCTTGCGGAAGGAGGGATTTCAACTGCGGCTCCGTTCGGGGTAGGGCGGTCGGCGTCGTTCTGGCCGCCAAGGTCTGGGGCGGCACCGCAGGTTCTGATGCGTCAGATCAGCAGCCCCACCGCCATCAGCAGCGGCGTTCCCACGCTGACTGCCGCGTTCAGTCCCAGGGCCGGCAGCAGGCGTTGCGGTTCCAGCGCATTGCGGCGCAGCAGCCAGGCGGCGCGCAGTGCCAGCGGCAGGGTCAGCAAGCCCAGCGCGGCGCCGGCCAGTTCGCGCTGCCACAGGGCCGCCAACAAGACGCCATAGGCCAGCAGCCAGTGCCGCAGCGCCACCCGCAGCGCTCCGGCAACACCGATCTGCATGGGCAGCGTGCGGCGGCCGGCGGCGCGGTCGGCGTCGATGTCAGGAATCTGGCTGAGCAGCAGCAGGTTGTTGCACAGCAGCAGCGGCACCAGGGTCAGCAGCAGGTCGCCACTGTCCAGCGGGCCGCCGAGCACCAGACGCGCGCCAAGCACCATCAGGGCGAAGCCGAGGCCCGGGGCGAACAGGCAGAGCCAGGGATGGCGGGTCAGCCAGGGGGTATACGCCAGCACCAGCAGCAGGCCGGCCAACCCCAGGGGCGCCAGGCTGGCAAACAGCTGCGGCTGGCGCAGCAGGAAGAACAGGCCGATCAGCGCGCAGGTCAATAGGCTGCCAATGCCCAGCAGCAGGGTGCGGCCGAGCAGCTGCGGATGCGCCACCAGCGTGCCGCTGCCACCGCTGAAGGCGGTGCGCCGGGTGCGCAGGTCCAGCCCGCTGCGGTAATCGCCGTACTCGTTGAGGGCGTTGACCGCCACGTGGGCAGCCAGCGCGCCAATCAGTACGAGGAGGGCTTCGCCGAACGGCAGCGATGCGGGTGGAGCCGGCGGCAGGGCCAGCGCCAGTCCGAGCGCCACGCAACTCAGCGTCAGCGGCAGAAAGCGCCCACGCGCCACGCCCAGCCAGGCCCAGGTTTCGCTCATTTCGATGTTCCTTTTCCGGTATCGGGAGGGCAGGGCCGCGCACTCTGCCAGCAAACCGCGCGGCCGGTATTGATGGGGCTCAGTCGTCCGGGTGCTGGCAGCAGTGGCGCTCGTCCAGAGCTTCGAGCAGCCGGCAGTGCTCGGCCTCGGCACTCGGGCAGTTGCCCAGCTTGCGCAGTTCCTGCTGCAGGTTCTGCAGGTCGCGGATGCGTGTATCGATGGCATCCAGATGCTCGCGGACCATGCGGTCGGCGCTGGCGCAGGGTTGTTGCGGGTGGGCGGCCAGTTCCAGCAGTTCGCGGATTTCCTCCAGGCTGAAGCCCAGCTCCCGACCGCGGCGGATGAAGCGCAGCCGGCGGACGTCCTCGGCGCGGTAGCTGCGGTAGCCGGACGGGGTGCGCTGGGGCGCGGGCAGCAGGCCGGAGCGCTCATAGAAGCGGATGGTCTCCACGTTGACGCCGCTTTGCTTGCTCAATGCGCCGATGGTGAGGGGAGTGGACATGGTCTTGACCCTGTAGCAACTACAGGCTTTAGCCTACGGCCAGTTCTGAAAAACACCAAGGAGACTCCATGGGAGCCAATTGCTGCAGTCACGCGACCGCGCTGCGGTCGGGCCGTTACCGGAAGATTTTGTGGATCGCGCTGGTGGTGAACTTCACCATGTTCGTGGTGGAAATCGGCGCCGGCTTCACGGCCGGGTCGGTATCCCTGCTGGCAGACTCGCTGGATTTCGCCGGCGACGCTGCCAACTACGGCATCAGTCTGCTGGTGCTGGGCATGGGGGTGGTGGCGCGGGCACGGGCCTCGCTGTTCAAGGCGCTGTGCATGCTGCTGTTCGGCATCGCAGTGCTGGCCACCGCCCTGTGGCATCTGGTCAGCGGCACGGTACCGAGCGCGCCGACCATGGGCGTAGTGGGCACCCTGGCGCTGCTGGCCAACGTCGGCGTGGCGGCGCTGCTCTACGCCTACCGCGAGGGCGACAGCAACATGCGCAGCGTCTGGCTTTGTTCGCGCAACGATGCGCTGGGCAACCTCGCGGTGCTGATGGCCGCGCTGGGCGTGTTCGGCACCGGCAGCGCCTGGCCGGACCTGCTGGTGGCCGGCATCATGGCCAGCCTGGCGACCAGTGCCGCGACGCAGATCCTGCTGCAGGCGCGCGGTGAGTTGAACGGTGAGCAGGCGCACGCCGGTCACCGGCACTGAGCTGCCGCTGCGCGCTTTCCTGTAGGAGCGGCAACAGCCGCGATGCTCTTTCGTGCAGGCCGGCGGTGCGGCGGTTGCGGGCGGTGGGGGATCAAAAAAGCCCCGGTCTCTGGCGAGGCCGGGGCTTTGCTGTACATCCGGATCAGCGCGGCATCAGCGCCATTCGTAGATGTTCTTGTCGGTGGCTTCGCCCATCGGCGTGGCCAGCTCGCGGAACTGCTTCATGGAGGTCCAGATGCGCTGGTTCAGGTCGCTCTCGGCGGCGAACTTGTCCATCACCTGCTCGGATTGCTGTTGCAGCGCGGCGAGCACGGTGTCCGGGAACTTCTTCAGGATCACGCCCTGCTTCTGCAGTTCCTGCAGCGCCTTGGCGTTGTTGTAGACGTACTCGTCGATCATCAGCTGCAGCGAGCCCCGGGCGGCCTCTTCGAGGATCGCCTGCAGGTCGGCGGGCAGTTCATCCCAGGCGGCCTTGTTGATCAGCAGCTCGATGGCGGCCTGCGGTTCGGCCCAGCTCGGGTAGTAGTAGTACTTGGCGGCCTTGTGGATGCCGGAAGCCAGGTCGTTGTACGGGCTGACCCAGTCGGTGGCGTCGATCATGCCGGTCTGCAGGGCGGTGAACACCTCGCTGCCGGGGACGATGATCGGCGTGGCGCCGATGCTGCCGATGACTTCGCCGCCCAGACCCGGCATGCGGATCTTCAGGCCCTTGAGGTCGTCGACGCTGTTGATTTCCTTGTTGAACCAGCCGCCCATCTGCATGCCGGAGTTGCCGCCCAGCAGTGGCTTCACGCCGTGCGGCGCGTAGGCTTCTTCCCACAGCTGCATGCCGCCGCCGTAGGTGACCCAGGAGTTGAACTCCATGGTGGTCAGGCCGAAGGGCACCGAGGTGAAGAACTGTGCTGCCGGCACCTTGCCCTTCCAGTAATAGGAGGGGCCGTGGCCCATCTGCGCGGTGCCGCGCGACACGGCATCGAAGACTTCCAGGGCTGGCACCAGCTCGCCGGCGGCGTAGGTCTTGATGACCAGGCGGCCGTTGCTCATGCGCTCGACGCGCTTGGCGAAGTCATCGGCCCCGGTGCCCAGGCCCGGATAGTTCTTCGGCCAGGTGGTGACCAGTTTCCAGTGCACGGTTTCCACCGGCGCGGCGGCGGTGGCTTGTGATTGTTGTTCGTCCTTGCACCCGGCCAGGCCGAGAGCCAGCAGTAGCGCCGAAGTGGCACCGAACAGTTGGCGGCGATTCATCAGGAGTGTTCCCCTCGCGGAAGGTTGGGCCCCGCCCGGTCGGTTCCGGGGGCGGGGAGACCGCGGTCCGGTGCCGAATTGCCTGGGCGGAGCGAGGCAGAGCCCGCGTGCCAGAGGCTGCGGGCGTCGCGCACAATAATCCAGCGTTGGCGGACTTAACAAGCCGAGTGGTCGTGCCGGTCAATCCAGCAGGGCCCGCAGCGCTTCGATTTCCTGGCGCAGTCGTGCTATCTCGTGGGTCTCCGAGGAACCTGCCGCGTTCAGGGATTCTGGAAGCGGTTGGCAGTTGTCCAGATTAATCCAGCGCCCATCGGCAATTCGCACCTCGGCAATGGGGCGTTCCCCCGCTCTTTTCTCTGCCGCGCGCTCAAGAATGGCTTCCTGCAAGGAGCGCTTGCTTTTGTAGTCGCCGTGATTGAGAAAAACGGTCGCCGGGGTGTTCGCTGAGAAACCATCGGTCTGGAAGAGGAACTCCAGCAGCATCTTGCGGTCCGCGTGCGCCGAATAGAACGCGGACAGGTCGATGACCTCCGCATGGCCGGCTTCCAGTTCATGCAGTGGGCGTGGTTGAGATGACGCGTACCCCATCAGCTCGTGCCCCCGGGTTCCAGGCGACTGGAACCCGGTGAGGAGGATGCTGTTGCGGGGATCCCCGGCCATGTACTCCAGGTAGTCGACAACCGGACCGGCATCGCACATGCCGGCGCTGGACACAATCACCTGATGGGCCTCGACAGTGTGCGAGACGTTTTTTCCTTTCGGGTTGAGCATGCGCAGTTCATAGCCATACCCGTTGACGTCTTGGTGTTCGACCAGACGCTGTAAAAGCTGCTGTATGGCTTCCGCCGACATGTTGAGCCGCTCGCAGAGGGCCGAGTTGAAGTATTTGAACTTGCCCTTGGGGCTGCGGCTGAACAGTTCGTTGGCATAGATGCGCGTTACGGACAGCCCAAGCGGAGCATGGACAAGGGTGCTGACCGGTTTTTCAATGCCGCGCCGATGGCGGGGAAGTTCCTGTTTCATCCAGCGCAGCAAGTCCATGAGCAATTCCTGGGTGCGGTGCAGCGAAAACGCGGGGATCAGCACCTTGCCGCCCTTGTCGAAAAGGGTGTGGACAATTGCCTGCCCGAGCCGGGCTAGGCGATTGTCCGCGCAGAGGTATTGGGTATCGCGCACCCGGGAACCATAAGTGGACTCAACCACAATGTAGTCAGTGCCCGAAGGGAAAGGGTTATGCCCATCCTTCATCAGCGGCAGGTAGGGATTTTCCGCGCTTTGGCACCCAATATCACCGCTGAAGCAGATGTTCCTGTCGACCAGTTCGGCGGGATTGCCCGGTTTGGGTACTTTCCAGGAGAGATTGAACATGCACGCGCCGAGGATATGGCTGCTGCGCAGATAACGCATGACCAGTCCGCTGGAGAGGGGGACGATGTGCGTACCCCAGCGGAAGTCGTCATTGCGATCCACGGGACGCCAGCGAATCCGCTCCACGTCCTCCTCGCTGTACTCGCCGGAGATGCGGCCGGCGTCCTTGAGCATGAGCCGGGTGAGCTCCTGGGTGGCCTGGGTGGCATAGACTGCGCCCGTGAAACCCTCCTTGATCAGGCGTGGGAGCAGGCCGCAATGATCGAGATGGGCATGGGTCAGAAACACATATTTGATTTTCTTGGGATCGAACGGAAACGGTTGGCTGTTTTGCCAGACGAAGTTCTCGTCGCCCTGATGAATGCCACAGTCCACCAGCAATTGCGTGTCCGAATCGGTGTGGTGAAGCCAGGTGCAGGAGCCGGTTACGCCTTCGATTGCGCCGACAAATTTCATTTTCAACATGATGGTTTCCTTTTTTCGGACTGCGTGGATCCCTGGCGCTTTGGCGCCGGATCGCGGATTGGATTATTCAGATATGCGTGACGGCGATCAGGTCGCGGTACACGGGGGCGATTGCGCGGTCAGCGCGATTGAGCGGGGGATGATTCGAGGCACTTCAGGACTCCTTTTTGGCTTTTCCTGAGGCCAGTCTCGGTTGGGGAATTTCCCTACCAAGCTTTTTTGAGAAATAAATCGAAGGTGGCTTGGTTATAGCCAGCGCTTGAGCAGATTGTCGAAATCCACGGCCTCCTGGTAGCGGGCAATGACTGTCTGACGAATCCGTTCCTGCTCCGGCGACAGATGCTGCGGATCAACGGCTTGCGCCTCTTTCCAGGCGAGTTCCACTTCATTCCTGAGTGCATGGCGCGCCATTCGGTCGGCGGCCGAGGACACGGGCTGGTGCGCCAACTGCTCGGCAAGACTGCCGGCGCTTAGAATGCGCTGGGGTAGCCGGCTACCAAAGGGGTTGGGAAGTTCGACGTGCCGTGGATCGACCGAGGCGAGTTGGTTCAGGAAGTCGTCCAAGGCATCGTCCAGCCAGCCATGAAGTTCGAGCTGTTCTCTCAACTGGCGAGCCTTGTCGCGGCGGTGTCCACTCGGATCGCGAGGGTCTTTGGCAGGCCTGAGCAGTTCGGCGACGGCGGCCGGTTTGCCCAGGACGCCCAGTAGGGAAAGGGCGTTGCGCAAGCACGTTTGTTGATCGCTGGGGAGGTCCTGCTGGCTCCTTCGGCCGTCACCGGTGCCAGATGCTTCTTGCCAGCCAATATCCAGAAGCTTTTCCAGCGGGTTCTGGTCTTTGTCCTTCTCCGCGCTCAGCACTTTGACCAGGTAGTTGACGCGCTCCTTGAATTTTGGGTTCTTGCTGCGATCAACCTGGAGCCAGCGTCTGATGGCGTCTGTCAGGGAAATACGCGGGTCAGCCATTGCAGGCGCGCCGCAGTAGGTCCCCCGGCCAATGAGCGCCATGGGTGGAGGCCGCTCGGACAAGACGCTGAGCAACCACATGGATGTCTTGATGACAGTGGCCACGGTGCTGGCTGCGATATTGATCGATGACTCCCAGACAGTAACCGGCCTTCATGGCTTCGGACACTGAAGTGGTTAGCGCTGCCAGTGGCGTTGCTTTGCGCCCGTGGAGCGCCAGCAATTCCCGGCAACTTGTGACCAGCTCGTTATAGGCCGGTGAAGCATGAGCTGAGGGGGCGGGTAGCCACAGACCGAGCAGTAACAGCAAGGGAAGCAGGGATTTGCCAACGGGCAATCCGGCCTTTTCGACGGTCATGACGTCGGCGCCTCGTTCGTGTGCGCCGAGCTTCAGCGACTCGTCGAGCTGGGGCTGTCGGGCCTGTACGGGCGCGGCCAGGTAGATTGTGAGCAAGAAGAGACCCAGCAGCGCAAACTCGCTTGGCTTTGAATGGAACAGGAACGTCTGCAACTCCATAGCCGCTTCAGAAATCCGGGGCGGCTCAATAGCGACAACGGCGACGGTGAAACACAGTCCCGTGGTGACCAGAAAGGCCACGGCAAGCAGGCCCTGTGCTTTCAGGAACCGATCAAGACCGTCCCAAAAGCCATACTGGAAAACCTTGCAACGCCGGATATGGCGCCTTGCAAGCGATAGCCAAAGCAGCAGAAACAGCCACTCAGCGGGGGAAATATCTTTGAGTCCATTCCATGACTCGAAAATGAGCACCGGAATGAACATCAGCGCCAACAGGCCCAGTGCCCACCATAGGACGTGGCGAACGCCGTTCAGTAACAGAAGCAGCAGCCGGCTAAATCCGATGCTCAGTTGCAGGGGGCGGGAAAGTGGAATGTGGCCCATCAGTCGTCCTTGGCGTAACAGTCTTAAGGCACGCCATGATATCACTTCGATATTGTTCGTGAGCCTAGGCCGCGAGCTTCTGCACCGCCATCGACAGGCTCACCAGCACCAGCATCAGGGCGAAAAGCCGCTGCAGCAGCGTGCTGTTCAGGCGCTGCGCCAGCAGGTTGCCGGACAGCACGCCGATGGCGCCGCCCAGGGCCAGGCCGCCGAGCAGCGGCAGTGGCGGATTGGCGCCGGTGAGGTAGATCAGGAAGCCGCCGCCGCTGACCAGCGCGATCACCGCCATGGAGGTGGCCATGGCGCTGAGCAGCGGCAAGGGTGAGAACCACAGCAGCGCCGGCACGATCAGAAAGCCGCCGCCCACGCCCATCAGTCCGGACAGGGTGCCGACGCCGACGCCGATGGCCAGCAGCGGGCCCGGACGCAGCGGACCCGGATCGACGCGAGGCGGCTGCCCGCTGCTGCGCCACAGGCGCCAGGCCGACCACAGCACCAGCGCGCAGAAGGCGACGATCAGCGCGGTTTCCGGCACGAAGCGACCCAGCCACTGGCCCAGGGCATTGCCCGGCAGGCCAGCCACGGCCAGCAACACGACGGGGCGCCAGGCCACCTGGCCGAGGCGCGCGCGGGGGATGGCGCCGATCAGTGCGGACATGGCCACCGCGCCGAGGCTCACGCCGATGGCGTCGCGCAGCGGCAGGTGCAGGCTGAGCAGCAGGGGCAGGGCGACTAGGGAGCCGCCGGCGCCGGTCAGGCCCAGCAGCAGGCCGAGCACCAGCCCGATGCCCAGCGCTTCGGCCAGTAGAAGTTCCATCAGCGGGTCCCGGGGTGGAGGGGCAGCGTCATGCGGATACTGCCTCCGGGTATCAGGTGTATTTGGTGAAGATGGTGCGTACCCGGCTGAGCATCTGTGCATCGTCCCGCTCGGGGTCCAGCACGGTCTCTTCCAGCAGGCAAGCGAGCATCTCCTGATAGGCCTTGTCGAGCGCCTTGCGCGCCGCAGCGAACTGCTGGGCGACCGCCTCGCAGTCCTCGCCCCGGCGAATCATGCCCTGGATGCCGCGTATCTGGCCTTCGACGCGGGCCAGGCGCTTGAGCATGGCCTCTTGGTGCAACTGAATGGAATCGGGCATTTCTACTCCCTGGGGGTATCGGTGGCGAAGTGTACTGTCGGGCGCAACGACGCGGCAACGCGACAACGGACCGGTGGCGAGCCGGGATTATCCAGCTTGTCCGCGCACCTGCTGCCGGAGCAGGAAGCGGTTGGGGTGGCAGGCCTCGGCAACCGCCACTGGCACCGGCAGGGGTTCGGCCTCCAGCCAGGCGGCCAGTAGCTCGCCGCACAGCGGCGCGGTCACCACGCCCCGCGAGCCGTGGGCCAGGTTCACATACAGGCCGTCCAGCCAGGGGCAGGGGATATCCGGCACCTGGCGCGCGTCGCGGGCCAGTACGGCATAGCAGTTGGCGAATGCCGCTGCGTCAGCCAGCGGGCCGACCAGGGGCAGATAGTCCGGGCTGGTGCAGCGGTAGGCGGCGCGGCCTTGCAGGCTCGCCGGATCGAGCTGGCCGGCGTCCAGGCGCGTGGCCAGCTCGGGCGCGATCTCGCGCAGGCGATTCAGGTTGCCGATGTGCTCCTCGGGGGTGACGCCCTGGAAGCGGTTGTGCAGGTCGAAGCTCGCACCCAGGGTGTGCTCGTCGCCGCGCGGCGGCGCCACATAGCCCTCGGCGCACAGTACGGTGCGCAGGGCGCGGCTCTCCGGCGTGGCGGGCACGCGGGTGATCTGGCCGCGAATGCGCTTGAGCGGCAGCGCGCGGGTCGGCTCGAAGGCGGTGGCGTCGGCGGCGTTGGCCAGCACCAGGATCGGTGCGGCGGCGAGCAGGCCGTCCGCACCGTGGGCCTGCCATGCGCCGGCTTCGCGGCGAATCGACAGCGCTTCGCGGTGCGTCAGCAGCTGGATGTTCGGGTGATGGGCCAGCAGCCGGCAGAGCGCCGGCGGGTGCGCCCAGCCGGCCTCCGGGTAGAAGAGGCCGCCGCAGGGCAGGGCGATGCCGGCACGTTGTTCGGCCTCCGTCTGGCTCATGGGTTGCAGCAGGCTGGGCGGGAAGGCTGCCGCCAGTTGCGCCTGGCGCTCGGCTTCCTTGGCATCGAAGGCCAGTTGCAGCACCCCGCAGGCGTCCCAGTCGACGCCACGTTCCAGGCGCTCCAGCAACCGGCGGGTGAAGCCGAAGCCGGCGAGCAGCAGGCGCGACAGCGGCGTGCCGTGCGCCGACAGCTTCAGGTAGAGCACGCCCTGCGGATTGCCCGACCCTTCCTCGGCGACCTCGCCGTGGCGTTCCAGCAGAGTCACCTGCCAGCCGCGCGCGGCCAGACTGGCGGCGCTGGCGCAGCCGGCCAGCCCGGCGCCGATGATCAGCGCGCGGCGCTCGGCCGGGCGCGGCGGCCGGGCGAACCAGGGTTTGCCGCCCGGCGCCGGCTGGCCTTCAAAAAGCCCGGCGAGCATTTCGCGTTTGTGGCCGAAGCCCTTGACCTTTTCCATGCGGAAGCCGGCCTCGATCAGGCCACGGCGCACCGTGCCGGCGCAGGTGAAGGTGGCCAGGCTGGCGCCGGGGGCGGACAGCCGCGCCAGTTGCGTGAACAGCTCGGGCGTCCACATCTGCGGGTTCTTGGCCGGGGCGAAGCCATCGAGGAACCAGGCGTCCACCTGGGCGTCCAGCTGCGGCAGGCATTCCAGGGCGTCGCCGACCAGCAGCGTCAGCAGCACCCGGCCGCCGTCGAACAGCAGCCGCTGGAAGCCCGGCTGGATGCCGGCGTACTGCTCGAGCAGCGGCGTGCTGAACACGGCCAGTTCCGGCCACAGCGCCAGGGCGCGGCGCAGGTCTTCCCCGTCGAGCGGGTACTTCTCGACGCTGACGAAGTGCAGGCGCGCACCGGCCGGCGCGTGCTCGGCGAAGGCCTGCCAGGCGCAGAGGAAATTCAGTCCGGTGCCGAAGCCTGTCTCGCCGATGACCAGGCGGCCGTCGCTTTCCAGCGCGGCGCAGCGCTCGGCGATCCGGTTGTGACGCAGGAACACGTGGCGGCTTTCCTCCAGGCCGCTGGCGCGGGAGAAATACACGTCGCCGAACTGGCGGGACAAGGGCTGGCCCTGCTCGTCCCAGTCGAGCTGGGCCCGGGAACTCTCGGTCATGAATCTGGCTCCGCAAAAGGTGCGGCATTGTAGCCTGCGTGATGGCATTTCGACTTTGTGGGCGAGTGCACATTTGGGTAGTCTGGCCGCCTTGCAGTCAGGAAGCTTTCTCCATGTTCGAATCCGCCGAAATCGGCCATGCCATCGACAAGAAAACCTACGAAGCCGAATTGCCCGCGCTGCGCCAGGCCTTGCTGGAAGTCCAGTACCAGTTGCGCGAGCAGGCGAACTTCCCGGTGATCATCCTGATCAATGGCATCGAGGGCGCCGGCAAGGGGGACACGGTCAAGCGGCTCACCGAATGGATGGACCCGCGCCTGATTCAGGTCTCCACCTTCGACCTGCAGACCGACGAGGAGCTGGCCCGCCCGCCGGCCTGGCGCTACTGGCGCCAGCTGCCCGCCAAGGGGCGCACCGGCATCTTCTTTGGCAACTGGTACAGCCAGATGCTGCAGGCGCGGGTCAAGGACAAGATCGACGATGCCCAGCTGGATCAGGCGATAGAGAGTTCGCAGCGCCTGGAGCGCATGCTCTGCGACGAGGGCGCGCTGATCTTCAAGTTCTGGTTCCACCTGTCCCGCGAGCAGATGGAAGCGCGCCTGAAGAGCCTGGCCGACGACCCGCTGCACAGCTGGAAGCTGAGTCCCCTGGATTGGCAGCAGAGCAAGACCTACGACCAGGTGGTGCAGCATGCCGAGCACATCATCCGCCGCAGCAGCCGGGACTATGCGCCCTGGTACGTGGTGGAAAGCAGTGATCGCAACTACCGCAACCTGACCGTCGGCAAGATTCTCCTGCAGGGCTTGCGCGCAGCCCTGGAGGGGGCGCGCGGCCCGCAGCCGGCGCCGCATGCCGCGCCGGTGGCGGTCAACCTGGGCACCCGTCGCCTGCTGGAAAGCCTGGACCTGGGCCAGGCGCTGGAAAAAGCCGACTACAAGGCGCAGCTGGCTCGCGAACAGGCGCGACTCTCCGCACTGCTGCACGACAAGCGCATGCGCCGGCATGCCCTGGTGGCAGTGTTCGAAGGCAACGATGCGGCCGGCAAGGGTGGCGCCATTCGCCGTGTGACCGAGGCGCTGGACCCCCGCGAATACCGCATCATTCCCATCGCCGCACCCAGCGACGAGGAGCGCGCGCAGCCCTACCTGTGGCGCTTCTGGCGGCATATCCCGCCGCGCGGGCAGTTCACCATCTTCGACCGCTCCTGGTACGGCCGCGTGCTGGTGGAACGCATCGAAGGCTTCTGCTCGCAGGCCGACTGGCTGCGCGCCTACGGGGAAATCAACGACTTCGAGGAAAGCCTGGTGGAGCACGGCGTGGTGCTGGTGAAGTTCTGGCTGGCCATCGACAAGGACACCCAGTACGCGCGCTTCAAGGAGCGCGAGGCCACGCCCTTCAAGCGTTTCAAGATCACCGAGGAAGACTGGCGCAACCGCGAGAAGTGGGACCAGTACCTGGATGCCGTGGAGGACATGGTGGACCGCACCAGCACTGGCCTGGCCCCGTGGACCCTGGTGGAAGCCAACGACAAGCGCTTCGCCCGGGTGAAGGTGCTGCGCACCATCAACGATGCGCTGGAGCGGGCGTTCGCGCGGGACCGGTAGCACGTAGGGGTGGTCGGCGCGCAGCCTTGGCCACCACGGTGGCCAAGGCGATGCCTTGACCGCCCTACGGAGTTAGCTGCCGCAGTTTCAAGGATCAGAGACTCAGGCGCATCGACAGGTCGATGGCCTTGATGTCCTTGGTCAGTGTGCCCAGGGAGATGTAATCCACGCCGGTCTCGGCCACGCCGCGCAGCGTGCGCTCGTTGATGCCGCCGGAGGCTTCCAGCTTGGCCCGGCCGGCCGTCAGGCGTACGGCCTCGCGCATATCATCCAGGCTCAACTCGTCGAGCATCACGATATCGGCGCCGGCCTCCAGGGCCTGGCGCAGCTCGTCGAGGCTTTCCACTTCCACTTCCACCGGCTTGCCGGGCGCGATGCTGCGCGCCGTGGCCACCGCCGCGGCGATGCCGCCGCAGGCGGCGATATGGTTTTCCTTGATCAGGAAGGCGTCGTACAGACCGATGCGGTGGTTGTGGCAGCCACCGCACGTCACCGCGTACTTTTGCGCCAGGCGCAGGCCCGGCAACGTCTTGCGGGTATCCAGCAGCTTCACCGCGGTGCCGTCCACCAGATCGGCGTAGTGCCGGCAGCGGGTGGCCACGGCTGACAGGGTCTGCAGGAAGTTCAGCGCACTGCGCTCGCCGCTGAGCAGCGCGCGCGCCGGCCCCTCGACACTGAACAGCACCTGGTTGGGCTCCACGCGGTCGCCATCCTTCACCCGCCAATGCACGGCCACGCGGGCGTCCAGCTGACGGAACACCGCGTCGACCCAGGCAGTGCCACAGACCACGGCCGCCTCGCGGGTGATCACGCTGGCGTGTGCCAGGCGTTCGGAGGGGATCAGCTGTGCGGTGATGTCACCGCTGCCGAGGTCCTCGGCCATTGCCAGACGGACGTTGGACTCGATCTCGGCGCTCAGCTCGGCAAGGGTGAGGTTGGCCATGGCGGACTCCTGCGGGGTGGGGAGGGCGGCGATTATACGAGCCCTGGCGCCGGCGTGCCCGGGTTGCGTTCGTCGGAACAAAGCGGCGCCCTGTGAACCGCATCATGTCCGGGCCGCTCCGCACTTGAGCCCTTGGCGCGTCGGCCAATAATTCGGCCCGTTGGTTTCTCCGGCGCCTGGCTCAGGCGTCCGCAGCCGGCAGCCAATGCTGTCGGCCGCTCTATCCCGAGGTTCTTACGATGAAAACTGAAGCCAAGGTGGTGGCCTTCGGTATGCCGACGTCGCGCCGCCGTAACGATCAGCCATTGCCGGTTCCGCTTGAGCAGATCCGTGACCTGGCCCAGGCCCAGTTGCGCCAGGGGATACAGGCGCTGTTCGACGACGTTGACGATGCGCTGTTCGATCGCGCCGATCGTGCCGACAACAGCCAGGAGCAGGAGCTGTACTTCGAGGCCATGCGCGATCTGCGCCTCAAGCGGCAAGGCATCGAGCGCACCTTCCTCGATCGCTGTGCGGGCGGCTTCGAGAGCCTGCTGCAAGAGCAGGGGGCGGAGCTGCGTACGCTCGGCCATGCCGAACTGGAGGCCCGCGTGGCAGACGAAGCGATGATCGGCAAGGCGTTGGGCCAGCTGGAACCGGGGCTCGGCCAGCTGAGCCTGCGTTTCGGCGCTTTGCTCGGGCGTCCGGTGGGGGAGGGCGCCAATCCGCTGGGGCCGCATGCCCTCTGCACATTCTTCGCCGAGGCCTGCAGCGAAGCGGACATGCCGATCCGCATCAAGCTGATCGTGCTCAAACTGTTTGAGCGGCATTGTTTGGGCCGCCTGGGCGTCCTCTGCAAGGAAGCCCATCGATTGCTGGAAGCGGAAGGCGTGCCGTCCGCCGAGAGTCCGCCAGCGGCGGTCACTGAGCAGGAGGCGGCGATGGACGCCGCTGCCGAGCCCGCAGATGCGCAGGTCGATCAGCTGCGAGTGGGCAGCTGGCTGGAGCTGCGCATGGATAACGAACAGAAGCTGCGCTGTAAGCTGGCCGCTTTCATTCGGCCGACCGGTCGCTACATCTTCGTCAACCGCAGCGGCGTGAAGGTTCTGGAGAGGACGCGGGCCGAGCTGGCGGCCGATCTCGCGGCGGGGGCGGTTCGTCTGCTGGATGATGCGCAGATCTTCGATCGTGCCCTGGAATCGGTGATCAATCTGCGTCGGGTAAAGACGGACCAACCCTGACGGTTCCAGGGTTGTAAGCAAAAAAATAAAGGGGCGGAGGATGGCTCCGCCCCTTTCGTCCCGATCCCTGTGCTCCCCCGTCGTCCTGACGACGATACATCCTGCATCGGTTCCTGCGGGTCGCATTCCTGGCAACCCGGTCGCTCCCTCGACACGCTGTGGATTCTAGTGTGCCGGCCGACGGCGGCAACCTTGCCGCCCCGTTCATTCGGGACGCTTCAGGTACTGAGGATGGAGGAAAAATTCAAGTATTTCAGATGGTTAGGCGAATGCCGGGGTGCGGGCTTGACGTATTTCGGGCGGCTCTCCTACAGCGGGTGTAAGCAATTTCCTACAAGGAGCGCCGCGAGGAAGCGCCTGCTCCTCCCGTCCGTGGCCAATGGCCTGCGAGGGGGACGAGCGGGAGTGAACAGGCGCGGCCATTCTCGCCGCCCGCGTCTGAGGGCTGAATGACCGTCGTCAATTCCGCGAGGTAGTCGCTGAATCCGTGACTGCGGAACCTTGGCAGCCGCGTGTCACTCCTATCGCGGTAGCCAGTTTTCGCGGCGGGCTGCTAAGCTCGCCGCTTGATCGATACCCCCGCAAGGCGGAAGAAGGAAACAGCATGAGACAACATCGGTTGGCGGCGTCCATGGCGCTGGTGGGTCTGGTTCTCTCCGGCTGCGATTCGCAGACCAGTGTGGAACTGACAACCCCCGCCCAGAAAGCCTCCTACGGCATTGGCCTGAACATGGGACAGAGTCTGGCCCGTGACGGCATGGACGATCTGGATCCGCAGGCAGTCGCCCTGGGTATCGAGGATGCGCTGGCCGATCGCGAGCCGCGTGTAAAGGACGAAGAGCTGATCGAGGCGTTTTCTGCCCTGCAGGCCCGTGTCGACGAGCGTATGGCAGCCCAGCAAGCGGAAAATGTTGCTGCGGGCAAGAAATTCCTCGAAGAGAACGGCAAGCGTGAAGGCGTGGTGACCACCGCCAGCGGGCTGCAGTACGAAGTGCTGAAGAAAGCCAACGGTGCCAAGCCGAAGGCCGATGACGTGGTGACCGTCCACTATGTCGGTACCCTTACCGACGGCAGCGTGTTCGACAGTTCGGTCGAGCGCGGTGCGCCCATCGACCTGCCGGTGGGTGGCGTAATCCAGGGCTGGGTAGAAGGCCTGCAACTGATGAACGTGGGCGAGAAGTACAAGCTGTACATCCCCAGCGAGCTGGCCTATGGCGATCAGAGCCCGAGCCCGCTGATTCCGCCGAGCTCGGTGCTGGTCTTCGAGCTGGAGCTGCTGGGTATCAAGGGCAAGAACGCCCAGTAAGCGTGCGTGAATGTCGAGCGCCCCGTCCTGACGGGGCGCTTTCGTTTCTACCGGTGGAAACCCGCATTGACGGCGACAGGTCTGAGAATAGGAGTCCGGGATCGGCGTGCGGATGAAATGCCGGCAACCCGTCCGAGTCCTGTGTACCCTTTCAGGGCAGTCCCCCTGTTTCGCGTCGAGATAGGAGTGCCGGCAATGCGGAGATCACCATGAATGTGCCGCGGCATCTGGCCCGCTTCCTGCCCCTTGCGGCGCGTATCCTGCGCGGCAAGCGGCTGCCCGCGTTGCTGCTGGCAGTGTCCGGCAAGGCGGCGCGCCGGGGTGCCGGTCAGCGCGGGCTGGTCGCGAATCTGGGACTGTTTCAGGCGCTCTGCCTGGCCTGGTGGCGCGGCGAGTATCGGGCGGTCAGTGGCAAGGCGCTGCTGACTGTGGTCGCGGGCCTGGCGTATTTCCTCTCGCCGCTGGACCTGATTCCGGACTTCCTGCCGGGTCTGGGTCTGCTCGACGATGTGGCTGTGCTGTCCTGGATCATGCGGACCTGGAGCAGCGAGCTGGATGCGTTCGCCGCCTGGCGGGATGCGCAGTCCACCGTGCGGCGGCAAGCGCTGGAGCGCTTGCCGGACGAGGCGGAAATTCGTTCCCGTTCGGACTGATGTGCGCTCGGCGGACGTAACAAGAAGGCTGTGCTTGTTAAGATGTGGTCGCCGAGGGATCGGTGGTCGTACTTTCAGGAGACGTATCAATGAGTGTTCAAGTGATATTGCGCGAAGGCCAGCCGGAGTATGCCGTGCTGCCCTGGGATGAATACCAGGCGCTGCTGAGTGCCGCCGGCCAGTCCGGGTGGCAGGAAGAGGCTGCACCCGCGCCGACGCCGACCGGCGGTTTGGTTCTGGAGCGGCTCGCCGCGTTGCGTGAGGGCGTGGGCATGAGTCAGGCGGAACTGGCCCGCAGCGTGGGCATCAGCCCGTCCTACCTGGCGATGATCGAGCAGGGCGAGCGCGAGCCCGACGATGCGATTCGTCGTTCCCTGGCCCGGGTACTCGGTGTCGCCACCGAGGGGGTCTGAGATGCGTATCAGCCGACAGCATTGGGAAGCCCTGCTCGCTGAATTGAACGATGCCTGCCGCCAGCGTCACCTGCTGACCTATCGGGCGCTGATCGAACGCCTGCAACTGCCGGCGCCGGCCATGCAGACCCTGGTGGCTGCGTTGGAATATCTGGCTACGCTGGATGCGCGGTCCGAGCGACCGTTGCGCAGCTCGCTGGTCATCAGCCAGGGGGCAAGCCGGTTGCCGCGTCCGGGCTTCTTCGAATGTGTGACGCGCCTGGGTCGTTTCACCGGGCCGAGTGATGGCGCCGCCGCCGCTTCCTGGCATGCCGCCGAGGTGGCGCGGGTTTTTGAATTCGATTACCCACAGGAGCCTTGATATGGCGTGGTGGTGGCGGCTTCGGGCGCGACTGGGCTATGCGCTGGCGCGTCGCTTGTTTCATTGGCGCTGGCTGATGCAGAAACCTGGGGCCTGGCGCTGGATGGAAGGTCAGTTCGCGCGCATGGCCACGCTCGGTCATGTTCCTGCGCAGAGTTTCTATGGGCATGTGCTGCTGTTTCGGGGGCGTGGCCTGGGTGCGCGTGAGGAAGGGCTGCGGTTGCTGCGCCTGGCCGCCCAGGGGGGGGACAGCAAGGCCGCCTACCAGTTGGGGGTGACCAGTTTGGCGGGCAGCCCGCAGCAAGAGCCCGACGGTCAGGAAGCCGCCCGCTGGTGGATGCTGGCCGCCCAGGCGGGGCATCCGCTGGCGGCCCGCAAGCTGGCCGAGTTGTATCGCGACGGTGGTTATGGCCTGATGGCCGACGCCGACCTCGCCGAGCGCTACAAGCGCCGTGCCGAGGAGCTCGGGTTGTAGTTCGCTTGAATGAAAAAGCCGGCGTGAGCCGGCTTTTTCTTTTGTACAGCGTCGCGAAGCTTCCAGAGCGGCCAGGTCAACGCTGTTTATGGCCGCCCAAGGCGGCTATTCCAGCCCTATGTCGCCCCTTTAGTGCCTGGCCACGCGACTTTCCAGGGTCAGGTAATCGAGCAGGATGTGCCCGGTTTCCGCCAGGTAGGCATCTTCTTCCGGCTTGGGCTTGTCGGCGGTGTGTGGAATCGCCGGTTCCTCGTCCTCGGTCTTGATCTTCTTCAGCGGTTCCTCGCCGCGTGCCAGGCGACGTGCGTTTTCCAGTTTCAACTGGCGCGCCTCGATGGCGGCCTGCTGGCTGCGGCGCTTGGCTTCGTTCAGGGAAACCCGGGTTTCCTTCATCAGTTCCTGGGACAGCTGCAGGCGTTCGCGGGTGAACACGAAGTCCGGGTTCTGCGCGGCGCGGGCGTCATGGCGGGCCTTGAGGTCTGCCAGGAACGGCTTGAACGGATCGCTTTCCGGGCGAATCGCCGGATGGATGCGGTCCCAGGGCATCGCCTCGGGCAGGGCGCTTTCGCCGATCTCGTCGGTGTCCACCTCGGAGGGGTAGCTGATGTCCGGCACCACGCCCTGGTGCTGGGTGCTCTGCCCGGACACCCGGTAGAACTTGGCCAGGGTCAGCTTGAGCTCGCCGTGGTTGAGCGGCTGGATGCTCTGCACGGTGCCCTTGCCGAAGGTCTGCACGCCGATAATCAGCGCGCGGTGATAGTCTTGCATGGCGCCGGCGAAGATCTCCGAGGCCGAGGCGGACAGGCGGTTGACCAGCACGGCCATCGGCCCGGTGTAGTAGGCGCCGGGATTCTCGTCCGCCAGTACATCGACGCGGCCATCGCTGTTGCGCACCAACACGGTGGGCCCTTGCTCGATGAACAGGCCGGTCAGCTCGGTGGCTTCCTGCAGGGAGCCACCGCCGTTGTTGCGCAGGTCGATGACGACGCCATCCACCTTCTCCTGCTTCAACTCGGTCAGCAGCTTCTTCACGTCGCGGGTGGTGCTCTTGTAGTTCGGATCGCCGGCCCGGTAGGCCTTGAAGTCCAGGTAGAACGCCGGAATCTCGATGACGCCGAGCTTGTAGCTGCGGCCCTCGTGCTCCAGGTTCAGCACCGATTTCTTGGCCGCCTGCTCCTCCAGCTTCACCGCCTCGCGGGTCAGGGTCACGATGCGGCTGGTCTGGTCATTCGGCGCGTTGCTGGCCGGAATGATCTCCAGGCGGACCTTCGAGCCCTTGGGGCCGCGGATCAGCTTGACCACTTCATCCAGGCGCCAGCCGATCACGTCGACCATCTCGTCGTTGCCCTGGGCCACGCCGACGATGCGGTCGGCAGGCACCAGCTGCTTGCTCTTCTCGGCCGGGCCGGCGGGCACCAGGCGAACGATCTTGACCATCTCGTTGTCGCTTTGCAGCACCGCGCCGATGCCCTCCAGCGACAGGCTCATGTTGATGTCGAAGTTTTCGGCGTTGTCGGGCGAGAGGTAGCTGGTGTGCGGGTCGTAGGTTTGCGCGAAGGCATTGATGTAGGCCTGGAAGATGTCCTCGCTGCGCGTCTGGTTCAGTCGGGTCAGCTGGTTCCGGTAGCGCTTGGTCAGCAATTCCTGGATGGCCGCGGGCTCCTTGCCGGCGATCTTCAGACGCAGCACCTCATCCTTGACCCGTTTGCGCCACAGGTCGTCCAGCTCGGCGCGGTCGCGCGCCCAGGACGCCGTCTCGCGGTCGATTTCCAGTTCTTCATCGATCGTGAAGTCCAGGCTGTCGATGTTCTCGAGCAGACTCAGGGCGTACTCGATGCGCTGGATCAGCCGCTCCAGATGGCGCTGGTAGATGGTGAAACCGGGCTCCAGCTGCCCTTCCTTAAGGAAGTCATCGAACTGCAGGCGCCAGGGCTCGAACTCGGCGATATCGTCGGCGGTGAAATAGCTGCGCGCCGGATCGAGCAGCTTGATGTAGCTGTCGTAGATCTTGGCCGAGCGGGCGTCGTCCAGCGGGGGTTTGTTGTAGTGGTGACGGCGCAGCAACTCGACGACGTTGAGGCTGGCGATCACCTGGTTGCGGTCGGGCTTGAGGCTGGCCCAGTCGAGATCGGTGGTCTTGGCCTGCAGGGGCAGGCTCAGGCCCATCACCAGGGCCAGGGCCGCACCGCCAAGCAGGCGCGGGAGAGTGGGTCGACGCAAGGACAAGTGATAACGCATAGTAGGCCGTCTATTGATACCGGTTTCGCACGAAACCGGCGTAATGGCGCGAAAGCCCGGCATCGTCCGGGCTCGATGTGAGAGTCACTATGGAGGCAGCGTGAAGGCATTGCAAGGTATCGAGGGACGCGTGGAGTGGGCCGAACGGAGCAGTGAACCGTGCGGTTCCGGGCAGATTCGCATCCGTGTGGCCGCGGCAGGGCTTAACCGTGCCGATCTGTTGCAGCGGGCCGGTCACTACCCGCCGCCGCCCGGCGCCAGTGACATCCTCGGCCTGGAATGCGCCGGGGTGGTCAGCGAGGTGGGCGCCGGCAGTCCGTGGCGGGTGGGCGATCGGGCCTGCGCACTGCTGGCCGGCGGTGGCATGGCCGAAGAGGTGGTGGTGCATGCCGGGCATGCGTTGCCGGTACCCGACGGACTGAGCCTGGCCGAAGCCGCAGCGCTGCCGGAGGTGTATGCCACCGCCTGGCTCAACCTGTTTCAACTGGCCCGCCTGCAACCGGGCGAGAAGGCGCTGATCCATGCCGGCGCCGGCGGGGTCGGCTCGGCGGCCATCCAGCTGTGCAAGGCATTCGGCAATCCCTGCTGGGTGAGCGTCGGCTCGGCCGATCGCCTGGCCTATTGCGAGAGCCTCGGCGCCCAGGGCGGTGTGCTGCGCGGCGAGAATCTGGACAGCCTGAAGGACTTCGCGCCGTTCGACGTGATCCTCGATCCGGTGGGCGCCAGCTATGCGGCGCTGAACCTCAGTCTGATCGCCCTGGATGGCCGCTGGGTGGTCATCGCCATGATGGGCGGGCGTCGCGCCGAGCTGGACCTGGCCAAGTTCCTGGCCAAGCGCGTGCAGATCACCGGCTCGACGCTGCGCAACCGCGACGATGCCTTCAAGGCGGCGCTGATTGCCGAACTGCGCGACAAGGTCTGGCCGCTGTTCGCCGAAAAGCGGCTGGCGCCCCAGCTGGAGCGGACCTTCCGTGCCGATCAGGCCGAGGAAGCCTTCGCGCTGCTGGAGAGCAACCAGGTAAATGGCAAGATCGTGCTGCTGCTCGACGACAGTCTCTAGTCGAGAGGCCTCCAAAGCCTTTGAAACCGCAGGTTTCGGTAGGTTGGTCAACGCGTCGCGTTGGCCAACCTCGGGCCCGCCAGTCGGCGGCCGGAACAGCGCCGACCGCCCCTACGCTCCGGGCCGCGCTTTGCGGCTGGCATCACATCAGTGCGCTTTACCCCTCCAGCTCGCGAACCGCCTCCGGGGCGATCTCCAGCGCCACGGAGCGGCCGCTGGGCAACAGGTCCCCGGCGGAGCGGTTGAGCACATCCACGTACAGTTCCACACCGCGACTCTCCACGTGGTAGCGAATGACGTTGCCGAGCAGGCTGTGGCTGCGGATCAGCCCGCTGAGGTCGCCGCTGCCCAGGCGGATGGCTTCCGGGCGGATCGCCACGCGACGGCTCATCGAGCGGCCGAGCAGGCGCCCGGCCGCCTCGGCATCCAGCAGGTTGTAGTGGCCGATGAAACCGGCGGCGAAGGCACTGGCCGGCTCGGTGTACAGGGCCTCGGCGCTGCCGCTCTGCACGATGCGCCCGGCGTCCATCAGCAGGATGCGATCCGAAAGGGTCAGCGCCTCCTCCTGGTCGTGGGTGACGAACAGCGTGGTCAGGCCCAGTTCCCGCTGGATACGGCGGATTTCCTCGCGCAGGTGTTTGCGAATGCGCGCATCCAGCGCCGACAGCGGCTCATCGAGCAGCAGCAGGCGTGGCCGCGTGACCAGCGAACGGGCCAGGGCGACGCGCTGGCTCTGGCCGCCGGACAGCTGCTGCGGATAGCGGTCAGCGAGCGCTTCCAGCTCCACCAGGGCCAGCACCTCGGCGACGCGCCGTGCGCTTTCCGCGCGCGGCACCCTTTGCATGCGCAGGCCGAACGCCACGTTCTGGGCCACCGTCATGTTGGGAAACAGCGCATAGCTCTGGAACACCATGCCGATGCCGCGCTTCTGGGGCGGCAGGGGCAGCAGGTCCTGGCCGTCCAGCCGGATCGTGCCGCCGTCCACCTCGGTCAGGCCCGCCACGCAGCGCAGCAGGGTGGATTTGCCACAGCCCGAGGGGCCGAGCAGGGTGACGAATTCGCCCTGCTCGAGGGTGCAGTCGATGTCGCTGAACACCGGTGTGGCGCCGTAGCGCTTGTGCAGTCCCTGAATGACCAGAAAGCTCATGGCAGATCCTTGTTCAGGCGGTTGGCCGCCCAGGTGAACAGCAGCACGAAGAAGAAATAGGAGATCACCAGGGCGCTGTTGAAGTGGCCGCTGCTGTTGCGCATGTTGTTCAGGTACACCTGCAGGGTCTCGTAGCGGGTGCCCACCAGCAGATTGGCGAACACGAATTCGCCGAGCAGGAACGAAAAGGACAGGAACAGCGCCACCATCACCCCCTTGCGCAGGTTGGGCAGCACTACCCAGAAGGCCGCCTGCCAGGTGCTGGCGCCATGGACGCGCGCGGCGTCCATCAGGTCGCGCAGGTTCAGCGCCAGCAGGTTGTTGCTGATCGCCCGGTACATGAACGGCAGGGCCACGGTGAAATAGCAGCCAATGAGGATCCAGGGCGTGCCGATCAACGGCAGGGGTCCGCTGCCGTACACCTGCAGCAGCCCCACCGAGGAGACTACCGGCGGGATGGCGAAGGGCAGCAGGATCAGCACGTTCATCAGGCCGTCCAGGCGCGGGAAGTGGTAGTGCACCACGAACAGCAACGGCAGGATCAGCAGCACCGACAGCAGCAGCGCGCCGAAGCACACCAGCAGCGAATGGCCGAAGGCGCTGAGGAAGCGCGCGTCGCTCCACAGCGCCAGGTACCACTTGAGGGTCAGTCCGCTGGGCAGCACGGTCGCCGACCAACTGGTGGCCAGCGAGTAGAGCAGCGTGCCGGCCAGCGGCAGCAGCAGGATCAGGAACAGCAGCCAGACCACCAGCCGGTGGTAGAGCAGGACAGGGCCTTGTTCAGCGCGCCGCATGGTAGCTCCTCCTCAGCAGCCATTGATGCACCAGCGTGATCAGCGCCATCAGGCCGACCAGCAGCATGGCCAGGGCGCTGGCCAGCCAGGGGTCTAGGTTGATGTCGCCGGCCACCAGCGCGGCGATGCGGATCGGCACGATGTTGAAGTTGCCGGTGGTCAGCGCGTACACGGTGGCGTAGGCGCCCAGCGCGTTGGCCAGCAGGATCACGAACGTGCCGACCAGTGCCGGGGTGAGCACCGGCAGGCCGATGTGGCACCAGTAGCGCCAGGTCGATGCGCCGAGCAGTGCTGCGGATTCGCGCCAGTCCTCGCGCAGAGCGTCAAAGGCCGGGTAGAGCAGGAGTACCCCCAGCGGGATCTGGAAGTAGGTGTAGATGACGATCAGCCCGGTCTTGGAATAGAGGTTGAAGTCCTCGATCCAGCCGATCTGCCGCAGCAGCAGCGTGAGCGCACCGTTGAAGCCGAGCAGGATGATGAAGGCGAAGGCCAGCGGCACCCCGGCGAAGTTGCTGGTCATGGTGGCGAAGGCGTTGACGAAGTCGCGCAGCCGCGAGTCCACCCGGTGCAGCGAATAGCTGCCAAGCAGGGCGATGAGCAGGCCGAACAGGCTCGACCAGAAGGACACCTGCAGGCTGTGGCTGATCGCCTGCCGATAAAAGCGCGACTCCAGGATGCGGGTGAAGTTGGCCAGGCTCCAGCCGTCGGCCGTCTGCAGGCTGTTGACCGCCACCCAGAGCAGCGGCGCGATCTGGAAGGCGAAGAACACCAGCGCGAATGGCAACAGACAGAGCGCCGCCAGCCAGCGGCCGCGACGGGGGGCGCTCCACGGCGGCGCGCGGCGTGCAGGAGCCGTCATGGGCTGGCCGTGCTAGCGCATCTCGATGATCACGTGTTCCTGCCAGAGCTGCGGCAGCGCCCGGGAGGTCTTCTCCCAGGCAGCCGCGTCTCTGATCGGCTGGACATTGGCGTACTGCTCGTTGGGTAGCAGCCTGGCCTGCACATCCGCCGGCAGGGTCAGGTGCTCGGCGCGGATGGGGCGGGCGTTGCCCTTGGCCAGATTGATCTGCCCGGCGTCGGAAAGGATGTACTCGCGGGCCAGCTTGGCGGCGTTGGGGTGCTTGGCGTACTTGTTGATGATGGTGGTGTAGCCGGAAATCACCGAGCCGTCGGAGGGGATCAGCACTTCGAAGCGGTTGGGGTCGATCTGCTCGCGATAGCCCAGGCCGTTGAAGTCCCAGACCACGCCGACTTCCACCTCGCCCTTTTCCAGGGTCTGGATGGTGGGGTTGGCCAGCGACAGCCGGCCCTGACGGGCAATGTCGGCGAAGAAGTCCAGGCCCGGCTGGATGTTCTTCTCGTCGCCGCCGTTGGCGAGGGCCGCTGCCAGCACACCGTTCACCGCCTGGGCAGCGGAGCTGACGTCGCCAATGGCTACCTTGTAGCGGCCGGTTTTCAGCTCAGCCCAGGAACGGGGCACCTCCTTGACCAGCTGCGTGTTGACGATGAAGGCAATGGAGCCGGTGTAGGCCAGCATCCAGTGGCCGTCCTCATCCTTGGCCCATTCGGGAATCTGCGCCCAGGTGCTCGGCTTGTAGGGCTGGGTGACGCCCTGCTGCACGGCGATGGGGCCGAACGCCGCGCCCACGTCGCCGATGTCGGCGGTGGCGTTGTTCTTCTCGGCGGCGAACTTGGCGATCTCCTGGGCCGAGCTCATGTCGGTATCGCTGTGTTCCAGACCGTACAGGCGCTTGAGGTCGGCCCAGGTGTCCTTCCAGTTGGCCCAGCTGTCCGGCATGCCCACGCTATCCACGCGACCCTCGGCGCGCGCAGCCTGTTCCAGCTGTGCCAGGTCCTGGGCGTTGGCCGGATTGCCTACGGCCAGCGCCGCGCTCATCAGAGAAACCAGTAGCAGTCGTTTCATCGTGCAGCTCCTTGCAGGGGTGAGTCCTTGGGGCGGTACCGCCACTGTGGCGGCCCTGGATGACCGGTGAATGACAGGCGGGGCGTTGGCAAAGCGTAGACCAGGCTGGACCGCGTTCAGCCCGTTGTCGCTGCACCATAGAGGTGCGCCGGATAATGGCGAAGGGCCGCTAAAGCACCGAAAAGGAACGAAAAACCATGCAAAAGTGCCCGTAACCCTTTGTTTTTTAAGGTGGCACGCTTGCTGCTATGAGGTGTTCAGCGCGGTGTTCGAAATACTGGCCGCGCGTATCCCTAGACGTGGAGAACATCATGCAAGCCTTGGGTATTACGCTGGGTGCAATGCTGGGTGTGCTGTCGGTCGGCATCGCTCAGGCATCGGAAACCTTCGTTCCGGAAGTATTGACGGTCGAGAAGGCCATCAAGCCGGGCGCGAACGTCTTCGTTCTGGATCAGAGCTGGAAGGGAGCCAGTCGCATCAACGTGCTGTCGGCCGATGACCTTGAGCACAAGGGCATCCTGAGCGTCGGTATCACCGGCCAGATGGTCTACAGCAAGGATCGCAAGACGGCCTACGCCATGTCGGCGTATGCCACTCGCATCACCTACGGTCCGACCGAAGCGGTGCTGCAGGAATTCGATGTCGACACGCTCACGCTCAAGCGCGAGGTGATCATTCCCGAGAAGATGGCGCAGGTCGCGCCCTCCAGCGCCGTGCTGGCGCTGTCCGGTGACGAGCGCTTCGCCTTCGTGCAGAACGCCACGCCGGCCACTTCGGTGACCGTGGTGGATCTGCAGGCCGGCAAGTTCCTCACCGAGATCCCGACCCCGGGCTGCTTCGGCATCTTCCCGACCCCGGCGGGCAGCCGCTTCACCACCGTGTGCGGTGACGGCACCCTGGCCACCTTCGAGGTCAAGGCCAATGGCGAAGCCTCCGCCCCGGCGCGCAGCGCCAAGCTCTTCGATCCGGATGCCGACGCCCTGTTCATCGTGCCCGAGCGGGTTGGCCAGGACCTGGTGTTCCCGTCCTTCAAGGGCAACCTGTACCGCGTCTCCGACAGCGGCAAGGCGCCGAAGCTGGTCGAGAAGTTCTCGGTAGTGGAGGGCATCGACGGCGACTGGGCGCCGGGTGGCGTCGATGTGTCCGCCTGCAACGCGGCTCACAACGTGCTGTTCCTGACCATGCACTCCGGTGCCCAGGAGGGCAGCCACAAGAACGGTGCCGAGGAGCTGTGGGCGATTGACCTCAAGCGCAAGCAGGTCCTGTACCGCTCGGTGGTTCCGCATTTGGCCTCTATTGCCGTCACCAATGGCAAGCAGCCGGTGCTGTTCGGCCTGAATGAAGACAGTGAACTGATCCGCTACGCGATCGACCCGCAGGCCCGCTTCGCCGCCAAGCCGACCCACACCGTGGAAGGCGTGGGTGAGTGGACCGTGTACGCAGTTACCGGCGAGTAAGTGCCATGAATGCCTCTGTCCTTCATCTGGCAGCCCTGGCCGCGGTGGTCTTCCTGGCGCTGCTGTTCCTGCGAGCCGCTTGGCACAAGGCGGCTGACTACGGGCGCTTCGTTGGCTTCGTGGCCGACTACCGCCTGGTCCCCGACGCGCTGTTGGGCGTGGCCAGCCGCCTGCTGGTCGCCGCCGAGTTCGCCGTCGTGGCCCTGCTGGTCTGGCCGCCGCTGGCGGTCTGGGGGGCAGTGGGCGCGCTGGTGCTGCTGGGGCTGTATGCCCTGGGCATCGCTGTGAACCTGCTGCGCGGTCGCACTCGCATCGAGTGTGGCTGCGGCGGGGCGGCGCAGCCGCTGTCCTGGCTGCTGGTGGTGCGCAACGGGGTGTTGATGGCGCTGGCCGGTCTGGCCCTGTCGATCCCCTACACGCTCGCTGGTGTGCTGGAAACCGCTGTTGCGCTGCTGGCAGGCGCGTTGGCCTTCAGCCTCTACGTCATCGCCGAACAGGTGATGGCGAATCCGGGCCCCCTGTTGTTGGCACGCAAGGCCAACTCGCTTTCCCAACCGAACTGAAGAAGAAGCCGTCCCATGTCCTTACTTATCTTCGCCGTCTGTGTGCTCACTGTGCTGGTCCTGGCACTGATCGTCATGGTCTTCGCCCTGGCCCGCCAGATCGGCATCCTGTTCGAACGTATCTCTCCCGTCGGCGCCATGGTCAATGACAGCGGGCCGAAGCTGGGCGAGGTGTCTCCCGCCTTCAACCTGCCGAGCCTGACCGGCGGCCTGGTGCAGATCGGTGCGGTTTCTCCGAAACACACCCTGATCTTCTTCCTGTCGCCGACCTGTCCGATCTGCAAGAAGCTGCTGCCGGTGCTTGCGTCCATTCGCCAGAGCGAAACCTGGCTGGACGTGGTGCTGGCCAGCGATGGCGAGGAAGCGCGTCACCGCGACTTCATCGCCCGTGCCGAGCTGGAGCAGTTCCCCTACGTGATCTCCGAGCAGCTGGGCGTGACCTTCCGGGTGGCGCGTCTGCCGTTCGCGGTCCTGCTCGATGGCGAAGGTGTGGTCAAGGCCAAGGGTCTGGTCAACACCCGCGAACAGCTGGAAAGCCTCTTCAACGCCGCCGAAACCGGTTACGCGTCGATCCAGGACTTCGCCAGCCGTACCGCACATTCCTGATCCCCCGTGGAGTCATCAATCATGTCCAAGTTCTTTGATCGCCTGTTCACCGTCATCGACAAGACCGCCGAAGCCGGCGCGCGAAAGACGGCCATGCAAACCGGTCGCCGCTCCTTCCTGGCCAAGGCCGGCGTGGCGCTGGCCGGTACCATGGCCATGCCGCTGTTGCCGTTCGACCGCTCCCTGGGCGGCCTGGCGATGGCCGCCACCGGCGCCGGTGGCGACGTCAATGACGAATACAGCTGTGACTACTGGCGCCACTGCGCCCTGGACGGCAACCTGTGCAGCACCTCCGGCGGCACCATGACGTCCTGCCCGCCCGGCAGCGAAGCGTCCAAGGTAGCCTGGGTCGGAACCTGCCGTAACCCCAACGACGGCAAGGACTACCTGGTCTCCTACAACGACTGCTGCGGCAAGGCCTCGGTGGCCAGCTCCACCTTCTGCTTCCGCAGCGAGCGCGAGCGTCCCGGCTACCGCATGGGTCTGCACAACGACATCAACTGGTGCATGGCCAACACCAACAAGGGCTACCACTGCACGGTGTCGGTGGTGGTGGGGCTGGCCGATGCGTGATCTGGCTGTAAAAGGCGGGGCGCTCTGCGCCCTGCTGCTGGCCCTGGGCGGTACTGCCCAGGCCGGTGAAGCGTTGTTCCAGAAGCACTGCGCCAGCTGTCATGGCGCCAGTGCCGAAGGCATCCCCGGACTGGCCCCGCCGCTGGCGCATCCCGGGCTGTGGCAGGGCCTCGGCGAGCAGGCTCCGCAGTATCTCACCGGCGTGATGGCATCCGGCATGAGCGGCAAGCTCACCGCCATGGGCCAGCTGTACATCGGCCTGGTGATGCCGCCGCAAAGCAACCTGCCCAGCGACGAGCTGGCGCAAGTGGCCAGCTACCTGTTGAAGCTCAACGGTGTGCCGGCCTCGGTGAGCGCGGCGGATGTGGAGCAGGCGCGCAGTCCGGCTCAGACCCATGCGCAACTGCGTGCCCTGCGGCCGCAGAATCTGTAAGCGAGGTAGCACTATGCAACGGTGGCAGTCGTGGGTGGTAGCGATGGGGCTATCACTGGCTGCCCCCGTGCTGTCGGCCCAGGAGTATTCGGCATCGGTCAACTATCAGTTGCGCTGCGCCGGATGCCACGGGCAGGACGGCATGGGGGTTCCAGCGGGTGGCATCCCGCCGTTTCCCAAGTATGTCGATGGCTTCTTCTCGACCGAGAACAGCCGCCTGTACCTGATGCACGTGCCGGGCATCAACGGTGCCAGTCTCACGGATCGCGAGATCGCCGCGGTGATGAACTATGTGGGCGAACGCTGGGGCGAGCCCGGTGCACGCAAGCCGTTCACGGCAGAGGAAGTGACGGCACTGCGAGCCAGGCCCGTGGAGGATGTGGTGGCGCTGCGCCGCGATGTTACGGAAGAGCTGAACCTCGCGGGCTACGAGGTTCCGGATTATCCCTGGCCGTGACGTCTTGAACCTTAGGGCGGTCAAGGCGCAGCCTTGGCCGCCGTGGTGGCCAGGCATAGCGTTGACCACCCTGCGCAGTCAGCGCCAGTCGAGAATGTCCCAGCCCTGCGCCTCGGCGTGGGCGCGCAGGGTCGCATCCGGGTTGACGGCGTGCGGGACGTCGACCGCGCAGAGCAGCGGCAGGTCGTTCTGCGAATCCGAATAGAAGTGACAGGTTTCGGCGGGCCGGCTTTGCTGGCGTTGCCAGGCGTGCAGCGCTGCGATCTTGCCTTCCCGATAGGTGAGGATGCCCTGGGTGAGGCCAGTGTAGCGACCGTCTATCACCTCCATGTCGGTGCCCAGCGCGTGCTGGATGTCCAGCTGCGCGCAGATGGCTTCGACCAGGAAGCGCTGCGTGGCGGAGATCACCAGGATCTGGTCACCGGCTTCGCGATGGCGCTCCAGGCACTGCAGCGCCTCGGCATAGAACAGCGGCGCGATCACCTCGACCGCGAACCGATCGGCCAGCGCCCGGCATTCGGCGGGCGTGCGACCGGCCAGCGGTTGCAGGGTGAAGGCCAGGTAGTCTTCCAGCGTCAACTGGCGCTCGGCATACAGCCGTACCATCGCCTGCTCGCGCGGCACGAACTGCTCCAGATCCAGCCAGCCCTGCGCGCCCAGGTAACGGCCCCAGAGGCTGGGGCTATTGCCGGCGATCAGGGTTTCGTCCAGATCGAAGATCGCCAGCGCCATCAGGCCAGCTCGGCGCTGTTGTAGAAGGCGGTCAGCACCTTCACCAGATGCTCCAGATCCTGGCTGCCGGCCAGCTCGCGGATCGAGTGCATGGCGAAGGTCGGCAGACCGATGTCCACCGTCGGCACGCCCAGGCGGCTGGCGGTGATCGGGCCGATGGTCGAGCCGCAACCCATGTCGCTGCGGGTCACGAAGCTCTGCATCGGCACTTCGTTCTCCAGGCACAGGTGGCGGAAGAAGCCGGCGGTTTCGCTGCTGGTGGCGTAGCGCTGGTTGCTGTTCACCTTGATCACCGGGCCGGCGTTGAGCTTCGGGCCGTGGTTGCCGTCGTGCTTGTCCGGGTAGTTCGGATGCAGGCCGTGGGCGTTGTCGGCGGAGATCAGCAGCGAGCGCTGGGTGATGCGCACCAGGTCCTCGCCGGCGGCGAAGGCGCGCTGCAGGGTCTGTTCCAGGAACGGGCCATCGGCGCCGCAGCAGGAGGTAGAGCCAACTTCCTCGTGGTCGGTGCACACCAGCACGCAGCTCTGCTCGTCGTCGGCGGCCAGCAGCGCCTGCAGGCCGGCGTAGCAGGACAACAGGTTGTCCAGGCGCGCGCCGGCGATGAAATCGCCATGCAGGCCCACCACGGCGGCGGGCTGGGTGTCGTACAGGCTGAGCTCGAAGTCGAGGATGATGTCGGCGGTCAGCTCATGCTCGCGGCTCAGCTGGTCGGCCAGCAGGGCGCGGAAATCGTAGGGCTCGGCGCCGGCGATCTGGGCGAGGATCGGCGGCAACTCGTTCTGCGCGTTGATCGCCCAGCCCTGGTTGGCCTCGCGATTGAGGTGGATGGCCAGGTTGGGAATGACCGCGATGGGCGCCTGGAAGTCGATCAACTGGCTTTCCACCCGGCCGTCGCGGCGGAAGGTCACGCGGCCGGCCAGCGACAGGTCGCGGTCGAACCAGGGCGCCAGCAACGCGCCGCCGTAGACCTCCACGCCCAGTTGCAGGAAGCCGTGACGCTGCATCTCGGGCTGCGGCTTGACGCGCAGGCAGGGGCTGTCGGTGTGCGCGCCGACCAGGCGCAGGCCACCTTCCAGCGGGCTGCGGGTGCCGGCTTTGAAGGCGATCAGCGAGGAATCGTTGCGGGTGACGTAGTAGCGGCCGCCCGGCTCGCACTGCCAGGGCTGGCGTTCATCCAGCGGCTGGTAGCCAGCGGATTCGAGTCGCTGGGCGAGGGTGGCGGTGGCATGGAAGGGGGTGGGTGACGCCTTGAGGAAATCGATCAGACCTTGGGTGAGCTCAGCACGCATGACGGACTCCGAACAACAGTGGCGGCAGTGTATCGGATTTGTCCGCAGCTGAGGCGCGGCACCGTCTCAGATGATCTTGTCGCGCAGCTTGTCCGCCGCCTCGCGCAACGCCTCGATCACATGCTCCTTGTCGAGCTGCTGCAGGCTGTTGGTGTCCAGGTACATGGAGAAGCCGGGCAATTCGTGCTCGATGAAGCTGGGCGAGGCGCCCAGGTCGCGGCGGAAGTCGATCACCTGGTAGATGTGGATCGGCCGGGCGAAGCCCTTGACGGTGATCTGTCCCTTGTCGCGGCACATGATCACGTCCTTCACCAGTGAATAGGTTTCGTGGGAAATGAGGATCTCGCCGATCTCCGCCGCGTTTTCCAGGCGGCTGGCCAGGTTCACCTCGCGGCCGATGATGGTGTAGTCCATGCGCGTTTCCGCGCCGAAGTTGCCCACCGTGCAGTAGCCGGTGTTCAGGCCCATGCGGATTTCCAGCGGCTTGGTGATGCCCTGGGCGCGCCATTGCTGGCGCAGCACCTTCATGTGCTTGCGCATGGCGATGGCCATGGACACCGCCGCCACGGCATCCTTGCGCGCCCCTTCGGTGGTCGGGTCGCCGAAGAACACCATCACGCAGTCGCCGACGAACTTGTCGATGGTGCCGCCGTACTTGAGGGCGATCTTCGACATGTCGTTGAGGTAGGTGTTGAGCAGGTCGGTGAGCTGCTCGGCCTCCAGCTCCTCGGAGAGTTCGGTGAAGCCCTTGATGTCCGAGAAAAACACCGTGAGTTTCTTGCGCTGGGTTTCCAGGCACACGCTCTTGCGGCCGCTGAAGATGGATTCCCAGATCTGCGGCGACAGGTACTTGGACAGGCTGCGTGCCAGCCGCGCGGCCTTTTCCTGTTCGCGCTGGATCTCGCTGCGTGCCAGGTAGAGCTTGAGGCTCTGCTGGTGCACGAAATAGGCGGTGATGCAGATGTACAGGCCGCTGGACAGGATGCTCACCAGCACCACCAGCGGCGGGGTGTCCAGGTGCAGTTCCGGCGGCCGGTGGTAGGCGTAGCCCAGCGCCGTGAGGCCGGCTACCAGCAGGGTCATCAGGAATGACAGCACGCCGCCGCCGATCATGGCGCTGAAGCCGAGGATCAGCAGGATCATCAGCGCGGGGATGGCCGACAGGCCAAGCAGCACCAGGGCGAAGCCGGCATGCAGGGCATCCAGGAGCAGCAGCGCCTGGTCGGTTCGTTGCGGGTTGCGCCGGTGGAACGGGCGGCTCAGCAGGTGGGCCAGCTGGGGGTACAGCAGGGTGTAGGGCACCATCCAGAGGATTTCCTGCGGGCAGTGCTGCACATAGGTGCCGGTTACGACGGTGGCGGCCACCGTGAGGTAGGCGAGCACACGGGAGTAGTAGTCGCGAAGGGGCAGGAGGCTTCCCCGGGAACCGGACACGATGGCGGACTTGATAGGCACGACGTTTCCCTGTGTACGCTACTGCAAAGCCAGGTGCCGGATCATAACCAAGCGGAAGGAAGGGGCCAAGCGGTGCGACGGGCCGCGCCAGCCTTTGGGCCGCCCTCCGCACCCTTGCCGGTCGTCGTGGTCTATTGGCCCGGGCGCAAGGAAAGGAGGGCAGGCGATGCGGCGGTGGCGCTGGGTGCTGATGCTGGTGGGGAGCGGCCTGCCCCTGTTCTTGCAGGCTGACGAACAGACCCTGTTCAGCTTCGTTCGCCCGCTGGATGTGGTGCAGGTGTCCACCGAGGATGCCTGGTTCCCGGAACTGACCGCGGAAACCACCCCGGAGGGCGCCATCCTGCGACGCCTGAGCTTCAACAATGCCGCGCAGCCGACGCTGTCGCTCGAACCGCAGGACGGCGTCTGGGACTGGACCGGCCAGCGCACCATGACCCTGCGCCTGCGCAACGCGATGGAGTGGGACCTGACCCTGCATGTGCGTATCGAAAGCGGCGATGGCCAGGCGCTGGAGGCGCGGATCGGCCTGCCAACCGGGCCGACGCAGACCCTCGCCGTGCCCCTGCAGGCCACCTCGCCGGAGGCCTGGGGCATGCGCGCCGGTCCGCCGATGCCCTGGTCGCAGGGCGGCCGGCGCTTGCTGGTGGCCACCCAGGTGCAGGGGGAGATCAGCCTGGATCGGGTGCGCGCGGTCAAGGTCTACCTGCGCAATCCCGATGTGCCGCAGCACATCCTGCTCGGCCAGTTCGGCGTCAGCGCCAGCGATGAGCTGGTGACCGCCTACCAGGGGCTGGTTGATGGCTATGGCCAGTACACCCGGCGCGCCTGGGGCGACAAGATCAACGCTGACAGCCAGCTGCGCCGTCTGCTCGACAATGCCAGTGCGGCGCTGGACAGCTGGAACCGCCAGTTGCCTGAGCGTGATCGTTTCGGTGGCCTGCGCGGCGGTGCGCGCTTCGAGGCCACCGGCTTCTTCCGCACCGAGAAACAGGCGGAGCGCTGGTACCTGGTGACACCGGACGGCCACCCGTTCTTCTCGCTGGGGGTCAATGCGGTGAGCCGCCAGCACAGCCAGACCTACGTGCAGGGGCGCGAAGTAATGTTCCAGTCGCTGCCGGCGCCCCATGAGCCGCTGGCGCTGTTCTATGGCCAGGGCGACAGCCGCACCGGTGTGATGGCCACGCGCGAGCGGCAGTTCGCCCACGGTCGCTGGTTCGATTTCTACAGCGCCAACCGCTACCGCGCCCAGGCCGAGCAGGCCTGCGAGCGCCACGAGCCCTGTGCACCCTGCCGGACGCGGCAATCGCTGCCCGACGCCGAGCGCCGCGACGAGACCGCCTGCCTCGTCCTGCGCACCCAGGCGGTGAACGCCCTGTGGCCCGAACAGACCCTGGCACGCCTGCAGGCCTGGGGCTTCAACACGCTGGGCAACTGGAGCGATGCGGAGCTGCACGAACAGCCGCGCATGCCCTATGTGCTGCCGCTGTCCATTGCCGGTGACTACGCCAGCATCCCCACCGGCCACGACTGGTGGGGTGCCATGCCCGACCCGTTCGATCCGCGTTTCGCGATGGCCGCCGAGCGCGCGGTGGCCATTGCCGCGCGCGGGCGGCGCGAGGATCCGTGGCTGATCGGCTACTTCGTCGACAACGAACTGCCCTGGGCGGCGCCTGGTGACACGCCCCAGGCCCGCTACGCGCTGGCCTACAACACCCTGCGCCAGACCACCGATGTGCCGGCCAAGCGCGCCTTCCTGAAACAGCTGCGCGACCGCTACCGCAACCAGCAGGGGCTGGCGGCCGCCTGGGGCATCGAGCTGCCGGCCTGGGAGCTGATGGAGGACCCCGGCTTCGAGGCGCCGCTGCCCGACCCGGCCCATCCGGCCATCGAAGACGATCTGCGGCGCTTCCTGGCGCTGTACGCCGACACCTACTTCCGCACCGTCGCCGAGGCGCTGGCCTGGCATGCGCCGAACCACCTGCTGCTGGGCGGGCGCTTCTCCATCGCCACGCCGGAAGCGCTGGCCGCCTGCGCGCGCTATTGCGATGTCCTCAGCCTCAACACCTACACTCGGGCACCCCGGCAAGGCCAGGATTTCACCGCGCTGCACGCGTTGAACAGGCCGGTCCTGATCGCTGAGTTTTCCTTCGGCTCGCGGGATCGCGGGCCCTTCTGGCCGGGGCCGCTGGAGGTGCCAGGCGAAACCGCGCGAGGCGCCGCCTATGCACACTTTCTCGAGCGGGCCCTGCAGGAGCCGGTGATTGTCGGCCTGCACTGGTTCCAGTATCTGGACCAGCCGGTGACGGGCCGCCTGCTGGACGGCGAGAACGGCCATGTCGGCCTGGTGGCCATCACCGACGTGCCATTCGACGGCTTCGTCGACGCCGTGCGTCGCGCCAACCTGCGCCTGCTGCGCCGCTGGCTGCCCCCGGCCGAGCGCACGGCGCCATAACCGCCGTCCCCTATACGCCGTCGGCCCGCCTAAGGCCGGCCCTGCAGGGTTGCTGCGCACAAACTTGCCGCACGCGCCGCGCCGCGCCGACAATACCGCCCATCCAATCGATACCCCGGAGTGCGAGCGTGCAGATCCAAGGCTATTTCGACCTGCGTTTCGAGGCGGTTCGCGACGCGTTCGCCGCTCTGTTCGACAATCCCGGTGAGCGCGGCGCGGCGCTCTGCGTGCAGGTCGCCGGCGAGACGGTCGTGGACCTGTGGGCCGGCCCTGCGGACAAGGACGGCCAGGAAATGTGGCAGCAGGACACCCTGCTCAACCTGTTTTCCTGCACCAAGGCCTTCGCCGCCGTCGCCACCCTGCAACTGGTGGGTGAGGGCAAGCTGGAACTGGATGCTCCGGTGGCCCGCTACTGGCCGGAATTCGCCGCCGCCGGCAAGGAGCGCATCACCGTGCGCCAGTTGCTCTGCCACCAGGCCGGACTGCCCGCCATTCGCGCTCCGCTGCCGGGCGAGGCGCTGTACGACTGGCCAGCCATGTGTGCGGCACTGGCCGCCGAGGAGCCGTGGTGGACGCCGGGGACCGCCCACGGTTACGCGCCGATCACCTTTGGCTGGCTGGTTGGCGAGTTGCTGCGCCGTGTCGAAGGCCGCGAGCCGGGCGAGGTCATCGTTGCGCGCACCGCCAAACCGCTGGGTCTGGATTTCCATATCGGCCTGGACGACGCCGAATTTCACCGCGTGGCCCACATCGCCCGGGGCAAGGGACCCGTCGGAGACGAAGCCGCCCAGCGGCTGCTGCGCACCATCATGCGCGAGCCGCAGTCGCTCACCACCCGTGCCTTCACCAATCCGCCTTCCGTGCTGACCAGCACCAACCGCCCGGAATGGCGCCGCATGCACCAGCCAGCGGCCAACGGTCATGGCAATGCCCGCTCGCTGGCCGGCTTCTACACCGGCCTGCTGGAGGGTCGGTTGCTCGAGCCGGAGCTGCTCACCGAGCTGACCCGTGAACATTGTCGGGGTGAGGACCGCACCCTGCTGACCTCCACCCGCTTCGGTCTCGGCTGTATGCTCGACCAGTCGGGCGTCGCCAATGCCACCTATGGTCTCGGACCGGGTACCTTCGGCCACCCTGGCGCTGGCGGCTCCGTCGGCTGCGCCGATCCGCAGCGGGAACTTAGCTTCGGTTTCGTGACAAATACATTGGGACCCTATGTGCTGATGGATCCGCGTGCGCAGCAGTTGGCCCGGGTGGTAGCCGCCTGTCTGGCCTGATCGGCCAATAGGCGAGCGATTTACGCAGTCTTTCAAGTGCTTACCGTCCGTCAGCTGGCTGGCGCCAATATCTTGCGTATTCCTCGCCTGCCGGCAAAATGCCACTGGCATGCCAATGAACGGGCGGTCTGAAACCGACTGCTGTTATCAACTTTTGTGCTAGGGCAACCGTCCATGAATATGAAAATGATCCACTCCGCGACCCTGATGCTCTGCATGGCTGTAGCGGGTTGCAGCTCCACGGGCAACACTGGCAGCGCGCGTCCCGAGGTCTCCCAGTCCTGGCTGGACAGCCAGGAAACCGCCCTGCGCACCGCAATGGCGGGCAGCAGCTTCACCCTCAGCCGCATCGACAACGCGCTGGTGGTGACCGCTCCGGCCGATACCACCTTCAACGCCGATCGCCCCGACATGCTGCTGCCGGCCAGCCTGAAACCCATCACCACCGTGGCCAAGCAGGTGGGTGGCAACACCGAAGCCGGCGTGCTGATCGTGGGTCACCTGGACAACACCCTGAACACCGAAGCCGCCGCCAAGCTGAGCCAGTCCCGCGCCCGCGCCGTGGCATCCATCTTCCGTCTGAGTGGTCTGAAGCACGATCGCCTGCAGGCGCTGGGTCTGGGCGGCGCCCAGCCGGTGGCCAGCAACGACAGCGCTGACGGCCGTGCCAAGAACCGTCGCGTGGAAATCCTGGTGACCGAGCAGAAGGCCCTGGCCGCCGTGGCTGCCGACTACCGCGCCAGCGCCACCAAGCTTGCAGCCAAGTAAGCGGCGTCTCGGTTAAGCTGGGGGCCGTTTCTACCTTCCGGAGACGACCATGTCCCCCAGCCTTGCCGATATGCGTCGCGAATACGTTCGCGACGGTCTCACCGAAGAACAGGCGCCGGCCGAACCGCTGGCCCTGTTCCGCACCTGGTTCGCCCAGGCCGTCGAAACCGAGCACCTGCCGGTCGAGCCCAACGCCATGACCCTGGCCACCGTGGATGCCAACGGTCGCCCGCATTGTCGGGTGCTGTTGCTCAAGGGCCTCGACGAACAGGGCTTCACCTTCTTCTCCAACTACGACAGCGCCAAGGGCGAGCAGCTCAGGGCCAATCCCTTCGCAGCCATGACCTTCTTCTGGCCAACCCTGGAACGCCAGGTGCGCATCGAAGGCCGCATCGAGCGGGTCAGCGCCGAGGAGTCAGATGCCTATTACCGTGTGCGTCCGCTGGGCAGCCGTCTCGGCGCCTGGGCCTCGCCGCAGAGCCGGGTGATCGCAGGGCGCCACGAGCTGGAACAGTTGCTGCGCGACACCGAGGAACGCTTCCGCGACCAGGAACCGCATTGCCCCGAGCACTGGGGCGGCTACCGTCTGGTACCGGAGCGCATCGAGTTCTGGCAGGGTCGGCCCAGCCGACTGCACGACCGCCTGAATTACCGCAGGGTCGGCGACGCCTGGGTGCGCGAACGACTGGCGCCGTAAGAGATCTTGTAGGGGGGGCTTCAGCCGCGACCCGGGTGCGGGTCGCCACGGTGGACAAACAAGGCGTTGTCCACCCTACGAGGCTGCAGGGTTCTCGACTCATCGGCGGCCGGAAAGGCGCCGATCGCCCTGCAAACGCAGTCTGCCGAGCCTCGTGGCTAATGCTTCTGGCGGGCGGAGAGGGCAATCGCCAGTAGGATCAGCGCCCCGCCGGCCGCCATGCGCAGGGTGGGCTGTTCGTCGAACAGCCACCAGGCCACGGCGATGCCGTAGACCGGCTCCAGGGCGAAGACCAGCGCCGCGCTGCGCGCCTTGAGCACACTCAGGCTGGCCACGAACAGGCTGTGGGCAATGGCCGTGCAGAACACGCCGAGCAGTCCCAGCCACAGCCAGTCCAGTGGCCTCACCGCTGGCAGCAGATGCCATGCCAGCGGCAGCAGGCACAGGGCGATGGTCAGGTTCTGCCAGAGTGCCGCCTGGAACGGGTGGATGCCCTTCACCGAGGCGCGGTTGGCCACCGACAGCAGGGCGAACAGCAGTCCGGATAGCACGGCCCACAGCAGCCCGGTGGTCTGTGTGCTGGCCAGTTCGAACTGGGGGGTCACCAGCAGCAGCCCGGCGCTCACCAGCACCAGAGTCAGCCATTCCATGCCCCGAATGCGCTCGCGGAACAGCAGCCCTTCCAGCAACACGGTGAAGGCCGGGAAACTGGCGAAGCCCAGGGTCGCCACCGCTACCCCGGACAGCTTCACCGCGTGGAAGAACGTCAGCCAGTGCCCGCCCAGCAGCAGGCCGCCACCGGCCAGCAGCAACAATTGGCGCCAGCCTGGCCGGGCATGCCGCCAGGCCAGCGGCAGCAGGCTGATCACCGCGAACAGCGCGCGTCCGAAGACGATCACCAGCGGTGCGGCGAGCGCCAGTTTGCCGAACACGCCGGTCAGGCCGAACGCCAGTGCGCCGATGTGCAGCCCGAGCAGGGCGCGTCGTGGGGTCATGGGGGCTCCGGTAGATAGGGCAAGGGTGCGTAGGGTAAGCGCTTTTGGTAGGCGCGGACCTGTCCGCGAGGCAGGCCGACACCTGGCCGGCCACACCGGGCGGCTCGCGAACAGGTTCGCTCCTACTGGTTCGTGCAGGGCTCGGGTTTCGGAAGCGGGCTATGTGCGGGCAGTGCTCGCCGCGCAGCGCGCATGAGCGCCACGGCCAGCAGTGCGCAGGTCAGCGCCCAGGCCACGGCCTGGCCATTGACGATTCCTTCCTGCCATAGCTGCAACGGGATGCCCAGCGCCAGCACGCCTGCCAGTAAACGCCCCTCGCGCGGGCGGATGGGGCGCGGGTGCAGCAGGAAGAAGATGGCCGGAAACAACAGCGCGTACCAGGGAAACCCACGATAGCGCGCATCCAGCACCAGTCCGAGCATCAGCACCGCGCCGGCAAAACCGCTGGCCAGCAACAGCGGCGCGTCGAGCCATGGCCAGGTTCGGCGCCGTGCGGTGGCTGACAACGCCGCCTGGGCCAGCACCAGCAGATTGAGGCATATCAGTGTGGAACCCCACAGCCACTCCGCCGGGCTGCGGCTGATCACCGCGAGCTGTTGCGCCTGGAACGCCACGCAGCCCGCACCCAGTGCCGCCAGCGGCGGCAGCCAGAGCCGCGTACCCGGCCCGGCCAGCAACAGGGCCGCTCCGTACAGGGCCAGCGCGAGCGCGAGCCACACCGGCCAGTCCGGCAGGTTGGATACCGGCCCGCTCAGTACCCCCTTGTCGGCGCGATCGGCGTCGAACAGCCCCCAGTAGCCGCCCACGGTGCCTTCGCTGCGCCGCTTCCAGGGTTGATCGAAGGCTTCGATGAGGTTGTAGCGCCAGCCCTGGGCCTCGGCCTGTTGCACGAAGCCGCGAATGAAGCGCGCCTGGTTGAGTGGGCTGGGCACGGCGGTTTCCCGCTGCCGGCCCTGGCTGGGCCAGCCGGTTTCGCCAATCAGGATGTCCTTGGGAGCGAAACGTTGAACAAACTCGTCGTGAACACGGGCAGCCTCGTCCAGCGCGCTGTCGATGCCCTTGGGTTCGTCCTCCCAGTAGGGCAGCAGATGTACGGTAAGGAAATCCACCGCCGGGGCGATTTCCGGGTGGCGCAGCCAGAATTCCCACACATCCGCGTAGCTGACCGGTTGCGGCACGTTGTCGCGGACCCGCTCGATCAAGCGGGCCAGTTGCGCGGCGGTGACCTCACGACGCAGCAGGGTTTCATTGCCCACCAGCACCGCCCGGACCACATCGGGGTAGGCGCGGGCGGTCTCGATAAGCAGGCGGATCTCGGCTTCGGTATCCCGTGGATCGGCATTGACCCAGGCGCCCAGCAGGAGCGTGAGGCCGTGCTTGCGGGCCAGCGCCGGCAGGGCCTCCAGCCCGCTCATCGAATAGAGGCGTATGCAGGAAAAGCGCTGAGCGAGCAGTGCCAGATCGGCATCCAGCTGGGCGCTGTCCAGACGCAGCGGCAGGTCGAAGGGCGACTGCTCACGGCCGAACGGGCTGTACGACACGCATTGCAGACGCTGGTCGTCGGCGATGGCGTCGGCCAGCGGATGGCTGCGACCGAGCCAGGCCCAGCAGGCGCTCAGCAGCAGGGCGAAAAACAGCAGGAAGGCGAGGTAGTGAAGGCGTGGTCGCATGGGGCGGGCCGGCGGAAGCGTCCTTGCAGCTTAGCGCCGTCCAACGACCCTGCCGGTCCGCTTGGCGGATCAGGCCTGATGGTGCAGCCAGGCATGTTCCGGAACGGGGGCGGGGGCCGACTTTCCGAAGCGCTCCCAGAGCTTCTCGTGGAAGTAGAAGCCCACCGAGTTGCACAGGGGTTCGATGGCCGCCACCAGTCCCCCGATGGCCACGCTGCCGGTCAGGACATAGGTCACCGCGAAGGCAATGCAGAAGTGCATGACGGTGAAGGTAGCGGTCTTGAGCATGTGGAGTCCCCGGATTGAGTTGGGAATCGTTGTCGTTTGCGTGAACCTTAGCGGGGACGGGTCGATTGAGAAAATTTTTCTCCTGTATGGGGGTGATAGCTTTTTGACGATGGAATAACGGCGCGGCCTTCGGGCAGGCCAACTCAGGAAATGTCGACCACAGCAACCTTTTGCGACCGGCGGCCAATTCGACCAATGTCGACTTTTGTTGACGGGGCAGGGGCTTAGAGTGCCCCCCGTCCAGAATTCCCTGGCTTTTAGGACAAGAACAAGATGTACGACGTTGTAACCCAGCGGATTGAACAAAGTCCGCGCTTCAAAGAACTGGTGGCCCGTCGCGGTCGCTTCGCCTGGACCCTGTCCGCCATCATGCTCGGCCTCTACGTGGCTTACATCCTGGTGATCGCATTCGATCCCCAGCTGTTCGGCACGCGCATCAGCGCCGACTCGTCCATCACCTGGGGCATCCCCGCAGGTCTGGGCCTGATCTTCTCCGCATTCATCCTGACCGGCATCTACGTCAAGCGCGCCAACGGCGAATTTGACGACCTGACCGCGGAAATCATCGAGGAGGCGCAGCAATGATGTCCCGTCTCCTGGCAGGTGCCGCCCTGCTGTTCGTCGCCCCCAGCCTGTGGGCGGCCGGTGCCCTGGAAGGCGAAGTGGTCAAGCAGGCCACCAACTACACGGCCATCGTCATGTTCCTGGTGTTCATCGCAGCCACCATGGGCATCACCAAGTGGGCCGCCAAGCGCAACACCTCGACCTCCGACTACTACACCGCCGGTGGCAGCATCACCGGTTTCCAGAACGGCATGGCGATCGCCGGCGACTACATGTCCGCCGCCTCGTTCCTGGGTATTTCCGCCCTGGTGTTCGCCTCCGGCTATGACGGCCTGATCTACTCGATCGGCTTCCTGGTGGGCTGGCCGATCATCCTGTTCATGATCGCCGAGCGCCTGCGCAACCTGGGCAAGTTCACGTTCTCCGACGTGGCTTCCTACCGCCTCGGCCAAACCCAGATCCGCATCCTCTCCGCCTTCGGCTCGCTGACCGTGGTGGCCTTCTACCTGATCGCCCAGATGGTCGGCGCTGGCAAGCTGATCCAGCTGCTGTTCGGCCTGGACTACCTGGTCGCCGTGGTGCTGGTCGGGGTGCTGATGGTCATGTACGTGCTGTTCGGCGGCATGCTGGCCACCACCTGGGTGCAGATCATCAAGGCGATCCTGCTGCTCTCTGGCGCCACCTTCATGGCCATCATGGTGATGAAGCACGTCGGCTTCGACTTCGGCCGCCTGTTCTCCGAAGCGATCAGCGTGCACGCCAAGGGCGAGTCGATCATGAGCCCCGGCGGTCTGGTCAGCGACCCGATCTCCGCGATCTCGCTGGGCCTGGCGCTGATGTTCGGCACCGCCGGCCTGCCGCATATCCTGATGCGCTTCTTCACCGTGGCGGACGCCAAGGAAGCCCGCAAGTCGGTGTTCTACGCCACTGGCTTCATTGGCTACTTCTACATCCTGACCTTCATCATCGGCTTCGGCGCCATCCTGCTGGTGGGCACCAATCCGGAGTTCAAGGACGCCTCGGGCGCCATCGTCGGCGGTAACAACATGGTCGCTGTACACCTGGCCAGCGCCGTGGGTGGCAACCTGTTCCTGGGCTTCATCTCGGCCGTGGCGTTCGCCACCATCCTGGCCGTGGTGGCCGGTCTGACCCTGGCCGGTGCCTCGGCGGTGTCCCATGACCTGTACGCCTGCGTCATCAAGAAGGGCAAGGCCCGCGAGCAGGACGAGCTGAAGGTCACCAAGATCACCACCCTGGCCCTGGGTGTGGTCGCCATCCTGCTGGGTATCGCCTTCGAGAAGCAGAACATCGCCTTCATGGTCGGCCTGGCCTTCTCGATCGCCGCCAGCTGCAACTTCCCGGTGCTGTTCCTCTCCATGTACTGGAAGGGCCTGACCACCCGCGGCGCGCTGTTCGGCGGGATCCTCGGCCTGGGTACCGCGGTGGTGCTGACCATCCTCAGCCCGACCGTGTGGGTGAGCATCCTGGGCAACGCCCAGGCGATCTTCCCCTACGAGTACCCGGCGCTGTTCTCGATGATCGTCGCCTTCGCCACCACCTGGTTCTTCTCGGTCACCGACAAGTCCCAGGCCGCCAGCGAGGAGCGCGCGCGCTTCCTGCCGCAGTTCATCCGCTCGCAGACCGGCCTCGGTGCCAGCGGCGCTGTCGCGCACTGATCCCTGTCCCACCAATGAAAAAGGCAGCCGCGAGGCTGCCTTTTTCGTTTCCGGAATGGATGAGCGTCAGGCCGTCACCGCCGTCCGCGACAGACGCTGGATGGCTTCGTCGAGCACTTCCAGCGCTTCGTGTGCCTCCGGCGCGTCCTGCTTGAGCAGGGTTTCGCAGCGTTGGCAGGCGGCACGCAGCTGGGGCACGCCGCAGTAACGGGTGGCGCCATGCAGGCGGTGGATGCGCTCGATCAGCGCCTCGCGGTCCCAGCGCTCCCAGGCGATCAGGATGGCCTGACGGTCGGCGTTCAGCGAATCCAGCAGCATGGCCAGCATGTCGGCCGCCAGGTCAGCCTTGCCGGCGGCCAGGCGCAGGCCTTCCTCGGAGTCCAGTACCGGCAGGCCGCTGCCGGGTTCGCCCGCCGGCTCGCTCGGACGTACCGGCTGACCGCCGCGCAGGCTCAGACCGGTCCACTTGAGCACCACCTGGCTGAGCTGGTGCTCGTTGATCGGCTTGGTCAGGTAATCGTCCATGCCGCCCTGCAGCAGGGCGCGCCGTTCGTTGGCCAGGGCGTGGGCGGTAAGGGCGACGATGGGCGTCTGTGCCCGGGCCTGCTCGGTTTCCCAGGCGCGGATCACCTCGGTGGCCTTCAGGCCATCCATGCCGGGCATCTGCACGTCCATGAAGATCAGGTCGAAGCTGTGCCGGCGCACCTGCTCGACGGCGGCGAAGCCGCTGTCCACCGCGGTGACCTCTGCCCCCAGGTCGGCGAGCAGGGTTTCCACCAGCAGCAGGTTGGCCGGGTTGTCATCCACGCACAGCAGGCGCGGCGGACGCGACTGGCCCGCCAGTGGAGCAGGAGATTCGTTGCGGCTCGCCGGACGGCCGCCGCGCAGCTCCCACAGGCCGTTATGCAGCTGGCGCGTGCAGATCGGCTTGCTGAGCAGTTGCTGATGTTCGTCGCCGAGCTCCTGGTTGTAGAGCATCTGGTCCGTGGTCGGGCAGAGGATGAGCGCCTTGCAGCTCTGGGCTTCCAGCTCGTGCAGGTACTGTCCCAGCCGTTCCGGCGGCAGGCTGCGGCTGTCGATGCTCAGCACCGTCAGCTCGATCGGGCGGGCATCCGGGGAGTTGGCCACCGCCTCCAGCAGCTCGCCGGGGTTGGCGTACTCGAGTACCTCGAGACCGGCGTCTTCCAGTTGATGACGCAGCGCCTGGCGAGCCAGGTCGTGGCCATCCAGCAGCGCGACGCGCAGGCCGCGCAGGTCTTCGCAGGTTTCCTCGTCCAGCGGCTCGGCCTTGGGCAGGCTGATGCTGATCCAGAAGTCCGAACCCTGGCCCGGCACGCTTTCCACGCCGATCTCGCCGCCCATCTGCTCGACCAGGCGCTTGGAGATCACCAGGCCCAGGCCGGTGCCGCCGGCCTGGCGGCTGATGGAGTTGTCGGCCTGGCTGAAGGCATGGAACAGCTGGCGCAGATCGTCCTCCGACAGGCCGATGCCGGTGTCACTGACGCTGATGCGCAGCTGTGCGCGTTCGTCGTCTTCGTCCTCCACCATGGCGCGCACGGCCACGGTGCCCTGGTGGGTGAACTTGATGGCGTTGCTCACCAGGTTGGTGAGTACCTGCTTGAGGCGCAGCGAATCGCCGACCAGCGACTGCGGTGTATCGCGGTAGATCAGGCAGACCAGTTCCAGCTGCTTGCCATGCGCTTCCGGGGCCAGCATGGTCAGGGTGTCCTGCAGCAGGTCGCGCAGGTTGAACGGTGCGTTCTCCAGCACCAGCTTGCCGGCCTCGATCTTCGAGAAGTCGAGGATCTCGTTGATGATGCCCAGCAGGTTGTTGGCGGACTTCTGGATGGTCTGCAGGTAGTCGCGCTGGCGCGGGGTCAGTTCGTTGCGCAGCAGCAGCTTGGTGAAGCCGAGGATGCCGTTGAGCGGTGTGCGGATCTCGTGGCTCATGTTGGCCAGGAACTCCGACTTGATGCGACTGGCCTCCAGCGCCTCCTTGCGCGCCAGGTCCAGCTCGATGTTCTGGATCTCGATGGTTTCCAGGTTCTGGCGCACGTCCTCGGTGGCCTGCTCGATGCTGTGCTGGAGCTCCTCCTGGGCATTCTGCAGGGCAGCGGCCATGCGGTTGATGCCGGCGGCCAACTGGTCCATCTCGCGGCTGCCCAGGTCCGGCAGGCGGGTCTGCAGATCGCCGTCCTTCAGGCGCGCCACGCCCTTCTGGATGATCGTCAGCGGCACGTTGATCGCCCGGCTCATGCGCAGGGCCAGCAGCGCGGCCACCCCCAGGCAGGCGCCGATCAGCATCAGGCTGGCGAACAGGCTGCGGTAGCCGCGCAGCAGGGTGCCCTGGTGGGAAATTTCCAGCTCGATCCAGCCCAGCGGCCGGTCGTCAGTGGCAGCGGCCTCGCCAAGGGTCAGGTGGCTGATAAGGATCGGCTGGATGAAGCGCGTGGTATCCCGGTCGGTCAGCCGTTGCGGCTGATCGGTTCGGCGGACGGGACGGGTCTGCGGCAGCATGTTCGGCCCGGCATGGGCGCGCATCTGACCGTCCTGGTCATACAGCGTCACCGCACGCACGTCGGGCTGTTCGAGCGCCTTGCTGGCGATGCGCTGCAGCAGTGCGGGATCGCTGTTGGGCAGCGCTGGCGCGGTGAGCGGTGCAAGGTGCTCGGTGACCATCTGACCGCGTTGCAGCAACTGTGACTGCAGGTCCGCCAGTTGCATCGAGGTGAAGTAGATACCCAGCAGCAAGGCCAGCAGGCTGGTGGGCAAGAGGGTCAGCAATAGGACGCGACCCTTGATGCCGAGTTGGCTTAACACACTGGAGTCCCCTGGTTGACCGATGGCGTGAGTGTAGCGAGACGACCGCTCATCGGGCAGTCGGAGGGTGTGATACCGATCAATCCAGTCCGCGAATGTTCTCGGAATCGTACTGCGGCAGGCGCCAGCCGAAGCGGATGGCCAGCATGCGCAGCAGGAAACCCGACACCAGCGCCGCCAGCGAGGCAATCTGGATGTCGATGCCCAGCCACAGCAGGGACACGTAGAGCACGCCGGTGAACAGGGCTACGGTGGCGTACAGCTCGCGGCGCAGCACCATGGGCACCTCGTTGCACAGGATGTCGCGCAGCAGACCGCCGAAGATGCCGGTGATCACGCCGGCCAGCACCACGATGGAGGGGTGCGCCTCCATGCCCATGGCCACGTCGCAGCCGATCACGGTGAAGGCCACCAGGCCCAGGCCGTCGACAATCAGGAACAGCTTGCGCAGATGGTGCATCTGGCGTGCGATGAAGGCTGTGACGATGGCCGCGCCGATGGTGAAGGACAGGTACTCGGGGTGCGCGATCCAGCCCACTGGGTAGTGACCGAGCAGTACGTCGCGGGCGGTGCCGCCACCCAAGGCGGTGACCGTGCCCAGAAGGCTGATGCCGAACAGATCCATGCCGCGCCGCATGCCCATGATGGCCCCGGACATGGCTTCGGCGGTGATGGCGATCAGGTAGATGACGTACAGCAGGGTGAGGGTCACGACAGGCTCCGGAGCACGCGGATGTGAGGGGCGCGATTATCCGTGGGCCGCCGGGAAAATGAACATGGCTAAGGTTTTTTAGGGTATACAAACATTTTCTTAATCCGGGCGCTGTCATGCAGTTGGACCCTAGACAAACGCAGGCTTTCCGGGCCGTGATCGAATGCGGCAGCTTTGAGCAGGCGGCGGCGCGCCTGCACCTCACCTCGCCGGCCATTTCCCAGCGGGTGCGCGCCCTGGAAAGCACCCTGGGCACGCCGCTGGTGGTGCGCAGCCGGCCGTGCCGGCCCACCGAGCTGGGCCAGCGTCTGCTGCAGTACCTGCGCCGCGCCCAGTTGCTGGAGGCCGACCTGCTGGCCGAGCTGGCCGAGCAGAGCGACGCGCCGCTGGTGGTGGTCGCGGCGCTGAATGCCGACAGCCTGGGCACCTGGTTCTTCCCGGCGCTGGCCGAGGTGCTGATCCGCGAGCGGGTGCTGCTGGACCTGACCGTCGAGGACCAGGACTACACCTACAGCCTGCTGGAAAGCGGTCTGGCCATCGGCTGCATCAGCACCGAGCCCAAGCCGATGCGAGGCTGCACGGCGGCGCCGCTGGGCATCATGCGCTACCGGCTGGTGGCCAGCGAACCGTTCCGCCAGCGCTTCTTCCCCCACGGCCTGACGCGCGCCGCCGCACGCCGCGCGCCGGTTGTCGCCTACACCCGCAAGGACCGCCTGCAGTCCGCCTTCCTGCTGGAGCGTTTCGGCCTGCCGCCGGGCGCCTATCCGACCCATTACGTGCCGGGGGCCGAGCCGCACTACCAGGCCATCCGCTACGGCCTGGGCTACGGCATGGTGCCGGAGCTGCTGATCCGCGACGCGCTGGCCGGCGGCGAGGTGCTCGACCTGACTCCGGACGCGCCGCGCGATGTGGCGCTGTACTGGCACACCTGGAAGGTGCAATCGCCGCGCATGGAGCACCTGTCGCGGCAGATCGTCGAGGCCGCGCCGCGCCTGCTGATGCCCGTGACGTAGATACCGTCTTGCTCCCTACCGCGCAAGCGCCAGTTTGGGGTCGAAGGGCTGGCCGGATTTGAGTACTCCATAGGCGATGTGCAGCAGCTTGCGCATCGCCGCGCAAACGATCTGCTTGCCGCTCTTGCCGCGGCTCCTCAGGCGCTCCGCACGGTGCTGTAGTGCGGGGTTTGGTCGGAATCGTGTGGTATCACCCGTGGTAGCTAGTTGCGG